>NZ_KI391939.1:1180823-1217966 GCF_000162375.2 Acinetobacter sp. RUH 2624 | reverse complement strand
TAAGCCCTGAAGCCTTTGAGAAGAAATATTTTAAGAATTTAGAGGGATTTGTTGTCCACGATACTGTCTAGGATCAATAAAGCCATCCCAATTGAGTGAAATTTGCTGACCAGAGGAAAAAGCTTTTTGTATTTTCTTTACTTCTACAAAGGTTCCGTCCTGCTCAACTTCTAGACTTATAGCATCACATATTCCTTTTTTTATTTTTATGAAAAATGAATGTTCTTTATTTGATGGTTTACCTTCAGAGGTAGGAACTCCAAGGGGAATAAAAGGTGTAACTTTTAAGTCAACTAGTTCAATCTCAAAATCTTTCTTTTCAATAAAATTTTCTTGAGTAGATTGTTGAGTATTTTTATAACTACTATTACTACCAGTGCTACCACCATTATCTTGAACAACTAGATTTTGTTGCGGAAGTAATTTGCAGCCACATGAAAGTGAGTCGTTCACTCGTGCTGCAGATTTCCCAAAAATTTGCATGTATGGGTCACCAGACACAATGGTTGCAAGAACTTTATGTGTGGGACATGTAGCTTTATCACCAACGCAGGCAACGGGAATACCATCAATTAGAAACTTGCTGTTCCCAGAAATGACTTTGCCACCCCCAGATGTTGGGCAGCCTATAGTTATATACGGGGTTGCCATATTACTCCTTGTTATTTTCATGAATTGGCCCGAATGATAACAAAGTGGGGTATACAGAACTGTATAGTTTTATTGTATAAGTTCCTATAATAATTAAGTTAGAAATTTAACTATCTGAATTGTTTTCTTATGTAGATAGGAATTTTATTTTAATTCAATATGAAACTGTGAATTAGCATGACTTAAACTTAAGATTTTAATCGAATAAAATTATAATTATTTAAATACCCTCTAATAAACCTTCACAAAAATACCAACTTAAAAAGATAGCTAACCGTTATGATCTTATGCTTGGCTGTTGGGGAATGAAATTAAATGAAAATTTTTGCTGTTGACCAAAATAGTGCTTTAACACGCTATGCAGGACAAAGTCTGGTTATTAAATTTGATGACGGAAAAATACTAGAGATAAATGACAGCCAAGAACCTTTAGCCGCGTTCCCTGAAGGCATTCTTATATGGAGTGGTCGAGCTCCCAATCAAGATGCTATAACTGATTTGCAGTTTTCACAACTGAGCATCACGCCAGTCGCTAGTAATGGAATTATTATCGCGCCATACCAAGAACAAATAGCGACAGCTATAAGCCTGACCCTGTTCGTTACCGATGAAAATGCGCAATTATTCCCAATTAAAGAAAAAAATGTTGTGATTGAGCTTAAAAATGGAAAAACCATAGAAGTACTCGAAGACTATGCTAAAAAAGGCTTGTTGGTTTGGGGCGGGCGTGAACCGATTTCAGGACTTTCTATAGAACAATTGAAAGAAAGAACCGAAAGCTTAGGGATTTATCCTATGGCTAGTAATGTCATTTACGTATTTCCATTTAAGTTGCCATAAAAGGCTCAAGGTCGGCTAAAAGAATTGCTAATTGGAACGGATATTTGAGCAGTGACACGAGTAGAGTGTTTTGTTTTTATGCATTTTTATAAATAAAAAATTAACAATAAATTTTAACTATTTATCCTTACTTTTTAATGATCTATTTTAAAGCAAATGTCATTTTGTATGCTTGACTGTAAGTGACTTGGATACTATCCTTTGCGGGCTGGCCTACATTGCCAGTCGGTTTTGACGGACCGCTATTTCAACCACTTCAGGACTATTTCTTCTGAGGAATAGTTTTGTGTGCACACCTCGTTCCCTCCCGTAGCGGTAGGACGGGAGTGGGACACTTTCGAGTGTGCTGGAGTTGAAACCAGTCCGTCAACCCGCTTCCGTTCTGCCACCATAATTTATAATGTTTCGGCAGAACTCCCAAAAGAAGGAGTTGGCTATGCACATTCATAAATTATTGGCAGTCACTGTCAAAAACTATCTCGACACAACTTAAATCACTTTAAAGAAACTTGATTGCCTATAGGCTTTTCAGGCTTTAAATCATTACGTCTAAAACTTAGCAACAATAAAACTTGAGATGTGCCAAGCACAGTCTTTACGGCTTTGCTGTGCCTTTTTTTCTCCCAGAAAAGGCACAGGCTTTTTAATCTCATTTAGAAACAACAAGAATTTATAACGGCAAAACTATGTCAAATTTAGAAATATCTTCGAAAAAACTATATGTTCTTCAAACTGCCATACACCTATTTACAACTTACGGGTTTCACACAGCGGGCGTAGACCTGATTGCTAAAGAAGCCCAAATTACCAAATCCACCTTTTATAAATATTTTGGCTCAAAAGAAGGTTTAATTGAAATGTGCATTGCCTTTCAAAAAAGCTTGCTCAGAGAAGAAGTGCTCTCCATTATTTACTCAGGCCATTACCGCACTTCAAAAGATAAACTCAAAGAAATTATTGTTTTACATGCCAACTTTAATAGCCTGTACTACCTTTTACTAAAAGCCTATTTTGAAATTAAAATCGCTTACCCACAGGCTTACCATATGGCAATAGAGTATAGAAAATGGTTGCTTCATGAGATTTTTGACCTGATTTTTAGTTTAGAAACTCATGCATTAAAGCCCGATGCCAATTTGGTTTTAAACCTAATTGATGGCTTGATGTTCCAGATTTTAAGCTCAAATAGTTTGGATGAGCGGGATATGGTGGTGGAGAGGTTTTTGAAATAGGAATTAATATTTTTTCAATTTAAATGAAGTAATAAATTTAATTTTTAATAATTGATTACCTTTTTAACTTACTTAAACTTTTATTATTACGTCTGATAATTAAGAAGTTAAATCTGAAAATTAATTATTTCTTATAATAAAATTTTAACTTATTATGCTTAACCGCATTTTATACCACTCAATAAAAAAGAGTAAATTTTATGACACTTAATAAAGCTATTTTCCTTTTTCTACTTTCAGGTCTTATGGTCGGCTGTGGTGGCGGGACTGGAAGTAGTGATACAGTTACAACAACAAAAGATGAAATTCTTAGTAGCGAGTTTGATAATACTACTTCTTACAAATGGGCATCTATTCAGTTTGATAATACATTTGTTGAGATTACTAGAAATTCAAGAAACGGAAATATTTGGTATGCAGATTATCTTAAATTAGATAAAAACACTCAACCAGATATTGGTCGCCTAATGTTAAGCACAGATGGTCTTTACAGACCAGATGAGACGAAGTATCCATTAGGTTATAGACGATATATTTTAAGATCTACTTCACAAGATGGAACTACTCTTCGAAAAACCCCTTATAACAAAGATGGCCTTAAGAATATTGTCGTAGAAGAGAAAGGGCGCTGGATTGATTTAAAGAATGTCAGAATAAGTGACAGAACCGCCGTATATTGGAATCTGCTTGCAGAGAAAATTCCTACAAGCGTATTTTTTCATCGAGAATCTATTGGTGATCAATTTAAAAATTTTTTAGCTTTAACTAAAAAAAATACATTTCCTGCAGGAGCTAAGTGTTTTCAGGTTGAAAGAACAAATTATTCAGTCCCTTACTATGTAATTACTAATACAGAAAGTTTAGCTTCTGTTAATGGTGTTAGCGTTAATAACTTTTCAGACTATGTTTCTTTAGCTGGAAGTAATGCTGTTACTGGAAAATGGGGTAATGTACAGTGGGCTTATTTAAATACAGAGGCAAACGATCCAAAGTATTATACAGTTTCGGTGTATATGAATATAGACAATAAACTAGCTTCAGGTTATTGGCAAAAGAATCCTAACACTTCAATTGATAGTATTGTTGCAGGTTATAAAAAATCACTTGATTCATTTAATAATTACGAGGATGTAATTTCTTTCCAAAGTGCAATTGAAGAAGCAAAGAATGAATGTACTTACTATAATTCTGTTGCTTCTCAAAAAATTGAATCATTGATTAATCAGACTTTAATCAACTAGATTCAGATTATTTAATTTTGATCAAGGCTAGTAATTTTTTGAATTATAGTGATCATTATTTATCAGTAGAAAACTCCTAAGGATAAAGCTTACTCGAAAGAGTAAGCTTTTTTAAACTATCGAAATTATATTGTTTTTTCTTAAAAATTTTTTTGAAGATCAAATTAATAAGTATTCGGGAAATATTAGAATTAATGATTTTTATGATCCCAGAGGCACAATGACATGAATTTGTATCCAATACCTGCTGATTTTATTAATGAAAAGGTGACACTTTCATGGTGTGATATCAAATGGGGCTATAAAAATAATCTTCTCACTTCAGAAATACCAATAAAAAAAGCAGAAA
Organism: Acinetobacter sp. RUH 2624; assembly: GCF_000162375.2. Taxonomy (NCBI): domain Bacteria; kingdom Pseudomonadati; phylum Pseudomonadota; class Gammaproteobacteria; order Moraxellales; family Moraxellaceae; genus Acinetobacter; species Acinetobacter sp. RUH 2624. Next base: position 1,213,653 of record NZ_KI391939.1, on the reverse strand, counting down.
ATAGTTTATTAACGGAAGACTATACTAACGCTGAACTTGAACTATCATTCCTTATACCGAGTGAATCAGATGATATCGGTCCCTTTTTGAATGAATTATGTTCAGAGACTAATGAAGATTCGATGATTAGGGAAAAATGGCTTTATATACTTCTTAGCTGGCTTTGGATTAATCGAGAAAGTTTTGAAGATCCTTTAGATGAGGTAGAAAGTATTTATACAGATTTTGATTATCCTGCTGAAATAGAAAGTTTTATTAAATATATACCTCCTACGGATGGATACGATCCCTCATTGTATTCGTATGCAGAAAATATTAATCGCTTAATGAAGAATTGGGAAATTTACTTACAAAAGGGTGCTGATATATTCAAATAAACCCGAGGCTATCCCTAGCATTAATAAAATTAGTTAAAGTTCTTTAAGTATTAGATTAAATCTTAAAATAATATATTGAAATTTGATAGAATATTTTTCCCTAAATATTTTTAGAAATATATGTACATAGAATTTAAAGATCTAATGAAAAAAAGAAATATCGCTTTGATCACTATATTTATTCTTATTATTGGAAGTGGCTACTTATTTATTAATAATAAAGAAAATACACAAAGGGTTAAATCAGTGGTATATACAGATAAAACCATAAGACAGAAATTTGGAAAAATTAAAGACTACAGTATTAAGCAGTATGGATCTGATTTTTATACTGATGCTGAACGGCCACTTTACTCTTATAAAGTTGAAATAACTGGACAGAAGCAAGATGGAGTGGTTGATATAGAAATGAGGAAAGATTTTAATAAAATTAAATACTTATATACTATTAAAGTCAAAGAAGAAGGGCATTCTATGGGATTTCGTATAAGATTTGGAAAACATTAATTTATCTAAATTATGGGCGTTAAAGAAGGCTCTCAAAGTTGTAGGCTTATTTATTACACATTGCTTAAAAAATATACAGAAACCTCGTTAAAACGAGTTGGAACGCTACAAACGCGGATGTTAAGTTGAAGTCCACTCTTCCCAATAAGTGAGGTGAGCAATGAAATTGTTAGCTTTAATTAGCATGGGAGTTGCAGCAAGTTATTGGTATATAACTATAAAAGATAGCAAGCCAACTCTTCTGAAACCAAATTTTGATGAAATAGTAAAAAACTTTGTAATAGCAGAATTTAAAGTCTAATGCATTTGATAATCTTAATTAAATAAAAAGCTCATCGGAAGATGGGCTTTTTGTTGGAGTAAAGACAGACAAACTTATAGTTTTCATATAAAAATAAGAAAATATTGATTCATCTTAGCATCTATATATTTGTTATAAATAAAAAAAAGACCATCAATGGGTCTCTTTTTATTAAATCTGTTATTTCTAAAACCTAAACCAATTTTTGAACCTTTTGTGCTTTCGGTAAAGTTGGTTTTCTTCCTAAATACAACGCAATCACGGCGCCAATAAATGTCAGAATGCAGAGCGGTAAAAGTGAAACAGGGAAACTACCCGAATAATCTTTGACTATACCCATAATAGAGTTCATAAGCCCAGTACCGATATGCGCAATGGTATTAACCGCTGCGATGCCTACGGCTACCAGAGTCGGCGGTAAGCGCTCAGAAACCAATGCCCAGAAAGGACCTTTAATGGCATAGTTACCCATCAAAACGAGTGAGAATAAAAGTAAGCTCAAAGTTAAAGACGAGGTAAAAATAGTAAGAAGCAAACCAAAACTGGTTACAAATAATGGAATGGCTGTGTTGAGACTTTTATTGCCACTTTTATCGGCATGTACGCCCCAAACAATCATGAAAGCAGCAGCTAAACCAAACGGAATCATATTTAAAAGACCCGTCTGCATGGCAGTTAAATGGAAAGCCTTTAAAATCTGAGGCATCCATAATGATAAAATATTGCTGGTTGCTGAACTTCCTGCATAAATAATTGCGAAGAACCATAGATATTTATTGGTAATCAGCAGTTTGAACTTACTCTTTTTCTGTTCGGCACTGTCTTGTTTTTCAGTATTTAACTGTTGGTTTTTTTCAAAAGTTAAGGTACTCGATAGCCATTCTCTTTCCTCAGAACTTAACCATTTAACATGATTCGGTTTATTTGGAAGCCAAACTAAACATAATATGCCAAGAAGAATTGCAGGCAATGCTTCAAAAATTAAAAGCACTTGCCATCCACTTAAACCAACTAAACCATGTAAGCCCAACAGTAAGGCAGATAATGGTGAACCAATAAAATTAGATAAAGGAATGGCAACCATAAATACGGCAACAATTCGAGCCATATATCGTTTAGGGAACCATAGGGTTAAATACAGTAATACACCAGGAAAAAATCCGGCTTCGGCAGCACCAAGTAAAAACCGTGAGATTGCATATGAAATAGGGCCAGTAATGAAGGCGGTACAGCAACCGACAATGCCCCAAGTAATCATGATTCTGGCAATCCAGATACGTGCACCTAGCTTTTCCATGGCCATATTACTTGGAATTTCAAATATGACATATGCAATAAAAAATAATGTCGCACCAAAACCAAAGGCAGTCGCGGTTAAACCAATTTCTTGATTCATGGTTAAAGCGGCGAAACCAATGTTTACTCGGTCAATATATGAGATGAAATAACAAAGAATGAGGAAAGGAAGAATACGAAAAGAGAGTTTACGGATCGTTGACTTTTCTACTTCCGATATAGATATATCATTTTTCATACATACTCCTTATGTACGTGAGAAACCAAACAGCTCGGTAGGGTTCTGATTTAAAATTAAACATTGCTCGTGTTTATCAAACACAATCTGTTTAAAAGCTCTAAATGCATTTTCATAAGTAATTAAAGATTCATGTTGGGTATGTGGCCAATCACTTCCCCAAATGAGTTTGTGTAAAAAGCCTTTTTCTTTAAGAATGTTATAGGCCAGTCGTGCCGTATTTATGTTGTTTGGAGCGGCACCCAAACGGTAGAAACCGGACACTTTAATCCAGTGCTGTTTTACGTTAAGTAAGCTTAAAAATTTCTGATAATCCGGATCTTCAATCCCTTTAACAGGGTCAACTCGGCCAAAATGGTCAATTACGACATCAAAGCTGTATTCATCTAATTGTGGCAAAAGCTGAACCAGATATTTTGGCGGTGCGTGTAATTCAACTTGCCAGTTGAGGCTTTCCACATTACGTAAAAATTTTTGCCAGTCAGGCGTATTTAGCGCAGGAGGGTTAAGACCGAATAGATTTAAGCGAACACCAACGATGCCTTGTGCCTTGAGATTCACTAGCTCCTCAAAAGTCGTCGTATGTTGAACAACGGCGATCCCTTTTAAACGCTTAGGGTATTGCTGAATTGCGTTTAACATCGCTTGGTTATTGGTACCCAAAAAGCTGGGTTGAACCAAAACACCATGCGTGAAATTGTATTCATCAAGATGAGAGATAAAACTTTGTACAGTTGCCTCATAATCAGGTGCATAACGTGCTGTTTCGATACTGTGGTCCTGTGTCGAAAAAACATGTGCATGTGTATCTATACAGTTCATTTTCATCTCACATTACAAATTTTAAAGCGAAAATAGTGATTAAAGCGGCAATGACTCCTACAGGAATTGCTTTAAATAACAGTTGATTAAAAAATTTGGTTTTGTCGATATCTGCAGGAGCTGAAGCCATAATGAGGCTACCGCCAGAGGAGAAAGGGGAAATCGCTGTAGACTGAGCGCCAACTACAATACAAATGAACAGCACAAGTGGATTTAGGCCAGAGCTAAGTGCAAGCGCCGGAACAATTGGGAATAAGGTAGGAGCAACTACACCTAGAGTGCTTGAAAATACAGACATAATGGCACTGATCAGACATAACAGTACTGGTATAACCCACACAGGAACATTGTTTGCTAACCATTCAGATAGGGTCGTAATAATGCCAAGTTTCACACCTAATGCGATGAGCATACCAACACCGCAAATCATGATTAGTGTTCCCCAAGGCACAAGAGCAATGACCTTTTTCTCATCGGCAAGTTTCATAAGTAAACTAATGAGCGAGAAGGTAATGGCAAGGAAGGCAATATCAATTTTGGAGTTTAAAAAGCTAATCGTTTTTACATCGGGAAAAACAAGGTGCAAGATTGGAAAAACTAAAACAATCGACATCATTAAAACAATAAGGAAGATGGATTGTTTCTGTTTTTTGTCAAATGGCTCAGGCTTTTGATCTTCAATCACAATTGAATTACTTTTTCTATTCCACAGGGTATAAATGCCCAACACCGCAATTGGAATAATTAAAGTTAATACAAAAATTCCACTGCTATATGAAAAAGCGGTTTGTGAGCTAATACCAGTATTTTCCATTAAGCTTCGGAAAATAATGCCACTTTGTGATGTCATAAAATTTGCGCCAGCTAAAGCGCCGTAATTTGCCGCCATCCCGCCAATAACCATATTCATATTGGTTTTTTTACACAGCAGCAGTGTAATGGGTGCCATAAAGGCAAGTACCGTATAAAAACCAGCACCTAGGCCAGCAATAATGGTTGCTGCGAAAAAAATCGCTAAAGGTAAAAACTGAGGAAACTTACGGCATTTATATAAGAGATGGCTGGCAAGTTTTTCTAAAGCGCCATTTGCCAAAGCAAAGTTATAAAACAGAGTGACAGATAAAATAATAAAGAAAATTTTGACAGGCCATAATTCAATAACTTCGGAAGGTTTAAGACCCATGCCAAAGCAACCAATCAGGTAAGCAAACGCTATCGTAAAAAATCCGATATTGATTTTTGTTTTATAACCTAAGCCTATAGATACAGCTAAAGCTATCAGCATCAATGCGGTCATATTATCTTCCTTGATAAATATATAAACATCTAAACATATATATGTTTGCTTTTTTGTATTACACAGAACTATGCTAATATTGTCAAATCGATTTCATAATGTTTAACGCAAATGCTTGATGAGACTGCATTTAAAAATTTTAAATTGCCAAGATATGAAAAGGTCCGTTGGGAACTTCAAAAACTACTGATCCAGTCAAAATGGACAGTCGAAGAGCCTATTCCAAGTGAACAAGAACTTGCGCAAATGTATAGCGTATCGGTAGGAACCGTTAGAAAGGCGGTTGAAGGACTGGTTGAAGATGGCTTATTGGTTAAACAGCAAGGAAAAGGAACTTTCCTCAAACAACCTAATTTTGAAAATTCACTCATCCGTTTTTTTAGACTACGTAATAAAAAAGGCGATTTTATTCAGCCACAAGGACAAATCAAAAAAGTAGAAGTGTGTGATGCAATGCCGGAAGTAAACGCCGAGTTAGGGCTTGGGCACACCGAAAAGCTGATTTATATCGAGCGTGTTCGTAAGCATGAAGACGTCGTTGTGTTAAGCGAAAGAATCTGGCTGCCTGAACGCTTATTTAAAAATCTGGAAGAAATTCCAATCGCTGAGTTTGGGAATCTACTTTATCCTTTTTATTATCAGCACTGCGGTCAATTTATTTCTACTGCAACAGAACGGTTAACTTTTGAGAAAAATATCAAAGATAGCCATTTAAATAATCACCTTGAAGACCCTTTAGTGAAGGTATGCCGTATCGCAAAAAATCTTGAAGGCGTAGCAGTCGAATACCGTGAGTCTTATGGTTTGGCCGATAATTTTCATTATGAGATAGCAATTAATTAGTATCTAACGGTGATCCCTGATTTCAGAGTTTATTTGATTGCTGCAATCAGGTGTTTTTGTCTTTACAAATGATGATTAAAAGAAAAATTTAATTCTGCCAATACGGTGTGTCTCCATAGATTTCAGCAAAATAATCTATTACCACTCGAATATTTAAGGGCGGATGGCGAACATTGGGATAAATGGCTGCGATATGCTGGGGGTGTGATTTAATCGCGACTTCATATTCAGGTAAAAGCTTTATTAAATCACCTTGTTTTAAAGCTTCGCCAATCAGCCAATCAGGAAATAAAACAATCCCCATGCCATGAAGCGCGGCTGTCATTAAACTCTCGGCATTGTTTGAAGACAGCAATGGAGTAATTGGATAATGTACCCATTCTTCATTGGGCTTTCTTACTAACCAGCGGTTAGGACCTTCAAAACCTTTATAGACTAGGCATTTGTGCTGATTAAGTTCTGTCGGATGATCAGGCGTACCGTATTTGGCAATATATTGAGGAGACGCTGCCAAATGATATTTTTGTGTACCAAAAATACGTGCATGAAATGATGAATCAGTCAGTGCTCCAATACGAAATATTAAATCTGTGCTTTCGCGTAATGGATCTATAAATTCATCGGTTTGAATGAGTTCTATTAGAAGCCTTGGGTAACGCTCTGATAAACCCGCCAACCACGGCGCAATATGCCGTTGACCAAAAAACACAGGGGCATTAATGCGGACGAGTCCCGATGGCTCTATGGTTTTATCTTGCAATGCCTTTTGGGCTTCATCAAATTGTTCGGTAATTTTTTTCGCGTACTCAAAAAATAATTTGCCCGATTCGGTCGGTGTGATTGCTCGCGTATTTCGGTAGAAAAGTTGCTGGCCCAATGCATCTTCAAGTTGTTGAATGGTGCGTGAAATCATAGACGCTGATACATCTTCTTTACGTGCTACATTTGAGAAGTTTTGCGCGTTATAAACACTAATAAAGAAGCGAAGCGTGCGGATATCAATCGAATTTGTTAAATCCATTTGTGCAATTTCTGCAAAAGTGATTCATGAATTATGCTGTTTTTCTGATGAATTGGCTACCTTACTATTCGTTGCTTAGATACAGATGAGGCAATGTAGATGCAAATTCTATTACTACTCCTAACCATTTTAGGGGGTATGGGGCTATCGGTCGAAGCAGGGCTTTTAGGGCCGTTAGGAAAAGAAGTGGGTGAGTTGTGGGCCACGTTTAGTATTTTTGGCGTGGGTGCAGCACTTACTTTTCTACTCATGCTGTTTTTTAGCCCACGTAATAGTCCTTCATTTTTTACACTTCCATCTTGGCAATTACTCGGTGGTGTTCTTGGTCCTGCTTACGTCATTATTTTGACAATTACGACTCCAATTATTGGTATTGCAATGACCATGATTGGCATTTTAGCGGGACAGGTATTTAAAAGTCTGATTATCGACCACTATGGTTTACTGGGAACTCCACATCGAAAAGTAGACCGTAAACGGGTAGTGGCACTCATCTTTATTGTTGTCGCACTTATACTTGTGGCAAAAGCGTAGGAGATAGCCATGACAATTTTAATGATTCTTCTCGCCGTCATTGGTGGTGCTTTGCTGAGTGTGCAGGCCGCAATTAATGGTCAACTTGGAGCGAAAGTTGGTGTATTTCGTAGTGCTTTTCTGACTTTTTCGGTCGGTGCTCTAATTACGGCTCTCCTTATTTTTTACTTTGAACCTAAACAAACTTTAACGTTACTAGATGTTCCTAAATGGCAGTTATTAGGTGCTATGTGTGGCGTACCTTATATTGTCATTATGGTACTGGCTGTACAAAGAATCGGAGCTGCGGTTGCTACTGTTGCTGTGATTTTTGGACAACTTTTGATGAGTATCTTGATTGATAACTTTGGCTGGTTCGGTAATGAAATGCTTCCTTTTTCACTGTATCGATTAGGAGCGCTAATTTGCTTAGGGATTGCTTTGTATTTTATCTATTCAAGTAGCAAGGACAAAAGGATAGAAGGGTAAAATACGAGCCAAATTTAGTATTGAATTTAATGAGCCCACATTAGGAGTAAGACTAACAATGAGGCTCATTTAGAGTTTTTAAGTGCTCAGTTGATTCCGTTTATTTAGTCGTATCCACAGAAACCACAACAGATAGACCAGGACGCAACAACTTAATATCCGGCTGGTTCTCAAGGAGTTTGATGCGTAAAGGTAAACGCTGAACAATTTTAGTAAAGTTACCCGTCGCATTTGTTGCTGAAATTGGCGAGAAAAATGCACCAGTCGATGGTGAAAAACTATCTACCACACCTTTTAACTCAACATTGTAAGCGTCGACATAAACAATGACAGGTTGGCCGATTTTAATTTGTTTTAGTTCAATTTCACGGAAGTTTGCTTCTACATACACTTGATCTAAAGGCACAACCACCATGAGTGGATTACCTGCGCCAACAAAGTTGCCCACATTTGCAGACTTTTGTCCAATCATGCCATCAATAGGCGATCGAATTTCTGTATAGCTCAGATTCAGTTTTGCTTTATCAAGCGCAGCTTGAGCTTGTTTTAAAGCGGCTTCTTTAGCCTGTACCTGAATTTTATATTGGTTGAGCTGATACTGTGCATCTGTGACTTTTTCTTTACTGCTGTCCAAGTCGGCATATTGCTCGGTCAATGTGGTTTTTGACTGTTGCGTAATCAATCTAGACTCAGCACCAAGCGCCTGTAGTTGCTCATAACGTGCTGTATTATCTTTGGTGAGTTTAATACCGGCTTCTACTTTTCTAAGCTGGGCTTCTGTTTCTCGGATAACAGTGGGTTGTCTTTCTACTGCCAGCTTTGCTTCATTTAAGTCAGCTTGTGCTTTAGCATAATTAGATTCTGCTTCAGCTAAAGCCGCCTGATAATCTCGTGCATCAATCCGTGCCAAAAGTTGGCCTTTTTTTACGGTCTGGTGATCTTTAATATAAATTTCTTCAATATTGCCTGACACTTTAGGAGCAATGGTTGAGTACTCGACATCTACCCGTGCATCGTCAGTTTTAACCACTGAAGAAGGTAAAAATATAACTTTTAAAATCCATAAAATGGAAACTAGAACGATAATAAATGCAATAACCATAACCCAGTGTTTCTTAAGATATTGCATCTTTGTTAACTTGGGTGACTCGGTCATGGAGTGATCTTGGGCTTCGAGAGTACTCATAAAGATTTTCCTGAGTTATGACTATTCATTAACTTAATGAGAGCAATGCGTGGTGGATAAGTTCTAACTGGCAAAATCAGCATAACGATAAATAAAATTGCAGTAAGTCCCGCTAAAATCAGATATTGGTCACTAATCACCAACACCGATTGCTGTGCCTGAATCGCAGAATTTAAGGCAGATAAACCACCGGAAACACGTTCGGTACCATCTGCACTTAGCACAGGCGGGGTAAGCGGGTTAATAACAGGACCTTGAATATTTTGAAAAACATGTTGTGAGGTATTTTCAATCAGCCGTGTTGAATGGTATTCACCACGTACTCGATTGACCCAGTCCAAAAGACACACACCGAGTACGCCGCTAATAGCACGCGGGGTATTAATCATAGGCGAAGCATAGATTGCCATAGTTGGGTGGACACTATTTGTCCCCATCATGAGGAGCGAAAGCACTACACAGGTTTGTCCTAAACATGAGATTGCATGCCAAAAATAGAATTGGTCTTGGTTCCAAGTGGTATCAAGTTGACTTGCACCTAAGCAGCCAATCATCACCAAAAGTAAACCAAACCCATGTACATATCGGCTATCAACCCAAGCTTGGTTTAAAACCTTAATGACAATTGGAATATAGATAAACTGTAATGCGGCAATTTGTAAGCCAATCCACATGGTTTGAGTGGGCTTATAACCATGCACAGCGCTTAAGTAATTAAGGGGTAATGTACTGGTTGACATACCAATAATCACAAAGCAAAACAGCGCAATAACAGCATAGCCAAAATTTCGTATTTCGAGCATTTGCGGTTTAATTAATGGTGTTGGATAGCGCCATTCATGTATTAAAAATAAAGGTAGGGTAATGGCACTCATTAAAGCCAAAACACAAATCAATTTTGAATTGAACCAGTCCAAATGATTGCCATGCAAAAGCATGGTACTTAAGCTTGCCAAGCCAATAATGGCTAGAATCGCACCAGTCCAATCATAAGTTTTTATTCTTGAGTAATTTAATGGATCTTGCGGAATACCGAAGTAAACCAGCGCAGCACTTAAAGCACAAAAAGGAATGGTTTGGAAAAATATCATCTTCCAACCAATCACATCTAAATAAAAGGCAGCAAGTGCAGCACTTAAGTTTGGGAAAAAAGTTGCTGTTAATGCATAGCAGGCCAAACCCCATAGACGAATTTCAGGTCCTAGGAATCTAAGGGCACAGGCCATAAGTAAAGGAATGGTTAAACCATTAGCGAGTCCTTGCAAGCCCCGTAATAAATAAAATATTTCGATATTTGGGCTAAAAGGAATTAAAACGCTAGAGAAGAGGCAAAGTCCTATCGCAAAAAGAAGAACTCGACGCATAGAAAAAATAACGGCCCAACTGGTGGACAGGATCATGCCAATAATCATGGCACTGGCATAAATACTACTGACCCAATAACCAGCGTCGACACTAATGCCCATTGCACCGCGAATATCGACCAAGGTAATGCTGCTAATTCGGTTATTAAATTCGACAGTCATGGCTGCAAAAATTGCACCTGCCAAACCGATGAGTGGTCGTATATTCATCTTTTACCTTAAATTTTAAAATGAGCTTATTGCACCGAACAGGGCAAATCTTAAGCTCAACTGTACCGATCGGTACTCTACTATCTTATTAAAATTACGTCAATTCTCGATTTTGAACTTTTCGATGAGGTACACTAAGAATGAAATTGCTAAATATGTTTGTAGGTTCGTATGTTAGATTGCACTAAAACCAAAGAGAAAGATCAAAAAATTCTAGATGCAGCAACAAAGTTTTTTCTGATCCACGGATTTAGTGGCACAACCACAGATATGATTCAAAAAGAAGCAGGTGTTTCAAAAGCCACCATGTATGGTTGTTTTAAAAATAAAGAAGCAATGTTTGCTGCCGTCATTGAGCGCAAATGTGCCAATATGCAAGAGCAAATTATATTGGTTGAGACAAAGGCCAAAAACTTACGTTCAGCTTTAACTGAAATTGGGAAAACTTATTTGTGTTTTATTTTATCGCATTCGGGTTTGGCATTCTTTAGAGTCTGTATTGCAGAAGCCGTAAGATTCCCGGAATTATCGGAAAAGTTCTTTGAAGTGGGGCCACAACGTCTGGCAAATATTATTGCGGGTTATCTTGAAAAGTCGGTTAAACAAGGAGAAATTGAATTAACTTCTTCTTCGGAAGTCGCAGCAAATATATTTTTATCACTGTTAAGAAGTGATGCTCATCTAAAATGTTTGACTCATCCTGATTATTTAATATCAACCGATGAAATTAGTGCTTGGGTTGATTACGCTGTTGATTTATTTTTAAAAAATATCAATTACAAAACAAGTTAATTTGGCAATTTATATTATATACGTAAGATTTGAATATCGATAAAAAAGAGACCATCATCTGGTCTCTTTTTATTTTTTAGATCGCTTCTCTAGTCATCTCACCATTCACCAGTCTTAAAATCTGCAATGGGTTGCTGTCTTTTAAGGCTTCTGGCAATAAACTTTGCGGATAGTTCTGGTAACACACAGGTCTTAAGTAACGGTCAATGGCCAAGGTTCCAACTGAAGTGCCTCGTGCATCTGAAGTGGCTGGATATGGCCCGCCGTGTACCATCGCATCACAGACCTCAACACCCGTTGGGTAGCCATTTATAAGTAATCGACCGGCTTTTTCCTCTAAAACTGGCACTACATCTGCAAACTCGGTTAAGTCAGCTTCATCGGCAATTAAAGTCGCAGTCAGCTGACCATTCATGCTTTGTAGCGCCTGAATGAGTTGGGCTCTATCTTCAACTTCAATGATGACTGTGGTTGGCCCAAAGATTTCTTCCTGTAAAAGCTGGTCACCCGCCAGTAAAAGCTCAACATCCGCTTTAAACAGTTGCGGCTGCGCCTGATTGCCTTGTTGAGCCTGACCTGCCAAATGCTTAATGCCTTGATGCTGGGTTAAGTGCTCAAGACCAGCGGTATAACTTTTTAAGGTTCCGGCATTGAGCATAGTTTGTGCAGGTTTAGCACCCATAATGTCGGTTAGTTTGCTAATGAGCTGGCTAAATTCGACCGATTTAATACCCAAGATTAAACCCGGATTGGTACAGAACTGGCCACAGCCTAAAACCACTGAATCTGCCAAGTCCTGTGCAATTTTTTCACCACGGTTTTTTAAGGCTTCTGGCAACATCAACATCGGGTTAATGCTGCTCATTTCAGCAAACACCGGAATCGGTTGTGGACGGGCTGCAGCCATGTCACATAAAGCGCGACCACCTCGCAATGAACCCGTAAAACCTACAGCCTGAATTAAAGGATGCTTAACCAGTGGTTCACCTACGCCATTACCATAGATCATGTTAAACACACCTTTAGGCATATTCGATTTTTCTACAGCACGTTCAATTGCCTGCGCTACAAAGTCTGCTGTGGCCATATGTCCACTATGGGCTTTCACCACTACAGAGCAACCCGCTGCCAGTGCCGAAGCAGTATCACCACCCGCAGTTGAGAATGCTAAAGGAAAGTTACTTGCCCCAAATACTGCCACAGGGCCAACACCGATTTTAATCTGGCGTAGATCTGGTCGAGGTAAAGGCTGACGCTCTGGTAAAGCAGTATCAATACGGGCACCTAAAAAGTCGCCACGGCGCAGCACTTTGGCAAATAAACGCATTTGCCCACTGGTACGGGCACGTTCACCTTGTAGACGTGCAAGTGGCAAAGCGGTTTCCTGTGAGACAATTTCAAGAAAATCTGTACCCAATGCATCAAGTTCATCGGCAATGTTTTCTAAAAAAACAGCACGCTGTTCAAGAGACGTATGACGGTAAGTCTTAAACGCTTGACTGGCTGCTTCACAGGCCTGATTAACCTCTTGCTCGGTTGCATGATGAAACTCATAAGGCAAAGTTTCGCCCGTTGTTGCATTTACACTTTTCAATAAGCTTGTACTTTGTGCACTACGTGAACCGCCAATAAAGTTGTGTCCGATAATGGTCATAACAAATATCCTGAAATTAATGAGAGTGTCTTGGAAGGTTGTCTTGGTTTACGACTCGCATATATAAAGTTGCGGGTTCCAAACAACCGCCAGTCGATAATTGACCTACCATGTTGCGATACATTTCTTGCCAAGGTGTTTGAGAGGCAGAGACCGTCGGTTTCCATTCACGGCGGCGTTGTTCTAACTCTTCGTCAGAAATGAGCACGTTGACAGAACGTTTATTTAAATCAATACGTAAACGGTCATTGGTTTTAAGTAAGGCAATTCCACCGCCTACAGCCGCTTCGGGTGACATATTAAGAATAGAGGGGCTGGCAGATGTTCCGCTTTGGCGGCCATCTCCTAAGCAAGGCAGTGAGCCAATCCCTTTTTTTATCAACTCCGCTGGAGGAGCCATATTGACGACTTCAGCACTACCCGGATAACCCACTGTACCTGCGCCACGAATAACCAAAATACAATGTTCATCAATGTTTAAGGCAGGGTCATTGATACGTGCGTGATAGTCTTCGGGACCTTCAAAAACAATTGCACGTGCTTCGAAGCTATTTTCATTGTTTGGATCTGATAAATAGGTTTTTTTAAATGCTTCGCCCACCACGGACATTTTCATAATGGCACTGTCAAAGAAGTTGCCACTAAGCACAATGAAACCGGCACCATGTTTAAGAGGTTGCTCATAAGGAAAAATGACATCTGCATTTGAGGTTTTTGCATTTTTGGCAATTTCCCCAATTGTTTTACCGCTAACCGATGCACAATCTTCATGTAATACACCAGCTTTTTGTAATTCGTGTAGAACGGCAGGGACACCACCCGCACGGTGGAAACCTTCACCCAAATATTTACCCGCCGGCATACAGTTCACAATAAGCGGAATATTTTCCCCAACACGTTGCCAGTCTTCTAAACTCAGCTCAATCCCCATATGACGGGCAATTGCAATGAGGTGAGGAGGGCAGTTACTCGATGCGCCTAAAGCGGAGGCTACAGCAATTGCATTTTCAAAAGATTGTTTGGTCATAATTTTAGAAGGACGTAAGTCTTCTAAAACCATTTCACATATTCTTTTGCCAGTCATATAGGCCATTTGACCACGTTCGCGATACGGCGCTGGAATACTGGCACATGTTGGTAAAGACATACCCAACGCTTCTGCCAAAGCATTCATAGAAAGCGCTGTACCCATGGTGTTACAATGTCCGACCGAAGGTGAAGCAGAAGTGGTCATTTCCATGAACCCTTCATAGTCAATCTCACCGGTCGCGAGTAAATTGCGCGCATGCCAAAGCACAGTGCCGGAGCCAATTAATTCACCTTTAAAATGACCATCTAGCATTGGCCCACCAGACAACACAATTGCAGGTATATCTGTTGTGGCTGCTGCCATTAAACATGCAGGAGTAGTTTTGTCACAACCAGTGGTCAGCACCACACCATCAAGCGGATAACCATGCAAGATTTCAACCAAACCTAAATAGGCTAAGTTGCGGTCAAGTGCAGCAGTTGGACGACGGGTTTGTTCTGCAATCGGGTGGACGGGGAATTCCATTGGAATACCACCCGCGTCTCGAATACCCGCTTTAACGCGTTCAGCAAGTTCTTTGTGATGACGGTTACATGGGGTCAAATCACTCCCGGTTTGTGCAATTCCAATAATTGGGCGACCTGATTGTAACTCGGCACGGGTCAAGCCATAATTCATGTAACGCTCAACATATAAAGCGGTCATATCGGCATGTTCAGGATCATCAAACCATTCTTGGCTACGTAAAAAAATCCGTTTATTTTGATCATTCATTTTTTGATCCTTTCACTCATACTTTTTGAAATTTAGTTTATTTACGAGATGAATCTTGCAATTCAACCGATCGATAATACGTGAAAATTATAGTAATTCACGCTGCTTCAAATTACGCATCAAAGCATTTATTCCAAAATTCCACGGCGTTGCTTTGTCACTGGTCATAACCGTGTTGTACAAAGTACCAAGTTTAGGTGAATGAATACGGACAACATCTCCTACTTTATGGGTAAAGCCAGCCCCAGCTTGTTCTCGATCTTGAGTAGGTGCAAATAAAGTACCCAAGAACAAAACAAAACCGTCTGGATATTGATGGTTTTCATTAAGAGTTTGTTGAATTAAATCTTCAGGATCTCGGCTAATTTCCGACATAGAACTCACCCCATTTAACACAAAGTTATCGGTGCCTTGAATTTGCAGTTCAACATCGCAAGCACGAATATCATTTAAAGTAAAAGTATGGTCAAAAAGGCGAATAAATGGGCCAATCGCACAAGATGCATTGTTATCTTTCGCTTTACTCAACAGTAAGGCACTACGGCCTTCAAAGTCCCGTAAATTCACATCGTTACCTAAAGTCGCGCCTAAAATTTTACCTTGGCTATTGGCAACTAATACGACTTCCGGCTCTGGATTATTCCATTCAGACTTTGGATGAATACCAATATTTTGTCCTGTGCCTACAGCTGCTAAAACAGGGGCTTTAGTAAAAATCTCGGCATCTGTACCAATACCCACCTCAAGATATTGAGACCACATTTTTTGTTCGATTAAATATTCTTTGAGTTGTAGCGCTTTTTCAGAACCGGGTTCGATTGTTTTTAAACTATCACCGATTACGCCTTGTACAACTTCACGAATCGATTGAGCTTTTTGTGCATCGCCACCAGCTTGTTCTTCAATCACACGTTCTAACATACTTGCAGCAAAGGTAACACCTGCCGCTTTAATTACTTGTAAATCAATTGGGGCTAAAAAGTATGCCTTGTTGGTATCTGGCTCGGCGACAGTATTGGCAAATAACTCATCAATTGAACCAACTTGTCTTCCTTCAATTTCAGATAAAGCTTTTAAAGGATCAACGCTTTCAAGTAGCTCGGAAATAGTATGAAATTTTTCCGAAATATCAAAAACTTGATTGCCTCTTAAAATAATAGGGGATGGACCCGAAATTTGACTTGGAATCCACGCACGGCCAATTAAACATCCTTGAGTCGCGTCGTCTGGTAATGAGTTCTGGGAATTTAACGTAAAGTTCATTTAAAGCATCCTTCTTTTATTTGAAATCATGATATGTTTCTTATTTAATAAACACCAATCGTAATAATTTAATTATTAATAACCTGTGGTTATTGAAAAGGAATTTTAAAAATGGCAGATCTGACTTACTCAAGTTTAAATAACTGGCTTAAATTCAAGCACTTGGTTTTGTTAGAGACGTTAGCTCGAACCAATAACATGCATTTGGCTGCCGAGCAGATGAATTTAAGTCAACCTGCTGTAAGTAAAATGCTAAAGGAAATTGAGGGCCTTCTTGGGTTTCAGGTTTTTGAGCGTCTGCCCCGAAATATGCCCGTAACGGCATTGGGTGAACATGTCATTCGTTATGCACAGCGTGTTTTGAATGACGCAAAACATTTTGTTGAAGACATCGAGATTTTACGATTGGGTGGACATGGGTTTTTAAAAGTAGGGGGAATATTTGCAGCAACCGCCGTGGTAATTCCAAACTCAATTATCGAAATTAAGAAACAATGGCCGCTACTTTCTATCGATGTTGTTGAACAGACCAGTGACCATTTAATGGAAATGTTGAGTGAACATACTCTAGATTTAGCCATAGGCCGTTTTACCGATGTTACGCAAAGCCAGTTTTTCGATTTCCAGCCTTTAGGCCCTGAACCTTTCTGCATTGTTGTCAATAATGCGCACCCATGTGCCCAGAAAAAGTTTTGTACATTAGAAGAATTATTAAAATGGCCGTGGGTACTTTATCCTAAAGGCACACCCATTCGGGAGCGTATGGAAGGTGCATTCGCCCGAGCTAAAGTCAAAATTCCTTTAAATACGGTAAATACCATGTCGATGCAAACCTTTTTACAGATCTTAAAAGGTGCACCTATGGTGGGCATGTTGCCAGAAGCAATGGTGATTGATCAGGTGAAAGAAGGACAACTACAGATTTTAGAAACAGACCTGATTTTAGATGCCCAAGATTATGGAATTTTGACACGTAAAGATGAACCAGTGTCTGATATAGCCGCAGCATTTATCAATATTTTACTTAAAAATGCAAAACGTAAGTAAAGTCCTCAGCCTCAAGTCATAGAAGACTTGGGGCTTTTAAATTAAAAGAAAGCTTACTTAATTTAGTCAAAGTTTCATCATAAAACTGATATTAAAAAGTTATCAATATTTAGAAATTATTCATTGGAAATTATTACAGGGACTCCTTATCGTTTAATTCATGATGATTAAAAATCTTTAAGTGAATAAGAATTAGGAAAGGATCCCTGTATGAATGTGTTAATTACTGGTGGCACGGGTTTTATTGGAAAGCAAATTGCCAAAGAGATTTTAAAAACCGGAAGCCTAACCTTAGACGGTAATCAAGCTAAGCCTATCGATAAAATTATTTTGTTTGATGCATTTGCTGGTGATGATTTACCGCAAGACCCTAAGATTGAGGTGATTGTAGGGGATATTACCGACAAAACCACAGTCGCAAACATCACAGAAAATATTGATGTTGTTTGGCACTTGGCTGCTGTGGTGAGTTCGGCAGCAGAGGCTGATTTTGACTTGGGAATGGATGTAAACCTTTATGGCCTTTTAAATTTATTAGAAGAATTAAGAAAAAAACAAACAATGCCTCGAGTCATTTTTGCGAGTGGCTGCGCTGTATTTGGTGGTCAATTACCAGAAGTTGTAACAGATGATACGGTGGTTACACCAAAGTCCTCTTACGGTATGCAAAAAGCAGTAGGAGAATTGCTCGTTTCAGATTATTCGCGTAAAGGCTTTATTGATGGCCGTGTTTTAAGATTACCGACAATTGTGGTTCGTCCGGGTAAGCCTAATAAAGCTGCATCTACATTTTTTAGTTCAATTATCCGCGAGCCTTTAAAAGGTGAAACGGCTATTTGTCCAGTCCCACCAGATACTCCAGTTTTCATTACTTCACCACGACGCTGTGTTGAGTCAATGATTAAGGCTGCGTCAATTTCTTCAGAAGCACTCCAAGATAACCGAATTATTCCCTTACCGGGATTGACCGTTACCGTTAAGCAAATGCTTGAGGCTCTTGAAAAAGTTGCCGGTAAACAAGCAACTGATTTAGTGCAGTGGCAGGAAGATAAAACGATTCAAAGGATTGTTCAAAGTTGGCCGGTTCAAGTGAAAGCCGAATATGCCGAATCTTTAGGTTTCCAAGCAGATGAGAATTTTGAAAGCATCATTCAGGCACATATAGAAGATACCCAAAATTAATGGCAGTGATCGCCAATTCATGTGAGAGTTATTATGGAAGATATCAAAAATGTCACTGCTCTCGAAGAGCAGACAATTAAGCGTATTTCGAGTCGAATTATCCCGTTTCTTATTATTTTATTCATTATGGCCTTTCTAGATAGAACCAATATTGGTTTTGCTGCGCTACATATGAATGATGCAATTGGAATTACCCAAACTATTTTTGGCTTAGGTGCGGGTGTATTTTTCTTGGGTTACTTTATTGCAGAAGTACCGAGTAATGTTTTACTTCATCGGTTTGGTGCACGGATCTGGATTGCCCGAATCATGATTACTTGGGGAATTATTGCCGGACTTATGGGATTTATCCATAGTGGGGCTCAATTTATTATTTTACGGTTTTTACTGGGTATTGCAGAAGCGGGTTTCTTTCCGGGAGTTATTTTTTATTTAACCTTATGGTTTCCTGCTAAATATCGTGCCCGTGTCTTCGCGACCTTCTATTTAGGGTTACCAATTGCTCAAATTATCGGAGCACCAATTTCGGTCGGTCTTATGCAATGGGGCAATACCATTGGCTATGAAGGCTGGCGTTTGATGTATGTTTTAGAAGGGATTCCTTCCATTATTTTAGGACTAGTTTGCCTAAAATATTTAACCAATAACCCAAAAGAAGCACAGTGGTTAACAGCTGAGCAGCGTCAATGGCTCATGAATACGCTAGAGCGTGAAGAACGAGAAAAACAGCAATCTGCCGATGCTGCTTTAACAAAAGGTGAACTCATTAAACAAGTGTTTAAAAATCCTTTAGTGTGGATTATGGCAATTGTTTATTTTGGAATTACGTCTGGTTCAAATGCGATGTTCTTCTTCTTACCAAGTGTTTTAGAGTCGTTCCGTAATACCTTCGGTATGCAAATCAGCCTTATCCAAAATGGCTTACTCACTGCTATTCCATATGCATTTGCGGCGGTTGGAATGGTTTTATGGAGCCGCCGTTCTGACCGTAAACAAGAACGTTATAAACACGGTGCTTGTGCTGCACTTATGGCGGCTTTCGCAATCGCGATTGCTTTGATTGTGAATCAACCGTGGGCAATTATTGTGGGCTTTATTCTGCTCGCAATCGGTGTATTTAGTGCGATTAATATCTTCTGGACTATCCCTGGGCAGACTCTAACAGGAGTGGGCGCTGCAGCCGGTATTGGCTTAATTAACTCTGTAGGTAATTTAAGTGGTTTTACTGGTCCATATTTAACAGGCTACTTATATACCACCACGGGCACCTATACAGTAGCGTTCCTTGCCATTGCCGGATTTGTTGCCATGGGCGGTTTGGGGTTACTGCTTTTGGCAAAGTTAAAGTCTGATAGCCTAAAAGTAGAACAACAGCGACTTAAAGTGCGGACTGCTACGGAGATGAAATAATGGCTCGAATTGGTTTTGTTGGAACGGGCATTATGGGAATGCCAATGGCCATGAACTTATTAAAAGCTGGTCATCAAGTTAAGGTTTGGAATCGAACTTCATCTAAAGCAGAAAGTTTAAAAGAAGCTGGTGCACATGTTTGTAGTGAACTTGAACAAGTTGGAAAAGATGTAGAGTTTCTGATTTGTATACTCAGTGATGGAAAAACCTGTGATGAAATTCTATTTCAAGAATGTGGTGCAATCTCACAGCTAAAACCCGAAAGCACGGTCATAGTAATGAGTTCGATACCTGTTGAAGTTGCAAAGACACAAAGTGAAAAATGTAAAGAAAGAGGACTTGGATATTTAGATGCACCTGTTTCTGGCGGTGAAAAAGGTGCTCAAAATGCAAGTCTGGCAATTATGGTAGGTGGTGATGCTCAAATATTTTCACATGCTGAACATGTTCTATCTGCCATGGGGCGACCAATTTTAGTTGGAGATGCTGGCTGTGGAATGTTGGCAAAACTCGTCAATCAAATGATAGTCGCATCTACCATTGCAACCGTGAGTGAGGGTTTATTGCTTGCCACTAAAGCAGGAGCTGACCCGATAAAACTAAAAGAAGCACTAACAGGTGGTTTTGCTGATTCACCGATTTTGCAACAGCATGGCGAACGCATGTTAAATCGAGATTTTAAACCGGGAGGTACAGCTCGAAACCAGCATAAAGACATTCATACAGCCGTTAGCTATGCTAAATCGCTTGAGTTGAATTTACCTATTGCCCAAAAAGTCAGCCAATTATTCGAAAATATGCTTACTGCCGGAGACGGTGAGCTTGATCATTCTGGCTTAATTCGTGAATTAGAACGCATGAATCATATGTAATTATTGCTTTACTTAAGACTGGTAAATTTTAATTTTTTTATAAAAAAGCAGCAGATTCGTTCTGCTGCATATTCAAACTCATTTGTAGTGCTGGCATTTTTATTGCTTAATCATAATTATCTTCTTCACAACTTTTAATTTGCTAACGTATTAATGATAATTCCAACACTCTTGCTCACTTATGGTGTTTTTTTCACATGAAAAATGCACTAAATAAACACATCTTTTTATTTTGCACTATGTTTGTGCATTTGGGGCCATCATGAGGTTGTTGGCTCCCATACTCACATTGTTGATTCTATGCGGATGCTCTTCATCTGAGCAAAATAGAAAAACTCAAGAAAACTCAACTTCCCATTCAATATGTGTTTTTGATAGTACAAATACTAAAGTCTGTGTAGCTAAACCAGCGCAAAGAATCGTTTCTCTGTTTGAGTCGGGTTTAGATGGCCTCTATATGCTAGGGCAAGGTCATAAAGTGATTGGTATACCTGCCGAAGTATATATTCAACCTTTATTATTTAATGCCTATTCAAAAATAGATCAACGCATTGCCAATAAGCAGCTTGCAGCACCTTCACAAGGAGCCAATGCAACTAATATTGAAAGTCTCGTGTTGCTAAAACCAGATTTGGTCATTTTGGGAAGTGGGCAAACCCAAACGATTGAACTGTTACGGCAATTTGGCATCGCTGTATATGTAATGGAGTCAGGCACCTATAAACAGGTGAAAGAAGAACTATCTGAAATTGCCCTTCTTAGTGGTGCCCAAAAGCGTGCTCAAGAAATCTTAAGTTTCTCTGATGAAATTGTGGCGGAGGTCGCAGCCAAAACTGCACGTCAGCCAAATAAACAATCGATTTATTATGCATGGTCAGGAGGGCGAATTTTTTCTACTTCAGGACGGGAGTCGATTACCAATGATTTTATTGAGCTGGCTGGTGCTTACAACATTGTTCAGACTGCTGCTAACCAGCCCAACGTAAACCCTGAGACTTTAATTGAATGGAACCCTGACAATATTGTGCTTTGGAATACCAATCCCAAACTAATTTATGAACGAAAAGAATTACAAGACTTAAGTGCCGTACAAAACCGAAAGGTATTTAATTTGAGTCCTGCATTTATATATAACCCGCATACCATCAAAATTATTATTACGGCGATTTATCTAAATCACAGTATTTATCCTGAACAGTCCGACTTACCTGTAAGTGCTTTACAACAGCGTATTTTAACCAAGTTGTATGGTGAGCAGCTTGCCAAAGTGTTGGTGTCATAAATATGGAAAAGCTGAAATATTATTGGTTTTACCCGTTACCTTTCCTCATGATTTTTATCTCTTTGCTCATTGGACCAACTCAAACATTAAGTGCATGGGATTATTTGCGGTGGGGGGTACAAGCAGTCTTTGGTACACCATATTTTGATGCAGAACAATTTAGGCTGATGCAGAACATTATTGTGAATGTCAGATTGCCTAGAATTTTACTGACCTTTATGGTGGGAGCCGCATTAGCAACTGCGGGTAATGGCTTGCAAGCATTGTTTCGTAATCCCTTAGTCGATTCGTATGTACTCGGTATTTCATCTGGTGCAGCGTTCGGTGCAGCTTTAGCGCTTTCATTAAGTTGGCTTTCGCCAAATCTATCAGCCTTTATTTTTGGTGTATGCGCTGTTGGCTTAACCTATTTATTTGCGCACCAGAAACATGAAAGCCAGACGTCTTTAGTCATGGTAATTTTATCAGGCATGATTGTTTCGGGGCTGTTTTTGGCAGGACTTACCGTTATTCAATACTTAAGTGATCCATTTAAACTACAAGCGATTGTGCAATGGACGATGGGCAACTTACATCAGGCGTCTTGGCAAAAAGTTCAATACGCCGTGCTACCAATCTGTATTGGCCTTGCCGGATTATTTGCGATGCGTTGGCGTTTAAACTTAATGGCACTCGGTGCTGAAGAAGCGCAGGCGGTTGGTGTTAATCCAAGATGGGAACAGCTTCTTTTAATTGTACTAGTAACTGTATGTACATCAACGTCTGTGGCTGCTGCTGGCATTATTAGTTTATATGGGCTATTTATGCCGCATATTGTGAGAATGTTGGTTGGACCAGATCACCGCTACAGTATTCCTGCCAATATGGTGCTGGGCGGCAGTTTTCTACTGTTGATTGATAACTTTTCTCGGGTTTTACTGACGTTTGAAATACCAATTGGTATTTTTACCATGTTACTTGGTGCGCCATTTTTCTTATTATTAATGAAAACACAGAGGACTCATTGGGCATGATTCAAATTGATCAGTTAAATTATGCCTATGGGCACAAACAGGTTCTTAAAAATATTCATCTGGAGTTTCCCGAAAATCAGTTTTCAGTGATTTTAGGGCGTAATGGCTGTGGTAAATCGACACTTTTTAAATTGATGGCGGGTCTAGAACCCGTAAAAGATGGCTTGATTCGTTACTCTGGAAAACCATTATCGGACTTTAAAGGAAAAGATCGGGCTGCGTTACTTGGCTTTTTACCGCAGTTTCATAAAACCGTATTTCCATTTTTGGTTAAAGATGTGGTGATTACAGGGCGTGCTGCTTTTAGCAGATATAGACCTTCAAAATCAGACTGGGAACGTGTAAACCAAGCTTTGCTTGATTTAGATATTGAGCATTTACGTGACCGTCCTTATACCGAGTTATCGGGTGGTGAACGGCAATTGGTTATGATTGCCCGTATTTTAGTGCAAGCTCCAAAAGTTATTTTGCTCGATGAGCCAACCAATCATCTCGATGTTTATTACCAGTCTTATTTAATGAAAAAGTTGCGTCAGTTGTCGCGGCAAAATTTTACGGTGATTGCAATTATGCATGATCCCAATTTGGCCTTTTTATTTGCAGATCATCTATTTTTTATGCGCCAACATGAGGTGGTTAAGCCTGAGTCAAAAACTCGAATCACCGATCCGAAGTTTTTAAAAAGTGTCTACGATGTTGAGTTTCATGAAGCCATGATTCAAGACAAAACCATTGTGATTCCTGATCATTCTTGGCTATGAATATGTTGAATTATCAGGTGGTTGGCAAAACAGATTATGAGCCTGCGGTGGAGTTTGCACTTTATACAAGACAGTTGTTATTCCCAGAAATCTATCATGGGCAAATTCCTAAAGATTTACAGAATTTTGAGCAGTCCTATGTTAAAGACCCATTGGGCTGCTTTATTACGGTAAAAGACCAAAACCGTATTATTGGTACCATTGCATATCGGGCGTATGACCATCGTTTTGATTTAAATTTACCGTCCAATACGGTAGAAGTCGTTAAGTTGTTTGTATTGCCTGAATACCGCCGTAAGGGCATCGCGACTCAGCTATGCAACATGTTGTTTAGTCATGCAAAAAACAGAGCAATTACAACTTTGTATTTGCATACCCATCCATTTTTACCTGCGGCTGAAGAGTTTTGGCGGCTCCAAGGCTTTGAGGTTATTCAACGCGAATGGATCGATACCTATGACACTATACACATGAGTAAATCTTTATAGCGATTTATTATGTGCATGAAATCTTTTTTGAAAATGGGTAGGCGGATAACCCATAATTTTACTGAACATTGCGGTAAAAGCTGCCGAATGTTCATAGCCTAAATTAAAAGCAATTTCTGTAATTGAGATATTCTCTTTTAAGGCATTTAAAGCATAAATAATGCAGACTCGATTACGCCAAGCTTGAAAGGACAAGCCAGTTTCAGACTTAAACCAACGATGAAAAGTTCGTTCACTTTTATTGTGGTCATGTGCCCAATCTTTAGGGCTGCTATGAATATCGGGTTGCTCCATAAACTCAGCACACTGTTTAGATAATAATGTGTTGTGAGGCAATGGAATAAATAGAGGTAGGGCTGGTGCAGCTTCTAACTCATATAACAATAAATCGATAAGAGCACCGTCACGGCCTGAGTGCGAGTAATCAATAGATAATTGATTTGCTTGAATGAGCAGTTGATGTAACAAAGGCGAGACTTGTATAACCTCGCAATAGTTTGCTTGTCTTGGGGCATTACTCACTTCTATATACAAACTATAAGTACTGACTTTAGATAACCATACCTGATGTGGTTTGCCTGCCGGTATCCATACACCGCTGTACGGTAACACGAGCCATTGTCCATCTTCAGTTTCAACTTTCATGAGGCCTTCGGGTGCATATAAGAACTGTGCACGGCGATGGCTATGCGTATCTAACAAGGTATCAGCAGGATAGTCCGATCCTAACGCTAGAACCGCTTGCTGTAGATGGTCTACATCGTTAACTGAAATATTACGCATATATTTTTGTCTGAAATAAATAAAAATATGGCTTTTATACGTTAGTTTGCCATAAAGCTATTTTATATCATGCCTCTATAAACGTGAGGAAGATAACGATGCTATATGAGCTATTTTTATTTGGATTGCTTTCAGGCGTTACCACTTGGTTATTTGGTTTTGGTGGCGGATTTGTTGCTGTGCCTTTGCTTTATGCAGTCATTATTCAAAAGTGGAGCAGTGAAAGTAGTGTCGGCATACATGCCATGCAAATCGCCGTTGCTACGTCCGCTTTTGTCATGCTGTGTTCGGCAAGTTTTGCAACCTTTCGACACTATCGGTCTGGACACATAGATTGGCAAAAGATCAATTTTTTATGGGGTGGTATCGCATTTGGGGGAATTGTGGGTGCAGTAATGGCCTCATTGTTTAATGGAAATTGGCTTCGCTGGATATTTATGGGTTATGTATTCATAACCATTCTAGATTGTTATTACCGACCAGGCTTTATGGTTGCATCAAAACAAAAGCAAGACCATGGTCAAAACAGTGAACTGATTAAAGGCGGAATAATTGGTTGGGTTGCGGCACTTTTAGGTGTGGGTGGCAGCGTAATGACAGTTCCGATGTTGCGGCGGCGGGGTAGTTCTATGGCAGAGGCCGCGGCTATTGCAAATATTCTCACACTGCCTCTGTCTTTAACTGCAACGTTTACTTACTGTGTATTGTCAATTTGGCAATCTACATGGGCACCTAGTGGATTTATCGGACTAATCTGGTTTGAAGCTGCTTTATTCTTGGTTGCTGGAACATGGATCGGACTATATTTTTCAGAAAAATTTATTTCAAAACTACCTGATTTATGGCGGGCAAAGTTATATCCGCTACTTTTAATAATAGTTCTACTCGTCATGCTTTTCGTAAATTAATTTTTTATTTCAAATGTTTGAAGAATAAATTTTCTTAAATAACAAATCTCTAAATGCTCTAAAACTGCAAATTTTATGTTTTAAAGGGCTTTGAAAAAAGTTT
Organism: Acinetobacter sp. RUH 2624; assembly: GCF_000162375.2. Lineage (NCBI taxonomy): Bacteria > Pseudomonadati > Pseudomonadota > Gammaproteobacteria > Moraxellales > Moraxellaceae > Acinetobacter > Acinetobacter sp. RUH 2624. The sequence continues at coordinate 1,187,827 of NZ_KI391939.1, read as the reverse complement.
GAAAAATAGACTTGAAATATATAGTGGCTTTATGCCACTATATATTCATCGAAGGTCATCAGACAAAAAGAGGATGATATGGCTATCCAGCTTTTAGATGCGGCAAGAAATGAAATTCCAGTGAAATTTACGCAGTTTTCTGGTGGCGAGCGTCATGTTCAAATTGATGAGACAACCTTAGGTTCACTATCTGGCAAGGTATTGGTCCGCGCGCAAATGACCTCAAGTCACGATGTGATGGACTATTTACTACTTGAAAATATATTGCTGACTCAAGGTTTAACCATTGACCTAGAAGTTCCGTATTTTCCATATGCACGTCAGGACCGTATTTGTGCAGTAGGCCAAGCGTTCTCGCTTGATGTGATGACTAAGTTACTCAACATTAATGCAGATAAAAAAGCAGGCAAACAAGGCAAAGTGACTGTTTGGGACTGCCATAGTGAAGTCACTACAGCCTTACTTGCTGCCAATACGTCTTTTAGTGAAGTTGTAAATGTGAGTTCAGTCGACATCATCGAAAAGAGTGAAGCGCTAAGTACATTATTAAAAGATGAAAAAACAGTACTGATTTGCCCAGACAAAGGCGCAAAAGCACGTACACAAATGGTTGCAGATGCTTTTAATTCTGAGCGCAAACAACCAATCAATATTGTTCAGTGCGATAAAAAACGTGATCCAGTGACTGGCAAAATTTTGGGTACACATGTACATACAACTGATTTATCAGGCCTAACAGCGGTCATTACCGATGACATTTGCGACGGCGGTGCAACCTTTATTGGTATTGCCAAAGAACTGCGTCGTCTCAATTGCCATAAGGTCGTTCTATACGTGACCCACGGTATTTTCAGTAAAGGAATAGAGGTTTTTGATGGATTGCTTGACCAACTGTTTACCTCAGACAGCTTTCCTCAACAACCATCAGACAAAATTTCAGTAATTGCTTTTGCAGCAAAATAAAGAGAATAAAGATGACTATTAAACTTAATCCATTAAACGCTATCGATTTTTATAAAGCTGATCACAGACGTCAGTATCCGGCAGGTACAGAGTACGTTTACGCAAACTTTACGCCACGGTCATCTCGACTCGCAAAAATGTTGCCTGACTTTGACGATAAAGTTGTGTTCTTTGGGCTTCAAGGTTTTATTAAACACTTTTTAATGGATACATGGAATGAAGGCTTTTTCAAACAACCTAAAGACAAAGTCGTGGCTGCTTATAAACGCCGTATGGATAGTTCACTAGGTGAAGGTGCTGTACCAGTCGATCACATTGAAGCATTACATGACTTGGGCTATTTACCTTTACGGATTAAAGCTTTGCCGGAAGGTAGCCGCGTCAATATGCGTGTACCTGTGCTTACCGTCATTAATACAGACCCGCGTTTCTTTTGGCTAACCAACTATATTGAAACTGTATTAAGTGCTGAACTTTGGAAAAGCTGCACTACAGCAACGATTGCCTACGAGTACAAACGTTTATTAACGCAATATGCCGTAAAAACTGGCGCACCACTCGATTTTGTACCTGTGCAAGGACACGATTTTAGTAGCCGTGGCATGAGTGGAGTTTATGATGCGGCACAATCGGGTGTGGGGCACTTAACCAGTTTTATTGGAACAGACTCGGTTGCTTCAATTGACTACGCAGAAGAATATTACAATGCCACAGGTGTGATTGGGGTTTCTGTACCAGCGACCGAACACAGTGTGATGTGTATGGGTACAGAAAACAGTGAGCTAGACACATTTAAACGTTTAATTTGCGAGCTTTATCCGTCGGGTGTTGTCAGTATTGTGTCTGATACTTGGGACTTTTGGCGAGTCATTACAGAATTTACGGTGGCTTTAAAATCTGAAATTCTGGCGCGACAACCCAATGCTTTAGGTTTGGCTAAATTGGTTTTCCGTCCAGACTCTGGTGACCCAGTTAAAATTATTTGTGGTGATCCAGACGCGGAAAGTGGCAGCCCAGCTTATAAAGGCGCAGTTGAATGTTTATGGGAAGTGTTTGGCGGTACAACAACTGATCAAGGCTATAAAGTACTCAATGAACGTGTTGGTTTAATTTATGGTGACTCAATTACCCTAGACCGTGCACAGCGTATTTTAGAAGGGCTTGAAGCCAAAGGTTTCGCTTCAAACAACTTGGTGTTTGGTATAGGCAGTTTTACCTATAACTACTTAACTCGCGATACCTTTGGGTTTGCTGTGAAAGCAACTTGGGGACAAGTGAATGGTGTAGGCCGAGAACTATTTAAAGACCCAATTACTGACTCAGGTGTAAAAAAATCTGCGAAAGGTCTGTTACGCATTGAAGAAAGTGAAAATGGTTTTACCTTGTTTGATGAGCAAACAGCCGAACAAGAACAAGGTGGAGCACTAAAAACTGTCTTTGAAAATGGTAAACTTCAATATGAGTGTACTTTGGATCAAATACGTGAGCGTTTATCCATCGCATAACTGAGTTTAGATGAGCCGTTGCATGTGTATCGGCTCATCATTTTCATTGAGAGACTGAACGTGACTATTCAAACTGAACAAGAATTCCTTGCCAGTTATGATCGCCGAGATTATGACGCACCTTTACTCACTGTAGATATGGCTATTTTCTCGGTATTTAATGGTCAGTTACGGGTATTACTCATTAAGCGGCCCAACTTTCCAGCTAAAGACCAATGGGCTTTACCGGGTGGTTTTGCCGATTTAAAGCACGATCAAGATTTGATGGCCACCGCATATCGTAAGCTGGTCGAAAAAACAGGGATTGCTTCACCTTACTTGGAACAAGTTGCCTCTGTGGGCAATGCCAAACGTGACCCGCGTGGTTGGGCAGTGACGATTTTGTATTTTGCTTTAATTGATTTTAATGCTTATCAACATCAAGCCTTAGCTGAGTACAGCGAATGGGTGCCTGTAGCAAAAGCACAAGATTTAGCATTGGCGTTTGATCATAATGAATTGCTCAGATTAGCTTTAGAGCGTTTAACCAATAAAACCCGCTATACCGCTTTGCCAGCGAGTCTCATGCCCGAGTTATTTACACTGACCGAGCTACAGACTATTTATGAAATTATTCTTGGGCAATCCTTAGATAAAAAAGCATTTAGACGCCGTATGATAGAAGCAGGCGCAGTTGAAGAAACCAACCACAGTAAAATTGTAGGCAAACGACCAGCTCAGCTTTACCGCTATGCACTTGATTCTTTCGATTTTATATTTCCTCGCTCACTCGAATTACCTCGAAATAAAGAGGGTGAAGATAAGCAAAACAATGAGCTTTCTGACTAGAGCATCTTGATGCGCTTTGATTTATAATGCCGCGCTTATGATTGATGTCATGTTTTGATAAGCGCTTTGCCTATGTCACACGTTTCTCCCTGCTTCCAGCAAAACCAGTTTTTTGTGTTGGTGGAGTACCTCACTTCACTACATGAAATTTATCCTGTAAGACTTGAGTTTGCAGGATATCCGGCTGCAATAACATTGGCTGATCGCGTACATTCAGATCATGATATTGCGCCGCTTGAAGCCAGCAAAAGCTACCCTGACTCAATAGAGAAAGTTTTACACTTTTCAGGTAAGGCCCGAGACATACAAGACTTTGAACAATTTTTAGAACAAGCTCAAGCAGCCAATATTCAAAACTTGTTATTGCTTACAGGCGATAAACTTAAAGAACACCATAATGGTCGAGATGGACAGCCTCGTAGTCGTTACTTAGAGTCAGTAAACGCCGTAATGGCTGCCAAGCAACATGGCGGGTTTCGTATTGGGGTGGCTTTTAACCCATTTAAATATGTTGAAGCTGAGCGTGATGCACAGTATTTAAAACTACATAAGAAAATTAAAGCAGGCGCTGACTTTATCATTACCCAATTGGGCTATGACATTGAAGCCTTAAAGAAAGCCAAATCATTTTTAACCAAGAACAATTATTCACAGCAAATACTGGCTTGTGTCATGCCACTGACTTTAGGTCGTGCCAACTTCATGGTAAAGCATAAAGTTGCAGGTATTGTAATTACTCCACACATGCTAAAAGTCTTGGCAGATGAAAAACAGGCAGGGCATACAGACCGAGTTTATTTGCGCTGCGCTTTACAAATTTTAATATGTAAACATTTAGGGTTTGCAGGAATCCACTTATCTGCGTGCCATAAGCCAGAAGAACAAATGTTGCTTGAAAGCTACATTGAGCAATACAGACATCTGGAGCTTAACGTTTTAGAAGAGCTTTGGAATTCACTTTGGCAAGTCACTACAGGTAAAGAGTTTTCGCCTGAAATTGCTCGTTTTTCACGTCAGCCAACATCTAAACAATTAATTAAATATCGTCAGCTACATGTTATGCATGAAGCAATGTTTGGATCAAAAATTGCCAAAGGATTTGGACGTTTTATTTTCAAAGCATTTTTTTGGGAAAACGCTTTGATCGCTAAACTCTTACTTAAAACAGAAGTGCTGAGTAAACATAGCCTAGTGGGCTGTGAAAGCTGTGGTCAGTGCCGTTTAAGTGACACCTTATATATTTGCCCTGAAACATGTCCAAAAGGTTTAGCCAACGGGCCTTGTGGCGGTACAACTTTAGACCGCTGCGAATTTGGTGACCGTGAATGTATTCATTCCGTTAAAGCAAGACTTGCTAAAGCTGTTAAGCAAACCGAAGTGCTAAAAGAAAAACTGATTCCAACGGTACCACTTGAAACGAGAGGAACCAGTTCTTGGAAAAATTGGTATTTAGGGGCTGAGGCTTAAGTTTTGTATTAACCCTTAAGGACGGCGATAATTCAAATTTTTAATTTTTTTGAATAAACTTAATAAATATGAGAGCTGATTTATAATTTTCATAGAAATTTTTTAAAAGCTAATACTGTAGGTGGCGGATAGATTAATTCCGGAATAAAAGCCCCTTTAAATATAGATTATATACTCACAATTCTCAGATTCTGGTTGATATTCAACAAATCATCCCTTTACCGGAAGCAAAGGATTATCAGATTAAGGCACAGAAAAAATCAGAAGAAAGACGAGAAGCCAAGCTTACGAATGCAAGGGATTACTCAAGCTTCATCTTCAATGGTAAAACTCTGAATAAACGTTACCTGGCTCTGGAAATTATTAAATGCCGGTTTGATGAAATCGATAATAAGAATATCGAAGATCTTAGAGCAGAGTTTAATGAATATCCGAATCTGGATAGATTGCTGGTTAAAATTAACCAACTGGATGAACAAAGATATGACCGCTATTTTATTGAGAAGGAACATCATTTACAGATGAGTAATGGAGATATATATGTTGTTTCCAACCAATGGGGAAAAGGTAATATTTATCAGTTAATAGAAATTGCAGCCAACTTTAACTATGAAATTATTAACACTTCAAAGGATCAGTTGAAACGTTAAGTTGAATATAGTGATTATTTGATAGAGCAATTGGAAGATACTACTATTCTAGTTTATAAAAATGGCGAGAAAGTAACAGTTTACGGGGCTTTGCTGGAATTGGCATCTTCTAAGGGCATAAGCCATTTAAATAGTAAGGGTGGCAAAAACAATACAAGACAGCTTGGGAACGACATAATCAATTCTTAAATCTAATGAATTTTAACCAATTAAAAACGTGATAAATTGTATACAAAACTTGATCCTGTATAGAGTAATATTATTTTTGCATTATAGTAGTTGAAGTCTAAGCGATTTACAGGTATTAAAGCTCATCAATAATAGATGGGCTTTTTATTTTTAATTAATTTTATGAGGTTAATTTGTATATGCGACAATTAATGTCGCTTGTGCTGTAAGTTGCATTGCTTTTGAATTATTTAAAACATATATTAATAATAAGTAAATAATCAATTTATCAAAATAAAACATATATTTGTATTGGTTTTTTGCGCTCTAAAATTTTATATGTGGATAAGGTTATGAGTACAGTTACAACAGTAGAAAGTATTGCAGAACTAACGGCTATTCAAAGTCCAGAAGAAGGACAGACCGTATATGTGAAGTCTTATTATCAAGGATTAAACAAAGGTGGTGGTAAGTTTATTTATGCATCTGGAAAAAAAGCCATAAATGATTATGGATTAACAATTAATGGCTGGGTACGGGAGTTTGATTGTGTACCTAATGTCTTTATGTTTGGGGCAATTGGAGATAACACTAATAATGATACAGATGCATTCCAAAAAGCTGTAGATGCAGTTACTGATCTATATGTACCTAGAGGTGTGTTCCTATGCAATGTGAATCTTAAAAAATCATTCAATATCACTGGTTCTGGGAAAGAGTCTATATTAAAACCTTACGACATTAATAAGCCTATTTTAACTAACATCAATATATCTTCTTTAAGTTGGTCTAACGATTCTGTATCTAATCTAGCTTTAAAATCATCGAATTTCACAGGAGTTGGTTTCAGTTATGGTGTGCTACCTGCAGTTAATGATTATTATGGTGTTGGCCGAGTGGTTATGAATAACGTGTGGTTTAGTGGTTTTATGCACGGTATTCGAAAAGTAAATGGAAACATCGGTAATAAATACTACAATTGTAATTTTGAAAACTGCAAATACGGTGTTTATGCATCAAGTAACCAAGTAGCTATCCCTAACTCACTTGCAATCATGCATTCGGGTTGTGATATGTACTATAGCTGTAATTTTAGTGAGAATGCTATTGCGGGTGCAGCTTATTATGATAAAACCCATGGAACGGGACAGTGGTTATTTAATCACTGTACATTTCAATTCAATAAAGGCTTTGGGTTATTTATGGACTTTGATATCCCAAGTACTTTATTTTCTCCGATTATTATAATGAATTCTTGGTTTGAAGAAAACGGAGGAAACCAAGTAGTTATTGATCGTGTTAATGGTACATCGCAATCTATGAATTCTGAAGCTAGATATATTTCAGTGATCCTAGACAGTATCGTGGACAACAAATCCCTCTAAATTCTTAAAATATTTCTTCTCAAAGGCTTCAGGGCTTA
>NZ_KI391939.1:1064555-1179683 GCF_000162375.2 Acinetobacter sp. RUH 2624 | reverse complement strand
AGCACTAAAACGTTTGGCCATTTCTTGGATCTCCAAAGTTAACGTTACGTTATCTTTAGAGGGAAGTACTGTCCATTATTTTGGCTAGGATCACAGGAACGATTGATGTAGTGGTAGTAGGTAGCGAAGATTCTAAAACTCGTCTTGGTATAGGAGTGGATAAACCTAAAAGTACTCTACATATTCATGATAAGAGTCTGCCGATGTTACAACTCACATCTGATTCTACTGGTTCAGAAGATAGAAATAATGGTGGATTGATCTATGTCACTGAATCAGACCTAATGATACAAAACAAAGAAAATGGACGGTTATATCTTGTTAATTCAGCTGGTATGGTGGAACTAGACTTATCAGGTAATTTTCTTTCAAGAAAAGGTAAGATTGGTTATGGTGGAGGAGCAGGATCTTATATTCTGCAGTATAGTTTCAAAGACAGGTCGGTAACTTGTAACTTTCCATCCGGTTGCGTTCGCATGGCCGCAAGTGCGTTGGGAGCTAATTCTTCTGTTGCATTCGTGTTGGAAAACAATTTCATTTATCAGGATGATGTGGTGATTGTAAATGTGAGAAGTATGCCGAGTGGTAATTCTGATTTATATTCAGTTAGAGCTTCAAATATAAAAACGGGCTCATGTCATATTATTCTAAAAAATGAATCAAATACTATTCTCTCTGAATATGTAGAAGTAAATTTTTGTATAGTCTCATGTGGTAATAGCTAGCCTAGCTAAGCAGATTAACATTAGTTTATATTGTGAACCCTCCTTATGGTGGGTTCTTTAACTTCTCAATTAGGGGGCTTTAGATTTAATTTCACCTGAAGTTTTAAGGTGCAAGATTTTTTTTAATTTTTAGTAAAACTGCTAGTGAGATAAAATATTTTATTTCTGTTTATTTTGACAAAATTTAAAACTAAAATTATTTTTTGTTATTAACGTAAACCCTAAACATGGCTAGAGCTGTTATTGATGATCAAGAATTATTTACTTTCTATGAAAAAGCCATCAGTGAAGCTCGTCCACAATTGATTGAACTCTACCAAAACACATTTAAAGCGCATAACTTACATGCTTTATTATTTCCGACATCACCGATTGTTGCACCACTAGCAAACGAAGACGTCTATTCAATTGAAACTTTCCAGACACTCATGCGAAATACAGACCCCGGCAGTAATATTGGAATACCGGGCCTGAGTTTACCTATTGGAAAGGGCGCGAAATCAAAACTGCCAATCGGATTTGAAATAGATGGCTTAGCTCATCAAGATAGTGAATTGCTTGCGATTGGAATAACTTTAGAAGAAATTTTTAAGGTTTTAAATCAATAGACAAAACCGCTTAAATCACTATTTTTAAAGCTTTGTTTGTCTTTTAATAATAGGTCTAAATTTATTTTAAGACTGTTTTTTATCCAAAAAATTATAAGCCATTTTACTTGTTATAATGGCTTATTTATTAAGCAATCATTGCTTGTTAGATTTAATATTTTGTCAGTTTGTTGTTGTTAATTTTATAAAATATAATATTTATAAATCATATATATTCTATTTTTATAAGTATAACAATTTTTATTGTTAACTCATTTTTAAATTACATATTATTTTAATTAATAATACTTAAATATTACATAATAAAATTTATTCTTAATATTTCTGCAATATATTGCTTTTATTAAAGGAGTTTTATTGAAGCTTAAATAAAAATTAAATTGTTTATTAACAATAGCTTGTATTGAATTTTTAGATGGATTAATTACGAGAAATCTACACTAGTTCGAATTACATAATTTTTAAACATAGTTTATATAATATGCTTTATTGACATAAATAGAAAAAATATATGGCAAAGAAGTCAATGATATTTAATTAACTTCAGAACCATAATTTGCACCAAATTTTACGCTGTCACGATTCATTGAATAAAACCAAGTGAAAAGTTACGTAAAAAAGAAACCAATAATTTTATTGGCTTAAATAAAAAATCGAATATTACAAATAAGCGGAATGAATATGGATAACGTAGCTCAGCTAGAAACTGATACTAATTTCCAAAGTCGAAAGAAAATAACTTGGGGTGTTTTTAGTGTCCTGCTGTTATTTTTAGTTGCCGGTATCGTATATTATTTTTTGGTATACCGATTCTATCAATCTACTGATAATGCTTATGTGCAAGCCGATGTGACTTGGGTCATGCCAAAAATTTCAGGCGAAGTGATGGAGTTATTAATTAACGATAATCAGGTGGTAAAAAAAGGGGAAACTTTAGCGGTATTAGACCATCGTGACTATCAAGCTCGTTATGACCAAGCCCGTTCTGTGGTCAGCTTAAAAGAAGCCGCACTGGGCGTACAACAACAAAATGAAAAGTCTGCCAAGTCTTCAATTACCGAAGCAAATAGTGGTGTAGTGGCAGCACAAGCCGACCTATCTCGTTTGAAAAAAGAGTTCGAGCGTTATCAAGACTTATTAAAAGATGGCGTGATTACCCGACAAAATTTTGAAGGGATCCAGTCTCAATATTTAACAGCTCAAGCACAGCTCAGCAAAGCACAAGCCGCCGTAAATGCAGCAGAAGCTCAGTTGGGGAGCTTACAAGCGAGCCGAGCGCAGCTTTTAGCAGATATTCAAAGTGCCAATGCAAATTTAAACTTGTATCAGGTTGATTTAGCTTCTTCAAAAGTGATCAGTCCTGTTTCGGGTAAGATCGGTAGCCTTGCAATTCAAAAAGGTTCACGCGTTTCTCCACAAACCCGCTTAATGGCGATCATTCCTGAAAATAGTTTGTATGTACAAGCGAACTTCAAAGAAACCCAAATTGAAAAAATGCATATCGGTCAAAAAGTGAAGTTAAAACTTGATGCCTATCCGAGCCTCACCTATACCGGAAAAATTGAGAGCTTTTCACCAGCTTCAGGCGCAACTTTTTCACTCATGCCACCAGACAATGCAACGGGTAACTTTAACAAGGTTGTACAGCGTATTCCTGTACGTATTGCCATAGATTCAAGCCCACATATTGATTTGATTAAACCTGGAATGTCGGTGAGTGCCACCGTTGACCTAAGAACTTAATAAAAAAATTTTAGGTAATAAAAAAATGAATAAGCATGTTGAAGCCGAGTGGAGGTTTCCTGCAAAAACTGCATGGGCAATTTTTGCTGCCATGATTTTTGGCAACTTCATGGCGATTCTTGATATTCAGATTGTGGCGAGTTCTCTAAACGAAGTTCAAGCTGGTATGAGTGCAAGTCGTTATGAAGTCACTTGGGTACAAACGGTTTATTTAATTGCCGAAATTATTGCAATTCCAATGTCGAGTATTGTCTCGCGAGTGCTTTCAACACGGGTGTATTACACCATGTGTGCAATTGGGTTTACGGTGAGTTCTTTACTTTGTGCTTTGTCATGGAACTTGGAAAGTTTACTGGTGTTCCGTGGCATTCAAGGCTTTATGGGTGGCGGCATGATTCCGACTTCCATGACGGCGTTGTATTTACTCTTTCCAGAAGCAAAACGCTCATTGCCTTTGGTCATGTTTGGCATGATCAGTACTTTAGGTCCAGCGATTGGTCCAACCATTGGCGGTTGGCTCACCAATAACTTCTCATGGCACTGGATGTTCCTGATCAATATTATTCCAGGCATTATCATTGCTACGGTCATTTACTCAGGCCCAAATATTGACCGTGCCAATTATTCACTCATCAAAAGCATGGACTGGCTCAGTCTGGTCGGTATGGCAATGTTTTTGGGTGGGCTTGAATATTTCCTCGATGAAGGCGCACGACATGACTGGCTTGCAGACACGGGCGTTCGTATTGCTTTTATGATCTGCGTTGTAGGCGGCATGATTTTCTTCTCTAGAAGTTTTACCCAGCCTAAGCCTTTGCTCGATTTATCGGTATTTAAAAATAAAAACTTTACTTTGAGTGCTATTACAACGTTTGTGATTGGCATGGCGCTGTATGGCTTGGGTTACATGATTCCTGTGTTTCTTGGGCAAGTCCGTGAAATGAATAGTAGCCAGATTGGTCACATCATGATGGTGACAGGCATTGTCATGTTCTGCTTTGCACCGTTTCTTGCGTGGCTTATTCCTAACTTCGATACCCGCAAAACCGTATTTGTTGGAATGGTTCTGGCTGGTTTTGGTGTATGGCTCAATTCGCACCTCAGCATTCATAGCGATTATGACTTCATGTTTTGGCCGCAAATTTACCGTGGTATTGGTCTTATGATTTGCCTGATTGTGGTGTCACATTTGGCTATGAGCACCTTGCCACTCAGTAAAGTAGCCGATGCCAGCGGTATTTATAACCTCATGCGCAATATTGGCGGCGCGGTTGGACTGGCACTTATCAACTCATCCTTAGACTGGCTAACAGCCATGCACGTCACCCAGATTAATCAGGCGATGACACCGCAAAACTGGATATTTACAGAACGACTCGACCAACTCACGGCGCAATATCAGGAAGTCGGCGCAAATGCTCAGCAAATCGCGCTAAGTGTGATTTACCGTGACATTCACTTTCAAGCATTAACTTCGAGTTTCAACGATTTATTACGCATGCTCGCAATCATCATGTTTGTGACCGCTTTTTTAACCATCTTTATGGATAGGGGGAAGAAAATGAATATGTAAGGTTTTAGCAGTAGAGGGCAGCTTTTAAAGAATGAAAAACAATAGGGCATATCAAAACGTATCCCTTCATAGAAAAAGAACATTTATACGAGTTTCTAATATCGCCGTATAAGCGATTGGAACTCACAGATCTGAATGTGGGAGATTAAAGTATTATGATTAATACAACATATAAACTGATTTCAAAATTGAACCTGAAAAATGCAACTTATGGGCAATATTTTGAAAAAGAGCAAATTGATACTGATCGACTAAAAGTGATGTATTCCATTTACGAACAGTATTATGAAAATACCAGATTTTCTATTTTTGTAGATGATTTTGAAAATAAAAGCGGTGCGATTTTAATTTTTGACTCTGAAACAGACGAAATAGTCGGTTTCTCGACGGTTGTTGTGCAGCACTTTTATTTAAACGGTAAAGACTACACCGTACTCTTTAGCGGTGATACGGTTATTTTGAAGAAGTTCTGGGGCACGCGTAGTTTACAAAGCACTATGCTTAAACTCATGATTAAGCTCCGAATCAAATATCCTTTTAACGAACTTTATTGGCTCCTTATTTCTAAAGGCTATAAGACCTATCTCTTACTAGCCAATAATTACTATGTGTATTACCCAAACATTAAAGATGAAAACCAACATCTTTCGGAAGTGGTTGAGCACTACTGTGAAAAATTCTTTGGTGAATATTATGACCGTGAAGCAGGCTTGCTTAACTTTGGTGATGACTATCAGCCACTAAAAGGCGAAGTCGCACCGATTACTGCCGAAATGAGAGAAAAGAACCCAAATATTCATTTCTTTGAACAGAAAAATCCAACTTGGAAAGCCGGTACAGAACTGCCGTGTATTGGTCGTCTTGGCTGGAAAGATATTGCCCGTTTCCCCGTAAAGCTGATGACTAAGCCGACCAGTAAAGGAAAGTTTGAAGCCCGTGTAACTCATAAAACAAAACGTAGAGAGGCTATCCAATGAAATCTAATGAATGGCTGACTCTCGGCTCGCATCTTATTTTAAAAAAATGGTGTGATGCATCTGACCGTAATTTCCAAAAGCAGTTTAATGCCCTAGAGACCACACAACGTCAAATTTTGCATTCGATATTACAGACCTCGACCTTTGCCAAAGATAAGAAGGTTCAAAATTATGAGCAGTTTGTAAAAGCATTTCCTGCCACTCGCTATAGCGCTTGGCGAGAAGACATTCAGCGTTACCGTGAACACAAGCTTTCACTCTCAAGCAGTAAATTGGTTCGTTTTCAGCCGACCAGTGGTTCGAGTGAGCAAATCAAGTTTATTCCATACACCAAGCTGTTTTTAGATGAACTTGACCATGCGATTGCACCGTGGATGGCAAGTTTATACCGTAAATGCCCACAGCTGAGTTCGGGTACACACTACTGGTCGGTGTCATGGTTGCCAGAAAGTCAGCGTGAAGTTTTAAAAGATAAAAATCTAAATGATGACAGTGCATTACTCGGTGTGGGTAAACGTATATTGTCCAAGTTTACCCAAGCGGTTCCAAGTAACGTTGCCTTTGCAGCCAATGCAGACGATGCACTGTTTGCCACCATTTGCTATTTGGTCGCAAACCGCAACTTAGCCATGATTTCGGTGTGGAGTCCGACTTTTGCGCTGCAATTACTTGAGCGTTTGGAGTCACTGCAAAAAGAAGTCATTGAAGTTTTGCAAAGTGGTAAATGGGGCAATCGTCAGGATTCATTAAAAGAAGTGACCGCACCGCATAGCCCTGAAAGTGCTCAAGCCTTAATTGCAAGTTCAAACGGCGCACAGATCGATTTTAAAAAGCTCTGGCCAAAGTTAAGTCTGGTTTCGAGTTGGGATACCGCAGGTTCAAAAGCTTGGGCCGAAAAATTAAAAGAGAAATTGCCCAGTGTTCAGTTTGAAGGCAAAGGATTATGGGCGACGGAAGGTGTAGTCACCATTCCCTATAACGACCAATACCCACTCGCATACCAAAGCCACTTCTATGAATTTGAATATTTAGAAGGTGAGAAACAAGGCCAAATTGTTCCTTCATGGCAACTTAAACAAGGTGATGTGGTCAGCCCACTGATTACTTCGGGGAATGGCTTACTGCGTTACTGTCTGGATGACTGTTTACGAGTTACTGGCTTTATAGAGCAAATCCCGTGTTTTGAGTTCCAAGGCCGCCGTTTTGGTGTAGATCTGGTCGGTGAAAAGTTAGCACCTGAAACCGCTCAACAGTTGTTGTCTCAGTTAAACGAAACCGAGTCAAAAGCGATTTCCTTACTGGCGATTGATACGGAGCAACAGGTTAAACCATTTTATTGCGTGCTTTTTGAAGGTGAAATTCATCACAGCATTAACAATGAATATATCGACAGTATTTTGCGTCAAAACTTCCATTATGAACTTGCGCGAAACTTGGGACAGCTTGATGAGCCGCAAATTCGCCAAGCCAATAATGGTTGGAATGCTTATAAAAAACTGGTCATGTTTGATGGCATTATCGAAGGCAATATCAAGCCTGAGCCACTTAAGAAAGTCACCCTCAATAGTTTGGAACAACTATGAAAGGGATGAAGCACTTTAATACTCGTTTTTTAACACTTCGACACGCCTTGTATTTAGGCGTGTTGGTTGTGTCCAATACACATGCCATGACTTTAGACGAGGCGTTGTCTGCCAGTTTAAGACATGAAAGCCAGCTTGAAGTCAGCCGTTTAAGTGTAAACCAGTCTACCGCTATGCTTGAGCAGGCCAAACAGCGTGATGGACTCAAAGTCAATTTAGTCGGGCAACTTGACTATGAAAGAATAGATACACCGCCAAAAGTCATGTTTCCAACTGAAGGAAACCGTAAAGGACGAAGTTTGCAGTTACAGGCAGATTATCCGATTTATACCTCTGGGCGGCATCGCTTGGGTGTAGATATTGCCGAAAGTCAGCTTTCTGCCCAACACCAAGGCTTGTCAGATCAACGGTCGGAAACCATTTTAAATACCGTGATGGTCTATACCGACGTATTAAAAAAGAAAGCCATTTTAGAACTTAGACAAAAGACCATGGCGAACCTGCAACGGTCTTTATATGAGTCAAAGCGCCGTTTTGATGTTGGTATGATTACCCGTGCAGACTTGGCTCAGGTTTTGGCGCAAGTCGCCCAAGGCCAAGCCGATATTACACAGGCGCAGTCTAACCTGACTGTAAGTGAAGCACAGTTTTACCAAGTGACAGGTACAACACCAGACAACCTTGTTGCAATAAAACAATTACCAGCTATACCGAATGGACTAGATGAGATTTTGGCGCAAACCAAGAACCATCCCGCTTTAATGCGCGCGAAATATGAAATGCAAGCCGCAGAGAAACAATATGCCTTAACTAAACGGGAGCTTTGGCCAACGGTTATGCTGACCAGCCGTGCCGGAAAGCAAGATGAAGCGAGTTATATTGGTTCTGAAAGTAATAACTATATGGTTGGGGTGCAGCTTAATGTACCGCTCTATGACGATGGTTTAAATCGGGCCAATGTTAAAAAAGCACAGGCCGATATCGATTTGGCTCAGCAGAAAATACGAAGTCTTGAACTGGACTTAAATAAGCGTACCCGTACCACCTATGCGCAGCTTCAAACCATCCGACAAAATAAAGACGCACTGGCAAACGCTATAGAGGCAGCGTCTATTGCTTTCGTCTACACACGTAAAGAGTTTGATGTCGGCACCAAAACCACTTTTGATTTGCTCAACACCGAGCAGAAACTACTCGATGCCCAAACCCAAAAAACCGTAAATGACCAAGACGAAGTAGTGTTTGTCTATCAGCTACTCGACCAAATGGGACGTTTAAACAGTTTGGTTCCTGTGCATACCGCACAACAGGTGAATAATGAATAAAACAAATACACCACTTGCGAATAACACTCTCATTACCCGTGAAGCGACTTCGGCAGATGACGAGGCTTTGCGAGAGTTAATTGCGGTGCCCATGACCACCAAAGGTATACAAATTAGCTTTCAGCGTGAACCGAGTTATTTTAAGGCGTCCGACATTGTCTATCGGCATAAACTGCATGTAGTAATTGAAGATACCGAAAGCCAAAAGAAAGTGGCTTGTTATAGCAATGGCTATCGTCCTTGTTATGTCGACCGAAATATACAAAACTTACGCTACGCGGGCGATTTACGGGTAGATCATAGCTATCGGGGTAAATCACTGGTGAAGGTATTAGGTAAGCATGTGAAAGATACCATGCACGCACCTAACTTTAGCCAGATGATTATTTTTGATGATAACCATGCCGCACGCGCCGCTATACAAACGGGCAAAACGGGAATGCCCGATTATTATGATGAAGGGCTTATAGAGACACTCAGCCTGACGAGCACTGGCGCAAAAAGAAAAGTCACGGCTTTTTTAAAGCAGACTGCTAAACAGAGTCATCTTCAAGAGATCCGTAGCTGTGTTGCCGAAGCTCAGCATGTACCAGCTATGAACCAGTTTATTCGCGACATGGCAGAACACTATAACTTTATTCCGGCCTATAACTTTGAAGAGCTTGCCCAAGGTCATCAGTATTTTTCAGGGATGAAACTTTCGGACTTTTCACTTTACTTTAAGGGTGAAAAACTGGTGGGTATGTTTGGCTTGTGGGATCAGCATAGTATTAAGCAAACTAAAATTTTAAATTACAGCTCGGCCATAGCTGTGCTTAGACCCGTTTATAACTTATTGACGCCAATAACTAAGGGCATGCGTTTGCCTAAACTTGGCGACTCTATTCAATACCACGTACTGCATACGCTTATGTGCCATCCCGAAGATTTGGCTTTGCATCATAAAATGCTCGAAGATGCCTATAACAAGTCAAAACAGCAGGGTGTTGGCGTGGTGAGTTTTACGCTTTCCCATAAAGACCCGCGTTATCAGTTAAACCAGTTTTATAAAGGTGAGCGTTTAACGGGTATGCATGGCTTTATTAGTTTTGAAGGCGACCCACGACCAAATTTTGATAAAAACCTAATTCCATACTTAGAAGTTGGGCGTATTTAATTTAAAGCCTGAGGTGATACTTTTAATGAAGCCCACGAAAGTGGGTTTTGTCATTCTTAACATGAACAATGAGGCTGATAATTAGTTGATAAAAAGAAATATAGCAATAACTTATAATATAATTATTTAATTTTTAATGGAAAAATATTTGGATTTTTACGAGTGCTTAGTCACTAAACCTACATATAGCCCAACTACTATACAAATCAAAATTTAAGAACATGGTAGTTAAGTGATGAAAAAAAGTTTATTGGGCGGCCTTATTCTGTCTTTGTGTACGACTCAAGCTTTTGCATTAAATATTTTATTGGTTAATGATGACGGTCTAACCAGCAATATCAAAGCACTCTATGATGAATTAAAAGCAAATGGTCATAACGTGCTTGTGTCTGTACCATGTTCACCACAAAGTGGTCGTGGTGGTGCAATTGTCATGTACAGTTCAACAACGATTAACGCAGATAATGATAAGCAAATTACGGCTGAAAACGGTTGTCACAATGGTGCAGCACCGATTGGCGCACCTGCGGCTGGAACCTTTACCAAAGCGGGCTATACCAATGGCGACTGGAATTACACGCATGGTACGCCAGTCATGGCAACCGTTTATGGACTAGACGTGGTTGCACCAAAGCATTGGGGTAAAGCACCAGACTTAGTTTTATCTGGCCCAAATGAAGGCCAAAATGTCGGAAAAGTCGTTGTACACTCTGGCACGATTGGCAATGTACAGTTTTCAGCAGGTCGTGGCATTCCATCTATCGCATTAAGTGCCGATACCAACACGGTAGATGACAAAACTTTAAATAACCCTAACTCTGCGATTGTGGCAAAGCAAACCGTAGTGTTATTAAAAGAATTACAAGCTAAGGCAGGCAAGGGCCAGTTGTTGCCAAAAGGCATTACCCTCAATGTGAATTTCCCTAAAAATTTAACAACCAGTACGCCGTTTGCATTTTCAAAAATTGGGACGTATGACTTATATAAATTAAAGTTCCAAGTGACCAAAGATAGTAAAGGCAACAACCAATTTGGTTTAGGAATAGACGCGGCACCATCGGCACCAACTGCCGCTCAAATGTCGGATGAAAGTGCTGTAATGCAAAGCAAAATTGCTGTGACTGCCATGCAAGTTGCTTATGACCAACGACCAGCAGGTCAAGAATGGCTTAAAATCCGTTTAAAAAGCTTATTTAATAAGTAAGGAGAAAGACCATGAAACGTTGTTTATTGGTTTTACTCCTTGGGTTTGGATTGGCGGCTTGTAATGACAATGATCATGATGACCAAGTCTCGACTGAAAAACCTGCCTTAGCACCAAGCTTAGATGTCGGTACTTATATTATTAGTACCGAAACTGATGAAGAGTTACCTATGGCGGGTAAATACTATTCTGGCGCAGATGGAACTAAATTATTGGTTTTAGATGATGATGAAAACCGTGCCAAGATTGTGATGAGCTACGATGCCAAAAATAAGACTTGGAAGAGCAACCAGTCTAATCAAGCGATGACAGTTGAATTGGCACATTATGAAAAAATTGCTGATCAAAAACTTTTGCTTAATCAATTGGTCGGCACCTACGATTTATCGTTTCCAGATGGAACAACGGTAAATGCCGAGGTGAATGCACAAGGCAAAATTGTCTCGAAAGATCCAAATTGTGTGTTTACGGGTGTGATCACTGAAAGTGCATTAGCCAATACGGCAAACTATCAACTTACCGATAACAAGTGTGATGCGCTAAAAAATAACTCGAAAGGTTATGTTGTGGTAGATGAAGATTTAGAGCCTATGAGTTTTAGACTTGTATCTGACACGGTTGCATCAAAAGACATTTGGGCATTTGCACAATCTTAAAAATAAAAAAGACAACGGATTCATTTCGTTGTCTTTTATTCCAACCTATCTTGCGCCGTTGAAACAGTTAACATGGTTTGAAGGTAATAGTCGACACGTGACTGATTATTTTCTTTATGTGAATTATGCGCATTAAAAGCTGCATCATGAAGTTTTACGACTCGAGCGATCGGGTTCAAACCACAACGAATTAAATATTCTTCGCGTGTTTCATCTTCACGTTTAGTTAATGCATCTACTGCATCACGGACTTCTTTTCCAAATAAGCTTTCGATTTTTTCTAGGGTAAGAGGCGTGTCTTCAACACTATCGTGGAGAAGAGCGGTAATAATATAGACTTCTGAAAATTGATGCTCGATTAATGAATTGACCACACCTTTAATATGGTAATCAAAGTAATCATGAGGACCATACTTTTGACCTCGATGCGATTCTTTTGATAATTTCTCTGCCAATTCAACTTTATTTTGAGTCATTTTTTGCTCTTATTACTTTAAGTATATGACACGGCCTAATGGGCGAGATGGGTAGTTTAAGTCATAATTTTATACTGAATAAGCTACTTTGTTGTGAATACTCTCGTTTGTTTGGTGAATCTCCACAATGTAATATTCAACATATGAAAACGGATAAATAAATTATTGCTATCTATAAATATGAGATGCGCAAAAATTTGCTCACTTTTATCTAAAATAAATCAAATTGAGCAAATATATTCACAAAAACTTATTTTTATAGTATTTTTGAGAAAATAATTGCTCATTTACACGAATGAAAAAATTAACAATACAGGCTTTACTAAATAAAAACTGGATAGATATAGCAGAACTAAAACTGCTGAAACCTAAGTTGGGTTCGGCTAGCGCCAGTGAACTAGAATATGAATTGGATTATGCAATTCAATATTTAGACAGACGAGATGAGCACGCCTGTAGTTTATCACTTCCTGTACAAATTCTTATCAAACACGAATCGGACACATGGTTTGGCTTTTTAGATGATATTGTTCCATCTGGCGCTGCACGCCGTTATTGGGTGAATTATCTAGATTTACAACGCTTAACCTATGCGGAACAAGAAAGTATTCTATTAGAAAAAGGTGGGATGGCACCTGTTGGTAATTTACGAATTAAAGAAGCATTGCCTCCACTAAACCCAGAGTCAACCTTGCACTTACGTTATTTTAGTAAGGAAGATGTGGCTGAGCGTAATATTGATTTTCTGGAATATGCTCAACAAATGGGAGCAATTAGTGGTGGTGCAACTGGTGCAGGCGGTGAAGCTCCCAAGTTGCTTATTCGTGTTTCACCAGAACAAAAAGTCTGGATTGACACCTACCAAGAAAAATTTGATCAGCCAGATCAGCATTATTTAGTTAAATTTCCGCGAAATAAACGTAGCGAGATTGATTGCGATATTCTCAGAGCTGAATATTATTACTATCAAATACTCAATGAGTTAGGTTTCAATACGATAGAGACGACTCAAATGCAGCTCATTGAAGGTACAAAATATCCGTCATTGTGGCTTCCAAGATTCGATACAGAATGGTGTGATCAATATTGGCACCGCTATGGTCTAGAGTCTGTGTATTCGGTACTAAATAAGTCTTCTGGCAGTCATCTTAATCATTTTGAAGTGATTGAAGATCTATGTAGATTACTCACAAGTATTGATTCAGATTTTGATGTACCACAATTTATTTGTGAGTGGTTACAACGAGATTTACTCAATATCATTTTTGGTAACTCAGATAACCATGGGCGTAATACATCATTTCTAAAAAAATCTGGAAAAATTTATCTTTCGCCTATTTATGACTTTGCACCTATGAAAGCCGATCCGGAAGTTGTGACCAGGTCGACGACTTGGGGAAGTCCGTACGAGGAAGGTGGTGAATACCGTTGGGCGCAAATTACACAAAAACTTGCTCCTTGGTGCGATCCCGATTTATCTCTAGCAACATTAAGGACTTTGGCGAATAACCTGCTTGGCTTAAAGCAACGATTAGTTGATAAAGGTGTACCAAAACAAATTATTGAAATGCCAGCGCTGTCATTTGATTACATAGAAGCTAAATTGAAAAGATGGGAACTGCTATGAATGTAAAAAATCAAACCAAAGACCGTCAGCAGATTCTTATAGATTTATATAAACAATATTTGTTGAGTGAGATTACTTTGGGGCAATTGCTATCGTATTTACGCAAAAATGTGTTGGGTTTGTCGCAAGAACAATATGCTAATTTGGTGGGTATAAGCCGTCGGACTTTAACGGACATTGAGCAGGATAAAGGTAAACTCACTCAGTCTGTGTTAGATAAAGTGTTTAAACCACTTGGTTTAAAAGCAGGGCTTGTACCTACGCATGAACATATTGTTAGCAAAATTATAAAGCCAAACGAGTAAGAAACTATTTAAATGTTCACAAGGGAACGCTTGTGAACACTAAAATGATAATTTTTGAACCAATCTAATATATAAATTTTTTCAACTTTAAAATTTAACTTAATGATATAAAAGCAGATTGTAAATATTACTTAAGAATATCCTTAATTATGTAATTAAATGAAAAATAATAATTATTTAAATATTTTCTAGCCAATTTCACATTGACACTTCAAATATTGGAGATTACCATTTGCGGGCTGGCCTACATCGCCAGACGGTTTTAGCAGACCGTTCACTCCGCATCAGAATTTATTCCTTCTGAGGGATAGTTCTATGTGTACCTCTCGTCTCTTTCCCGTAGCGGTAGGACGGGAGAGGGACACCTACGGGTGTGCTAGTTGAGTGACTAGTCTGCTAACCCTCTTTCGTTCTGCCACCATAAATCTTATGC
Source organism: Acinetobacter sp. RUH 2624 (assembly GCF_000162375.2). NCBI lineage: Bacteria > Pseudomonadati > Pseudomonadota > Gammaproteobacteria > Moraxellales > Moraxellaceae > Acinetobacter > Acinetobacter sp. RUH 2624. Next base: position 1,165,292 of record NZ_KI391939.1, on the reverse strand, counting down.
TTTGGCAGAACTCCATATATAAGGAGTTAGCTTTGCGCATCCATCATTTCTTGGCACCCATTGCCAAAAGCTATAACAACACAGCTTAAAACATTTAACACAGCTTGGTCGCCGTAAGGCTTTTTCAGGCTTTAACTCGTTATTACTTAAAACTTTCATCAACAACTAAAACTTGAGATGTGCTAGGCACAGTCTTTACGGCTTTGCTACGCCTTTTTTTCACCTTTAGAAAAGTGGAAGGCTTTTATATCTCATTTATATACAACAAAAAATTTAATTTATAACGGTAAAAATATGCCAAATTTAGTTCTCCCAACACGTGCATTAAAAGTCGTCAATAAATCAATTGAGCTGTTCCATTACAACGGGTTTCATATCGTGGGTGTCGACAGACTTGTGAAAGAGTCAGAAATACCAAAAATGACGTTTTATAACTACTTTCAATCTAAAGAACGCTTTATTGAAATCTGCCTGATGGTGCAAAAAGAACGACTTCAAGAAAAAGTAGTCACTATGCTCGAATACGACCACGACACAAGCGCAGCCGATAAACTCAAAAAGCTCTATAACTTACACGCAGACATAGACGGGCTGTATTACCTATTATTTAAAGCCATTTTTGAAACGAAAAATAACTACCCAAACGCCTATACAACCGCCGTGAGATATAGAACATGGCTCACCAACGAAATATATAGCCAGCTTAGAGCACTTAACCCCGATGCTTCTTTTACCGATGCCAAACTATTTTTATATATGATCGAAGGCGCTGTCATTCAGCGTTTAAGCTCAGATGAAGTTGATGAAAGGGGGTTGGAGGTGTTTTTGAGGGGGATGGGGTGAGGGTATTATTATAGCTATTTTATAATACCCTTTTAAAAATGTAAGTTTAGGTGCTTTTCTGAGAAGAAATTAAGTATTGCAGGCTTCAATATGTTTAAAGATCTTTTCGCAAAGTTCTTTTGCAGGTTCGGTAAGCACCCAATCTTCGTAAGTCATTAAAATTTTGCATATTTCACAAAAACTGACTTTGTCATCAATTGTACCAGAAGCATCTGAAAATAAGCGAGGTGGATTTGATTGAAGTAATAAGTTCTTATCTTTGATAATAATCTCATCAATAATTTTTCCGATACCTTCACTACTTATAAAATTAGTAGAAGAATTCAATTGATCGATATCAAAATTAGAAGTATCTTTAGTAAATCCTCTATGATTTAGATTGATAATGGTTTCATCGTTTAATGTGATTTGATCCTTTGTTTTATTTATTCCTTGAAACTTTATCAAACATGCCTTATGAATTATCGATGAATCCAATGTATTTTCTATTTCTTTACAAGGTAGAATATAAACATTCTCTGGTTTTAATTCAGATTCCCATTCTTGTAATCTTTTTGCTTTTCCTTCATTATCCCCGTCCGCTAATAATAATATATTTTTAGAAATAGCTTTGGCAGTCAGGCCTTTGCTATTTTCAAGAAATTTTAGTGCCTCTTCTTTTGATGGATAATCATCAATAAAACTCCAATGTGTTATGTTTCCACCAGCATATTCAATAAAAGTATAATGGAAGTTAGGCATAAAGCTTTTGTATTTTTTATACTTTTCAGGTTTTGAAAATTCGATTTCCTTTAAATATTTATCCATTAATTTAGATAAATACATTCTGTCAGTAACGCCTTCAACCCAAATTGTACAATTAGCTAGATAAACAGATGAGGGGCGAACTCCTAAAGATGTTAATAATTCATGGTCTTTGTCACAATTATAAATTTTGAAAGAAAACGTCTTATCATCATCTAATACTTTGATAATTTTTTGAATTGTGACTTGATCTGATTCATCTACCATATCTAACAAGTGGTTAGAATGTGTGGTAAAAAAATAGTAATGCTGTGTTTCATTTAAGTAGAAATTCATTAACTGACGCACCATTCCTGCGTGCATGTGTAGTTCAGGTTCTTCTATAAAAAAAGCATGAGTCTTATCTTTTTTAATAAAAGCCTCATAGGTCATAATGATAGCTTGTTGTAAACCATCTCCTAATTTATAAATTGGAAATTGTTCTTCATCACCAATTTTAATATGGACTACGTCATTTTCATTTCCATTCTCATCTTTACCAAACATCGGAATTAATGTAACTACATCATTATCAAAAAAATATTGACTCAATTTTTCTTCATATTTTTTGATAAGTTCACGTTGTTCAGGTTTACCAAGTAAGTGAATTTTTAATTCATAGTATAAACATTCACCGGTAATTATATTTTCAGCATTAAACCTAGACTTATCTTGAAAGTAATCCTTTTGGGCACGTTCCAGATAAGGTTGTTTATTATTTATATCTGTTACAGGTCGCATACCTCTTAAAGTAGGGATATAAAATTTATCTTGAAAAAGATCATTTATCTTTTCTATATCATCTTGACTAAAATTAATATCTTGATAATTGGCTTCCGAGCGATAATTCGTTGGTAATCTGGAAAACATTTGATCTATTTTTGAAATATAATATATAAGTTGGTTGAAATTACCTATTTTAGAGTTTGTGAAAAAAGCATCATAATATCCTTTCATTTCTATTAATTTTTCACGATGTTGAGAAAAATCGTTAATTAACATAAAATTTTTCAATCTTTTGATATTTTTTAAAATTTCAATATGTCTAAAAAAATTGCTAGGATAATCGGAAATAAATAAATTTCTAAGAAAACGGCTTTTTCCAGAATTATTTTTACCGATAAAAAAATTTAGACGCTTTATTTCAATAATTTCGCCATAGTCTTCCACATTGTCAGAAGAATATTGATCTAAATCATGCCCCCAATAGTATAATTTTTTGTTCATTTGAAAACTCTGAAATTTATAGGCTAAGTTAATTAATCATATAAATTTAGTATATAAAACTATGAAAATATTAACAATGATGAGAAAATTGCTTAATTGAAAGTTGTCTTTTCTACACATGCTAAATCTAATTAAGGATTGCGAACCATCCTAATAAATTTTTTTCAAATAACTTTGAGAAGAAATATGAAAAATATTGAAATTTTAGAAATAAATGAAATTGGCGATTATGAAGAAGGCTTATCGCTACTGTTAGAAGATTCTATTAATAGCGGAGCTTCAATCGGTTTCTTAGCTCCCGTAGAAAAGGACGATGTTTTAAATTATTGGGGTGAGGTCAACCATAAATTAGCACAAGGTAGTAGCCGTCTATGGATTGCCATTCAACAAGGAAAAATCGTAGGTAGTGTCCAATTATCCTTAGTAAGTAAAAAGAACGGCGTTCATAGAGCCGAAGTTGAAAAACTCATGGTGCTCACATCTACAAGAAAACAAGGGATAGCAACATTACTAATGAATGAACTAGAAAATTTTGCACGAGAAAAGGGCTTGCGATTACTTGTTTTAGATACACGTGAAGGCGATGTGTCCGAACTTTTATATAGCAAAATTGGATTTGTTCGTGTAGGTGTAATTCCAAGTTTCGCATTAAGCTCAAACGGGAACTATGACGGCACAGCCATTTATTATAAGCAGCTTGTTTAGTTGCTATAAGTATCTATAGAGCAACTCATTGATCACTTAATTTTTATATTCAAAGTCTTTTCAAATAAATATTCAGTTAAAAATTTCTAGCTGAGAGGGGTATTATCTTCAATCTTTTGCGCTGATTTTAGAAAGGAAACAACTCTCAACTAGAAAATTTAGTCAGAAACTATCTGAGTTTATAAAGTGCTCATATCAATGACAAAACGATACCGCACGTCAGAACGTTCTAGGCGCTCAAATGCCTCATTAATTTGATCCATACGAATCATTTCACAGTCAGGTAAAATATTTTGACGGGCGCAGAAATTCAACATTTCCTGAGTTTCAGCGATACCGCCAATCATAGAGCCTGCAATTCGACGGCGGCCCATAATCATTGGAACGGTAAACGGCTCTTCAAGTAACCCTAATTGCCCAACCACTACAAAAGTTCCATCAATATCTAATAATGGAATATAAGGGTTAATATCATGTTTTACCGGCACTGTATCCAAAATCACATCAAAGCCATTCAATGCTTGTTGCATGGCAGCCTCATCTGAAGTATCTAACAAATGATGGGCACCCAATTGCAAAGCATCCGCTTCTTTATTTTTTGAACGGCTAAGTACCGTGACATCTGCACCTAGGCCTACAGCAAGTTTTACTGCCATATGACCCAAACCACCAAGCCCGATAATACCTACACGAGTACCGGGGCCAACATTCCAAGTACGTAGAGGAGAATAGGTAGTAATGCCTGCACATAGTAAAGGTGCTGCACGCGAAATATCTAAACGGTCCGGAATGCTTAAAACAAAATGCTCCTTCACGACAATATGTTTGGCGTATCCACCATAGGTATTTTCACCTGTGACACGATCCTGACCATTATAGGTTTCGGTCAGGATTTCACGGCACATGTGCTCTTCACCTTTTTGACATTGATCGCACGCCATACAACTATCAATAAAAGTTCCCACGGCGACATGATCACCAATTTTGAACTTGGTCACATCTCGACCAATGGCAATTACTTTGCCAACAATTTCATGACCGGGAACCAACGGGTAGACCGCGCGTCCCCAGTCGTTTTTTGCCATATGTAAATCTGAGTGGCAGACGCCTGAATATAAAATCTCGATTGTCACGTCATCGCCATTTGATTCGCGACGTTCAAATGTGAAAGGCACAAGGGACGTGCCTTGCTCTACAGCAGCATAGCCATAAGTTTTCATCTTTAAATCTCAACTTTTGAATTTATGAGCCAAGAACTACTCGAGGGTAAATAAGATCTTTGAGATCGAAGCCATTTTGCTCATTGACAATGCCAACCACTTTGTCGCTTTGATACAGTTGGTAGGCATAATCCGCTAATTGTTCAGCGCTAATAAATGCTTCTGGACTAAATAGGTGGTCGCCATCTATGCCGCCATTAACAGAAGCTTGGCCTACAAATTCGGTTGCCGTTGCACCCGGTGCCAAGACTTTAACTCGCATTTTTTTGCCTTGAGACTGCATAGCTAAAGCTAGACCTTCGGTAAACGAGGCAACATAAAACTTGGTGGCGCAGTAGGTGACTGCAATATCAAATTGGGCGTATCCACCAATTGAAGCGGTATTGATTAAGGTTGAATCTTTGTCTGCATAATCTTTTACATACAGCAAAGATAAATCCGTCAAAGCCTTAATATTCAGGTTGATCATATCGTTGGCTTTCTCTAGGTTAACATCCCATGGAAAGCCATAATCACCAAAGCCAGCATTGTTAATGAGGACATCAATCTGGAAAGAATTTAACTTTTCATAAAGTTGTTTTGCACTGCCATCTTTACTTAAGTCGGCAGTTTCAATATGTACTTTAATGGCAGGATATTTCGATTCAATATCTTGTTTGATTTGCTCAAGTGCCTCAATGCGGCGGGCAACAATAATTAAATTAAAACCTTCAGCCGCAAATTTATAGCTCAGCGCTTTACCGATACCCGAGCTGGCACCAGTGATAAGAACAGTTTTCATAGATATATTCAGCTTATAAAGAGAGGGTGAAACACGAGGTGAAGGGAGTGGAAAGTTTCCCTGCTTGAGAAACTTTCCAATTTATGAATTAAAGATGTTTTTGAAAAAATGGAATAATTTTTTCTAAGGCTTGAGCAACAGGTTCAGGTTGATCATATAAGTCATAATGACTTGCATCTTTAACCACAAAGAGGTTTTTATCTTTAGAAGCCGCTTTGCTATATAGCTCATAACCGTCACGATATGAACCGAAGCCTCCCGGAACTCCACCAATCACAATTTGTAAGGGTTGGGTGAGTAGGTGATCTGCCAAATGAAACGCATCAAACCCAACAGCAGCCGCTAAACCTGAAAAGCGAAGTTTATTTGGTGAACCTTCTGCCTGACCGCGCGGGGTTTTGTAGTAATCTACAGCTTCTTTAATATCAATATCATGAATGCCAGCTTGTTCACGCTCTTGTTGTGAGTTTGGAATGTACTGGGTAATAAATGGTTCGGCACCACGAGCTTCCGCAGTACGCTGTGCTGCAATGGCTTCTAAAGTTTTAATGGCAGCTTCAGGTGTTTGGTCGCCTTCACGCATTAAACGACCATAGTTTGCTGCAACCACAGTTGCGACTGCTTTAAAACGGCGTTCAGTCATAGCAGCATTAACAGCATAACCGCCACCACCACATACGCCTAATACACCAATACGGTTTTCATCGACATAAGCAAGCGTTGTTAAATAGTCGGCTGCACAGCGGAAATCTTCTACACGTGTTGCAGGGTCTTCAAGGAAACGTGGTTCGCCACCGCTAGCACCTTGATACGATGCATCAAATGCTAAAGTAATAAACCCAGCTTCAGTAAGTTTTTCACCATAGATTGCGCCGGCAGTTTGTTCTTTACAGCTACTAATTGGGTGGGCGCATACAATCGCTGCATATTTTTTGTTTTCATCAAAATCTTTTGGAAAACGTATGGTTGCAGAAACATCAATATCTTTATTTTTAAAAGTTACAGTTTTCATCATTTTTCTCCAAGAGAAGAACTATCTCGATGAAACCAATATACCCCTAGTGATTCATTATGATAATCCACTATAATGAGATAGCACTTATATTGAATACTTATAAATAATGAAAGAAAATCTGAATGATTTGCATACATTTATTGTGGTTGCACAGGAGCGAAGCTTCACTCGTGCGGCTGCAAAACTTAGAACTTCACAATCAGCCATTAGCCAAACGCTCCGTAATTTAGAGGACCGAATTGGTATAAAGCTATTATCAAGAACTACCAGAAGTGTCGCACCGACAGAAGCAGGTGAATATCTGCTTAGCTTGATTCAACCTGCCATCGAAGAAATAGAACATGGCATGAATCAGCTCAGTGCTTTAAAAAATGATCCGGCAGGAACATTACGTATTAGTGCCGATGAATATGGCATCCAGACTGTTTTATGGCCCGCCGTTGAAAAAGTTATACAACAATTTCGAAAAATCTCAGTCGAAATTACCTCTGATTATGGTCTGGTCGATATTGTAGATGGTCGTTTTGATGCAGGGCTTCGAAGAGGCGGTTTGGTTTCTAAAGACATGATCGCTTTACAAATTAGTGAACCTATACAAATGCTGACAGTGGCTACCAAAGAATATTTAGAACGTTATGGTCATCCTAAGCAGCCAAAAGATTTAGTTGAACATCAATGTATCAATTTAAGGTTACCCACACATGGTGAACTCTATCGTTGGCAATTTACCAAAGGAAATAAAACGCAGAGTGTTAACGTTAACGCTAAAATTGTTTTCACAACCTTATCTCCCGTGCTTCAAGCAGTAAGAAGTGGAGTAGGCATCGCTTATCTACCTATTGATATGGTTCAGCCTTATATTGAAAGTGGTGAACTGAAAGAAACGCTAAAGGACTGGCGACATAGCTATGAACCGTATCACCTGTATTATCCGCATAGACGTGAGCAAGCGCCTTTATTAAATATCTTAATCAATGCATTAAAAGAAAATTTTAATAAGGTATAGCGCTTAATCAGATTGATCTTCTTAAGCGCACTTATTTGAAATAATAAGTATTAATTCATTACTGTGGTAATCACGGACATTCCCGGACTTAAGCGATTTAAATCTTTTTGATTTGGATCAATCGCAATTCGCACCGCAATGCGCTGTACCACCTTGGTAAAGTTTCCTGTCGCATTATCCGGTTTAATAACACTAAATTCAGAGCCGGCAGCAGGTGAAATTTCTTCTACATGACCTGTGAATTTTTGATGGCCCAACGCATCGACCGTAAAAGTAGCTTTTTGGCCAATACGCATGTTTTTCATTTGGGTTTCTTTAAAATTGGCAATCACCCAAGTCTTTTGGGGAATTAAAAAAAGCAATTGAGAACCCACTGATACATATTGTCCAACACGTGGATTGACTTCACCCAACTGTCCATCCATAGGTGCATAAATCACACTATAATTTTTAGTTGTTTTTGCCTGATCCAGTTGAGCTTGGGCATTATTAACCTCAGCCTGTAAACCGACTTTAGCCACTTGCGCCGTTTTTAAAGCCTCCTTTGCAACCGACAAATTTGCTAAAGCTTGTTTAAGAAGTGCCAAATTATTTCTTTCATTGGCAAAAGCTTTATCTTGTTCGGATTGTGAGGCAGCACCAGAGCTTCCTAATTGTGAATAACGTTTTGACTCAGCCACAGAAAGATCATATTCAGCTTGAATCTGATCCACTTTTGCTTGCGCTGAGGCAATATCGGCCTGACGCTGTGCAATAGTCTGTTGTTGATTGGCCAAATTATTTTTTGCTTGTTCAACCATTGATTGTGCCTGAACTACTTTTTGATCATAGGTTTGAGCATCAATAATCAGGAGCGGTTGACCTTTTTTGACATGATCAAAATCTTTCACTAAAACACGTTTTACATAACCATTGATTTGTGAGGATAAAATCGTGGTTTGACCTTTAATATAGCTGTTATCGGTTTGTTCACTGTTTAGAGCAAATGGCGGTAAGTGCCATGCCCTGAAAATAAACAGTACTCCGACCAGTAGTACAATTGCCATAATAATAAGGGTCGATTGCTTCGGTTTAATTAATTTGGAACTAAACTGAGCTGAAGAACCCAGTGTTTGTGCTTGTTCAGCCATTTTAATTACTCACTCATGCTTGTTTGCGTGCGCTATAACGCGTCCATAACAATGAAGTCACGCCAAAGATAAATACGAGGGTTGCCAGTAGCGCATTGATTTTGATTACGTCATTAAATGCGAGAACTTGAGCTTCACGGGTAACAACTTGATTTAAAGATTTTTGTGCATAATTCTGCTGAAAATTGGGATCGGTACTGTTTTGTCGAGCCTGATTGCTATATATCTGAAGCCGAGACTCTACCGTAGCATTGGTTGTATCTAGATTTGTGTAGATCGCATTTTGATGTAGACGAGTTTGATGTTGCTGGTAGGTTGAAAAGAAAGACGTACCGATTAACCCACCTAAGTTTTGAGTAATTCCCAATAACACCGCAAAAGTCACCACACTCCATTGGCTGTGTTGTAGTACACGGAAGTAGCCAATCAATACGAGTGGTCCCATAAAAATACCGCCTGCGCAGCCAATCAAAAACTGCGAAAGGTAGAGATTATAAGTCGAATATCATGCGTGAGGCCAAGATCTAAACCGCAACCGATCAGAATAAGCAGTTCTGCAACCAGTAATTGCTGCATTAATAGGTGTTGTTTAAACGTTAAGATACTTGCAACGCTTCCAACGAGAACACCCAGCCCAATCATGCCGTAGAGTCCTACTAATTGTTCGGGTAATAAGCCCATCGCTTGTAAAAAATGTCCGACCGCATAGTTTTGTTCTGACATGAGAATGCGAATTGAAAAGGCACCGATCATAAACGTAAGCGTCGATTTCATGACAAGCCATTGGGTCACGATGAGCGGATGTTGGCGATGATGTTCAATCACAAGACCAATGACTAAGAGGACAAAGCCCAAAGCAAGGGCATAAGCAATCCAAGTGTTGTTAAACCACCAAACAATAGGGCCTTGAACAAGTACTGCACTGAATAAAGCTATGGCAGGAAAGATAAAAAGAAGGGGAAAAATATCGGCTTTTTCTAATACGGCAGCTCGGATACTACGCGGTAATTTGAGGCTGACCACCATTGCTAAACAGCATAGATAAAGTCCAAGTTCAAAATAGGCTAAATCTGTCCATCCTTCACCGTGGGTAATGCCGGGTGAAATCATCCATGCCAAAGGTAAACCAAACTGTTGTAGGCCTAAAATGACATAAATACCTTTCAGTGCTGACGGTTTTTTAAAAGACTGAATAACATAGTGTGCGCTCATCGAAGTCAGAGGAGCTGCGACAATACCTGCAAAAAATCGAACCGCTAAAGCCATTTCATAGCTATTTACAAGTAAATGTAAACCAATACAGATACAGCATAAAACTAAACTGATTTCAGCAAATAAACGAAGTCCAAACTGTTGCCTAATTTTAATGACATATAAATTTGCAGCAGTGTTTCCAATAACGAAAGCTGCAGGTAGCCAAGCTGCTTCACTTGGGGTAAGGCCAAATTCACCTTGAAAGAGCAAAGCATTGGAAATAATTAAACCATTTCCTAGACTTGCCGAGAGTGCGATAAATACACCAATAAACAAGTAAGCCACTCTCAGGTGATTCGGATGCTCAATTGAGGCAGGTGAGCCAATCAATGCTGGACGTTCTGTCTCCGTCCAGTTAGGCATAGGCTCTAAATATTTTGGCGTTCTTTGCATAACTGAAGCCTCTGCTTCACAAATTTAAGGCGTAAAAATCTACCGACGCATTTAAAATGCAATCGTTTAGATAAGTGAGAACGTAAAAAAGAACGAGAGCTGGGTACGCTTCGTTCTTAAGAAATGAGCATATTTCTAGGCTTATTCGAGCTTATGAAAATTTGTATGAAATAGCGCATATAAATTTGTACGGAAAAGATTATTGATATTGATTGTCTCAATATTTTGTAGCATGCCGTTATATAAGACACCCATCCATGTGGGTGCAATGAGTAATAGAGAAAACTCTTTTGTATTTACAGGCGCAATTTCTTTGCGATCTATAGCAATTTGGATTAATTTTTCAAATTCAACCAAATATGGGGAAAGGATGCGTCGAAAGTAAATTTCCTTAATATTTGGAAAATTTTCACCTTCTTTTAAGACCAATCGTGAAATGCCATCTCGGCCAGATTTTTCAACAGTACCCACAATTTTATCTAGATGTTCTAGCAAAAAAGAATAAACAGTTTGATTTTCCTGTAAATCTGTAGCCCGAATTAAACGAAGATCTTGTTGTAAGATATCTTCAATCACACCTTCAAAAAGTTCTTCTTTGGTTTTGAAATAAGAATAAATCGTACCATTGGCAATGTTTGCTTTCTTTGCAATATCGCTAACTTTGGCTTTAGCAAAACCCACCTCTGCAAAATGGATACGTGCAGCTTGAAGAATAGCTTCTTTGGTTGCTTGTGTTTTTTCGAGGCTAGGGCTACGTTTACGTTTTACAAGCTGAGGCTCAGTCATAGTTAATAAAAGTGATTATTTATTCATTTTTATTGTATTTAAAAATGAATATTAAGTCAATTTTATAAATTTATAGCGCTTAATGGTGTTTGGCTTATGCAAACCGAAGTTTTTTTAAACTGCTACAGAACACGAAACCTCTTACTTAATAAAGAAAAAAATGTATAACATTAAATGTTAAAAGACTTATTACACATCGCATCTATGAAGAAAAATACAAAACTTGATCAAGATAAGTTGTTTATTAAATTACTATTTAAGTCCTCATCGGAAGTAACCGAAGACGAGGTTGAATACTATCGAAAATATCCCGATCAAATTGATCAAGTCACAGCACCTATAAACATTCATAAAGTATTTTTGTGGACGGGTGCTTTTTTAGGAATTGTGGTGGTCGCTATAGCGAAATTCTTCAAATTTTCTGGCACATTAGATTTTTTGTCTGAAGGCGTGCTCGAGTTTGTGATAGATATTATTTATGAAACCGGCATTGCCTTAATTGGGGCAGCAGTCACAGCTTATGTGTTAGGTGTACTCTTAAACAAACAACAGGAAAACGCCACAAAGTGGCGAGAAGAAATTCGTAGAAAAATAAATGAGAGTGAAGAGTTGTAACGCTAAGGTTTTTCTCGCTAACCCATAGAAATTTTTATGGTAAAAATACTTTTTGGACCCTGACTACTGTATTCAATAGTACCTTTCATTGCCACAATAATTGCGTGTACAACAGCAAGTCCTAAGCCTGTACCACCAAACTCTTTATTTCTTGATTCTTCTAATCTAAAAAAAGGTTTAAACAAATCATCTCGGAATTCGGTTGCAATTCCCGGGCCTTCATCTTCAATTTTCAATGTCCAGTTTTGTGAATCAACTACTGAAGAAATTTTAAGTTTACCTGCATTTGAATAACGAATAGCATTGTCAATTAAAGCAATTAAAACTTGCTCTATACGACGGCGGTCACTAAAAACAGGAGTCGTTGTCAGATCTAGTTCTGGCACTAGCTTCGCTTGTTGCAAGCGATCTTCAAATGCATTGAGAACCTTTTCAAGTACCGACTTAAAGTCAAACAATTCATAATTTAATCTGAGTTGCTGGTTTTCGACCAAACTTAAAGTCCGTAGGTCTTCGACTAAGTGTGATAATCCTTCAACTTGGTTTAAAAGGCTTTTAAAAAGAACTTCATCAGGTTTAAAAACACCATCAATAATTCCCTGTAATCGACCTTGTAAAATGGTTATGGGAGTTCTTAGCTCATGGGCTATGGCAGCATTCCAAACTTGCGCATTTTTAACAGAAACTTCTAGCTTTTGAGCCATATTATTAAAGTTATATAAAAGTTCTGACATTTCAGCAGAATGAACTCGATTGTCATAAGCTCTAGCAGAGAGATCGCCTTGACTAATTTTTTTGGCTGCTTCTGCTAAGAAATTAATCGGTATAATGAAACGCTTCGCAAGATGCATACCGATCACTAAGGAAATCATACTGCCACAGAAGATTACAGTACATAACCAGATCCAATCTACGAGGTGGAAGCTTGTCCAGTCTTCTTGAATTGAGCTTAAAGTAATCCAGCCTTTTTCAAGCGCATAATTATAAACCAGATACCCCATTAAAATAGAAAATAGGGTAACACTTAAGTTAACGATACTTAATGCGATAAAAAGCTGTTTGCTAATTCCTAACTTATATTTCATAACATATTCTCTAGCTATATTTTTATATTATTTAGACATCATCTTTCACAGCTAGTGGATTATCCAGTCTATATCCCACGCCACGTACATTAATGAACATTTGAAGGATTCCTTGTTCTTCTAATTTTTTTCTCAGTTTACTGACATGGCTATCTACGGTTCGTTCTAGGGCATCGCTATCATTCATACAATGATTCATGAGTTCACCACGTGTAAAGACTTTATGTGGTTGGTCAATCATGAAGGAAATAATTTTATATTCGGTCAGCGTTAAATTAAGCAAGATTTTCTTATTCTCAGAGTGTATATAAACACTATGAGTGTCAGTATCAATTTCAATATTTTTATAGATCTTATTTTTATTAGAAGCTTTATTTGCAAATTGAGTTCTTCTTAATACTGCCTGAACTCTAGCGACCACTTCATTTGGGTTAAATGGCTTAACCACAAAGTCATCTGCACCTATGCGTAGTGCCATCACCTTATCAATATCTTGATCGAGCGCCGTTAGCATAATCACGGGAGTTTGAGCTTTTTGACGTATTTTATTTAGCACTTCCCAGCCATTTAGCTCGGGTAATTTAATATCAAGTAAAATTAAATCAATAGGTTGGCTAGCGTGCAATTCAATGGCCTGTTTTCCATTCATGGCACGAATCACACTCATTCCTTCACGTCTTAAATAATTTTCAATAATGTCGCCAATATCGTAGTCGTCTTCTACCACAAGAATAACTTTATCTTGGCAATCAAAAGAAAAAGAATGATCGAACATAGAAAATCTATCTATTAAAGCGCTTCAATCCATCATACGCTAAATTATCCGTGTTTCTCCACACTTCCTCCACACTTTAGCGATTATCCCTACACACTCATCAAAAATAATACGACCATCAAAAAACTCCCTAGGTTCGGACAGTATGCAAAAGCATCTTTTACTTCCTTTATTTTTATCTATTGGGCTTATATTACAGGGGTGTGATTCAAAAGAAGCAACTCAACCTGAGCCACCGCCGGCTAAAGTCAGTGTATTAAGTATTCAACCGCAATCGGTAAACTTTAGTGAAAATCTTCCTGCACGGGTACATGCGTTCCGTACGGCTGAGATCCGTCCACAAGTGGGAGGCATCATTGAAAAGGTTTTATTTAAACAGGGTAGTGAAGTTAGAGCAGGGCAAGCTTTATATAAAATTAATTCAGAAACTTTTGAGGCAGATGTAAATAGTAATCGGGCTTCGTTAAATAAGGCTGAAGCAGAGGTTGCGAGGCTCAAAGTTCAGCTAGAACGTTATGAGCAGCTCTTACCAAGTAATGCAATTAGTAAGCAAGAAGTAAGTAATGCCCAAGCTCAATATCGTCAAGCTTTAGCTGATGTCGCTCAAATGAAAGCAGTATTGACTCGACAAAACTTGAATCTGCAATATGCAACAGTTCGAGCGCCTATTTCCGGCCGGATTGGACAATCTTTTGTTACTGAAGGTGCATTGGTTGGTCAAGGTGATACCAATACCATGGCAACCATCCAGCAAATTGATAAAGTCTATGTTGATGTAAAGCAATCAATTAGTGAATATGAGCGTTTACAAGCTGCTTTGCAAAGCGGTGAGCTATCAGCAAATAGTGACAAAACCGTTCGTATTACTAACAGTCATGGGCAGCCTTATAACGTAACAGCAAAGATATTATTTGAAGATATTAATGTTGATCCTGAAACGGGCGATGTTACGTTCCGTATAGAGGTAAATAATACTGAACGAAAATTACTTCCTGGCATGTATGTGCGCGTCAATATTGACCGTGCTTCTATTCCTCAAGCGTTATTGGTTCCGGCACAAGCGATCCAACGTAATATTAATGGTGAGCCGCAGGTATATGTTATTAACGCTAAAGGCACAGCGGAAATTCGTCCTATCGAAATTGGACAACAATATGAGCAATATTACATTGCCAACAAAGGCTTGAAAATTGGCGATAAAGTTGTTGTTGAAGGCATTGAACGCATTAAGCCAAATCAAAAATTGGCAATGGCTGTATGGAAAGCACCAGCCGTTGTAAATGACGCTCCAAGTATAGAAAAGAAAGCTTCTACAACTGAAGGAGCTCAATCATGATGTCACAATTTTTTATTCGTCGTCCTGTTTTTGCATGGGTTATCGCGATCTTTATTATTATATTTGGATTGCTAAGTATTCCTAAATTACCAATCGCGCGCTTTCCAAGTGTAGCTCCGCCACAAGTAAATATTAGTGCGGTTTATCCGGGTGCTACAGCTAAAACTATTAACGATAGTGTCGTCACCTTAATTGAGCGCGAATTATCGGGTGTAAAAAATCTACTCTACTATAGTGCGACAACAGATACCTCCGGTACAGCAGAGATTACTGCTACGTTTAAACCGGGCACGGATGTCGAGATGGCTCAGGTCGACGTTCAAAATAAAATCAAGGCTGTAGAAGCTCGTTTACCGCAGATTGTGCGTCAGCAAGGTTTACAGGTGGAAGCTTCATCGTCCGGATTTTTAATGCTGGTCGGGATTAACTCTCCAAATAATCAATATTCCGAAGTTGATTTAAGTGATTACCTTGTTCGTAATGTTGTAGAAGAGCTAAAACGTGTCGAAGGTGTAGGGAAGGTTCAATCTTTTGGTGCCGAGAAAGCTATGCGTATTTGGGTCGACCCAAATAAGTTAGTTTCTTACGGTTTATCAATTAGTGATGTGAATAATGCAATTCGAGAAAACAACGTCGAAATTGCACCCGGTCGACTTGGTGATTTACCCGCTGAGAAAGGGCAACTCATTACTATTCCACTGTCTGCACAAGGGCAATTGTCTAGTGTCGAGCAATTTAAAAATATCAGTTTAAAAAGTAAAACTAACGGTAGCGTTATCAAGTTATCTGATGTTGCAAATGTTGAAATCGGTTCCCAAGCCTACAACTTTGCTATTTTGGAAAATGGTAAACCTGCGACTGCGGCAGCAATTCAGTTAAGTCCCGGTGCGAATGCCGTGAAAACTGCCGAAGGTGTTCGAGCAAAAATTGAAGAGCTAAAGTTAAATTTACCAGAAGGCATGGAGTTTAGTATTCCTTACGACACCGCGCCGTTTGTTAAAATTTCAATTGAGAAAGTAATTCATACATTACTTGAAGCCATGGTTCTGGTTTTCATTGTGATGTATTTATTTTTGCACAATGTCCGCTATACGCTTATTCCAGCAATTGTGGCACCTATTGCCTTACTCGGTACTTTTACCGTAATGCTACTTGCCGGTTTTTCAATTAACGTACTCACCATGTTCGGTATGGTGCTTGCCATCGGGATTATTGTCGACGATGCGATTGTCGTGGTTGAAAACGTAGAAAGGATTATGGCGACTGAGGGATTAAATCCTAAAGAAGCAACATCTAAAGCAATGAAAGAGATTACCAGCCCGATTATTGGTATTACACTGGTATTGGCAGCAGTATTTTTACCAATGGCATTTGCGAGTGGTTCTGTAGGGGTTATCTATAAACAGTTTACCTTGACCATGTCGGTGTCTATTTTATTTTCAGCGCTATTGGCACTCATTTTAACACCGGCACTTTGCGCTACGATTCTAAAACCAATTGATGGGCATCATCAGAAGAAAGGCTTCTTTGCATGGTTTGACCGCAGCTTCGATAAAGTCACTAAAAAGTATGAGTTGATGCTGCTTAAAATCATCAAACATACTGTGCCAATGATGGTGATCTTTTTAGTGATTACCGGTATTACCTTTGCCGGAATGAAATATTGGCCAACTGCATTTATGCCAGAGGAAGATCAGGGCTGGTTCATGACTTCATTTCAATTACCTTCAGATGCAACTACGGAACGTACCCGAAATGTAGTCAATCAATTTGAATATAATTTGAAAGATAACCCCGATGTAAAAAGTAATACCACTATTTTAGGTTGGGGCTTTAGTGGTGCAGGACAAAACGTAGCGGTGGCTTTTACTACCCTTAAAGACTTTAAAGAACGAACTGGTACGGCATCAGAAATGACGAACGCCGTGAATACCTCGATGGCAAATAGTACGGAAGGTGAGACCATGGCTGTATTGCCACCTGCTATTGATGAGTTAGGTACTTTTTCTGGTTTCAGTTTACGTTTACAAGACCGTGCTAACTTAGGTATGCCAGCTTTATTGGCTGCTCAAGATGAACTTATGGCAATGGCAGCCAAGAATAAAAAGTTCTATATGGTTTGGAATGAGGGGTTGCCACAAGGTGACAATATTTCTTTAAAAATTGACCGTGAAAAGCTGAGTGCACTTGGTGTTAAGTTTTCTGATGTTTCAGACATCATTTCTACATCAATGGGTTCAATGTATATCAATGACTTTCCTAATCAAGGACGCATGCAACAAGTCATTGTACAAGTTGAGGCCAAATCACGTATGCAATTGAAAGATATATTGAATCTGAAAGTCATGGGTTCAAGCGGTCAATTAGTATCTTTATCTGAAGTTGTGACGCCACAATGGAATAAAGCACCGCAACAATATAACCGTTACAACGGACGTCCATCTTTGAGTATTGCCGGTATTCCGAACTTCGATACTTCATCGGGTGAGGCAATGCGTGAAATGGAACAATTGATTGCGAAATTACCGAAAGGTATTGGTTATGAATGGACGGGTATTTCTTTACAGGAAAAACAGTCTGAATCTCAAATGGCCTTTTTACTTGGTTTATCCATGTTAGTTGTTTTCCTTGTATTGGCTGCACTCTATGAGAGCTGGGCAATTCCACTTTCTGTGATGCTGGTTGTGCCACTCGGTATTTTCGGCGCAATTATTGCCATTATGTCTAGAGGCTTAATGAATGATGTGTTCTTCAAAATTGGACTCATTACCATTATTGGTTTATCGGCAAAAAATGCAATTTTGATTGTTGAATTTGCAAAAATGCTGAAAGAAGAAGGCATGAGTTTGATTGAAGCCACTGTTGCAGCAGCTAAACTTCGATTACGTCCAATTTTGATGACTTCTCTTGCGTTTACCTGTGGTGTAATTCCTTTGGTGATTGCTTCTGGTGCAAGTTCGGAAACTCAACATGCTTTGGGTACAGGAGTTTTTGGCGGCATGATTTCAGCAACCATTCTGGCTATTTTCTTTGTTCCCGTATTCTTTATCTTCATTCTGGGTGCAGTAGAAAAGCTATTTTCCTCTAAGAAAAAAATCTCTTCCTAAATTCAATGCATCAGAGGGAATACTAAATTTCCTCTGATCTACACAGCTACTCAACTCATTTTGTTATTTGGAGAATACTATGTCGAAATCGGCAACTGTATCTCGTGGACTCGTTATTTCTACACTCTCAATTGCACTCGTTGCATGTGTCAATATGCAAGCTCCACAACCTGCAATTACATCTCATATTCCACACAACTTTTCTCAAAATACTTCTGGAAAAACGATTGCTGAACAAAGTTATAAAGAGTTTATTTCTAATCCGAAATTAGCACAGGTTATTGAAATAACTTTAAATAACAACCGTGATTTACGTACTGCCACATTCAATATTGAACGTGTACAGCAAGAATACCAAATCACAAAAAATAGCCAGTTACCCACCATTGGTGTAATGGGAGGTGCAGCAAGACAAGTTGATCCGTCTATTAATCCTAATAACCCAGCTTCTACATTTCAGGTTGGTTTAGGAATGACCGCATATGAACTAGACTTTTGGGGACGTGTGCAAAATTTAAAAGATGCGGCATTAAATAATTATCTAGCAACACAAAGTGCTAAAGAAGCAGTTCAAATTAGTTTAATCAGCAATGTCACGCAAGCTTGGTTAAACTATGCTTTTGCTCAAGCTAATTTAAATCTTGCAGAGCAGACTCTAAAAACACAACTCGATTCTTATCATCTTAATAAAAAGCGTTTTGAAGTTGGTATTGATAGTGAAGTTCCGTTAAAACAGGCACAAATTTCGGTTGAAACAGCACGAAATGATGTGGCCACGTATAAGACTCAGATTCAACAGGCAAAAAATTTACTGGATTTGCTAGCAGGTCATCCTGTTCCGCAAAATTTACTTCCTGATCATACAATTCAAAATATTACCTTTGAGAAAACCTTTGCAGCCGGTTTACCAAGTGATTTATTAAATCATCGTCCAGATCTTAAAGCTGCCGAATATGAGTTACGTGCTGCCGGAGCGAATATTGGTGCTGCCAAGGCACGCATGTTCCCGACCATCAGCCTGACAGGTTCGACGGGTTATGCATCGTCTGAACTGAAAGATTTATTTAAAACAGGCAATTTTGCATGGTCGATTGGACCTAGTGTTGATCTACCAATTTTTGATTGGGGAACACGAAAAGCTAATATTAAAATTGCAGAAACTGACCAGAAAATTGCATTGGCTAAATATGAAAAAGCTATTCAATCGGCATTCCGTGAAGTCAATGATGCTTTGGCTACGCATGCACATATCGGAGAAAGGTTAGATGCACAACGTCGCTTAGTCTCTGCGACTGATGCAACCTATAAACTCTCCATGGCACGTTATAGAGCAGGCGTTGATAGCTATTTTACGGTTTTAGATGCGCAGCGTTCTGCCTATGCAGCACAACAAGGCTTACTTGCGCTTGAACAGATGAAATTCAATAACCAAATCGAAATATATAAAGCTTTAGGAGGAGGAATATCTAAAAGCTAACTAGTTGTGGTCTAAAAAATAAGCTGATATAGAGATTCCTGATCAGCTTATTTTTACTTTAGATGATTAAATTTTGCTATGACATCATATATTCAGCGCTTAAGTTCATATGAACTATTAGGTTAAATTTAAGCAATAGCTGTACACACGTACTATATCAGTTTTTCCAGGCGTGTAAAGAGATTTTTAAAAATTTATTATTAAATTTCAATGTAGTACAAAGATTTAGTATTTTAAGCTTTAGCGTGGGCAGGCTAAGAATTTTGAGACTAAAAGGTGATTTAGAAAAAGAAATTTGTATAGCAGCCAGTAGCCATAATACGGCTCGTAAATTTAGAATTTAGTAAGGTAGCTCGGCTCACTAGGGTAAATATAAAAGTGTAATTACATTTTGTAGAAAGCTGCCAGAACTATTTTGGCTAAGATTAGAAATAGGGTTAGCCAGTTTAAGTCTTTAAGAGTGGCACGGCTTGGTAAGTTGCTTGAGCAACAGATACCAAGCTAAAAATTTACTGTAGTAAAGAATAAACGGCGTAGCAGTAATGTAGAGTAGCCAGAGTCATATATATGGTAGGTTTTCAGATATTCTATTTAACATAATATACATTATACGAACTGTTGTGTAATTTACACCTAGGTCTTTGATCCTCCTTATTTTTATACACTGGTGCTGTGCTTTGCTTAGCCAACAATGAAATTTTTGGCTAAAGTCTGATAAAAATATTATGTCTTATCTTTCACGCTCCATTTTAGCTATTGCACTACATCCTAGAAAGCATGGCATTTTTATAAATTATTTCTTTACTTTTTTAAGCTTCATTGTGCATTAACGCCAAAACTGTGATTTAACTAAAAATTCAAAATTTGAATTAAATTACAGATATGAAACTTAATTGTTAATTGAATAACCAAATTTAGGCAGCTTTCTTCTCTACAACTGTAAAATAATTTTCTTATATCTAAATGCTACTTATTTAAAATTAAATTACCTAGATTTCAGCAAAGTTACAACTTGCCTCATACAATGAGAGTTTATTTAATTGTGCTAAACAACTCTACTTACTGTTTAAAATGTATTCAATATTGTTCTTATTAACTTAAAGCTTTTATATTTTAATTTATATAAATCACCACAAATTAGAGTTAAAGATCTAATTACATAATTGTTTTTTAGTAAAATATATTATTTTATTAAATAATATAAATTTTTAAATCATCGAGTTTTTTAATTTTTTTAAAAAAATAAGAATATTTTAAATTAAAGCATTCATTATCAGTAATTTAATTTTATACAAACTAAGATTCATTATTTGTTTAAAATGTGATTTTATTATCATTTTTAGCAAAATAGCTATAAAGCAATAACTATTTATATAAATAAAATAATTAGTGAGATATGCGTCACATGTTATTTATTATTTTTTTATTAAAATGAATTTTCATATTGTTTTTAAATAAAAATTATTGTATCTCTTATATTAACTATTTAATAAATAGGTATATATAAAATGAAAAATAATATATTTAAAATTGTAGTTTTGGCGGTACTTTCCACTTCCCCACTATTTTGTTATGCGAATAACACAATAATGATTAAAGGAAATATTGTTGAAGATACTTGTTCTACAGTAAATATTGAAAAAGAATGCGCTCAAATCAATTCTTTGAATACAACTATTGATACTCAATATTTAAACAAAGATAATGTATTCAACTTAGCGCGACATACTGAAAAAATGGATACGAGTATTGAAACTATAAGTGCTAATAAAAAAGTAGTGCTTGTTAACTATCATTGAAATGAACGAGCTTTCAACATCAACTCAGTCTTAACTCTTTACGGTTACTTGAGTATGAATGGCCTTATAAGAGTGAATTTTTGACTTTATAGTGCAATACTTAGCTAGAGTTAACAATTCGCTCTTATTTGCTTAATAAATGATAAATTTTTCACGTTTTTTCATGCATAAAGATAAATTGTTCTATATAATTACTTCATTAAATTTTTCTTAAAATAATTTTCTTTAATTGTATTTTTCTTTTGCAATTATTCTTAATAGAACTTCTATCAAATATTTCATATTTAAAAACAAAATCTTAACTCAAAAAGAGCATTTGTCATGTTTACTCTAAATTCATGGTATTTTTTCTTATTCTTTAAAAAATATGTGATCTAGTTTGCATTTTGTTTAAAAAATGTTTGTATCGCCGCATTACTTTTCAAGATGTCAACCTCTGGAAAAGTAACAGATTAAACTTTTATCCAGACTTTTTGAGAAAACACTATGAAAAAACTTGCTTTGATCGCTGCTCTTTCAGTTGTAGGGATTGCGAACGCTCAAGCTGCTGATGGTACAATTACAATTAATGGTTTAGTTACAGACAAAACTTGTGACATCGTTACACCTGCTGGTAAAGATTTCACAGTTACTCTTCCAACTGTTTCTAAACAAACTTTAGCAGCTGCTGGTAACGTTGCTGGTCGTACTCCTTTCCAGATCAAATTAGCTAACTGTTCAGAAGGTAAAGTTGCGACTTACTTCGAACCAGGTGCAACGGTTGACTTCAATACTGGTCGTTTACTTAACCAAGACGCTACTGGTGCTAAAAACGTTAACGTTCAACTTTTAGGTAGCAACAACCAAGTAATTCCAGTTCTTGCTGCTGGTGCAAATGGCGCTCAAGCAAACTCTCAATGGGTTGACGTTGCAGCAGCTGGTAGTGCAGACCTTAACTACTATGCTGAATACTATGCAACTGGCGCTTCTACTGCTGGTAAAGTCAACACTTCTGTTCAATACACAATTATCTATCAATAATTGATGGATGATAGGGTTTCTATATCCGTATAGAAGCCCTATTTTGTGTAACGCTTTCCCGAACTTCCTTGGCTGAGAATCCTGAAATGAAATTGAACAGTTATAATTTTTTGTTAGGTTTGGCATTTGCTTCAGCGGTAGCCGCACCTGCCTCTCATGCAGAAATTGTAATTCATGGCACTCGTGTAATTTATCCATCAGATGCCCGAGAAGTTACGCTACAAGTTAGCAATAACGGTTCAAAACCAGCACTTGTCCAAGCTTGGATTGATGAAGGCGACCCAAAAAGTACTCCGGATCAATCAAAAGTTCCTTTTATGATTGCTCCTCCAATTTCTCGTGTTGAAGCAACAAAAAGTCAGACTTTTCGTATTACTGCTCTACCCACTGCTTCTCAGTTAAATCAGAAGCAAGAAACTGTCTTATGGTTAAATGTTTTGGATATTCCTCCAAGACCTACCTCAAAGGGCTCAGATGCGACACCTGATAATTTTCTGCAATTAGCAATTCGTTCACGTATTAAATTCTTCTATCGTCCAGCTTCGATTAAAGATGATGCGAACTTAGCGGCAGATAAGCTTCAATGGGTTAAATCTGGTCAAAACTTAACGGTAAAAAATCCAACACCTTTTCATATCACCATGACTTCTGTTTATCAGAAAGTCGGCGATAAAAAAGTAGATTTATTACCTGAAGGGCTAATGGTTAAGCCTTTTTCTGATGCATCCATTCAGCTTAAGAATGGCAATCTTCAGGATATGAGTTTTATTAATGTGAATGACTACGGTGGCCGAGTCGAACACTCAATAAAACTTCAATAATCAGATTTATATTTTTTAATAAATTTTAAGCACCTATTATGTGAGTAGGCGGACTTAGCTATGCCAAAAAAACGGCAAGAATCTTATAAATTATTAAAACGCCATATTTGTTATTACTTGGCTTCCGGTGTTGTTACCATGACAATGCCTGTATTCGTGCACGCTGAAGAAACAGCTGCGAGTGCTCCTGTCGAAGCTGAGTTTGATTCTGCTTTCTTAATTGGCGATGCAAAAAAAGTTGATATTTCTCGCTTTAAATATGGCAACCCTGTTTTACCTGGCGAATATAACGTTGACGTATATGTAAATGGTCAATGGTTTGGTAAACGTCGTATGGTGTTTAAGGCGGTAGACCCAACACAAAATGCGGTCACTTGCTTTACAGGAATGAATCTTCTTGAATACGGCGTAAAACAAGAGGTTTTGTCTAAGCATGCTCCCCTTCAAAAAGAAAATAATAGTTGCTACAAAATAGAAGAATGGGTTGAAAATGCATTTTACGAGTTTGATAACTCTCGTTTACGTGTCGATATTTCAATCCCTCAAGTCGCATTACAAAAAAATGCGCAAGGTTATGTCGATCCGAGCGTATGGGATCGCGGTATTAATGCAGGCTTTTTATCTTATAACGGTAGTGCTTATAAAACGTTCACTCAATCGAATGATAGAAGTGAAACCTCAAATGCGTTTATGGGTATCACAGCCGGACTAAATTTAGGTGGTTGGCAGCTACGTCACAATGGTCAGTGGCAATGGCAAGATACACCTGCTGAAAATCAATCTAAGTCAAGTTACGAAGAAACAAGTACTTATTTACAGCGAGCATTCCCGAAATATCGTGGTGTTTTAACACTTGGTGATAGTTTTACAAACGGCGAAGTATTTGACTCTTATGGCTATCGTGGTATTGATTTCTCAAGTGACGATCGAATGCTGCCGAATAGTATGCTTGGTTATGCCCCACGTATTCGTGGTAATGCTAAAACTAATGCAAAAATTGAAGTACGTCAGCAAGGCCAACTTATCTATCAAACAACGGTAGCACCGGGTAACTTCGAAATTAATGACCTGTACCCTACTGGATTTGGTGGCGAGATTGAAGTTACCGTTATTGAGGCGAATGGGGAAATACAAAAATTTTCTGTGCCTTATGCATCTGTTGTTCAGATGTTACGTCCGGGTGTAAACCGTTACTCACTCACTGTAGGTCAATTCCGTGATCGTGATATTGATCTTAATCCTTGGGTGGTTCAGGGTAAATATCAACAAGGTATTAATAACTATTTAACGGGTTATACCGGAATTCAGGCTTCTGAAAATTATACAGCTTTATTGCTGGGTGCTGCTTTTGCAACACCTATTGGTGCTGTTGCATTTGACGTTACGCATTCTGAGGCGGACTTTGAAAAACAAGCTTCGCAGTCTGGTCAAAGTTTCCGTTTAAGCTACAGTAAATTAATTTCACCAACCAATACGAACTTAACACTTGCAGCTTATCGTTATTCAACAGAAAACTTCTATAAATTGCGTGATGCCCTTCTTATTCGTGATTTAGAAGAAAAAGGTATCAATACTTACGCTGCGGGTCGCCAACGTAGTGAATTCCAGATTACCTTGAACCAAGGACTCCCTGAGGGTTGGGGTAACTTCTATATGGTAGGTTCATGGGTCGATTATTGGAACCGTAGTGAAACAACTAAACAGTATCAGATTGGTTATAGCAATAATTACCATGGCTTATCTTATGGTTTGTCTGCGATCAATCGTAAAGTTGAATACGGCGCAAGTAACCAATCACGTGATACTGAATACTTAATGACATTGTCTTTCCCAATGAACTTCAAGAAGAACTCAGTTAATGTCAACATTACTGCATCTGAAGATAGTCGTACAGTGGGTGCAAGTGGAATGGTGGGTGATCGCTTTAGTTATGGTGCTTCTATGTCGCATCAGGACTATGCAAACCCAACATTTAACGTAAATGGTCGTTATCGTACTAACTATACAACTGTTGGCGGTTCTTATAGTGTGGCTGATTCTTATCAACAAGCTATGGTGAGCTTAAGCGGTAGTATCGTTGCTCACTCAAAAGGTGTGTTATTTGGACCTGAACAAGGTCAAACAATGGTACTTGTACATGCACCTGATGCAGCTGGCGCAAAAGTAAGTAATACCGTTGGTCTAAGCATTAATAAAGCAGGTTATGCCGTAGTTCCATATGTTACTCCATACCGTCTTAATGACATTACCCTTGACCCTCAAGAAATGTCTAGCAAAGTAGAACTTGAAGAAACAAGTCAACGTATTGCACCGTTTGCTGGTGCAATTGCTAAAGTAGATTTTGCGACTAAGACAGGTTATGCAGTTTATATTAATAGTAAGACTGCAGATGGCAACAGCTTACCTTTTGCAGCACAAGTCTTTAATCAAAAAGACGAAGCTGTAGGTATTGTTGCACAAGGTAGTATGATTTACTTACGTACCCCACTTGCTCAAGATCGTCTGTATGTAAAATGGGGAGACGAAAGCAATGAGCGTTGTTCGGTTGAGTACAATGTTGGTAATCAGTTGCAAAACAAGCAACAAAGCGTGGTAATGACGGAGGCTGTCTGCAAATGAAAAGAATATTATTAACGGGTGCTCTATTTACCGCGGGCTTAGGTGTGTATGGTGAAGCTAATGCTGCATGCTATATAGTCAATTATGAAGCAAATGATGTTCTTATGGCGGTGGGACGTGTTGTCGTACGTCCTAGTGATCAAGTAGGTGCGATTTTAAGAAAAGCGACTTTTCCTATTACCCGGACTAGAACACAAGCAAATAATTGTGATAGCCGCGATGTTGCCGTTGCGGAATTAACACAGGCTTATCCGTTAAGCTCCTTAGGCAATAGCATCTATACAACCAATATTCCTGGTATTGGTATTCGCCTATACCGTGAAGCAGATAATAATACCAATTTTTCTGGTTATTACCCTTATCAACGTGGTGGAATCTCAGGTAATCGTTACTTAGCAGATGGCTATTTTGTTGTGGAAATAATTAAAATTGCCTCACAAACAGGTTCTGGGACTTTAGTTCCTGGTAGATATAGTAGTTATTATATCCGTGGTTTTCCAGATAAGCCTTTCTTAACAAGTACTGTTAATGCCAATGCGATTACCATTGCATCTTCTTCATGTGAAATTCAAGGTAATATCAATAAAGTTGTACAACTACCAACAGTTACTAAAGCTGGCTTTAAAGGTGTTGGTTCAACTCAAGGTGAACAAACTTTTGATATGAACATCCTATGTAATGGTGGTATTAACCCTACTGGCTATGAAGAGAAAAATCTTATTAGTTTGACCTATGACTTTACTCAAGATGGTACAAACAATCAGGTTTTAGCGAATACAGCTGCAGCTTCTGAAAAAGCAAACGGTGTAGGCGTTCAGTTACTTTGGAATTATCAAAATAAAAATCAGGTTATCAAAAAAGGTGACAAGCTGGCTTTAGGTACATTGTCTTCTAACCAGACACTTCAATATAACGTACCGATGACTGCCCGCTACTATCAAACAGCAACGAATGTTACACCGGGTAAAGTTCGTGCTATGGCAACTGTAACTATTGAATATGATTAATCATATTCAATAGTTTTTAAATTTAACAATATCAAATATTTAAGAATTAATAATAACTTTTTCTTTATCCATACTTTCTAAGAATTTACTTAACTTTATAGGAACATCTATGAAAAAAATAGGCATAGTTGCTGTTAGTGCAATTACCTTATGCTGGGCCATGTATGAGGTATCATCTGATAATACCAATACAGCATTACGTAATGAATCTAACCAAAAAGTCGCATCTAAAAGAATTTCATCAACTACAAAGAATGAAAAATTGGCATCTCAACCCCTTTTGACTCAAATGAATTCCCCTAATTCTTCTACCCCAATCTGCCAATATCATTTTGATGCAACTCAAGAAGATTATGACCTATGGAATAATGAACATCCTGATTATTTTCCTATGAAAATATTTCCAATAATAAGTGGGCAAAAATTTAGCCTTAAAGTAGATCCTATACTAGAAAATGAATATGGCAATATAGATTATATAGCGAGAAGTAAAGCAGGTCTCAACTCGACTAATGATATTGGCGATTTCTCTATACCTAATAAGGGCATTATTGCCTTTGAAATGGAACTAAAAATTCCAACTGTAGCCGTTGGTAACTCTTCTTATATCTCTAATATTGATTTTACTGGCGTAACAAATAATGGATATACCGTTAGATCAAACTACGGGTTTCATACAGGGACTTATGACCCAGATTTTGGCGAGAATCCTCCAACTTTAAATTACTCTTTAGCATATCGAGTTAGTGATAATAGCGGACCTGATCATCCTTACTTCAAAAGTCAAAATATGACAAATAATATGAATGGATACCAACGCTTGGGTATATATATTAATCAGAACACGAAGCAAGTAGGCTTTATTTTAAATGGAGTTGATCAGGGGTATCAATCTAATTTGCCAGCTCCGCTTGCGAATATACGTTTTTCTATTATGAATGGTATAGCAATATATTCTGAACAATTATTTGGACAAGAGTTATCTAGTGAACTTATAACTGATCGAGATGATCTTCAATTTATTTACCCACCAGATACAACTGATATTTGTGGTAATACCATTTAAAATATAAAACTATGAAGCGTAAAAAAGGGCTAAATCATAGCCCTTTTTATTTCCTTTAAAAATGAATGACAGTACGAATTGATTTACCTTCATGCATTAAATCAAAAGCAGTATTAATGTCTTGTAAAGGCATGGTATGAGTAACAAAAGGTTCAAGTTGAATATCACCTTTCATAGCATCTTCGACCATTTTAGGAAGTTGTGAGCGCCCTTTCACACCACCAAATGCTGTACCCAACCATTTACGGCCAGTAACTAACTGGAACGGACGAGTTGAAATTTCTTGGCCTGCACCCGCTACACCAATAATGACAGATTGTCCCCAACCACGATGTGCACACTCTAGAGCTGAGCGCATAACATTGACGTTTCCAATACATTCAAATGAATGATCTACGCCCCAGCCTGTCATTTCTACAATGACTTGCTGAATAGGTTGGTCATAATCTTTAGGATTTAAGAAATCTGTAGCGCCAAACTGTTTTGCCAGCTCAAATTTATCTGGATTTGTATCTACGACAATAATGCGCCCTGCTTTTGCTTGACGTGCTCCTTGTACAACGGCTAAACCGATACCACCTAAGCCAAATACAGCAACAGAGTCGCCCTCTTGTACTTTCGCTGTGTTATGCACGGCACCAATACCTGTAGTTACCCCACAACCTAATAAACATACTTGCTCGTGATTCGCCTCAGGATTAATCTTAGCTAAAGATACTTCGGCTACTACCGTATATTCACTAAAGGTTGAACAGCCCATGTAGTGGTAAATTGGTTCGCCCTTATATGAAAAACGTGTAGTACCATCTGGCATAACGCCTTTACCTTGAGTTGCACGTACAGCAACACAAAGATTGGTTTTTCCAGATTTACAAAATAAGCATTCTTTACATTCTGCCGTATAAAGCGGAATAACATGATCACCCGGCTGAACGCTTGTTACCCCCTCACCAACTTCAATTACTACCCCCGCGCCTTCATGACCTAAGATTGCCGGGAAAACACCTTCCGGATCATCGCCAGATAAGGTAAATGCATCGGTGTGACATACTCCAGTATGGGTAATCTTGATTAAAACCTCTCCCGCTTTGGGTGGTGCAACATCAATTTCAACAATTTCTAAAGGTTTTCCTGGAGCAAAGGCGACAGCTGCACGAGATTTCATCTTTGGGTTTCCTTTATATCATTCGGTATTTATAGTCGAGCAAAATAGATAATGTAATGCTAATACAAGAGCTTAATTTTGCTTAAATCAAAATTGGCTTTCATAGCAATCCATTACAGCATAGCCAGTCACATACGTCTAAGCAAGCCTACATTTAAAAAACGAGAAAACCCCTTACTTGAAGAGGTTTCTTATCAAATCATTATCTTGTAACCAGCTTATTTTTACTTATAGGTAAATATCCGGTGGGTATGGCGTGTTATCACTAATAGGTGTATAGAGCGTATTTTCAACAAAGAAGCCATTTGGAGCTTGAGTAGTATCGATTGTAATCGAGTCAAACATAACTTGTGGATATGCCCAGATAAATTGCTTCATAAGCCCTAGAGATACATTATTTTGCATATCTCCAAAAATACGTTGCCAGATAGGTGTTCGATATGGTTTGTTTTTGTCGAATCCATAGATATAAGCAATAGATGCATCTGGTACAAACCCTGATAAATAAGCAACTTTACTGGCAGGATAGCCTAAATCTTGAGTTGGTATTTGTGAAACAGCTTGATGGGCTAAATCTAATTTCGCTTCTAAAAGCCAATCATAGGCTTCAGTCATAATGTAATCAAAATGAGGGTATGAATAATGCTCACTTGGATAATTAATATAAGTTGCTAGGGTTTGTATTGGTGAGCGAATAGATGGGAAAAAGATTAATGGGCACACTTGGGCATTTGCATATTTTGTTTTAATTGCTGTTCTAATATCTTGGCAGGTCTGCCCTAACTTATTTCTTAACCATGTTTTAAATTCATCATACGGCGTTCCTGTTTTATTCATCGCCTCATAAATTGTTCCTAAGTCTGGTGCATATAAACCTGTATCTGCATTAAAAGCTAACTTGGTTGGATAGTCATAGACACATGGTAAGTTCGTATCTGTGTTATACCACCACCAAGGCTCACCAATTTGCATGTTGACATCACACCCACCCGTCACCATGGTATCTGCAAACTCAATAAAAACTTTATGTAAATATGCCAAAGCATTTTGATCACTTAAACTGAAGAAATAACTTGGTGGCTGGTAGCCTGTTTTACCCAAATTACTATTCCAGTCTCGCTGTGCCCAAAATTCATTTGCGCCTAGCGAGTACATTTCAAAACTTACCCCAAAAACGGGTTGCATATTTGCATTATGCAGAGCTTGGGCATATTTCTCATGCCATTTACGGGTACATGGGTTAATAACATCCTGTCCTGTAACGAGTGTGTCAGGAATCTGGAATCTATTAATATCACTTCTCCAGATTATTTCAGGATAATGTGACATACCACAGTAATGATTAATGAAACCGTGATAACCCAAAGCAGCCATGTTATCTACTATACGCTGCGGGTTCAGGTCGTAATGATCGTCATAGCTGGTACATAAGCCATAGTTATGCTGTGGTACAACCACTCGGCTTAGATTTAGTTTTGCATTTGCACCTGTCACGACTGAATTAGTAATGCGAATATAACCATCTTCAGCCTGACTTAAGGGCAATGATGAGTGTGGGTTATAACTACTTGTAAAAGCCGAAAATGTAATTTGCTGAATATTGGTAACTGGAAAACTGTCTGTAGCTGAAAAACCTGCTTTGACCGTATCCCAGTTGATATGAATATGGGCAGACCTTGAAGATGGAGTATTTGCATAGTTGAACAAGACGATATATGCAATTTTATCTACTCCATTGTCGTTATAATAAACCGTTAAAGTTGGAGTTAGCGACTCATTATTTAGAACTGGCATAGATGGTGATAGTTCAATATCAAAGTCCCATACCACACCTGAATAGCTATATTTAGTTTCATAAGCTAAAAATTTATGGTCTTTAGAGTCGTAAGAGTCCCAACTAATACCAGCCAAGTCTGTAGTCATGCGTGAGCGGAAAGACGCCTCAAAACCGTTGCCATAATTGGTAATCGCAAAAGACATGGTTTGTGGACCATCTATTCTCCAATAAGTTGGGTTGAACCTATCAATAAGTATATTTTGAGTAATGGGTTGAGGTGAAACAGTCGAATTATTTTGTACATTTTCTGAATTATTTATCATGTCATATTGCTCTTAATAGTTTTAAGAAGCTTTATATTAAATAATAATTTTATTTATATTGTTCAGATAAGTAACAATTTAGTCTAATCTATTAACAGTAGATAATGGTTGGAATCATTAAAATAATGTAAAGCTAACATATTATTTTAATTCTAAAGTGGACTTTGCAATAAGGAGCAATGAATGCCAAACTTTTCTCATTTAAGCCACTTTAGACTACTCGTTATTTTTACTCCAGTTCTTTCATTATTAAGTGGCTGTAGTGATCCAATATTTTATAAAAATACTAAAGCTTCTGCTATTTCTACTTCTACCTATACAACTAATTATCCAATCCCTGATGAATATTTAAATGAAAAGCTCCAACCAAATGAAAAAAAACTGGCTCAAGAAATCTCTACCGTTATTGAAGAATCAATACGTAAAGAGTATGCACCTGGTAAAGCCTTAAGAGATGCACATCCTAAAGCACATGGATGTGTGCGTGCCGAGTTCCATGTACTTAAAAATATTCCAACTCAACTTGCAAAAGGTATATTTGTTCCTGATAAGAGCTATCAAGCCTGGATTCGATTTTCGAATGCATCTAACGATGCATCTCAAGCAGACATTGAAAAAGATGCTCGCGGCATAGCCATAAAAGTCTTAGGCGTACCGGGTCAGAAAATTTTAGAAAGTGAAAAAGAAGCGACAACTCAAGATTTTATTATGATCAATCATCCTGTCTTTTTCGTAAATGATGGGCAAAGATATCTTTCTTTTATGCAGGATGTTAACAGCAAAAGTACTCTCAGAAAGCTTCATATTCCGTTTGCTTTAGGGCTTAAAGGAACAATCAATGCTTTAGGAGCGCATAATTCTAAAATTTCTAATCCATTATATGTACGTTACTGGTCTATGGTGCCCTATCAATTAGGATTAGATAATGACCGTCAAGCTGTTAAGTACTCCGTAAGAAATTGTTCTAAGGTGTCTACATCTCTACCTGACCATCCAAACCATAATTTTTTAAGAGCTGCACTACAAGATACGCTGCAAAAACAAGACGCTTGTATGGAGTTTCTTATACAGCCAAGAACTTCAACCCAAATGCAAGTTGAAGATGCAATGACAGAATGGAAAGAAGCAGAAGCACCTTTTTATCAGGTTGCAACTATTCGTATTCCAAAGCAAAGCTTTGATACACCGGAACAGAATCAATTTTGTGAAAATCTCTCCTTTACGCCGTGGCATGCTTTACCTGAGCACAAACCTTTAGGTGCAATAAACAGATTACGTAAAATTATTTATGAAAATATAAGTAAAGTGAGACACGATATGAACTCGGCCCCTCGACAAGAGCCTTAAAAATGAGTTCGTCATACTTTACATATAAAAGAACTACCGATAAAAAAGATAGTTCTATATCAATGGACCTTTAAAAAAATGGCTATACTAAGCTAAAGCCTATAGATCAATTTTCTCAACAATAGAGTGTAGGATGGCTAACTTCTTTTTTATTGAATAATCTCCTTTACTTGTGTCGATAGTGATTCGATCAATGAAATCTGCTAACCAAAAAATAAAGTCTTCTTCACTTTTATAGATGGGAATCAAGCTAATATCTAACTTGAAAGGTAACTCATCCTGAAGATTAAGAAGTGTGCCTCCGAAATCAAAAAAATTATATAAAAACTTTAATTCTGTACCATTAATTGCTTTTTTGATTTCCATAATTAAATTATTTAGGTTTTTTAGATGATTATTGGTATGTTCTTTTTTTATATTTTTTGAAATTTTTTCTGCTAATAGTAAATATTTTGGCATTTCTATCTCCTTATTAATTTATTGTAAAATATAAGTATAAGATTAAAGTTATAAATTTAAGTTTTTAGTTTTTATTGAAGTGTTATTTGTTTTTTAAATTTAATATAAATTTATGTAAATTGAAACCTTTTATAATTTAAAAATGTGATCTAATTTGAATTATATTCTGAGTAAATTAATAGGTTTTTTATTATTCATAAATAAGCCCAATACTTTTAAATTATTGGGCTTATTTTGTTAATATGCTTAAAATCACTTTCTTTAATCTTAAGTCATTTTATGGGAACTCTTCACTTTATGAATTTTCCCACATTTTCTACATTCTCTTATCTCATCATGAGAAATATCAAAATCATATTCCCAGATGTGCATGCAGAAAAACTGTCTAAAATTATGGAGCATAGACACCTCCTTTAAAAAACTAACAAACATGAAAGTTCTTTATAGATTCAGAATACATCTAGACTAAATTGTCTACAAGGAAGCAATTTAACTCTCTTTTAAAATTTCTATATCTCCTTAAATCATGAAGATAATAAAAAGCTAACATTGATTTCTGTATCCATTTTTATAGCGAACAAGTGAGTTATGTTCATAGTGAAAACTTATGTGAAGACATCAACATAACAAGGAATTTTGCTAATTCCATAAAAAAACCGCCCCAGAAGGCGGTCGCTGAATTTTGACAGCGATATAGAAGTGTGGTGGAAACACTTCTATTCTTTAAATTATTTTTCTTCTTTTATAATTTTCATGAAGGGCTCTGATTTAAAGTAATTAATGATAAGTTCCCCCTCATCATGTCTCTGTACTTCTACTGGCTGAGTATGACCACTATCAAATTCACAGTTAAATTTAAAGTCTGGTGGAATAAATTTTGAAATAGGAGGAAGATGAGTCTCCCCACCTGTCGTCATTCTTTCTATAAATCCCGCTAACCATAAAATATATTCGTCTTTATTTTTATGGCTTGGCATTAGGCTAATATCAATCTTAACGGCGCATTCATCCAGTGGCTTTGTTAAACATTCTTCAAAGTCAATAAAGTTATATTTAAGCTTAAATTTTGTACCTTTAATCTCTTTACGGATTACGCCTATCAAGTTATTCAAATGTTCAGTCGGAGTATCAGAAAAAAGATTATTTTCTTCAATTTTTTTATATACCTTTTCAGCAATCATTAAATATTGTGGCATTTCCTATCTCCTTCCTTCTACCTTCCATTGTTTGGTAGGTTGCTTATGCAGCTTTTTAAGGAAGTATGATAGAAATCATGTGTTTTAATGTAGTAGTTAGTGTCCTCATTGTAAGTAATGTGAACTTGTGAAATTAGGGCGCATGTTAAAACACAACTTATAAAAATAAGGAGTAATATGTCACAGTTTTATAAGTGAAATTCATAAATTATCGAAATAATTTCTTGCAGTAAAATACAGCTCACACAATCAAAATGATTATTTAACACGCCGCTAGTAAAATTTTAATCTCTACTAATACATTGTTTTCATTATATTTTAATTTTATAGTTTTTTAGAGTACAACAAAATCATACAGTTATTGAGGTTTTTGACATATAAATTGAATATAAGAATGCTCTGATAGATCTAACTTGGATGCAAATTAAATGCTTACATGATCAATCAGCCATATGAGCAGTATAGTACTATGGCCTTAAGTGCTTGGGGTTTTACTGATTTACCTTCTTATACAGATACATACGATCCTAATGAGAAAGATATAGTGATAAAGACAAATAATTGGTTGAATGATGAGGCAGCAGAAGAAAAAACACGTCAGGGTCTTACCGCTTTTGTAGCCCTCGATGATGCATTTATGAGTATCGCTTCACGTATTTATTTAATTAGAAATGCCAAAGAAACCATAGATCTACAATATTACATTTGGACTAATG
The DNA here is from genome assembly GCF_000162375.2 of Acinetobacter sp. RUH 2624. Taxonomy (NCBI): domain Bacteria; kingdom Pseudomonadati; phylum Pseudomonadota; class Gammaproteobacteria; order Moraxellales; family Moraxellaceae; genus Acinetobacter; species Acinetobacter sp. RUH 2624. Next base: position 1,130,439 of record NZ_KI391939.1, on the reverse strand, counting down.
ATTTTGTGGGTAATCTGATCTTGCATGAATTACTGAAGGCGGCAGATCGAGGCATAAAAGTCAGACTGTTAATTGATGATCAAAACGGTATAAAACTCGATGGCATATTAAGAAGCCTTTTACAGCATTCCAATTTTGAAATTAGGTTATTTAATCCTTATAAATTTAGATATTTAAGAATATTCGACTATATTTTTCGCTTCAAAAAAGTGAATCACCGTATGCATAACAAGCTCATAATTGCAGATGCTTCAATTGCAGTAACCGGTGGTAGGAATATCAGTAGTGAATATTTTGAAGCAAGCAGTAAGTTTCAATTTACAGATTTAGATATTTTGTTTTATGGAGATGCTGTACGGCATGCCCAAGCTGTATTTGCTGACTTTTGGGAAAGTACCTTAAGTGTAGACGCGACTAAAGTGATTGGTACTTGTGCTGAGCATCATTTAAAAGCACTAAGAGAGCATTACGAACAATTACACCATGAAAACCATAGTCTGACTGAAGATAAACTTTATGATGCTCAGTCTTATCTAAAAGAGCTTTTAGAGCACAACCCTATACAATGGTCTAAAGCACACTTTGTAGCAGACTCTCCCAAGAAAATTTTAGGTACCGCAGCTGAACATGAAATGCTGTATGGGCAAGTCATGTCTATTATGGGTAAACCCAAGCAGCACTTAGAATTAGCTTCTGCTTATTTTGTACCCACTCAACAAGGTACGTATTATTTGAAACAACTGCGAGTTGAAGGAATTAAAGTTCGTGCTTTAACTAACTCTTTTGCTGCGAATGATGTTGCGATCGTACATGCTTTTTATAGTCAATACCGTGTAGAAATGCTTAAAAATGGTATTGAGCTTTATGAGTTTAAACCTGTTTTAGAACGGCGACGTAGAACTTGGTACGAAATCGTAACGGGTAGCGTTATACCGGCAAAAGGTAAAAATAAATCAAGTTTGCATGCGAAATTTTTTGATGTAGATGGCAAAGTATTTATTGGTTCTTTTAATTTTGACCCTCGCTCTACTTATTTAAATACCGAAGTAGGTTTAGTCATTGAATCTAGCCAATTACAAACTCAGATTTCCGTTATGTTAGATCAACATTTACCTCAAGTGGCCTATCAGTTAAAACTAAATAGCCAAGGTGAAATTACTTGGCTAGATTACCAGTCGAATGGGCAAGTCATTGAATACGATAAAGACCCGGGAACCAGCCGTTTTCAACGAACAATGATTAAAGCTGTTTCTTACCTGCCTATTGAGTGGATGATGTAAGTTTGAATATTACAAGAAACCTATTTCATTAAAGAATTTTTGATAGGCTTCTGCTTTCTTCTCAAGCGCTAGTGGATATGCTCTAGAAGATGACGGTAACCGATATAAATGAATATTGCGGTCGGCAAAATAAGTTGTTGTCGATGTTCCAATTAAAGGTTTTTCAGTGTTCTCAGGTAAAACTGAAATTAAGGTATCAGTTGCTTTGTCCCCTGTAGTCATAATAGTTTGGCATAAAGGGATTTTTTGAAGCAAAGCCGCCAAGTCTGTGGGTGTGACAATTTCCAGAAATTTGTCGGAAGCATTACCTTTGAGGCGTTTAATTTGATAAGCCGTATCGAAAATGGCAATACCTGTTTCAGTTAAGAAGTTTCGGATACGTTCTTCATTAAATGTTTTCTGATTTTCGCTTAAAAAATAGGTCTTGTCTTGGAAAAAGATTAAGCCAAAAATTCTCCACATGTCATTTTGAAAGTTTGGATAATAAAAGTCCATCTTCCATTTATTACGAGGAGGTGGGAAACTCCCTAGCATTAATAAACGGGCATTTTCAGGTAAAAATGGTTGTAGTGGATGGGTTTCTATCTCAATTATCATAAAAAATCAGTATTTACTTCAAAAATTATAAGTAACTTAACGCATTTTTAGGTTAATCACGAGTCAAGAAATGCAAATTCACTTAATTAAATGATTGAGGCGAAACATTTTGTTGTTTCGCCTCAATCATTTCGTTTATATGCATGTTAGTAACCAAACTGCTTAAGAGTTTAAAATTTTAAAGACTTTACCTGTTCTTGGATGGGCAAAGGTATTGTCTTGATCTAAATTGATAACTTTGTCTGAAATGACAATCTTCGAAAGTGGTAACCAGTTTTGCTCTACTTCGGTTGAAGCTAAATTTTTTTCCAACGCATTTTCAAAAATTTGCTCTACCACAATTTCCATACCACACATACTTTTTGCATTAACTTCTTTTAAAATATGACGTTTAGACATTTTAGTCTCCATTTTTTATTCTTAACGTTAAAGATAATAAAGGGAGTTTTGCTACAACATGTAAAATTTAGCATTTGAAGTGTTTTTTTTGTTTTAAACATATTTATTTAATAATTAAATGAATAGTGAAATAATTATTTAAAATAAAAATTAATATTAGATGAACTTGTAAAAAAGTTTATTATTTTAAATAAATTTAATTTATAGAAAATAATATTTAAAGGGCCCACGTATGAACCCCTTTATTTACTTTTAAACCTGTACAGCATTATCTAGAGAACTATCATCTTTGTTTTTATTATTATCTTTACTAATCAATGTGTCAGTATCGCTATCGGTACTAAAACTCTTACTATTTTTTTGCTTCTTCTTGTATACGCACATGCCAATGGCAATACCTGTTCCTAGTACTAAAATTGATTTTAACATTTTGCACCTCTTCAGTTGACGGAGAAACTTTTGAGAAATTAACTTAAATTAATAGCACATTATTTGTTATTTAAGGGCTTTGATTTGAGTCGCTTTTGTAAGGTATTTAATTTTTATGTTAATTGAAGAGTATAGTAGTTTCAAAAATAAATTTTGATACAAAGCAAAAAGCCTATTCTAAAAATGGAATAGGCTTTTTACTGTATTTCAGGATTAAGCAGTATTATTAATTGCTTTAAGCAATCTTATTTATCTTTAAATACAGTTCCAATGTATTTAATGCTGAACTTTTAGTCAAGATGGGAAAGGGACCATTTGCAATTAATTGGTCATTCTTGTGATGAAATTCTCATTTTTAAAATAAGCAATAAAAAACGCCCATTTCTACTTCTCAAAAAGAAATGGGCGCATGTGAAAACCACTAAAGACCTGAAATACCAAATGTTCTTACATTCAGTAATATTGATTCTAATTAATTTACCGAATGGTTGACAATTAAACCATTTGTACTTTTTTTAGTCATTTCGGCCAATAAAAAATGCAAAATAATTCGCTATTTTCAATATGTTTAGCAATAAATTATTTATCTAGAATGCGATTGAGTACGGTTAACCAGTTAGAAAAACAAATTTTTTCTATACTTTCATTGGAATAATGTCGCTTTTGCATTGCTTCAATAAGTAGGTGTAGTCCCCTTACATCTTCAATTTCATCGCTAATAAGTGCTCCATCAAAGTCGGAACCAAAACCGACATAATCTTCTCCCATTTGATCTATTAAATATTCAAGATGCTCTAAAAGTACATCAATAGATGTGTTGGCATCGCGCTGCCCGTCTTTACGTAAAAATGCAACGTCAAAATTTACCCCGACTATGCCTTTAGAGTCCCTGATCGCCCTAAGTTGGTCATCTGTTAGATTTCTGGCTTGTGGACATAAGGCATGTACATTCGAATGGGTCGCGACTATGGGCTGTTGAAGAATGTTAGCGGTATCCCAAAAAGCTCGTTCATTCATATGGGAAACATCAATCACCATTTTTTTATCAGTACAGCGTTTTATAAATGCTTTCCCCTCGTGTGTAAGGCCGGCTCCCGTATCTGGTGAATGGGGAAACTTAGCATTTAAACCATGTCCAAAACGACTGGGTCTATTCCAAAGCGGCCCAATGCTACGAAGCCCTGCATCATAAAATACATCGAGTAAATCTGGATTGTGCTGTAGTGCTTCGGCGCCTTCCATATGCAATACAATGGCTAACTTTTGTTTTGCTAAACAGTGCTGAATATGCTGAACAGTTGTGCAAATTTGAATATCGTTAGAATACTCGGCAAGTTGTTTTGCTAAATCGAGTTGTGCCAGACAAATTTGCTCAATTTGCTGTTGGGTAAAGTCAGACGCGTTTTGGTCAAATAGTTTGTTGGGATGATGCTGCTTAACATAATGAAAAGGCGGCAAGAAAATAGCAAACATCCCACCGACAAAACCCGCTTCTTGACAGCGTTTTAAATCGAGATGCCCTGCTAAACGTTCCTGAATAAAAGCCTGAGCAGGATTGCTATGATCACTTAACCACAAACGGGTTAATATATCATTATGGCCATCAAAAACAGGCAATATGCCATGGTTCATATCGGTTTTCTCATAGCTAATCATCTACAATATTTTGAACCGGAATGTTTTGTTGAACCGTAAATTGCTTTGAATTTTTAGTGTTACGGAATACCAGTTTTTCTAGAGTTGCATCGAATTCGCTCTCGGCACGTGCCTGTTCAATGAGCTGATGATACGGCGATTTACTACAAACAGGATCTGCATTACTTGCATCGCCTGTTAACATATAAGCTTGACAACGACAGCCACCAAAGTCGCGGTCTTTATCTGGACAACTACGGCATCCTGCTGGCATCCATGCATCACCACGGAAGTGGTTAAAACCGGTAGACTCATACCAGATTTTTGATAGGCTTTGTTCACGAACATTTGGGAAAGAAATCGGTAATTGTCTTGCTGCGTGACAAGGCAGAGCCATACCATCTGGAGCAACTGTAAAGAAAATTTTACCCCAGCCATTCATACAGGCTTTTGGTCTTTCTTCATAATAATCAGGCACTACAAAAATAAGTTTGCAAGGATGATTTTGCGCTTTTAACTTTTCCCGATATTCATTGGTAATACGTTCAGCACGTATGAGTTGTTCTTGTGTCGGTAATAAACCCTGACGGTTTAAAAATGCCCAACCATAAAACTGACAAATTGCTAGTTCGACTGTATCTGCATTGAGTTCAAGGCAAAGCTCAATAATTTTATCGATCTGGTCAATGTTATGCCGATGAATTACAAAATTGAGGACCATCGGATAATCATATTTCTTAACAAGTCGGCACATTTCATACTTTTGTTCAAAAGCATGTTTCGACCCAGCTAAAGCATCATTAACGACCGGATCACTCGCTTGAAAGCTGATTTGAATATGGTCTAGGCCAGCTTGCTTTAAATGCGAAATACGCTGTTCGGTAAGTCCCATGCCTGAGGTAATCAGGTTGGTGTAGAAGCCTAGTTGGTGTGCATGCGCCACAAGCTGTTCCAGATCTTGACGCACCAAAGGTTCGCCACCGGAAAAACCGAGTTGTACTGCCCCCATTTGACGCGCTTGATCAAAAACATCAAACCACTCTTGTGTGGTCAGTTCATTTTTATGCTGCGCGTAGTCTAAAGGGTTTGAGCAATATGGACATTGTAGCGGGCAACGATAAGTTAACTCCGCTAATAACCATAAAGGTAGGCCAACACCTTCTGTCATACTAAATCAATCCAGTGTTGTTGCTGGGCAACTAACATGTAATCAATAACATCGTTGTCAATTTCGGCTATATCGCCAAATTGTTGCTTGAGCTGGAAAATAATGGCAGAGACATTATTTTTCCCATCAATATACTGTCCAATGGCCCCTGCACTTTCATTTAATTTAATCATGCCTTCAGGATATAAAATGACAAAACTATTTTGAGCAGGCTCAAATTGAAAGCGATAACCTTGTCGCCATGTAGGCACAAGATTTACATCAAATTGTTCTTTATTCATTTAAATAGTCCTTTGTGCCATACCCGTTCTTGAGTCACGCTATGATATGGTGCTTCATTGTGTACGTATGCCAGTGTTAAGGCATCTAAAATGCTCCATAAAATATCCAGTTTAAACTGCAATATTTCCAGCATTCTTTGTTGTTGCTCATGAGTGGTAAATGAATCAAGCGTAATTGTTAAACCATGTTCAACATCACGGCGTGCTTGACTTAAACGAGAGCGGAAATATTCATAGCCCTTGTCATCAATCCAAGGGTAATGTTGTGGCCATGATTCAAGGCGAGATTGATGAATCTGCGGTGCAAATAATTCAGTTAAAGAGCTGCTTGCGGCTTCACGCCATGATGCACGACGTGCAAAATTTACATAGGCATCTACAGCAAAGCGAACACCCGGCAAAACCAATTCTTCGGAAATCACTTGTTCACGACTCAAACCTACAGCTTCGGCTAATCGTAACCATGCTTCTCGTCCACCACCGTCAGGATATTCACCATCTTGGTCAATCATGCGCTGAATCCATTCCTGACGTACGCGTTGGTCTGGGCAATTTGCCATGATCGCGGCATCTTTGAGTGGAATATTGATTTGATAATAATAGCGATTTGCAACCCAAGCCTGAATTTGTTGTTGAGTGGCTTTACCTTCATACATCATCACATGAAATGGATGATAGATATGATAATACTGACCTTTATCAATAATGGCCTGTTTAAATTGTTCGGTTGTTAAAGCTTCAGGTGTTTGAGTCATGTTTCACCTTAGAGTTCGATCTGCATGCCATCATAGGCAACTTCTACACCATGTGCTTTTAGTTCAGCAAATTGAGCAGAGTCTTCATTTAAAATCGGATTGGTATTGTTAATATGAATCAGCACTTTTTTGGGTGTATTGAGTTGGTTCAAATAAGACAGTGAACCGCCTTCCCCACTAATATATAAATGTCCCATTTCACGGCCAGTTTTTTTACCTACACCCGTTTGCTGCATTTCATCATCGGTCCAGAGTGTGCCATCAATCATGACGCAGTCAGAATTTTGCATAATCTGCATGATTTGATCATCAATCTTTCCAAGCCCTGGTGCATAAAACAACTGTTTTTGTGTTTTACGATCTTTGATGATTAAGGCAATATTGTCGCCCTCATGCGGGTCATGGCGATGTGGTGAATATGGCGGTGCCGCGCTTTGAATAATTAAAGGTAAAAATTCTAAATTTTCAAAACCATCAATTTTAAAAGCTTGTTTAGGATTAATTTCATTGTATTGAAGACCGCCATTCCAGTGCTTCAACATATTAAAGACTGGAAAACCTGTGGTCAGGTCTTGATAGACCATTTCTGTACACCACACATTCATTGGACAGCCTTCACGTAAAGTTAACAGTCCAGTGGTATGGTCAAGTTGGCTATCCATCAAAATAACGTTGGTAATGCCCGTGTCACGTAATTTACGTGCAGGTTGAGCTGTTTTAAAGTCAAATAATTGCTGACGGATATCTGGTGATGCGTTTAATAAAATCCAGTCTACGCCGTTTTCTGAAACCGCAATTGAAGATTGAGTTCGTACTTTGGCATTAATTTTACCTGTACGAACACCATGACAATTAGGACAATTACAGTTCCACTGAGGGAAGCCGCCTCCAGCCGCTGAACCTAAAATATAAATATACATAAAATTAATATCTTATTAGAAAGACATAAGCCCTAGAACAAAACTAGGGCTTATGTCAGATTTGAATAGAAATAATTAACGTGCTTCAAAGTACATTGTTACTTCAAAACCAATACGTAAATCAGTGAAAGCTGGTTTTGTCCATTGCATAAATTTTTCTCCAGTCAGGATTAATCTTGCGAAATGAATCACTTGATTAAATCTTATAAAGCAATTAAAAATTTATTCTAATTAAAAATGCCACGTTTGTAGATAAGGTTGATACAAGATATTGTTCGATAATTGTGTTTTTTGTCCAAATTTTAATAACTCCTTATCAATCAAAGGTGATTAAAAGGTCATAACAGACAAATATTCTGCTATGACCGAACTTTTACACGGCTAAGTTCATTAAGTATTGCTGTGCAATATAAAGATCTTGCTCTGGTTTAGGCTGACATTGCACCCAAGTTCCATCGGCTTGTAGTTCCCATGCTTGACGATTATCTTTTAGATAATTGTTTAGCCCATCTTCAATCACTTGTTTCTTTAATTTTTTACTTTCGATTGGGAAGCAGGTTTCGATACGAGAGAACAAATTACGTTCCATCCAGTCTGCACTAGCGCAAAACACTTTTGTATCACCATCATTATAAAAATAGTAAACTCGAGTATGTTCTAAATAGCGTCCAACAATTGAACGTACTCGAATATTATCGGACAACCCTGTAACTTGTGGTATTAAACAGCAAATTGAGCGAATAATTAAATCAATTTGTACACCCGCTTGAGAAGCTTTATAAAGCGCGCTGATGAGCTGTGGTTCAGTAAGCGCATTCACTTTAATGATGATGTGTGCTTTTTTGCCAGCAAGGCTATTTTTAATTTCTTGTTCAATAAGCTCTAGCAACTGAGAGTGCAAGGTAAAAGGTGCATGAAAAAGTTTCTTAAGCTTTGCCATTTTGCCCATACCGGTCAGTTCTTGGAAAATCTTATGTACGTCTTCACAAATTTCAGCATCACTCGTAAGCAGGCCAAAATCGGTATAAATTTTGGCATTCACCGCATGATAGTTGCCTGTACCTAAGTGGACATATCTTTTAATTTTGTCTTGTTCACGGCGAACAACTAAAATCATTTTAGCGTGAGTTTTATAGCCAACAATGCCATAAACGACAACTGCACCTGCTTCTTGCAATACGTTAGCTACTTCAATATTGGACTCTTCGTCAAAACGTGCTCGTAACTCAATAACAGCAGTGACCTCTTTACCGTTACGCGCCGCTTCTGCAAGAAGTTGAACGATTTCCGAGTTGGCACCACTACGGTATAAGGTTTGTTTAATTGCCAAGACATTTGGGTCTTGAGCAGCTTCCCGAAGAAACTTAATAACGGGTGCAAAAGAATCAAATGGATGATGAAGTAAAACATCCCCTGCTTTTAACACATCAAAAATTGGCTTTTTGCTATAGAGAAGTTTTGGTAAAACCTGTTGATACGGTTTATAGCGCAACTCTGGCAAATCAAAGTTGGAAATAAAACGGGCTAAATTGACAGGACCATCGACGTAATAAAGATGTTCTGCATCTAAATCAAATTGCTCTAATAAATAGTTCGCAATTTCTTCAGGACATTTTTTTGCTACTTCCAAACGAACTGCTTGACCAAAACGGCGTGAAGATAATTCACCTTTTAAAGCTGCCGCCAAGTCTTCTACATCTTCAGAAACGGTTAAATCAGCATTTCGGGTCACACGAAATTGATGACAGCCTGTCGCTTTCATACCCGGAAATAAATCCGAAATATGCTGGTGAATAATGGCAGAGAGCAGAATGTAATGTTCTGCACCACCGGAAATATGCTCCGGAATTTTAACAAGTCTTGGTAAAGAACGCGGTGCCGGCACAATAGCTAAATCAATCTGACGTCCGAAAGCATCTTTGCCTTCCAAAGTCACAATGAAGTTAAGACTTTTATTAACTAACCGTGGAAATGGGTGTGCAGGATCAAGACTAATTGGTGTAACTACAGGTTGTACTTCTTTAAAAAAGTACTCTTTAATCCATTCTTTATGTTTTTCTAATATATCGCCGTGCTGAATAAAGTGGACGCCATAGCCTTGCAACTGTGGCAACAACGTATAATTTAAAATCTTATATTGCTCTTCAACGGCTTCATGAGCATTTTTCGAAATTTGCTTTAATACTTCTGGTAATGGCAGACCTTCTGGTCCAGTCGCTTGTGTCATTAGGCTAATTTTCTGGATTAAACTTGCCACACGAATTTCAAAAAATTCATCCAGATTACGTGAAAAAATAATTAAAAAATTTAAACGTTCAAGTAATGGGTGTTCAATATCTTTGGCCTGAGCGAGCACACGCTTATGAAACTCTAATAAAGAGAGTTCTCTATTGATATATGTCTCTAAATTATGCTGGTTTGAGCTAGATAATGTAGGTAATGATGTCATTCTTGACTCTTATAATGGATAAAAAGTGAACATGAATAAAAAAGATTAATTTAAAAATATATAACCGATTTTATTCACTGAACATTTTGTAACTGTTTTATTGCAAATTCATGAATTTTTTATGAAAAACTTAAAAATTAACATCTATTTATGTGTCTTAAATATTTCCTTTTATTAGTTTACCTCTAATATTATCTTAGCATTAATTTTTTAAAGATCATCTGATTTTGATTAAGATTTAGTTTTCATCAAATATTCACACAGTATGCGTATTTTTTATGCATCTTAATTCACCAATTGATAAAAAATGACAACTTTAAATATATTATTTAAGACAACATCTTTATGTCTGGCGATGGCTTTATTAGCCGGTTGTAATGATAACAATGACAGTGATTCAAATACATCTGCGCCCCGAAGTAACCAGATTGTCGATATTTTAGCTTTTAATGACTTTCACGGAAATCTAGAGCCACCTAAACGCTACGTTGATGCCGCTAACCCTAATGACGCGTCTCGAACAGTTCGTATTCCAGTTGGTGGTGTGAGTTACCTTGCAGACGCAATTAAAAAACTTAGAGCTCAAAATCCAAATAATGCTGTTGTTTCAGCGGGTGATTTAATTAGTGCTTCGCCACTCACTTCTTCATTATTTTTAGATGAGCCAACCATTGACGTCATGAATGATATTCAAATTGACTTTAATGCAGTCGGTAACCATGAGTTTGACCGAGGTACAGATGAGTTACGCCGTTTGCAAAATGGTGGATGTCAACAATATACAAGTACAGTACCCTGCCAAATTAATAAAAACTTTAGTGGGGCGAAATTTAATTTCCTTGCAGCTAACGTCGCAATGAAAAACGATGCAAGTAAAACTATTTTTCCAGCTTATAAAGTCAAAATGTATGGCGGAATTCCAGTAGCATTTATTGGTTTAACGCTTAAAGCGACTCCAAGTATTGTTTCTGCAGCCGGCATTAAAGATGTTGAATTTCGTGATGAAGCGGATACGGTCAATGCGCTAATTCCTGAACTACAAAAACAAGGAATTCAGGCAATTGTTGTAGTTGTTCACGAAGGTGCTGCACCAAGTACTAAACTTAATGAAAAAACTTGTGATGGCTTAAGTGGACCTATTTTAGGTATTTTAGATCGCTTAAATCCGGCAGTTGATATTGTTGTTTCAGGGCATACGCATCAATCTTATATTTGTGACTATGCAACTAAAAATCCAGCTAAGCCATTCTTACTGACTTCAGCTGGCCAATACGGCACACTTATTACCGATATTAAGATTGAGCTAGACGGTAAAACTGGCGATATCATTAAAAAAGATGCTAAACAAATTCCGATTCAAAGTGAGGCCTATACTTCAGGCACAATGACCGTAAGCCTTACAGATCTTTATCAAAAATTTAGTAAGACACCAAGTATTGAAGCGATTTTAGATAAATACCGTCAGGCGGTAACAACCATTTCTGGACGCGTAGTTGGAACTTCTACTGCCGTTGTGAGCCGTACTCAAGTCGAAAGTGGTGAAAGTCCGTTAGGTGATATGATTGCCGACGCACAACAAGCCTCTGCTCTTAAAGCAAGCGATCAAGGTTCAGACTTTACACTCATGAACCCAGGTGGTGTACGTGCCGACCTCTTAATTAATAACAATAACCAAATTACTTTTGGTGATATTTTTGCGGTTCAGCCTTTTGGTAACTCTATTGTGACACTGAGTTTAACCGGTAAACAAATTCGAGATGTGCTTGAGCAGCAATGGTCTGGTGGAAATGCAAGTTCTCCTAAAATTTTACAGCCGTCTAAAGAGTTAAGTTATCAATATTCAGCAAACACAACCGTTTCACCACGAGCAAGCAATATTATGGTTGCTGGTTCCCCATTGGTTGATACGAAGGTGTACCGTGTAACGGTAAATAGTTTCTTAGCAGATGGTGGTGACAACTTCACTGTATTAAAAGATGGCCAGAACCGCGTTGGTGGTGGTCAAGATATTGATGCCTTTGAAAGCTATGTTGCTAAAAATTCACCACTCATTATTCCGTCTACAACTCGAATTAAAGTCATCAAATAATTTCATTTAATGAAGTATAAAGGACAGTACGAAGCTGTCCTTTATTTTTATATGAAAATTTAAACGAAATTTTTATTCAGTATAGAGGTTAAGTTCTACACTGCTGATGTCTGTTCCAGTATTTGCAAAAATAATATCTATAACTTCGTGTAATAGTTCCTTCACTTTTTCATGTTCAAAGCTTGAAGTTTCGGCTGTTTTTAAGCAAATCAGATTACAACTCATTTTGTCTTTTCTGAGTTTATAAATACTTTTACTTTTTCCCAAAAACACTCTTTTGACGAGTTTACGATTTTCAAATTCAGATAAAATTCGGTAAATAGTTCCTAGCGTAATTTTATATTCATTTTTAAGTTGTGCATAAATACTATCCGCACTTAAGCCATGTGGGTTCTGATTTAAAATTTCAAAAACCTGTATTCTCGATTTTTTTATCGGTAGTCCATTTAATAATGATTTTGATATTGTCGTCATGTTAATTAACCTGAATGTTTAGAAATATAGGAATTTTTAAAAATTATTTTGTCTATATTTACTTGAAATCATGGGTGTTTTACTAAAAATCTCAAAGCCTATTCCCCTATGAATAAGCTTTGAGTCTAGATTTAGCTTAGAAACTATAAGTCGCTTTTAAGAAGTAATTGCGGCCATAAAGTTTGGTATTAAAGGTTTTGTTTTTATCCTCCAAATCAACATCGGTCAGGTTTTTTACACCATAGTCCAGTGTTAAACGTGGCGTAATAGGAGAAGTAAATGTCACGTCATAGGTGGTATAAGCTGGCAACTCTTTAGTTGCAGAGTACATTTGTTTGCCTACATAACTCACGCCTGCATTTACACGAAAGTCTTGAACTGGTGCCCAGGAAATAGAGCCATTGGCAAGCCATTCTGGTCGTTCGGTTAAGTCTTTACCTGTGGTTTTATTTTTTGCGTCGAGATAAGTTGCGTTTGCCTTAACACCTAAATTGTCAGTGAAATCATATCCACCTGTAAGCTCAACACCTTTGAGTTCTGCGCGACTCACATTGGTCCAGATTTTTCTAAAATCACCTACTAAACGCGGGTCACCATCACTCAAGGTAATTGCTTCAATCAAGTTCTTCACATCGTTTTGGAAAACTGTAACGCCAGCATTCCAGTTTGGACGGGTCACAATTAAGGATGCTTCATAGTTTGTACTTTCTTCGGGTGCTAGGTTTGGATTACCTCGAATGTGACAACTACCTCCACATGAAATCATCGAGTAGTTAATGTCTAACTGAGCAGGAGCCGGAACTTTATAAGCTTGTCCCACGCCACCTTTAAGTATGACTCCTTCAGCGAGTTGATATGCTAAATAGGCTTTACCTGTGGTTTTACCATCAAAGTCATCAAAATCGTCATAACGACCACCTAATGTTAAGGTAAGTGCGTCATTAATATGGGTATCGTTTTGAACAAATATACCGTAGCTCTTTTGCTGATTCTTTCCAGTGCCGATATAACTTACGACATCTGTAATTTTCTGATCTTTATAATCAAAACCACTGGTCGTATTATTCATGAGCCAGTCAAAGTTGGCAAAAGCACGGCCAATTAAATTTTCTTGTTTATAGTGACGGCTTTGAGGCGCATCGTATTCACTGTCATAGTCATAAATTTTGGCGGTTTCTTTACCGATATAAGCTTCTGTTTTACCCCAAGCCCATTTACCACGGTGAGCAATCCCCACATTGGTACGTTTCATTTCTGATTCTTGAATGGAGGTAGCTGCATCTTGAGTTAGCGGGCGTTTATCGTTGTTATAGCCCAAATCTAGATCTAAGGTTTGCTGGTCATTAATATTCCAGCTTAAAGTACCATTTACGTTTTTGGTGTCTTTTTCTACAAAATATGCACCATCTGGATCTGGCTGGCCCTTTCTATACCATGCATCGCGGTTATAAGCATCACCTGCCAGAGTGAAACTTAAATTATCGGTTAAACCACCGTATAGATTAAACCCGTAACGGTACTGGTTTTTACCATCACCACGGTCTGCTCGGTTATATTGACCAAAAATAGAACCGTGTAATTGTCCATCTTCTGCTTTTTTGGTAATAATGTTAATAACACCGCCCATCGCATCTGCACCATAGAGAGATGACATTGGCCCACGAATCACCTCAACACGCTCAATACTATTTAAAGGAATCGCACTCCAGTCAAAGTCATTGCCTCGCCACATGGCGCCATTAGATGACATGCGTTTACCGTTTAAAAGAATTAAGGTGTAGTTCCCTGAGGTATTCAGCATTCCCCGTATAACGATTTTATCTTGACCACTGTTATAGTTATAAACCCCAGCTTGTTTTTGTAAAACATCGGCAAGGCTGAGTGCCGCGCTACGTTCAATATCTTCACTTGTGATTACACTAATCGATGCAGGTGCTTTATCTACATCTTGTTCTTTTAAAGCAGCAGAAACCACAATAGTTTTAAGTTTTTGAACAGGTTCATTTGTGCCTTGTTGGTCAATATCGGTATTTGCTTGGACTGCAAATGGAAGCAGTGTTGAGAGGGCGACCACCAGCGCCTTTTTTGTTAACGTCATTTCTCGGTCCTTATATTTTATAACGATTACCATATGATAATTGTTATCATTTATGATGTGCCGAGCATGATAGCCCCATGACTTTTATTGTTCAAGATAAAAGTAATTATTATTTATATAATGATAATCATTATTGTTTGTTTGGTTTAAAAAAGTTAATATTGCAATTTGGTGTGCCTAAAAACCTATTGAAAACAAGCTTAAAGTAGACATAACAATGCTCTCTCGATTTTTTATTTATCACCCTATTTTTGTATCTGTCATTGCCATCACTATTCTTATTTTTGGTTTTTTTTCTATTCGTGCAATGCCGGTTGAGCGTTATCCAAACCTAGCTCCTCCAAGTGTCACAGTGATTGCTAATTACCGAGGTGCGTCTGCTGAAACTGTTGAAGAAAGCGTAACTCAGATTTTAGAACAACAAATTAAAGGACTAGATAACTTACTTTATTTCACATCAAATAGTGAATCGTCAGGAACGACCAGTATTGATATTCATTTTAAAATTGGTACAGATATCGATAAGGCACAATTACAAGTACAAAATCGCATTAACAGTGCATTAAACCGTCTACCTGAACAGGTCCAACGACAAGGGGTAAATATTTGGAAAACCACAGGTGATATGCTGTTAATTGTGGGGCTATACGATGAAACAGGAAAAGCCAGCAATATCGAATTATCGGACTATATGGTCAATCACTTTGAACAACCACTCTCACAATTGCAAGGAATTGGTGAAGTGGATGTGTTTGGTTCAAGTTATGCAATGCGTATTTGGTTAAATCCAAATCAACTTAGAAATTATCAACTTATGCCGAGTGATGTTGAACAGGCACTTGAAGATTACAATACTCAAATAGCTGCTGGCTCAATTGGTGCTATGCCTTCTGCTTCTGATCAGAATATTTATGCCAAAGTTACTGCTGGTTCTCGATTAAAAACAGTCGATGATTTTAAATCGGTTGTCGTTAAAGCTAATGTAGATGGCAGTCTGGTTTATTTAAAAGATGTGGCGAGAGTTGAATTAGGCGCCGAAAACTATGAAAGTATCAATACGCTAAACGGCTACCCTTCCGCTGGTTTAGGTATTTCACTCAGTCCTGATGCGAACGCGATTGAAACCTCTGGTCTAATTAAAGCAAAAATTGAACAGCTCAAGCAGCATCTACCTACTGGATATAAAATTGTTTATCCACGTGACAATACACCGTTTATTGAAGAGTCCATTAAACAAGTCATCATTACTCTGCTTGAAGCTGTGGTGTTGGTCGTCATTGTCATGTATCTCTTTTTACAAAATTGGCGCGCTACACTTATTCCAACCATTACTGTACCTATTGTGATTTGCGGTACCTTTGTTGTGTTGTATTTGACTGGTATGAGTATTAACACTCTTACCCTGTTTGCACTGGTTTTAGCGATTGGATTATTAGTCGATGACACGATTGTAGTGGTTGAAAATGTTGAACGGCTTATGCATGAACAACATTTAAGTGTTCGGGATGCATGCTTAGCATCGATGCAGGAAATTACTGGTGCATTGATTGGTATTACCTTGGTACTAACCGCCGTATTTATCCCGATGGCTTTTTTTAGTGGTTCAACGGGTATGATTTACCGCCAGTTTTCAATTACCCTAGCGGCTGCGATGTTGTTATCTTTATTGGTAGCCATGTTTATTACGCCAGCTTTGTGTGCTGTCTTACTAAAAAAACAAACTCAAAAACCTAAATGGGGACAAAAACTTGAGACTTTGCTTGAAAAAGTTAAAGTTGGTTTTAGTTTTTTAGCAACAAGTTTAATCAAATTTAAAGCACTTTCATGTCTTGTCGTGTTGGCTTTAGTTGCTGTTTTAATTGTGATTTATCGTAGTTTGCCGACGAGCTTTATTCCAAATGAAGATCAAGGTTTGTTGGCTGTGCCTTATAGTTTGCATAACAGTGCTTCTATGAGCCAAACACAAGAAGTAGGTAAACTGGTCAATAACTATTTCTTTGAACATGAAGCTAAAAATATTAATACCGTACTAGTAGTTAATGGACAAAACTTTTCAGGAAGTGGTCCAAATTTAGGCATGGCCTTTGTTTCCTTAAAGCATTGGAATGAACGTAAAGGTGAAGCTAATACTGCAAGTGCTATTCGTGAACGTGCGCAAAATTACTTGCAAAAAAACTTACCAGCTAAAGTTATGGTGGGTATGCCTGCAAGTGTTTCTGGTTTGGGCCAATCTGATGCTCTAGAACTTTGGCTCAGAGATGTAAATGGTCAAGGACGCAATGAACTCATTAAACAATATAAAGCTTTAGAAAATGAATCTCGCAATTATCCTGCTTTTGAAAATTTAAGCCCGCTTGTAAGTGAGAATAAGGCTGAGGTTTTCATTCAGCTCGATCAGAATAAAGCCAAAATATTAGGGATTGATCAACAAGCGATTCGCTCAACCCTATCAACTGCTTGGGGTGGAAACTATGTGGGTGATTTTGTTGAAAGAGGCAAAATTAAACGAATTATTATGCAAGGTGATGCTGAATTTCGTTCTAAACCTGAAGATTTAGCTTATTGGCACGTCCGTAATAATACAGGTGGAATGCTTTCTCTTGCACATTTTGGTCGAAGCGAATGGATTGGTGGCCCAGAGACCTTAACGCGATTTATGGGGCTTGCTGCCATACAACTTGAAGCAAATGTCAGTTCTGGCTTTAGTTCAGGTCAGGCGATGCAACAGTTAAGTGATATGGTGAGCAAACAGTCTGGTGTAGATGTCGCATGGAGTGGCCTCTCTTTACAAGAGCAGCAATCGAGCCAACAAGCCTTATTTTTATACATTATCTCTATTTTATTTATTTTTTTATGTTTAGCCGCTTTATATGAAAGCTGGAAAGTACCTCTTATTATTTTACTAGGACTTCCACTAGGAATTACTGGAACTCTTGTATTTGCTCAAATCTTTAGCTTACCAAACGATGTGTATTTCCAAATCGCGTTACTAACGGGTATTGGTTTGTCTTGTAAAAATGCGATTTTAATTGTGGAGTTCGCAACTAAAGCCATAAAACAAGGTAAAGGCTATGTTACTGCTGCGTGTGAGGCTTTAGCTTTACGCTTACGTCCAATTTTAATGACGTCTTTAGCTTTTGGTGCAGGTGTTATTCCCCTTGTCGTTGCTACAGGTGCTGGTGCCGTGAGTCGCCATGAAATTGGTATGAGTGTATTTGGCAGTGTAGTTATAGGAACTTTACTGGTGCCTGTATTTACGGTCTTTTTCTTTGTTTTGGTACATAGTTTACCGGTTTTAAAATGGTCGCTTGGCCGTGTATTTAGATATAGAAAAGACCATTCATCTTTATAAAATAAAAAAAGCAGATCAATGATCTGCTTTTTTTATCATTTGAATTTAAGCGACTAGTTTCTCAATCCATACTTCTAATGTAGGTTGTTCTGCCAAATCTTCAAAGCTTACCTGAGCACCATAAGCCTGCCATTTACCCACTAAAGTCATTAAGCGAACTGAATCAAGCCCAAGCATGAGTAAATCATCATTTAACTGAATGTCTGAAGCTGGAATTTGTAATTGTTCACTTACCGCGAGAACAATTCCTTCTGGGGTTAATGGCGAGGTTGCTTGTTCGAGTTCCCAAGCACGAGTCACTTGTTGAGTTGTCATCACCTGAGCACAACGTGTACTCGCATATTTTAATGCCATATCGTGCTCTTCGCGACTAAAGTCAGCGAGTGCATCTCCACATAAAAATGGTTGTATGTTTAGCATAAATGCTTCTGCGGCACTCATGAGACAGCCAATATGGGCATAAACACCACAAATAATAAGTTGATCACGGCCCGACTCACGCATGAGTTGTTCAAGTGGGGAAAACTTAAATGCGCTATAACGCCATTTTGTTAAAACAGTATCATTTTTCTGAGGCGAGATTTCCGGCAAAATCTGAGTAATATACGGATCATCTTTTAACCCGGTTCCCCAAAAATCGGTCAATAGTTGACGGTGTTCAGGCGTCTGATTACCGGGCTGTGCAGTATAAACCACTGGAATATTAAATTTACGTGCGGTTTTAATCAGTTCTTTGGTATTTCTAATGAGCTCTGGAATAGGTGCTTGAGTTTGGTCATAAAAATCTAAAAAATACTGCTGCATGTCATGGACCAGTAACACGGCGCGATTGGTATGTAACTGCCAATGGGTTTTATTGGGCGTAAACTCATGGGCTTGAGGCATACTGTAGCTAGCAATTTTGGGAATACTCATTAAATTTTCCTTTTTTATCTTTAGGCAAGAACATTGGTTTTAGTTTCAAGTTGTTGACGTAATCTTTTTTTGTTGATTTTTCCAAAAGCTGTATATGGAAACTGCTCGATAAATTCGACACGATCAGGAATTTTGTAGGTAGCAAGCCCATAGTCTTTCAGATGTTGTCGAACTGACATCGCAAGGCGAATTGGACTTGGATCATCAGGTTGTGATTGCCATGCCACGAAAGCACAACTTTTTTCACCCATAACTTCATCGGGCATAGCAACCAGCGCTGCCAAGCGGATTTGTGGATGAGTTAATAACGCTTGTTCCACTTCTTCAGTCGCAATTTTTTCACCAGCACGATTAATTTGTTCTTTTGAACGCCCTTCCACAACAATGCAGCCATCTTCACGGATACGGACTAAATCGCCTGTGCGATAAAAACCGTCTGGTGTAAAAGAACGAGCATTATGCTCCGGTGCTTGGTAATAGCCGCGAATGGTATAGGGGCCACGAGTGAGCAAATGCCCTACCTGTCCAGCTTCTACGGGTTGGTCATGATCATCTAGTACTAAAATTTCGTCATCTGGCGAGATTTTTAAACCTTGGGTATGAATAATTTGTTCTTTTGACATGCCAAAACGGGTGTAGTTCACAAGCCCTTCAGCCATTCCAAAGACTTGTTGCAAACTAACCTTAAACTCATCAATTAAACGTAAGGCAGCAGCATCGGGTAAGCGTGCTCCACCGACTTGCAAGCAACGTAGAGTTGATAATATTGAATCTTGATCTTTGGCTGCTTTATCCATCCACGGTCGAACCAAGGCAGGAACCAAACAAGCATCTGTCACACCGTGTTTTTTAATAAGTGGGAATGCAGTTTCAGGGCTTGGATCTGTACCTAAAACCACCGCGCCGCCAGCATAAAAAATGCCTAAAGAACCAGCCGAGCTCATTGAAAAGTTATGTGCCGCAGGTAAAACCATCAATAAACGTGAAGTCTGATTGAGTTCGCAAATTTTGGCACTTTCACGCACACTGTATAGATAATCATCATGAGTACGTGGAATCAGTTTTGGAACACCTGTGCTACCCCCCGAAAGCTGTAAAAAAGCCACTTGATCTGCTGTAGTTGGCGAGATTGCTTCCGCTAGAATTTCTGTTTCTTTTAATAGATTTTCGATAGCAACAAAATTGCCAGCATCTCCAAGTACAAATACATACTCTAAGCAAGCTGCTGTTTGCTGAAGCTTTCCGGCAAGCTCTCGGTAGTCAAATTTTTGTGCACCAAAATCAGAACAGAAATAAGCTTTTGCTTGCGTTTGTTTAAAAAAGCTACTGAGTTCAGCATATCGATGGGCAGGCAATGACATGATAGGTAAAGCACCTAATCGAATCAGGGCGAAAAATAGAACATAGAACTGATAGTGGTTTGGCATTTGTACGACGGCTTTATCACCCGCGCGTAAGCCATATTGATATAAATGGCTTGCACAACAGTCAACTAAGTTGTCAAATTTTTCATAGCTAACAGCTTTATCTCCATCATAAATTGCAATATTTTTCGCATACTTTTGAGCACTTTCCCGTAAAAAGTCACTCAGATTTTGCCCAATCCAATAGCCTTTTTTACGGTAAGCCATGGCAAATTCTTCTGGATATGGTACAGCGCCCTCTAAATACTTTATTGTTGTCATCTGTATATTCCTTATCGTGGTAATTGGTCTGGTGAAATGTGCAGGCCATCAAGTACAGTACGGAACTTTGCAGCAGTTTCAGCATGTTCAGCTTGTGGACGTGAGGCTTCCACAATTCCTGCACCGGCAAATAAACGGGCAATATTTTGATAAATACGAGCACAGCGCACGGTCACAGACCATTCACCATTACCTTCGGCATCGGCCCAACCCATGGTTCCGGCGAATAGTTCACGGTTAAATGGTTCAAGTTGCTGAATCAAATTTTTTGCTACGGAACTTGGCTCACCACAAATTGCAGGTGTTGGATGTAGACGTTCAATTAAGTCAAAAACATGAGTATCGGCTTGCTTAAGCTCGCCCGTAATGTGTGAGGCCAAGTGCCAAAGACGTTTGGTGCGAATAAGTGAAGGTTGTTTGGGCACATGTAGTTGCTTGCAGAAAGGAGTGAGTTCATCGGCAATCATTTCGATGACAAGAGCATGCTCATGTTGATCTTTTTGTGAAGCCAGTAAAGCTCTTGCATTATTTTGGTCAACAATTGGGTCATCATCGCGTGCTAATGTGCCCGCAACAGGTTTACTCCAGATTTTATTATTTTGCTTTGCAATTAATAGTTCAGGACTTGCACCAACAAACCAACCTTCGCTTTGAGGGTGTCTTGCGACTGCATAGTTATATCCTTCAGGATTATGCTTGGCCAAGTTATAAAATACATCTGAGACTGGAAGATTCTCTTCAAATTCAAGTTGTAAAATACGTGCAAGTACTGCTTTATCTAGCTTTTGTGCCCGCATTTGTTGTACTAAATATTCAACCTGTTGTTTATAGTGTTCACCTGAAGGTAAATAATCGGCCTGCTTTAAGATTAAGTCATCAAGATTAATATCAGTTTGTGAAAATAAAGCTTTCTGGTAAACCTTGGCATCTAGCATTAGCATTAAATTGACATCTGCCGATGAACTAAATGGCAACCCACCCATAACCTTGGCATCGCTATAACCATCTGCAATTGCTTGTTGTAATTGTAGACGGGCTTCGTTTAGCCACTCTTTTAGCTGAGTGTCTTTTGTAACCTCAATATCTTTAAGTTTTTGATGACTCGATATGATGTATTCAGGAGTCGTAAATATAAAACCAGCGTTATCAGTGCAATTTAAAACTTCTTTTGCGAGTGTAATTCTGCTTTCAGTAAAATTTTCTCGTTGGATAAAATACGGATGCTGTACCGACATCTCGCAACTCCTTATAAAATTATTTTGTTGTGATGAATTAATATTTAAACGCCTAATGTGGCTCCCCCATCGACCACAATTTCTTGCATAGTAATTTGTGCTGCTTGGTCTGAAAGTAAAAAGCTAACGGTATTAGCGATATCTTCAGGCTGGGCAAGTTTTCTAAGTGGAATGCCAGTGCGGTACTGGTTTAAGTCGCCATCAATAACAGCAGGTGGAGGCGAATTGTCTGTCCAAAGCTGTTGTTGCATTTGCGTTAAAGTAGAACCTGGCGAAACGATATTGAGTCTGACTTGATGAGGTGCGATTTCAAGTGCAAGATTACGGCAGTAATGACTCAGTGCCGCTTTACTCGTTGCATACATGCCGAGCTGCATACGTGGCATACGTGCACTATTTGAGCTAATAGTGACAATACTTCCCTGTTTTTTTTCACAAAAGTGCTTGGCAAGTTGTTGACTAATTGCGATGGGTGCCATGACATTCACCGCAAAAAGTGTTTGCCAATCTTCCGGTTTTGCTTCAAGCATAGAACGCATAATTAATACGCCCGCTGCATTTACTAATCCTGTAATGTTGTGCTTTTCCAAAAGCTCTGCAATTAAATTTTGAGTAGTTTGTTGCTGTGTAATGTCTTGTGAAATTCCTTGCCAACGTGATATTTCATGGTTTTCTAGCTTTTGAATGATTTCCCATTGTTCTGGGTTTTCCTGTTGATCAATACCAATCACTTGATGCCCTTGCTGCAATAATTTTTTTGCAATAGCAGCTCCAATACCTCTTGCAGCACCTGTGACCACGATGGTAGAGCTCATATTTAACTCCTGTTTGAAGCGATATTAAATTGCGCAACATAATTGCAAATAATTATCATTATTATCAAGTGCAATAAATATCAAACATATGATTACAATCTAAATCCAGCTATTTATTAACCATAATTTTAAATTAAGTTATTGTTTTTAATTAATATTATAAAAATAAGCATTTCTTTATTGATTATAATGATAATTGTTTTCATTTACTAATGAGAATCATTTTGATAATTTGACCGCGCTTTCTTGTCAAGATGGACTCAAAATGAAGCCATTTTCTCATCCTTTACATCCCCTATTTCAACAACTCAATGTTGGGAGTGAACTCTGGTGGAATACCATTAAAAAAGTAGGTAGCCCACTCGTTAACCTACAAAAAAATAAAGCGCTATGTACCTTTGTTTGGCGTAGTGCTGAGTCTAAAGAAAGTATTGGTGTTTACATCGATATCTATTCACAGAGCCCTTCTATCTATGAAAAGTGGAATCGTTTTAGCCATATAGCTGGAACGGATGTGTACTTTTTTGAAATAGAACTTCCTCTAGACTGGTCTGGGAGTTACGTTCTAGTTGTCACGAAAGATGAAGCTCCAAACTCAACCTGTACTACTACTCGACGTCAGTGGTGGCAAACACAACTAAAGGAAAACGCTCAAATTGATCCTTTAAGCCACCAAGCAGTTTATACAGGACATTTAGCGCGTTATATCAATCAGATTCAACTCAAAAACACAAAATCTTTAATAGACGATTGCCGAATTACAAAGACATTTAAATGGTCAAGTCGCTTATGCCAACAAGATTAGTTGGTTGATATTTTTATTAGTGGTGAATTAACAGAAGAAAATCTGCCATTAATTATTTTGCTTGATGGCCAAATCTGGAGTCGAGAGCTTTCTCTTCTTCCTGAAATTCAACATTTAACTGTTTCATCTAAGATTCGACCAGCAGTTTATGTTTTTGTTCATAGTTTAAATAGCCAACAACGTCAGCGAGATTACGGATGTCATGATCTGTTTTGTCAGGCACTTTTAAATGAGTTAATTGAACAACTTATTCAAAAATACACCTTTATTTCACATCAAAATATCACATTGTGTGGGCAAAGCCTAGGCGGGTTATGTGCACTTTATAGCGCTCTGCTTTATCCAGATATTTTTCAGCGGCTAATTTTGCAATCCGGATCGTATTGGTGGTCGGATTTTTCAAAAAGTGCTTTAGCCAAAGAACACATAGGTAACCTTTTAGAATTCGTTAAAAAATCTCCAAATGCTTTATCTCAAAAAGCACAGATTTATATCAGTGCAGGCATCTATGAAACCGATATGCAAGAAGATGCACTTCAACTTTACCAACAATTGCAAGCATTTAATGACGTGAGTTTCCAATGTTTTGCAGGAGGCCATGATCCTGTGAACTGGCGCCCAGACTTACTTAAAGCATTGCAAGTTTTTCTTTCACTATAACCATTTGTTTCATCAAGGATAACAATACTATGAGTAACTTACAGGAAAATTATATCAATCCATTTGATAACGAAAGTTTGTCTTTTCAAGTTCTAAAAAATCAGCAAGGTGAATTTAGTTTATGGCCTGCGCAGCATCCCGTTCCGTCTGGATGGGATGTGCAGTATGGTCCTGACACACGGTCTTCATGCATTGCTTATGTAGAAAAGCATTGGTTAACCATTAATCCTTTTCAGCAAGCGTAATGGAGAGCAGCTATGAATCAAGCATTACATAATGAGTTTACCCAAGATCTTTCTGGTCCAACACGTTTTGAGCTGGCTTCTACACAATTGGGGATATTTCTAGCCGACCATTTAAGTTCTATTAACGATCTATATACCATTGCACACTGTCTTGAACTGCCTAAATCAGTTGATCTTTCATTATTTAAACAAGCCATTCAAATCGGTTTAAATGAGGCTGATACCGTTATTGCTTCATATTCATCTGACCCGTCAAAACCTTTTATTGAGCTTAATCATCAGGTCCAAATACAAATAGAGGAGTTTGATTTTTGTCATTTAACACCTAAAAAAGCTCAGCAACGCCTATGGGATTGGATGCCAACCGATCGGTTATGCGCAAAATCACTCAAAGAAACCGATAATCACTTATATCGTCAAGTGTTATTTATTACTCATAATAAAGTGTATTGGTATCAGCGTTATCATCACATCATGCTGGATGGCTTTAGTATGATTAACCTGACAAAACGTATTGTTGATTTGTACCAGCACTTGCAAGCAGGAAAAGCTCTTAACCCTTCGCCTTTTATTGATGTTCAACAGGTTATTCATGAACGTCAAGCTTATGAAAATAGTCATCAATTTAAGCAAGATCAAAATTTCTGGAAGACATATTGCCAAGATTTACCAAGTCCTGTCACTTTAAGTACGCATCATTTAGCATCAAAAACTACTGCACAATTTGTTAAACATCATCTTCGTTTTTCTTCAGGAATTTTAGCCCTGATACAACAGATTGCTTCAAATCTCAAAGTTGGTTTGAATGACATGATGATGTCATTGTCATTACAATATATTTACAAAATGACCGACAAAGCAGAATTGGTTGTCGGTATTCCATTTATGCGCCGTTTAGGTTCAAAAGCAATTCGCTCGACTTTACCCGCGGTAAATGTCTTACCGGTAAAGTTCAGTGTGAGTGAAAAAGACAGTTGGGCGAGCTTAGCGCTGCATGTGCAGGCACAATTGCAACAGATACGTCCACATCAGAAATATGATGCTGAACAAATTTTAAGAGATTTAAATAGTATCGACATTCATGAACGAATGTATGGCCCTATTTTAAACTATAAAGCTTTTGACCAAGATCTGGTGTTGGATGGTGAAAAAGTTAAAACACACCACATTTCTACAGGTCCAATTGATGATTTTGAGTTTTCTTTTATTGTTCAAGATCAAGAACTCATTATAGAACTGCGTGCAGATGCAGAGCGCTATACACAAGATGAGCTCTTTATGCATGGGCAACGTTTAACTCTATTGCTTGAACAAGCGCTGATTCAACCAGAACAACAATGGAATAGTTTTAATATTACCCCACAGCAGGAACTTGCTGCCCTGACTCAAAGTGGTATTGGTCCGCGTATTAGTCATCCTGAACAATATAATAATGTTCTAGATATTTTTTATGAACAAGTTAAAAAGTATCCCGAACGTACGGCAATCGTGAGTGGCGAACGTCCAAATCTTGAGCATCTTAGTTTTGCTGAGCTTGCAGTAGGCGTGAATCAATTGACTCGTTTTTTACAAGAAAATGGTGCTAAAAAGCAAAAGGTTATTGCTGGGGCTATTCCTCGTTCGATTGACTCAGTTGTGGTGATGTTATCTGTACTAAACTCTGGTGCGAGTTTTTTGCCTCTAGATTTAGATTATCCAATCGATCGTATGCAAATGATGTGTGAAGATGCCAACCCATTATTTGTATTAACCACTCAAGAACTTGCACAAAAGCTACCGCAAAATATTCCGCAGTTATATCTTGATCATGAAGATGTTCAAATACAAATCCGAAAGCAAGATGCGAGTGATATTCCTGCCGAAAATCGTAAATTTAATTTCCAAGACGTCGCTTATGTAATTTTTACCTCGGGAAGTACGGGCCGTCCTAAAGGTGTAATGAATACACATGGTTCTTTACTTAACCTTATTTTAACACATAAACCAACTATTTATTGGCCTGTATTAGAAGCTGTAAATCAGCGTTTCCCTAACCGTCCACTACGTGCAGCGCATACACACTCTTTCTCGTTTGACTCATCTTGGTTGCAAGTTTTCTGGATGTTATGGGGCCAAGAGCTACATATTTTTGATGAAAATATGCGGCGTGATGCATTTGGTTTAGTGCAAGAGATTCAGCAACGACAAATCGATACACTTGATTTACCGCCATCTTTTTGTGCGCAAATGATGACGAATGGTTTATTTACTGAAAACCAGCATCAACCAACGCTTATTTTAATTGGTGGTGAAGCTGCACCGTTAGCTTTATGGCAACAACTTAATGCTCAGCCTGAACTTTTTGCTCATAACTTATATGGCCCAACGGAATATACGGTTGATACTTTCCGAGCAGAATTAAAACAGACAGCTCGTCCTGTTATCGGTAACCCTATTGGTAATACACAAGCCTATGTACTCGATCGTCATTTACAACGATGCCCGACTGGCGTTATTGGTGAGCTTTATATTTCTGGTTTTGGGATTGCCAACGGTTATTTAGGTCGCGCGGACTTAAGTGCTGCCCGCTTTGTAGCAAATCCATTTGAACATGGACAGCGTATGTACCGTACAGGTGATTTAGTTCGCTGGAATAGCGTGGGTAAACTTGAATTTATGGGACGCTGTGATGACCAGATTAAAATTCGTGGTTATCGTGTGGAGATTGGTGAAGTTGAAAATGCGCTTTCGATTTTAGCCAATGTTGAAAGTGCTGTCGTGATTGCAGAACCGATTAATAATAGTCATCGTTTACTCGGTTATTGTGTAGTCAAAAACATTGAACTTGATGAAAAAACCAGTGAGCAATTAAGTCAGCAATATCTAAGTCAGTTACGTCAAAACTTACCTGAGTACATGGTGCCTTCTGCCCTAACGGTTATGTCCGAATTTCCACGAAATGTAAGCGGCAAAGTCGATAAAAAGGCGCTACCACGTCCTCAAATTCGTGCCCATAGCCGAATGCCCGAAACACCTGAACAGCAACTTCTATGTCAAATTATTGCATCTGTTCTTAAGCTTGATGCTATTGGAATTGATGACGACTTCTTTATGACAGGTGGTGATAGTATTTCTGCGATTATGCTTTGTACTCAATTGCGCCAACGTGGGTACGGCTTAAGACCAAGTGATGTATTCCAATTTAAAACAGTCGCCGCTATAGCACAGCAACTCACCCGACTAGATGAGCAACAAGCAGCCATTTCAAAACCGTTATTTTCAGCTGAACTAGAACAAAAGGTTCAAGAAAAATATGGTAAAAACAGCACCATTTTACCTTTGCTTCCTTTGCAAAAAGGCATGCTGTTCTTGTCTCAAGTTGAAAAACAATCGAATTATAATGCTTTTACTCGTCTTAGCTTAAATGGAGACATTGATCCGGTACGTTTGCAGCAAGCGTTGATTACTGTATTAAAACGTCATCCTCAACTAGGTGGACATTTTGATAGCGAATTAGCTGAAGAACCTGTTTTTATTTATTCATTACACCCTACTCAAGCTTGGCCAGTTCAGTTTTGTTCAGTCACTCCCGATCTGCTTGAGCAAAGCATTCAAGAAGTCTTACAGCAGCCGATTCACCTTGACCAACCTTATGGCCTGATTCGGGCGACTTTAATTCAACATGCTCCTGAACAGTCAGAACTATTGATTATGGTGCATCATCTGTTAACAGATGGCTGGTCAACTCCACTATTTTTACATGATTTTATTAAGGCCTATCAGCAAGTTAACCAGCCATTGCCTGCACTTGAACATAGTTATGAAAAGGTCATTAAAGCCTTATCTGTACGTGACCATGAAATATCAAAAGTGATATGGCAACGTGATTTAGCTGATTTGCAGCCACTTATTTTATTTAATCAACCACAGAAAGCTGTACAGGAAACTTCATATCGTTTAAGTGCTGAGTTGGGTGCAAAACTTCAGCACAAATTACGCCAGCAAGGCATCACGCTTAATGTCTTCATGCAAATGATTTGGGCAATAACCTTAAATATTTATGCTCATCGTGAAGATATTGTATTTGGTACACCTGTTTCTGGGCGTTCAGCACCTATTAATGGTTTAGAACAGCAAATCGGATTATTTTTAAATACAATTCCAGTGCGTGTGAAGCTCAACATGCAGCAATCACTTTGGGAACAATTACCTCATTTACAGCAATTGCATGTTGAGCATTTAGAACATGATGGTTTAGGCCTACACGGTATTCAACAGTTAATAGCTCAAGGCAATCTTTTTGATAGTTTGCTAGTTGTAGAAAACTACCCAGATAGCCAATATTTACAGCAAAAACTTGGTAATGCTGCAATTTCAAAGCTCACAAATCGCGGTTATAGTCACTATCCACTTGCGTTACTGGTCATCCCTGATCATCAAATTGAGCTGTTGCTCGAACAGCGTGGTGTAATTGATCAGCCTGAGCATTTTCTTGAGCGAATGGTTCAATTAATTGAAATCGCATTAAATGAACCGGAGACTTGTCTAGGTCACTATTGCTTACAACTTGCTGGGGAGCGTGATTTAATCCAGAAAGTTAATCAAACTCAACATGAAGTTCCTCCAACAACCTTACAGCAATTACTCAGAGAACAAGCTCGAAATACTCCCGACAAAACAGCGTTATGTGATGAACATCATCAGCTCAGTTTTAGTGACGTACGTTTTCAAGTTTGTGCTTTAGCTCAGCAATTACAAAAAATGGGCGTGCAGGCTGGAGACATAGTTGCCGTTGCCCTGCCAAGATCAATCAAACTCAGTATTGCTATTTTAGCGGTGATTGAAGCAGGTGCAGCTTATTTACCTATTGATTTACAACATCCGTCTGAGCGCATCAAATTTATGTTGCAGGATGCCAAATCTAAACTTGTGATTGGTGAACAAAAAGATCTAGCTGCTATTGCCCATCCATCAATAGCTACCTTTGCTTTTAATGATTTATTTGATGAAACAAAGGTTGATTTAAGTAGTTATAAAACGACAGTTATTACCCCACAACATCCAGCATATTTAATCTATACATCGGGTACAACAGGCCAACCCAAAGGTGTCATGGTTTCTCACCACGCCATTGTGAACCGTATTTTATGGATGCAATCAGAATATCCACTGTCAGCCAACGATACGATTTTGCAAAAAACGCCATGCACTTTTGATGTCTCTGTATGGGAATTTTTCTGGTCGTACTTAGTAGGTGCACGATTGGTTATGGCACCTGTAGATGCACACCGTGATCCATTGGCATTATTAAGCCTTATTCAAAAATATCAGATAACGACATTACATTTTGTACCTTCAATGCTGGCTGTTTTTGAAAATGCTGCCACCGAAATTTTGTCATCTGCTCAGCTCCAAAGTTTGCCAATCCGCCGAGTATTCTGTAGTGGTGAGGCATTACCAACGGCTTTAGCAAAATCATTTACCGAGCACTTTAGCTGTGAGTTGCATAACTTATATGGCCCAACAGAAGCTGCGGTAGATGTGAGTTATATGGATGCAACACTGGGATTACACCCAGAAGAAAGTAGCGTTGCAATTGGCTATCCAGTCTGGAATACCCAGCTTTATATCTTGGATCAATACTTACGCCCTGTTCCTGTTGGAGTAGATGGTGAGCTTTATCTGGCAGGCCACCAACTGGCTATGGGTTATTTACATCGAGCGGACTTAACAGCAACACGTTTTGTGGCAAACCCATTTGCAGCAGGTCAACGCATGTACCGCACTGGTGATATTGCCCGTTGGCATGCAGACGGCAGTATTCAATATGTGGGCCGTGCTGACGACCAGTTAAAAATACGTGGGCAGCGTATTGAACTGGGTGAAATTGAACAGCAATTGTGCTTAATCAGCAGCCTTGATGTAGTTGTACATCCTATTTCTTCTGAACAAAATAAAGCTGATGTTCAGTTGGTTGCTTACTTGCAAACAACAGCACCTGTGGATATTGAGAAGTTAAAGAAACAATTAGCGAAACAGCTTCCAGCTTATATGGTGCCTACACACTATGTGCTAGTTGAGAAATTCCCATTAAGTCATAATGGGAAGCTAGATCGTAAAGCACTGCCGCAACCAAAAATTAATCCTACAAATACAGAAAAACAGTACGCCACCACTGCTTTTGAACACGAACTGACACGTATTTTCCAGCAAGTTTTAAATACGGATCAAAATATTGGTGTGAATGAAGATTTCTTTGCCCTTGGTGGACATTCTATTTTAGTAATGAAGCTTGCAATTGAAATCCGAAAGGTATTTAAGCGGACCATTCCAATAGGTCAGTTGATGAGTCATGTCACAATTCAACGTTTGGCGGCTTTACTTCTTACACAAGAACGTTTGGCAGAAGTCGAACAAACTGGCATGCAACCCATTTTACCGATCCGTTCTGGCTCTGCGCATCCATTGTTCTGTTTTTACCCAGGTTCTGGTTCCGCATGGCAATATACGGTATTGAACCGTTATCTACATCCTGATTTACCAATTATTGGGTTGCAGTCACCTCGCCCAGATGGCTTATTGGCAAATAGTACAGATATGGATGAGCTGGTTGAAAAACAACTTGAGATTATTCGCAAGCAACAACCAACAGGCCCATATACTTTATTAGGTTATTCACTTGGCGGTACGGTGGCTTATGCGGTTGCAGCGAAGTTAATTGAACAAGGTGAAAAAGTTGATTATCTCGGCTTATTAGACACTTACCCTGCTGAAATTCATCAGTGGTTAGATTTGTCAGTAGAGGAAATGAATGCTGAAGCTGAACAAGAGCAGCTTCAATTCTTTAATGATATTTTAGCCGATGCAGATACGGCATTAAGTGAAGAAACACGGCGTTTACAAGAGGATATTTTCGCAAACTATCGCGATGCCGTCCGTTTATTAAAACCTTATAAAATGCCACATTTTGATGGTGAACTACATTTAGTTGTCGCTGAAAAAGACTTGCTACCCTATATCCAACCAGAACAACAATGGTCACCCTTAGTTAAAAAACTCAATATTGTTCGACTAAGCGAAGCAGACCATACTGATATATTGTCACCGCAGCAGCTTGAAACACTTGGCCCGATTTTAAACCGCATGATCTGTCAGGCACGCGGTTTAGAGGAGCACACGCCATGAGCTTCAAATCTATATTGACCGATTTTACTCTTTTAAAACGTAATGCTCATTTCCGACATGTATTTATTGCCCGCACATTGTCATTGTTAACCATTGGCATGTTGGTCGTGGCTATTCCAAAACAAGTCTATGAAATTACGGGTAGTTCGTTAAATGTTGCAGTTGCTATGGCTTTTGAAGGCATCGCCATGTTTATTGGTATATTACTTGGTGGCTTACTTTCAGACCGCAAAGATCGAAAATGGCTGATTCTATTAGCACGTGGTGTGTGTGGTTTAGGTTTTGCTGGTCTCGCCATCAATGCCATGTTTGAGCACCCTTCACTCTATGCCATTTATTTTCTATCCGCATGGGATGGTTTCTTTGGTGCACTGGGTGTAACTGCAATGATGGCAATCATGCCTGTGATTGTAGGGCGTGAAAATATCGTACAAGCTCGTGCGATTAGTATGGTATCCGTACGTCTTGCAACCGTGATTTCACCAGCAATCGGCGGTATTTTAATTGCTGCTAGTGGTGTCGCAACTGTGTATTGGGTCTCAACGGTTGGTACTTTACTTACTGTATTTTTATTGATGGGATTGCCTGCACTTAAACCGCAACATACATCAAATGGTGAAAGTCCTCTTCGACAATTAGCTCAAGGGTTCAAGTTTGTTTTTAAAAATAAAGTGGTCGGTAGCACCATTTTAATTGGAACATTGCTTAGTTTTAGCAGTGCTATTCGAATTATTTTTCCACAAATGGCAGATGAAATTTTCCACGGCGGTGCATTTGAACTCGGACTTATGTATTCAGCTGTTCCTTTAGGTTCAACCTTGGGTGCCTTACTCAGTGGATGGACAACACGTTTACTCAGACCCGGCTTAGTCATGCTCTATACCTGCTTAGGTGTTTTTGGTTGTATGATTATGATTGGGCTCTCTCCTTGGTTACTGGTGACCTTGCCCATTTTATGTTTGTTCGGATATTTGATGTCGATTGCGAACTTGCTTCAATACAGCATTGTGCAAGGACATACACCTGATGAATATTTAGGACGCATTAATGCTATCTGGCTTGCACAAGATGCTTTAGGGGATTCAATTGCCACAACAACTTTAGGCCTTTTAACTCGGTTTTTACCAATATCAGGAAGTATTCTCTTCTTTGGGATAGTAAGTTTTGCGGTAGGATTTATGTTCTTATTCCATTCTCAAGATATGCGTGAAACCGGATTTCAAGATCCTAAACTACAAGAAAATTAAAATCTAAATAAAAAAGAAGGCAATGCGTTGCCTTCTTTTTCTTTAAACAGAATAGCTTGCTTGATAAACCCAAGTCATAACACAGTCTTGTTCTACAACCCATCCCCCTTGATATTGTTCTAAAAGTTGATAACGCTGTTGAGTTTCTAATGTAAAAGCTAACGTTAATGTTTGATTGTCAAAATTAATATCAACAATAGATGCCTCTAGGAAATCAATATATTGCTTTGCTGTGGAATAAACTGCTTTATATAGGCTTTCTTTTACAGAGAAAATTAAGCTTACGTATCGGGAAAAATCAAAAAACTTAGTCGCCTTACAGCTCCATAAATCAAGCTCAGATGGCGCTAAAATAAGGTGTGCACTTTCTTTTGCAAATTCTGAAGTTACCCAGTGCTCGATATCAACTCCCAAATAAATCGCGTTATTTGATAGCCCAACAATTAACTTATTTTGTGAATGACTAATACTACCCAAAATATGATTTGGCCAAATGGGCAAATGTTCATACATAGAAGTTATTGGCTGATTCAAACTGAAATGATGATTTAAAACAGCCTGTGCTAAGACCCTACCACATAAGTACTCATTTTTACGCTCGATACGCGCTTGAGCAATTTTTAGGGGATGCTCTAACTGTTGATCTATATGCAAATGCTGTGTTTTTGATAAGTCTACCCCATAACAGAATAGCCCCGATGTGAAAAAAATAGAGCTCGAAATTTCATAAATTGATTTGCTGAGTTGTTCAGGAATATATAGATAATGACTCACTGTATTTGGCTTCAAAATAAATACTTTTAATATGTTCTCTCTTATCTTAACTTACGAGCCGCAATTTAATAAATAATTATACTTATCATTTGATAATAATTATTATTTACTTATACTGTTGGGTAAATTTTGACTTTAATTTACTTATAAACATCGATTATGAAACTTATAGGACTTTTTTTGACCCTGTTAGGAGCGGTCAGTATCTATTGTAGTCATAGCAATCAAAATCTGTTGTCTCACCATCTTCCAGCTCTATTTAAGTATTTGGGTCTAGTACTGTTGAGTGTTGGATTGATTGCACTCTTTGCGAGCTTACCAAAAGTTGTTGCTGCTTTCTGCTGGTTCATGCTCATCATTTTTGCATGGTCGTTTCTTCCCTTTATAGCGCTTTTTAAACGGAAATTGGTTTCATGAAAGCTAAAATTCAGTCTCCTATCCAGCCAGACTGGTGGAGTAAAACTTTTGCTGGCGGGGTTTTAGGACTAAGTCTTTCCATCGCGGTTGGCAATTTAGTAGTTCTATTAGGTCGTCCTTATGTTGCCATGGATTTATTAGTGCAATTGGGAATGTGGAGTGTGCCTTGGGTTTGGATGCCTATTATGTTTGCCAGTTATTTTTTTACGACCGGACAAAAAGCACTGATCTATTTATCCATTGCGAATGCCCTAGCGTATAGCTGTATTTTCGTATTGCGGGGTTAAACATGAAAGTACGTTCAGACATTATGAAATTAGCAAAAAGCATGCATACTTGGGTGGGTGTATGTGCAGGGATTTTGCTTTTTATCTGTTTCTTTGCTGGTGGGCTTAGCATGTTTCAGCACCACATTAGTAAGTGGGCTACGCCAACGCAGCAATTTTTACCTAAAGTTTCCCCCAACCAATATAATGAGCTTATTCAAAAAGTTCAGGCTACCTATCCTGCTGCACAAAAGAACTTCACACTAAATTTATCGTCTAATGAATTTCACTACGCGCCTATTACGTGGAGTGAACATGAACGTGGAGATGGCTTTAATACTGCTCAGTCTACGTGGATGGCAAGCTTAGACGATAAAGGTCAGTTAATCGTTGCTCAGGAAAACTTATCTAAAGCAGGCTGGCTAATCGAACAGTTGCATGAAACAGCAGGCATACCCGGCATGGCAGGTCATCACGGATTAGGACTTTACGTGATGGGCGTGGTTTCGATTTTATATTTTCTTGCTTTACTTTCAGGAGTGATTATTCTTTTACCAACTTTGGTGAAGGATTACTTTGTCATCCGTCCTGGTAAAAATAAAAAGCGTTTTTGGTTAGATGC
Source organism: Acinetobacter sp. RUH 2624 (assembly GCF_000162375.2). Classification (NCBI taxonomy): domain Bacteria; kingdom Pseudomonadati; phylum Pseudomonadota; class Gammaproteobacteria; order Moraxellales; family Moraxellaceae; genus Acinetobacter; species Acinetobacter sp. RUH 2624. Next base: position 1,095,663 of record NZ_KI391939.1, on the reverse strand, counting down.
ACATAACGTGATTGGAATTACGAGCTTACCTTTTCACATCATTATTAGCATTAGCGTTATTGTCTTTGCTTTTCATGACTTTTTTTACGATGCGATTGGTCAGCTGGCACTCAAAGGACAGCCAGTTTTTCAGCGTTCTCCCCCTGCGCTTATTCAACCTAAACAAACACAAATAGATGTGCAGCAAATATTAGCTCAAACAAAAAAAGTAGCACCTGAATATTCAGTTGACTATATCCAGTTCAGTAACCTCGATAAACCTGAAAAAGCCAATGCACGTATAGCCTTGTATAGCCCCGATCAGATGTTACGTGGCGCAAATCAAGACTTTATGCGTATGAACCCCTATGCCGTTGAGCACTTTAACCATAAAGGTATTAATACTCAGACTGATGGAGGTAATAAGTTAATCAATGCCATGTTTAGCCTACATTTTGGAAGTTTTGGGGGTACGGGCGTACGTTGGATTTATTTTGTGTTAGGTGTCGGTGGCGCTTTCCTATTTTACACAGGGAACATTCTTTGGGTTGAAACTCGTGCACGTAAACAAAAGCGTGCTGAAGACTCTGTTCCTGTTCAACGTAAAGATGTGGTGTTCCTCGCGAACTTAACTATAGGTGCATGTTTAGGGTGTGTTCTAGCTGTCGTAGGCACAATGTTAGCTAGTCGTTGGCTTTTCGCTACACTCAACATTGAAAGTATAAATCACGTCTTCATGTATGGTTATTATGCGATTTTCCTACTGACTTTGATTTATACCTTTGTGATTGGCTACGCAAAAGCTTTACCACAACTGCTCTTAACCTTGGTTTTTGTGTTATTTGCGATTCCACTTACATCTCTTTTAGCCTACTTCATTCCCCAAAGTGGCTTATGGGTCCATGGAGGAGAAATCTTAGTAGTTGATTTCTTAGCTGTCATTTTTGCGTTCGCTTTCTGGCGTTTTTATCAACAAGCCCAAGATCGCCGAAAATCTGCTCCAACGGGCAGTTTATGGGCTAGCTAACAACCATAAATCAACATGGCTGAAATAATGTGTGAAATATGAAAAATTATAAAACCCACATTGTTTCGGTCAGTTGTTTAATTTCTTGAATATCATGACTTACATAAATCATCGGAATTTTTATTTCCTCTTTTACCTTCTGAAAAAAAGGAATAATTTCAGCTTTATGATTCGCATCTAATGCTGATAACGGCTCATCTAGTAGTAACAGCTTAGGTGAATATAACAATGCTCGACCCAGTGCCACGCGCTGTTTTTCCCCTCCTGAGAGTTTGATAGGCATACGTTGTAATAAGTGCCCTAACTTTAATAATTCAATAATGTAATCTGCTTCAAAGTGACGTTCTTGTTGGGAAAGATGCTTAAGACCAAATAATAAATTTTGCTTTACCGTTTTATGCGGAAAAAGCTGAGCATCTTGAAAAACCAATCCAACATGCCGCTTTTGCGTGCTCAAGTTAATTTTTTGACCTGAATCAAACCATGTTTGGCCCTGTATTTTAATGATTCCACTACGCGGAGTGTTCAGCCCTGCAATGGCATGTAAAATGGACGTTTTACCTGAACCCGATGCACCAAATAGCCCAATAACAGAAGCATCGGACTGGAAACTAGGCTCAATATGAAATTGACCCATGTGTAGCTGGAAACGGCAATCAATCAACATAATCTTACCGCCCTAAGCGCTTCTTTTGATAACGATGAAACCACTGTGCAAACCATAGTGCTAAAAAAGCCACGCTTAACGATAAAACAATAAGTCGTTGAATAGCGGCCTCGGTATCGGGTTGTTGCATTAAGCTATACATGGCTAGAGGCAAAGTCCGTGTTTCATTTGAAATATTACCAACAAAAGTAATAGTGGCTCCAAACTCACCTAGACTCCGGCAAAAGCACAAAATAGCACCAATTAAAATACCACTGCTGGCAAGTGGCAATGTGACATGGAAAAATGCCCCTAAAGATGAGGCACCTAATGTCTTTGCTGCCATTTCTAAACGCTGATCGACCAGCTCAATTGCTAGTCGAATCGATTGTACCAACAGCGGAAAACCCATTACTGCGGAAGCAAGAACGGCGCCTTTCCAGTTAAATGCAAAATCAATTCCGAGTGGAGCTAAATATTGCCCAATAATCCCGCGGCTCCCAAAAACTTGTAAAAGCAAATAACCAGGCACCACTGGCGGTAATACCAAAGGTAAAAACACCAATGTTTCAATGAATGACTTACCCCAAAAGTCTTTACGTGCTAGAAACCATCCCACACAAATTGCAGGAATAATACTGACAACAAGACAACTTGCTGCCACCTTACAAGAAAGTTGCAGCACGCTGAGTTCTTCTGGGGTTAAAGAGAACATCATGGTTTAACTGGAGCTAGCACACTAAAGCCATATTTTTTAAAGACAGCTTTGGCTTGGTTGCTTTGTAAAAATTGATAGAACTTTGTTGAATTTGGAGTCTTTTTAACTATCCCTATAGGGTAAGTAATTGGCGAATGTGTATTTTCTGGAAATACGCCAGCTACAGTCACATCTTTGCTAATCGCTGCATCGGTTGCATAGACAATCCCAACCTGACATTCACCACGCGCAACAAAATTTAATGCCGCTCGAACATCTTCTGTTTCAACTAACTTCGGCTCAATACGACTCCACCAACCTAAATTGATAAAAGCTTGTTTAGCATATTTGCCTACAGGCACACTTTTGGTATCTCCTGTACAAATCTTGCCTGTGAACACTTTATTGGGATCAGTGGTTTTATCTAATTTTATATTTAATGGTCTTCCTTTAGGTGTAATTAAAACCAAACGGTTACCTAATAAATTTATACGGTCATTTGCTGCAACTTGTTTTTTGTTTTGTAGATAATCCATCCACTGTGTATCTGCTGAAATAAAAATATCTGCGGGCGCACCTGCTTCAATTTGCTTAGCTAAGGTCGATGAGCCTGCATATGAAGTCTTAATTTCTACTTTATTCTGTTTTTCGTAAATTTTTTCTAAGTCTGCAATCGCATTCGTTAAGCTCGCTGCTGCATAAACGGTAACTGATTCAGCCTTGGCTGAAATATTAAAGATCCCTCCTATGCTGAGGATTGAACAAGCTAAAGCTAATTTTTTTATCTTTGTATTACTTACCATTATGTTTTACCTTTTTTGTCGTTTTTTGCAGCGATATATACCCAAGAATATAGCGATAAGCATAGACGATGAAAAGTAGAAATTATTTATAAAGATGGATATTTTTTCTGAGCAATTGAAAACTATTAGTAGATAAAACTGATTCGCGCTTAAATTCTTTGATTTATAAAGAATTCCTAATCTTATTTCTTTAAATAGCTACTCATAATTTGATAATCATATTCTAAGGCTTGTCGAGCATTGATTTCCATTTGGCGGTAATGCTCTAAGACTTTGTGGCCCAAAGCTGTAACAGCTGCCCCACCACCATGTGTTCCACCCGTTTGTGTTTCCACTAACGCTGTTTCAAAGCATTGATTCATGGTGTCGACCAACTGCCATGCACGGCGGTAGCTCATGTTCATAGATTTTGCTGCCTGTGAGATTGACCCCGTTTTCTCAATTGCTTCAAGTAAGTCTGCCTTACCCGGACCAAATGCAATATTTTGCTCTAAAAGAATTCTAATTTGTAATTTTAAATATTTTTCTTTCATAGACTTAGTTCACAAAGTTTCATTTTTATGCTGCTTAACATTATAGGGAACTTTAATAGGTTAAAACACATACAAATTTAAATCTCTACTCTTTCTTCAAAAGAATTCGATTAAAGAATCAAAACTGCACAAAGTGGATAAAGATCTGGAAAAAACGGATAGAGAGCAACGCTTAATCGCGGTTCAATCAGTTAAAAGCTGATTGATTGGAGGATTGAGTAAATGACCTCATCTAATTTAAAACAATGGAATGATTTTATAGATGGATGTATCGACTTCCGTCCTAACGATGGTGTGTTTCGTATTGCACGCGACATGTTTACCGAGCCAGAACTATTTGACTTGGAAATGGAGTTTATTTTTGAAAAAGTTTGGATTTACGCATGTCACGAAAGTGAAATTCCAAACAATCATGATTTCCTAACCGTTCAAATTGGCCGCCAACCGATTATTGTAAGCCGTGATGGTAAAGGCGAACTACATGCCATGGTCAATGCTTGTGAACACCGCGGTGCGACCTTAACACGCGTTGCTAAAGGCAATCAATCTACATTTACCTGCCCATTCCATGCATGGTGTTATAAGTCAGATGGTCGCTTGGTTAAGGTAAAAGCGCCTAGTGAGTACTGTGAAGATTTTGATAAATCAAGCCGTGGTTTAAAACAAGGCCGTATTGCCAGCTATCGTGGATTTGTATTTGTCAGTCTTGATACTCAAGCAACAGATTCACTAGAAGACTTTTTGGGCGATGCAAAACTGTTCCTTGATTTAATGGTTAACCAGTCCCCAACAGGTGAACTCGAAGTATTACAAGGTAAGTCATCTTATACCTTTGCAGGTAACTGGAAGCTACAAAATGAAAATGGCTTAGATGGCTACCATGTCAGCACTGTTCACTATAACTATGTCTCTACAGTCCAACACCGTCAGCAAGTCAATGCATCAAAAGGTGCGGAACTCGACACGCTCGACTATAGCAAGTTGGGTGCGGGTGACTCAGAAACTGACGATGGCTGGTTTAGTTTCAAAAATGGTCATAGTGTTTTATTTAGTGACATGCCAAACCCAACAGTTCGTCCGGGCTACAGCACGGTTATGCCATATATGGTCGAAAAATATGGCGAAAAATATGCTGAATGGGCAATGCATCGTTTAAGAAACTTGAACTTGTACCCTAGTCTATTTTTTATGGACCAGATTAGCTCACAACTTCGTATTGTTCGTCCTGTGGCATGGAATAAAACCGAAGTCATTAGTCAATGTATTGGGGTTAAAGGTGAATCTGCAGAAGCACGCCGTAACCGTATTCGCCAGTTTGAAGATTTCTTTAATGTATCGGGCCTTGGTACACCAGACGATTTAGTTGAATTCCGTGAGCAACAAAAAGGTTTCCAAGCACGACTTGAACGTTGGAGCGATATTTCACGTGGTTGTCAGTCTTGGGAATATGGTACGACCAAAAACTCACAAGATTTAGGCATTCAACCCGTTATTACTGGCCGTGAATTTACCCATGAAGGACTCTATGTAAATCAACATGGACACTGGCAACGTCTCATGCTGGACGGCTTAAATAAAAAAGCCTTGAAAATGCAGGATATTACTTTTGAAAATAATGCCGTAATGGATGAGGTGTAACCATGTCACAAGAACTACATTTTGCTGTATCTCAGTTTTTGTACAAAAAGGCAGAGCTTTGTGATGCTTATGACTGGGATGCCTACCTAGAGCTTTACGATGAAGATAGTGAATATCATATTCCACAGTGGATTGATGACCATAACTATGTTCAAGATCCAAATCAGGGCTTGTCTTATATCTATTATGCGGACCGTACAGGCCTTGAAGACCGTGTATTCCGTATTCGTACCGGAAAAGCAGCATCTGCAACACCGTTACCACGTACTTTGCACAGCATAAACAATATTCGAGTTAAAACACTGGAAGATGGTCTTATCGAAGCAAAAGTTGCATGGCAAACGCTTTATAACCGTCAAGGTTTAGAAGGCTGTTTTTACGGACATGCCACTTATCTTTTACGTCAAACCGCTGATGGTTTCCGTATTCGTCGTCAGCACAGCATTTTGCTGAATGACAAAATTGATTCCGTTTTAGACTTTTATCACGTTTAAGGGGAATGAAAATGGGACATTCAGTTGCACTTAACTTTGCCGATGGCAAAACCTTTTTTATTTCGGTAAATAAAGACGAATTGTTGCTTGATGCAGCAGTTCGTCAGGGAATTAACCTGCCGTTAGACTGCCGTGAAGGTGTTTGTGGTACCTGTCAGGGACAGTGTGAAACTGGTATTTATGAACAAGAATATGTCGATGAAGATGCATTAAGTGAACGTGATTTGGCCGAGCGAAAAATGTTAGCTTGCCAGACCCGTGTAAAATCCGATGCAGCTTTTTATTTCGATCATGATTCTGCTATCTGTAACGCTGGTGATACCTTAAAAATTGAAACCAAAGTGACTGCGGTTGAGCTGGTTTCTGAAACGACAGCAATCTTACATCTTGATGCGAGCAGTCATGCTGAACAACTTCAGTTTTTGCCAGGTCAATACGCTCGTTTGCAAATTCCAGATACTGAAGATTGGCGCTCTTATTCTTTTGCAAACAGACCAAACGCAACCAATCAATTGCAATTTCTCATTCGTCTGTTGCCAGACGGTGTGATGAGTAATTACTTACGTGACCGTTGTCAGGTTGGACAGACCCTACTCATCGAAGCGCCACTTGGTAGTTTCTATTTACGTGAAGTACAGCGACCACTTGTTTTTGTGGCGGGTGGAACAGGTTTATCAGCTTTCTTGGGAATGCTTGATAACTTGGTTGAGCAACCTAACTCACCTGCCGTTCAGTTGTACTACGGCGTAAATAGTGAAACCGACTTGTGTGAACAACAGCGTTTACATGCCTATGCTGAACAGCTACCCAACTTTAGTTATCACCCGATTGTGACTAAGGCAACGGAAACTTGGCAAGGTAAAGCAGGCTATATCCATGAGCACTTAAATAAAGATCAACTGGCCGAGCAGGCTTTTGATATGTATTTATGTGGCCCACCACCAATGATTGAAGCCGTTAAAAATTGGTTAGATGAGCAATCTTTGCAAAACTACCGTATTTACAGCGAGAAATTTTTACAGAGCAATACATCACGTTAAAGTATAAATAATTTAAAAACCACTGAAACCTGAAATGATTCAATATACTCTGCAAGGGGTATATTGAATTTTTGCATTTAAACTAAAAATTCCTATATATCAACAATATAAAATAATGAATTCCGACAAAATAAATTGACCAGTTCGCTCGGATTTGCTATAAATTTTGATAGATCTTAAGGAATAAGATCATGATGAGATTAAGTTAAAGTACCTTTTATATCCCCCTATTCTATTTCTCGAATATATTAAATTGATGGATAAAATTCGACTTAAAAATTTGAGAAAATCATATTAATTAGCGGTTAAATTGGTCTGTATTTTGCTTATATCTCATTGTATTTTACGCGTAACTTAATTTTTTTAAGTGCCGTATTTACTTGATGTAAAGCGAAGTTTTAAAGCTTTTGTAACACAGGTAAATACAGGAGTGAGCCAAAAGGGATATATATGAACCAAGCCAACTCCCATGAACTCAATGGACGTCATTTTCAAAATGAGTCTATCTTTACTGATCATAATTTGGTGTTCGATCACCACGATTTAAGCGAAACCTGCCGAAATGTAGGCCAAATTTTTAAACCGCATGATCTTAAAGTCTCTCATCAGAAGCGAGATTTTAGTGCAACTATGCACCATGTTAAAACAGGCGCATTGTCTATTAGCCGCTTGGAATATGGCGCAGATGTCATTATTGAACCAGATCATCTGGATAACTTTTACTTAATTCAAATTCCAACTCAAGGCTACGCAGAAATCGAGTTTGGTTCGCAAAAGTTTATTTCTTATTCTCAAGTTGCTTCTCTTATTTCACCTCAGCAATCTTTGCGTATGCGCTGGCATGCGAACTCACCCCAGCTCATTCTAAAAGTTTCAAAGGATGATTTTACTTACCATTGCCGACAACATATTGCCGATTCAGAAAATAACTTACTTATTTTTGACCCAAAATTAGATTTTTCTACCCAAGGTGGAGCCTATTTTTTGCAACTTGTTAGAACCTTAATGGATGCTTTAGCATGTGATCAGCACCCGCTTCATCATCCATTAGCCTTTAAACAGTTTGAGTCAAATTTATTTAATGCGCTCATTTATGGTCAGCCCAACAATGCATTACATAAGCTTGATCATTATAAAGAAAAAACCGTTTCTCCTTATTTCGTGAAACGTACAGAAGCCTACATTAAAGAACATTTGCATGAGCCGCTCAATGTCGAGATTTTAGCTGAACATGCAGGCGTGAGTGTAAGAACCCTATTTACTGGTTTTAAAAACTATTTGGGGACCACCCCAATGTCTTATTTAAAAGAATTACGCTTTGAACAAGCTCATTTAGAACTCATGCATAATGAAAATCTATCGGTTACTGACGTTGCATTTAAATGGGGATTTACTCACTTGGGTCGTTTTTCTCAAGAATATAAACGCCGTTATGGTGAGTTACCTTCGTCTACTCGCCGTTCTGGTCACAGTGAAGGTTCAGGCTTAATTACTTCAATTTTTTCTTAAACTAAAATAGATAAAAGCCTTTTATATTTGTTGATATAAAAGGCTTTTTTTATGATTTAAAAATGATGGACATAACGAACTTGTAGTCGCGTACCTTCTGGTCGGTTTTCAGCATCTTGCTCAAAATATGCATTTGCAACCAAGTGATCATTTTTAGAAAAACTATACATCGCACCGGGACCAATTGCCCAAACTTGTTCACGTCGACCTTTGACTTTTTCACCATCGACTTCGGTATCTGTAACTTGTTTTAGCCAATAGCCATTGAGCCCTAAACGGAACTGTTCGGTAATGGCATAGTCTGTTGCGAAGTTTGCATGAATTGCTTGCCCTGCCTGCATATCATTTGCTCCAGCAAACGCATAGCTTGGGTCATCATTTTTAAAGTTATAGAGATAATGGATACGTGTTGAAGCTGTCCATTTTGGATTAAACCAATATGTGGCAGCCCAATAAGGGTCAAATGAAACAGCGTTATTACCTGGATTAATATCTTTTTGCTGGTCGTATTCGCCAGTAGGTAAATTCACCTGAAACTCAAAACGATGTACAAACTTCGGTCCTTGTGCGCCCATGACTGGATCGAACTGAATAAAAGGCCCAATCATAATGTCCCCAAAGCCACTTTGGGCTTTAATTGCCGCATTATTCAAGCCATCATCCATGTCCATTTTACTGACAAAAGGAATCAGAAAATTTATGCCTAGACTGGCTTTATCTTTTACTCGGATATTCGATAAATAACTAATCTGCTCAACCAGTACTTGATAATTTAAATCTGTTTTAGGTAAACCGAGTTTTTGTCCATTGGCATCGACCAGTTTATTGCTATCGTAATTTTGAAAATAGGTTTGAGCATACCAACCGGGTCCTGCGGGTAATCCACCATCGAGAAAGCTGGTCATACCTAAGTTTACGGTCGGTAAATCATAGGCATGTGCAGCCAAAGGCACACCCAACAATGTCCCTGCTAAAAAGCCATGTTTAATTAAAGTGCTTTTCATCTTCTTATTTCCTATAAAAAAATCACGACCGGATTGATCGTGATTGTGGTGAATTAATGGGCTAATTCTGGATGCTCAGCAGCAATCCGATACTTTCCTGCGTGAAATACCAATGGTTCACCTTGGCGTTGTTGGTATTGTTCAATTTGACCAATAAAAATCAGGTGATCTCCGCCTTCATACTGATTTACATTGCGACAAACCAAGGTTGCGAGTGCATCAGTCAAAATTGGAACGCCAGCATTGCATTGTTGATGAGCAATGCCTGCAAATTTGTCTTCGGCACCTCGAGCAAAATGCCCCGAAAGCTGATGATGCTCTTGTGCCAACATGTGAATGGCAAAATATTCAGCTTCAACAAAATCAGGCAAACTTGGCGCCGTTTTTGAAAGGCTCCACAAAATTAATGGTGGGTCTAAAGACAGTGAGGAAAATGAATTGGCGGTCATACCTATTTTCCGGCCATCTTTGCCACGAGTTGTAATCACGGTAACACCAGTTGCAAACTGACCAAGCAAATTACGAATTTCTCTTGGGTTTTCGGCATTAATCGCTTGTAAAGCTAAAGTTTCAATTGTGTCCATTTTTAAATCTCCCTTTGATATTTTGACCTTAAGCGACTTTTGCTGCGGTTTTTGAGGCCAAGAATGCCTGAGCCTGATCTGCATCAAACCACCACGGGGCAAAAGAGCGCGGGTCATCAAAGTTATTGGCCATAATTGAAGCAATGCTCTGGTTTTGGCTTGCAGCTGCTAGGAGTTCAACGACATGAGGCTCTGGTGGTAATAACAAGCTATTGGTCCAAGCCACGACTTTTTCTGCATAAGCCCAATAGCGTTCAAAAGTTTGAAGCATCCATTGTTCGCTAAAGCTTTGATTATCATTGGCTAAAATGGCATCAAAATAGATCTTGCTACACTTAGCCGCATTGTTTGAGCCTTGACCGGTAATTGGATCATTGACCACTAAGGCATCTGCCATACCAAAAATCTTTTTGCCAGACGGTAAGGTTAAAACGGGCTTACGTACCGTCGGCGGGAAACGCCCTGCCAAATAACCGCCAGCATCAGTTAATTCAACATTTGCGCAGCGTTCATATTCCCAAGGCACAAATTTCTTGAGTAAGTTCAGACTACATTGCAGGTGCTGTTCTGGTGTTTTCACATCTTGCCAACAGTCCATTGGCCCATTTGGAATACCTTCAAATACCATAATGTCGCAAGGCCCATTGATGGTTAGTGCCGGAAATGAAAAGTACTCACCGACTTCGGGAATAATGTTAAAAGTCACACGTGAATAAGGTGAAATTGGCTTCATGTTTTTGACGTAGGTCAATGCCAAAGCGCGCTGCGGTTTATCGAAAACACTTCGTGCATCATCACGCTCAAACTGTTTAACAACTTCACCTTTACCAGCCGCGAGTAATACAAGCTCGTAGTCGTTTGCGAGTTGTTCTAACTCTTGTATTCCAACATCCTGAATCACCAATTGACCGCCACGGCGTTCAAATTCTTCCATCCAATATGGCATTTTGACGCGTTGATCGACCGATTGAGCGTAGCGCTCAAGACGAGCACTCCATTCAAATGCTTTACCACCATTTTCAGGATTAACTAAAGCTAGCCCAATGCCTTCTACGGCTGGACATTGTTCTTCCCAAAAATTTAAACCTAAATCACGTTCAGTTTGTAAAGCAGTATGAAACATACATTGGCTTGACATGACTTTACCTTGACGGATTTCATCGGCAGTTCGGTTGGTGATCATGGTTACATCGTAACCTGTATCTAATAACCCCAAACCAAGCTGTAAACCAGACTGTCCTGCTCCAACAATTGCAATACGGCGCATAATCTTCTCCATAATTTTCTAAATGTGCTTTTAAAACGCTGTGCTATTCGGCTAAACGCGGAATAGCGGGCTGTGATCCTTCAGGGCCCATTACTGAATAGCCACCGTCGACTGCGTAATCTGCTCCGGTCACAAAGCTCGCAGCGGGTGACAATAAAAACAAAACAACATTGGCGACTTCTTCGGGATGACCCAATCGGCCTAGCAAGTGATAATCGGCTGCAACGCTATCGGCTTTTTCACGGTTATTGCCGCTGACTTCTGCAATGACTCGTGACCATGTCCAACCCGGAGAAACTGAATTGACGCGAATACCATCGGCAGCAAAATCCATTGCCATACTTTGTGTGAGTTGACGTATCGCGGCCTTAGAAACCGGATATAACCAGCGTCCTGTTTGTGCCACTTTGGCCGAAATGGAAGTAAAGTTAACGATTGAACCTTGCTGTTCTTTTAGGTCATTGTATAAAGCACGGCTCAGCTCAACTGTAGAGATCAAATTAATATCGAGTGCTTGTAACCAGTCCTGACGTGAAGATTTAAAACCATCATCTAAGTAGGTACATGCTAAATTCACCAAGTAACTCACTTCACCTAAATGTTGATGAATATCTGCCACAGCTTGTTGAATAGCCGCATCACTAGTTAAATCGGTTTGAATAAACATCACATCATGGTTAAAGCTTTCGGCAATCGCCTTACCTTTTGCATCAATATCTAAAATAGCGACATGAGCACCTGCACTGACTAAGGCTTGCACAACAGCTTTACCAATGAGTGTTGCACCGCCACTCACCACAGCGACTTTTCCTATTAAATTTATATTCATTGCAGATCCTCCTTAATTGACTAGCTTGCCTTCACTACTTGACCAAGATGGCATCAAAGTATTGGACGGAAGATCTTCATCAAGAAGTTTTCGTGCTGTCTCGACACCTGCAACGGGTAAGCCTGTTGGGTCTAATAAACCAATTTGAACAAGTACAGATGCTTGGTCCCAGTAAATATGCTCATGACACAGCTTTGAACCTCTGAACTGAATTACACCTAACATTGGTATTTCGACATATTTACCAGTTGGTTTTACACCCGGTAATAACCAGTCAATTTCAGCGTCGTGGGTAAAGCTCATAATGAATTCGTCTACCACTTGCGTTGAGCCAACCGTACGAGAGATTGAAGTAATCTTCATATCTTTTGGGTTTTGATGAACAAAGTGATATTGATAAAAACGAGCAAGCTGGCTTTGGCCTACACCGCCAGTCAAGGTTGGGATATGGTTGACATAAGGTTCTGCAACCATTGTTGCCATGGTTGCTGGGACGTCACGCGTATCGAACTCATGACGAATATGCTCTTCCCATAGTGCAACTAGGTCATATTTCGGCCCAATTATTTCATGTAGAGCTGTTACTGTACGCTCGTGAGCGAAGCGTGCTGAAGGTTTGTGGTAATGGTTGCTTTTTGGTCGTGCAAAGGCATGATCAACGCCTTCGTAAACATAAGCTTGTACATTTGAATATTGGTTAGCTGCATCGACAATCGCTTGTCTCACATCTGGCGGTGTAAATTGGTCCAGTTCTGCAATATGTAAAACCAAACGTCCTTTTACGTTAGCTAACTCATCTAACGCTTTTTCAATGCCTACACCGTAATAACCTACGGCACATGCCACATCAGAAAGTCTGCAGCCTGCCAAATAAGCTAGCTTTCCACCTAAACAATAGCCCACTACGCCGAGACCTGTAGAGATATCACATTCTGGTCGTGTCTTTAGAAAAGCTAAGCTGTCTTGAATATCTTCAACACCAAGGTTTTCGTCATATTGTTGATAAAGTTCAAAAGCTTTTTGAAAATCATCTGGTGTATAACCGAGTTCAATATTAGGTGATATACGCCAAAATAGATCAGGAACCAAAACGGTATAGCCTTCTTCTGCAAGAAAATCTGCCTTTTCCCGCATTGCTGCATTCACCCCAAAGATTTCCTGACAAAGCACCACACCAGGTCCTTTTCCTGTTTCTGGTGTCGCTAGATATGCACTGAACTGCTTTCCAGATGCAGTTTGAATTTGAATGGTTTGACCAGCCATAGTGTCAACTCCTGACATTGTTATGGCTTTATCTTCTATCTGAAAATTTTTTTAGACTGTCCAAAAGCTGCAAGCATTATCCAATCTCTGCGCAATTATCAAAATCAAACAAACTGGATAGAAAAATTAAAAATAAGAAACACCTATATTTCAAATGATTAAATTAAAAAATGAAATGAATGCTTTTTATCTCATTTGGAAAAAATGGATGAATATTCGGACTTATTGGATAGTGAATATTGGTTAAAAATAATTCAATTAAAGACTCAGGTTTTGTAACGAATACATTGAATTACTCAGGGAATTAAATAATTTTAAGAAGGAATACATATGAAAACGATAGATGCAAACACGATTATCAATCGCGAAAAACTGTCTCCACTACAGTGGATAGTTTTTATCCTAGGCTTTTGTGTCTTTTTCTGTGATGGTCTAGATACAGGAATTATTGGTTTTGTTGCACCGGCATTATTGGATGATTGGGGAATTACCAAGCCTCAACTTGCTCCCGTTTTAAGTGCTGCTTTAGTCGGTATGTCAATTGGTGCAATCATTTCTGGCCCCTTAGCCGATAAATTTGGCCGTAAAGGTGTTATTGTTTTTACAAGCCTTTTGTTCTCAATATTTACGATTTTGTGTGGCTTTGCTAATTCAACTCAAGACTTAATGATTTATCGCTTTATTACTGGCGTAGGTTTAGGCGCAGCTATGCCAAACATTAGTACCATTGTCTCAGAATATATGCCTGTAAAACGTAAAGCATTTCTCACAGGGCTTGCTGGCTGTGGATTTATGCTGGGTATTTCTTGTGGCGGTGTGTTATCAGCTTATCTGTTAGAAAGCTATGGCTGGGCCAAAGTGATTATTATTGGCGGAAGTATTCCCCTAATTTTAGTGGTTGCTTTATTACTTAAATTACCTGAATCAACTCAATACTTAATTACACGTCATCAACAAGATAAAGCACAGCGTATTTTAGAAAATATTCAAGGCCATTCCTTCCAAGAGCCAGTAAAACTTATTTTAGCTCAAGCAGAAAATCCTTCAGATGAAAATCCGGTTAAAGTGGTTTTAGGAAAATACCTGTGGAGTTCAAGCATGCTTTGGATCTGCTGTTTTACCAGTCTTTTGGTGTTCTATCTTTTAACAAGCTGGATGCCAACAATTTTAAAAACAGCAGGTTTCAATACCCAACAGTTTAGTTTAATTGCTGCGATTTTCCCTTTTGGTGGTGTAATTGGCGCAACCATTATGGGATGGTACATGGATAAACTGAACCCAACTACAGTGATTAAATATTCATATCTCATCGCTTTCAGCCTATTTATTGTTGCTGGTCTAGTGAGCTCAAATATTTTCTTATTAGGCCTTACTATCTTCTTAATTGGTGCATTACTGGCTGGTGCACAGTCTTCATTACTGCCACTTGCAGCTATGTTCTACCCAGCGGTATGCCGCGCGGTTGGTGTTTCATGGATGCATGGTATTGGTCGTATTGGTGCAATTTTAGGTGCTTTCTTTGGCTCACTCATTTTCACCTTTAACTTAAGTTTAAGCGGTATTTTCTTTATTCTCGCTTTACCAACTTTCATCTCATTTATTGCACTTAGCTTGAAAGTAATTTATGAGAAATCTAAACACAAACAGGTGTTAAAGCTCGAAGAAAGTCTATAAACATTAATCGATAAATAAAAAAAACTGATTTAATTACTTAAATCAGTTTTTTTATTGTGAAAGTTAAATATCAGAAAATTTTGCCTTTAGTCTCACTTGGATTTTCGCCAAACTCTTCACGATATTCTTGAGAAAAACGACTTAAATGATTAAAGCCCCAGTCATAGGCAAGCTTTGAAATAGAAACCTTTTTATCTGCTCCTGTAGTGCTCAAGATTTTGTAAATTTGTTGGAGTCGATATTTTTTCAAATACGACATTGGGCTGGTGCCGTAGTACTGTTGAAATTCGTCATACAATTTTGATTTTGAAACCCCAGCCAACCGTTGCAAGTCTTCTGCACAGATTTCTTCGTGAGCATGTTCAATAATAAAATTACGAACCTTACGAATATAAGCTGGCTCATCTTGATATGAAAGTGACTTTAAAGCTTCAGAGTAGTTGTTTTCTTGAGATAATAGTAAGGCTTTAATTACAAAATTTTCATAGTCTTCAGATAACATCTGCAAACCATAAAAATTGCTATATTTCGATTTTAGCTGTAAAAAATTCTGAATATTCTTCCACCATGCGCCAATCAGTTGCTCAGAGTCTAAGTGCATTTCAGGGTTAAAAATGATAGGCGTTTCTATAGGTTTATTCAGTAAATCTGCAAGGACAATCTGCATACTTCGCTCAGGAATAACCACCTGAAATTTTCTACAGTCTTTATCGATAATCAGATCTTGTTGATCATTATTTGAAACAATTAGGCCTCTGTTTTCATCAGATTGATAATGTGCACCACGAATGTTGAGAGCTTGTCGCCCCTGTATAGGTAAACTAATGCTATACGCTTTTAAATTTGAGATGTTAATAGCGACATTTGCACCATAACTGATTGTGCCGATTGCCATTTTTTTATTAGGCAAACGCATTCCGTCATAATGGAAATCGAGATTGTCTTTATAAATCGTGTCTAGACGGTGTTCACCACAAATTGTGGACATCAGATTCTGCGCAAATTCAGCTTTGCGTGAATAATGATTGAGTTCCATCTGTTGGCTGAGTGATATCATATCCTTTTCACCTAGCTAAAACTTATTGCTAAAAAAGCAACTTGTATGCCAATTAATACCCTTTAATTGACGAGTTTTCCTGAAAGTATCTAATCAGGACATGCGTAAATATTACTTTCTCATACTCTATTAAATTTTAAAAATGGAAATAAGTTAAATACCTTTAAAGTATAAATTTATACCTTAACGAACTTATTTTATTCGTTTTTTTTATAACAAGTTATAGTAGAGATAAAACATTATTTTGAACAGTAGACGATCGTAAATTTTTAATGAATAAAAAAACCGCTTATATAAAATAAGCGGTTTTTATAAAACAATTAAATTATTGGGCCGTATAACCGCCATCCATCACGACAGCTTGGCCTGTTACCCCACCTGCTTTTTCGCTTGCGAGGAAAATTGCATAGTCAGCGATTTCTTCAACAGATAGCAAACGCTTTTGAGGAACCATTGCCAAAATTACATCTTCAAGTGCACTGTCTAAACTTACATTACGGGTTTTAGCCAAATCTGCAATTTGCCCACGAACCAATGGTGTATCTACATACCCCGGACATAAAGCATTTACTGTAATACCGTCACGTGCACATTCTAATGCGGCAACTTTTGTTAGACCAATTACGCCGTGTTTAGCACTGTTATAGCCTGCCTTTCCAGCGAAACCAATCAAGCCATTAATTGAAGCCATATTAATAATACGACCATATTTTTGAGCTTTCATGATTGGGAAAACATGTTTAATACCAATAAATGCCCCTGTTAACATAACCTGAACTAACTTTTGAAAAACGGCCGTTGGAAACTCTTCAATAGGCGCAACATGTTGGAAACCAGCATTATTAATTAAGATATCAACCGTACCAAAGGTCTTTTGAGTCAGCTCAATTGCTTGTTTATAAGCGTCTTCATCAGTTACATCACATGGTGCAGATAAGGCATCAAAACCTTGCTCTTTAAGTGAGTTCGCCGTTTCTTGGCATTTTTCGGCATTCATATCAGAAATGACAACTTTGGCACCTTCTTGAGCAAATTTCTTAGCAATCTCTAGACCGATACCACTTGCAGAACCTGTAATAAAAGCAACTTTACCGTCTAAAAGTTTAGTCATCTATTTACTCCTTAATACTTATAACGTGCTGATTTAAACAATACCCGTTACGGTAAAGACCGTAATCACCACAAATACTGCTAATGTTTTAATTACCGTAACTGCAAATATATCTTTATACGATTGTTTATGGGTTAAACCTGTAACAGCGAGTAAAGTAATGACAGCACCATTGTGCGGTAAGGTATCCATACCACCTGACGCCATCGCAACTACACGGTGCATAACTTCTGGTGGAATACCCACAGCTAAAATCGCGGCGTTATAATGTTCAGCCATCGCACTTAAAGCGATACTCATACCACCAGAAGCTGAACCGGTAATACCTGCTAAAACAGTTGTCGTCACCGCCCCATTTACTAAAGGATTTGTAAAAGTACTGCTCATTGCATGACTAATCATGGCAAAGCCCGGTAATGACGCAATAATGGCACCGAAACCGTACTCAGAAGCCGTATTCATCACGGCTAAAAGTGAGCCGCCGATACTCGCATTAATACCTTCTTTAAAGTTCGTTACTACACGTTGGTAATCAAACAAAATTGCAGTAATAATCCCTACAATGAGCGCAAGTCCAACCGCCCATATCGCACCAGTTTTCGCAACATCTACGGTGTAATCAGCTAGACCAACTGAGGCAAAATCAAAGCCATTTGGATACCATTCTTTGATTGCTTTAGATAAATATTTGTTCATTACTGCAACAAGAATGAGCGGTACAAATGCTAGAAACTGACGAGCCGAACTTCCATTATTTTGCAAGTTCATATCAGCTTCAACTTCTTGAGACGGTGTATTGTCTATACCAAAACCAGAGAATCCTTCCCCCGCTTTTGCAGCAGCGCGGCGACGCCATTCTAAGTAACTTAAACCCATGCATAGAACAAAAATAGCACCAATAATTCCTAGAAATGGTGCGGCATAAATATTGGTACCAAAAAAAGTGGTTGGAATTACGTTCTGGATTTGTGGCGTACCTGGCAATGCATCCATAGTGAATGTAAATGCACCCAGCGCGATGGTCCCCGGAATTAAACGTTTTGGAATATTCGCTTGTCTAAATAACTGATTGGCAAAAGGATAAATGGCAAATACAGCAACAAATAAACTAACACCGCTGTATGTTAAAATTGCACCTAGTAATACAACCGTTAAAATTGCTTTTTTTGCGCCAATCCATCTCACAATGGTTCGAGCGATAGACTCAGCAATCCCTGACATTTCAACGACTTTACCAAAAATTGCCCCGAGCAAAAACACAAGAAAGTAATCTTTAATAAAGTTCACCATTTTGGGCATAAAGACACCCGAATAAAACGGTAAAACATTGGCTGGGTTAATGAGTAAAACTGCAAGTAAGGCACAAATTGGTGCCATGAGAATGACAGAAAAGCCCTTGTAAGCTGTATACATTAACAGCCCAAGCGAAAGTAGAATTACAAATAATTCCCACATATATTCTTTCTCCCTAAAGAATAGATATTAGGTTCAATAAAATTACCAAAAGATATTTAGGTTATCCCAAACCTAAAATGATAAAAATCACAATATCCACGATTGGTAATAGATAAATGAGCTTAAAAATAAAATATCACTAAAATATTTAAAAACAATGTAATTTATTTAAATTTTAAAATATCAATAAAATACAGGTACTTATATAAATCTTCTAGTAAAACAAATTATTTAAAAGCCATTATTAATTTATAAAACTTATTAATTATTGAGTAAATTAAATTAATAATTTCATATTATTTAGTAAAGACAATTAAATAATATATTTTTTAAAATAATTTAGTAGATTTTCATAATTTAATCTTAAGAAAATAGTGAGAAAGCTGTATCTTAAACATCAAATCGCTATCCTCCCTACATTAAAAACTAGTCTTTACTAATTTATTAATTTGAATTTTTTGAGAGCTATTTATAGATTGAGCCAAAGGCTTTTTAAAGAGACTGGTTCTGAAATGACTTATCAGTAAGAATGAATGAAAAACAAACATAAACACATAAAAATTTAATGAATGGTCATATTTTTTTATGAATAAATTAGGGTCTAATTATAGCAAAGGCGTTAAAATATAAAACTTTAATTACTGCGACCAACCTACGAGTCCAATAAAGATGAAGAAAAAGATATTGTTTACAGGAAGTATATTGCTGACTTCTCTATCTGCCTCAGCTACACCATTAAAGTTACCTGATGACTGGACGCAAAATACTCAGCCATTCCAAATTACTGAAAATATATACTATGTAGGTACTCACGGTCTTGGAACCTATTTATTGACCTCTGATCATCAAGCTTTATTGATAGATACAGGTCTTCCGGAAAATACAGAGCAAATAGAGCAGAATATTAAAAAATTGGGTTTTAAGTTATCAGATGTAAAAATTATGGTTACAAGCCATGCTCATTGGGACCATGTAGGTGCACTTGCCCGCATTAAACAAGACACTGGCGCCAAATTAATTGCTATGCAGCAGGATGTTAAGGCTTTAGAAATAGGAAAACCAATAGGTGAAAACACCTTCCAAAGTATTCCTTTTACTCCAGTTAAAGTTGATAAAGTCATTCACGATGGAGAAGTAGTTAAACTAGGGAAATTAAAACTAAAAGCTACTCTTACCCCAGGCCATACTCCGGGTTGTACAACTTGGTCAACTGAAGTTAAATCTAATGGTAAGAATCTAAATGTTGTTTTCCCTTGCAGTCTCTCTGTTGCTGGCAATGTTTTACAAAATAATCATCAATATCCAAATATTGTAGAAGATTATCGTCAGAGTTTTAAGCGTTTAAAAAATATGAAGGCAGACATTGTGCTTACTAGCCATCCAGAAGTTGCAGATGTTATGGGAAATAAAGCGCGCAAAGATGCAGGTCAAGTTAATGCATTTATTCAACCAGAAAAACTTTCTGCTATTGTAAAAGATGCAGAAATGGCATTTGAAAAATCATTAGTTAGTAGTAAGCCGTAAATGTAAAATAGTACTATTTAGATTTAATATAAATTTAAAAGCCCTGATTGTGCAGGGCTTTTTTAGAAACTTTAATATCATCACCCTTCAACATTTTCTTTTTGGATCTATATCCAATCAAAAAATATATTTTTGGTTAAACTTGATATTGATCCGCTTTCAAATTGGGTTGATCTACAAGTAATTCAATAAAAGATGGGATTGAATTAGTGTTAAGTAAATACGGATTAAACTCATCAACATGATGATGAAAAAAGAAATCTTTTATTTTGGTATTTATAGGCGCAAATTTCATACTCCAATGTTTAAATAACCGCTGTTCGGACGGTTCCAAAAAGATGATTTCGCAGTTTTGATGTCTCGAATCTTTCAAAATTGATTTATAAAATAGCGTCTCAACTTGTTCTTTCTCCCCTTCTAAGTATTGTAAGAAGTATCCATTACCATAGTAAAGCACACCAGTAATGTCATTTTGAGAGTTGAATTTGACTGCTTCTGTGAGGATATCAATTAAATCTTGTTTTATTTGACTATGTTCACTATTGGTTTTACTTGCATACATAAAGCCTATTAAACTCATAGCGATAACTCGAAGATAAATGTCAACTGCATTCTGACACTTAGATATAAGCCTTACAATGCAACCTACTTAAAACCTTGTATTTCAAGAGTAAAGATTATTATCATTTTGAAAATGACAAACTTTAACAAGTAGAAATGTTTTGTAAATGAATGCCAACCTAACCAATTAACCAGAAAATCTTATTTCAAGTACACTTAAAACCTGTTTTTTAATTTGTGGCGGTCTAATGGAGAACCATGAAATTATTCTTCAAGACGAACACCATAAACAGCTTAAGATTGTCAAAGTTCAAGATGTTCGTTTTGATACTCATACACTGAACCATAGCTACCAATGGTTATGGGTATTTGATCATAGCTCAGAGTTTTTTCCATTTGAGCTGTGGGATCAACTCGACAGTGCAACCGTCCATCAAAAACTAAAGCTGAATAATCAGGTCTTTAAGATTATTAAGATTTTGACAAAGAAAACCAAATTAAGATATTCGTGATCAAAACTTTCTTTAACTAATTTTAATTAATAGAGAAGCTCCCGAAAGTGAGCTTTTCAAAACATTGTCTAGTGTAAAATTATTAATTTAGCGTACGTAATTAGGGTGTAACCATTAAGCCAGTGAGAGCTCCTTCTGGACTTAAAAAACCATTAACTGATTGTCCCTACAGCACACAGCTGCTTAATCAGACGATAAAGAAAATTTTATTTATAGGAATTTTCATCAAAAATATTCCGTAATAATAATTTTAAAGCAGTTAATGATTCTTAGTTCAATTAAGAAAAAACCCACTTAATAATGAGTGGGTTTAATCAAAACTTAATGAATATTAACTTTAATTAACTCATTGGCGTAGAGATTTTTAATCTCTTATTTCATTCGAGTTAGTCTTAAGTTAAAGTCAGATGGAAGTAAGATTCGATATTCGATCTCTGCCCCAGGTTTGACTTCTGTTTCTTGAGAAGTTGCAATATTAGGACACATCCCTGCACCAGTTTCTAATCTAAAAATATAATATTTAGGCTCAAGATAAATTGTAGCTATTTCATTTGAGCGAATTGAAAATACCTTTTCATTATTAACATAAATATCATGAGTACAGCCAGAACCCAAAAAACCTTTATCTCTTAAGAACGTAACTTTTGCTTGTTCAGGAGTGTGTTTCTTTAAATAATTCTGATTATACACTCTCTCATTAGGTATTGGTTTCGCTGTATTTGAAACAACAGGACTTGTTGAACACCCAATTAAACTCAAAACTAATCCTAAAAAAATAATCTTTTTCATGATATTATCCACTTTAATAATGAGTTAAATTTAACAGTTAAGAATAATAAAAACCACCCGAAGGTGGTTTAATCAATTTACAAACTATTATGAATCTCTACAGTTCAGTTTTTAAAGTAGGCATTGGCGGTAAAAAATCTGATTTTATCAGTTGATCTGTATCATAGAGTTCTAAACTCACAGGACCTGCGGCATATGGAGCCAATTCGTAAAGCTGAAAATCAAATGTAATCCCGCCTGATTGATTAATATAGAAATTTTCACTTACTTTAAAGTCTTCTTTACTAATATAAGGCTGCATATCTTTTTCTTGACACCAATATCCGTATTGTTTCCACAATTCTTCTTTAAGCGCATTCATCTTTCCATTGATAACAATATCTTTTAATTCAATGCGTTTTTTACTTTTTAAGTCAAAAATATAATCTTCAAAAGTTGCTATACCATGAGCCCCGCCAGAATATTCTGAACTTACTTTCGAAATTTGCACATATTGACCAAACTGTCCATTAAAGCGATAAACCACATTCTGTGACCAGTTATTAAACCCTTCAGCTTGGGTTTGATTTAGTTGCTTTTGCTTTTCTGAAGGAGGTATAAGAGCATCTGCATAATCTTTACGGATTTCCTTATCGATTACTTGATCAATCCATTCAATATTACTTTTAAGTGCAATCGCTTCTTTAGAGGTACATACAATTCCATCAACATCTGGATTTGGAGCACAAATTTTGGGTTGTTGAAACTTCACAAGAAAATTACGTACTAGCATAGCAGGAATTATATTTTCTTCTTTTGGTGGCTGTTCAGTTGCTTTTATAGTAGAGGTTTTTTCCATTTTTTCTGTTGGTTTTTCCTCTGCTTTTTTTATACATCCACTCAATACAAGTGGTACTACCATTAAGCCAAGAATAGTTTTATTCATCAATTATACCCTTACATAATTTATTTATCTTTTAAATTAAATTTTAAAGAATTTAAAAATTCATAGATATATTAATTGAAATTAGAATGACTTTATATGTTGATATTTTTTGAAAATAAATTTTGAAAAAATAATATTTATTTAATACAATAGTGAAGTAAGATATTGATAAGAAAACAAAATATGATGTGGATTAAATTTATATTGTATCCTTTGGGGATGTTTGTACTGTGGCAAACTATTTTCCTAATTGAACAAGTTTCCTTAGAAAGCTTAAATGCACCAAAATTACTTATGACTATAATTACACTTATTATAAATTGGGGAATGCAAATTTTGATTGGATATAAAATTGCTCAATTAGCACCAAAACATAAATTGATAGTAAGTACGACCTATATTATCTTTTTTACGTTTATGATCACTATCTATTCTATAACTATATTATTAGAGGGTTTGAAAGTTGCCCCTCAAAAAATTTGGATGTGTTATTTATTTTTTCATCTAATTGGCATGTTCATATATTTTGCAAATAATAAGGATGAATTTTGCTGGAACGACTTACTAAAGTAGCTAGTATTTTTAATAGTTATTGCTTATTCCATATTAAGTAAGAATTTGATCATTCTTTTTCATAATTTTTTGTCAAAAAACATCATTTTAGGCAAATTTTCGTATAAATTACTCTTCTAGGTAAGTTGAGTAATTTAAAGGAAAGAAATGACGCTTAAACAACTAAAAGCTTTTTTAGCCCTTGCACGTACACTCAACTATGCCAATGCTTCTTTAGAGTTACATTTAAGCCAATCAGCTTTAAGTCTCACCATCAAAAGTTTAGAAGAAGAGTTAGGCGGTAAACTGTTTAACCGTAATACACGCCGTGTTGAGCTTACCCAAGAAGGCAAATCCCTCATTCCGTATGCAAAAAAATTACTCGCCAATTGGGATGAAATGGAAAATGATGTCAAACAACGCTTTAAGCTTAATCGGGGAACTTTAAGTATTGCATCTATGCCTTTTGTGACTCACGCAATTTTGCCTGAAGTAATTCACCAGTTTTTAGCACTTCACCCCAATCTTAATTTTTCAATTCACGATATTCCAAATGAGACCATTATAGAAAAAGTTCAGGATGGTATTTTTGAGCTTGGTATTTGTTTTGAACCAGATCTCACCGAAGGTTTAGAGTTTAAACCCCTATTTGAAGAAGATTTCTTGGCTCTATTGCCAAAGACTCATCCACTTGCTCAATCATCTTCTATTACATGGCATGAGCTTTGTTCAAACCCATTTGTGACCTTACAGAAACCTTCAATTGTTCGATATTTAGTGGAGCAAAATTGTTTGCGAAATAATATAACGCTCGATTTAAAAGTGGAATGTCATCAAATTTCATCACTCTCAAGTTTTGTGGCTTACGGTATTGGAGTAAGTGCAATTCCAAGACATTTTGCCAAACACGTTGATAAGGAACATAACGTACTGATTGATTTAAAAGATGAAGCCATTCATAAAACAGTAGGAATTGTTTATAAAAAGAACTTTGAAATTTCAAATATTTCTGCTCAATTTATTGAAGCACTGGTTCAATATAAATTTTAAAAAATTAAAGACTGTCTTTTAAGATGAATTAAGCACACGTTTAAAATAAATTTATTAATTATTATATTTTTCAGTATATTGCAATCAGTTTTTAACATTTTTTGCTCAGTGTAAAACTTTTTTTTTGTTGAGAGTTTGATACCATTCATTGTTTATACTTATTAATCCTTTAAAAAAATTAACTTCTATAACGCAAAATGTGATGCTAAAACTAAATTACTAAGGGATATAGGAAAACAACAGAATGAATAAAGTTTATGCCAATGCAGAGGCAGCACTGAAAGATGTTATTGCAGATAATCAAACACTTGCTGTAGGCGGTTTTGGTTTATGCGGAATTCCTGAAAAACTGATTATTGCAGTTAAGCAAAGTGGCGTGACTGGTCTCACATGTATTTCTAATAATGCAGGTGTAGATGATTTTGGTTTAGGTATTTTGCTTCAAACCAAACAGATCAAAAAAATGATCTCTTCTTATGTTGGTGAAAATAAAGAATTTGAGCGCCAGTATTTAAATGGTGAACTAGAAGTTGAACTAACTCCACAAGGTACCTTAGCTGAAAAGTTACGTGCAGGAGGCGCTGGAATTCCTGCATTTTACACACAAACTGGCGTAGGTACACTCATTGCCGAAGGTAAAGAAGAACGTACTTTTCATGGCAAGAACTACATTCTAGAAGAGTCGTTAACAGCAGATGTGGCTCTTGTTAAAGCATATAAGGCAGACAAGGCAGGTAATTTAGTTTTTCGTAAAACTGCTCAAAATTTTAACCCTGAATGTGCAATGGCTGGAAAAATTACAATTGCGGAAGTTGAACAGGTGGTTGAAATTGGTGAATTGGATCCAGATGAAATCCACTTGCCAGGTATCTATGTAAACCGCATCGTATTAAATGCATCACCTGAAAAACGTATTGAGCATAAAACTTTAAGCACGGAGGCAGTATAAAATGGCTTGGTCACATAATGAAATGGCACAACGTGCTGCAAAAGAACTTGAAGATGGTTTTTATGTCAATTTAGGTATTGGCTTACCTACTCTTGTTGCCAATTATATTCCTGAAAATATTAATGTTTGGCTTCAATCTGAAAATGGCTTATTAGGTATTGGTGAGTTTCCAACCGAAGAAACTGTTGATGCAGATTTAATTAATGCCGGGAAACAGACGGTTACTGCTCGTCCTGGTGCAGCCTTTTTCTCAAGCTCAGAATCTTTTGCCATGATTCGTGGTGGCCATGTCAACATTGCAATTTTAGGTGCGATGGAAGTTTCTGAAAAAGGTGACTTAGCGAACTGGATGATTCCGGGTAAGAAAGTCAAAGGTATGGGCGGTGCAATGGACTTGGTTGTTGGTGTCCAAAAAGTTGTGGTTCTAATGGAACACTGTGCAAAAGACGGTACACCAAAAATCGTGAAAAGCTGTAGTTTGCCTTTAACAGGTAAAGGTGTTGTTCATCGCGTGATTACAGACTTAGGTGTAATGGATATTACGCCACAAGGTGTAGAGCTCATTGAACTAGCTAAAGATGTTACGCTCGAACAAATTCAAGCTGCTACAGGTGTTGAGTTTTATAAAACCTTAGTTGCGTAAATTCTAAGATTTAGTTAGCTGTACAAGACTCAAGTTAGTAAGTGAGCTTGGGTCTTAACCCTTTTAAGCACCGGATGTGCTGTTTATAAATAAGAACGAGAAGGATTTTTCAGTTATGGAAAAACAGCAAGGAATTTTTGAAAGATTTGCACTTCGGATTAGTGAATGGTCTGAAAAATGGTTTCCTGATTCATATATTTTTGCTCTGCTTGGCGTCATTATTGTCTCTGTCGCTGCTTTAGCTATTGGCGCCCCAATCCACGATGTGGCCACTTCATTTGGTAATGGCTTCTGGAGTCTTATTCCCTTTACCCTGCAAATGACGATGCTCATTATTGTAGGTTATGTCGTTTCTGTATCTAAGCCCGTAAAATTCCTGATCCAAAAAATGGCACGTATTCCAAATTCTGGTCGTGGTGCTATTGTTTTAGTAGCAACTGTAAGCTTATTAATTTCTCTGGTGAATTGGGCTGTTAGTACAATTCTTACTGCACTTTTAGTAATTGCATTAGCAAAACGTAAAGAGCTGAATATGGATTATCGTGCTGCTGCGGCAGCCGCAATCATTGGTATGGGAGCAACTTGGGCGCTTGGAATTAGTTCATCAGCAGCACAGCTTCAAGCCAATAAAACCAGTTTACCTGAGTCAATTTATAACCTGACTGGTGTTATTCCATTTACCGAAACTATTTTCCTTTGGCAATCAATTGCTATGACCATTATTTTGGTGATTGTTTCAATTGCAATTGCTTACTGGTCAGCTCCAAAAGGTAATAATGTTAAAACAATTGATAGTTTTGATGTGCAGTTTGAAGAAGACAAACCACATGAGGAAAAATCGACACGCCCAGGCGACTGGTTAGAAAACTCACCTATTTTAACGATTATTGTGGTGGCTTTAGGCTTAATCTGGATGTTTTTTGAATTTTCAAAAAGTAATCCAATTATTGCGATTTCAAGCTTAAATACATACAACTTTGTGTTTTTAATGCTTGGTTTAGCTTTACATGGCACACCACGAAACTTCTTAAATGCTGTCGCAAAAGCAGTTCCAGCCGTATCAGGAATTTTAATTCAGTTTCCACTTTACGGAAGTATTGCATTTATTATGACCCAAGCTTTAAATAGCCAAGACTTATCGCTGTCACATTATATTGCCGAGTTTTTCGTTTCAATCGCATCAAAAGAAACCTTTGCGATTGTAATGGGAGTTTACTCTGCGGTACTTGGATTCTTTGTACCGTCAGGTGGTGGAAAATGGATTATTGAAGCCCCATATGTTATGCAAGCAGCAAATGATTTAAAGGTTCATTTGGGCTGGTCTGTACAAATTTATAATGCAGCCGAAGCTTTACCAAACTTAATCAATCCATTTTTTATGCTTCCAATGTTAGGCATTTTAAAACTAAAAGCAAAAGATGTGATTGGTTTTACAGTGACTCAGCTCGTTGTGCATTTTCCTTTAGTTTTATTCTTGCTGTGGTTCTTTGGTAGAACGCTCAGCTATACCCCTCCAACTTTTTAATTTAGTGGCGCCTTTAGTTTAGGCTAAAGGCAAATTTAGCAAATAAACCAATAAGAGATATTAAGATGAGTTCAATTGTTATAGTTTCAGGTAGCCGTACTGCAATGGGTGGTTTTCAGGGTAGTTTATCTTCTCTAACTGCTCCAGAACTTGGCGCTGCTGTCATCCGTGAATCGATCCAACGTGCAGGTGTTAAACCTGAACAAGTAGATGAAGTGATTTTCGGTTGCGTACTTAGTGCTGGTATTGGTCAAGGTCCTGCTCGTCAAGCCATGCGTAAAGCTGGTGTGCCTGATCATGTCGGAGCTGTGACCATTAATAAACTTTGCGGCTCTGCAATGAAAGCGGTGTTAATGGCATCAGATACCTTAAAAGCAGGCAGTGCCAATATTATTGTGGCTGGCGGCATGGAATCTATGACAAATGCACCTTATATTTTGCCTAAAGCTCGCGGTGGTTATCGTATGGGACACGGTGAAATTAAGGACCATATGTTTTTAGATGGCCTTGAAGATGCAGAAACAGGTCGTTTAATGGGTTCTTTTGCGCAAGACATGGCAAACACCAAAGGCTTTACCCGTGAGCAAATGGATGACTTTGCAATTTCTTCACTTAAAAAAGCGCAAACTGCGATTACGGAAGGTTATTTCAAAGAAGAGATTGTTCCTGTTGAAGTAAAAACCCGCAAAGGTGTTGAAGTTGTTGATCAAGATGAGCAACCATTAAAAGCAAATCTTGAGAAAATTCCAACTTTACGCCCTGCTTTTAGCAAGGACGGTACAATTACAGCCGCTAACTCAAGCTCGATTTCTGATGGTGCTGCTGCATTAGTACTAACCACTGAAGAATATGCTCAAAGCCATGGGTTAAATACCTTAGCAAAAATTGTGGCAACTTCGACGCACTCTCAGCATCCAAGCGAATTCACAATTGCTCCAATTAGTGCAATTCAGAAAGTACTTGAGCGTGCTGGTTGGTCTGTTGATGAAGTAGATGCTTGGGAAATTAATGAAGCTTTTGCAATGGTGGCAATGGCACCAATTCATGAACTAGGTATTGATGAAGCTAAAGTGAACATCCATGGTGGTGCATGTGCATTAGGCCATCCAATTGGCGCTACGGGTTCAAGAATTATCCTTTCTCTTATTTATGCACTAAAACGCTTAGGTAAAAAGAAAGGCGTTGCGGCTCTATGTATTGGTGGTGGTGAAGCAACGGCCGTTGCGATTGAAATTTAATTCAAAATTATAAGAAGGTGTAAGGATTTTCTTACATCTTCTTTTTTATAAGTAAAATTCCTAAGCTGTTTTAAATAGCTCATAACAAGTTTGACGGAACCATTTATGGCTACTCTTATGGTGACAAGACATATGCCAATGTTGCTTAACGTCATAAGTTGGAAAATCAAGCGGTGCAGGTAAAATTTGTAAGTTCTCTCTAACCAATAAAACTTGGCTTAAATAATATGGAACAGTGGCAATCGCATCTGTTTCCTGAACGACTAGACCTACACCTAAGTAACTTGGTAAACGAATTAAAATATTTCGATCCAACCCTTTATTTTGTAGTTCATTTTTAATGTGATAATGCCCGATACCTGCATCAATATCGATATGATATTCGCGCATATAATCTTCTAAAGTAAAATTATTTGGATCTAAACGCGGATGGCTTTTTGAGCTAATCACAACATAGTGTTGACGAAAAAACTTCTGCTGATAAAAACCTTCTTCTAATTGTGGTAAGAAACCTATCGCCAAATCAATTTCACCATTTGCCATTTGATAGCTGGTTTCTGGCGTAATAGGTCTAATATTTAAACGGATGAGAGGTGCTTTTTCTTTTAAATAGTTGGTTAACTGAGGCAGTAAAACCAAATGTGACACATCAGTCATTGCAATCGTAAACAGCTGGTCTGATGTCAATGGATCAAAGTTCACATTAAAGTTATTAATACTTTCAACTTTATCAATAACTTCACTAATCAGAGGAAAAATCTGCTTTGCCAGTTCGGTCGGAATCATTTCATTGCCGACTCGAATAAACAAAGGATCATTAAAATGTTGACGAATTTTGTTTAGACCGTTACTTACACTCGGCTGTGTTAGACCAATAGCATCTGCAGCCATTGAAACACTTTTGAACCGATAAATATGATAAAAAATATTTAATAATCTACTGTCTAGATCAAACAAAATTGTCTCCGCTTGGACTTAATAATCCATTGAAATAAGTTCAAAAGCAGTTATAAATGATAGAAAAATTCTTCTACCCTACTTTTGACTTATTGAATTTTACTCTAAATTAGCAAAGAATTCAGACGAGGGGCAATGCTTTATCATGCCTTTCATCATAAAGACCCAAGCATAATCTACTTATTTGCTTAATTTATATATAAATATCGTGTACTTCACCCTTTGAATGAGTATGCGTTATAGTTCTTGCTGGGCTTTAAAACCATTCCATATTTGTTGTACCGATTTATTATCACTCAAATTATTTTTGAAAATATAAATATCTTGAGCAAGGCAATATTCTTGCTGATCTAAAATAACCAATTTCCCAGCTGCAAGGTCTTCTTCAACATTAATTTTCGGAATCCAAGCAACCCCTAGACCTTGTAAAACCAGCTCTTTTAAATTGGTGGCATTATCAGTTTCATATAACGTTTTATATACGAGCTTACCTTCAATAAGTTGGTCCACTAATTTTCTTAAGTATGCGTGTTTACTATACGCTAGTAGAGCAAAGTTACTTTGTATTGTATGTTTTGGGCTATGGTCGGGTTCAGTTGCAGAAACCGGTACAATGACCGTTTCAGCAATTTTAATACCACTTAAAATATCATCTCCAACTTTTCTAATATTGCTTTTATCTGCATAGCAAATCATGAAATCACAGGCGCCTTCTTTTAACAAAGATAGGCCTTCTCCACTATTCGTTGCGACAATTTCAATTTTTAAATCACGAATAAGAGTAGGAAATTTCTTTAAAAATGTTGTTAAAAAACCTGAAGCTAATGAGTGAACCACACAGAAACGAATGGTAGATTCAGTCTCATTCTTAATATTTTTAATAAGTTTTGCGGTCTCCTCTACCTGTTTTTCAATATTCTTAGACATCACTAATAAAATTCGGCCAATATCTGTAAATTCGATGTTGTTTTTGTTGTTCCTAATAATGACTTCAGCACCAATCATTTCTTCAATTTGTTGAATTCTTCGAGTAAATGCAGACTGGCTAATAAATCTTTTCTCGGCTGCTTTCGAAATCGAACGTTCACGTTCTAATGTGAGGAGATCCTCTACCCAACGGACTTCTAAATTCATCTTATCTATTCCCTTTTAGATTTGTAATTTTATTAATTGATATTTGATCCTAGCCAAAATAATGGACAGTACTTCCCTCTAAAGATAACGTAACGTTAACTTTGGAGATCCAAGAAATGGCCAAACGTTTTAGTGCTGA
>NZ_KI391939.1:1038542-1063555 GCF_000162375.2 Acinetobacter sp. RUH 2624 | reverse complement strand
TAAGCCCTGAAGCCTTTGAGAAGAAATATTTTAAGAATTTAGAGGGATTTGTTGTCCACGATACTGTCTAGGATCAATTTTTGGGAAGAAGCATAAATAAATTTAGGGATGAGAAAGAATGATAAAACATAGGGAGTACCTGCAAAAATGCGAGAAGTGAAAGGACAAAGCCAATCTATAAAATTAAGTATTTAATAATTTTGACATAGAAAAGAAGATAAGAAAATAATAGGTTTTGTTTTCACAAGACAAGAGATGAACATAAGTACAGTTCAGCTAAAAAAATTATTTAAATCAATTGATAAAAACCCATCATAAAATTAAATAAGTGATCTTAACAAGATAACTTTTAGAAATAAGCACGAAATTCTATTCGTACATTTTAATGATAAAAAAAGTCCGCACCTTGGGGAAGAATGCGGACTGTAAACTGTTTCAATAACCAATCTCTAAGTTATTGATTGAATTTTAAGAATCTTAAATTAATACACTATTCCACTATAAAAAGTATCTAAAAATCTAGTTTTAGACTCTTTCTCACTTCATCTAATCATCAAAAAAGAGAATTATTATTTACTCTTACTATAATTTGGTAAGGTAATAATTGATAAGTAAATGATTACCTTACCTCATTTCAGGATTTAAGCAGTATTAATAATTAATTGTATTTCATACAATATTTAAGGTAAGTATAAATTAATAAGATAATCCCGACTATTATACTAAAGTATCTATAGACTGACAGGGAGTGCATTAATTCATCAGTAAGAGCGATAATTCATCCACATAATGATCTATAGAAAATGAACTAATATTCACCAATTAAGTAGTATAACTTTCTTGAAATTTCAACCATCATGTTTGAGGTATATTGGCTGATTTCAAATATCTGTTTTTTCTGTGGGTTAAATACCATATTGTCTTTTTCATCACTAAAAAAAACATAAGTTGTGTATTTATCCATGTGATGAATATGCTCTTTCAAGCTTAGTTTTTCACCAGAGTTAGGGTCATATGCAATAAACTTCATTCTCATGCATTTGTCTCTTTACAGCGCTGACATCTTAATAAAATTTCAGTCAAAAGATTATTTAATAGACAATAATCTTCATTACCTCAATTACTTATACGATGCAGTAGGGATATTTTGTTTTGCTTTTTGAATAGATAACTCAGCATTCTTAATCGATTGCTCAGCTTCTTTAAGCATGTGTGAACTTTTGGTTTCAGTTTTTTCTTCATTTCCTATAAGGAGATAGCAAGTAAAACTTCCCAATATTAGTAAGGCACCAATTACTTTTAACATAAACTTAATAAATCAAAATTTTCTGTATTATAAGTATTTTTATGTGAAATGCATCACAATTTTATTAAAATTTATTAAACAAAACTCATTATTTCTTTATATAAATTAATTTTCACATGAAAATTCAAATAATTTAATAACGTTCCTGAATAAAAAACATTATTTAGTTCGCTTCAAATTTTTTAATTTACTTAATTCTTGTTGAGCAACTCACTCTAAAGAAATTATACAAGCAATTGAATATATTAAATTTTGTAAGATATATAGCTTCCAAGGCTCATCAACTATTCAATATTCATTTTATCGTAATTCAGTTTTTGATATGCAAAAAATGCATAATTACTTTAATAAATGCATTAGAAGTGAAGCATTTCGAATTCTAAGATGAATCATCTTTAATGAATCGAAGTTTAATGATGAACGCAGATATTACTACCCGTATTGAGAAGGATCTTATTGGTCATAGAGAAATCAACAATGATCATTATTACGGAGTTCAAACATTACGTGCTTTAGAAAATTTCAACTTAACAAATAGCAAAGTTGGAAATTTCCCTAACTTAATTAAAGCATTAGCTATGGTTAAACTTGCCTGTGCTGAAGCAAACTATAATCTTAAAAACTTAGATCAAACTAAATTTGAAGCGATCGAATATAGCTGTAATCAGCTTATTCGTGGAAACTTCCATGACCAGTTCCCAATCGACATGATGCAAGGCGGTGCTGGTACTTCAACCAATATGAATGCAAATGAAGTATTGGCAAACGTTGCTTTAGAATATATGGGACATTCTAAAGGTCAATATCAGTACTTACATCCAAATAACGACATTAACATGTCACAGTCAACAAATGACGTATACCCTACTGCAATCCGTTTAGGTTTGTTACTTAGCCTAGATGAGTTAAATCTTCCATTTAACAATTTGATTCTTAGCTTCCTAAATAAGTCTCAAGAGTTTGCACACATTTTAAAAATGGGACGTACTCAGTTACAAGATGCCGTGCCTATGACATTAGGTCAAGAGTTTGGTGCTTTTGCGGTAACTCTACAAAAAGACCTTGAGCAAATTAATACGCTTATTCCAAATGTTTTAGCTTATATGAACCTTGGCGGTACAGCGATTGGTACAGGAATTACCACTGAATATAGTTACCGTGAACTCGCGATTCAAGCACTTGGAAAAATTTCTGGTAAGAAAATTAAGTCAGCTCCAGATCTAATCGAAGCAACTTCAGACATGGGTGACTTTGTTCTTTTATCTGGTTTATTAAAACGTACTGCAACTAAACTTTCAAAAATTGCCAATGACTTGCGTTTACTTTCAAGTGGTCCACGCACCGGCATTAATGAAATTAACTTAGAAGCACGTCAACCGGGTAGCTCGATTATGCCGGGTAAAGTAAACCCAGTTATTCCAGAAGCAATGAACCTTACTTGCTTCCAGATTATTGCAAATGATTTGGCTGTAACTTTAGCTGCTGAAGCTGGTCAATTACAGTTAAATGCAATGGAACCACTTATTGCATTCAAACTATTTGAATCGATGGACTTACTTGGTAAAGCAATGGCAATGTTCCAAAGTAAATGTATTGATACGATTACGGCCAACCCTGAGCACTGTAAAGCTTTAGTTGAAAACTCAATTGGTATTGTGACTGCACTTAACCCATACCTAGGTTATGAAACTACAACTCGTATTGCTAAAACAGCAAATGAAACTGGGCAAAGTGTATTGGCTCTAGTTCAGAATGAAGGTTTATTATCAGCACAAGTGCTTGATGATATCTTGTCGATTAATAATATGGTTAAACCAAAAATGTCGGCTTAATTCTTAAAATAAAAAAGGAGCTTTTAAAGCTCCTTTTTTATTTGTCCTGTAACTTTTAAAAGCTAAAAGTTGTAGAAAATTGAGCTGTGCGAGGATTACCTAAGAACAGATAGTCATCCCCCATAAATGCCCCTACATCACGCCAATATTTCTTGTTAAATAAGTTATCAATATTGAATCTAAAAGTTGTGTCATGCCCAGCAAAATTTGTTTTATAGGCAGCACCAATATTAAAGACACTATATCCGCCTACTTTTGCAGTTCCCTCTTTGTTTGCATATTTACTGCTACTATATTGCATACCACTGAGTAATCTTAATCCTTCAACTGACGGTACTTTATAAGATAACTGTGCAGTTGCGCGTACCTTTGGTACATTTTGAGTTTGATGACCTTTGTAGCTGTCAGTATCAATATCAACAAGACGAGATTTGGTAAAGGTAATGCCAGAGCTTACATCAAGTGTATCGGTTAAGGCGCCTGTTAAACCTAACTCAATACCTTGATTGTGTTGTTCGCCTTGCTCAACAAAATCAAAAGTTCCATCTACATTCACTTGGCTATATTGATTGTCTTGTTTTAAATCAAAAATAGCTGCTGTTAATAAGAAGTTGCGTATTTGTTGCTTAACACCAAATTCATATTGTTCAGAATTTTTCGGTGATAGAACTTCTAGAGCATTATTAGCAAACCAAGGAGCTTCGCCACCATCTGATAAACCTTTAGCATATGAAGCATAAAGATTAGTCGTAGCAGTTGGACTATACATGAGTGCTAATTGTGGCAAAAACTTATTTAAATAGGTATCTCGGCTTTGCTGCCCATCTGAATTATAAGCTTGCTCATCAAGGTGAATAAGTTTTCCACCAAGTAGGGTTGACCATTGATCATTAAATTGAACTCGGTCAGAGATTGTAAATGCAGTTTGATCACTCTCTAGAGCTTTGTAACGATCGCCTGGACTTTCCAATGAAGGATTGTAGTCGACCGTATCTTCATAAATATTGCCTGTTCCTACTGCTACATTCAGTGGTGTATGGTGTTTTAAGGTTTTATATGTACGTTGTAATTCGAAAGCGATTTGATGCTGAATATTGCCAGTATTGAATTGGCCATTTAACCCAGCAGCAAATTGATTAGTTATACGTGTGTCATCTGGGCTGCGGAAGTCATAAATATCATAATTTCCGTGTTTATCAAAAGTATTGCCCAAGCCCGTAACTTCACAAATGCTGCTATAACAGCCCCATGGGAAAGCACTATTGTCATCAATCACAACACGGCTTTGTGATGCACTTAAGCTACCATTCCATTGATCGTTAAATGCATATTGATATTTCAAGCTCGCATTTACACTATTATTTACAACAGGTTTACTCCAAGACTGATAACCCAATAAACGGTCTTGATCTACATTTGTTGGTACTTCTTGCCCATCAAGCAGTTGATAGCCGGGTACAGAACGTTGACTTTGATGCTGGGCTTCAATGTCAAACAGTAGTTTAGAACGATCATTAATTTTCCAGTCTAAAGCTACTGAACCAAACTCACGCTTACCATTTGCATGATCAACATTTGGATGAATACTTTCATGTGCTAGATTGATTCGATAACCGAAATTATCATTAATAAAGCCGCCGACATCCGTTGCCAGTGTATAGCCGCCTTCTGAATTTGCATCGACCGTAATATTTTTAACATCGGCAGGTCTTTTGGTTACATAGTTAACAACACCACCTGGCGTCGACATACCACTTTGAATTGCAGAAATGCCTTTTAAGATTTCAACTTGTTCTTTATTTTCTAAAGCTACATTTTTCTCGCCACGTATGGTATGGCCATTAATGAGATAACTTGAACCTAAATCGAGTGCAAAACCCCGTGCTACAAAGTTTGGATAGTAGCCAATAGCAGCGTAGCCATCGCCTAAGGATGAATCATTTTTAATAACATCGGTGAGTGTTTTTGCGTGTTGATCTGCTATGCGTTCAGATGTAATGGTAGTAATAGATGCAGGAACTTTTTTTACTTCACCAGTTTGAAAGCAAGATAAATTAACTTTTCTAGACGTATATAGTGCATCAATATTTTGTGTAGCGTTCACAGTAATGGTTGGAAGCTGCGAAACCTCCACTTCATTTGCATAAACGACAGATGTTATGAGTGCAATAGATGAAGCTAATGCTGTTTTAGAGCATGTTATGAAGTGAAGATTTAACGAACGTCTTTCCATTGAATAGTTACCTGCTATTGCGAGCATAATTTATAAGGCTAAAAATGGTTATCTCCCTATTTTCAGCCACGCAAGAATACAGGCACACATATTGAGAAACAACACATTCTGTATTTTTTCGATTAAGTGAATTTTGTCCGAATTTTTGAACTTATCATTATATAAATTTTATTTATTTTCTTGAGAATTGAGACTATAACTTTTTAAGTATTATCAAATATTCAAATTACACTTAAGCTCAAAATGGAACCTAAAAAGGAGAAAGAGAATAGAAAAAATACTGGTATTAAATTAGCTCAATGATTTTAAATATAATTCATTATCAAATTGAGCGTAAGGAAATGTTCGATCATTGGTTAAAATATCTTTAAATCGAACAAAAGGACGTAATCTCACTAGAAACGAATTTTAAAATTAGAAAAAATGAATGGTTAGGAATTTTAAGGACGTGCTCAGGGCTGAGTGATTTTTAATATTTTATTCTCTTTTCTGTTTAGCATACCTAAAAAATTCCTAGTTTTTGTCTACAAAACGATGGATGTAATATGACATATACTCAGGAAGAAAAACGTAGTCGAATAGGTGGGATTGTAGGCGCAGCCTCTGGTAATTTAGTCGAATGGTTTGATTTTTATATTTATGCAGTATTTGCTGCTTACTTTACTCAAGCTTTAACCGCACCTGATATGGATAGTACGACCAAGTCTATTTATGTTTGGGGGGTATTTGCAGCAAGCTTCTTTATGCGTCCGATTGGAAGCTGGCTATTTGGTCGTATTGCAGATCGACATGGCCGAAAGAAGTCGATGATCATATCAATTTGTCTTATGGCTTTAAGCTCCTTTTTATTTGCAGCTTTGCCTACTTATGATCAAGTCGGTTTATTTGCCCCTTTTCTGTTACTGCTTGTTCGTTTACTTCAAGGCTTATCAGTGGGTGGTGAATATGGCGCCGTTGCCACTTATATGAGTGAATTAGGCTTAAAAGGTCAGCGTGGTTTTTACTCGTCTTTCCAATATGTCACCCTCTCTGGTGGTCAATTGCTTGCAAGCTTACTGGGCGTTATTTTGTTGACGTTCTTAAGTGAACAACAATTACATGATGGCGGCTGGCGTATTCCGTTTGTTATTGGTGGTATCGCAGCAATTTTATCTTTGCTTGCACGTAGTCGTTTAGAAGAAACGCTTTCTCATCAAGACAGCGAACGAAAAGAGTCTGGCAGCTTAAGAGAACTCTTTAAAAAACACTGGAAAACCTTTTTATTGGTGGTTGGATACACTTCTGCCGGTTCATTAACGTTTTATGTAGAGACCGTTTATTCAAAAACCTATTTAACCAACTTAGGGATGCATGGAAAAACTGTTGGTTATATCATGACCTTCGCGCTATTTGTTTATATGTGTGCTCAACCTGTATTTGGAGCAATTTCGGACCGTATTGGGCGACGCTCTTCAATGTTGGCATTTAGCTTATTGTCCGCCATTTTTATTTATCCAGTCATGGTGATCGGGATGCGTGCCTATATAGATTCTCCGATCATCATTACATTGCTACTCATCTTTATGATGATGTTACTCAGCTTCTATACTTCCATTAGTGGTTTGGTAAAAGCTGAAATGTTCCCACCTCATGTGCGGGCTTTAGGTGTAGGTTTCTCGTATGCAGTAGGTAATGCGCTGTTTGGTGGTTCTGCACCTTCAGTTGCCTTACAGTTTAAAGCTGCCGGAATTGAAAATACCTTCTTTATATATGTGATAGTCATGCTGATTATCTGTTTCTTATGTAGCCTTGCGCTTCCGAAAAAACCAGATTATTTAGAACATGATCATTAATTAAATAAAATGCCTTCTGTCCCAAGCAGAAGGCATCTTTTATCCCTTAGCAAATTCTTTTAAAAAAGCCCACGGAAAAATCCCTTTATCATGCCCATCACTAAAGCAAATTTGGGCCCCATAACCTTGATCAAACATAGCTGTCACTTCAACATTTTGATGCTCTATTTTAATTTGTTTAATCCGCTTCGCTCGGCAAAAGCCACATGGGCAAATTTCCCTTAAACTTTGATGACTCAAACATACGCTTGAGCCATCGGTCCATATAAAGTGAACCTGCTTATTTATAGTGTCGACACGGATATCAGGTCTGATTTGCATACTTCACCTCACCAATTTGATTTAATCCAATACGAATCGCTTTTCGTACTTCAGGATCTGGATCATTTTGATGTTGTTCCAATAACGTCTGAGCTTCTGATGTGCCGATTTCGCCGAGTGCTAAAGCGACTTCTTTACGCAAGTTACTAATTTCATGCTTAAAGTTATCAGACAAATGAGCTACTGCTAGATGCGATTTGAGTAGTCCCAAGCTTCGTACTGCTGCAATACGTACTTGCCAATACAAGTCTGATACAGTATGAATTAAAGGAGCTTCGAGCTGAACAATACGTAATTTTCCAATCGTGAGCGCAGCTTCCACTCTTAGTTGCCAACTTTCCGAAGTTAAAGAATGTTGAAGTGCTTGGATGACCTCAGTTGATATACTCTGACTATAAGCCAAACCACCTGTTGCAATACGGCGGACCTCATCATCTGTATCTGTTTCTGCAATTTTTGCCAATATCGTAATCGCTTGGTCTTGTTGTAACCAACTTAATGCACTGACTGCCTCACGGCGCACAAATGCATTTTTATGGTGTACTAAAGCAGATATCTCATCAAATAATTGCTGTGGTCGTAAAGGTTTTAAAGCACGCAGAATTGCACTAAGAGCAAAAGTATCCGTATGCTTTAAATAAGGCGCAAGGATTGGGGCTGATGCCGCATTTTTCACTTCACTTAAACTTTGACTGGCAGTTTGTTTCACATTCACATCTGTATCAAATAAAGCTTGAGCCAATACTTGTAAACTGGTTGGATCTTCCCAACTTTCTAACTTTTTTGCTGCCTCTTGACGAACTAAAGCTGAAGAATCGTGTTGCAATGCTGCATGCAACCAAGGGAGTAAATCCGGATTTTCTTCATCGCCAATATTCATTAAAGCGACAAAGCGAATCTTTTCATCTGGGTCATTGAGCTGCGCAAGAAATTCCTGATTATATTCATCGAGGTCATCTAAAGCTTGATAATAAAAACTCATTCGTATTCCTTAATTTGTGATTTCTTTCCAAGCCCTAATGGATTTAAACGTCTTAACTCTTCTTGTTGAGTAGCTTCTTTTAAAGTCTGGATGCAATGTTTTTTAATGGCTGTAAATTCACTACTTGTTACAAGCTCAACATCTCGTGGACGTTCAAACTTAAGTGGAATTTCTTCAATAATTCGTCCTGGGCGATGGCTCATAATCAACACTCGATCGGCTAAAAAAAGTGCCTCATCAATATCGTGGGTAATAAATAAAACCGACGTTTGGATTTCTTGCCAAATTTCGAGTAATAGCATTTGCATTTTTAAACGAGTTTGAGCATCTAAGGCACCAAAAGGCTCATCCATTAATAAAATGCGAGGTTGATTAATCAGTACTCTCGCAATTTCAACTCGTTGCTGCATACCACCAGAAAGTTCGGCTGGAAATTTATGTTCAAAGCCTTTAAGTCCGACCAGATCAATCATTTTCTGAGCTTGTTCAATACGCTTTTGCTTAGCAATGCCCTTCATTTTCAAACCAAAAGCAATATTTTCAAGCACGCTTTTCCATGGAAATAAGGTATGTTGCTGGAACACCAAACCTCTGTCTGGATGCGGTTCAAATATCGATTCATCATCGACCGTTAAAGACCCAGAACTAATTGGTAAGTGCCCTGCCAAAGCACCTAATAATGTTGATTTACCGCAACCCGATGGGCCAAGTAAACAAATAAATTCGCCCGGTTGTATTTCGAAATTAATCCGATCTAGTGCCTGAAAACGATTTTTAGCTTG
Source organism: Acinetobacter sp. RUH 2624 (assembly GCF_000162375.2). NCBI lineage: Bacteria > Pseudomonadati > Pseudomonadota > Gammaproteobacteria > Moraxellales > Moraxellaceae > Acinetobacter > Acinetobacter sp. RUH 2624. Next base: position 1,054,267 of record NZ_KI391939.1, on the reverse strand, counting down.
CCCTAAATGTAGCGATAGATTTTGAATACGAACATGGCCTTGTGTAATTGACATTTTAAGACTTCCTCAATTGATACCATGGAGTAAATCGGTTTCCAATCACACGCACCAATGTACTGCTAAACATACCTAACGCTCCGATCAGCACCATGCCAACCACGATATTGCTATAGTTTTGCAAGGTGAAAGATTCCCATGTGAAATATCCAATTCCATGTTGCCCAGAAATCATTTCGGCAGTCACTAAACAGAACCAACAAGTACCCATTCCAATAGATAAACCAGTAATAATGTTCGGTAATGCACCTGGAATAATGACTTCATGAATGATGGCAAGATCAGAAGCGCCTAGACTTTTTGCAGATGCAACGAGTCTTGGGTCAACTGCACCAACACCATGTACGGTGTTTAATAAAATTGGAAATAAAGCCCCAATAAACGTAATAAAAATCATGGAAGCTTCTGATGAGGGAAAAATCAGAATTGCTAAAGGAATCCATGCAACTGCTGGTATTGGACGTAATACTTCTAATGGTGGCATTAGAAAGGCAGCCAGTTTTTGGTAACGTCCTGCCAACAAACCAATACCTACACCAATTAGAGCCGCAAGCACAAAACCAATCACTACACGAAACACACTAGATTCAACATGTTCAAATGCAGCGCTGAGTTGAAAAAAAGCCCATAGCGCATGAATGACATCTAAAGGTGTCGGGACATTGCTAAAGTTCACAAAGCCTAAATTTACTTTAAACTGAGCAAGTCCTTGCCAAATTGCTATCCAAAAAGCTATAGATGTGAAAGCAATGACATAGCTTTTCAAACGCGCTGGATATGATCTCAACTGCCGAAAAAATTTAATCAAAAATGTAATTTGGTTATTAGGTTTTGTCTGGGCTAAACTACTCATTTGTTACCTCCTGCTCATTAGGTAAGACAACACATCAGCTCTGTGTTACAAGCTGAATAGCTTTAAAGTCATATACTTTTCCGCCCTGTTGTTTAGCCCATTTTTCAGCATCATCTTTTAATAAAAAGGCTTGAATTTTTCCTGCTTTGTCTGTGGCATACCATGCCAAATTAGCAAGTAACTTAATGTCGGACTGATGATCTTGGCTATAAACCACACGTACCGTTTTTCCATTGGCTTGTATTTTCTTTAAATCAGAAAAAGCATGCTCAGGCGTTTCATAGCTACGCACTTTTTCTTCACCCTTTACCCAAATTTGAGTCACCCGATCAAATGTCTTGATGGGTTGGCCCGTTAATGCGTCATTGGCAACCAAAGGTGATTTTGCATAGTCGGCCAGTTGCTGGCTGTAATTAAGTCCGGATGCCTGAAATGCATCCTTAATATATTGATTATCAATAAATTTATTTACATCAAGCGTACCGTCGTTTTTGCCTAAAACTTTTAAGGTGTCTATCGCGATTTGAGTTGCTTTTCGATATTCAGGTTTCCACGTTAAGTCACGAGTTTGCAGATCTAAAGGGCCATGAAATAGATAAACAACTTCAGCAGGAATACCGGTTTTTTCAGCAATCAGTTCACTATATTTTTCAGGTTGCTCGCGAATCAAACGATTCGCTTCAATGGCTGCTTGTAAATAAGCCTTTATAACTTCTGGATGCTGCTGTGCATAATCTTTGCTGGCAAGCGAACCATGAAATGTCGGTGATTTTGCTTGTGAACCATCATAGATTTTTTTGGCAAAACCTTGGTAAGCAAATAACTCGCCAAATGGTACGAAGTCAGCATGCGCAGCAATCTTATGACTTTTTAAGGCAGGCCCTGCTACTTCTGGCGCCTGAGCAATCACTTTAATATCTTTATCAAGTTGCCAGCCTTCTGCCTGAATCGCTCGTAGCAACAGTCCATGAGCAGTTGAGGCAAAAGGTACAGAAATGGTTTGTCCTTTTAGTTCTTTAAGCGATGTTACTTTTGAGTCAATTGGAACAACAATCGCATTGCCGCTACCATTAATACTGCCTGACAAAGGGGCTAAAAATATGCTTTCTTTGCCAGCTTTTTTAAATGCCGCTAAATTATTCACAGCAGGAAAGTCAGCCATTGCTCCCAAATCTAGACGCCCAGCTACCATTTCACTGGTAAGTGGTGCACCAGAGGTAAAGTTTTTCCATTGAATGTCATATTTAACGTGTTTATATTTACCATCTTTAGGCAAATATTTTGGTAATAAATTCAATTCACGAATGAGCAGCCCACCTGTTGCACAGTTAATGGTCGTGTCTTGTGTACCAATGGCGACACGTACAGTTTCTGTTTTACTGCCGCACCCCAAAGTGCCGAGTACCATGGCACCAATTAAACTACTGAGTAATAGTTTTTTATTGATCAATTTATTTTGTCTCATGTTGCGTATTCCAAATTAATTATTTGAGTAGGTATGGGATATTTACTTTGACTGCATCTGTTGGGCAGTCCTTTTCGCAAGGCATGCAATACCAACATTCATCAAATTGCATATAAGCTTTTTGGGTTGTTGGGTCGATTGCTAATAAGTCCATTGGACAAACATCTACACAGACAGTGCATCCTTTATCAGCAATACATTTATCCTCATCGATAATGACGGGTGCGACAGTACGGTGCTGTACTTCTTTAAAAATAAAAGTCATGATTTGAATTCCTGATTTATTTAGTCTGCTAGAGCAACATCTTTTTGAATGCGTAAACGGTCATACGACACAGCTTCATCTTGATTAATCGGAACCACATAAGGCTCGATTGGCCTTTTGAAACTGACCATGTTGCCCTGTTCATCTTTTTTCAAATGCGCATGACAGAACCAATCCGAGTTATTTTTTTGAGGGAAATCTGCTCTATAGTGGTACAGTCCCCAGCGGCTTTCTTCTCTAAACAGTGAAGCTCTTGCTGCCATTTCCGCGCAATCTCGAATAAAAGAAACTTCAGCGGCACGCATCAGCTCATGCGGGTTCCTTGCAGAAATTCGCTTAATATCTTGTTTAATTTCTTCAAAACGCTTGAGCCCAATTTCCATTTTTTGGCGAGTTTTAGGGGGCTGCAAATAGTCATTTACAAAACGGCGCAGCTTATATTCCACTTGTTCTGGAGGTAAACCTTCTGAGCAATTCAGTGGCGCAAATATTCGAGCTTTTTCTACTTCTATTTCACTTTGGTTTAATTTGCTATCTTGAACTGCACTCACGTATTGCGCGGCATTTACACCTGCAAACCAACCGTAAGTAAATGCACCAAGCATATAGTTATGAGGTACGGCCGCCATATCGCCAGCACTGTATAATCCCTTAACTGAAGTCTCAGCTTTTTCATTGACCCATACGCCAGAAGCACTGTGTCCGCTACAGAAACCAATTTCTGAAATATGCATTTCCACCATATCTTGACGATAATTGGTTCCTCGGCCCTCGTGGAAACGTCCACGGCTTGGGCGCTCATTGGTATGTAGAATCTCTTCAATGGTTTGAATGGTTTCTTCGGCCAGATGATCTACTTTTAAATAAACAGGGCCATTACCACTTTCCAGTTCTTGGTAAAACTCCCACATCATTTGACCACTCCAGTAGTCACATTCAATGAAACGTTCACCTTTACTGTTAGCGGTATAACCTCCTAAAGGACCAGTCACATAGGCACAAGCTGGACCGTTATAGTCTTTAATCAACGGATTAATCTGGAAGCACTCTAAATTGGCTAGCTCAGCACCGGCATGATATGCCATTGCATAGCCGTCACCTGCATTGGTTGGATTTTCATAAGTACCCATTAAGTAGCCGGAAGCTGGCAAACCTAAACGCCCTGCGGCACCACAACATAAAATGGCAGCTTTCGTTTTAATGACATAAAAGTCACCACTACGACAGTCAAAACCGAGTACACCATTGATTGCACCTTGCTCATTTTTTAAAAGCTTTGTGGTGACAATCCGATTATTAATTTTGACTTGAGCACGCTTTAATTGACGATATAAAACTTTTTTAACATCATGTCCTTCGGGCATTGGTAAAACATATGCCCCCATGTGATGTACTTTTTTTACTGCAAATTCACCTGTCTCATCTTTTTCAAACTTAATGCCCCATTGATCGAGCTGTTGAATGGTTGTGAAACTATGCTTCGCATATGCATATACAGTGCTTTGGTTAACTACCCCATCATTGGCAATGGTAATTTCTTTGGTGTATTGCTCAGGTGTCGCATATCCCGGAATAACAGCATTATTCAGCCCATCCATTCCCATTGAAATTGCCCCACTGCGTTTTACATTCGCTTTTTCAATGAGCAAGACTTTTAAATTGGGGTTTTCTTGTTTTGCTTTAATCGCAGCCATTGGCCCTGCAGTTCCACCACCAATCACTACAATATCAAACTCAAGATATTTAGTTTCCATTGTAAAATCCTTATTTTTATTTGAGTTATTAACGATGAATACGTAAACGGTACTGGAAGGTATCGCCTGAGAAATAGAGATATTCATAGTCAATCGGTTGACCATTTGCATCGTGAGTCAAACGTTCGACCCGTAATACCGGAGTTCCGATTTCGACTTGCAACAAGGCCGCTAATTCCTCATCCGCTACAGTGGCATCAATACTTAAATCTGCATGCCCTAAAGGAATGTCACATTCTTGTTCTAATGCTTTGAAAATATCGGTTGTGCGTAAATCAATCGCTTTTTCTTTAAGTTTCAAACCAATATGTTCTGGCAAATAAGTCAACTCATACGATACTGGCTGACGGTTGAGTAAACGAACACGCTGAATTTCATACACATTGGCTTTAACAGGTAACTTTAATTTCGGTACTACATGCATCGGGACCTGCCTAAGCTCGGCCGAGATGACACGGTTTAAAATTTCGTGACCAGCAGATGACATTGCTTCTGCAAAACCTTGCAAACTTGAAATGTTCTGGAACGTTTTTGGCTTGCTTACAAAGGTCCCTTTACCTGGCACCTTAAAAATATAGCCTTCCAACTGTAATTGGTTGAGTGCTTGGCGAACTGTGATTCGGCTTACACCGAACTGTTCAGCAAACTCGTTTTCAGATGGAATTTGACTCAGTACGGCGTATTCGCCATTTACAATTTTGTTAAGGATGAGTTCCCTTAACTGATCGTAAAGAGGCTTATGATTTTTAGCATCTGGGGGTAGCTGGCTCACGGCTTACAACCTGTTATAACAACTTGAGCAAATAATGTTTAAAATGTTTCAGCTTTGGAAATAATTTAAAGCGATAACTTTAGTTAAAAAAATAATTTCAATGAATATCAATAAATTAATTAATAGCTATCTATAAAAGTTAAATGGTTATCATAAAAAATACATTTGTGTTTGTTATGCTATAAAACATACTCCGTTGTGCCATAAACGTAAAAATTACTATTATTTTTTAGGGGATAATATGCAACAAAAACAATTAAATACCCCTGATGATTCAGTGGAACAAGTCACCTTCTGGCAATCCTTCTTATTTTGGCTCAAGCTTGGTTTTATTAGCTTTGGGGGGCCTGCTGGACAAATCGCTGTGATGCATCAGGAATTGGTTGAACAAAAGCGCTGGATATCAGAAAAAAGATTTTTACATGCACTGAACTATTGCATGTTGTTACCTGGACCTGAAGCGCAGCAATTAGCAACTTACATTGGTTGGCTTATGCACAGAACTGCGGGAGGTTTGGTTGCCGGTATTTTATTTGTATTACCCTCTTTATTTATTTTAATTGGGCTGTCTTGGGTTTATATAAAATTTGGAGATGTTCCTGTTATTGCGGGTATTTTTTACGGGATAAAGCCTGCCGTCACCGCAATTGTTTTCCATGCGACATACCGTATAGGTAGTCGTTCGCTTAAAAATAAGTTTTTATGGGTCGTCGCAATTGCGGCGTTCTTTGCCATCTTTGTCTTAAAGCTTCCTTTCCCGCTTATCGTTTTAACCGCTGGTATTGCAGGTTATTTAGTTAGTAAAAAGTACCCTGAGCTACTTTCCTCAACTGCTGGTCATAAAGCTAGTCAAAAAGATTATGGCCCAGCATTTATTGATGATGAGACTCCGACACCAGAACACGCTAAATTCCACTGGTCACGGTTAGCCAGACTTATTTTTATAGCAATCATTTTATGGTTATTACCCATTTTAGCTTTAGGCGTATATTTCGGATGGCATCACTCTTATACCCAAATGGCATGGTTCTTCACTAAAGCTGCGCTGCTTACGTTTGGGGGCGCTTACGCAGTTTTACCTTATGTCTATCAAGGCGCTGTCAATCATTTTGGATGGCTTTCACCTACACAAATGATTGATGGTTTGGCACTTGGTGAAACTACTCCTGGTCCACTGATTATGGTCGTTGCCTTTGTTGGTTTTTTAGGAGGTGTTAATCATTCACTACTTGGTTCTGAGCATCTATTTTTTGCTGGAGCACTCGGTGCAGTTATTGTGACTTGGTTTACCTTTCTATTTTCATTTGTCTTTATTTTTGCGGGTGCGCCGATTATTGAGTCTACACATAACGAAATTAAATTTACTGCACCACTCACTGCAATTACCGCGGCTGTGGTCGGCGTCATTTTAAATTTAGCACTATTTTTTAGTTATCATGTGTTATGGCCACAAGGCTTTACAGGGCATTTTGACATTGTTGCAGCCCTCATTACTCTTGCTGCATTTATTGCTTTATTCCGATTTAACATTAATGTGCTGTATGTCATTTTTGCTTCGGCACTGATTGGTTTAGGGGTTTATCTTTTATAGAAATTAGTCATGAGTTCTTTAACGTAATTGTGAAGGACTCATGCCATAAAACTGTTTAAAACGATGGCTTAAATGACTTGCTGAACTAAAACCACATACTAGGGCAATGTCTTGTAAAGAAAGCTGAGATGACTGAATGAGTCCTTTTGCCTTAGTTAAACGTCTTTGCATGACATACTGGTGAGGCGCCATATTCATGGACTGTTTAAACATATGAGCAAAATGGTATTCGCTTAAATTCACAACATTTGCCAAATCAGACAAAGTGAGAGCCTGATCTAGATGATCTTCAATCCATTCCTGAATATATTTGAGCTTATGAGGTGCCAACCCACCTTTAATAATAGGCTGTTGCCATTGAACACTGCTGTATCTTCTAATTAAATGATTTAGCAATAAACTTGCTGTTGTACTCATTTGCAAATGATTTGAAGAATCTTGCCAATCGCAATCTAGCAAGAAGAACTGATAAAGTGCTCGAATCCGTTCATCGTCATTAAAGACAACTTCGTTTAACTCAATTTGATTAGGTTCTTTGTCCCATATTTTTTCGGCAACATCACGTAAATGTTGGTCTGTATAATACAAGTGAACAAATTTAAGCCCACCTCGTATATCCCAAGTCGACTCTTGATGCTCAGGCAACAAACAAAAACGCCCTGGCCCGCCACCATTTTTCCAGCCTGCAGGTGTTTTTTGATAACTTTCATAACCATCTTGGATATAGAGACTCAAAGTATGGTGGTCGCTACAGACACTTACACGATCTTGCTGATTAGACCAAAATGCAAGTTGCATATTTTCATCAAGCACCACAGTTTCGTGAAGCTTGGCTTTAGATTGCTGTAGCTGTTCTAAAGTTTGATAGGCCATGCAAAATTAAAACGAATATCATTGAGCTTAAGTTAACCATATTCAGTAAAATTCAGCTAGTTCAGACATATAAAAAACGCAAGATCTTGCATGTACTACACAAGAATATATACGTGAAAAATGAAGCATTCCTAGATACTTAAGCTTGGTAATCGAGGATGAAGTTATGAATATTTTACTCTATGTTGCGGTGGTGTTGATTTGGGGAACAACATGGATTGGAATTGCCGTTCAGAGCTATTATGCAACACCCGTCGTTGCAATTTTATGGCGTTTTGCCATTTCAGCCTTATTACTTTGGGTTGTTTTACTATTTTCAGGAAAATTACAGCGAATTGCTTTAAAAGATCATTTGTTCTGTATGCTGCAGGGTCTTTGTGTTTTTGGCCTAAACTTTATTTGTTTTTATACCGCTGTTAAATATGTAAATAGCGGTTTAGAGTCCGTCATTTTTTCAATGGCCGTTTTCTTTAATGCCATTAATGCACTTATCTTTTTTAAGCAGAAACCTTCTCCAAACTTTGCGCCAGCTGCACTTTTGGGTCTAAGTGGTATTGTTTTACTGTTTTGGCATGACCTGATTAATAGTCAGTTTAATGCACAGTTATTAATGGGTATTGGGCTATGTGCAATAGGCACTTACGGTTTTTCTTTAGGGAATATGATTAGTGTTAGACACCAAAAACGTGGCCTAAATATTTTTTCAACAAATTGTTATGCCATGACTTATGGGGCATTGGTGATGCTAAGTCTAGCTTTATTTACTGGACAAGATTTAATGCCGCCGATGAATTTCCCATTTTTAAGCTCGGTACTATACTTAGCTGTATTTGGCACAGTTATTGGGTTCTCTGCTTATTTTTCTTTAGTTGGACGAATTGGCGCAGCCAAAGCAGCCTATAGCACGTTGCTCTTTCCTTTAGTTGCTTTAACAGTTTCTACTTTCTTTGAAGGATATGAGTGGACTTTAAATGCTGTATTTGGAATTTTGCTAATCTTACTTGGTAATTACTTAATGTTTAGTAAGTTTGAAATTGGAAAGAAGTTATTTAACACCCAAAAAAATTGTGAAAAGCAGGCTTAAAGCCTGCTTTTTTATAAATCATAATTAATTTTAGTAGCCCGTTTTTAACATCAGCTCAAAATCTTTTAAAGCTGCGGCTGCTGTGGCTAAAGGCGCAGATGCCCCTCCACTGACCACAAATTCACCCATTTCTTGTGTTAACACCCGAATGCATTTTTGAGAACCTTGCAGATGAGCAAACGCATGATTTGCTCGGACTAACCTTAATTCAACACCTGTTTCAATTTGCTGATTTTTAACATGAATAAAACCGACCAGACGAGGAATTACATTTTCTTTTTTCCAGTCACGAATATGATCGGGTGTGACATGACCGATTCCTTGTCTTGGAATATCTTGAATTTTTATATCAGCCCCCAAAACAGTGTTGGCTAATATGGTAATTTTAGCCGCGGTATCCCATCCATCTACATCGAATGAACTGTCAGGTTCCGCAATACCTTTTGTTTGAGCTTTTTCAAGAGATTCTGCAAATGCGCATCCGTGTTGCAACATATCATTTAAAATAAAATTCGTGGTGCCTGTAAACACACCTTCTATTTCTAAAATTTGACAGCCTGCTAAGTTATATTCAAACAAATCAACAGTTGGTAAGGCAGCAGCTGTCGCACCGCTAAAAAATAGTTTTTTATTGTGCTGATGTGCCAAGTTAACTAATTTTTTACCATCTACGACTAAAGCACCTTTAGATACCGCAATCGCATTCATGTTGTGTGTTAAAGCATAATTTAAATAAAATAAGCCTTTCCCACCTGTCACATAATCACTGGGTCCGGTCTCAATAATGACATCTGCTTGAACCTGTTCTAAAAACTTTTGCTCTGTTAGACCTTCCTGAAATCGTGTTTTATCTAGCCACTTTGAAGTCTGAAAACCCTCTTGATCAATTAAGCCTGATGATGAGTTGCAGACACCCACTAAACGGGCATCAATTTGATATTTTTGTTTATAGTACGTCGATCGATTTAAAAGGAGCTCTGCAATTTGTTGTCCAATCCGTCCAAAACCGCAAATTGCCACGTTAACTCGCTTCATATCGCTTTCTCAAAATTTTAAATGCTTTAAATGAAATTTCCAAAGACAATTTAAACATCTTATCTCTGGAAATTTAGTATTCATAAGGATAGTTAAAATACTATATATCTTAGATATTTGTTAGATTAACAATCTTAATAACCATATAAATTGCGACAGCAAAAACCATTAAAGCAAAGACTTTTTGTACAATTGACGCTGGAATAAAACGAATAGCTTGGCGCCCTAATAACATACCAAATGCACATGCGAGTGCGAACGCACTAGTGATTGCTACTGGATAGTGAAAACCCTCTGCAATATGCATCACAATACTTATGCCACTAATAAGGAAAATAATCATAAGTGAGGTTGCAACAATACTATGCATATCCAAATTTGTGACTTTTCTAAGCGCTGGTACAATTACAAAGCCGCCACCAACCCCTAGCATGCCAGTTAAAAGCCCCGCAATAATCCCGATACTGGCAAGCACGCCACCAGTTTTAAAATTCCAGATAAAGCGTCCAGTACTTGGGTTGACCTGACACGGCGGGTTATGAAAATCTGATACTCGGTTACTAATAAGTCGATAACCCACTGTAAACATGACTAAGCTAAACATTAACATGAGCCAGACAGGTGAAATCGCGTTGGCAATTAAAATGCCGATATGTGCCATAGGTGCACCAATTAAGGCAATCCAAATAGCAGCGCGATAACGAACTATCTTTTTAAATAAGCCTTCAATAGTTCCAATGAGTGTAGATAGCGCAACAGCAAGCAATCCAATCGGCGCTGCTTGAGCCACTGTCCAGCCTTGACTTGTCATAAGCGCGGGTACAGCAAGAATACCGCCACCTGCGCCAGTAAGACCAAGTAAAAAGCCAATCACGATGCCTTCAACGACAAGTAATAACATATCAAAAGCCTAAAATTGCATATACATCATTTGCAGTAGACTGCTGGTTAGTGAGTGAATAGAGCTCGTCTTCCTGCGAAGCTTCAGTCGCTTCTCAGAACAAAGCGTTGCTTTGATTCACCCTCTTAACTCGAGCATAGTTCTCGTCTTCTTGCGAAGCTTTAGTCGCTTCTCAAGATAAAGCGTTGCTTTGTTTATCCTCGCTCAGGTTTGACCATCCACTCGCGGCCTTTGAGCATGCCTTGCCAATAAATTGGCGGTAAAATCTGCTCTTTAAGTAACCATGCCAAACGAGATGGCTTTTGCCCATCAATCACCCATTTTGGGAAACTAGGAAGCAATTTGCCGCCATAACCAAACTCAGCTAGAACGATTTTTCCACGCTCCACGGTGAGTGGACATGAGCCATAGCCGTTGTATTCACAGAAGTCCGGCTCCCCCTTGAGCTGCGCTATCACATTTACAGCAACGATTGGGGCTTGGGCTCGCGCCGCAGCAGCAGTTTTGGCATTAGGTGCATTCATCACATCACCTAAAGCAAAAATATTGGCATGCTGTGTGTGTTGTAAGGTTTGAGGATTCACACTCACCCAGCCTGCTTCATCAGTAAGAATACTTGCACGAATAAAATCAGGTGCTTGTTGCGGTGGAACAACATGCAACATATCGAAATTAGTTTCGATTAATGCTGCATTTTCATCATTCACGACCTTAAACCATGCTTTTTTTGCAGGCCCATCTACTTTGACCAGTTGATGATTAAAGTGAAGTTCAGAGCCATATTTTTCGACGTATTGCATGAGTGCAGGCACATATTCCTTCACACCAAATAAAACAGCACCAGTGTTATAAAAATGGATAGAGATATCTTTAAGTTTGCCTTGCTTTAACCAGTAATCCGCTGAAAGGTACATCGCTTTTTGAGGAGCACCTGCACACTTAATCGGCATAGGTGGCTGGGTAAAAATTGCCTTTCCACCGTTTAGCTGTTGCACAAGTTCCCATGTATACGGTGCTAAATCATAACGATAGTTAGACGTCACCCCATTTTTACCTAAGGTTTCGACTAAACCTTCAATGCCATGCCAATTCAGTTTTAAACCGGGACAGACAACCAATGCTTTATATTGGATGGGCTGGCATCCTTCCAAAATGACTTGATTATGTTCAGGGTCGAATCCGGCAACCGCAGCTTTCATCCATTTCACTTTTGAAGGAATCACACTTGCCATTGAGCGTGCAGTTACTTGTGGCTTAAAAATACCGCCACCGACCATGGTCCAACCCGGTTGATAATAATGGGTGTCTGCCGGATCAATAATGATAATATCTAAATGAGGTTCGCGAGACAGTAAGCTCGATGCTACAGAAATTCCTGCTGCTCCAGCGCCCACAATCACAACGCTATAACAAGGAATTGTCGCTGGTTCATAATCATGTTTTAAAATACGTGGCACTAAGCCTTTTAAGTTAAAACCAAGTTTGTTACCCGTTTCAACTAGCAGTGCTGCATCTTGTGGAGCAACTTCAGCCAAAGCCCACAAACTGATTGCACGCATACCAGAGCGACAATATGCTAAAACGGGCTTTTGGGCATTCTGATAAAGCTGCTTAAACTCGGTAACTTGTTGATCGGTAATTTTGCCACTGGTAACAGGTTGATAAATTACCTTTAGACTATGTCGCTGAGCTGCTTCTTCAATTTCAATTACATTGGGTTGATCTGCACCTTCTCCATCTGGACGGTTACATATCAGAGTTTTTATTCCTTGATCTGCAATTTTTGCAATATCGTCGACTGTAATCTGGCCAGCAACATAAAAATCTTGATTAACTCGTTTAAGTTCCATATTGCCACCTTCTTATGATTGTGAAATTGAGCCGCAAGCCTGATTAGCAGGAAGTGCTTTATCGATTTGTTTTGGATATGGCAGATTTAAGTTATTCATTAATTCAATAAAATCTTCACGCGAGCGATTCTGACCTAGACGTGAATTATTTAAGCGTTCATAACCAATTGTTGAAGACAGACGACCTTTATAATCGTGTCCCGGATACACAATAGTCTCGTCAGGCAAGCTAAAAAGTTGTTTATGAATACTGTCATAAAGTGTACCTGCATTACCTTGCTGGAAGTCAGTTCGACCACAGCCGTCAATTAATAATGCATCACCAGTGAAAATCATGTTTCCAACTAGGTAACTCGTACAAGCATTGGTATGACCTGGTGTGTAACGCGCTTCAATACTGAGGTTGCCAACTTTAAGCATGCAACCATCAGTAATTAAAATATCTCCGCAACTTACTTCTGAGTTTCGGTGTAAAACCGATTTGCAATGGAAACGTTCACGAAGTAAATTTGCAGCGGTAATATGGTCTGCATGAACATGAGTGTCTAAGGTATAGATGAGCGTAAATTGATGCTGCTCTAATTCTTTTGCATAAATCTCAATATCTGATGCGACTGGATCAATTAAAACAGCCTCTCGTGTTTCTTCACATCCAAGCATATATGTATAAGTCGAACTTTCTTTTTCAAAAAACTGCTTAAAGAACATGATTTATACCCTAATAATTTATTTCTTTCCTATATTTTGCAAATAAGATGCCAATTATTTAAAATTAAATAATAAATATAAAAATCAAAAGTTTAAAATAATAAGTAAAACTAAACTTAGAAAATGAACTCAGCTTGATGTTCCTATGAAACTCAAGTATGTTTCAATGAAACGATTGTGAAACATATAAAATGGCAAAGCTAAATTTTGAGTCAGAACAGAATTTTTATATTTTATTTGAGCAGCTTAAGGCTCTCTTCCCAAATGCGAGCCTGTTTTTAGCAGACACAACGACTCAAGCAATTCACTATAAATTTAATACAGACGATATTTCTGTAGAGAGTATGGCAGCGCTTACTCAAGACCATCACAATCAATATCTTGAGATCAATACTCCTAAAATGAGACAGCGATTTATCTATCAAGAACATGATATTTATATTGCCGAGCATCGCATTATCGGAAAGCTACATATTTTACAGCCTATTAACATAGAGAATGATATTGCTAATCAAGTAGAGCTAACAGAACAGTTGCAAGACTTGTCCAAGGTTTTTAATAGCTGCTCGCCAGAAATGACCCGTATGTTTTCAATTATTCAAAGAGTGGCAATTACTGAATTTCCAGTGCTTGTCCGCGGTGAATCTGGTAGTGGTAAAGAGCTTGTGGCAAAAGCAATTCATGATTATAGCCAACGTAAAAATAAGATTTTTGTAGCAATTAACTGTGCTGCTCTCAATGCCAATATTTTAGAAAGTGAACTATTTGGGCATGTGAAAGGTGCTTTTACAGGAGCAATTCGTGACCATAAAGGCGTGTTTGAACGTGCTGCTGGCGGAACGTTGTTTCTAGATGAAATTGCCGAGATTCCTTTAGAGCTGCAAGCTAAATTATTACGCGTATTAGAAACAGGGGAATTTACGCCAGTTGGTGGTGAAAAACCGATTCAGGCCAATGTCCGAATTATTACCGCAACACACAAAGCTTTACGCGAAGAAGCTAAGGCTGGGCGTTTCCGCCATGATCTACTCTACCGTTTGCGTGTGATTCCAATTTTTATACCCCCACTTAGAGAACGAAAAGTCGATATTCCTCTTATTGTCGATCAAATTTTAAAAGAAAGCTCAGCCCAACTCGAATCGATGCCTCGCCATATTAATCAAAAAGCCATGCAGGTTTTATTGAACTATGACTGGCCGGGAAATGTTCGTGAACTAAAAAACACTCTGCTTTATGCGTTAACCATGGCAAATGGTAAGGTTGAAATTGAAGTCAAAGACTTACCGAACGAGCTCTTAAATGCTGAGGATTACGTTAAATTACCCGAGACAAATACAGAGCTGAGCCCGGAAAATGTGCAAGCAGCTTTAGAAAAATATAACCATAACCTGAATATGGTCGCGAATATTTTTGGAATTAGCCGCACTACTCTTTGGCGATACAGACAAAAGCACAAGCTTTAGCTAGGTATTTAGCTCATCTAAGGCGTATCATATTGCAGTTGGTTAGGTCCGTTAGTTCAAAGGCTTTCTATGATTGTTCGCGATAAAAGCAGCGTTTTTAAACTCTTATTTGCATGGAAAGGAACTGTTCTACCCAAGGTTTTACCAGCACTAAGTTTTGTTGTACTTATTTCAGCATGTGTGGTCTGGCTCTCTTATTATCATTGGATTCAAATTCCTACCGTACCCGCGATCGGATTTACTATCTTTGGCGTGATTCTTTCCATTTGTACGGGTTTTCGAAATAATGCCTGTTATGATCGATGGTGGGAAGGTCGCAAACTTTGGGGCGCATTAATTGCCAATGCCAGACACATTGTTAGAGACAGCCATGTTTTATCCAATGAACAACGTGAACATTTAATTCATCAGGTCTTAATTTTTAGCAATTTATTGCGTGATCGCTTACGTCAACAAACCGCCGAACCAACCAAATTTCTTGAACATGCGTATTTAAATAACTCTTCACTCGATTATTTAAATGAGCATATTAATGCACCACAATTTGTACTCGAAAATATTCAAAAAGATTTAGTCAAATCTCTAAAAGACGGCGAAATTAGTGACATTATCTATAGCACTCTGACGCGTCATATTGTTGAGCTAGGCAATATTCAAGCGGGTTGTGACCGTATTGCCGGTACACCTTTACCCTACTCATATTCAGTACTTTTACATCGTGCTGTTTACTGTTTTTGTTTTATTTTACCGTTTAGCCTTGAAGCAGCTTTAGGTATTTGGACACCGCTTATTGTTGGCTTAATCGCTTATATGTTTTTAGGGCTAGATGCTTTAAGTGCTCAAATTGAAGAACCTTTCGGTTTGCAAGAAAATGATTTACCGCTTGATTCAATTGTTCGCTTAATTGAGCGAGAGTCTCTAAGCTCTTTAGGACAGCCATTACCTCCTATTATTGAAGCGGCTTTGTTGCATAAACATTCAAAAGCTGAGTTCTCCCCAATCCATTCAAATTTAAGACACAACTTGGGTGCGAGGTCTACCTAATTCCGTAAAT
>NZ_KI391939.1:935520-1037832 GCF_000162375.2 Acinetobacter sp. RUH 2624 | reverse complement strand
AATTGGTTGTACGATAGATTTTAGGTGTAGGCTTCTTCATCTGGAAATTATATTACTGAAGAAGCCTTCAAGAATAGCTTTGTGCAACAAAGCCTATGGATATGTCAAAACAATTATTATTGCCTTCTACAGATAACCTTCCGTCTTTCTTTAGACCGGAAACAATCTCGGAAACACCTTGTTTAGGAAAAAAGCCGTCACTCGATCTAGATGCGGCTCCTATATTTGATCTAGATCAGGAATGGCAACATTCCTTATTTGGTCGTTCAATCCAAGAGTGCCATAGAAATTTGATGCATATTGCTGAAGATGCAGATATGGCAATTGGGGTGACTGACCCTCATGGTACTTTACTCTGGACATGGAGTAGTATACCTATGCGTTCATCTGCTGAACAAGTTCATTTTGTTGAAGGTGGACAATGGTCAACTCAAGCAGTTGGTCAAAATGCAATTGGTCTTGCCCTGAATACACATTCAGCAAGCTGTGTTTATTCACATGAAAACCAGATGAACAGCGTTAGAGATTGGGTATGTTATGCAGCGCCTATCACCGATGCAAACACAGGTCAGTTTTATGGCATTATGAACTTATCAACTAAATACCAAAAGCATAACTCACTTGGAATTTTAGCGGTTGAGCGCTGTGCAGATATTGTAAAACAAGCCATTCAACTTCATCAAAAGAACATTTTATATATTAAAGCGCTAGGCACACCTAAAGTTCAATACAATCAACATGGCTTAACACTCACGCAGCGCCAAATCGAAATTTTATGTCTTCTTGCTTTATGCCCGGAAGGCATAAACCTAGAAGAGCTTCACTATGCCTTATATGGCGATCGGCCAGTGAGTACCACTACACTAAAAGCCGAGCTTTCACAGCTTCGAAACCTGATTCCCGATGTGATCGAGTCACGACCATATAGACTTAACTGTGAAATTCAATGTGACTTTCTTATGGCTGAGCAAGCACTAAACTTAGGTTTTACTGCCACCACTTTGACACTGTATAGAGGTAGTTTTTTAGCCAAATCAGAAAGCCCATTTTTGTGTGCTTGGAGAGATTGCTTTGATGCCCGCTTGAGTCATGTTATCTATCAAATTGATGATGTAGACCAACTATTACGTGTGGTTAGCCGCGTTCCTGACCGTGTTGATGCCGTTGAACGCTTACTTGAGCTTCTGCCTGAAGAAACGCCTTATCGGGCAAAGCTCTTAAAATTGCTTGAATAAAATAAAAGGGAGAATATCTAACAATATTCTCCCTCTTTTAAATGAAATTAAGCGGAGGCTTGAAGCTGTACCCTATAGCAATCATCTAAAGCTAGTTCATAATAACGTAACCCTTCTTCAGCAGCATGAAATGCTTTTTGCTGCCAATCAGGTCGGTCATTCGACAACCGCTTAATCAACTCCATGGCTTCATAAGGATGTAAATCATCATAATGAGCATGAGCACGCAACCATGCTAAAGAGCGTTTATCAATAGTGACCTCAGGATGATCTGTATAAGCGTGGATACCTTTATAAACTTGAATAGACCAATCACCTGTCGCCCATTCAATTGCCAAATTGGTCGCAGCCAAACATTCAGCCAAGTTACCGCGATGACTCATATTCCATAAAAAGTGATTCACAGCATTCATTGCAGCTGGGGGGCGCACGCTATCAAGCTGTTCTACAGTTAATCCAAAACCTTTAGCCCAATCACGATACCACTGTAAATGGCGCTCTTCGACCTTAATATTTTGAATTAACCAGTCTCGTGTTTCTGTTACACCTGGTTCTGCAAAAGCAGTCGCCTTAGCTAATGCACCAGCCATATATGACGGGAAATGTGCAACCAGTGGATAGAAATTAAGTAAAGCATAACGGAAACTTTCTAGGCTCAATCCCCCATTGGCCATTTCAGTAAAAAACGGATGTTTACTCACCCGCTCCTTAACCGGTAAAAGATCATCCCAAAACCGCTGAGACCATTCATTATGCGCTGTAATTTCTAAACTCATTCCATATTGATTTAAAGCAGTCATTGCTAATTTTCCTATTTATATGACAGCAATCATCTGTACTTCACGGCTATAAGTCTATCCGAAAATGATAAAGATACAATCTTTAATCGACCATTAGTAATTTTTTCTCAAAGGTTTTGAATCTTTAGATAATTGTGACGCTAATCATTGAAATGTCGTGATTTTTATCACAATAAGGACCTATAAAAATCATTACTTTTTTAAAAAATCTGTATTATTATTTTGAATAAACCACACAATATATAACCAATATTTTTAGATGGAACTTTAATAAAACAAGTCGCATTTTATGCCAACTTCCAATATAGAGAGCATTAATTATGAAGTTGCAAGGTTCCAATATATTGGGACAGGAACAAATAGATTTATTAACCACACGCGGATTAAATTTCGTATGGTTTCCAAAGCAACTTGAAACGATCTATCGTTTTCAATATCAAAATGGTGCGGCCTATGAGTTTCGCTATAGAGCACCTATTATTTTAATATTATATTTATTTTTAAGCTTTGGTATATACCAAGTCTTACCAACCGACCAAGTTTTATCCTGGTTAAGCTATTATTCTTGGGTAGGTATAATTGTTTTAATTGCATGGATTTTATCGTTTATTAAAAAATTAAATCAGTGGTTTGATTATTATGTCGGAATTGGCTCTGCTTCCGCTGTCGCTATCACCTTTATTTTAATTAACGTTTTAGAAAATGGCCAAGATAATGTACTTTTTCATGCAGCAATGATGTATGCGATTGTGATTATCTACGGTGCGGTAGGTATGCGCTTTTATACTGCAATCATTGCAGGATGGGTCGGCGGTTTGGTTGGTATTTTAGTCAGTACTTATGTGAAAGGTGACATAGATTGGACCTTTTTGAACCGCACATATACGTTTAGTAGTTTCTTAGGAATGACACTTGCGTATGCTACAGACCGTCAGCACCGAGAAAACTATTTACAAAACTGTATGATTGAACTCAACCGTATTGAACTCATGCAACAAGCGCAGCAGTTGTCTTTACTTTCACAGCAAGATGCTTTAACTGGACTTGCTAACCGACGTTATCTCGATGAAACACTAGACAATGAATGGCGCCGTGCGCTGCGTCATGAAACACCACTTACTATTATGATGGTGGATATCGACTTCTTTAAACCCTATAACGATACCTTAGGACATCTTAAAGGCGATCAGTGCTTAAAAGATATTGCGACTGCAATTTCTTCAATTGCTGCTCGTAGTGGAGATTTAGTTGCCCGTTATGGTGGTGAAGAATTTTTACTTCTCTTCCCTATGACCAATGCACAACAAGCTCAAATTCAAGTCGAAAGATTAATGAACGCAATTAAAAAAATTGCCATTGTTCATCCATGTAGTAGCGTTTCACCATATGTAACCATTAGTGTGGGTGTGGCAACCACAATTCCACGTTTAAATGATTCAATTTCTGCCTTTGTTAGCCGCGCAGACCATGCACTATATCAAGCAAAAACAAATGGTCGTAATCAGTATCAAATTGCTGTAAATCAAGAACAAATTGTAGATTTAACTTAATTATTAATAGGTCTTTTAATTAAAAAAATTGCGCTCAATAACAATAAAAAAGCCACATACTTTGAGTTATGTGGCTTTTTTACATCAACCAAGTATCTATGATTCAATTGGCGCAAATGGCGGAACAACATCTGCATTTTGAGCACGATTTCGTAAGAAATGGTCCATTAAAACAATTGCTAACATTGCTTCAGCAATTGGAGTTGCTCGAACACCTACGCACGGGTCATGACGGCCTTTAGTTAATACATCAGTATCTTCACGATTTAAGTTAATCGTTTTACCTGGAGTAGTAATACTTGCTGTTGGTTTTAGTGCAATCGCCACACGAATGGTTTGACCACTTGAGATACCGCCCAAAATACCACCAGCATGATTTGCCAAGAAGCCATGACTCGTCAATTCATCACGTGTTTCATGACCAAACTGACCTGCTACAGCAAAACCATCACCGATTTCAACGCCTTTAACCGCATTAATACTCATCATGGCATGTGCAATATCAGCATCTAAACGGTCAAAAACAGGCTCGCCCCAACCAACAGGAACTTTCTCGGCTAAGATTTCTAGCTTAGCACCACAGCTTGTACCTTGTTCACGTAAAGACGTAACCAATGCTTCAAAACGAGGAACAGCATCTACATCGCCACAGAAAAACGGATTATTTGGAACTTCATTCCAATCTAGTTTTTCAGCAACTTCGTTACCAATTTGAGTGACATGACCACGAATCAAGACACCAAATTTTTCTGCTAAATATTTCTTCGCAATAGCACCAGCTGCAACACGCATAGCAGTTTCACGAGCACTTGAACGACCACCACCACGATAATCACGGAAACCATACTTTTGTGTATAAGTATAATCCGCGTGACCCGGTCTAAAGGTTTGCGCAATATTCCCGTAATCTTTCGATTTTTGGTCAGTATTACGAATGAGTAAACCAATTGGTGTACCTGTGGTTTTACCTTCAAATACCCCTGAAATGATTTCAACTTGATCAGGTTCTTTACGCTGGGTAGCAAATTTCGATGTACCAGGCTTACGGCGATCCAAATCTATTTGCAGATCTTCTTCAGTCAATGCAAGACCTGGTGGCACTCCATCAACAATTGCCATTAAACCAACACCATGCGATTCACCGCATGTGGTTACACGAAAGAGTTGTCCAATAGTGTTCCCTGCCATACGTACAACTCCTTAAGCTTGTTCTGCAAATAATTTTCTATAACGACGACATTGCTCAGCAGTTAAAGCAAAAATACCTGAACCACCTTTTTGGAAAGTAAGCCAGTTAAACTCAACAGTATTGAAGTTCTGACGCATAGCCCATTCAGAGTTACCGACTTCAATTACGATTAAACCATCTTCTGTTAAATAATCTGCTGCTTGAGCAAGCATTTTACGAACTAAATCTAAACCATCTTGTCCTGCTGCTAATGCAAGTTCAGGCTCATGCAAAAACTCTTCTGGTAAGTCAGCCATATCTTCGGCATCAACGTACGGCGGGTTACTTACGATTAAATCGTACTGATTTTCAGCTGGAATCTTGGCAAACAAGTCAGATTCAAGTAACGCAACTTGATATTGCTTATTGTGATGTTCAACATTAATCGAAGCTACTTCTAAAGCTTCTTTAGAAATGTCTGTTGCATCTACTTCTGCATCTGGATAAGCATAAGCTAAAGCTACTGCAATACAGCCAGAACCTGTACACATATCTAAAATACGTTGCGGTGTCTTAGGCTTGGTATTTTCTGGTAAGTTGTTAAGTGCTTCACGCATTTGACCATTTTCATCTAAGCAATATGGTGCAAAACGTTGCTCAATTAATTCTGCAATTGGTGAACGAGGAATAAGCACACGCTCATCCACATAAAATGGCTTATTGAAGAAGTAAGCTAAATTTAATAAATAAGAAGTTGGAATACGCTCATTAATACGACGCTCCAACAAGCTTAAGAATTCTGCTTTTTCACTTGGTAAAAGTTTAGCATCTAAAATCTCTGAGTCTGCTGACCATTCAAGAGATAAGGTTTGTAAAACTAATGCAGAGCTTTCTGCAAAATAATCTTCAGTGCCTTGTCCTAAATGTGCATCATGTTGACGTAATGCTGATACCCCAAAACGAATAAAATCTCGAATTGTTGATAAATTTTCAGCAGCTTCCTGTAAATGTTCAGGGCTAATCGTCGGTCGCTCCACTTAGGCGTCTCCAAAGGCAAATTTTGCAAAGTGACTATTCTACTGAGTGAGACAAAGCAACGCAACGCTTTGCCTTGTGAAGCAGTGTTTTACATATCAATCTATGACAATCACACGTTAAAATCAGAATACTTTGTTTTAATTAAGAAATAATGAACTTTATAAGTAACGCTAAAGATAGTCTTTGAAACAAAAAAGCGGCCTTTAAATACTGACCGCTTATTATCTCTAGTTGTCTTAAAGCTTAAGCTTTTCTGCAACATAGTCAGAATCTTTATCTCCACGACCCGACAGATTCACCACAATCATGGTTTCTTTCGGTAGCTTTGGTGCTTCGCGAATTGCCCAAGCCACAGCGTGTGAGCTTTCAAGCGCAGGAACAATCCCCTCAACACGCGATAATGTCATAAAAGCATTTAAACATTCTTGATCAGTTGCAGTGCTATATTCCACACGTCCTAAATCTTTTAAGAAACTATGCTGTGGACCAACACCTGGATAGTCCAATCCTGAAGCAATAGAATGTACAGGTAAAGGTTCACCAGCTTCATTTTCAAGTACATAACACGCCATGCCATGAATTTGGCTTGGTTTACCTAATGTTAGGGTTGCTGAGTGCATATTGGTATCTAACCCATGTCCAGCGGGTTCAACTCCAACAAGTTTTACATCTGGATCATTTAAAAATGCCGTAAAGGCACCAATCGCATTTGAACCACCACCAATACATGCCACCACATAATCTGGATTTTTTCCAAAGCGCTGGTGTGTTTGATCTTTAATTTCATTGCCAATAATTGATTGGAAATCTCGAACCATTTTCGGAAATGGATGTGGCCCAACCACAGAACCAATCGCATAAATAAAGTTTTTAGGGTCTTTTAAATATTCTTCAAACGCACTATCTACAGCATCCTTTAAGGTTGCTGTACCGCGAGTGACCGATACCAAATGAGCACCTAAAATTTTCATTTTGACGACATTTGGATGTTCTTTTTCAATATCAACTTGACCCATGTGAATTTCGCACGGAATACCCACTAAAGCACACGCTGTTGCCAAAGCAACGCCATGTTGACCCGCACCTGTTTCAGCAATGACTTTCTTTTTGCCCATATATTTAGCAAGTAAAGCTTCGCCTAAGCAGTGATTAATTTTATGAGCACCCGTATGGTTTAAGTCTTCACGCTTTAAATAAATTTGTGCACCACCTAACTGTTCTGAAAGGCGTTTTGCATGAAATAAAGGACTTGGACGACCTACATAATTTGCAAAGAGATCTGATAATTCATTTTGAAACTCTGGTGTATGGCGGATTTCTTCATAAGCAACATTAATTTCATCCATTGCTTCTTTTAAATGTGGAGGAATAAATTGCCCTCCATACTCACCAAAAAATCCTTGCTCATTTGGTAAAGCAATACCATTAATTTGATGTTGCATATCATCCCTCTTTTTAAATTATTAAAGTTATCAAGTTTATCGAGAAAGGTAACGCGTTAAATCTTCAATGCCTTTTAGAGTCATTGGGTACATGTGGTTTTCAAAAATCTCTTTAATCCAACCAATTGTTTGGGTGTAATGCCAATACCCTTCTGTTTCAGGGTTTAACCATGCTGTTTTATCAAAATGCTGACGCAGACGACGTAACCAAACTTCACCTGCTTCATCATTCATATACTCAACCGAGCCACCTACCGATTTCAGCTCATACGGTGCCATACTGGCATCACCTACTACAATTACACGATAGTCACGTCCATAGGTATGAAACAAGTCCCATGTGTTCATGCGAGTCGCTGTTCTTCGATAGTTATCTTTCCAAACATAGTCATAAAGACAGTTATGGAAATAAAAGTATTCAAGTGTTTTAAATTCAGTTTTAGCCGCGCTAAACAACTTTTCACATTGAGCAATATGAGCATCCATTGAACCGCCCACATCAAATAACATGAGTACTTTAATTCGATTACGACGCTCTGGCACCATTTGAACATCAAGAATACCTTGCTTGGCTGTTTCTCGAATAGTTCCGTCAACGTCTAGCTCTTCGGCAGCGCCTTGCCGGGCAAATTTGCGTAAACGCCGTAAAGCAATTTGCATTTGGCGGGTACCAAGAACTTGGTCATCATCTAGATTTTGGTATTTACGCTGTTCCCAAACTTTAACCGCCGAACGTTTACGGCCCGGCCCACCAATTCTGACGCCTTCCGGATGGTCACCAAAAGCACCAAAAGGTGAAGTTCCACCTGTGCCAACCATACGGTTACCACCTTGGTGTTTTTTATGCTGTTCACGTAAACGCTCTTCTAGCATTTTCATCAGTTCTTCTAAAGAACCTGCTTTTTGAAGCTCAGCTCTTTGCTCTGGTGTTAAATGCTTTTCTAAAAGCTCTAAATCGAACCAGTCTTTTGGTAGTTTATGGACTTGCTTGAGTAATTCATCGATATCGAAGGTTTCTATGCCATCAAAGTAATCTTTCATGGCACGATCGAACTTATCAAAAAAGCGTTCATCTTTAACTAAAATTGTTTTAGCAAGTTGATAGAACTCTTCTTGATCGGCAAAAACTAAACCTTCACTCACCGCACGATTTAAGTCAATCAATTCACGGGTCGTGACTGGAACACCATATTTTCGTAAGGTGTAAAATAACCGCACAAACATGGGTTATTCTCTCCTTTAACGTCGCGACATGAAAGCCAAACGTTCAAGCAGTTGCACATCTTGTTCGTTTTTAATGAGTGCGCCATACAAAGGTGGAATAGCTTTTGATGTATCTCGATTACGTAGTACATCTTCTGGCATATCATCTGCCATAAGCAGACTCAACCAATCGATCAGTTCAGATGTAGATGGGGGTTTCTTCAAGTTAGGAATTTCGCGGAGTTTGAAGAAAACTTGCAGAGCTTCATTTACCAAAGTCGCAGAGATATTTGGGAAATGTACCGAGATAATTTCACGCATCGTTGCTTCATCTGGAAACTCAATATAGTGGAAGAAGCAGCGACGCAAAAACGCATCTGGTAATTCTTTTTCGTTATTTGAAGTAATAATTACGATTGGACGTTGAGTAGCAGTAATCGTTTCGCCTGTTTCATAAACATAAAAAGACATCTTATCAAGTTCATGTAACAAGTCATTTGGAAACTCAATATCTGCCTTATCAATTTCATCAATTAAAAGCACACAGCGCTCTTCACTGGTGAAAGCTTCCCACAGTTTACCGGGCTTAATATAGTTCTTAATATCGTAAACACGATCATCACCCAGTTGACTATCACGCAAACGAGACACAGCATCGTATTCGTATAAGCCTTGCTGTGCCTTAGTTGTTGACTTGATATGCCAAGTAATGAGTTTTAAACCAAGGCTTTGTGCCACTTGCTCAGCAAGTAAAGTTTTACCTGTACCCGGCTCACCTTTAACCAATAAAGGCTTTTGCAAAGCGCGGGCTGCTTTTACAGCAAGTTTAAGACTATCAGTCGCGATATATTGATCTGTACCGGTAAAATGTTGGGTATCAGCAGACATGTAGAGACCTTATTTTTCTATTTCAATGGTTAGATGGAACGCATGCTTTTGTTTGTTGTATATTTTGACCAACAATAGCCAATAAGCAAACCTAGACCGATTACAAACAGAATTAAGGATAAATTTGACCAGATTAAAGGACTGTCTTTAGTTAACACACCAAACAATAGCCCAAAAATAGCTGGAGCTACAGATGCATTAGGACCTTCCGAAACGGTTGGTGTCACCAAAATGGCAAAAACAACTAACCAGCTTATTGCGCCAAAAGTAGCAGGTAGGCGGCGCATTAAACGCCACCAACACCACAAAGCAATAATAGCGCCAACGCCATAAGCTGTTAAAGCAATGATCTCCTCAGGAACTGCATCGAGAGAAGAAAGTAATTGATTTAGAACTCCAGCTTGATCTTCACGCACCACGTAAGCCCTCTGGTTCAACTGCATTTGGGTTAATTAACCCTTCTGGCGGCATCTGAATAAAGAAACCTTTTGTTTGTAATGAGTCTAGAACATGTAAAACATTTACACGCGCTAATTTACGTGTTGGAGCCAATTCTAAATGCATGACAAACGTTGCACGACCAAATGCTTGTAAAACAGCTTCTGGAACTTTTTCAAACGGATCAGCTTGCTCCGCATCATCAGGATAGTTTGGACGAGCAATATAAATGTACATTTCATCTTTTTTGCTCGATCTATAAATATCACAGTGCATTTCAAATCAACTCTTGAACTAAGGACAGCATACATGAAAAAAAACAACAGACACACGCAGGTTTGTTTACGCATCAGTCGTTTTTTCTTTTCTCGCGAAATATTAACCCACAACAATCATTAAGGTCGATAAATAACTTTTAATTTTCTAAAGTTTTAAATTATCCAACCTCTATTAACGTATTAATTTTACATAAAAAAGCTTTTTATCAACTTTTATAAAATGAAAAAATTACATTTTGAAAACAATAAACTTACTCTCAAATAAATTAAATTTATCTTAACACATTGAAAATAATAAATTTAATTTAAATAAAAGTTAAAATAAGAATTAAAGAAGATTCAACTTATGTATACAGGATAAGACATTATTTAACCGATTTTAAATTCGGATGTGTTTCAATAATAAAAGATCTTAAAAGAAAATATGGAGGTCTTTACTATGTCTCGTGGCGACAAATCATCTTACACAGCAAAACAAAAGCGTCAGGCTAAACATATTGTTGAGAGTGAAGTAGATAGAGGTCATTCTCAAGAAGAAGCTGAACGTATCGCATGGTCTACCGTCAATAAACAAGATGGTGGCGGCAAGAAAAAATCACATTAAAATTATTACCGGATACTTCTTTAGTTAAGTTAAGGACTAAAGAAGTATCTTATCAATAAGTTAATCAAAAGTTTTAAAAGACTCTTGAGCCCTGCATATAGTCATTACTCACCTGATTTAAGGCACTCAAAATTGTGCTGTGGTTTTCAGTAAGTAACGCTTCATTTAAATGATTCATGTAATTCATTAATGTTTCTTTAGAAGCTTGTGCAAACTCGGTAGTTACCGCTTCATCTTCATATAAAATGACATAACTACGAGCAAACCCATAAATAAGATAAGCTGCGGCTTTTTCATTGAAATTTGAAGATTGCTTAAGATACTGCTCACACGCATTTTTTAAGTTTTTAAATGCATCTGTACCAGTCGATTGATTTTTGAAAGATGAAAGTATTGTTTGGAAGTTCATATCCATATTCCACTCAAAAAGTAAAGCTACAGAAGAAGCATAAACCTGTCAAACAATATATTGATTTTTATAAATTTAGATTGTAAAAAATTATAAGAAACGCCCTAATCTATGGGCGTTTGAATAGATTAAAGCTTAGAAACTGACTTCAATATTGACGGTTGTACCAGACTGATCAATATTGGTTGAAACGTTGAAACCTCGTGTCTTTAGCTCTTCCTCTACTTGCGTAATATGTTCAGGGTGCAAAGCATCTATTGGAAATTGAAACACTGCTCGACGTTTACCTTCTTTCGAGATTTCCTCAGTTCCAGTTAAGATTTTTTCCAACAATATTGCTTGATCTATTTTGACATCTTTAGCATTTTTTCTTGCCTGTTCAGCATTAAAATTATTAGCCATGTTTATCTCTCTAGTTATTAGTAACTTTCATTTATAGCATAAAAAATTAATCTCAATATTAACTTATTATTGATTTTAAAAACTTTTTAAGAATTTATATATAAAATTAGAGGCCTCCTCTCCCCGAGAAGGCCTCTATATTTCTGCACCGAAACAAACTTATAGTTATATATTGTTTATTTTGAAATTGTTTTTCTTGTTGCTAAGAATATACAGACCTGTATATATACGCAATTGAATTTTTCTCATGCATAAAGTTAATTTAATTCAGCATAATCATATAAAATTAAGATGAACTCATATTTATAGTATTTAAAGTTCAAAACAACCTAAAGATATAAAGTATAACTAAACAAAAATTTAAGTTTATAAAGATAGCCTTATAAAAAGGCTTATTTTTAAAGCAAGATTAAATACAAGAAGTTGAATAAATATTAATCAAATAAAATATTTTCTAAATACAAAGCGTATTTAAACTAAAAACACCTATTTAAATTTAAAATAAGAGACTTGCTTTCTCTTCTGTAAATAGCTCAATAAGAGGTTTAGTGAGTAATTCATAGCGCCAACCTAACAAATAGTCAGGTAAGTCTTGTTCATCACCTTTAGAAAGTACATGTTGATGAATTGCATTTAACCATTTCTTACGAAGTAAAACTTCTTTCGGAATGGAAGTCTGCTCTATTGCGTTTGCAATTAATGCATCCATTTTATCTAAAGTTTCTTTTGATGTAATTTTAAAAGGTTTAGCAATTTTAGCTGGCCATTGCCCTTCTACTGGTAAATCCTTCAAAAGATCCAGAATAATTTTGCCATATTCACGAACAACATTCGGACGTATATCTCTTACCTGTGATAACTGGAAATTATTACGTGGATTTTTTTCAACCAAATCAATCATTGTAGAATTTCTAAGGATAAAACTACGTGGTTGATTGGTTGCTTTAACTATATGTTCACGCCATTCACTTAAATTTTGCAATTGCATTAATTGACGGCGTGAATGTCGATAGTTGCCTACATCTGTATAGAGTAATGACGTTGGTGTTTCACTAATAATTTCTTTGGTTAAACTGCGGCAGTCTTCAAGAACACACTCATAAAGACCTTTTTGCTTAAGCTGGTCCTTAATATGGTTAGCCAACTGCATAAGGTATAAAACATCATTTGCTGCGTAGCATAACTGTTGAGGAGACAAAGGTCTTGCTAACCAGTCAGATCGAGTTTGGTCTTTTTCAATGTCAATCTCTAAACAAAGCTTTAAAGCACCTTGATAGCTTACTTGTAAACCATGTCCTAAAAAGGAAAGTCCAACTTGGGTATCAAAAACATTTAATAGGTTTTGTTCATCAGCATAGTGATAGATTAAATCGATATCTTCACCACACGCGTGAAAAATATTTTGTTGAGCAACAAAGATTTTTTTCCAAAACTCACTTAAGTCTAGCGACACGCCATCCAGCAAATATACATTTCCGTTGACATTGACTTGACATACTCCAAGTTTAGGCCAAAGGGTATCAACCTTAATAAATTCTGTATCAAGTCCGTATGTTGAACATTGATCCATTTGTTGAAGGACATCAACCAATTCGGTTTGCTGTTGGATAAACTGAAACATGCTTTCTCAAGTAACTGCAAAGAGTGCTTTAAACTCTGGTATATATAACATAGCAATAGAAAAATGCTACTGAATCCATGATGAATAATCTATTTTTGAACAATTTTCCAAAAAAGAGATAATTTTTTGATCATTATTTTAAATCTTTCAATTTAAGATCCTTATAAAAATTTATTTTTTACAAACAGCTTTTTTAATTTATATATTCATTAAGTCATTTTTAAAAATATATTT
The DNA here is from genome assembly GCF_000162375.2 of Acinetobacter sp. RUH 2624. NCBI lineage: Bacteria > Pseudomonadati > Pseudomonadota > Gammaproteobacteria > Moraxellales > Moraxellaceae > Acinetobacter > Acinetobacter sp. RUH 2624. Next base: position 1,024,522 of record NZ_KI391939.1, on the reverse strand, counting down.
TTGTCTTTTAAAAAGATTTTTTTAATAATAAAACTTATATTTTAAAAAAATCTTTGAAATAAGCACCGAAGTACTTATTTCATACGCATACGGTTATGCACCGCTTGACTTAATGTATGACTATCAACATATTCAAGCTCACCCCCTTGAGGTACACCTTGAGCAATACGTGTCATGTGAATAGGTAAATGTTTCGTCGCTTCAACCAAATAGTGCGCTGTCGCCTGACCTTCTACAGTGGCGTTAGTCGCCAAAATGACTTCTTCGATAGTGCCTTGGCTTAAGCGTTGAATTAGGTAAGGAATACCTATTTCCTCTGGCCCAATCCCATCTAATGGAGAAAGATGCCCACCCAATACATGGTATTTACCACGGAAACTACCACTTTGTTCAATTGCCATCACATCTGCCGGAGATTCAACCACACATAGCAGTTGATCATCTCTTTCTGTTGAAGCGCAAATATCACAAATTTCGTGCTCAGTTAAAGAGTGGCAAACACTACATTCATGAATATAACTTGATGCTTCATGTAGAGCATGCGCTAAAGCAAATGCACCTTCACGATTTTTCATCAAAAGATGTAAAGCCATACGTTGAGCCGACTTCGGTCCAACGCTAGGCAAAATACGTAAAGCTTGAACGAGTTGTTCAAATCTATCACTAAACACTGAATTTCCTTAGAACATGCCCGCTAAACCAGGAGGTAAACCCATACCAGAGTTAGCTTTTTGCATTTTTTCTTCAGAAACTACTTCGGCTTGACGCACAGCATCATTCACCGCAGCTGCGATTAAGTCTTCAATCATATCTGGTTCATCTTGAAGTAATTCTGGATTAATTTCGATACGTTTTACGATATAACGACCAGTCATGGTTACTTTAACCAAACCACCACCCGCTTCAGCGTTTACTTCAGTTTGAGCAAGCTCTTCTTTGGCCTTTTTTATATTTGATTCCATATCTTTTTGCATGCGCTGCGCTTGCTGCATGAGCATATTGATATTCATAAACCTAACTCCGTATCTCTATCAAATATAATTGATAGTCACATAACACTTCAGAACTTAAACTCTTTTAGTCACTCAACTCATCACAAAGATCATTGAGGTCATTACGTTTAAATCAAAATTAATCTGTAATTCTGACACAATAAATTAATGTTTTCTATTGCTATCTATGAAACTATTTTCGCTAACTCATGAGTTTAAAGCTTTCTGTGTAAAACTTTTTACGCTTAGAGCCAGTTCTAAAATTTAAGTGAAACTATTGTGAAGCTTGAAGGTTTTTATTGTCCGGTTTGTATTCATTTAAAGGCATTTTTTGAAAAGAGGCATTTGCCTTTTCTATGGAATGATCTGCATCTTCAACTGATTTGTTCGCATCGTTAATTAACAATACAGTTTCGCTAATCTGAGTCGGTTCGTCCTTTTGGGCAAATACTCTGTATCCAACCAAACCAATTGCCCCTATAGCGACTAATATAATTATAGGTTTAAGCATGGTTAAAAACTCACTTTGTTATTTTTATTAAATTTAGAACTTTTATACGTTGTGATTTTAGAGTCATTTATAACAAAATGTAGTCTTTTTATTTCATTCGTTGTATGGTAAGCGTCCGCTGAACCCCACTTTTTCTAACTCATTAATACCGCGATAGTGTCCACTTAAATTTAAGTGGACACCTATTTATGGATTTAAAGACAGTTATAGACAGTGCACCAACGCTAAAAAAGCCCCGTCGAACCTTCACAGCTGAATTTAAACATCAACTTATTCAGCAATGCCAGCAGCCAGATACATCAGTGGCCAAGGTAGCAATGCAACATCAGATCAATGCCAATCTGCTACATAAATGGATTCGTCAGTCCAGATCAATGCCCCCTGCATTAAAAACCCCATCCATTCCACAGACTGACTTTCTTCCGGTCATTCTTCACCCGACTCCAGTCAAACAAGAAGCACCTCTACCACCTGTGCCAGAGAAGAAAGCTGTCGCTCATATCAGGATTCCATTACATGAGGCACCAAGTTCCGCAAGGGATCAGATGATCGAGATCGACTGGCCGGTGGAGTCAGTAACTGAATTACTGTTGCTGATCCAGGGTTTGACTCAATGATTCGTATTGATGAGATCTGGTTGTCTCCCCAGCCGATGGACATGCGTGCAGGGATGGATACAGCCATGGCTCAGGTGCTGAGAGCCTTTGGCTACATCAAACCGCATTGCGCTTACCTGTTCTGTAATAAGCGTGGCCATCGTATGAAAGTGCTGGTGCATGATGGACTGGGTATCTGGCTGTGTGCCCGGCGGCTGGAACAGGGGAAATTCCACTGGGCTAAAGTTCACCAGGGTGAAAGTATGGCGATCAGCCCGGAGCAGTTACAGGCACTGATCCAGGGTTTGCCCTGGCAAAGAATCGGACTGCAGCAAGTGGTAACAATGCTCTAAACCAGGCTCATCCATTCTGCTATTCTCCAAACGTTCTATTTCCTCTGCATCATGACCTCAGGCATACTGCGGTCATGAATACGCTGCCTGATTTAAGCCAACTGACCCATGAACAACTGCTGGAATTTACCAGACAGTTGGCGATGCAGCATCAGTCTCTGGCACAATCTAAACAACAACTGGAACAATCAAATCAGCAATTAGATGCCAGAGTTCAACATCTTGAAGTCACCAATCAGCAATTAGATTCTAAAGTTCAACATCTTTCTATTCTCAATCAAAAATACGAGCATGAGCTTGCACTATTTAAACAGCATAAATTCGGCAGTAAAAATGAACATCTAACCGCAAAACAAATCCATCTCTGGGATGAAGCGGTTGAAGAAGATATTGCAGCGGTTGATCTGGAACTGGAACGACTGAATGCAGATAAAACCAATGCAGCTGCACAGAAAGCCCCAGTCAACAAACCTAAACGTCGGCTGTTGCCAGATCATCTACACACCCTCCGTATTGAGCATGAACCTGAATCAACACAATGCAGTTGTGGCTGTACCTTGCGTCGTATCGGTGAAGATGTCAGTGAAAAACTGAATTTCAGACCGGCACAGTTCTATAAGGAACAGCATGTGCGTGGTAAATGGGTCTGTGATCAGTGTGACACTCTGACTCAGCAAGCGATGCCAGCCTATGTGATTGATAAAGGCATTGCTTCACCTGAATTGCTTAGCCATGTGCTGGTGTCAAAGTATGCCGATCATTTGCCTTTGTACCGTCAACGTCAAATCTTTCTACGCGCAGGTGTTGATCTGTCTAGATCAACGTTATCTGACTGGATTGGCCGCTGTGGGGTGGAACTGGAACCTCTGGCCAATGCCTTAAAACAGGTGGTACTGCAACAGCAGGTGATCCATGCAGATGAAACACCGGTGACGGTCATGCAGATGGGTGAAAATGAGAAAAAGCCCAAAAAAGGTTATGTCTGGGCCTATGCCAGCACACAGTACAATCCAGTTCAGGCAGTGATCTATGACTTTCAAGATAGCCGTTCTGGCCAGCATGCTGAAGACTTCCTGAAAGGCTGGCAGGGTCATTTGGTCTGTGATGATTACAGTGGTTATAAAGCACGCTTTAGATCAGGTCAGGTCATTGAGGTGGGCTGCATGGCACATGCACGTCGTAAATTCCATGAACTACATGTGACCAAGAAAAGTCAGGTCGCTGAACAGGCATTAGTGCTGATTCAGAAATTATATGCGATAGAAGCAGAATTAAGAAAAAAGACGGATGGTACAGCGGAAGACCGCTGCGAATACCGACAACAGCATAGTCAACCGGTCATGCAACAACTATATGAATGGCTCAACCAACATCAACTGACGGTGCCATCGAGTTCTCCAACCGCCCGGGCGATCAATTACAGCCTAAAACGTTGGACTGCTTTAAGCCGCTATCTGGATGATGGCAATCTACCCATTGACAATAATTGGATAGAGAACCAAATGCGTCCCTGGGCCTTGGGGCGTAAGAACTGGCTATTTGCAGGTTCGCTGCGCAGTGGTCAACGAGCTGCCAATATCATGACTTTAATCCAGTCAGCAAAGCTGAATGGCTTGGATCCGTATGCCTATTTAAGTGATGTGCTGAAAAGGTTGCCAACACATAAAGTGCCTCAAATAGAAGAATTACTACCTCACCGCTGGAAACCTGAACCCCGTTAAAACTTGGCGATGGCGTTCAGCGGATGCTTACGTTGTATGTAAGTAACAACGCTATAAATAAAAAGCCACACTAAAATAAGTGTGGCTTAGTCTTAAATATATAAATTAATTAGATTAAATCTAATCCACGTGAGATATCACCAATAATATCGTTAATATCTTCTAAACCAACCGAAACACGGATTAGACCTTCTTGAATACCTGCTGCTTGTTTTGCTTCAGCAGAAAGTTTGCCGTGCGTTGTGGTCGCAGGATGGGTAATCGTTGATTTCACATCACCTAAATTACCGGTAATAGAAATAAATTTGGTGTTATCAATTACTTTCCAAGCACCTTCACGCTCACCTTTAACTACAAAAGAAACAATTCCTCCAAAACCTTTTTGCTGTTTTGCAGCAAGTTCATGTCCTTCATGAGCTGAAAGGCCTGCGTAGTAAACTTTTTCTATTTTTTCATGAGTAGATAACCATTCTGCAAGAATTTGAGCACTCTCACAGTGTGCTTTCATACGTAAGCGTAAAGTTTCTAGACCTTTTAAGAAAACCCATGCATTAAACGGGCTCATTGATGGCCCAAGTGTACGGACGACACCAAAAACTTCTTCTAACAACTGATGATTCCCGACAACAGCACCGCCTAATGCGCGCCCTTGCCCATCTAAATATTTAGTTGCCGAGTAAATTACAAGGTCTGCCCCAAATTTTAATGGTTGCTGTAAAACCGGCGTACAAAAACTATTATCAACTGCAAGTAAGGCACCATGCGCATGGGCAATATCTGCAAGTGCTTGAATATCCGCAATCTCAGCTAATGGATTCGATGGTGACTCAACAAATAAAAGTTTAGTTTCTGGACGTACTGCATTTTTCCATGCATCCAAATCACATAAATCAACAAATGTAATATCTACACCAAACTTGGCAATATATTTTTCAAACAAGGCAACGACTGAACCAAATACTGCTCTTGAGCAAATAACATGATCACCCGCTTTTAAATATGCCATTGCAACTGACAAAATTGCGCCCATTCCAGAACTTGTTGCAACCGCTCGCTCAGCCCCGTCTAAAGCTGCTAGGCGTTTTTCAAACATTGATACAGTCGGATTGGTAAAACGAGAATAGATATTTCCTTGAACTTGACCAGAAAATTTTGCAGCTGCTTCAGCAGCGTTTTCATATACAAAAGATGAAGTCAAAAAAATTGGTTCGCCATGCTCACCTTCAAAACTACGAGTATGTCCGGTACGAATGGCTAAAGTATCAAGTTGGTATTCTAAATCATCAGACTGGTTCATTAAATGTGCGCCTTTACTGGTCATGTACTAAAAAACTATAATCATTTTGAGTGTCTAAGGTATTTAAGGTCAAGGTAAACCTGAAAATTTTCGCTTAGACTTCAATCAATCTTTAGTATAGTTGGTAAAACAAGATGAAACGCTTAAAGTCCCTTGTCCCAGAACAAAGTCAAATCAAGCACCTCTCTACCCGACTATTTCGTCCTCAAACATTAGTATTGTCACAAAGCACTCCGTTTGAAGTAATTGGTGAATTCAATCAAACCCGTGTTCGTTACTATGCGGCTACCCAGAAGCGTTTTAAAGAACCATTAGTATTTGTTGCTCCGCTAGCAATTAATATGGCGATCTATGATTTATATCCTTATCGTTCGCTTGTAAAATATTTTCAAAATGCAGGTTTTGACGTATATCTAGTCGATTGGGGACGTTTGGGCTTTAAAGATAGACATCTTAACTTTTTATCATTTATAGAAGATTTTATTCCTAAAGCTATAGAACTTGTTCGCACCCATTCAGGCAGTGACCAAATTTCTCTACACGGATGGAGTATGGCAGGTATATTCGTTACTTTATATACAGCACATAATCAACCAAATTATGTCAAAAACCTTATAGTATTAGGTAGCCCAATTGATAGTTATGCTTCTGGTTATATTGGAAAACTCTACCGAACTATAAATAACACTATTGCTCGCAATAAGAAGCTACAGGAACGTATCTACTCAGGTTTACCGAAGCGTTTGATTCATACACCTGGTATTTTAAATTCTCTAGGATTTAAAATTCTTGACCCTAAAGGTTGGCTCGATGGCCATGTTCAATTACTGAAAAACCTTGATGACCTTCAGTTTGTACAAGAACATGCCACTTTAAGTAGTTTCTTAAATAATATGATTGATTATCCAGGAGGGATTAATCAGGACATGTTATTCAATGTTTGGCTACAAAATCCGTTGAAGCAAGGTTCTATTTTATTAAAAGATAAAAAAATTGAGTTAAAAAATATCGAGTGTTCTCTCTTGGTTGGTGCAGGTCGTAGCGATCAATTGGTTACGGCGGATGCAGCTCAACCATTAAGCCATTTAACCAGTAGCCAAGATGTTACATTTACTCTTATTCCAGGTGGTCATTTGGGACTAATTTCCAGTCAAGCAAGTTCTCAAGAGTTTTGGCCAAAGTTAGAAGCATGGCTAAGTGAACGTTCAACAAAAATTTGAGCTTTAAAAAGGAAAAAGCCCTTATATAAAGGGCTTTTTTATACTTAGTTTTAAAATATAAATAAGATTTTGATTAGTTTTGAAGATTTGTAATGTTTTAAACATTGACCCTAAAAGCAGACTAGAAAGATATTTTTTTAAATACGAAGTATCCTACTTTGCTTTCAAAACTCCCGTCTTTTTGAATATTAAAATATTTTTTGACCACATCTGATGCATTCTCTTGTAGATACTTAAGTGTTTTTATTTGGTCTTCAGGAGTTTTCATACGCTGCACCCAGCTATCAAAATCTAGCATGAGTGACTGTTTATCTAAGGTAGTTAACTCAAAACCAGCATCTTCTATAAAGTAAACCCATTCTTTAATACTATAGTTTCTTACATGACTTGGATCTCGAATAACCTCTATAGTCTGTAAAAACGTATCTAAAATGGGAAAACTTGAGCTGATAATATCAACAAAAATAACGGTACCATTAGGTTTTAAAACACGATTTATTTCTTTCATCGCCGTTGGTACATGTTGCCAGTGATGGGCAGAATAGCGGCTAATCACTACATCAAACTGTTCATCAGTAAACGGCATATCTTCGGCTATACCTTGTTGTACAAAAATATTTTTTATTTTTCGATCATTGGCAGCTTTTGAGACAGTATCAAGCATTTCATGAGATAAGTCGTAAGCAAAAACTAAATCGGCATGATTAGCAACGTTATAAGCCACATGGCCACCACCACAACCTAAATCTAAAACGACAGCATTTGAATATTTCTCAATCTCTTTAATAAACTTATCAAACTCAATCCCTTCAGAGTGAGCTGTGCTGTTCAAATAACTTAAAGATTTATTTTGATACTGTTTTAAATTTATCTCATGTTGATTCAACATGGCTCATTCCTCTTCTTTGATGAATTAACCATAAAAGAAAAAGTGGATAAAAAATAATGATTAGTTTTTAAATAATTAATAAAATAAAGTTATAAATTTATCTTTTAAAGAATATGAGGATACAGTAATTAAAGTGAGATTGGTTAATAGTTATCTTGTTTATAATTTTACATCCCAAATATAGAAAACCACCAATTAGTGGTTTTCTATAAATAAAAAGTCAAATTTGTGTTTTTAAAATTTACTTTGCCACAAACTTGATGTTGAACTTTCTTACCTGTTTTCTTACCTCAGGATTAGAAGGCAAAACAAATGGACTTGCACGCCATATTGCCTTTTCAATACTTGATTTGAACTTTGGATCTTCTTTATCTAGAAAAATAATTTGCTCAATCTCACCACTATCACTTAAAAACACTTTAACGCTAGCGCTCATACCTATAGAAGATGGTGGGACATCCCAAATTTTAAATATCTTTTTTTGATATTGTTGCTTATATTTTTCAGCCTCTACAATAGTTTTATCATCACCGCTTTTCACTGGCGATAATGATTTAGAGTTAATAGCACACCCAGTTAATAACAATATTGAAGTTAAAATAATGATATTTTTCATTTATAAAACCAATTTTTTCAATGATTAAAATTTAACATTTTATCTTTTTAAAAACTACCAAGCTGATAGTTTATATTGAATAGTCATTATTAAATACAATCTTAGTAAACTTTATATTTCAGCTAATTTACTCGATTGTTTAGCCTAACTATTCAATTTTATTTTTAAGTAGTGACTTAAAATGATATTTTGTAACGTGAATTGATATTTGAATGCTCAGGCATATCAGCAATATCCTGCTCAGTAAAAATTCCATGCTCAAGTACTTTTGTCCCATTAAATGCAGTATTAACCGGCGTAATGGGAGACTTGGTAATATAATTTTCATCAGCTTTTTCCGTCAGTGACGCACAACCTTCTAGCCCAAATCCAGCAATAAGGACAAATAAAAATTTCTTCATCTGGCTCACCTGTTATAATAAAAATCAAACAATCTAACAAATTATCTATCAATTGTCACATTTTCAAAACGATTAAGTCTCAATCAAAGCTTTAACAAAACTTAATGAAATGTAAACTAATTTGCATAAAATGTTAAATTGTGTAAAATACCTAAATAATTTAACGATATGTTTCAACTCATGATCTTTCTACTTTTTTTATTTTTATTATTTACGTTTGTGCTTCTTTTAAATGTTCATTACAAACAATAGGAGCATTGATTAGTCATTCATCAAAGATATCTAAATATTTTTTAAAATAATAAGCTTTTACAGCACCCATAGATCAAGTTTAGTCCTCTAAAATTTTATAAAAATAAAAAAGCCCGCTTTGTAAGCAGGCTTTACCCTTGTGATTTTTTGCGCTGATCATTCAGGACTTTTTTGCTGTTTGTGACAGCGCTCGGATATTACCCTTATACTTAAAGATTAAAAAGACTAATCTTTTTTAAACTGATGCACTTATTCATCAAGTTCTATCGGATCACCATCTTCTGGACGAATATGTCGTGTGCCATCATCAGCAGGATCAACACTAGATCCATCCTTAGTGATCGAGTTATACATTTCATCCTCTTTTTTATCATCTGTGAATTCTTCATCTTCAAAATCAAGAGGCTCGTCATCATCTTCAAAATTTAAAGGCTTTTCTTCATCTATCATGTGATTCATCCTTTTTAAGTTATATCACTTCATGCTTAATTAAATGACAGATATATTCAACAGTGAACACACAGCATTTATGTAAAGAACACTTAATAAGTATTAAAGATATAAAAACTAAAGGCTGTTATTCAAAGTATTTTAAGAACTCTTCAAGAACAGGTAAATGGACAAAACTTTCATGAGCGTTCGCTAACCTCCCCATTCATGTTTTGACTTTATACAAAAAGCTTTCTTCGACCAAAGTCCCGCATTCGCTCCCGTACCCGTTTGTTTTCGCCATAAACTGCAATGACAGTAATAAATAGTTTTCAATTAAGAAATATAGAAATTTTCTTGATTACATAAACAAGAACCGATGTTACTCATATAGCGTATTTAATTCATCACTATGAAATTTTAATAATCGTTTTAAATATTTATTATGTATATATTTTTATTATTTAATCTAAAATAAAATATAACCAATTGATTTAATTTAAATTTTAAAAAAGATATTGATATGTAAAGCTTTTTTGTATTATAAGATAAAACATGATTTTTAATAACACTTGAGTAATTAATAGTCATTGAAATATTGGGAATAAACCTTATATTGAGTACAGGTTCATACCTTAACTGAGGAAAAGCTCATGAATAAATTATTGGTTGCAGTATTCACTGGAATGGTATCTCTTGCCGGCTTCAGTGCTCAAGCTGCAACACCTGAGCAAGAATGTCAAAAATTGCAAGATGATTACAATTTGATTTATGCATCAAAAGGCTTTTGCTTTAAAGACCAAGATGCTAAAGAAAAATATGGTAATGAAAACTGTCATACGACTAAGCCAAAATTCTCTGATAAAGAGCAGCAACGTCTAGACGCAATTAAAGAACGTCAAAAAGAATTGAAGTGTAAATAGTACTTAAAGGAATAATTCATGGCATATGATGATCAAAATATCTTCGCAAAAATTTTACGTGGTGAACTTCCAGCGATAAAACTCTATGAAGATGATCAAGTTCTAGCTTTTATGGATATTATGCCCCAAGCCGATGGTCATGCATTAGTTATTCCAAAAACTCCTGCAGTAACTTTACTTGATTTACCCCCTGAGGCAGCAGCTTACACCATCCAGATTGTGCAAAAGATTGCGAAAGCAATGGAAACAGCACTAAACCTAGATGGTATTGTTCTCATGCAATTATCTGGGGCCGCTGCTGGACAAACTGTGCCTCACGTTCACTTTCACCTAATTCCAACAAATGTTCACCAGCTTGGTAAACATGCTGCGCAATTAGGAGATCAAGATAAAATCAAGGCCTTAGCCGAAAAAATTAAAGCAGCTCTTTGATTTAAAGAGTTAAAAGCGGAGCTTAGGCTCCGCTTTTTTTATTTAAAAAGTGTAATAAAATCAAAATAAAATAAAGTATTTCTAATTCTTATTTGTCATAAAACTGTCATTTCTTCTTCACTCCACTGTCACAAAGTTTACAGATACTTCTTAGCAAGTTGGTGAGCTTCTGTAACTTTTTGTACATAAGCCAACTACAAAATAAAAGTTAGCTAGGCATACGCCATTTAAAAATACCTTTTGGAGAAATCTCAATGAAGAAATTGCTTCTCGCTGCCGCAGTTGCAACTCTAAGCGTAAACGCGGTGCAAGCAGCGCCAACTTTGTACGGTAAACTCAATGTTACCATTGACCAAGTTGACAACAAAAATTTCGATGGTAAAAGTGACGTTACCGAAGTTAACTCTAACGCGTCTCGTATTGGGGTAAAAGGCGAAGAGAAATTGACTGATAACTTGTCAGCAGTTTATTTAGCCGAATGGCAAATTAATGCTGATGGTGATGGTACAGATCTTGGTCAACGTAACCGTTATATCGGTATCAAATCAAATAATGTTGGTACATTGAAAGTTGGTAAATTTGACTCTTACTTCAAAAATGCCGCTGGTAACTACCAAGACATCTATAACGACCACACTATTTTAGATATTACCAACACAATGTATGGTGAAGAACGTCTAAATAACGTTATTGGTTTTGAATCTGATCCTAAACTTCTTGCTGGTGTAACATTCAACGTAATGTTCCAACAAGGTGAAACGCCTGCTGATCCAACTCCAGGCGCATCTGGTAACGATGACAAACGTAATGGTTTTGGTGACTCAGTTTCAGGCTCTCTCGGCTACGAAAATAAAGACATTGGTTTAGCATTGGCTGCTGCTGCTAACTACAGCGTACAAGGTAAATACAATGCCTATGGCCTTAGCAATATTTTCTCTGATGCTTACCGTGTAACTGGCTCTTACGATTTTAGCAAGCTTGGTGCAACTGGTCTTGTGTTGGGTGGTTTATGGCAACATGCTGAACCAACTGATGAGTTGACTAAATATAAAGGCTTACAAGAAGATGCATGGGTTGGTGCTATAACTTACAAAATTGGTGAAACACCTTTTGTTGTAAAAGGACAATACCAATCCTCTAAAGCTTCTGTAGATGGTCAGCAAGATCGTAAAATTGATCAATACGGCGTAGGCTTAGACTACAAAATCAATAAACAAGCACGTTTCTACGGTATTGTTGCTCAACAAAAACGTGACTGGCTTGCTCAAGACGATAAACGTACTGTTGTAGGTGCTGGTATGGAATATAACTTCTAAGTTATTAACCATCTTGCATAAAATAAAAGGGCTTATGCCCTTTTATTTTATTGTACCAACAAAAAAGCCGATAATTTTTATATCGGCTTTTTTTAATCTCAATCTTATTTTAAGAAACTGCTCACAAGATTCATCACGTTTTGAATGTCTTGATTCGCTTCTTGATGATCTGTACTTTCACCCTGTGATGTTAAAGAATCAATAACCTGAGGTAACACAGACGCGATCGCCCCGTAAACTTGCTCTTTTGGCGCTTGAGTCTGTTGGGCAACTTGTTCAACATCTGCAGGGTTAAATAAGCTTTGCAGTTGCTGAGTTGGAACTTCACTATTACTTTGATTTGGATCAACCCAACTTTGAACTTGACTACCTAAACCTGCACCTTTTAACTTTTCTAAAGCAGCCTGTAAACCACCTTGTTGTTGAACCCAGCCTAAGATTAAAGGTACTACAGCAATTAATAAACTTTGTACACCGCCACCAGCTTGAGGTGTATTGTTATTTCCAGTCACTTGGCCTAATACCGAACCTAATACTCCACCTAGACCACCTTGAGTACCAGAAGAAGTATTACCACCCATTTGTCCCAATACAGAACCTAAAATTCCACCTAAACCACCTTGGTTTGATGCTTGCTGGTTCCCGCCTAAAGCTTGCTGAGCCAAAACTTCTACAATGTTGCTTAAATTTGTCATGAGTAACTCTTATGTATGGTTTATACAGGAGCATACGCGTTTTTTTGTTAAGACAGCAAAAGCGAAATTGTTAAATTTTGAAAGAGATTAAATAGCCTTTTACCAGCGGAATTTATTCCAATTTTCCGGGTTTGCCCAAAATTTTGAATTAAACCAGTCTGGAACATGTTTATAGGTCAAGATATTAAATTGCCATAAAGCGAAATCACTATCATGTGAAGTTTTATCGATGAGTTGCGTGAACCCCAAAGAACGTAATAGCTGTTCATCACTGCGTTTGCTTACCACAACAATTCGTTTTGCTAATAAATCTCTTAACTTCACTAATAATTGTGATTTATGTACATCGCTAACGCTTTGCATTTCATCTGTATCAAACAATACAAAACCTAAATCATAACGCTGAGTAAAAGGCAGACTTAAAAGCTCAGTTACGGTAAAATAGTGCCATTGAATTGCGTTATTCTGGTCAATTTTCTGGCCAATACAAAGTGCAGTATGAATGGGCTGTTCGTTTGATAAATCGTCTAGCATAGAAGTGATGACATTTTGTTCAGCCATAACTGCAACCCTTAATTGAAAGATGTGAGTTTAAACTTTATGGAACTACAAGGCATTTGCCATAAAATGCATGCAGGCCTAAAAGATGCTAGTGTAACTGATCAACAGACAACCAAGGCAAATGTTGAATACAAATTTGTATTAGACCGTTCAGAAATTGATCTTCCTTTTAATTTAGGACAAGAACTAGAAATCGAATGGACAGGTAATATTTATTGCACATCTTGTGGCGCCAAAACACCGAAGTCCTATTCTCAAGGTCACTGTTTTAAATGTTTTAAAACGAAAGCTGAGTGTGATCTTTGCATTATGAAACCTGAAACATGTCACTATCATTTAGGTACATGTCGTGAAGATGACTTTGCCCACAGTGTATGCTTCCAACCACATATTGTGTATTTGGCAAATTCAAGTGCTTTAAAAGTAGGAATTACCCGTGTTAGCCATATGCCAGGTCGCTGGCTAGATCAGGGAGCAACTCAGGCTTTACCTATTTTAAAAGTTGGATCACGTCGTTTATCTGGTCAACTTGAAACCATGTTTAGTTCCCTAATTGCTGATAAAACTGACTGGCGTAAACTTCTTAAGGGTGAAGCTGAACCTCTAAATATGGTTGAACAACGTGATCAATTAATTGAAGAGTTTGCACCTAAAATTCAAACTATACGTGAAGAGTTTAGCCAAAATCTTGAATTTAACGAGACAGTTGAATTACTAGAAAATGAGTTACCGCGTGAGTTTGTTTATCCTGTTGAACAATATCCTGAAAAAATTAAGTCTCTAAACTTAGATAAAACACCAAAAATTCGTGGTTTATTACAAGGTATCAAAGGCCAATATTTAATTTTTGATATTGGTGTTATCAACATTCGTAAATATACGGGTTACGAACTGATCGTACGTGCATAAGTAAATTTAAAAAGCCCCTAAAATGGGGCTTTTCATTAATACGATTAAGATAATCTATTCCTAAATAGCCAAGCTGCTAAAGGTAAAGTGATCAGTCCAAGTATAATCATTGGAATAAAATTAAATTGAACTTGTGTAAAGTTTGCTCCTTCCAAATACACCCGTTGTACCAAATTAATTCCAAACCTTAAAGGATTTGCGTAAGTTGCTATTTCAAGTGCTTTTGGCATATTTTCTACAGGTGTCAGTAAGCCTGAAAGCAACATCAAAGGCATAATTAGTAGAAACGTAAATAGCATGGCTTGTTGCATATTTAATGATAATGCAGAAATTGATAAGCCCACTCCAACTATAGCCACGTTAAAACTCAATAACCCAAAATAAAGCAGCCCAATAGAGCCATTCATGGGAATTTTAAACCAGAACAAAATAATCAATAAAATAATAGTTGACTGCATCAGTCCTACAAAAATTGGCGGCAAAGCTTTACCAATCATAATTTGTAATGGCGTATACGGTGTTACTAATAACTGATCAAATGTTCCCTGCTCACGTTCACGTGCGACTGACAAAGCAGATAAAAGTAGTGTCTGCATCATACTTAATGCCGCAATTAATGAAGGCATTAAGCTCCATCGAGACTCTTGATTTGGGTTATACCATGTTCTTGTTTCAAGGCTAATAGGTAAAGCTGAATTAAATTTTTGCTGATTAAACTGTCCAACTATTTTGTTTAGATATGAACCTGCTACGACTGCGGTTGATGAATTCCTGCCGTCAACAATCACCTGTATAGGAGAGTTTTGGTTATTATTTAATTTACTCTCGAAGTCTGACGGAATCGTGATTACAAGCAATACCTGACGGCTATCAATCACCTGTTTGATTTGTTCGGTATAATGAAGTGTTGCAACACGCTTAAAAATACCAGAGCCATCTAATTTTGAGATGAGTTCATGTGAGACTTGGCCATTGCTCTGATCTAGAATTGCATAATCCACACGGTTAACATCATAAGTTGCAGCGTAACCAAACAAAAGTGCTTGCATCAGTGCTGGTACAAATAGAATGACTCTATTTGCAGGGTCACTAAAAATAGTTAAGAATTCTTTTTTGACTAAAAAACTTAAATGCTTCAGCCACGTGATTAATTTTTGCCACATAACTTTATCTCAACCGTTTTTTTAGTGAAAAGTTCACGGCACATATCAAAACAATAATATATCCCAGTAAAAAACCGCATTCTTTAAGCCATAACTTCCAGTCATCACCTCCCATAAATAAGGTTTTAATTAAAATCATAAAATGTGTAGCTGGCAGTAACTGGCTAATAATTTGCACCACTAAAGGTAAGTTACGTGTATCGAAAACAAATCCTGAAAGCATCTGTGCGGGCATAAAACTTGCCAATAAAGCAATTTGACTTGCCTGAAACTGACTTTGAGCAAAACCCGATATGGTTAAACCAAGTAATAAAGAAACAACTAAATAGAGAAATGAAGCCGATAAAACTGAGAATAATGAACCGCGCATGGGTACTTCAAAAATAAAATAGGCAGCAATAATACAGATTACGATATCAATCATGCCGACAACAACATAAGGAATGAGCTTTGCTAATACAATTTCAAATGGTCTTACAGGTGTGACAAATAAGGCCTCTAGTGTTCCCCGCTCCCTTTCACGAGCAATAAGTAAACCAGTTAAAAATGCACCGATTAAAGTTAAAATTAATACCATTAAGCCAGGGACTAAAAACCAAGTACTATTAGCAGATTCGTTAAACCATATTCGTTGTTCAATATTAACGGCGCTTGACGTTGCTAATATTTGCCCACGGTCAACTTGTATAGACGGCGCGGTAGTCAAAGCCCCTGTAATATAGCCTTCCAAAGCTGTTGCTATGGTGGTGGATGTACCATTTAATAGTAGTTGAGCCTTTGCATTACCTTGTTGTGTCTGACTCGTAAAATCTGAAGGAAAGTGCAAAATGGCATCAATTTCTCCATCTCGAATGGCCTGTTCTGCTTTAGGTAAACTAGGAAACTCTTGACTTGCTAAATATCGCGAACCCTTTAAACCCGCTAAAATCTGATTAATCTGTGGTGAGGACTGATCAACTACGACACCAACTCGTGCCTGATTTAAGTCAAAGGAAAGTCCATAACCAAACAATAAAATTAAAATAACAGGCAAAACCAGACCAATCCCGAGGCTGCTTTTGTCACGAATGAGCTGCTTAGTTTCTTTCCTTACTAACGCTGTCAATCGATTCCAAAATCCAAAGCTCATTGTAGACCTCCTAAACAGCATGCCTTAAAGCACGGGCTTGCTCTACAATTGCTATAAAAGCCTCATTCATATCACCAATATACTTATCTCGACTGGCTAAATCGCGTACTTGTTGGGGTGAGCCTAAGGCCAATAATTTTCCAGCATCTTGTATGGCGATGCGGTCACAATATTCCGCCTCCTCCATAAAATGAGTCGTAATAATGATGGTAATTCCCTGATTTGCTAGCTCGCCAATGCTGTACCAAAATGAACGCCGTGTAAGAGGATCTATCCCGCTCGTAGGTTCATCTAAAAATAAAATTTCTGGTTCATGCAACAGTGCTGCAGCCATAGATAGTCGTTGTTTATAACCACCGGGTAAATCACCACTTTTAATATGAGGTTTTAAATCGTATTGCTCTAATGCATTATCAATTTGTTGATTTAGTTTTTTGCCTGTTAGACCATAGGCCCCACCAAAAAACTTCAAATTTTCTAAAACAGTTAAATTGCTATACAGTGCAAATTTCTGAGAGACATACCCCACTTTGCCCCGTGCCTCAGCACGAGCTGTGCGTAAGTTTTTACCAGCAACTTCTAGATAGCCACTACTTGCTGGTAACAATCCACATAACATCCGAAATGTTGTGGTTTTACCCGCACCATTTGGGCCAAGTAATCCAAATATTTCGCCTCGCTTTACATCAAATGATGTATTGGCAACGGCAGTAAAATCGCCAAAGTTTCTGACTAGATCTTTAACAACAATGACGGGTTGTTGTGATTTCAAATTATTGTTTTGTTCTAATTGAAAATTCTGCTCAGGAACAGATACTAGTTTTCGTTGCTTTTGAGTCTGCTGCAACAACATCATAAACGTATCTTCAAGTTCAGCTGATCGCCTATGAGCGACTAGCCCCTGAAGTAAAATATCTGTTGATAATTCTTTTTGGCGACTGATAAAGTTTACCTGTTCACCCTTTGGAACAGCATCAATAATGTCAACAGAATTTCCAAGCAATTGGGCTTGTAAAGTCCGTGCCTTAATTTGCTCTGAAAGTTTTACTTTCCATGTTTGTCCATGTGCTATTTCTTTTAATTGCTCAGGTGAGCCTTGCTTTAAAATTTTGCCCTCATACATGATATATACATAGTCACACTTTTCTGCTTCATCCATATAAGCAGTACTTATAATAACGCTTAAATTTTCTTCTTGAACAAGCTGTTCAATAATAGTCCATAAATCTCTTCTTGATAAAGGATCTACTCCAACACTAGGCTCATCAAGCAATAGTAATTCTGGGGAACGAACTAACGTACATGCCAGTCCTAGCTTTTGTTTCATTCCACCAGAAAGTTTCCCCGCTGGGCGTTGAATGAATTGAGTAAGATCCGTTATTTCTAATAACCGTTTAAATCTTTGACTGCGTACATCTTTGGGAACGCCATGTAAATCGGCATATAAATTTAAATTTTCTTGTACACTTAAGTCTTCATACAGACCGAAACGTTGTGGCATATAACTAATACGGTCTTGCACAGCTTGAGGATTTTTATCGATATCAAACCCAAGCACATTCAGAGAACCTGAAGTAGCTTTATATAGTCCAGCAACTAATCTTAATAAAGTTGTTTTTCCTGCGCCATCTGGGCCAACTAAAGCAGTAAGTTCTCCTTTATTGATTTGCATATCCAAATCATCAATTGCCTTAGTATCTGCTAACTTTTTATTTTCACCTTTAAAAATCATCGATAAATGATGGGCTTGAACCACTACATTATTATCAGTCATGAGCTTTCTCACCTGAAACAAGTGGTACTTTTACAGTCACTGGTTGACCCATTTTCAATTGATCATTCGGGTCATTTACGTAAACTCGAACTTCATAAACTAGAGTTGTTCTTATCTCATCAGTCTGTACAGTTTTAGGCGTGAACTCAGCCACAGAAGATATATAGCCAATTTTTCCATTGATAGGTTGATTCGGATCAGCATCTCGAATGACCTGTGCCGTACCACCCATATGAATGGAACTCAAATCTTTTTCATTTGCATATAAACGAACCCATTTTGGATCGGTCAAGGCCAATGTATAAACTGCCTTTTGCGCAGTGGTCATATCTCCAACTTCTTGTAGTCGCGCTCTCACCACTGCATTTACAGGAGACTTTAGTACAGCTTGAGTAAGGTTATAGTTGATTAGATCTAAATTCGCTTTGGTTGCGTCATATTGTGCTTTGGTTGCTTCTCGATCCTCTTGTCTAGCGCCTTTAATGACCAATTCTAAATTAGCTTGTCTTTCACGGACCGCTGCTTCAGCACTATGTTGATTACTTTTGGCATAGTCGAGTTCTTGTTGGCTAATTGCCCGACCATCCGTACTAATCACCAATATTTGTAACCTTTGCAAGTTTTTACTGGCTTTATCTAAATCAGCTTGAGCAGAAGCGAGTTGTGCTCTTGCTTGACTAATTTCTTCTGGCCGAGCTCCGACTTGTTGTTTAACGATAGCTTCTTGTTGAGCTTTGAGTTGTGCTTGGGCTTGCTTTGCCTGAATTTGTAATGCATTAGTATTCAGAGTTGCTAATACTTGACCGGCTTTAACTTTATCACCCTCTTGAACTAAGAGTTTTTCAATACGGCCCGGCTGTTCAAATGCAAGTGAAACTTGGCGGATATCCACGTTTCCATATAGAGTCAAATTACTATCTTCTTGATTTTTTGTCTTATATCCCCACACCCAAAAACCGATGACAACCAGAGCTATAATAACTAGGACTATGGCAATCACTTTTTTATTCATCTTATTATCCTTTATTAAATTCAAATTTTCTTAGTTTAAATTCAATTTAAATTTAAATTACTCCAATCTTTGAATAAAAGATATACTTTTATGGTGAATGAAAATTAGGTTTAAACATGTCCAGATCTAGACGAAGTGATGGTGACTTAACAAAGACTAAAATTATTGAGGCAGCAGGACCATTAATTGCCCAGTATGGTTTTGCAAAAACAGCGAACAAAACAATTGCTAACGCTGCTAATGTCGATTTAGCTGCAATTAACTATCACTTTGATGGTCGAGATGGTTTATATCAAGCAGTTTTGGTGGAAGCACATGCCCACTATCTAGATGAAAAATATTTATTAGAACTTGTCGAAAGCACTTACTCTCCTGAAGAAAAATTGAGTTTACTACTTGAAACTTTACTGCATAAATTGACAGAAAAAGATGTCTGGCATGGCAAAGTTTTTATTCGTGAACTGTTTTCACCTTCTGAGCATTTATTAAGTTTTATTGAACTTACAGGTATGAGAAAATTTTTTCTTATTCGTAAGTTAATTAGTCAAGTTGCAGGTTTAGAGGAAAATGATCCAGCGGTTTTACCATGTATTTTAAGCGTGATGACACCTTGTATGATGCTCATTATTGCTGGACCAAATACTCAAGCACCTGAGCCTCTTAAAAATATTGCTCAGATGCCATTGCATGATTTAATTGAACATTTCAAAAAATTTTCATTAGCAGGATTAAAAGCAATTAGCCAATCAAAATCCTAAAGGTTAGCTATTCAGACATTTCAAAATAGCCTGAACAGGATCTTCCGTATTTCCAGAAATAAGTTGTTTATGCATGGTTAAATGTTGCATTACTTGAATTTGCGCCGTTTCAACATTCATTAGTTTTTCTATTTCAGCTGCTAAATTTTCTGGCGTAGCATCTGCCTGAATCAGCTCTTCAATAACTTTTTTACCCGCAATAATATTCGGTAAAGAATAATAAGGAATTTTGACCAAAAGCTTAGCAATTATATAGGTCAGCCAATGCAATTTATAGAAAGTGACCATCGGTCTATGCATTAACATTGCTTCTAATGTCGCAGTCCCAGAAGCTAAAGCAATAATATCACTTGCATTCATGACCATACGGCCAATTTTCGATTCGCTATCTGTATTTTCTAAAATATTAATGCAAGCCTTTAAATGAGGTGCTAGTTGTTGAACACCCTGCTCAATCTGTTGCTTACGGGCATCATTAATGGCCGGAATCAAGAATTGGATATCTGGATATTTGGTATGCAAAATATTAGCAGCACCCAGTAACATAGGAAGAAGTCGCTCTACTTCACCTTTTCGGCTACCTGGTAATAAAGCAATATACTTCTGATTTTCATTAAGACCCAATTGCTGTTTAGCAATTTGAATTGGATTTTCGAGTGGTAATTGTTTTGCTAGCGGATGACCTACAAAGGCCGCTGGAACTTCATAGCGCTCATAAAAGACTTTTTCAAACGGAAATAAACAAAGTACTAAATCTATACTCTGTTTAATGCCATGTACACGCCCTTGGCGCCACGCCCAAACAGATGGACTCACGTATTGAACTGTTTTTATTGGAAGACTCTTTTCTTTAATACTTTTAGAAAGTCTGAGGTTAAAATCGGGTGCATCAATACCAATAAAAATATCAACCGGTTGCTGAGTCCATTGGTTAATTAAACCATCTCGCACGGCAAATAGTTTTTTTAAATCTTTTAATACCTCAACAATCCCCATTACAGATAAAGTTTCCATTGGATAATAACTGTTAAAACCCTCAGCAATCATTTGGGGTCCACCGATTCCTTCAAACTCAGCATCGATTCCTTGTTCACGGAAACTACGCATAAGTTTCACACCCAGTGTATCTCCAGAAACTTCCCCAACTACAATGCCTATTTTAAGTTTTCGATTTGCCAAGGCGATTTACCCAAAAATTTGAAATAATGCATTCTAGCATAGAGGCTTATTAATCTTGAACTTGGTAAATATATATGGCTAAAGCCAGCAGAAGCACACCACAATCTAAAATTACACTCATGCACTATCTTTTAATCAAAATTAACAATGCGATTTGAATTGTAGCTTACATTTACAAACAATAAAATAAATGAGAATTATTTACATTATCTTTACTATTATGACCATCCCACCTCGACCATTTAAACTTTCTGTAATCGCCTGCGCGATTTGTTATGCAAATCTCACTTATGCTCAAGATGCAGATATACAAGCTTTGCAGACGATTCAAGTTAAAGCTACAAGTACAGAGCAGTCTTCTGAACAAACCAAAGCCTATAATGTTAAGAACTCTAGCAGTGCAACTAAGCTTAACATTGAGGCTAAAGAAACGCCTCAAACTATTAATGTCGTTACTCGTCAACAAATTGAAGATTTTGGGCTTACTAGCACCCGAGATGTTCTAAACAATACACCTGGGGTCACAGTAACCAATCAGGAAACCGAGCGAACTACTTATATGGCTCGTGGTTTTGAAATTTCAAATATTTTAACTGACGGCGTAGGTTTTCCCCTCTCAGGTTATAACTATAACAATACTAATCCTGATACTTATTTTTATGATCGTGTAGAAGTCGTTAAAGGTGCTGACTCTTTAACGAATGCATTTGGTGACCCAAGTGCAACCATCAATAATATTCGAAAACGCCCAACCCAAGAATTTCAAGCAAGCGGCGGTATAAGTTACGGGTCTTGGGATACTCAGCGTTATGAGGCTGACGTATCTGGCTCAATTCTACCAAGTGGAAAAGTCCGTGGTCGCATTATGGGCTATGAGCAAACTGGTGACTCATACCTTGACCGATATTCTTCAGAAAAAAATGGTTTCGCTGGTATTGTTGAAGCTGATTTAACAGATACAACATTACTTACCCTAGGTTATAGCCAAGAAAAAAATAAACCGAATGCAAACAACTGGGGTGCTCTACCCTTGCTTGATGCCAACGGCAAACAAATTTCTTATGATCGCTCCTATAACCCAAACCCTGACTGGGCACATTGGGATAATGAAACACAGAATGCTTTTGTTGAATTAAAACAGAAAATTAATGATCAATGGGCAGCTAAGCTGACTTATAACTATCTTGATAGTAAGCATAACAGTCGCCTCCTTTACTATTATGGTTACCCAAAAGCTGATGGTTCAGGAGTGTCTTTGACACCATGGGGTGGCCAAGAGCATCAAGAACAACATGCTGTAGATTTTAATCTTGAGGGAACTTATAAACTCTTTAACCAAGAGCATGAAGCAACGTTAGGTTATAACTATGTACGTAGTCGTCAACATGATAAACAATCTACGGGAACAATTAACGATAGTAATGTTATCAATTCGACCACCACAAACTGGGCAAGTTGGACACCTCAATCTATAACGTGGTCAGATTTCTCTGAAGCAGCGAACTATACGCAAAATATAGATTCAATTTATGCTGCTACCCGCTTACATCTCAACGAAGATTTAAAACTGTTGCTTGGCGCAAACTATGTGAAAGCCGAGAGTAAAGGCGAAAGCTATGGTTCGCCTATGGAATATAGTGAAAGTAAAGTTTCACCGTATGCGGGCTTAACTTATAACTTTACACCTGAATATACAGGTTATATGAGCTATACCTCAATTTTCCGTCCACAAACTGGTATTGATCAAGATACCAATCAAGCTTTAAAACCAATTGAAGGTAAAAGCTATGAAATGGGTGTAAAAAGCTCATGGCTAGATGACCGTTTAACTGGGACGCTTTCAGTATTCAAAACCGAACAAAACAATTACCCACTACGTAACTCGGACGGAAATCCACTTAATCGAAAAGTGCCAACCAGTGATTTAGAATCACAAGGTGTCGAAGTCGGGTTATCTGGTCAAATCACTGATAACGTCAATCTTGCTTTTGGCTATGCTCAATTTAGTATTAAAGATATAAAAAATGGTGGCGAAGCGAGAACGTATAATCCAAACCAAACCCTTAATTTGCTGACTACCTATACACCATCAGTTTTACCTAAGCTGAAAGTTGGCGCAGGGCTACAATGGCAAGATGCCGTGAAGCTATACGACTCGACAGCAAACAGCACCATCAAGCAAGATGCTTATGCCTTAGTAAATTTAATGGCGAGCTATGAAGTGAATGACCACATTACGCTCCAAGCCAATGGAAATAATATTTTCGATAAGAAATATTTGTATAGTTTCCCTAATGGTCAAGGCTTTTATGGACCCTCAGCCAACTATACGGTTGCTGTAAAGTTTAAATATTAAACGCGTAGCCAACTCCACTTTAGGTGTTGGCTTTCTTTTATTTTTTATGTGCCAGTAAAGATGTCCAAAACATTAAATCTCCCTATGTCATATCGTATAAAAGTTTTCTATCGATTTTTAGTCGTTTTCGGTATGGGTTATGCCTGTATGGCTTATTTAAGTCTTGGGCTTACTGGTATCTTTCATTTGACTCTAGATAAACCTGAAGCCATTTATTTGGCAGCATTTATCTCTATTTTGTTTTATGTATTTTTTGTGATGGTAGGTTTTTGCATTCAATCGTTATGGAAAGTGACTGGGCTATCAATCGTGCTATTTACCCTTTTCTTTATTGTGACACGGATGGTGAGTTATGCATAAAGGTATACGCCAATCTATGGCATGGCTGCATTCATGGACTGGATTAATTTTTGGATGGCTCGTATTTACTATTTTTTTAATGGGGAGTTTGTCGTATTACCGCCATGAAATTAATTTGTGGATGCAACCAGCACTTGCACAGTACGAAATAAAACAAGATGTGGCAATTAAAACAGCATATCAGTACTTACAAAAAAACGCTCCCGATGCCAAATCTTGGTATTTAACTGTTGCTACCGCAGAAAGTCCTGCTAACACCATGTATTGGGAAAAACCAGACGGTGGTTATGGAAATGCAACACTTGATGCAAATACTGGTCAAGAACTAAAACTTTCAGCAACTGAAGGTGGTGACTTCTTCTATCGTTTCCACTATCAACTTTTTGGTATTCCGATATTAATTGGACGGCTCGTTGTATCTTTAGCAGCTTTTATTATGTTAATTGCCTTAATCTCAGGCATTATTACCCATAAAAAAATCTTTAGCGACTTTTTTACTTTACGGACCTTTAAGTCTCAGCGTTCATGGTTAGATTTTCATAATGTTTCATCTGTTATTGCACTGCCCTTCTTTTTGACTATTACTTTTACAGGCTTGGCTATTTTCTTCTATTTATATCTTCCTTGGGGAATGCAAAAACTCTATCCAGATAATCCATATCAATATTTTACCGAAATTCGCACAAAGACGGTCTCTGAGAACCAATCGATTCAACCTGCTCAAAACTTAGCTATTGAGAATTTATTGAGTCAAGTTCAGCAACGTTGGGGAAATCAAACTTTAGCAACTATGAGTGTTAAAAACCCAAATACGAATCAGGCTCAAATTACATTTATTCAGCAAGAAGACCGTTCTATTACCCGTAATCAAGCACAAATCACACTAGACGCATCAACTGGCAAAGTCTTGGGTGATACACGTAATCATAGTCCTATTGCTACACTTTATGCTGGAGTATATGGCTTACATATGGCAACTTTTGCTCAGCCTTTACTTCGCTTAGGGTTGTTTTTCTCTGGTATTTTAGGATGTGTAATGATTGCATCTGGCTTGTTACTTTGGAGCCTAAAACGCCAACTTCAAAAGAAAAATAGTAAGTTTCATTTTGGGCATTATTTAGTTGATCGTTTAAATGTTGCTACATTTATAGGTTTGCCTTGTGCAACACTTGCTTATTTATATGCAAATCGATTGTTTACAGTCACGACAACTACTATCAATTATGAAATTTATAGCTTCTTCTTGGTATGGCTAATAAGCTTGATTATTGCGCTCATCACTAGAAAACAATATTTGTGGCGAACTCAACTTGGCATCTTCATTTTGCTTTGTATAGCACTCCCTCTCTTAAATATAAGTTATTTGCTAAAAAATCATTATGTCCAAAACTTTAACGCTTATTGGGATTTTGCACGCATAGATATTTTTTTCTGGTTATTTGCAGCCTTAGCCCTTTTCATATTTTTTAAAATTAAACCGATTCAACATAAAGCCGTAGAAAAAATTCAAAAAAAGCTGAATAAGTTAAATATTGAGGTGAATTCATGATGTTCTTTGTGTTTATCCTGACTTTACTAGGCATGTATTTACTATTCATATCGGCTGAAAAGTATCGCTCATCGAAATCAACTGATCATTTCAAATCTTTAGCTCAAAAATATTATCCATTGTTAAGGATATTGGCCTTTTTACTATTTGCGTTGAGCGGGTTTATTCTCATCAAAAAATATGGTTTTTCAATTGGTTTTGTCAGCTGGTGGATCTTTGCAACACCCCTTACCTTTTTACTCATACTTTGGCTTAACCCCTTAAGAGCTTTGAAATCATCATCTAAGTCATGAATTTGAATAAAATTTCATCAAAATAGGCATATTTTTGATTGCTTAGCGTTTTTTTGCATAAGTAAATCATTATTCATGACAACTGTTTATCTCTAAAAGGAATAAGATATCTGCGTTTCGTGATAAGTGGCGATAAAGATGTCTGGTGCTTTTGAATTTATCTTAGCGGGTATGTTAGTTGGTTTCTGTGTAGGGATTACAGGAGTTGGTGGTGGGTCATTAATGACACCAATTTTAATTGGTCTTTTTAGAATTGAACCGCATATCGCAATTGGTACCGATTTACTTTATGCCGCAATTTCAAAGTTTTGTGGATCAATGGTTCACGCAAAAAAACTCAATATCGTGTGGCCTATTGTTTTATGGCTAGCAGTGGGTAGTATTCCTGCGTCTTTCGGTACTGCTTGGGTATTGGAACATTATTTAAGTCAGTCAACACACTATAAAGCTGTTTTAACAATGGTATTAGGCTTTATGCTGACCTTGACTGGTGTTTCTATTATTTTCCGTACTCGTATTGAAAAGTTCTTTAATAAATTCCGAAATAAAGAGAATACCCAAACTGAAAATGAGCAATTAGCTGTTCAAAATAAACGCACCTATATTGTGATTATGGGCATTATTCTAGGTGTATTCGTAACGTTATCATCTGTTGGTGCTGGTGCCTTTGGAATTATGGCACTCGTAATTATGTTTCCGAACTTACCAATGATTCGAATTATTGGGTCAGATGTCGTACATGCAGTATTACTAACCTTAGTTGCCGGTCTTGGACATATGAGTGCCGGTAACGTCGACTTTATGCTCCTTATGTGGTTGTTGGTAGGTTCTATTCCGGCAATTATTATTGGCACATTAATTAGCTCACGTATGCCGGAACGTTTAATCCGTAAAATTTTGGGTATTACATTATTTGCTCTTGGTGTTAACTTTATGGTCCACCCAGTCAAAGCCAAACCAAAAGCAGCTGTGGTACAACAAGCAGTAGTTGCTGAAAAAACAGGCAACTCGACTGAAAGATAGTAAAATCAATAGGATTTTTCCAAACTGAATTGCCATGAGATGTAGTATTTTCATAATTATTTCATGGTATATTCAGTACACAAAACAACCTTTAGTATGATCGAACCAGTGACAGCAATGACTACACATTCAAATTCCGTTTCAAAGCCAGATATCGACGACGTTAACATTAAAAGTATCCAAACTCTTGTAACACCAGCTGAGCTTAAATCAGAACTTCCATTATCTGATGTTGCTTCCCAAACTGTTCTAAAAGGCCGCGAAACTATTCGTAATATTTTAGATGGCTCAGATAAACGTTTATTTGTCGTTATTGGTCCTTGCTCTATCCATGATCCAAAAGCTGCTCACGAATATGCTGACCGCTTAAAAGCATTAAGCGAAAAGGTTAAAGATACTCTATATCTAGTTATGCGTGTTTATTTTGAAAAACCACGTACAACAATTGGCTGGAAAGGCTTAATTAACGATCCAGATATGAATGACTCATTTAACATTGAGAAAGGTCTACGTATTGGTCGTAAACTTTTGCTTGAGTTAAATGAAAAAGGTTTACCTTGTGCAACTGAAGCACTTGACCCTAACTCTCCACAGTACTACCAAGATTTAATTTCATGGTCTGCTATTGGTGCACGTACAACCGAGAGCCAAACTCACCGTGAAATGTCTTCTGGCTTATCATCACCAGTAGGTTTTAAAAATGGTACAGACGGCGGTTTAACTGTCGCAACCAATGCCATGCAGTCTGTTAAATATGGCCATAGTTTCTTAGGCTTAAATGAAGACGGTCAGGTTTCAATTATTAATACAAATGGTAATCCTTATGCACACGTAGTATTACGTGGCGGTAATGGTAAGCCAAACTACGATGCTGGCTCTGTTGCAGAAGCAGAAAATGCTTTAGCAAAAGCAAAAGTTAGCAACAAAATCATGATTGATGCGAGCCACGCAAACTCAAATAAAGACCCATACTTACAACCGCTTGTTCTTAAAAATATTACTGAACAAATTTTAGATGGTAATAAGTCTATCGTAGGTATTATGGTCGAAAGCCATTTAAAAGGCGGCCGCCAAGATATTCCTGAAAATCTTTGCGACCTTGAATACGGTAAGTCAGTAACTGATGGTTGTATTGACTGGGAAACTACTGAAAAGACATTGCTTGAAATGCATGAAGCTTTAAAAGAAGTTTTACCAAACCGTTAATTCATCTTTTAAAGATTGAAGATTAAACCCTCATTTTTTTGAGGGTTTTTTTTATTTTGTTTGGTCGGAATTCAGCTATGACAGCTATTCGTTTTTGATTATACTTCGACGAGTTTTTCCACTACGACCGCCTAAAATATGGTGCTGAGTTTCCGTCAACATTTGCTGAAGTGGCGCACGCTTTTAAGTGCTATCACTTTGCTGTGTTTACTATGGCACATTTTTTTGCCTACTCTTGTGCAAATTGGCATCGTACCTGAATTGTATACTATGCCTAGTCACTGCCAACCAGTTGTATTAGAGCATTCAGCCCACCAACAAAATTTTAATATGGAGCAGCATCACCTTTCACATGCTCATCACCATATGGAATCTATTCAGAATAAATTTCATACCAAGCATGCTCAAGAGGTTTTCGCGTTAGCTACTCAAATCATGAAGCATTGCCCGTTATGTACGCATGGCCTAGATGCAGCAATTTTAATTCCACTCATTGCTTTGATTTTTGTTTTAATTTTACGTTGGTTTAGCCGTGTACGATGTCTGTGCCATACGTGGACCATACAACTAGAACTTCCCGTTACTTTCTATATTTTACCGATTAAACACGCCCCACCAACTGCTCTATAAAACCATAACTTTTCTCATTCCTATTTTCAGGGATTCAAAATTTATTGCTTTTTATAGGGTCATTCTATGTCATCCCTCAAATTTCGCTTATCTGTTTTAAGCGCAGCATGCTTAACTGCTTCATCTAGCTCTCTAGTTTTTGCTGAAGACTTAACACCAGCAAACAATGACACAAAAACCTTAGCGACTATTGTGGTTACGGCAAGTCGCGAAGGTGAAATACTGAATAAAACTCCAGCTGCAATTAGCCAAATCAATAGTGAGCAAATAGAGAATAAACATGCCACTTTTATTGGACAACTTGTAAACCAAACACCAGGAGTCTTGATGAATGATCTTGGTAATGAACAGCACATGATGTCTATACGCCAGCCCATGACTACTGCTGCTGTTTATCAATATCTAGAAGATGGCCTTTCAATTCGACCTGTAGGTGTGTTTAACCATAATGCCCTGTATGAGATGAATATGGCGGGTGTAGACAATATTGAAATTTTACGTGGACCAGCAAGTAGTGTTTATGGAAGTAATGCAATTGGCGGAACCCTCAACTTTTTAACCAAGGCGCCGAGTGCCACACCAACAGCAGATATTGGTCTGAGCGCAAGTAGTGAAGGTTATCGCCGTGTTGACGTGGGAGCTTCTGATACCTTTGATACTCGTACTGGCGCCCATGGGTTAAGAGTTTCTGCCTATGCCAGTGATCGTGGTGATAGCTGGCAAGATCATGCCGAAGCAGATAAACAAAGCATTACAGTACGTCATGACTGGCAAATTTCTGATTCAACTAAACTGAAAAATATATTTACCTATAACCACTTATATGCAGATATGACAGGTAGCTTAAATACTGAAGATTATAGCCAACGGCCTGGCTATAGCTATCAGACATTTACTTACCGGGAAGTAGATGCAACACGTATATCCTCCCAACTAAGTCATGACTGGAATGATCAACAGCAAAGTCAAATCACTTTATATTATCGGGATAATACAACTGAGCAAAATCCAAGCTATAACATAAAAACTGACAAGAAAGATGGAGTTGCAACAGGAACTTACAGCGGGCAAACCACTTATAATAGTTTTCAGTCCTATGGAGTCAACCTACAACACTCAGCAACTTTAGGCCAATTCAAGTTAGTCGTGGGTAGTATGGCTGAGCACTCACCGACTCAGGGCAGAACTAATGATATTGAAGTTTTTCGAGATCCTGTTACACGTATTTATACGAGTTTTAAACAGCGAAAGCTTTTACGTGATTTTGATGTCGACGTTGATAATGAAGCGATCTATGCTCAAGTGAATTGGCAAGCTTTGCCTAACTTAAACTTAGTCGGCGGCACACGTTATGACTGGATTCGTTATGACTATCAAAATAATTTAACTCCTTCTAATGTTACTGGCGCTCCGGATGAAACAAGAAATTTTCATAAGGCTAGTCCAAAATTAGGAGCAATTTGGAATATTACTCCTCAAATCGACTTCTATACAAACTGGTCACAAGGCTTTGTTCCACCAGAGGTCAGTAGCCTTTACGGCGCAAATTTAGTTACGCCGAATTTAACTGAAGCAACTTTTACCAATATTGATGCAGGTATCCGTTTTAAAACATTCAATGACCGATTGGATGGTGAAATTACGCTTTATCGTTTAAATGGCGAAGATGAAGTAATTAGTTATACTAAACCCGATAATACCCGTGAACCACGTAATGCAGGTAAAACTCTTCATGAAGGTATTGAAGTCGGTGGAACTTGGCAAATTTCCGATCAGCTTGACCAAAAATTGAAAATTTCAGGTAGCTGGGCTCGTCATCATTATGAACAATTCCAGCCGTCAGCTACTATTGATTACAGTGGAAATGATATGCCGAGCGCACCAAAAACTTTTGGTACGCTTGAATATCAAATTAAGCCAATCCCCGAATTATTACTCTCAGCAGAAGGTGTATATGTAGGTTCATATTGGATTAATGACGCCAATACTCAAAAATATGATGGTCATACGGTACTCAACCTGCGTGCAAACTATCGTAAAAAGGCCTATGAAATATATGGTCAGATTTTAAATGTGGCAGATACACATTATGCTGAAAGCACTTCTTTTAGTAATAATGAAGTGAGCTATACACCGGCAGCTCCACGTACATATTTAATAGGTCTACGCTATCATTTTGGTAATTAAGTAAATTTAAGTTTGTGGTCACAGTTGGCCACAAACGATTAATTTAACTATAAATAAAAACAACTTAAGACAAAAGTAAAAAGCAGAACGGTTTCACTAATTTCAATTGTAGCGCCCACGGTATCTCCCGTAATGCCATCAATTCGTTTTATAAACAGATATCTTAAATAAATCAGGCTTATTAAAAAACCAATTACCGCTATCAGCCCTTGCCATTCCCAATACAAAGGTAACAGTAAAATTAATGCAGCTACTATCCATGAAACAGTTTTAGGCAAATGGTCTGTCAAAGAACGACCTAAGCCTTTTTCGCGAACATATGGTGTAGTTAAAAACAAAATAGATGGCACCACACGTCCAAGTGCAGGAACAAATACTAAGAATAGCGTTTGATGTTGATCAATCAATACAAAGACCAAAGCAAACTTGAGCAAACAAATGATAACTAAGCTCAGCACTCCAATTGGGCCGCAGCTCGGATCTTTCATGATTTGTAAAGTACGTTGTTTATCCCCAAAGCCACCTACCCAAGCGTCAGCTGTGTCGGCCAGTCCATCTAGATGCAATCCCCCAGTCAGCCAAATCCATAAAGTAAGTATAATTGCGGCAAGTAAAACAACGGGTAATTTGGCTAAAAGACAGGCAACAAGAAAAAGTATGCCACCAATAATCAGCCCAACCAGTGGATAAAACAAAATAGCCCGACCATTTTGTTGCGCCGTTGGTGTAGTCTTTAACTCAATAGGTAGAACAGTTAAAAATTGCAATGCAATCCAAAAAGGTGTCATATCCCACTCTCTAACTGATCTATATATAAAAACAAACTGAATTATGAGGAAATAAAAATGGGAATAGCAATCCCTATTCCCATTAAACACTTCAAAAACTGTGAAAAACTACTGTATTTGATAGCACTGCTTTAATTTGATGTAGTCGTAGTAAAAACTAGTTGGTGTGTAACGCGCATAGTTACACGCAGATTTAAATAAAGTCTCTTTTTCGTTATAAAGCATCTTCACTAAAGTCGAGCCTTGACTATTTTGATAAACATCCCACTGTATGTTGGCTGCCATAGGTGAAACTATTTCACCACGCCATGTACTTGTTGAATAGTTATAAGTCTGGCGTAGTGGTAAAGGCTGCATCATATTATGCAAATCCAAGCTAGTTGCCAGAGGAATAATAATTTCAGCATGGGCAAAACGTAAAACTGCTTTATATGGTTGAGCTTTATTTACAACAGCATCAACTTGTTGGAATAAATCTTGTTTGAGTCCTTGAGCAATTTCACTTGTAACTTGGTTCGACTCTGTGAAACTTGGACCTTTTTCATAAAAATCATTGGCATCATTAAATTCAGCATAAAATTTTGCGGCTTCCAAAGGCATATATTTATCAAAATCAACACCTTTTAACTCATCTTTCATACCACCAGAAATTGAATAAAGCTCATAAACATAAGCCGCAGCATCTACTGCACTAGCAATGGTATTTTTACCCTTACCTTTTTCTGTAATTTGCTCACCTTTTGGTGAAGTTACTGTAAAAGACCCATTATTGCTAAAACTATAACCTGTCGTACCAAGTTTTTTAATAAAGTCTGCTTTAAAAATCGGAGTGAGTACGGACTGGGCAATTTTTTCTGCTTGAGTATTCTTCGATAACTCACTCAACTTTTGGGCTAAATCTTTATTGTTTGCTTCGAAATCTTGATAGGCCTGACTAGCATCATAAATTTTTTGTTGGCTAGCACTAAGTGGTTGAGTTAAATCTTCAGTCGCATTTAGACTATGAAAATAAAGTTTAAAACGATCAACACCCCCGTCTACAAGACTAGGAACACTTGAACTCGATAAATTGGTATAAGACACAGGAACAATTTTATCTTTCAGCTGAGGCTGTTGTTTTATCAGTTCAGCAGTGAAGAATTTAGCACTATCCACCGCACGATCTACCCCAGAACTTTGTACCAATATAGATGCTTGAGAGTTTACAAGTGTTGGCAAGCGCTGTAATAGGCGATCGGCAATCCCGCGGTGTTCTAAAATACCGGTCATGGTTTCATTTCCATAACCGTATTGGCGAATACCTTCAACCCCATAGCCCAATAAAATATTGGCTTTCATCATGGCTTCCAAGTCAGCACCTAATTGCTCACCCAAAGGCGTTAAAGCATTTTCTGTTTTCGCCTGTTTCCATAAATTATAAAGTGCTAAATCATATTTAAGACTTGATAGTCCTCTCGAACCGTGTCGCGCAACCAATTCTGTAAAAACTGGCTGGAACCCATTTGGAGCTTGCTCATAATTTTTTAGATCTTGCTGTGGTTGATAAGGTGTTTTGGTTTGATAATATTTTGATGAATTTGTAGATGGTGGAGTTTGAACTTCTTGATCATCATTATTATTACAAGCCACGAGCAATAATGAGGCTGCAAGCACACTAGTTTTAAATAAAATATTCATAAGCCAAATAAGTAATTAATTAATAAATGCCAATAGCTTAATTTTTAGTAATGACAGTTCTATTACATAGTTTAAAATATCTTTATAAAAATAATAACTTACAAGTGTATAAAAATATAAAATTCATCTATCTCAACATAAAAGTTAATTGACCATCTGCTTCAGAAAATTCAAAAGAATATAATTTCCCAAGCTCTGCCGACATTTTAAGTAAGTCATCTAAAGGTTGCTGCTCGGCTAAACAAGCCAATAGCTTAATCACCCCCCCATGAGTAACAACTAACGCATGCTGTAAATTATGTTTTTGCATATGCGTAAGCAAATCCTGCAAGCCTTTCAGAATCCTTTTTTGAAACTGGTTTAATGTTTCAGCGCGAGGTGGACAATATTGACTTGGTTTTTGCCAAAAGTTTGCAAGTAATTCAGGTGAAGTTTCATAAATTTGCTGAGTTGAGATACCTTCCCACTCCCCAAAATACATTTCTTTTAAGTCATGATTTATAAGTAAAGGGAGTTCTGCTGTTTTGGAAAGTTCCTCAGCAAAACAAGCACATCGTTTTAATGAGGAACTTACAATAATATCCCATGACTGGTCTGTGACTTGCTCAATGGTTGACTGCATTTGCTGCCAACCTTTTGCTGTTAACTCATCATCTAAATGCCCACGTAAAGTATGGCTATACTGACTTTCACCATGTCTGAGCAAATCGATCCTAAATTTACCCAATTTTATCCCCGCTTACAGCAGCTTGAGCAAAGGTAGCCATTTGGTTATGTAAGACACATGCCATTTTAACTAATGCCAAGGCAGTACCAGCCCCACTACCTTCGCCTAAACGCAAGTTCATCTTCAAAATCGGGTCAGCATTAAGTTCTTGTAAAATACGTAGGTGTCCATACTCAGCCGATTGATGACCAAATAACATCCAGTCACGTACTTTAGGGTTCATTCGTACCGCACATAAAGCGGCTACAGAACTAATAAAACCATCCACAATCACAGGTAAACCCACTTGCGCACAGCGAATATAAGCACCTGTAATTGCCGCAATTTCCAAACCACCTACAGCACATAGTGTTTTAAAGACATCACCAATGACATGTTTATGGTGAAGTTCAATTGCCTTTTCAATTACTTCAATTTTATGTCTTAACTGATCGGCACCAATTCCTGTACCAACTCCCGTTAATTGCTCAGCCGTATCATTTAGTAAAAGACAGGCTAACGCAGAAGCTGAACAGGTATTTCCAATACCCATTTCACCCGCAATATAAATATCTGCGCCATTCGCTTTAGCAGTATCTACACTTTTTTTCCCTAACTCTAAGGCAGCACGGCATTCGTCAGTACTCATTGCAGCTTGTTTGGCAAAATTTGCTGTGCCGGCACGAATACAGTGACGTTCAACACCTGCATATTGGTATGGTTCACCTACTGTGCCACAGTCAATGACTTGTAAATGGGCTTGATGATATTTAGCAATAACACTAATTGCCGCACCACCAGTTGTGAAGTTTTGCAACATTTGACGGGTAACAGCTTGAGGGTATGCAGAGATATTTTCTTCAACTACACCATGATCACCTGCAAAAATTGTAATCCAGGGATGGTTAACTTGTGGATGTGCATTTGACTGTAAACTAGCAAGTGTAATTGCAATCTGCTCTAAATCACCTAAGGCACCTGTAGGTTTGGTAAGCTGGAGTTGATGTTGCTCCGCTTGTTGTTTTGCGTCCAGATTAGGTTTCTGTACAGATTCTAACCACCAGTTCATTTTTATTTCTCACCTTTTAAAATCATTGGAAAACCCGCCACACAAAACACAACCTTATCTGCAATTTGCCCTAAGGCTTGATGTAGCCTTCCTGCTTCGTCGACAAAACGGCGGCTTATCTCACCGAGTGGCACAACGCCTAAACCCGTTTCATTACTTACTAAAATAATTTCTGACTGGAGTATAGGTAAAACTTTTAACAGCTGTTCACACTCAAATTGTTGAACGTTTTTGTCTTCTAAAAGTAACAAATTGGTTAGCCAAAGTGTTAAACAATCCACCAGAATAATTTGGTTAGGTCTATCAATTTCTTGCAGAGTTTTTGCTAAAAATAATGGTTCTTCAACCAAAGACCAGTGAGCAGGACGATGATTTTGATGATGGGCAATCCGGCTTTGCATTTCTGGATCTAGCGCTTGCGCCGTCGCCACATAAGTGACAGCTAATTGCATAGATATGGCCGTTTGTTCAGCCAGTCGGCTTTTACCAGAACGAGCACCACCTAAAATCAATTGCAACATGGCTCACCTAAAAACAAATGCTGATACGGATACAGCTGCCCTTGTAAAATTTGAGCCTCATAATAACCAAAGGTTAAATGCTCAACTTTAAGATCAAATTCAGCCTGATCGTATTGTACAGGTAATTGAGAAATTTTTTGTAAAATCAAATCACTACTATAGTCTTTTTTATACAAACCCAATGTAATGTGCGGATAGTAATCTAAAGCGGCAATTTCATTAGAAATTGAGCCTAATTTTTGACGTATGAAAGATAAGATATTTTCTTTATCCTGAATTTCTACAAATAAAGCACTACTAAAGCTATCAACCGAACCAATTTTTAATTGAAATGGTGCAATATCTTCTTTTCTTAAAATTTCCCTTTGCTGCACAAACTCACTAAAACAAAAGTCATCATCAACTTTAGTTTCATGAGTCAAGAAACCGCATATAAACAGCGTGACATGATATTGACGGTGATTAGGCTCTATTAGAAATTCTGAAAAATGCGCACGCAATTGATCTAGATAATGAACTAATTTCTGATCATTAATTTCTAGATACCATAAAGCGTAATTTTGACGCCCAAGGTGCCATTCGGGATAATCCCGCATAGACGTCGGCACCATGAGTGTGGAGGGTTTTAACAGCACAGTTTTAATTCAAAATCATTCAAATTTCGTATTAAAACATGTTTGCCTTTCAATTGTTGAGGTTAATTCATTAAGCACATTTAAACATATTAAGTGAGTGTAGTTTTGGCATTGTTCAACTTAATGTCCAAAGGTTGTTTACCTTGTTCAGAAAATAAATATTGAATAAGTTGAACCAACTCAACTTCAAGCTGTCTTCTTTGATTTGTATTCAATTCTAAATTCTGAATTTGCTGTTGCAGATGTTCAACTGCTTTAGTCTCTTCAATTTCTAAAAATTGAATCGCATAGGCATAACCTAAAGCAGCACCTTTTAATAAATTTTTATAAGGTAAATCATGACGAATATTCACTGCAATTGATGCTATAACACGTTCATTGTGATTGAGTTTGCGTAGTGGATCTCTAGCTACGCGTTGACAAGGATCTTTAAATGCATATTCACATGAGTCTAGAAAACTTTGTGACATTCGATCCAGATCTTTTGCATAGTTAGGTAATACAATTGCAAGTCCCTGCTTCACTTCTGCAATTAAGTTTTCTGCAAATGCTTTAACTGAATGATCACCCATGGCAACACCAATAGATTCATAACCCATTAAAGATGCATACCAAGCAAGCATCGCATGTACACCATTCCATAAACGGTTTTTAATGAGTTGAATGTCAGTAATTTGGTCAACCAACACCACCTGACGCAACTTTTCAAGCAAAGGGCTGCCTTTTTCTACATAAATTGGCATATCTGTTTCACTATGGAACAAGATTAAATCCATGCTTTGTAAGATATGTCCCGGCTGAAAATTACGGCGCATATTATCAACATAGATAGAAGCCTGATTTTGCTGATCTTGAGTCAGTTTATTACAGTCTTCAATTTCGATTTGGTCTTCTTGTTCAACATCTTCTAAATGCTGTTCAAGAAAATTATGCTTAATACGAAGTTGACGATATAAATTCTGATTAGAAAGTTTTGAAACCATACGATTAACTACGGTATCGCAAAAATAATGCTCTTTTAAAATATGCTCGGTGACATCTTCATCGTTAGTTAACTCGAGTAGAGCTTCTTTAAGATGCTTCATCACCAAATATTTCGCACCCACCTTATTTAAAATAATTAGAAAGGTTAACGGTTCTATACATGTTTCAAGTTGTGAATTAAAACGTGCATATAACCCTTTTGCGATTATCTGTGCTTCAGTTTCAATTGCTTGCTCGGGCAAACATAATGCAATCAAACTTGAATGAGTGTACATCTCTAACATTTGTTGTTCATTATCAGAGTCAACAATGGTCATATTCTCAATACGTTCATCATAAGAAAATTGCCCATAGCGAATACTATAGGTACCAAACGCATTTACAGCTTCGCGGAAAAGACTATTTCGTGTTGACGCAATAATACGTTTTGGTTTCGTATAACCATCCCAATGCGACAAGATCTGTGCTATATAACCACCACCAATAGCACCGAAACCATGTATTCCAACAGTAAGCTGATTCAGACTTTGCGGAAAAGGTTCCTGTATCTCTGGCATATCCATAACAGGAATAAATTGGTCGAGATCAGTTAAAAAATCATACATCTGGTCATAATAAAAATGCGCTTTTTCCAGCATTTCATCATTAGGTTCTTTAATATCTTTTAATAAAATTGTTAAACCTTTTGAGGTGTGAGCCGAGGTTAAACCATTTTCTGAATCTTCAAACATTAAACATTGGTTGGCGTCTAAATGAAGTTGACTAGCCGCTTTGAGAAAAATTTCTGGATGTGGCTTCCCTTGTTCTACTTCATCTCCACAAGTAATGACATCAAAAAATTTATAAACATTCGCATTAATTAAATATTCTTCGGCAATTGCTCTACGGCTTGATGTAGCCACAGCCATTCTTAGACCCGATTTTCTTAAACGCTCTAGAACTTGAACCAGACCTTTTTTAATAGGCACACCGTGTTTTCGAATATGTTCTAGTTCCATCTCATCGGCACGTTTTCGAATTTCCTTATATGGAACATCTACTCCGTATAAACGTTGTGCAAGCTTTTCCGCCGTTGTCGCGCTTAACCCCAAACATTGCATTAAATATTCGTGTGAAAACTCCTGTCCAATGAGTTCTTGAGATGCCTGTTGCAATGTTTGAAACCGTAACCGTTCAGTATCAAACATTGTCCCATCCATATCAAAGATAGCTCCATGAACAGGTTTTCCATGAAAAATAAGCACGTTTTTACCTCTTTTTTTGATCATGTTTTATTCAGGGTATACAAAAAATTGCTTAAAAAGGCAGGATGATAATAAATGAAACATTAGTGGTTATTTTTTAATCATAAATATAAGAAATCTGTTACTGAGAAGAGTTAAATACTCAAAAAGGTTGAACAATATAGATAATTCTGAAACTGAGTTTAAGTACAAAGGTAGCAAGCCTTCCTCGCTTGCTACCTTTGCTTCTTCTTTTTATGCGCTGATCATGTTTGTTTTTCTTAGGTCCATTTACTGCTAACAAACCTGCATTTTTTATTATGTCTTGCAGGTCTACCAATACCAGAAACTCATATAATTTTTGTTATTTTCTGGCAGAACCAAACAATACATAATAATGATAATCATTTTCATTTAGTGTGTCAACTTGCTATGCCCTTTTTTTAATCAATCAAGTACATCTACAAATTGCGCCGTTAATATGTGTGCCAAGTCTTTAGGATTTAAACCAATATCTAATCCTCTTTTACCACCACTTACATAAATTTTGCTTAACTCTTGTGCAGAGGCATCAATCACTGTCTTTAAGCGTTTCTTTTGACCTAATGGACTAATTCCACCCACTAAGTACCCTGTCAAACGTTCGGCATCTTTGGGATTTGCCATCTGCAATTTTTTACACCCAAATGCTGTAGCTACCTTTTTCAAATTGAGTTGATAGTTAACTGGTATGACCGCAACAAAATAATTTTTCTCATCGGTAACAAGAAGTGTTTTAAATACCTCGTTTACATCAAGGTTTAACTTTTCTGCGGCTTCCAAACCAAAACTTTTAGCATTTGCGTCATGTTCGTACTCATGGATAGAAAATTCGATTTTGTTACTTTTTAACAATCTACATGCAGGAGTCATAGGATTTTAGATTTTAATGAAATGAGCTTGATTATATTTATTTTAAAAAAAGTTTAAAATTTACTTAGGCTATTTACATCCTTTACATGAAAAATCAAACGAACATCGAACAAAAAACAATCTAAACTTGATATTGGGTAGATGACTCCAATATATTTAGTTGAGATTTAAAGTCTGAACTGGCGAATTTATGAGTTACAAACACAATAATCTGATGGCAATGCGTCACCGTTTTTGGGATGAGGCTTCAGATCATGTATTAAATGAAAAGCAATTTTTACAGCAGACCTTAATCGAACAAGGCATTTTTAATAATGCGACTTTTGATGATGTTAAGTACTTTTTCTATACACTGCCTAGCATCGTTATTGTAAAGGCTCATGCACTTGGTTTTATGCATGATTCCGTCAAGCAAATGGTTATTCAGCATATTCAAGCTAATCGTATGCACTTAATGCAAAAGGCT
Organism: Acinetobacter sp. RUH 2624; assembly: GCF_000162375.2. Taxonomy (NCBI): domain Bacteria; kingdom Pseudomonadati; phylum Pseudomonadota; class Gammaproteobacteria; order Moraxellales; family Moraxellaceae; genus Acinetobacter; species Acinetobacter sp. RUH 2624. The sequence goes on along the minus strand of NZ_KI391939.1, from coordinate 984,809 downwards.
GAATTGAAAATTCAGTTTAAAATGTAATTTGCCGGTTATTATCTGATACGGCGTTTTATAGTAGTTTATTTTTTCTGAATGGCGGATATTTTGATTTTCTTATTAATGCTTAGGCTATTTTTAGAAAATTAAAATCCCAAATGAGACTTTCAACTCACCATTCAGTCTGAGGGAACTATTTTAATACGTTCAAAACATGTAATATTCGTTACAATTTTAGATCACCAGCGTTTGGCTGCATGATGCGCATAGGATTCTATTTTCATGTCAAATCAGAACGATAAGCTTAAGAGTTTAAAAACTTCTTCCATGGATCGACGCTTATCAATCGCGAAAGCTTCTTTACTGGCAGGAACACGTTGGGCTACTGCAAGTGCCTCTTCCCTCTTTTCTAGTGAAGAAGAAAAAGAGAAGAAACGTAAAAAGGCAATGAGCGAACAAGCTAATTATCTTGTCTCTGAAATTGGCAAACTTAAAGGTTCTATTGTCAAGATTGGCCAAATGATGGCGCTTTATGGTGAACATTTTTTACCAGAAGAAATTACTCAAGCTTTAAATACCCTAAATAACCAGACCGTTGCTTTAGACTGGCCAGCAATTAAACCTCATTTACAAGAACAGCTAGGTTCCAAGTTAAATGATTTAACAATTGATCATGAGCCTATCGGTACGGCTTCTCTGGCACAAGTTCATCGCGCAACACGTAAATCAGACGGTTTAGAGTTAGTTTTAAAAATTCAATACCCTGGTGTTGCGAATGCAATTGACTCGGATATGAGCCTGTTTAAAAACATGCTTAAGCTTACACGTATGGTTCCTCAAACTCGTGAGTTTGATCAATGGTTTGATGAAGTACGTGAAATGATGCATCGTGAAGTCAATTATCACGTAGAGGCAGCCACAACACGTCGCTTTGCTGAGCGTTTAAAGGATGATGAGCGCTATATCGTCCCTACAATTGTAGATGAATACTGTACCGATCAAGTCTTATGCATGACCTTTGAACGTGGCGTGCCAATTAATAGTCCAGTCATGCTTTCCCTTCCTCAAGAACGACGTAATCAGCTCGGTGAAGCTTCACTAGAGATTGCAGTTCGTGAGATTTTTGAATGGGGTGAAATGCAAACTGATCCTAACTTTGGTAATTACCTTGTTCGTTTAGGTAATGGCCAAGATATTCAGGATAAAATTGTACTACTAGACTTTGGTGCGATCCGTCAGTTCGATGAACATTTACTCTCAGTTGCGCGTAATCTTATACAAGCGGGTTATCAGCATGATAAACATGCGATGGTCCAAGCAATGACTGGATATGAGTTTTTCGATGCAATGCCTGAAAGTATTAAACCCGGCATGGCCGATGTCTTTTTACTTGCGACAGAAGCATTCAGTACCCCTGCAAATAATCCAGATATGCCAGTGGGCCTAATGGATGAACATGAACGTTATGACTGGAAAAAGAGCCAGTTACATAGTCGTGTTATGCAGCAAGCAAGCAAATCAATGGCGTCTCGATATTTCTCGGTTCCTCCAAAAGAATTTATGTTTATTAGCCGTAAGTTTATTGGCGCATATACATTTATGACTGTGATTGATGCCAAAACCAATGTACGACGTATGATTCGTAATTTTGCTTAATATTATTAAGACTAGAATGATTCCGTGTCATTCTAGTCAATCCAAACAAAATAGTTCTTTTAAAAAAAATTTTTTCTTTTATAAAATCAATAAAATGTATTAAAACTTATTTTGCTTTTACCATTTATCTGCTCATTTTTTGAATGTCAGCAACGACATAGTTTTTTCTTATACAGCGTGTCAGCATAAAACAATAACAATGTGTTAGGACACCACAATCATGACAAATATGATCAATAAAGCCCAAGGGTTGGGTTTATCGCTGATCACGAAATTAGCTGGAAGCGATGTACTTGATCAACTCAAACTACGTAAATTTCTTGAAAAGTCTCTTTATCAAGGTTCAAAAGCTGGATTTAGAGCATTAAGTCAGACTCAGAAAGCATTTAAACCTAAGCAAATCCCCCAACAGCGTCTACCTCAACAGAAGAAAAACCTATTTGACTTAAGCCTCACTGAAGAACAACAAATGACTTCAGATGCAATGTCTCAATTTGCTCAAGAAGTTTTATTAGGATTAGCTCATGATGCTGATCAGGCAGGTCAATTTCCAGAAAGCCTTTGGCAATATGTAGAAGATTTAGGACTAAATTATTATGCTCTTCCAGAAGCACTAGGTGGTGTCGCCGCTGAACAAAATATTGTAAGTAACCTATTGATTGCTGAAAAACTAGCTGAAGGTGATTTTAGTCTTACAGCAGGACTTTTGAGTACGTTTAGCGTTATTAATGCTATTACACGTTGGGGTTCTACTGAAGTTCAGTCAATGTATTTACCTTGCTTTGCAGAAGACTCAGACATTACCGCCACTTTCGCTGTACAAGAAGCTACTCCGGCATTTAACCCATATATCTTAAAAACAAAAGCTTCTCTTGAAAATAATCAATATTTTATAGAAGGTGAAAAAACCTTAGTCATTTTAGGTGATTTAGCTGATGTGTTCTTGGTGAGTGCAGATTTTAATGGCAAGCCGGATGTGTTTGTAGTACAAGCGGGCGATACCATTTCCATTAAAAGTACCCCAGCTATGGGTCTCAAAGCAACAGAGACAGCTACTTTAAAATTCAGCCATACACCTGCTCTACGATTAGGCACAACAGATTTTGATTACACCGCCTTTCTAGATTTAGGCAATCTTATGTGGTGTGCAATGGCTGTAGGAACATGTGAAGCGGTAAAAGCCTATTGTATTAAATATGCCAATGAGCGAACTGCTTTCGGAGAACCAATTTCACATCGTCAAAGTGTCGCATTCATGATTGCAGATATGGCAATTGAAATTGATGCTATGCGCATGCTGATTCTAAATGCCGCAAGCCTTGCCGAAGCAGGTAAGCCATTCCACCGTGAAGCATATTTAGCTCGTATTCTTTGCGCAGAAAAATCAATGAAAATAGGAACAGATGGCGTACAAATTTTAGGTGGTCATGGTTTCACAAAAGAACACCCTGTTGAACGTTGGTATCGTGATTTACGTGCAACCGCAATTTTACATTCTGGCTTACATGCTTAAGATCAATCAGAGGATATTTTCATGAATTTACAAAATCCAAAAAAATTCAAAATGATGATTGATCAAGCACATGATGTTGCGATCAATGTATTACGCCCTATTTCCCGTAAATACGATAAAGCAGAACATGCTTATCCGAAAGAACTCGATATGCTCGCTTCACTCATTGATGGCATGAATGAAGGTGGTGAAGGAATTAATGCAGGTGCTGCCGGTGCAGGAAAACGTGGTGAATCTGATAATGAAGGTGTCCGTAACGGAACTAACATGTCAACAGCGTTAGGCATCATTGAAATGTGCTATGGCGATACTGGGCTATTACTCAGTATGCCACGTCAAGGTTTAGGAAACTCTGCAATTGCCGCGGTCGCAAATGATGAGCAACTAGAACGTTTTAAAGGAACATGGGCAGCTATGGCGATTACTGAACCAGGCTGTGGTTCTGACTCTGCTGCGATCCGTACTACGGCAACTAAAGATGGCAATGACTATATTTTAAATGGTGAAAAGATTTTCGTAACTTCTGGTGAACGTGCGGACTCGGTGGTCGTATGGGCTACACTTGACCGAAAACTTGGACGTGCAGCCATCAAATCATTTGTAGTGCCTAAAGGTACTCCCGGAATGAAAGTTGAACGACTTGAACATAAGTTAGGTATCAAAGCTTCTGATACAGCCGTTATTAGTTTTACTGACTGTCGTGTTCCGGCTGAAAACTTGCTTGGTAATCCTGAAATTGATGTTGCAAAAGGTTTTGCCGGTGTAATGGAAACTTTTGACAATACACGACCATTAGTTGCCGCAATGGCAATTGGCTGTGCCAAAGCTTCTTTAGAACGTATTAAAGAAATTTTTAAAGACCAATTAGATCCCAATTACTCGACTCCATATTTGCAAACTTCCAACCTTGCTGCGCAAATTTACCGAATGGAAGCCGAATGGGAAGCTGCACGGTTACTTATGTTGAAAGCCACATGGATGGCAGACAACAAAAAACCAAACTCCAAAGAAGCTTCCATCGCTAAAGCAAAAGCAGGTCGTGTAGGCAACGAAATCACTTTGAAGTGTGTCGAATTAGCAGCAAGTGTTGGCTATAACGAAGATGAACTACTTGAAAAGTGGGCACGTGATTCAAAAATTCTTGATATTTTTGAAGGTACTCAACAAATCCAGCAACTTATTATTGCTCGTCGTGAGCTTGGAAAATCTTCAAGTGAACTAAAATAAAGATATTGCAAGGGAGTTTTTTTACTTCCTTGCTTCTTAGCACTGTGACTTATTAGCAAAAATAAAACCCTCTAACCACATGACTAGAGGGTTTGGTATTTCAGGAATATATTTTTAATTATTCGGCTTGTGTTGTTTTTAATGACTTATCGACTACACCAAATTTTTTGAAGATTTTTGCACGACGTTTTGGTGAAATATTCGCTTTATTTAAATCACCTTTGTAGGGATCAAATACGCGCTTATCCATCATTTTAAACCATAATGAAGGAATTAATGCTGGTAGCAACATACTTGCATAACCACTTGGTAGCTCGGGTGCTTCATCAAAATGACGTAATGCTTGGAATGGACGAGTTGGATAAGCATGATGATCTGAGTGACGCTGTAACTGATATAAGAATAAGTTGGTCACTACATTGTTATTATTCCAGCTATGCTCTGGCATTGTACGTTCATATTGACCATTTTCTTTTTTCTGGCGCAATAAGCCATAATGTTCAATATAGTTAATAATTTCGAAGAGACTAATCCCGTAAAATGCTTGTGTTGCTAAATAAGGAATCGTACCTTTACCAAAAATTCCTACCATAGAAGCATGGAAAGCAGCACTCATACCCCAGCCTTGCAGTAATTCGTTATCGAGTGACCAAAACTCTTTACCTTTACGTTTTAAACGATTTTTCTCAATTTCAATTGCAGACTTAAAAGAACCAACAACTGTACGTGGCCAAAACTCATAGAATGTTTCACCCATACGTGAAGATGCCGGATCTTCAGGCGTAGCTGCACGCTTATGATGGCCATATGGATGCTCAATACGGAAATGGTTATAACCAGTAGGTACTAAAGCAAGATGAGATAAAATATGGTCGATACGATCATGTTTATGGCTTAGTTCATGGGCTGTATTAATTGCAATACCATTAATGGCACCCATCGAAATACCAAGCAAAATTTTGTCAATAAATGAAGTATCTTTACGGCTTGTTAAATAACATGCATAAATATTTGCCGCATATTGCAATGGAATAAAGCTTTTCACTAAACGCGAATAATATGGATCTTTCTCAAGAAGTTTAATTTCTTCATCAGTTGGATTACGCGCATCTTTACCAATAATTGTATCAATTGCAGGAATCACAACATGTAATAAAAGTGGACCACCTAAAGCAAATACTTTCTTTAATGGGCGTGGACCAAAATGGTATCCGGCTAAAATACCTAAACCAATTACAGGTAGAGCCGGACTAATCATCCATAAATAGCGCTTACGATCTATCTCACGCATAGACGCTGGCACTGGCATAAGTTCTTGCTGAACATTCACTGGTGCATTCATAGTCATATTTCCTTTTTCTATATATCTATATAGTTAAAGAAATACTATTTGCTTAACAGTTGTAACCGTCCAAAAAACCTATTTCAAAGTCTTTGGCATTTTCTTCCACTTTTTTGTCCTAAAAACACATGTTGATCTATTCTTATAGCTCACTATAATTTTATTAAAATAATGATTGATCATATAAACATGGATGCACTAAGTAAATTTTTTGATGATATCCACTTAAATAAGTCTGAATATATTTATATAAAAGCACAAGGTGAATGGGCTTTTAAAACACAAGATCAATCTGCTTTACTGGCTTACATCGTTTTAACGGGTTCTGTATATATTCAAATAAATAATGTCGAAAAAATAATTGCAAAAGCTGGAGATATTATTTTAATTCCTTCTGGAAAAGCTCATCAAGCTACAGATTCAAAAGCGACTGGAAGCAAACTGGTAGATTCTGTCGATATTACTCCCTTATTTAATGGGCATCGTCATGATCCAATTGAGTTAGGTTCATCAGCGCCTGAAAATACATTATTGCTCTGTCTACGCTGTCAAGTTGATACGTATATGGCGGGACCACTGATTAATGCATTACCATCTATTATGCTTATTCAACACGAAAACCAGACAACTCCTCCTGAATGGTTGCAAATAGGGCTTTATTTTTTAGCGGTCGAAACACAAAAAATTCAACCTGGTCATGACAAAATTATTGATCACTTAGTCAGTATTCTTTTAATTGAATGTATTCGTGATCATATTCAACAAATGTCAGATCAACAAAATTGGTTAGGTGCCCTCACACATCCAGAATTAAGTAATGCTTTATCCGCAATTCATAGTCAACCTGAAATAAGCTGGACTGTTGAATCATTAGCTGAACAATGCTGCATGTCACGATCTAAGTTTGCCAATCTCTTTAATAATATTATTGGTGAACCACCTCTTACTTATTTGCAGCATTATCGCTTTCGCTTAGCGAGCCAATATCTACGGACAAGTAATTTATCAGTTCAACAAATTTCAAATAAAGTCGGCTATTCATCAGAAACTGCATTTAGTCAGGCATTTAAGAGAGTATTTGATTTATCGCCTAAACAATATAGACAAAATTATATAGGTAGTAGAGATCAGTAATAAAAAAAGCGCCGAAGCGCTTTTTTTATTACATAAGTTTTATTTGATTTTAGCGTGTGACTTTAAGTATTCGCTGTAATCTTCGAGTATTTGCTGACCACGAGATTGGCGATAAAGCTGTTGTAATTGCTTTAACTGATCCGCTGGCATAGCATTTACCGCAGCTGAATTTACATTAGAAACGGCAACGACAACCAATTCATTAGGTAAGTTCGCTGTTGTAACAGACCACATACCAGGTTTCGGTGCAGGAACACTAAATGCTGCACGCTCAATTGCACGTTTTAAACCTTGTGAACGAGTAAACACACCTGCAGATTCAAAAGGTACTTTATTTTTCGCAACAACTTGTTCAGCCGGCTGAGTTTTGAATTCAGTCAACATGGTAGCAATTTTCGCTTGAGCTGCTTTGCGTGCTTTCTCATCAATTACTTTAGCTTTTGCTTCGTTCATTGCTTGAGCAAGTGGTTTAACGCCAGCAGCATGATAATCACGCACCTTAACCCAAACAGTATCACCATTCGCTAATTGAATATTTGATGAAGCGTTACGATCGCCATTTTTCACATCATCATTAAACAATTTAATTTTTACGTTTGGATCGCTTAGTTGTGGATTTTGAGTAGCTAAAGTTACACCATTTAATGATTCAATTTTTGTACCTTTAACTTGCTGTACAACTGCATCTAAAGAATCATTACCTACAATTGTTTCATTCAAACTATTTACTGTATCTGAATAAACAGTAGCAACCTTATTCTTTTCGACTTCGGCAGTTAAACGCGCCTTCTCAGCTTCAAACGAAGGAATTTGATTCGCTGGAGTCTCTGCTTCAATAATATGGTAACCATATTGTGTTTTTACTGGCTGCGAAACTTGACCATTTTTCAAACTTGAAACAGTTTTATCAAATGCATCAGAGAAAACACCAGGTGCATACGCCTCTACTAAACCGCCTTTCGTTTTTGAAGTTGGATCTTCTGAGAACTGAGCTGCTGCTTGAGCAAATGAAAGACCGCCTTGAATTTTTGCATATACCTCATTAGCAAGCTTTTGAGCTGCCGCATCATCACGAGCATCTGTCGTAATAAGAATATGCTTCACAACACGTTTAGCATTTTTTTGCTGAGTTTCTACAAATTTAGCATAGGCTTGTTTGAGTTCAGCATCTGTTGCTGGTGCAGGTTTCGCCATTAAGGACGGAGATAAAACAACATAATCTACATCAACAGAAGCAGGCTGTTTAAACTCGTTTTGATGTTTATTGTAGTAGTCAGTCGCTTCTTGATTAGATGCTGTTAAACCCGTTTTATAGGTATCTAACTTAATACTAGCTAAATGTAATGTACGCTGTTCAGTTTGCAAATTCGCAATTTGCATTACATCAACTTTACTCACTAAAGCATAATCAGAAAAAGTTGAAGTCAACATTTTCAAAGCGTGATCTTGACGCAAGCTCGCAATTAAGGCTTGGCTTGTCATACCAATTGAACGCAAATAATTTTCATATAATTTTTGTGAAAACTGACCATTTTCTTGCAAGCTTGGTTGCTGAGCTAACATTTGCTCGATTTGAGCATCGCTCAAAGAAATACCCAATTTTTCAGCTTGCTGAATGAGTAAATTACGAGATACCAATATATCGAGAGCTTTTGCTTGAATAACCGGTAAATTAAGTAAACTTTCATCACCTTTTACAGCAGCTAAATATTGTTCTTTATACCTTTGCGTTAAAGTTTCAAGGTCTTTTTTTGATATGTCCTGTCCATTTACAGTTTTTGCGACATCTGCCTTGTTTCCCCTATTAAAATATCCATTAATACCTACAAGCGCTAAAGGGGTCAAAAACAAAATTAAAAGGACTTTGCCGAGCCAACCCTTAATGACTGTACGAAACGATTCCATAAGTATTCCAATATTTTATTTCGAGGAGAATTTTAACTGAAAAACCACAATGAATGAATGAGCAATATTGGTCAATTCAGATTTTTAATAAAAAACGCGCCTATATCGGCGCGTTTAATCATCTTAAAAGATTAAGCAACTGAATCTTTAAGACCTTTACCAGCTTTAAAGCTAGGTACTTTTGTTGCTTTAATTTGAAGCTCTTCACCAGTTTTAGGGTTACGACCAGTACGTGCAGCACGCTCTTTAACACTGAAAGTACCAAAACCAACTAAAGTTACTGTGTCACCTTTTTTAAGTGCTTCAGTAATTGACGCAATTGTCGCATCGAGTGCCTTGCCTGCATCAGTCTTAGATACTCCCCCTTTTTCAGCAATTGCATCGATTAATTCTGATTTATTCATGAATAAAACATCCTCTTAATATCGTTTGTTTAAGGTCCAAGGCTATAGTTTAAAAGGCCATGACGCCTTTATAGCAATGCTTTGGGGGAAAACGCAATACTAGAGCAGAGCTTTTAGCAAAAATAAATGCTAAAAAACTGTTATATATTTGCTAAATCCCTACATTTTTTTACTTTTCATTCAATTTTGCCTTCAATTTTTGATTTTCTTCAATAAGAGCATCAACCTTTATATGCAATTGAACTAACAGTTGTTCAATGTGCTGTAAGTCCTTCGGAGTAACTAAACCAATTCGATTTAAAGAATGATTTACACTGGTATCTAAAATTTTTTCGACCTTGTCTTTTGTATCAGACACTGACTCTTTCGCCTTTTCGGTTACTTTGCCAACAGTTGTATCGGCTAAATCACCAGTTTTAGACTCAAGTTCTTCCCCTACTTTGACTAGTGAGTCAAATAGTTTATTGCCTTCTTCTTCTGCACGAGAGAAAGCACCTAAACCAGCTAACCATATTTGCTTGGTATACTTTCTAAAATCCAATGCAGACTTTCTAGAACTTTTTGATTTTAATTTGTTTTTATCTCCTTGCTCTTCTGATTGTGTTTCTATATTTGCATTATCCATTGACCTAAGCTCCTGATCGGATGAGACAGATGAAGTCTTATTTAACCACAAAATATTCTTATAATAACAAAGTCAAGACTTGATACATTTATGAAACTGTTCTACAAAACAATCATGTCATGTAAATATATTTAACAGGACAATGTGTTAAGTTTGAGATAGGATGTCTCATTCTCTTAATTAATCTCTAATATTTAAGGATAAACTTTTATGAGTGAAACGCAACAAAGACAAAAACACCCACGTCTGTTGCTGAACATTGTTCTAATTATTTTAGAAACTTTTTTCTCATTTATTCTCACCCACGATGGTGTTCTTCGCTTGCAGGCGAAAAAGTTTATCGCAAATAAAATCACAATCCGTATTAATAGCTACTTGCCATTTTTCAACTTCTATGTGCAATTTACGGAAAAAGGTTTGTTATTTGATATTCATTCTTATGATCGTCGTATTGACTTAGAAATTAATAGTACTCTCATCGACCTTATCAAAATTTTTGCTTTTTCAAATCAACGTAGTTTAAACAATATGCGAATTGATGGAGATGCAGAAACTAAAAAAGAACTCATCGATTTAATTTCACATCTCACTTTACCTAAGCTTCTAGCTGACTGGAAGCAATGGTTCAATACTCCAGATGATGAAGCCGAAGCACTTGCTTCACGTAAAAAAATTGCCCCCTTACTTGAAAAAATTGATCAACAGCGTTCAGAGATAAATTCTTTGAATGTCGAAATTAAGCAGTATCAAAATCGAATTTCACGTTTACAGCAGCGCCAACGCAACATTAACTTGTGCTTTGGTATAATTAGCCTAATATTTATTGCTTATTTCATATATAATTTGTGGGTAGCTTAACTTATTTTTTCTATCTTGATCCTGCACTTGAATTAAAAATAAAAAAACTTGACTATTTTAGTCGGGATTCATAAAATCCTATTATCTAGTCTTAACATGTGTATCGAATCATGCGCCTTACAACTCGCGGTCGCTACGCAGTGACTGCTCTACTTGATTTAGCTTTGCAGCCAACTGAACAAACGATCACGCTCGCCGAAATTGCCGCACGTCAATCTATTTCAGTTGCTTATTTAGAGCAGTTGTTCGCAAAACTTAAGCGTCATGGGTTAGTTTCTAGTGTTCGCGGTGCAAATGGTGGTTACCATTTGGCTCGAAACGCTGATGAAATTACTGTGTTAGAAATTATTGAAGCCGTAAATGAAACTGTTGATGCAACACGTTGTGACCATAAAGGTAACTGCCAAAATGGTGCAATGTGTCTTACTCACGATTTATGGCAAGAACTCTCTCATCATATTGCCGACTATTTAGCTAAAATCACTCTTGCCGACCTCATTAGCCGAGACAACGTTCAAACTGTTGCATTACGCCAAAATGTGACTGGCACAGATTCAGCTCTTTTATCGGGTACAGGTATTTGATATGAAACGTCCAATTTATCTTGATTACGCAGCAACCACTCCAGTAGATCCGCAAGTTGCAGAACGTATGATGGAGTGTTTAACTTTCGACGGTACCTTTGGTAATGCTGCATCTCGTTCCCATGCTTATGGCTGGCAGGCAGAAGAAAAAGTTGAATATGCACGTGAGCAAGTCGCAAATTTAATTAAAGCTGACCCACGTGAAATTGTTTGGACTTCTGGTGCAACTGAGTCAGATAACCTTGCTCTTAAAGGTGTTGCTCAATTCTATGCATCTAAAGGCAAACATATCATTACAAGTAAAATTGAACACAAAGCTGTTCTAGACCCTTGTCGTGAATTAGAAGAACAAGGTTTTGAAATTACTTACCTAGAGCCAGAGCCACAAACAGGTTTAATTACTTCTGAGATGGTTAAGGCTGCCCTTCGCCCAGATACTATTCTTGTTTCCCTTATGATGGTAAACAATGAAATTGGTACAGTTACAGATGTAGCGGCGATTGGTGAATTAACACGTGCCAACAAAACATTTTTCCATGTAGATGCAGCACAAGCAGCTGGTAAAGTTGATATCGACTTATCTACTATGAAAATTGATCTTATGAGTTTCTCTGCTCATAAAATTTATGGTCCAAAAGGTATCGGCGCATTATATGTACGTCGTAGCCCACGTGTTCGCTTAAAAGCACAAATTCATGGTGGTGGTCATGAGCGCGGTATGCGTTCTGGTACTTTGGCAACTCACCAAATCGTTGGTATGGGTGAAGCTTTTGAAATTGCAGGCAAAACAATGCATGCTGAACAAGAGCGTATTCGTAAACTTCGTGACAAACTTTGGAACGGTTTACAAGACCTTGAACAAGTGTTCTTAAACGGTCACCCGACTCAAAACGTTGCTAATTATTTAAATGTCAGCTTCAACTTTGTTGAAGGTGAGTCTTTAATGATGTCGCTTAAAGATGCTGCTGTATCAAGTGGTTCTGCTTGTACGTCTGCAACTTTAGAGCCTTCATATGTTCTTCGCGCATTAGGTTTATCTGATGAGCTAGCACACAGCTCAATTCGCTTTAGTTTTGGTAAATACACGACTGAAGAAGATATTGACCACGTGCTTACAATTACCAAAGCCGCTGTTGAGAAATTACGTGAACTTTCTCCGCTTTGGGATATGTACAAAGAAGGTATCGATCTTTCTACAGTTGAATGGGCAGAACACTAATTATTGAAATTAGTGTTTTAACCCTCATATTAATATTAGGCTGACCCCGAGGTTTGGAGAAGCAAAATGGCTTATAGCGAAAAGGTAATTGATCATTACGAAAATCCACGTAATGTTGGTGTTTTAGATAAAAACTCTGAAAATGTTGGTACAGGCATGGTGGGTGCACCTGCATGTGGCGACGTGATGCGTTTACAGATTCAAGTAAATGACAGTGGCGTAATCGAAGAAGCACGCTTTAAAACTTACGGTTGTGGTTCTGCAATTGCATCAAGTTCACTTGTAACTGAATGGTTAAAAGGTAAAACACTTGATGAAGCTCAAGCAATCAAAAATATTGATATTGCGACTGAGTTAGCTCTTCCGCCAGTAAAAGTTCACTGCTCTGTTTTAGCTGAAGACGCGATTAAAGCTGCGATTGAAGATTATCGTAGTAAAAAGTCAAAAGCTTAATTTGTTACCATTATAAACGTTGGAGTTTTCATGATTCATTTAACTGAAAATGCTGCGACTCATATTAGCAATTACCTTAAAAACCGAGGTAAGGGTGAAGGCATTCGCGTTGGTGTGAAAACTTCTGGTTGTTCTGGGTTGGCTTATGTTCTCGAATTTGTAGACGATATCGATGAACATGATCAAGTTTTCGAACAATTCGGTGTTAAGGTTTTTGTAGATCCTAAAAGCTTAGTTTACTTAGAAGGCTTAGAAATGGACTATGTTAAAAATGGCCTTAACGAAGGGTTCGAATTTAACAATCCTAATAAAAAGGGTGAATGTGGTTGTGGTGAGTCTTTCACTGTTTAATCCTCTCCTTTCCTTTTTCTCATTAAAACAGTGTCTTTCAACAGCACTGTTTTAATGTATTTAATTAACGTGGATCCCATTTCTAATGAATCATTTTGAGTTGTTCAATTTACCTGTGGCACTCGATATCGATTTGGCAAGCTTAAAATCAAATTTCTTGAGTTTGCAACAACAATATCATCCAGATAAAGCCGCAGATAAAGATCAAGCATTAATCAAATCAAGTGAAATCAATCAAGCTTTTAAAACACTATCACAAGTAGATAGTCGTGCTGCTTATCTTTTAGCTCTTAAGAAGCAAGATCATCATCTTGATCAATCTATTAGTGATTTTGAGTTTCTACAATCTGCTTTAGAACTTCGTGAACAACTTGACGAAGCGACAACAACTGAACATTTACGTACTTTAAAGCTAGAAGTACAACAATGGATTGATGGCCTGGTTCGTGAATTCAAAATTGATTACAGCGAAGAAGATTGGGCTGAAGCACGTGATACCGTACGTAAGTTACGTTTCTTTCAACGTGTTTTGAACGATATTGATAAAGCAGAAGATCAACTGTTAGATGAAGAAGACAGCTTTGATTTAGACGATGATTTTTAATTTTGCTTTTTCTACTTTATTTTCAAGGGATTTAACTCATGGCACTTTTGCAAATTGCTGAACCGGGTCAATCCAGTGCCCCACACCAACATCGCATTGCGATTGGTATTGACCTAGGAACAACACACTCACTAGTTGCGACAGTGTTATCAGGCAAACCTAAAGTACTCAATGATGTTCAAAATAGAAGATTACTTCCTTCTATCGTTCATTATGGGGACAATACAACTCATTATGGTGAAGAAGCTAAACCATTTATCATTGCAGATCCCAAAAATACGATTGTATCTGTTAAAAGATTTATGGGACGCTCAAAAGCAGACATTAAGTTTCAGCATCCTTATGAATTAGTAGGCTCAGAAAATGAAATGCCTGCTTTTGAAACACGTGCCGGGCGCAAAACACCAGTAGAAATTTCAGCCGAAATTTTAAAACAATTAAAAGATCGTGCTGAAGACAGCTTACAAAATCCTGTTAATGGTGCTGTGATTACAGTTCCTGCTTATTTTGACGAAGCTCAGCGTCAAGCAACTCGCGATGCAGCTCAACTTGCAGGCTTAAACGTATTACGTTTATTAAATGAACCTACAGCTGCCGCAGTAGCTTATGGATTAGATCAAGAAAGTAATTTAGAGACCGACCGTAATTATGTAATTTACGATTTGGGCGGTGGTACTTTTGATGTATCAATCTTACGTTTTTCACAAGGCGTATTTGAAGTTTTAGCGACCGGCGGCCATACCGCTTTAGGTGGTGATGACTTAGACCGCCTCATTGTGAAATGGGCAAAAAAGCAGCTTAATATTGATGTATTAAGTAATGAAGACTATGCAGTATTTATAGTTGCAGCACGTCAAGCTAAAGAGCAATTATCTACTCAAGATTCAGTTGAATTAAAACTGCTTGATAGAACTCTTACACTAGACCGACCTACATTTGAAAGTATCATTCAAGTTGCTTTAGATAAAACAATCAGTGTTTGTAAGCGTGTATTGCGTGATGCAAAGCTTGATTTGACTGACATTCAAAATGTAGTTTTAGTGGGTGGCTCTACCCGCTCTTATGCAGTTCAAAAAGCTGTACGTGAAGTTTTTGGTCAAGAACCTCTTTGCACAATTAACCCAGATGAAGTTGTAGCAATCGGTGCTTCAATTACAGCAAACCAGTTAATTGGTAATAGCCAAGATGGCTCACTTCTTCTAGATGTCACTCCTCTTTCTCTTGGTTTAGAAACAATGGGAGGACTAGTTGAACGTCTGATCTCTCGTAATACAGCTATTCCTGTTGCACGTCGTCAAGAGTTCACAACCTATCAAGATGGCCAAACTGCCATGTTAATTCATGTGGTTCAAGGTGAACGTGATTTAGTTGAACATTGCCGCTCATTAGGTAGATTTGTACTCCATGGCATTCCGCCAATGACTGCAGGTCAAGCCCGTATTGAAGTCACTTTCCAAGTTGATGCTGATGGCTTACTTACTGTTTCTGCTCGTGAAGCAACTTCTGGTGTACAAGCTCATATCGATATCAAACCATCGTATGGTTTATCTGAGGCAGATACAGAACGCTTATTAATTGAAGGTTTCCAACATGCCGAAGAAGACAAAAATCTTCGTCACTTAAAAGAAACCAAAGTTGAAGCAGAGCGTGAACTTGAAGCTCTAGAGCAAGCCTTAAAAGTAGATGCTGATTTACTTGATGAAAAGCAACTTGCAGAACTCAATTCTTCAAAAGAATCATTAAAAGTTCAGCTCGAAGGTAGTGATATTCAAGCGATTGAGCATGCAGTTCAACAGCTTAAAGTACATAGTGACGCTTTTGCAGCATTACGAATGAACCGACATATTGACCATGCCTTAAAAGGCACAAAGCTCGACGATTGGTCAAAATCAAACTAAAAGGTATAGGTGATCAATATGCCACGTATTAAAGTACTTCCTCATGCTCAGATTTGCCCTGAAGGTGCAGAATTTGAGGTTGAACAAAATGCAAATCTTTGCCAAAGTTTGCTCAATAAAGGTATCAAAATTGAACACGCTTGTGATATGTCTTGTGCATGTACAACTTGCCACGTGATTGTTCGCAAAGGTTTTGATAGCTTAGAAGAGATGAACGATGTTGAAGCCGATCTTTTAGACCGTGCTTGGGGTTTAGAACCAGACTCACGTCTTTCATGTCAGGTGAAAGTTGTAGATGAAGATCTTGAAATTGAGATTCCGAAATACACAATTAACCACGCTTCGGAAAATCACTAATAAATAATAAAAAAAGCTGCTTAGGCAGCTTTTTTTATTTATATAAATTTATACCTGATCTTGTTCTTCATCGATATTTATAGGCTTAACTTCATCCTCAAGTCTAAGCTGAGCAACACCTTGAGTATTAACCAAAGTTTGTTGAACTTTAATGCGCTGAACCATTTTTTCAAGCACTTCAACCAACTCAGGGTATTCGTAGTTTTGTACTTCTTCTAAATTTAAAACTAAATGGAAACCTTTATATTCATAATCAAACCATTGTTGATGGTCTGATTTATTTCCTGTGTATTTTTCCATGACTTGCCATGTTTTTACTGCCCCTTGAATACCCTTTAAATAAATTGGGGTCTTAGGCGCACATAGAAAATCACTTTTGATTAATTGATAAGTATCATCAGAAATGAGTATTTCATCAATTTCAGCAGCATACTGTAAACGTGCCGCTAAATTTACGTCGCGACCTACAATCGTATAAGCCATACGATGGGTTGCACCATAATTCCCTACGTGGCAATAACCTGTACTAATACCCATACGGATATGTAAGGCTGAATATCCCATTTTCTTCCATCGTTCGCGCAATAACTTCATTTGCTGTCGCATAGCAATTGCCATTTCTACACACGATTTGGCATCTTGCTCAACTCCTTGTGAATTCGGATCTCCAAAAAAGATGAGGATTGCATCTCCCATAAATTTATCGACAGTCGCCTCATATTGCTTCGCAATTTCAGTCATATGACTTAAATAGTCATTAAGCAAGAAGGCCAAGTCATCTGGAATTAAGGTTTCTGACAATTCAGTAAAACCTTGAATATCAGAAAAGAAGACGGTCATTTTTTTACGTTTATATTCGATTTTTGCTTCAGCTTCACCACGCATAATCGACTGCCATAATTGCAATGGAGCATAGCGGCTTAACTGATTAGCAAAAGCGATATAACGCGTCATTTGGTCATAATAATGCTGGCGTTGCTGACTAATTTTTTTTACCCAGCGATGTTGGTAGTAATTTCCAATAGTGATAAACATCACTAAACCAAGTAGGGTAATTACCGTTAATTCTTGGCTTGTGGCTTCAAAATATGGATGAAAACCAAATAGAAAAAAAGTACTTAAATAAAAAATAATCGCACCAAGCAGACTCGTTAAACAAATCACTGCAAACGAAATACGACTATTAATTGCTGAGTAAAATAATGCAAAAAGTGCAATAAATGTAGGAACAAGATTGAGGTGTACGCCTGCTAGAGTAACCGCCACCACAATTGCATCTATCGCAAAGAAAACACTTTTTTGGGTTTTCTTATCAAATTGGTACTGTAACCAGTGCTCTAATTTAGAACTAACAAAAAGTAAAAAAAGAAAGAAAGGAGGAATATAGATTTGATAATTAGTATTTGGTGAGGTAAAGGCATAGATCACTAAAATCAATGACAGAATGGAATACCCCATCAAACGATGAAAATATGCAAACTGCTTAGGTTCCCGATCTATAAACCTCTCTAATTGCACCCTATCCTCCACATTTCAATGTAGCCACACTCACATGTGGCATGACATTGATTTAATCCATGCGCCAATCAAAAGGCATATCACCCTGACCACGTAAAGCAAGCATAAGGGTCTGACGCATGTGAGCTAAAACATCACTTGTGTATGGTACAGCTGGTGTACCCCACACTGGTTTAGGCCAAGCTACGTCATTTTGATAGCGGACAACATGGTGGAAATGTAATTGAGGTACCATATTACCTAAAGCTGCAACATTCATTTTGTCAGCACGAAAAACGCGAGATAACTGGCTAGATAACCAGCTTGATTCACGTAAAAACTGTTCTTGGTCAGCTTGACTTAATTCGTATAATTCCGTGATTCCTGGTACACGAGGTACTAAAATCAACCAAGGAAATTGCATATCATTCATTAAACGACATGTTGAAAGCGGGAAATCGCCTACAAAAAAAGTATCTTGAGCAAGTTGTGGATGCAAACTAAACATATCTTTTATAAATGACAATAAACAATAATGGCTAATACTATCACATCAGTTTTGATGTGAATATTATTAGTAGTCCGTTTACTTACAAATAACAATGATTTTATGCACTTATTCATATCTCAAGGTATAAAAAAGTACATAAAATCCAATCACAACAAGACAAATGCCCTGATCAGTTATGGCTTATTCAAAAAACTGGACTCAGGCATGTAATTCACTCATCAATTTTTGTAGTAAATCATTGATAAATTGAATTCGTTTTTCATAGTCTTCAAGCTGCACCATCACTTTCAAGCGCTGTCCACCTTCCATACGATAATAGGTCGGGTTCTTTTGCATGAGTTGAATAATACTAATCGCCTGAACTGGAGTATCTGGTGAAAATTCAATGTTGCCGCCTTGAGTATTAATATCAATTTTTGTAATACCCAAATGCTCCGCTTTTAAGCGGATCTGATGCACGCTAAACAAGTGTTTAACTGATTGCGGTGGAACACCAAAACGGTCAATAAGCTCCATGCGAATATTATCCAGTTTTTCTTGAGTATCTGTATTACTAATACGTTTATAGAATAATAAACGTTGATGAACATCACCTAAGTAATCATCCGGAATAAGTGCGGGAATATGTAAGTTAATTTCTGCAGTTAACGACAATGGTGCATCGAAATTCGGTGTTTTACCCTGTTGAATTGCTTTAGTCGCTTTCTCAAGCATTTCCATATACAAGCTATATCCGATCGCCTGCATTGAACCGCTTTGTTGCTCACCCAACAATTCACCAGCACCACGAATTTCTAAATCTTCCGTAGCGAGCATAAAGCCTGCGCCTAATGTAGAAGCTCGTTGAATTGCATCAAGACGTTTTTCAGCATCACCTTTCAAGTGCTTGATTGAAGGCACCAATAAGTAAGCATAAGCTTGGTGATGTGAACGACCTACACGTCCACGCAACTGGTGCAATTGTGCTAAGCCAAGCTTATCTGCACGTTCAATTAAAATTGTATTGGCATTTGGAACATCAATACCCGTTTCAATAATGGTTGAACACACCAGCACATTATATTCTTTGTGGTAGAACTGCTGCATAACTTGCTCAAGTTCACGTTCACGCATTTGTCCATGTGCTACCGCCACGCGTGCTTCTGGCACAAGCATACGAATATTTTCAGCCGCTCGCTCAATGGTATCTACTTCATTATGCAAGAAGTAAACTTGTCCACCACGTAATAACTCACGCAAAATCGCCTCTTTGATTGAAGCATCTGTATGTTCTTGAACAAACGTTTTTACTGCTAAACGACGTGCTGGTGGAGTGGCAATGATCGATAAATCACGCATTCCCGAAAAAGCCATATTAAGCGTACGAGGAATTGGAGTTGCGGTAAGGGTCAACATATCAACATCAGCACGCAAAGCCTTAATTCGCTCTTTGTCACGTACGCCAAAGCGATGTTCCTCATCCACGACCATTAAGCCTAGATCTTTAAACTGAACATTCTCTTGTAATAACTTGTGTGTGCCTACCACAATATCGACTTTACCATCCGCCAAGTCTTCAATATTTTTTAAATGAGTTTTGTTTGAACCAAATCGTGATAACACTTCAATACGAACAGGCCAATCAGCAAAACGATCTTTAAAAGACTCATAATGCTGTTGGGCAAGTAACGTGGTAGGAACTAAAACTGCAACTTGTTTACCATTTTGTACTGCAACAAAAGCTGCACGCATGGCCACTTCGGTTTTACCAAAACCTACATCACCACACACCAATCTATCCATTGGTTTTGCTTGCTGCATATCATATAGTGTGGCTTCAATTGCATTGGCCTGATCAAGTGTTTCTTCATACGCAAAGCCACTTGCAAATTGCATATAAAGCGACTGATCCAATTCAAAAGCAAAACCAGGTTTTGACTGACGACGTGCCTGAATATGCAAAAGCTCGGCTGCAACATCATGAATTTGCTCTAATGCTTTACGTTTTGCTTTACTCCAAGCATCAGTACCAATTTTATGTAACGGTGCTAAATCTGGGTCGCCGCCACTATAACGGCTAATTAGATGTAAGTTGGTTACTGGAACATAAACTTTGGCATCTTCAGCATAATCTAGCTGTAAGAACTCATAGTCTTGACCTTCGATAGCAAGTGTAATTAAGCCAGCATAACGTCCCACACCATGATCAATATGTACGACAGGAGCACCAATACTTAGCTCAGTTAAGCTTCGAATTAGAAACTCTTCAGAAACTTCCTGTTGACGCTTACGACGACGCTGTACAACTCGGTGTTCATAAAGCTGATTTTCTGAAATAACTGTTAATTGATCAGTTATAAGTAAACCACGGTCTAAAGGTGCATTGGTAATCGCAATTGCAAATTGACTGGTTTTGAATTGCTCAAAATTCTCTACATTTGGAATTTCACCCAAACTTGAACGCAATGCATCTTTTAAACTTTCTCGGCGTCCTGCACTTTCTGCAACCAATAGAACAGGATGGTTTGCTTCATCAATATATTTTTTTACAGCTGCAAATGGTTTCTCTTTTTTTGGATCGACCGGTAATTTAGGGGGTTGCTCAGTTTTAAGGTTAAGTGCACCAGCTTTTTCTTCAATAGTTTCTGCACTTACAAGCATGCGCGGAAACTGATTTAAAGCACTCAGCAAATTATTTGGAGAAATAAATAACTCTTCAGGAGCAAGAATAGGTTGATCAATATTATGACGTCGATCTTCATAACGACGCATAACTTCTTTCCAGAAGTTAGTTAAATCGGTATCAACATCACTAGTTGTAATTACAATGCAATTCTTTGGCAAGTACGTTGTAAACATACTTTGCGATTGCATTTGTTCTTTATCAAAAAATAATGGTAAATAAAATTCAATTCCGGGAGATGCTATACCATCTAAAACATCTTGATAAATTGGATTTTTCTTAGGGTTTGCTGTCGGGAAAAACTCAGAATAACGATCTCTAAAAACTGACCGTGCTTCTTTTAATGGAAACTCTTTAGCGGGTAGAACAGTAAAACTTTTTAACGTTGTGGTTGTTCTCTGGGTTTCAGGGTCAAAGAATTTTAACGAATCAATTTCGTTATCAAATAGATCTATTCGGATAGGAGCTTCTTGCCCAGATGCAAAAATATCCATAATACTACCGCGTACCGCAAATTCTCCATGATCATAAACTGTATCTACCAAATGGTAGCCAGCCTGAACCAATCTTAGTTTTTGCTGTTCTAAATCAAATTTTTGCCCCACTCTTATATCAAAGTGCTTACCCAAAACCCATGAGTAAGGCGCAACCCGTTGAGCCAAAGTACTTGCTGAAATGAGTAATACGCCTTGCTGCGGCATATTCGATAAAATCGCAAGACGTTCCGAGACAATATCCTGATGCGGAGATAACCTATCGTAAGGCAAAATTTCCCAATCGGGAAAAATTGTCGGTTTTATTCCATAAAACTCAAGTTCACTTTCTAATTGAGCAACATGTTGGTTATTTCGAGCGACTAAAACTAATAAAGAAGAATGCTGATTTACAATTTCTTTAAGCAATAAAGCTGCTGATGAACCTAATAACGACCCCACCCAACGCTTTTCACCGGCCTTGAGCTGTTGCAAATTCAATTGAGAGATTTCTTGTTGAAACATGTATATGGCTTTTATGAGCTAAAAAGGTATGAGGTTAATAGTAGCATGATGTTTTTATTGAATTGAGTTATTTTTCTGAAATCAAGCTACTACTTTAAGATACTTTTTTATAGTTCTTAAACAAATGTTTGAACTTATTTATCACGTAGAAACATCACATAATATTGGTTCAATATTTGTATGATTGCTTTAAGTTCAAGCAACTTTTCTTGAGTATTACCTAACCTTTCGATATAGCGTTGATTTGCAATTTCTAAATCAATTTTTTCATTAATTTGTGGTGTGATTTGGAATAACTTACGTAAATCATCAAAGTTCTGTAATTTACGATTTGAAAAATATTCAAGGTGCTCTGACCACTTTTCATTAATCACGACATCTTTAATAACCGGACCACGCTCTGAATCAAAACTGAGCTGATTCTCCTGTAAATATAATTGCTCTGGTGACTCTTTCGAGTCTTGAAAAAGCTGGCTTAACTTTTTGAACATTTCATCACATCTTATTAGTTTCAATTTATATAGTAGAGGTAATCTACTCACCTCTACCATCTAAGTTTATTTTTTAATGCCTACTCGCCACCCAAGTCATCTAGAAAATCTACTGTCGGGACGAAAAATAAAGTACCTGTTTGGGCAGTGCTAAAGTCAAGTAAGCGGTCAAGATGACCTTGCTCATTTCCTAAGAACATATTTTCAAGCATTTGACGGGTTGTACTAAATTTACGCGAGTATCCAATAAAGAAAGTCCCATATTCATTTTTTGAAGGGTTAGAAAAAGGCATATTGGCACGCATAATTTTTAGCTCATTACCTTCTGCATCATGCGCTTTACTTACCACATTATGAGCTGTTAAAGGCTTTTCATCATCACCGAGTTCAATATCATTAAACTTCTTACGACCAATTACTTTTTCTTGTTCTTCATCACTTAAAGCACGCCATTTTTCCATATCATGGGTATATTTTTGAATAAATGCATAACTTCCCCCAATGAATTCGGGATCTTCGCTGCCCACTAGAGCCCACTGCGCTGCAATTACAGGTTCAGGATTTTCTGTTCCATCTACAAAGCCGATAATTGCACGACCATCGAAATAACGGAAACCATGTACTTCATCAATTGGATAAGTCACTTTACCCAACTGTTCATTGATAATACTTCCCAATTCATAGCAGAGAGCTTGTCGATCAGCACGAATATGAAAGAATAAATCACCTGGTGTTGAAACGGCTGTGTACTTTGGGCCTTTGATTTCTTGGAATGTTTCTAATTCTTGAGGCTTTGATTGTTCTGGAAATAAGATATCCCACGCATTTGAGCTAAAACCGAACGTGGCATTAAATTTACTTTCTGGATAACGATTAGACAAACTTCTGGTTAACGCTGAAAAATTAGCTGCAAAATCTTTTACTTTTTCTACAACAGAATCACCTTGAGCTAATCCTAATACAATAAATAATGCATTTTCTCCAGGATGACTCGTTACAGGTTGAATTCTCATACATTCCATAAAACAGGCCTTATTTTGGTAATTTACGGTAGTAATTTAGCATATTCATGTTTTTATCGTACGATTTCTTATGGTTCTTAGCTATTAAAAAAGAGATTGAACGATCCCAATCTCTTGTAATTTTTCTAAGTTATATTTAGCCACCATATTGTTGTTTTAAGTATTTTACAATTTGGGCAGATTCAAACATTTTAACGCCTGTATTTGGATCAACTAAATAAGGCACCTGCATTTTTCCTTGCATAATCTGCAACGATTTTTCTCGTTTACCACCCTTTAAGGGCACATATTTTCCCGGTTTTAAGCGAAGAATAGCAGGCCCCATATCTTGCCACCTTTCTTTAGCCACATTATGCAAAATATAAGGAATTTCAAGTTCGCATAGTACATTTCTTACTCTCTTGAATATGGGCTTGCTTCAAAACTCCATAATTCAAGTTTATGTTCAGGTGCGGTCCGATTTACTATTTTTTTATCAATCCAGACTCCACGAGCACCATTTAATAAGGTTCCAGCAAATGCAACATATGGTTTTTCAGGATAATTTGAAAATTTCTGAGGCGTTTGCCCTGTCTTACCATAATGTTTAAATAAATGATGAATAATATCTTGTGATTCGTATAGTTTATCGCCTGTATTTTCATCAATTAAAAATGGAAACTGCAATTTACCGCCTATTTCTTTTACAACTGAACGATATCTTGTTCCCCCTTTGGGACATGGGTAAATTTCCACATCCAAATTTAAAAGTGTAATCACTTCACGAACACGCCGACAAAATGGTGAACCTTCAAACTCATAAAGTTTTAGAGCTTTAACAGGCTGATTAGGAAATGCTGTACCTGTAACCCCTCTACCACCTTGAGCAATTGCAGATGCTACTGCTTGCAGCACTTTAATTTGATGATTCACCATTACACGTTCCTTTATATTGTGGAGCTAAACTAATTTTTCCTTAGCAATCACAATTCCATTGTTATCTGCATAAATAAAATCGCCAGATTGAATTGTGACTCCACCAAAATACAAAGGAATATCTACTTCACCAATGCCCTTACGATTACTTTTTTGTGGAATTGCAGCCAATGCATGTACCCCTAAATCCAGAGTCGCAAGTGCATCAACATCACGTACACAGCCATAAATAACCACACCATTCCAGTTATTTTTAACTGCTGATTCAGCAATCATATCTCCCATAAGTGCGCAGCGCATTGAAGCACCACCATCTACAACTAATACCCTCCCTGTACCATCTGTAGCCAATAATTCTTTTACACGCGAGTTATCTTCAAAACACTTTACAGTCACAACTTGTCCACCAAAAGTTTGACGTGCACCGTAACTTTTAAAGAACTTACCGTCCATTGAGGGCGTGACCACTTGTAAATCTTTTTCCGGGTTATCATCCAATAAATCACATGTCACAAATGGTACTGTTGACACTTTTATTCTCCTTATCGAGTTTGTTGTATGCTGAGATTATCATATCGTTTAAATGCTTCAATTTGCGTTAGCGCCGCTACAACCATGGTATGAGCCAATTGCTCTGCTGTAACAGGTTTATATTTGAATGGTTTATTCCATTTACTTTCAATGAATTTAAAAAGACTTTGTCCTAAATCTTCCATAAAACGCACATCGCTACGTTTACCAATTAATAAAGATGGCCTGAAAATAGATAATTTTTCGATGCCTAAACTCTGAATATAGTCTTCTAATTGTCCTTTAACCTTATTGTAGAAAATTGGTGAATTAGCATTTGCCCCAAGTGCACTTACAATTAAAAAATGGATATGTTTATCTTGGATCAAGTCTGCAAAATGAGCATTTATCTCATAATCCACCGCATAAAAGCCTTGTTTTGAACCTGCTATTTTTAAAGTTGTACCTAAACAGCTAAATGCGTGAGTATGATCATTTACGTCTTCATCGTTGAGCAATAAAAAATCTTCAATTACTAACTGAGTAACTTTTTTATATGTATTAAGTAGTTGTGATTCTTTTCTAACAACAACTGTAATCGCTTCAAATTCCGGTGTTTGTTCAAGCTCTTCAACTAGAGCTAATCCAACGAGTCCTGTAGCACCTACTACAATTGCTTTTTTCGTGCTTATAGTCATTTTTTATCCAACCTTCTTTAAGTTTGTATCAAATTTAACCTTTTCTTACGGTTTTAGCAGCCCCTAAAACGGCTTAAAATGCTCTCAAGGCTTGACTTCACGGTATTGATTCATCACAATATGGCACTTGTTTACGGGCTGGTGATGGTTACACCAGTTTACTGGATTGACCACAGCCCGCCCAGACCAACTTATTTTCAAGGAGTGCAAGAGTGGCAAACTCTGCTCAAGCTAAAAAACGTGCGCGCCAAAACGTTAAAGCGCGTAAACACAACGCAAGCTTGCGTTCTATGGTTCGTACTTACATCAAACGTACTTTAAGTGCAATCGCTGGTGGTGATTATGCTGTTGCTACAGAAGCTTACAAAAAAGCTGTTCCTGTAATCGACCGCATGGCTGATAAAGGCATCATCCACAAAAATAAAGCTGCTCGTCATAAGAGCCGTTTAAATGCTCAAGTTAAAGCTTTAGCTAACTAATTGAAGCATGTAAAAAAAGCCCAACAGGGCTTTTTTTATTACCTATAATTTTATAATTACTCTACTTTATGAAATTTAGAGACATCTAACTCGTAAGCTTCGCCTCGCCAAATCCATTTCAATTTACAATTTGGAAATTCATCCCCTTCAAACCACACAAACAGGCCTTCCATCATTTCTGGCCAATCTGCTTTTTGTATTTGATTGTTGCCTGAAATTACAGCAACTATGGCAGCAATAATTGTGTCATGACTAACAGCTAAACTCAGCCCACTTTTTGTTTTAGGATGAGTCTGATAAATAAGTTCCAACACATCTAAAACCCCAGTAATGGGATGTTTCATACCAGGTAATGCATTGTTCACAAAACTATTAATAAAGCCTAAAGCACCTTGTTTACGAAAATATGGTGCAGCCTGTTGAATATCGAGTACAAAGCTCCCCGGTTCTACCAGTAAGCCTTGTTCAACAATTTCAATTGTATGTGTATTCGGTTCAGGGCTTACCCCATCTGCACCTTCAATCATAAGTGCAGCAGTATCTACACAACGTTGAATTGGACTAGAAATACAGTGTTGAATTACACGATCCGTATTTTTGATTAAATAGCTACCCCATTCCTGTGCAAGCTCACGTCCTTGAGGTGTAAGTTGAAGGTCATATCCTGCCAAGCCTTGCCCATCTACCAGCTCTCTTAAGGAGTGACGTGTAAAAAGGGTTACAGGAGTTGAAGCATCAGGCAATAAATCAATTGCTTCAAACATGCTTTTAGGCAATAAATCGAGTGCCATTTTTATCGTGTCATCTTTTCTCAATATTTTGCCACTATAGCATGTCTGCAATAACTCTCAATCCAAAACACCCGATTGAGCCAAAGCTTCAAATGCTATTTTTTTGCTTTCCTGATCACGAAATGCGATAAAGCCCCCGTTTAATACAGTATCACGTTGGTTATATTCAAATGGTTTACCTTTTAGTGTGAGCAAACCTCCACCTATACTTTCTAATAATCCCTGACCTGAGCTAGTATCCCATTCAGATGTAGGGTGAAATCTAGGGTAAATATCAATCTCGCCTTCTAACATCATGCAAAATTTATAAGCACTTCCCGCTTCACGTCGAATTACGGTACGGCTCTTTTCAATTGGCTCAATAAACTTCTGATACTTCGGGTTTTTACTACTATGACTTAAGCCAATTTGTACAGGCGCTTGTGTCGAATAAGATTCTTTTTGATATTGGTACCATTGTTGTTGGCTAAAGTTATATTTAAAAGGCAAATCACTTAAATAACCTAAATAAACAACTTGTTCACACGGTACAACAATTACAGAAAATACAGTTTCACGCCCCTCAATCAAACTCAAATTTATCGTGAACTCATCTCGTTCATGTATAAACTCTTTCGTACCATCAAGAGGATCTAGCATCCAACAAGAAGACCAATCGTGGCGAGCGCTATAGTCGCTTTCTTCGGATAAAACTGGTAACTCTGGTGTGATTTCTGCAAGATGTTTCAATAAAAATTGATTTACTTTTAAATCTGCTTGGGTCACAGGTGAATCATCATGTTTTTCTTGAATATTAAACTCATATCCAGCTGAATAATTCTGATATTCTTGTAATAAGATCTGACTAGCCTCTTCCAATATTGGTAGTAGCTGTTCAATTAAGACATCATTGGGGCGAGTTGTTGTTATAAACATAAATAAGCTCTATTTACTTTCCTTTTCATTATAAGTGAATTGTGACAAATTCAGTATTCACCAACAGTCTAGTATTCTTACAAAAAGCTCTTATCTTTAACTAAGAAGTCTTCTATTACCTTAAAAGCTGATTCTTTATATTTTTACTTATTAAACCACTTATTACTCAAGAGAAAGTAACGTTAAATTTTGTATAAAAAACATATTATAACTTATGAAAAATAAACAACTTAATGTAAAACCAACCATTTCCTTTTCACACATTTCTTGCTATGTTCAATAGCACAATAACAAAATGGAAGACTAAATATGACGCTATATGGATATCACTTTTCAACAATTGAAAATAACTGGGAAGACTTAACCCCATTAAATGAGTTTTTACAAACATTTGCTGATGATGATGGTGATGTCTCCCAAAGAGACAAAGAATCACTGAAAGAAATTATTGCTAAATCCGATACAGCTTTGGCTTTAGCTAAAGAAATGGGTTGGGACGGTAGCTATACGGGTTGCCCTTATTTATTCTGGTTACCAAGTAAGAATACACAATCATTTGAATATGGATTTGTTTTTAAACAAACCTCAGATAATTCGACTTTTGTGATTTCACCAATTGAATTGGCTTATCTGGCCCAAGATGAGCAGGTAGAAACTTTAAGTAAAAATATTGACTAAATAACAAAGGTTATTGACTTAAAAATTAAGCCAATAACCTGACTCTACTGTTGTTATTCAAACATACTTAATTGAGGCGTGGGCTTTATAATCTTCTCTTTGGGAACGTGTAAACATTCAAATTCCTCAACAGGAAAACCTTCAATAAAGCTTGAAATATCTGGTGTTTCTAAACTTAACCATTCTTCTAGACGGTCATGCGGAATCACAATGACTGATCGTTTGACATCGCCCGGTTCATGAAAATCTTTCATCATGGGATGATCTATCGCATCCATAGTTAACATACTTGCAGAACGGATAATGGTTTCATTCATTTTGCAAATTTCATAAATTGCGGCAATGAAAAAAGCCTGTCCATCTTTACGGCGGACGCCCCATCGCTCAGGTTTATCATTTATATATTTACTCTCATAAAACTCCGTCACGGGTATTACACCAAACTTACATTTAAGAGCGGCTTCTTGAAAACTCGGTTTTTGGAAAATCGTTTCATGACGGGCGTTATAAGTATGTTTTGCTATATTTGTATCTTCGGCCCATTTAGGAACCAAACCGAACATGACTTCACGCCACTCAAAACCTTGCGGTGATTTGAATAATAGCGGCATTGTCCCACCCGGATAAACCTCATCGGCATAGCTAAAGCCGACCACAGGCAACTGAAGTTGCTGCAATTGGGCAAGAGTTAAAGGTTTAAAGTTGGCACACATAGCAAGAATAAAATACTGTACTTTTACATCTCTTATTTTATAAGTATTTATTCTATAAACCAAATAAAAAGGCACTCGAAAGTGCCTTTAACGACATAACTTTACGCTTAGGAAATGTGCTGAATTCCTTGCGGAATGGCCTGTAATAGTCGTTTAGTGTAGTCATGTTGCGGATGCGCATAGAGCTCATCTGAGTTAGCGATTTCAACAACTTCACCATGATTCATGACCATGACCTGATCAGAAATATATTTCACAACCGATAAGTCATGTGAAATAAAAATATAACTAAGGCCAAACTCATCTTGTAAGTCTTGTAATAAGTTAAGTACTTGTGCCTGAACCGACACATCTAGTGCCGAAACAGATTCATCACAAATTAGAATTTCAGGCTTTAGCGTTAAACAACGTGCAATCGCAATACGTTGGCGTTGACCACCCGAGAACTCATGCGGATATCGATAATAAGCTTGTTCAGGTAAATTCACTCGCTCAAGTAAACCAAGTGCAATTTGCTTACGTTCCGCATCATCTTTACCAATGCCATGAATTTGCATAGGTTCTAATAAAATCTGCCCAATGGTAAAGCGTGGATTTAGCGAAGCATATGGATTTTGGAAAATGATTTGGATCTTCCTTTGATATTTGGCAAACTCTTTTTCAGTTAAAGACAGAATATCTTTACCTTCAATTAAAGCCTGCCCCCCAGATGCTTCATGTAAACGCATAAGCAACAAGCCCACAGTGGTTTTACCTGAGCCAGACTCTCCCACTAAACCAAGCGTTTTACCTTTAGCAAGTTTAAAAGAAACGCCTTTTACCGCCTGAAATTCTTCTTTGCCAAATAACCCCTTACGGCTATAAAAGCTTTTTTTCAAATCTTTTACTTCTAAAATAATTTGCTCATCGCCATTTAAACCACGTTTACGCTGTGGAATTTCTGAAACATCAAAACTTTGCTCTACCAATATATTGTCTTCTTGACGCATAAAATCGCTGGTCACAGGCAAACGATAAGGTCGCTGTGATATTTGAGGACGACAATAGAGCAATGCTCGGGTATATACATCTTTAGGTTGCTCTAGAACTTGTTCTGCAAGTCCCTGCTCTCTAATTTCACCATGACGCATCACAATGACTTGATCTGCAATTTCACCCACTAAAGCCAAATCATGCGTAATAAAAAGCATCGACATTTGACGGCGCTGGCGCAACGATTCGAGTAAATCAATAATTTGTTTTTGAATGGTGACATCAAGTGCCGTAGTCGGTTCATCGGCTATCAGTAGCTTAGGTTCACAAGCAATCGCCATTGCAATCATGACACGTTGCTGTTGACCACCAGACAGTTGGTTAGGATAAGCATCAATCTTAGTTTCCGGTGAAGGTATCCCGACCTCTTTGAGTAACTCTAAAACACGTTGACGGGCGTGTTTACGACTCATACCCATGTGTAAACACAACACTTCTGCGATTTGATTACCTACCGTAAAAACGGGATTTAATGATGACATCGGTTCTTGAAAAATCATGGCAATATCTTTACCACAGATTTTTCGCATATCTTTACGGGATAAGCTGAGTAAATCTTGACCTTCAAAAACAATCTTACTTTTTTCATCAATTTTACTTTGGCCTACAGGTAGTAAACCCATGATTGCCAAAGAAGTAACCGATTTACCACTACCTGACTCACCAACTAAAGCAACAGTCGTATTTGCTGGAATATCAAAGGAGATTCCTTTAACAGTTTCGATATACTGCTTGTCTTCACCTTTAAAACTTACACGTAAGTTTTCAATGTGAAGTAATGGGACATTTTTTTGTTGTTCTGACATTAGCGTTTCCTCTTATTTTAGTTTTGGATCTAATGCATCACGCAGTGCATCAGTAAACATTGAAAATGCCGTAACCAAAACAGCCATTGCTACCGAGGCTGCAACAAGCTGCCACCATTTTCCTAAAAGAAGTTCACTTTGAGCTTCATTTAACATACTGCCCCAAGACACTACCCCTACAGGAACACCGAAGCCCAAGAAACTTAAAATAACTTCCGATTTAATAAAGGAAACCACCAAAATCGACATTTGAACCAAAGCGATATGGCTGACATTAGGAAAAATATGAATAAACATACGGCGAAAATGGCCAACACCAATTGCCTTGGCCGCCAGAACATATTCACGTGAGGTATGTTTCATATACTCCGCACGAATTAAACGGTAAACACCAGTCCAACCCGTTAAACCTAAAATCAAAACAATAGATAAAATGCCCTTTTGTTGCAGTACGGCAGCTATCGCAAGAACTAATAATAAATATGGAATGGAAGTAAAAATGTTATAAAACCAGTTAAGGATGTCATCTACCCAACCACCAAAGTAGCCTGAAATTGCCCCTAATAATGTGCCTAAGGTCACTGCGAGTAATGCAGAAACTAGCCCTACAATAATTGAAGTTTCAGCACCTTTAATGGTTTTTTTAAGAACATCTTGTCCCCATTTGTCGGCCCCAAATATAAGAGTACTTTTTAGTTCACTTTGCTGATCGAGTAAGTGTCCACCTAGTTGCTGATCAATTGCTTTCATATCATCAGCTAGCGGGTCAACTACACCATAATAATCAATTGCACTTCCAGAGGTCTTTTCTTGTTTAATTTCAGCCTTGAGTTGGTGAATGACATCTTTTAAAGGATCGACTGGATTTTCCGGTAACTCTTCATCTACAGCAGCTGTCTTTTGCAAAGCTTCATTTGTTTTATCTGCACCAATAAATGTAGGAGGTGCATAACTGACAGCAACTTCTTTATTCCAGTCTGATGCAATCACGCCAGTAAATGATAGTAGCAATACGACCAGATAGAACAGCACAACAATGAGCGATGCAATTGCAATTTTGTCAGCCCGAAGACGGCGCATTGCAAGGCGCCATAAACCCGCTGAAGCTGGAGCTGTCTGGGTTTGTAATTTTCTTTTTGTTAGAACACTTAGCATAACCCACCTACTTCAACTGTACACGTGGATCAACCACTTTGTAGACCAAATCGGCAATCAAGTTAAATATCATGGTTGCAGCTGCGATATACACTGTAATTGCTTTAATCACAGGAAAATCACTTCGCTCAACCGCGATAATTACTTCTCGACCAATACCGGGAATACCAAAAAAACGTTCAATTAAAAATGCACCTATGAGCAATGCAGGCAAAGTCGCCATCACATCGGTAATAATAGGAATTGAGGCATTACGTAAAACATGCACACCTAAAATTCGGCTTTCCCCTACACCTTTAGCCCGTGCCGTTCTAACATAATCTTGGTTAATCTCATCAAGCACAAAACTACGGTATAAACGTAAAGTAGGTGCAATACTCACCACCAACATAATTAAAATTGGAAGCAAGGCAAACTTAAATAAATTATCGGTAAAGTTATCGCTCCAGCCCTGCACTGGAAACCAACTTAACTGATAAGCCAAAACATATTGAAAAACAATAATATAAACCAAGATACTGATCGACATACCAATAGTACATAACATCATGACCATACGATCTGTTAAAGAACCACGTACTGCCGATACAGCTAGAGCCAAGCCAATTGAAATAACGGTTTGTAAAATAGTGAGTGGAATTAGGAGCGTTAATGAAGGCCCCAAGCGAGTTAAAATAATTTGTGAAACTGGCTCGCCAGTACTCCAACTTGCGCCATAGTCAAAAGTAAGAATCTGCTTAATAAAAATCCAGAGCTGAACGTAATAAGGCTGATCGACACCTAGTTGCTTACGAATGTTTTCAATCTGCTCAGGATTAGACATCTTACCTGCCAGAATATAGGCCGGATCTCCACCGACCCAGTTAAAAAGAATAAAGATAAACAGTACTACTCCCAACATGGTTGGAATCATCTGCCATAACCGCCGAATAACATATGCCAGCATAGTGATAATTCCTTATTTAACCCGTTGTCCGGTAATTTCGTTAAAGAATGCTTTATTGTCAGGATCACGACCAAGGAAATCTTTAACCAATTCAGCTGCCGGTTTTTGGCTACCTTGCGATAAAATAGTCTGGCGATAACGTTGTCCTACTTGTGGGTTATTTAAGTTGTCACCATAAGCAGAAAGCATGTCTAAAGCTAAAACCTCAGACCACATATAACCGTAGTAACCTGCTTGATAACCACCCATCAAGTGTCCAAACTGACCAGGAAACTCTGTTGTTGGGACATATCCCAAAGCTGTAGCTGCTTCCATTTTTTGCCAAGTTTCTAAAGGTTTTACTTTTAAGGCATCAGCCGTATGAAGCGCCATATCGTACTGTGCATAAAGCGTTTGACGTGCGTAACGTAAACCGCGCCCATAGTTATGTACTGCTTTTAAACGGGCAATTAATTCATCATCAACTCGTGGGCATGCCGGGTCACAATAATCGGCCACTTTAGATAAGGTTTCTTTACGGCGTGCCCACTCTTCATACATTTGAGATGGTGCTTCTACAAAGTCACGCTCTACAGATGTTCCAGACTGGCTTGCATAACGGGTATTAGATAAAATGCCATGTAAGGCATGACCAAATTCATGCACAAAAGTTTCGAGCTCATCACTATTTAAACCTTTACGGTTAAAGTTTGTGACTAATGCTGAAACCGGTAAGCGGTTGGTTAAAGTGCTGCCACCATATACTCCCCAAACGGCAGCATGACCATATTTCCCTTCGCGAGGGAATTTATCCATATATAGGCCGCCTAGAAGTTTTCCTGTCTTTTTATCGACTACATCGTAATATTCAACTTCGCTCTGCCATGCTTTCACTTTGACAGGTTTAAAATCAATACCATAAAGATCAGATGAAATAGCAAATAACCATTTTTGTGCTGCTAAAGTCGGGAAATAATCACGAAGCTTTTCCTGATCAATTTGATATTTGCTCTTACGAAGTTTTTCACTCCAGTAAGCTTCACTCCAACGTGTTATCTCGGTTTTATCTAATGGTGTTTTTAAAGTTTGTGCTTTAAATGCACGGAGCTCTTCTACTTCTTTGCGCTCAAGTGGTGCTACCGTTTTTTGTACTTCTGCTAAGAATTGATTTACAGTTTCTGGCGTTTTTGCCATACGGTCTTTTAACGCCCAATCAGCATAACTTGCTTTGCCAAATAATTGCGCCAATTCATAACGCAAATCTATTGCCTGCTTGAGTAATTTTAAGTTTTGTTCAGTACCGCGTCGTGTAAATGCAATCTGGTATCTTTTTCTGGCATCATCATTATCTGCCAGTTCCATAAATGGACGATATTCCGGATACTCAAAACCTAATAAATAGTTTCCTTTGGCATTTTTCTTTAACCCTGAAATATAACTCTCTGGCAGACCTTTCATCTCTTCAGGTGTAAATTCAAGTTTTTCAGGGTTATCACGAATATTGCGGTTATATTCTTGCTCGAGTTTAGTCAATTCATCAAGAATCGCTTTCATTCTTGCGCGTTTTGCTGGTTCTAGCTGAACACCTGTGTCTTCAAACTGATCCAGAATATCCTGACGGTATTTCTGATCTATCGGATCAGTTGCTTTTGTATTTTTAATTACGTTATACAGTTTTGGGTTTTGGAATATATCAGTATGAAATTGATTAATTTTGATCTCACAATCTTCTGCTGCTTTACGTAATTTCGCATCTGGATCTACATTACTATATAAACCTATGGGTCCTGAAAAATCTTCAAGATGAGCAAAAATTTTATCCCACTTTGCTAATATTGGAGCTGCGGCAGCATCAGTTTTAACAGGTGTTTTTTCAAAGTTTGAAATCTCTTGCTGGATTTTTTTTAAATTAGAATCGCACCATGCTGGGAGTTGTTCTGCCTTAAGTAATGGTAAGGTTGCACGTGTGGTCTCTGCCGATGCAAACTGACTTATACCTATCGTCAACATACATAAACTAGTCATTTTCAGTGTGTTATTTTTCATCGTATCTCCAATTTTTTTCATTTAATGATTAGATTTCGTATTTGTATCAATATCGAAGTACATCCATTCAGCATGTAAAATCGGATGCTTCTTATATCCAATGATTCGTGGTTGAGCCAACATATTTCTATAACGTGCATACAAGACTTGCACTGGCATATAAACTTCTAATAAACGTGTCATTTTTCGATAAATCATGTCTCGTTCTGGGCCTGGCTTAACCTGTTGAGACTGACGGTATAATTGATCAAACTCCGGTATTGAACCGCAAGACCAGTTGGTCATATGGGTATTCGGACCATAAAAATTCTGCATAAAATTATCCCCATCCGGATAATCGGCTATCCATGCAGAGGAACCGAACATTCCGTCACACTGTTTTTGTGCCCGAATGAGGTCTGAAAAGAGCATTGGCTTGTACACCATCCGGATATTCAAACTGTCAAAGTTCTTTTTCCAAAGCTCAGCGCTTTGCTGACCAATACTGTCATTACGCGCCATATATTCAATGACCAGAGGCTTACCATTTGGTTGTGTACGCCATCCTGATGCATCTTTTTTGTAGTTATATTTATCTAATAATAAATTTGCTGCTTTAACCGAATATGGGATACTGCTTCTATATTGAGGTTCGGCCCCTACTACACCTGGTGGAACTGGGAAATGTAGACGCTCTGCATCACCGTTACGCACTAACTTAATTTCTTGATCTATTGAACGGGACATTGCAATTGCACGGCGTAAAGCGATTTTTTCTTTACTCATTCCACCAACTACAGGATTTTTAAGATTCCAATAGTTATAACTAATTTCTGGATCGACGATACGTGATAATTGCACACCCTCTTTTACAAGCTCGGGTCTTAATTTACCGTCTTTAATGGCTTTCGAGACTAATTGCCCTTCGAGCTGAATGATATCAACTTCACCACGCTGAAATGCTAACCATCTTGACTGGTTTTCCTCCATCACCTGAATATCAATTGTACCAATTTGAGGCATTTGTTTTCCCTTAAGATGCTTCACAATAGCTTGATCTTCAGGGGTACTGGCGACAAAATTCCAAGTAAAGCCACGATAATCAGGATTCGCTTTTAAAACTATGCGTGAAGCAGGCACCCATTTACTGAGCATATAAGGTCCTGTTCCTACTGGATGCCCCATAACAAAGCCAGCTTTATCTTTATATTTTTCGATAACTTCACGTGCTACAGCCCCTGTAGGGTCATGTGCCAGTAATAAAGGAAAGTTATAATCAGGTTTTATTAATCGAATAACCAAGGTGTACTTATCAGGGGTCTGCAAACCACTCACACTTTGATCATAATTAAATTTTCCTGTTTTATTAGCTGATTGTACTAACGCATCCATACCTTCAATTTTGTTTTCCAGCAACCAGCTATTTGGTGAACGTAAAGTTGGGTCCAATAACCGCTTAAAAGAGTATGCATAATCATAAGCCGTTAACTCTCTAGGTTTGCCTTTAAAAACAGGGTCTGGCGTAAAATAAATACCTTTTTTAATGTGAATAGTATAAGTCAGACCATCTGCACTCACTTCAGGCATAGCAGTTGCGATTTGAGGAATAAGCTTTGCTGGCCTTGCTAAATAGTCATAGGTATATAAAGTTTCAAATATCGAAGTAGTTACATGCGCCGAATATAAATCATGGATATACGCTGGGTCGAAACCTGTTTCAGCTGTCGGGAACGTATAATGTAAAATTTTATTCGGATCGGCTGGACTTTTGGCAAAAATAGTCGTGTTCCCCGTTAATGCCATTCCGGCAAATAATAGGCCTACACTACAGTGCTTGAGCTTTAGTCTTAAATTTTCAGTCATGATGATCTTTATCTAAAATTATTTTTTAACGGGGGTAATATCAAGATATTGCCAGCTTGTATTTATCATCGGGTGAGGTTTAAAACCCTGAACTTGTGGCCGTATCAACCAATTGCGAATTCGAGTTACATGAATGATCCAAGGATTGTCTGCTTCAATCTGGCGATTAAGCTTTTCATAATATGGTAGACGTTGTTGCGGTGGTAAATGAATGGCCTGAGTATAAAGAGCATCATATGTTTTAGACTGATAACAGGCATGGTTTCCCTGCCCAGCATTTGGTCCATATAGTAATTGTGCAAAATTATCTCCTTCGGGATAGTCAGCAATCCATGCCCCACTCCAGATCATATATTTACATTGTGTCGCGGCTTTTAAGTTATCTGCAAAATTACTTACTTTAAAGTCAGCACGAATGCCAATCGCATCTAAATTTTTTTTCCAGAGTTCGGAAAGAATAACTGCAGCTGAGCTATTTTCATTATTAATTTTTAAAACTAAAGGCTTGCCATTTGGTAAGGTCCGATAGCCATCAGCTCCTTTTTTATAACCATAATAATCAAGTAGTTTATTTGCTAACCGAGGATTATATCCTACGCTACTTTTATACTTTGGGTTATACCCGTTTACACCTTCAGGTATAAACATTTCTGCTCTAACTGCCTGACCTTTATATGCCTGTTTTATGCTTTCTTTTTGGTCATAGGCCAAAGTAATTGCGCGACGAAGTGCAATTTTTTCTGGACTAAAACCACCAATAACCGGATCACGCATATTCATCATGGTATAGGTCATTTCAGGTTCTTTATATGGAAAGTGTTTAATTCCTTTTTTTTGAAAAGAAGCTTTAAGTTGATTGCCATCTAACGCTTGAGGAACGGCATCTGCCGTAAGTTTGTCAAAATCTAATTGACCCGATTGAAAGGCTAACCATCTTGATTGTTGTTCTTCTATAATGCTCACTACAACTTTGCCAATTTGTGGCATTTTCTTTCCAGACATTTCTTTAACAAGCTGGTTATCCCACGGTGTTCCTGTTGACTTAAAATTCCAGACAAAACCACGATAATCAGGATTGGCAACCAACTCGACCTTACTTCTTGGAACATATTTACTTAACATATACGGTCCGGTACCCACTGGATGCATACCAATACGATCACCGTAATAGTCAACAACCTCTTTAGCAACGGCCCCAAAAGCAATATAAGCAAGAATATAAGGAAAATTATAGTCTTGGCGAGTTAACGTAAATTGGAGAGTATATCGATCAGTCGCTTTAAGCCCTGCAATTGGGGCGGCATAATCAAACTTTCCAGTTTTCTTTGCTTGAGCTACCACTGCATCGGCACCCAGCAATTTTCCATCCAGAAAAGAAACAGAAGGTGCTCGATTTTTAGGGTCTAAAATACGCTTAATTGAATAAATATAATCTTCGGCCACTAACTCACGGCGTTTGCCTTTAAAGGCAGGATCATCTGTAAAATAAATCCCTGGCTTAATTTTAAATATATAAACTTTACCGTCTTGCTCAACCTTAGGCATGCTTTCAGCCGTATAAGGAACTAATTGTAATGGACGAGCTAAATAATCATATTTGAGTAGTGGTTCAAAAATAGCTTCAGCAATACTAGCACTATAGAAATTGGTGGTTTTAACCATGTCAAAACCGTCATCTGGTGCTTCATAGGCAACATGCAAAATCTTGTTTGGTTGTGCTGGCGTAATTGCATAAGCACATGGAATTGAAGTAATAGCCAAACTTAAAATGGCGAGCTTAAAAAATTTTAATTTCAAGTTCATATCCACATAACTAATTTTTTTAAAAGATATTAACCTTTTGAGTAACATCTAAATCCGCATAAGAAAAGTTCTTTTTTCAGCAGATAGGCCTATTTGGGATTTGGAATTCACTTTCCTTTATCATCTTTTTATTTGATCAAATGGAAAAATAAATTCAAGTACCCAGAGTTTTGTAACTACTGAATATAAAGCGAATTTCATGCCATCTATTGGTATTCATAATAAAATATTTAAGATTATTCGAAATTCATATTTTTATTAGGTACTTAAATCCGTTTGAACTATATAAATAAAAGTTACTTTTTGCCAAATATTATATTTGTATATGTTAATCATTTAACATCTTAAATGCACAAAAAAAATACATTGATGATTTATTATGCATCATATTAATTCATTTATACCAAATAAAAAATATAAATTTAATTATTTGATATTTAAATAAAATTATGTGAAAAAATCTTACAGAAAATAGTATAACATTACATATAGTAAAGTTCTAAAACGATACATTTTTATTTATTAAGTATGTGAAGTGTCCATTAATGTATATTTTTTATACAAATAAATTTGAAACTTTTAGCCAATATAAAAAAATTTGCCAAACGGAAAATTTATTTTTCATCAAAACAAATAAAGACTCTGTCTTCAAACATAATAAAATCAATATTTATCAGTATTTTGCATAAACTAAAAAAAGAAAAATATATAGTTGGCACTTGCTTTGCTTAAAAGCATTACAGCAATATCGCTAACTACAACAAAAAGGGATCAAGTCCACGATGAAAAAAAAATACAATGTTCGATCTCAGGTAACCCCCAAGATCGGCAAGACAATACTTAAATTAAGTACCCTTAGTTTAAGCATGATGTGTCTTACCATGGCACAAGCAGCAGAAACTGAACAAACAAGTAATGATGACAAACCAGCAAAAGTTGTAAAAGTTGCCGTTACAGGCTCTTCAATCAAAGGGGTTGCTGCACAAAGTGCTTCACCAATTACCGTTGTAAAAGTTGATGAAATTTTAAAACAAGGGGTAACTTCAACTGAAGAAGCATTAGCTAAAATTAGTGCAAACCAATCAAACTTCGTAACTGCTAGCAACGTGGGCGCTAGTAAAACTGTGGGGTCAGCAGCAAACCTAAGAGCTTTAGGGGCAAACAAAACTCTTATTTTACTGAATGGTCGTAGATTAGCTGCCAATGCATACGATAGCGGAGTAACCAATTTAAATATTATTCCACTCGCTATGTTAGACCGTATTGAAGTTTTACGTGATGGTGCTTCTTCCATTTATGGAACAGATGCAATCGGTGGGGTTATCAACTTCATTACTAAAAAGCAGTTTACGGGTCTTAACTTAACTGCTGGGTATCAAAAACCAGAAGAAAAAGGTGGAGATCAACAAGACTACAGCATTTTCGGCGGTTTTGGTGACTTAGAGGAAAATGGCTATAACGTTTTTGGAGTTGTCGATTACCGAAAAGGCGATGATGTCATGGCCCAAGACCGTAAAGTCAGTCGACGTGGAGGCATATTACCTGAATTAGGTGTAAATAAAACCAGTAGTGGTTCATTCCCAGCCAATGTTCCAGGTTTAGGCAATCCTTATGCATCTATAGGTTGTAGCAATGACCCTCTAGTCAGCAGTCCTGATGGCAAAACTTGTAGATATAACAGCCAGGCTGTTATTGGAATTGTTCCAAAAACAGAAGATATTTCTGTAATGGGCCGTGCTACTTTTAAACTCAGCGATAATTTTAATGCAATTGCTGAATATTTATATGCAAGAAATGAGGTTACCACTTCAGTAGCACCAGATGTATTCTTTGATTTAACACTAGATCCTAGTAGTAAATATTATCCAGGAAATGGCATAACTCCTGCTCTTGCTGGTGCAACGGGCCCTATTGATCTTTATTTACGTTCACAAGCTGGTAATCGTATCAGTAATAGTATTAATCAGTCACATCGAATATTTGCCGGTATTGAAGGTGAAACTCATGGCTGGGATATCAATTCAGGTGTGACTTATGCGCATAGTAGTGCCTCTGATGCTATCTTGAGTGGCTATTTAAACTATGACAAAACTCAAGAAGCTTTAAACAATGGCACCTTAAATCCGTTCGGACCGCAAAATTCTGAAGATGCTGGTGTATGGGATCAACTAGGTGTGAAAGGCAAATATCTAAAAGCCAACTTAGATACTACAACTGTCGATTTCACTGCAAGTCGACCTATTTTCAAACTACCAGCAGGTGATGTCGGATTCGCCGTTGGGGCAAGCTATCGTTATGAAGATTGGACTTCAAAGGTAGTTGCAGATGTTGCTCGACTAGCTCCTAGTACAGGTACTGATCCAGACGAACCAGAAAACAAGGGCGATCGTAATATCAAATCGGTATTTACCGAATTTCACATTCCACTGCACAAAACTTTAGAAGCTCAAATTGCTGCTCGTTATGATGACTACAATGACTTTGGTGATACGTTCAATCCAAAATTTGCACTTCGTTGGGAGCCAATTAAACAGTTAATGTTCCGTACCACTTATAGTACTGGTTTCAGAGCTCCTACACTTTGGGAAGTTAATGGCCCGAACTCAGTAACGAATACAGGTGCGACATATGATGACCCAGCACTTTGTCCTGGAGGAGTTGTACAACCTGGTGGTAAACAAGAGCGCGACTGTAATATGCAGTTCAAACGCCAAAATGGTGGGAATAAGAGTTTAAATCCAGAAGAGTCTAAATCTTTTACAGCGGGCTTAGTATTTGAACCTGTGAAAAATTTAGCCTTCACTCTTGATTACTTTAATATAGAAGTGGATAAGCAAATTGCTACTCTATCCGAAGCGGCTATATTTGCAGATCCTGTGAAATATGCAGACAAATTTGTACGTAATGCTGACGGCTCACTAAATTATATTATTACTACACAACAAAATTTAGGCGGCATTAAAACATCTGGTTTTGATGTGGGCTTAAGTTGGGTTTCACCAATGACAGCCACAGGCCGATTTGGTTTCAATATTGATGGTACATATATCACTGACTACAAATATCAAGCAGAACCAGATGGTGACTGGAAAGGTGTTGCAGGGTCATATAGCGGTTTAGATTATCAATCGATTATTTTGCGCTGGAAACATACCGCAAACCTGAACTGGAACTACGAAAACTGGGCTTTAAACCTACAACAAAACTTCTCTCGTGGTTATCAAGATCAAAATGCAAATGATCAAAACCATAGAGTAAGTGACTATACAACCTACAATATTTCAGGAACTTACAAAGGATTTAAAAATCTAGAGTTAACAGCAGGTATTAAAAATATATTTGATGAAGATCCACCTGCTTCTAACGTAATTGATAACTTCCAAATGGGTTATGACCCACGTTACGCAGATCCTTTAGGACGTACTTACTTTGTACGAGGTACATATAAGTTCTAAATGGTTGTTCTGCAAATATAACTGTCAAAAGTTAGTTTGCAGAACAAATACTCATTCTTAGCCAAACAGTCATTTTAAAAAATTGTTTGTCTACAGTTTCAGGAGTAACTATGGGCATGACTTTTACAGACATAGAAAATAAATCTGCCAAACGCCTTATTGGTATTGCCGCAGTACTTTTTCTGCATCTTCTTGTTGCCTATATTCTGATGTCAGGTTTAGCAAACAATATTCAAAAACCAGCAGAAAAACCTGTGGAATTACAAATTATTCAGGATATTAAACCGCCTCCTCCACCAAAACCAGAGGAGCCAAAACCTAAGGAAAAACCACCGGAGCCGCCAAAAATGGTCGAAAAGGTTGCCAAGGTTCCTGAGCCGCCTAAACAGGTAGAAAAAGTAACGACACCGGTACAAAAAACTACTCCGGTAGCTCAACCGACTAAAGTCGCTACTCCGGCTCCTGCTGCACCTAATACTCCTTCTCCGAGCCCTGTTGCTGCACCCGCTCCAGTGGCGGCTGCTGCACCAGCACCTAAACCAACTGGCGTGACTCGTGGCGTTTCAGAAGGTTCCGCAGGTTGTGAAAAACCGGAATATCCTCGCGAAGCACTGATGAATGAAGAACAAGGTACGGTGCGTATACGTGTTTTAGTTGATACATCCGGCAAAGTTATTGATGCCAAAGTGAAAAAATCGAGTGGCAGTAAAACCTTAGACAAAGCGGCAACTAAAGCTTACAGCTTATGTACATTCAAACCAGCAATGAAAGATGGCGTGCCTCAGCAGGACTGGTATGAAATTGAATATCCATTCGTAATTGAATAAACAATTGAATTAGTAAGAAATTAAAAATATTGGAGATAACACGATGAAAAAATCAACTCAACCACTAGTACGTTTCGCTTCTGCAAGTTTAATCGCAGCATGCTCACTGCTCCCATTAAGTACAGTTTTTGCAGAAGAAACCAGTAATACTCCTGTTGCAACAGCAACTACTGAAGCGACTTCAAACGCAAGTACTCCTACTCCGCCTCCAAAGCCGGCAACGAGTGAAACTGTTAAGAACCCTTATGGTCTAGAAGCTCTTTGGCGTGAAGGTGATTTAGTTGCTAAATCTACCCTATTCATACTCGTACTTATGTCTATTGGTACGTGGTACATCATTGTCTCTAAATTCTTACAACAAGCAAAAGTAAAACGTCAAGGTAAAGAAGCAGAAAAAAGTTTTTGGGAAGCCACTTCTCTTGATAATGCCACTGATGGTTTGGAACAAAGTAGCGCATATCGTTTTATTGCGGAAAAAGGTATTAACTCAACTAAATCACACGGCGGTTCATTACTTGAACGCATTGACTTTAATACTTGGGTCAGCATTTCAATACAACGTGCGATTGAAAAAGTACAAAACCATTTAGGTGGAGGTTTAGCCTTTCTAGCAACTGTTGGATCTACTGCACCTTTCGTGGGTCTATTCGGAACAGTATGGGGAATCTATCACGCGTTAACTGCTATCGGGATTTCAGGTCAAGCATCGATTGATAAAGTAGCAGGACCAGTTGGTGAAGCACTTATTATGACTGCTATTGGTCTTGCAGTTGCAGTACCGGCTGTACTTGGTTACAACTGGTTGACTCGACGCAATAAAGCAGTAATGGAAAACGTCCGTTCATTTGGTTCAGATTTACATGCAGTTTTATTAAGCGGTGAAATTAATACTAATAATTCAGTTAACCGCAGCATTAAATAATAAGGAGCAAACATTATGGGTATGAGTGTTGGTTCTGAAGATGATGACGAAATGATTGGAACAATTAACACGACACCTTTGGTGGACGTCATGTTAGTTCTACTTATTATTTTTCTTATTACTATTCCGGTAGTTACTCATACAGTTCCGGTGAAACTACCAGAAGAAAAGAATACGCCGTATGCAACCACCCCTGAAAATATTCAACTCTCAGTCAATAAGAAAGGAGATATTTTCTGGAATGAAAGTTATGTACCAAATAAAGAAATTTTATTAGCGAAATTACAGGCTGTGGCGCAAAAAAGACCGCAGCCAGAGGTACATATTCGAGGAGATCAGCTTACCCATTTTGAAGCGATAGATCAGGTCATTAGTACGACCAAACAAGCTGGTATTGGCAAAATTGCCTTTGTTACTACACCTCCAGCCACCCCGTAATGATTTTAAGGAGAATTTTATGGGTATGAATGTCGGTTCAAATAATGATGACGATGTGATGTTGGAAGTCAACATGACACCGCTTATTGATGTCATGTTGGTACTCATTATTATGTTTATTATTACCATACCTGCACCAAACAACGCGATTAATATTAATTTGCCAAATGGCACACCGCCACCAACAAATGAAAAGCCACCTGAAGTGATTGATGTAAGAATTGATGCAACAGGCAAAGTATTTTGGAATAACCAAGCGGTTTCGGACCGAAAGGCACTAGAGACTTTATTTCAAGGTGTTGTTGCAAAAAAAGATCAAGACCAGATCAAACTCAAACCAGACCAGATGGCTGAATATAAAAATGTAGCGATGGTTATGGCTACAGCACAGCGTTTAGGTGTTACTAAAATTGGAATTGTAAGTAGCAACTAGTATTTCTTTTAATTTATATAGCTCCATTATCTCCAACGCTAACTTGAATTTTCAGTTAGCGTTTTTTTGAAGTATCCTCCACTTTAGACTCAGCAATAGAATATACATTTGGTGCAACATAGTCCTTTTGAGAATCATCTAATGATAATTTTGCGCATAGAAGCCAATTCTCACGATCGAGATTTTTTAAGTTAATCAAACTTGAAATCCTTTATTTATAAATTCACACCTTATCTGTAAGCACAAAATATACCGAAAATAAAAAAAGCCTCCGAAGAGGCTTTTTTTATAACAGGTT
Organism: Acinetobacter sp. RUH 2624; assembly: GCF_000162375.2. NCBI lineage: Bacteria > Pseudomonadati > Pseudomonadota > Gammaproteobacteria > Moraxellales > Moraxellaceae > Acinetobacter > Acinetobacter sp. RUH 2624. The sequence continues at coordinate 939,835 of NZ_KI391939.1, read as the reverse complement.
TAAATTAGTCACCTGTATAACCTTTTAATTTTAAGCGAGCAGCGTGTAGTAACGGTTCAGTATAACCTGAAGGCTGTTCACAACCTTTAAAGATAAGGTCTGAAGCTGCTTGGAAAGCAATATTCGTTTCAAAGTTAGCTGCCATTGGTTTATACAATGGGTCATTCGCATTTTGCTCATCAACAATTTTTGCCATGCGTTTAAGCACTTCTTCAACTTGTTCACGAGTCACAATACCGTGACGTAACCAGTTCGCAACGTGTTGAGAAGAAATACGTAATGTTGCACGGTCTTCCATTAAACCCACGTTGTTAATATCAGGAACTTTTGAACAACCTACACCTAAGTCAACCCAACGAACAACATAACCTAAAATACCTTGGCAGTTATTTTCAAGCTCATTATTGATCTCTTCTGCTGACCAGTTTGTATCAGGTGCAAATGGAGGTGTTAACAAGTCGTCTAATGACAACATTTCTTCAGCTTTTAGCTGATCTTGACGTGCTTTTACATTTACTTGATGGTAATGCATCGCATGAAGTACAGCACCAGTTGGTGATGGAACCCAAGCACATGAAGCACCAGCATTTGGATGAGCAGCTTTAGTTGCCAACATATCTTTCATGCTGTCTGGTTTTGGCCACATACCTTTACCAATTTGAGCTTTACCTTGTAAACCACATTTCAAGCCAATTGCAACGTTACGGTTTTCGTAAGCAGCAATCCATTTTTGTGTTTTAACAGCTTCTTTACGAACAACTGGTGCAGCTTCCATAGAAGTATGGATTTCATCACCTGTACGGTCCATGAAACCAGTATTGATAAAGATAGTGCGATCTTTAGCAGCAGCAATACAGTTTTTCAAGTTTACAGATGTACGGCGTTCTTCATCCATAATACCGATTTTTAGAGACTTCGCTGGTAAACCTAGTGCTTGCTCAGCACGTTCAAATAACTCTACAGCAAATGCAACTTCTTCAGGACCATGCATTTTTGGTTTAACAATATACATAGACCCTTTACGAGAGTTTTTATTTTCGTTCGTACTACGGATATCAGCAACTGATAACAATGGAGTTACCAATGCATCCATAATACCTTCGTAAATTTCTTCACCATCTACTAAAATCGCTGGATTCGTCATTAAGTGACCTACGTTACGAAGTAACATAAGTGAACGACCATGAAGTTTTGTTGTTCCACCAATTAAGTTTTTAATCTCGCGGTCTTTGCTTAACGCACGAACAATTGTTTTACCATTCTTTTCGATAGATTCTTGAAGTGTACCCTTCATTAAACCTAACCAGTTACGGTAACCTTCAACTTTTTCTTCTGCATCTACAGCTGCAACTGAGTCTTCAAGATCTTGAATTGTTGTAACCGCCGCTTCGAGTGTTAAATCTTTAACACCTGCTAAATCAGTTTGACCAATTGGGCTATTCGCATCAATTTCAATAATGACATGCAAACCATTACTTAAAAGTACTACTTCTGAAGGATTTGCTTCTTCACCATTGAAACCAACGAACTGGGCTTCATGAGCTAAACCTGTTTTAGTACCATCTTTTAAAGTCACAACAAGTTTGTTTTGCTCAATTGCATATTTAGTTGCATCAGCATGTGAACCTTCTGCAAGTGGGAAAATTTCATTTAAGAAATTTTTAGCAAACTCAATCACTTTAGCGCCGCGCACAGGGTTATATCCTTTCCCTTTTTCAGCACCACCTTCTTCTGAAATTACGTCAAAGCCGTAAAGTGCATCATATAAAGAACCCCAACGTGCATTTGCTGCATTTAAGCAATAACGTGCATTACGTACAGGCACTACTAACTGTGGGCCTGCTAATAATGCAATCTCTTCGTCTACGTTTTCGGTTGTAATCTGGAAATCTTCAACTTCTGGTAATAAATATCCAATTTCAGTTAAAAACGCTTTATAAGCACCTAATTCAAATTTGTTATTACGGTGCCACTCATCAATTTTTGCTTGTAATTCATCACGCTTAGCCAATAATGCTTTATTTTTTGGGCTAAGATCGACAACAACTTGCTCAAAGTTCTTCCAGTAAGTTTCACTATCTAAACCAGAACCTGGTAAAGCTTCATTTTCGATAAAATCGTAAAGTTCTTTAGCAATCGCTAACTTGCCTTTTTGAATACGTGCAGTCATTGTCTTTCCTGAAGTTGCTACTTTTTATACCAAGAGAAACCTAGTATACCGATTTAAATTAAGCTGAATACTAATATCACATTCCTAAATAGTAAGCATTTTCTCTTGCAAAACTATTGACAAAGATAAATTTTTCTATATAGGAAAATATTAAAATTCTAACTAGGTTTCTCAACAATTTATTCAATATTGAAAGATACTGAAACTAGACTTTTTGTTAACAGACAAAAAATTTCACTATCTTATTTTTTCTAAAGCGTATTTAGTTATATCAAACTTTGCACAATGAAAAAGTATTATTTAGCTAAATTTATCTATTTTTGTTGTAAAAAAAAGCGCTCAATTTAGAGCACTTTTCCTATCTAATGCCTTAAGAAGTTTTAGTCGCATCAATATGACGATGCTCAGAATGCAAATACTCATCTGATTGCATTTCTAATAAACGGGAACGTGTACGCTCAATCTCAAAAGCCAATTTCTCACCTTGATAAATATCAATAATACTGTCTTGAGAAGTTAAGAGTAATTTCACACCACGATCATAAAACTCATCGACTAGATAAATAAAACGACGGGTACCTTCTGACAAGAAGTCAGTTAAGTGCGGCACATTGCTCACCAGAACTGTATTATAGATATTGGCAATTTCAATAAAGTCTGCAGGACTACGCGGCTTTAAACAAAGCTCAGAGAACTCACACCATAAAACATCTTCTGTGTGACCTAGTGTTTCAACAACACGGTTATTAATCACAATTGGTTCATGAGAATTTGTTTGCGTTTGAGTTAAAGCACTATAACGCTCTGCGATCCAGTTTTGAGCTTCATTGCCCAGTGGTGATTTAAACAATTGAGCTTGTTTTAAAACACGTAAACGGTAATCCACACCCGCGTCTACATTTAAAACGACACAGTTCTTTTTGACCATTTCAATTGTGGGAATAAAACGATCACGGTGAATCCCGTTTTTATATAAACCGTCTGGTGCAATATTTGAAGTTGCAATGAGTGTTACACCGCGAACAAATAACTTCTGGAATAAATCACTCAAAATCATTGCATCTGTTACGTTTGACACGAAAAACTCATCGAAACAAATAACAACAGCATCTTTATAAATTTGATCAGCCACGATATCAAGTGGATTACGTTGACCAGAAAGTTTATTTAATTCTTTATGTACATGTTGCATAAAGTGATGGAAATGCATACGTGTTTTACGGCGAAATGGCACAGACTCATAAAATTGGTCCATAAGCCAAGTTTTACCACGTCCTACACCACCCCACATATATACACCTTTTGGAGAGGTTTGACGGCGAAAACGACGAAAAGCTTTTTTAGAAGCTTTATAACGATTTAAAAGTTCTTTCCATACACGATCTAATTCTTGCACTGCCTGTGCTTGTGCTTCATCTGCCATGAACTGGCCTGAAGCCAATGCCTCAGCATAGCGCTCTGCTGGGGAAGAAGGAGTAAATGCAGTACTATGAGAAGATTTTAAATTTAACATATCATTTTATTTCAATTTTAACTTAAGAGAGTATAGCGAACATTTTGTCCGACCACATTAGCTTTTAGCATCAAGAGTTATGCTCAGTAAAACTCTTTTCCATATTGCCGAGGGCTCTGTCCAAACCATCTTTTAAACGCATGATTAAAAGCGGCAGGTTCAGAATAACCAAGTGCTTCTGCAATAACTTCAATTGAATACTCTTTATATTCCATAAGCTTAAGCGCCTTATTCTTGATAATCTGTTCACGAATTTGTTTATAACTCGTATTAAGCTGCTGCAATTGATGCCTTAATGTCCTTTCAGGCATTTTTAAAGCAAAAGCGGTTTCCGCCATGCTCGGGATAATTCCTTGTTGTAGCTCTAAATAATCTTGCACATATTGAATAATAGGTGGTATTAGATGATCTTGTTCATTTAATCGTTTAATTTCTTTAATACATTTAGCTTCATAGATACGATGAGTAATAATATCTGCTGAAGGAATTTTTATATCAAGTACATTCCTACTTAGGCTAAATGCTGCATGTGTAGAATGGCTTTGTTGCATAAACATTCAAAAGCTGAGTTCTCCCCAATCCATTCAAATTTAAGACACAACTTGGGTGCGAGGTCTACCTAATTCCGTAAA
>NZ_KI391939.1:855768-934825 GCF_000162375.2 Acinetobacter sp. RUH 2624 | reverse complement strand
CCAATTGGTTGTACGATAGATTTTAGGTGTAGGCTTCTTCATCTGGAAATTATATTACTGAAGAAGCCTTCAAGAATAGCTTTGTGCAACAAAGCCAGTAAAAGATAAAGAATTAGCTAAAAAACTTACCCCAGACTTTGTGATGGGCTGTAAACGTATTCTTATTTCAAATAAATACTTCCCGACATTTAACCGTAAAAATGTGGAATTAGTGACGGATAGTATTCAAGAAATTAAAGAACACAGCATTATTACAAAAGATGGAAAAGAAAGATCTATCGATTGTTTGATTTATGGGACTGGCTTTATTACAGATCCCCGAATTTACTTAAAAGATTTTACTTGTATTGGTCGTAACCAAATTGAATTAAAGCAGGCGTGGAAGAACGGTGCAGAAAGTTATTATGGAATAGTGACCAAGAATTTCCCTAACCTATTCCAGCTGCTTGGACCAAATACTGTTTTAGGACATAACTCGGTTATTTTTATGATTGAGTCTCAAGTTAATTATATTTTACAACTTATTGAACTCGTAGATAAATCTGGTCAACACGCTGTAGAAATTAAACCGGAAGTCCAAGATACTTTCAATGAAGAAATACAGAAACAACTTCAAGGTACCGTATGGCAAGCAGGCGGTTGTAATAGTTGGTATCAGGCTGCTGATGGGAAAAACTTTTCTTTATGGCCAACTTATACTTGGAAGTATTGGTTAGAAACCCGTAAAGTTAACCCCCAAAATTATTTACTGCTAAATAAGTTCTCTAAGAGCTATGCAGCATAAAATGTTCAATACATAATAGATAGGTTAATAACAATCTATCTATTATATGCAATCTGTTAGCCTCATTATTCAAATTTTTATTGTAATAGCTTTTGGATACTTTCTTGGCCCTAAACTCTCATTAAATATTCGGCAGTTTATTTTTAAAATTTTACCCTATTTTTCATATATTTTACTAACAAGTGTTGCTTTAGAATTAACACTTGCACTTGATCAAATTAATAATCCATCTACTATATTACCACCAGCCCTATTAATTGCATTTACAACATCTTTTGGCTCTTTTTTTACTTGTTTAATCGCCTACGCAATTTTTGATAAAGAAAGTGTTAAAGGAAAAATTTCACTTCAGCTTTTTATCAATGCTCTAAAAAATATTGCTAAGGCATTTCTAGCTTTAACTGTAGGTATCATTTTAGGTATTCTTTTTACTCGACTAAATATACATATTTCATTTAATAGTTGGTATTTGTTATTAGTCTTTATTTTTCTAATTGGCATCGAATTAGCTTTTACTCATTTTAACCGAACATGGTTAAGCTGGAAAATTCTTATTGTACCTTTGGCTGCCTTTATAGGTTCATGTATAGCTGGTTTTCTCAACTATTTCTTATTAGGCAATCATTTTACACTTAATGAAATGCTGGCTTTAGCCCAAGGCTATGGTTGGTATTCAATGTCAGGTATTTTATTTACACAATTACATTCAGCTGAGCTAGGTGGAATTGCATTACTTACAGATCTATTTAGAGAAATAGTTGCAATTTTACTCATGTACACCATGGGATGGCGTTTTCCACGTCCAGCAATTTCAAGTGCTGGTGCCACCTCGATGGATGTAACATTAGCAATGGTAAAACAGTCATGTGGCACACATTATGTACCACATGCCATGATGAGTGGCTTACTTCTAAGCCTACTCGCTCCACTTTTAATTACTGTGTTTTTAAACTTTTAAGCAATTGAAGCAAGAATTGACTTCAACATTTGAGTTGGGTCTTCTGCTTTAGTAATTGGACGACCAATAACTAAATGGGTAGAGCCATCAAGCATTGCTTGTTTTGGAGTCACAATGCGTTTTTGGTCATCTGCATTACTACCTTCTGGACGTATTCCAGGGGTAACTAAAGAGAAATCTTGTCCAATTAATTCACGGAGAATTTTAGCTTCCTGAGCAGAACAAACTACACCATCTAAACCACTCTCTTTAGTCAGTTTAGCTAATCTTTTAACTTGCTCTACAGGTTCAATATCTAAACCAATATCTTTTAAGTCTTCACGCCCCATTGAAGTTAAAACTGTTACAGCAATTAACTGAGTTTGATAATTACCAGCCTTTAAACGCTCTACACAGGTTTCCATCATTTTTCGACCACCTGATGCATGTACGTTCACCATCCACACACCTAAGTCTGCCGCAGCACATACAGCTTGAGCAGTTGTATTAGGAATATCATGAAATTTTAAATCTAAGAAAACTTCGAAATTTTCTTCTTGAAGTTTTTTTACAACAGATGGGCCTTCATGAGTAAAAAGCTCTTTACCTACTTTTACGCGGCATAATGTAGGATCAAGTTGTTCAACAATTTTTAAAGCGTCATATTGGCTTTTAGCATCTAACGCAACAATGATACTCAAGAGACTTTCTTCCATCATATAAAATCAGCGCTATTATAATAGACAAGTCAGCTACTAATAAAGAAAACTATGAAGACAAGTTTTTGAATAAAAAAATATTGATTTTGAATTTAATGAATGAAGAGAAATATAGGGAGGAAATACTACTCTTTATAACCAGATAAAGAGTAGTATTACGAATAATTATAAAGGAGTAGAGTTTTTATCTTGAGGATAAACATCTACCACAGTTTTTTCATGTCTTACATTTGCAGCTGCTTCTGCTGCTGCCAATTGAGCACTTTGAATTTGTTCTTTTCTCAAATGGTCAATATCTTTTCTAAGGCGTTTAATTTCCCAACCTTTTTGGAAAACTCGGAAAACTTGTACACCTAATAAAAGTCCAACTACAATTCCAAGCGCCAAGGTAAGCAACAATAATAAACCTAAACGCATTGCAGGAACTTGAGTAAATAATAAATCAACAGGAAGTTCTGTTGGGTTCTGCAAAACAAGTGCTAAAGAATAGCCAAATACAATAATGAGTAATGCAATTAGAATATAACGCATAGGCACCCCACTTATGAGTTTTATTTATTTTCCAGATTCATTCACTGCATCACGGAGTGCTTTACCTGGTTTAAAATGTGGAACAGCCTTCGCTGCAACATCTACTGACTTACCTGTTTTTGGGTTGCGGCCAACTCTAGGTTCACGGTGGTGTAAAGCAAAGCTACCAAAACCACGGATTTCAATACGATTGTCAGTCGAAAGAGCTTCGATCATTTGATCAATCATGATTTTAACCGCTTCTTCCACCAATGGTTCAGCCAAGTGTGGATTTTTTAGCGCAATGCGTTCAATCAAATCAGACTTATTAAGAGCTTCAGTAGTCATCTACGACCTCGTTATTTATTACTACTCTAAGTCGTTTGATAATAACCTGTTTAAATACAAAACGGTAGCGCAGTATGTTGAATACTACGCTACCGTTTACAGTAATTTGTATAAAAAGTACAATTTCGTTACATGAAACTGTACTTTGTTAACTTATTACTTCATTTGCGCTTTGATCAAGTCACCAATAGTCTTAGGACCATTTTCTTGAGAAGCTGATGCTGTACGTAAGTTAGCTACTGCTTCTTTCTCTTCAGCTTCGTCTTTCGCTTTGATAGACAAGTTGATAGAGCGAGATTTACGATCAACGTTGATGATTTTAGCTTCAACTTCTTGACCAACTTCTAAGAATTTAGTTGCATCTTCAACGCGGTCACGGTTGATTTCAGAAGCTTTAAGAGTAGCTTCTACTTCGTCAGCTAACTTAACAGTTGCGCCACGAGCATCAACTGCAGTCACAGTACCTTTAACTAAAGCACCACGTTCGTTAGCAGCTAAGAAATCATTGAACGGATCGCTGTTCAATTGCTTGATACCAAGGCTGATACGGTTACCTTCAGCGTCTACAGACAAGATAACTGCTTCAACAGTGTCACCTTTCTTGTAACGACGGATAGCTTCTTCGCCTTGTTCGTTCCAAGAAATATCAGACAAGTGAACTAGACCGTCGATACCGCCATTTAAACCAATGAAGATACCAAAGTCAGTGATAGACTTGATTGTGCCTGAAACTTTTTCGCCTTTCTCATGAGACTTAGCAAACTCTTCCCATGGGTTAGCACGAGTTTGTTTGATACCAAGGCTGATACGACGACGTTCTTCGTCAACTTCAAGAACCATAACATCAACTTCGTCACCGATCTGAACAACTTTAGATGGGTGGATGTTTTTGTTAGTGTGGTCCATTTCAGAAACGTGTACTAAACCTTCAACGCCTTCAGCGATTTCAGCGAAACAACCGTAGTCAGTTAAGTTAGTAACACGTGCTTTAACGATAGAACCTTTAGGGTAACGGCTCATGATCGCTAACCATGGATCTTCGCCTAATTGTTTAAGGCCTAAAGATACGCGGTTACGTTCACGGTCAAATTTAAGTACTTTAACAGTAACTTCTTGACCAACTTCAACAACTTCTGAAGGGTGCTTGATACGCTTCCAAGCCATATCTGTGATATGAAGAAGACCATCAATACCGCCAAGATCAACGAATGCACCGTAATCAGTAAGGTTCTTGATAGTACCTGTAACTGTTTGACCTTCTTCAAGTTGAGCAAGTAATGCTTCACGGTCAGCAGAAGATTCAGCTTCCATAACAGCACGACGAGATACAACAACGTTGTTACGTTTAGCATCAAGTTTGATTACTTTAAACTCTAACTCTTTACCTTCAAGGTGAGTAGTGTCACGGATAGGACGAGTGTCAACTAATGAACCTGGTAAGAACGCACGAACAGGACCGATGTCAACAGTGAAACCGCCTTTAACTTTACCAGAGATAACACCAGTAACGATTTCGCCATCTTCAAAGATTTTTTCAAGTTTAGTCCAAGTTTCAGCACGTTTAGCTTTTTCACGTGATAAAACTGTTTGACCCATACCGTTGTCAAGAGCTTCAACAACTACGTCAACAGTGTCACCAACCTGAACTTCAAGTTCACGTTGTTCATTTAAAAATTCAGCACGGTCAACAATGCCTTCTGATTTAAGGCCAGTGTCAACAGTAACCCAGTCGCTATCGATGTTTACAACAACACCTTGGATGACTGCACCCTTTTCAACGTTGAGGTTTAATTCACTTTCTTCAAAGAGGGCTGCAAAAGATTCGGTCATGATATACCTGATAAAGTCAGCGGTCTTGGATCAGACAAGGCCGGTTTAGTTAAGTATCAACATAGTCTTTATAGACTGATCAAGCTATGCGTCAACTGATAATCTTAGTTGCTAATAGTACGGCTATTGACATAATCAACCATTAACTTAAATACTTGATCGATCGTTAATTCCGAACTATCAATGATATAAGCATCTGCGGCTGGCTTGAGAGGAGCTACTTCCCGCTCCATGTCTCTTTTGTCACGCGCTTGTATATTAGCTAAAATGTCGTTTATTTTAGCATCTAGACCCATGCCCTGCAACTGTTTTACTCTTCGCTCAGCACGAGACTCTGCCGAAGCTGTCAGGTAAATTTTTGCATTCGCTTCAGGGAAAATTGATGTTGCCATATCTCGGCCATCTGCCACTAAACCTGGAGTTTGCGCAAAGGCTCTTTGACGCTCAAAAAGTGCTTGTCTAAGCTCTGGTATTGCTGCAACTTTAGAAGCATATTCTCCAACTCGCTCTGTACGGATAGTTTGTGATACATCTTCTCCATCAAGGAAAACCAATGTTCCCTCTGCTGAAGTTTCAAACTTGATATTAAGCTGACGAGCATATTTCACACACTCATCTAAATGGCTATCTAATTTTTCCAATAAATCATGTTTATGTAATGACAACCCTAACAAACGATACAAGGCGCCAGAGTCGAGTAAATGAAATTGATAATAAGCAGCAAGTTTTGCCGCTAGTGTTCCTTTACCCGAACCACTCGGACCATCAATAGTAATAATTTGAACTGTCATTGAACTCTCACTAAGAAGCAAATGCTTTAGCTAATCTCGAAAAGCCTAGTGTAATCGCTAGTTTTAGCTGTGCAAGAATTAATTTACTTACAACAGGAGCTTTTGCCGTTAATTCGATACGATAAGTAACCAAAGTAATATATGGGGTTATTTCAGAAAACTCGATACGACCTAAATGGTGCTTAACTAAGGGATTATCAATCAATTTATATTCAATACGCTTGTTTTCTTCGAGATAAGTGATTTCTTCTTTAAGTGGTTTAATCGTACCAAACCCCATACGACGAACAGAACCAACCCCATCGGGTCTTTCAGGATCTACTGAGTCTTTTACACGTACAACTTGTAATGGAGCAAATGCCTTATTGTAAGTTGCATGTTTAGAAAGCAGGTTAAATACATCACTAAGAGGAGCATTAAATTCTTTTTGTATAGTAATTACATTACGCATGAAAGTTCCTTATTTAAATAAATCATGTCAATGAAACGGCGTTAGTTTGCCATAACCACATGACATTTTTTAATCATTTAAGGACGTTTTTTGTTGCTTCTCTTGTTTCTTTTGTTCACGTCTTTGTTTAAAAAAAAGACTTAACTGCTGAGCACATTTTTCATGTAAACATCCCTGCTCAAAAGTAAATTTATGGTTGTAATAACCATTTTCTAATAATTGACGTGTACTCACTAGTGAGCCCGCTTTAGGCTCTACTGTTCCAAATACAACGTGTTTAATTCTTGCATGTACTAAAGCTCCCACACACATTGTGCATGGCTCAAGCGTAACGTACAAAGTCGCGTCTTCTGGTAAACGATAATTTTTTAATAATTGGCAAGCCGAACGAATAGCTTGAATCTCTGCATGCGCTGTAGGATCAGATAAACCAATTGGAGCATTGAAACCAGCTCCAATTAACTTATTTTGGCTTACAATTACAGCCCCAACAGGAATTTCCCCCTGCTCGGCTGCTAATTCAGCTTGCTCGTAAGCAAGCTGCATCCAATACTCATCACTAAATTTAGACATTATTTATTATGACACTACACCATACTGTCTAAGTAATGCATTCCAGCTATCAATAGTCGTAATTGGTGGGTCATCGGCCAAAATGCCTCTTAATGTAAGGTCTTCACATGCTTTCCATTCTGGCGATAAATCTTTATCGACTAAACGTGCACGCACACCTTCCACAAAGTCAGGGTGGCGAATTTTCCATTCAGAAATTTGCGCTTCCAGGTCAAAAACTTCGTCCCAAGAATGAACTTGTTTACCCCATTGCCATAACAACCAAGTAATCGCTGCTGTACTTGGCGAACCCTTTTGTAAGTTTTCACTGGCTTGACGCAACCAATCACTGCTTGCATCGCGTAAGCTTACAATCGCCTGATAGTCTTGTTCAAAACTTGAACCACGACAAACGCTATGGATAACGTCTAAAGAATTTTGCAATGGTCCTGCTGCAACCGGACGGTGCAAGCTATTTAAAGTATCGTCAATCGCACGGAAATCACCTGCAGGATAGTGAGCCCAATTAATATTCAGTACTTTTTGCAGAACATTATCACGTTGTGCTTCGCAAATATGCGTCGCCCAACCAATGCTGTAGGCCCCAGCGGCAGTCATGATAGAACCCGTCAAACCAGTAAATAAACCAATTTGCCCACGGTCAGCAAGGAAACGGCTTGCACCTACATCTGGGTATAAGCCAATATTAATTTCAGGCATTGCCAAACGTGAATATGGTGTAACTAAGCGGAAAGGTGCAGCCATAAACAAGCCTAAACCGCCCCCCATTACATAACCTTCGCCCCATACAACAACTGGTTTTGCATAATTATGCAAAAGTAAATCCAAAGCATATTCTTGCTGGAAAAACTTATTTGCTGTTTCTACTTCTTGATTAATGACCAGCTGACGTAATTTGCGTACATCTCCGCCTGCACAAAAAGCTTTTGGTGTTGTCGAGTCCAACCAAATTGCTTTCACTCGCTCATCATCACGGAAGTCTTCAAATACTCGTAATAAAGCCGTTACGATTGATTCATCTAAAGCATGTAATGATTTAGGTCGATTCAAACGTACTATACGCCAACCATTTTTCGCTTCTTCAACTACCAAATCCGGATGATAGCTATTTACATTGGGAGAGTTCATCATGCGTCCAATTGCCAGTCTATGGGCTCAATGCCATGTTGTTTCAAATATTGATTTGTTTTTGAAAACACTTTGCAACCAAAAAAACCACCACGATTAGCCGCAAGTGGTGATGGATGTGCAGCAGTTAAAACTAAGTGTTTTTCTCTATTTATACGTTGCCCTTTACGTTGTGCATAAGCACCCCATAAAATAAAAACAATGTGCTCGCGTTGTTCATTTAAGACATCAATTACTGCGTCAGTAAACTCTTCCCAACCTTGTTTTTGGTGTGATGTGGGCTGTCCTGCTTCTACAGTAAGTACACTGTTTAATAAAAGTACACCTTGCTCGGCCCATTTGGTTAAATCACCATGACGCGAAATTGGTACACCTAAATCTGTATTTAATTCATGAAAAATATTACGTAAAGATGGAGGTAATGCAACCCCTCTTTGTACAGAGAAACTTAAGCCATTTGCCTGATTCGGTCCATGATATGGATCTTGCCCTAAAATCACGACTTTTACATGATCTAAAGGTGTAATATTTAACGCATTAAAAATTTGTTTACTTGGTGGATATATTGTTTTTTGGGCCTGCTTCTGTTGAAACAGGAAGTCTCGCAAACTATCCATGTAAGGACTCAGCAAAAATGGAGTTAATGATCTTTTCCAGCTTTCTTCTAATTGAACTTTACTGAGTTTGTCTTGCTGTTGCTCAGTTAATTGCATTAATGTCATCCTAGATCAATTTTCATTTCTACAAACAAAAGGACGTTAACTTACACTTCTACTTGTAAGTTAACATATGGATTCTGAAACTTAATCCCTTGTTTTAAATTTTCATACATTTGTGGATCAGTCCATTCAGATTGAACTTGTTCTGAGAAAACAATACCTTCAAGGTTTAGTAGTCCCATTTGTTCATTTTGAATATCTTCAAGAAAACTTTGGGCATACCCTGTATCAGTTTCATGAACAATCACTGAATAAACTTCAACATCACCTTCCCCATTTTGGGTAATGGTTGATTTTAATACTTGCTGAGCTAGATAGAAGAAAATACGAGAAAATTGCTCGGCAGATGGAGACACTGGTAAAGAAATCCAACGTGCACTAAAAGTTTTACAAGCATCGATATATTGTGGATCATCTTTTTCCCAGAAACAAATCGCATGATCAAAACTATCAAAAAGGTCCTTAATCACACCTTTTAATAGTCCAAAATCATATACCATTTGTCCATGATCTAATTTCGAAGCTTTAAGTAATAACTCGACTTTATAACTGTGCCCATGAATCGATCGCTTACAACGATCTGATGTACAGTTACGTACTACATGTGCATTTTCAAACTTAAATAACTTACGAATTAACATGTGCCAAATCGATCATTCCTTCTAAGAACATTATTATAAAGCAAAAGATAAAAACTTCGCACCACTTTTCAAATAGAAACAATTAGCAAAAAGTATGATAAGAGATGTGAAGGAATTTTGAAGATATTGATTTTTACTTTAAATATTGTCTATACAGAAATATGACCTCATCCCTTTTATTAATAAGCTTCAAGTATTACAGACTTAGGAAAAATATCAATAAATTTATTTAGTTAAATGGAACCAAACTCCTTGAGTAGACATATACTTGCTTATCTTTTCGCATTAATGCGCTAGTAAATTGGCGCTTTCTATTGTTTAGAACAACTTCAATTTGAGCTTGAAAGAAGTTAGATTTAACATCAATAAGACCACTTGCCTGCTTTTTCTTTTGACTATCAACCGCTGAAAAAGCACTCAATTGCCACAATTCATCAACATTTTGGAAGAACTTTAAATTTTGCTGTCGCGCCTGTAATTCTTTTTCGATCGCTCCAACATCTAGTTTTTCATCAATACTTGCTAAAACCAATGGTGAAGCAGTATTGATGTTTAATTTCGTATTTTCTGGCAAAGCAGAAATATATGGGGCGATCAAATCATATTTTTTCCCATCAAAGCCTCTAACTAGCTTTAACTCTTCAATACGGTGAAATTTAGTATTCGCAGCCATATAGCTAGGATCTAAGCCTTGATAATAACTACTTTCTGCTCCCATTTGTCCAGCTGGCTCATCATTTGGGTCTTGCCAATCAATCACAGCCTGACTTAGCTCAGCAGGTAAACCTACTCGCACAAGCAAACGTTCAAACCAACTTTTAGCATCTTCATTTACCATACCTTCCCCATTGGTCAAATTATTTAAGTTAAATTTCCCGGACTCATCAAGCAAACGCCCTGAGACAGAACCATCTTCTACTGGGAACGGTGGCATAGGTTGTGCCCATGTCTCTTTTAAATGATCTACTCCACCCGCATTATTTGCATCTTGAATTAATAACTCCGAAAAAAAAGCTTCTGCACTTTTTGCATAGAGCAAAGATTGATTTTGACGCATTAAATAAGCTGTATTTTCCATAGTATTATTTTGATGTTTGGCAATAGAAGCAGCTAAAATTGTAGCCAAGGCAACCATAATAAGTATTGTCAGTAAAGCGACACCCTGTTGGTGCTTATAATTTTTAAACATTATGAGCCACCTTGTGGGGAAAGCGATAAATTACTTTGATTTAAGCTATAGATCCATTCATAACTTACTCCTGCTACAGTAAGTTGAATTTTTATTCCTTTCGGTAATTTTTTCAATTCGTTAGGCTTTGTTGGATCAATATTAACCTCAGGCCACTTTGTTACCTCTTGCGGAGTCAAAACCATAATCTGATATTGGTCAACCTGACTTAGCAAGGTACTCGATAAAGGTTGCTCATTATTCGAAGTATTCAAATTTGTATATTTAAGACGATATAATTTTTTTTGGTCTGCATCATAACGATATTCAATTCGTTCAAACGGTGATAAACCTTGTTTTAAAGGATCCGTTACACCTGCTTTGCTAAAACGCAGAATTTGATTATCAATTTCTAAAGCTGGATGAAGTTGGCCACCTTGATTTGCAGATAAAGGAATAATTTGCAGACTATCACGAAGAATTTGTTGATAAGCATCTTGTAACTCAAACAAATGCACTTCATGTTCAGCATTACGGTCACGAACTTTAAGCAAGTAATCGAAAATTTTCCACCCCAATAAAGATAAGACCGCAAAGATAGCAATCGCAACTAACAATTCAACCAACGTAAATCCTAAGGCGCGAGTTAATCGAGCATTGCTCGATCGCGCCGCAAGACGAGAAACCATGTTTCGAGTGTGAGGCTCTCTAAAGCGAAGCTTTGTCTGAGCGTAAGACGAAGAGCTATGCCCAGAGTAGTCAGTCGGAATAACACCCGACTGAGCTCTAAGATGAGAAGCAATGCTTTGAATTCGAAAATTCTTATTTTTTATCATTATTTTGCTTTCACTGGATAATTAAAAAAGACCATATGAGTAATACCGTTTTGTACTTTTCCCTTATCCGGATCATATAAGCTAACTTGTACATCAATTTTTTGAACATTAGGGCTAACAGTTGATTCAGCTGATTTATAAATCTGCCAAGTCTCTCCTTGAGAAGTTACTTGCTTAGTTTGAGTGCCCTGCAGCCACTCTTGATTAATCTCCATCATAGCAATTTCATTCATAGCTACAAATTGAGCTTTAGTTCTTAAAATGGCATTAGAAGTAGACTGAGTGTACTGCATTGCCACTTTAGTTAAAGCAACAGCTGCTACTGCAAAGATTGCCAAAGCAACCATAACTTCTAAGAGGGTAAAGCCTTTAGATTTCATTTATTTTACCCAAATGATCTATTTGTATTTCTGAACCAATCGGTTTTTGCTCTAGATAAAATTGTATTTTGACGGTCTTGGCTTCTCCATTGCCAAACCAGATAAGCTGAGGTGTTTGTCCACCAACCAAATCGGTATTTTTAGCTTTAGAATAATTCTCACCATCTAAAGGCTGTACTGAAAAAGACACATGCGCAGGAAGTTGTCGTGTTTTAAATTCGTTATATTTCTGCCAGCGATTTTTTAAGTCTTGTACTTGTAAAGTGCTTTGATCGTGATATTCGTATAATTCATAAGAAAATGGTGAGACATCTGTCTCACCATGAGTTTCTAAAGCTAATACACGTGATTGGTCTAGTGATTCTTTATTAATTTTCTGTAAATCGAGTAAAAATAACTCTCTTGCCTGCATTGCCTTTTTTTGGTCTATACCACCGATATTCAATACAACAAGTGAAGTCATAATTGTCATAATCACAATGACTACCATCACCTCTATGAGGGTAAAGCCTTTTTGTGATTGAAATGATTTCAATTTCATATTGACCTATTAAGCGTATTGTTCAACTGCTTGTTTCGGTAAGGCCAACGCCTGATCAATATAAGCTACTCTCAAAGTGTCTCTTGAACCCAAATAACGCTGGTAAAAACTTGAATTCAGAATTGCCGCAGCTCCATGAGTAAGGGACCAAATTGAAGCCAAGTAATCTCGCGTAGTCATATGACTCTGGATTGATTCTAAATAATGATCAGTCATACGAATAATAATACGTAAGCGCTGTTTTCTTACTTGATACAGTTCATTAAAAAGATGATGCACACCTTGTGCTGTAATCGAAAGCTTTTCTTCAATTTGATGGAACAAAACTGTTCGTTCCGGGTGGTGCAAATGATGCAACATAAAGAAAGCCAAATGCTCTGGAAAAGCTTTCTCAGTGTCTTGGACCATTTCGAGTAACATGCGCTCATTACGAATAATCAACAACATGTACAATTCATCTTTGCTTTGAAAATGTTTGTACAAAGTACCTTTTGCCAAATCAAGCTCAGCAGCCAGCACATCAAGTGTCATTCCGGCTTCGCCATTTTCTAACAACAACTGTTCCGCAACTTGAAATATTAACGCTTCTCTTGCTCGGAACTGAGCTTGACGGTCCATCTTCACGCAATTACTCTCTTTGTATAGTTTCTATAAGTTAAATCGCTTTGAGTAAATTTTCGAAATTTTGCGAGGTGATTCTTGCAATTTCCTCAACCGATTTATCATATACCTCACTAAGTGCTTTCGCTACATAGGGTACGTATTTTGGTTCATTTGTTTTACCACGATATGGCACTGGAGCCAAATAAGGACTATCTGTTTCAATTAAAAGTCGATCTAAAGGCACTTGCTTGGCAACATCTCGTAAATCTTGAGCATTTTTAAATGAAACAATACCTGAAAAAGAAATATAGTACCCGCAATCTAATACAGCTTTTGCTGTTTCCCAGTCTTCAGTAAAACAGTGCAAAATACCATGCGTAGATTGTTCAGCTCGAATAATATCTACCGTATCATGTTTTGCTGAACGCGTATGAACAACTACTGGCTTTCTTACACTTTTAGAAGCTTGAATATGTCGAGCAAAACAAGCCTTTTGCTCATTAATAAAATCAGTGCTATGGTAATAATCTAGGCCTGTCTCACCTAAAGCCCACACTTTTTCTGATTGAGCTAACTCAGTCAGATACTCAATCGTTGCTCGGGCCATGATGTCTACATCCTCACAAGGATGCACACCAACGGTATACCCAACGTCTTCATGACGCTTTGCGATTTCAGCTAAAGCAATATGATCATCAAGGTCAACTGAAATTGCCATAAACTTAGAGACACCTTCTGCTCGCGCAGCAGCAAGGGCAAGATCTAAATCACCATTATAAGGTGTTAAATCTAACATTGTTAAATGGCAATGGGTATCAACAAACACTGTTCTTTCCTATCTGCTTACATAGTATAACTTGGACGATCTAAAGACATACTACCAGCTAAAATCCGTTCAGCCTCAGCTTTATAGTAAATGCCTTTATCACCACTTAATTGGATTGCGAAGCCTTGAGGCTTAAAACCACTTTGCTTATGTGAAATCCACACTACTTTACCAGTTAAAGGGATTTTTTGTGATTGTTCTGGTAACGTAGCTA
Organism: Acinetobacter sp. RUH 2624; assembly: GCF_000162375.2. Lineage (NCBI taxonomy): Bacteria > Pseudomonadati > Pseudomonadota > Gammaproteobacteria > Moraxellales > Moraxellaceae > Acinetobacter > Acinetobacter sp. RUH 2624. Next base: position 920,826 of record NZ_KI391939.1, on the reverse strand, counting down.
AAATAAAAATTTCTTGCCCCATCTTCACCTTTTGCTTCGATGGCACAAATAAGCCCCCACCTTGTACGTACCCCATATAGCTTGCTTGTAAGGTTGCTCTATCAGGAATATTGACCTGAATAATTCCACCCATTTGTGGTTGCATTATAATTTCCCCTTAAACGTTCATTAATTTTATAAAAAGTTGATCTATGATGAGTTGTGTTTGTACATTTTGTTCAACTAATCTTTTAGATTGCTGCAATTCCTCATAAAGACTGAATAAGCTCTCTAAATTATAGTTTTGCGCCAATTGAACGTACTGTAAATCTATATTTTTCTGTGGTTGATTGAGCTTGACACAAATTAAATCTCCTAACAAGTATTCAAGAAGCATCATAAAATCACTAAAGTTAAGCTCTTTTTGCCATTTAACCGAATAAAATAAAGGCATGTTTTTTTGATTAACTACCTTAGTCCAGTCTTCTAAAAAGGACTGTCTTTTCGCAAACCAATCACTCGTGGCAATTTCAACTGCTTGTAAAGGCATATCATTAGAAAGACCTAACAATAATTCAGGTGGCACTGACGCAATTTCAGCCAAATGCTCATTTAGATAAGATGTTGCCTGCTCATATGAAATACGGTCTAAAGCAAAATGCTGTAAGCGACTTCGAATGGTGGCTGGTAATTTCAAATAGTGATCAGCCAACAAAATTAAAACAACACGCTCACCGGGTTCTTCTAAAGTTTTTAACAGCGCATTTGATGATGCAAGATTTAAAGCTTCGGCTGGTTCAATAACAATAACACGCCATCCTTCACCAGTTTGCTGGACAAATGGCAATAGATCTCGAATTTTTTCTATTTTAATTTTTGCATTCTGTTTTTTATTTTCTTCATCAGTCGTGATATGAACATAGTTCGGGTGCGTGTCTGATTTTAACCATTGACAGCTACTACACTCACCACAAGCCCCCTGAGGCTGTTTATTTAAACAAAGGACCCATGCTAAAAAATGCTTGGCAAAAGCATGCTTACCACAACCTTGTTTACCATAAAATAATAAGCCATGCCCAATATTAGGAAAACGTGTTGTTAACGTTTCCCACATTGTCTGTTGCCACGGATAAACCTTAGAAGTCACATTCTGATTCATTAAATTAACACTTACTCAAAAGACTCAACAGGCAAATTATTTAGACGGTCAAGATCGGCTTGGGTATCAACACCCGGCGGTAAATTTGCTTCTGCTACAGCAATAGCAATACGGTGCCCGTTTTCTAAAACACGTAATTGCTCAAGACTTTCCAACTTTTCAAGTTTACCCATGTCCCATGTAACATATTCTTGTAACAAGTTCACACGATAAGCATATAAACCTAAATGACGAAATGCTTGGGTATGTAAAGTTGGTTCAGCTTGTTTAGCACCATCTCGATCATAAGGAATAGTTGCACGACTAAAATATAAAGCTTCATTTTGATTAGACATAACCACTTTCACAATGCTATCACGCTGAAATTCATCCAATGCATGAATAGGCTCACATAATGTAGACATTGAGCAATTTGGTTTGTCAACCAGAAGCTTGGCAACCTGTTGAACAAGTTGAGCTGGTAGTAAAGGCTCGTCACCTTGTACATTTACAATAATGTCATCAGCATTCCATCCTTTAATACGAGCAACTTCGCTTAAACGATCTGTCCCCGATGGATGGTCAGCACTTGTTAAAACAACATCAACACCCTCTGCACGGCATATTTCAGCAATACGCTCGTCGTCAGTTGCTACACATAAATCATCGAAGCCTTCAACTTTCTTTGCCTGATCTACGACACGTAAAATCATAGGACGATCATGAATAAGTAACAATGGCTTACCTGGCAAACGCGAACTTGAGAAGCGTGCTGGAATAACGATGTGTTTCATTTTTTCTTCCTAAGATATTTGAATATCAAGCTTTTGCAATTGCTGATTTAAAACCTGATAGCACTCTGCAGACAAAACTGCTTTAACAGGTACGACCCAAATAGGCCGTTTAAATTCTGGATACTTTTCAAGTAAAGGTAACAACTTAACCGCATCTTTTTCAGTCGTAATGATAGGCTGATCATCATTAAATACAAGGTCATCAATAACGTAATCATGATGATCACGAAATGCATGCTCTTGAAATTGATTTACACCTAAACCTTTAAGTGTTTGGTAAAAGCGCTGAGGAAAACCAATACCCACTACTGCATGGTAATTATTTTGTGTATTGAATGATAATTCAATTGCTGAAGAAGGATTCAATAAGTAAGGATGCCCCGCTTCTAGATGCATATACATTGCTGTTGAAGGGGCAAATGTATGTTCGATTACTGTACCCGTTTTTAAACGTTCAGCAGGTTCACGCAAATAGCCTTCTGGTAATAACTTTCTATTTCCAAGTCCACGATTTTGATCAAGCACAATCCATTCTATTTGACGACCTAAAGCCCAGTGTTGTAATCCATCATCACTAATAATTAAATCTAGTTTTGTGGATGCTAATAATAACTCGATTGCAGCCTGTCTATTCGGTCCTACTGCCATAGGCACACCAGTTGACTGTACAATCAAAGCAGGCTCATCCCCTGCTTCAGCTGCCTGACTGGCCGATGTTACCAACATAGGAAAAGGACCAGCTCCACCATAACCGCGACTAATTACGCCTACTTTTACATTATGCTGTTTTAAGTAATTGACTAGTTCTATTAATAATGGAGTTTTGCCACTACCACCTACTGTAATATTGCCAATTACCATGACTGGTAGAGGTGCACTATAGGTTTTTTTTAAACCTGAATTATAAAAATAACGATACAATAAAAACCCAGCACGATACAAACATGACAACGGACGCAAAACAATCAACCAACTTGATTGCTTATTCCATGCGTTTTGTATTAGCTGGGCCAAAGACATGCTTAGTTGTCCTCAAAATTACGCTGATGTAATTGATAATAAGCACCATGCTTAGCAAGTAATTCTTGATGAGTGCCTTGCTCAACAATTTGTCCACGATCTAATACAACAATACGATCTGCATTTTCAATTGTAGATAAACGATGAGCAATCACAATCGTTGTACGGTCTTGCATCGCCTCATCAAATGCTTGCTGAATAAAATGTTCAGATTCATTATCAAGCGCACTTGTCGCTTCATCTAAAATAAGAATTGGTGCATTTTTCAAAATTGCACGAGCAATTGCTATACGTTGACGTTGACCACCAGATAAGTTTAGACCTTGTGCACCTAAAACAGTATCGTAACCATTTGGTAAGTTCATAATAAAGTCATGGGCGTAAGCAGCTTTTGCTGCTGCGATAACCTCTTCATCACTTGCATTATGTAACTGACCATAAGCGATGTTTTCACGTACAGTCCGGTTAAACAAAACAACTTGCTGATTAACCATTGCAATTTGTGTGCGCAAACTTGAAAGTTCTATATCACGTATTGGTAAGTCATCTAAATAAATTTGACCACTTGAGACTTCTTGAAAACGTACCAACATATTCACTAATGAAGTTTTACCAGCACCCGAGCGCCCTACCAATGCAACTGTCTCACCTGGGCGAATATTTAAAGAAAAGTCTTTAATCGCCTGAGTACCATCAGCATAGTTAAGCACAACATGATCAAAACGAATTGCACCTTGCAATTGAGGTTTAAGTTGACCGGTATTTTCTTCTTCAGGTAAATCTAATAATTCGAAAACTGAATGTGCTGCCGCTAAACCACGCTGCAACTTTTCATTAATGTCAGTTAAGTTTTTAACAGGTTTAGAAAGAAGTCCTGCTGCTGTAATATACGCAACAAACTCACCAGCACTGGTATTTCCTAAAATTTGTGGTCTTAAGGCTAACCATACAATAAGAGCCATTGCACAAGCCATTACAACTTGAACAACAGGACTATTTAGGTTTTGTACAATCACCATTTTTAAACCGCGTTTTAGATTCTCTTCAGACGACTTATAAAAACGCTCTTGTTCTGAGTCTTCACCAGCGAAACTTTTAACAACTGCATTACCACTAATACTTTCTTGTACGACATGGTTAACATCGCCCATAGTGTCCTGAACTTGCAGTGAAAGTTTACGCATTCTTTTTGATGCTTTGCGCACCAAAACCCCAATAATAGGTAAGAACACCATAATACAAAGGGTCAGACGCCAATTTGTATAAAACAAATAACCTAGTAGCCCCAATGTAATCATACCATCACGAACAATAGTTTTTAATGATTCAGATGAAGCAGCTGTGAGTTGCTCAACGTTATACATAATTTTAGCTGTAATATGTCCCGAAGAGTTATCGAGATAATATTGAGCCGGCAGTCTTAAAAGCTTTGCATAAACTTCTTGGCGAATACTAAAAACTAAACTACGGGAGATAACAGCAGTATAGTAGCCGCCCATAAATAGGCCTAAGCCACGGAAAAATACTAATAAAATGATTAATAAAGGGAACCAGTCTAGATCCGCTCTACTCGCATTTTGAATGGCATCAATAATAAATTTAATGAGCTTAGCAACAGAAACCTCTGTTGCTGAGTTCATACCGAATCCGATAAGAACTAATAAGGCCACGCCCCAATAAGGTTTTAAATAGGATATGAGACGCAAATAAACCTTAAAATCTTGATTCACTCAGAAAAACCTCTAGAAGGAACTTTGGTACTAATATTGATGTTAACAAAACCGAGTTGTCCTGCTACATCCATAACACGAATAACATCCTGATGAGACGCTTTTGCATCTGCAGCGATGATAAACATAAAATCACGGCGCTCTTGAGCAATTTGCTTAATTGCAGTGCTCAAATCAGCGACTTCCTTGGTAGACAATGCTTGACCATTGACAGCGTAATGACCGCTAGAGTCTACCACGACTTCAATTTTATGATCGTACTGTTTTGGTGGGACGCCTTGGGCATCTGGTAAAGTTAGATTGATGCGACTTGGCTGATTAAAAGTGGTAGATAACAATAAAAACACCAGAATGAACAATAAACAATCAATCATGGGCGTTAGATTGATATGAATGTCTTCAACTTGAGAACGTTTAAACTTCATATTGCTACCTACCCATCAACCAACACGGCGATGTTCTTGCACAACAGAAGAACGTTTATAAAACAATGATGCATGAAAGAGTGTAGATTGTTGCTCTAACTCCGCAATGTAATTTTGTACCACTCTCTGAAAATAACGATAAGAAATAAGTGCAGGAATTGCAATGAGCATTCCAACCGCTGTCGTGATCAAGGCCTTTGAAATACCAGGAATCATTAAACTTGGACTACCTGCCGAACCAAAATCAATCACGAGAAAAGACTCAATAATCCCTACAACTGTTCCAAGTAACCCAAGCAAAGGTGCTATAGCACTTAAAGTTCCCAAGAAGTTAATATTTTTTTCTAAATAAGAAATTTCTTGAGAAGCCATTGCTTCCATTTGAGCCCGAGCAAATTGCTCTCCATGCTCCTGATGCTCAAAACCAGCTTTTAGAATATTTCCTAATGCTGTACTTGAGGCATCAGTATCTTGCTCCAAATTTGTAATGATATGAGAAATATCTGCACTACCATCACTCATCAGTGCTTTAGGCAAAACTTGTGAACGTCTCAAACGTATAAAACGTTCAATACTAATAGCGACCGTTAAAATTGAACACAAAATTAAAGGCAGCATTAACCAGCCGCCCGCTTTCACAAGTTCCCACATATTTTCTTCCCCAAGAATATAAATTAGAAATATATGACCTAACTTAGAATTAATCTGGCAAACAAATATTCAAAATACCATCTAACTCATCGAGTGAATGATAATGAATAACAAGTTTCCCTTTACCTTTCTGGTTATGATCAATTTTAACATTGGCACCAAAACGTTCCGATAATTTCTGAGTTAATTGCTCAATGTCTGGTGCAACAGGAGTTTTTTCCTTTTCCTGTTTAGGTTCGTTCCAATCACGTACTAATTGCTCAGTTTGACGAACGGATAATCCCTTTTCAATGACAATTTTAGCTACTTCAAGTTGCTCTTTACCTTTTAAAGTCAAGATGGCACGAGCATGGCCCATATCAAGCTGGCCTTGTTGCATAAATTCTTTAATGTCATCAGCCAAACTCAATAGACGCAACAAGTTACTGACCGTTGTTCTCGCTTTACCTACAGTATCGGCAATTTCCTGATGACTCAAACCAAATTCATCATGAAAACGTTGTAATGCCAAGGCTTGATCAATTGGATTTAAATCTTGACGTTGAATATTCTCAATAAGTGCTAAAGCTATCGCGACCTGATCATTTAAATCACGAACAATTGCTGGAATTTCAGTTAAACCGGCAATTTGTGCTGCACGCCAACGACGCTCACCTGCAATAATTTCGTAAGGATGAGCTTCATCATCTACAGGACGGATAACAATTGGTTGCATTACCCCATGTTTTTCAATAGAGGATGCCAATTCTTGTAAATCATGTTCATGGATAAAACGACGTGGCTGATATTCACCTCGCTTCAACAAATTCACATCAATTTGCTTTAACTGACCATGATCAAGTGCTTGAGCTTCTAATTGTAATTTTTCTTTTTGAATTGAACCAAGTAATGCATCTAAACCACGCCCTTTCGCCAATCCGCGTTTTTTGATGCTCATACTTTACTTCCTTTCTTTACTTTACTTTTCTTTAACATCTCAGCTGCAAGATTTAAGTATGCAACTGCACCCTTTGAACTCTTTTCAAAATAAATCACTGGCAAACCATGCGCTGGCGCTTCGGCCAAACGAACATTACGTGGAATCACAGTGTCATAAAGTTTCTTACCAAAATACTGCTCCAACTCAGCTGATACATCGCGAGTTAAGGCATTACGTGCGTCGTACATCGTACGTAAAACACCGATAATTTCTAAATCAGGATTTAATGCTTTTTGAATACGATCGATTGTTTGGGTTAAATCAGCCAAACCTTCCAATGCATAGTACTCACATTGCATAGGAATGATTACACTATCTACGGCAGCCAAGGCATTTACCGTAATTAAACTTAAGCTAGGGGCACAGTCAACAATAATATAGTCAAAAGAATTTCTAATTTCGTTCAGAGCATTCTTTAAAATGAACTCACGACCTTCTTGTTCGGCAATTGCCAGTTCAACACCTGAAAGCTCACGGTTTGAACCCAAAACTTTATATCCAACCTCTGCCTTTTGAATTGCAGTTTCAATTGGCACTTCACCCAATAACACATCAGTGATTGAGTAAAGTAGATCATTCTTTTGAATACCAGACCCCATCGTAGCATTACCTTGTGAATCTATATCAACAAGTAATACACGTTTTTTCAATACAGCAAGTGATGCTGCAAGATTTACTGCAGTCGTTGTTTTACCAACACCACCTTTTTGGTTTGCAATCGCAATAATTTGAGCCATGGTAACCCTAATACTTTTTATTTAAATTCGTTGAAGTAAAAGTAAATGACGTTGTTCATCAAGTCTTGGTACATGCAGTTCAATCACTTTACATGAAAATTCCTGCTTAAGCTCTTCCATTTCTTCAACTGGAATCAATCCTTTCATCGCAGCAATTATACTATGCTCATGTAAATATGGACGTGCAGCCTCAACAAAATCAGTTAAAGATGCAAATGCACGACTTGTGATCACATCAAATTGACCAAGCTCATCAATTGTATCTTGATTTTCAACACGCGTTTGCACAGCTACTACGTTTTTAAGCTTAAGGTCAGCAATAAACTGTTTCAAAAAACGAATTTTCTTACCATTTGAGTCAAGCAATACACAAGAGCGCTCTGGTTGACATAAAGCAATGATCATGCCTGGCATACCACCACCAGTACCAACATCAAGCAATCGACCTGGTGGTAAATCTTTCAAAATACTTAGGCTATCTAACAAATGCTTCACTAACATCTCTTTCGGATCACGAATCGCTGTTAGATTATAAGCTTTGTTCCAAAGTACCAAAGCATCTTGATACTTTAACAATAATGTCAAAGCTTCATCGCTAAGCGACAAACCTAATTTTTGACTACCCTGTTGTAACTCTTGAAAAAATGGATGCATAAACAAATAACATCTAAGTAAAATTTAAAACAAAGTATACCCATTTATGCATCGTGGAACACTATTTAACGATTAGGGATTACGCAGTTAATCGTAGAAGCCTTCACGAATTTGCAAATCTAGCTCCATTAAACGTTCAGGCGTTCCCACATCCACCCATGCACCCTTAAGCTTTTCAGCAGATATTCTTTGATTCTGCATCGCTTGCTTCAACAATGGTGCTAACGGACGTTTACCAGGCTCCAATCCATCAAAGAGCTTAGGATTGATAACAGATACCCCACTAAAAGTGAGATTCTCGCCCTTCACATCTTGATCGAATGCAAAAGCACGTCCATCCAATAATGTAAAGTCGCCTTCAGGATGTTGTTTAGGATTATCAACCAACACAAGATGAGCTAAATCATCATTTAGCTTAATATCGCGTAGCGCTTCAAAACCCATTGTGGTCCATACATCACCATTCACTAGAATAAATGGATCTGTTCCAAGCAGTGGCAAAGCATTAATAATTCCACCAGCTGTTTCCAGCCCTTCTTCTTCTCGTGTCCAACGGATGTCCACACCAAATTGAGAACCATCACCTAAGCTACTGATGAGCTTATCAGCCAACCAGGCAGAATTGATGACTATTTCAGTCACACCAATTTTCTTAAGCTTTTCGATATGCCACACAATAAGTGGCTTACCCCCCACCTCAAGCAGAGGCTTTGGTGTATATAGCGTAAGTGGACGCATACGATTGCCCAAGCCAGCAGCAAGAATCATTGCTTTCATTATGCTGCTACCTCATAGGGGCCATATTTTTCTATAAACTTAGGCATGACTGAGTTACGAATAAACGTCATGAAGTCATCAAGCTCATGATAACCACGACTCTCTTCAATTAAATACCACATGACTCGCGGCAAGTCTTTTAAATATCCAGACTTACCATCTCGCTCAAACAGACGAACAAAAATGCCCAAAATCTTGATATGACGTTGAATTGCCATTAAATCGGCATCACGTTTAAATTGCTCAAAAGTTCGGTTTTGTTTAGCAGATGCTGGTAAAAGCTCATAGAAAACTTTAAACCATTGATAAACACGCTCAGCATTCCACTGTACATACGCATCACGTGTAATCGAGATTAAATCATAAGTGTCGGCACCAATAACCGCATCTTGAAAGTCGATTACCCCCAATTCTTCTTCATTACTAATTTTCATTAAATTACGACTATGAAAATCACGATGCACAATAACTTGCGGTTGTGCCAATGCAGCATGAGCTAAGAAATCAAATGCGTCATCAATAGTTTTCTTTTGCTCAGCCGTTGGATGAATCCCAAGTGATGGCAACATCCAATCTGTTAGCAGCTGCATTTCAGACATAAGCTTTTCATAAGAATAAGCTGGGAAATGATCAATACCATTAATTGATTGCAAATGAGTGAGCTGTTTAAAGCTTTGTTCGTAATATTGATCAACTGTTGCATCATTTAATAATGTCGACAACAGCACATCACCAAAATCTTCTAGCAATAGAAAACCTTGTGTTAAATCCTTTGCAACAATTTGAGGCACTCGAACCCCATGCCCTGCAAAAAATTCGTCAATGGTTACAAACGGAACACAGTCTTCTTTTTCAGGAGGCGCATCCATAAGCATATAAGTTTTATTTTGTAACTGGATGCGAGCATAACGGCGAAAGCTGGCATCCCCTGCTAAATAAGCGATCTGAAATTGATCATTTTCAAGAACAGATGTAAGCCATGTATGTATCAATTGTTCACGTTGTGTATTCATTTGCAATAAAATCTAAAACAAGCTGAGATTTTTGAAGGGTTAAGTGTAGCCACTTATAAACTTTTTCTCTATGATGCGACAATAATTAATTGTGAATTAGCATACTTGGTTAATGAGACAATGAAGCATCAGTTTAAATTTAATCCTTTAGCGACCGCTATTTTTACGCTCTTATGTGGCTCCATACAATCAAGTTATGCTGAGTCAGCTGGTGTTGTCTCCAACATAGACAATAATCAACTTAAGGCGAGTATTAAGGAAGCCTATCCTGGGCAGGAATTCTTTCAACAATATTATGTTGATAAATCTGCACCTGAAGCGCAGTTGCGCAATAATAAATATTTGAGTTCGGCATTTTGCCAAGGAACTTGGATTACACCGATTAATCCTGAAACTAAAGCATTAGATGCAGATAAGGCTACATCGGTTGTAACGGCGGATTATGGTCATTACAACCCTGCTGGCGATTCTGAGCTAGAAGGAAACGTAGTAATAGATCAAGAAGGTCGTACTGTACGTGCCGATAAAGTTACCATCGATAAAACTCAAACATTTGCTCATGCACAAGGTCGAGTGCAGTTAGCCCAAGGCGGCTTACTCTCTCAAAGTGATGAAATTAATTACAATTTAAAGACTCAAACTGGTGATTTAAATAATAGTTTTTATATTTCTGAACAGCAGCATGCACATGGTCACGCTGGAAAAATCGAAAGAACCTCTCCAAATGTAATGGTTCTTAATGATGCAAGCTATACCACTTGTCCACCAGGCCAAAAGCCTGCTTGGAAAATTCAGGCTAATAAAATTGAGCTAAATCAGGAAACTGGTCGAGGCGTCACTCGTAATGCAAAAATCTATGTTAAAGATGTGCCAGTTATAGCAGTTCCATACTTTAACTTCCCAATTGATGACCGTCGAACTACGGGTATTCTTAACCCACAGTTTGGTTTTTCAGGTTTCTCAAATAGTGGTGGTGGCGGTGAACTTTCTGTTCCAATTTATTTAAATCTTGCACCTAATTATGATGCAACGATTACTCCACGATATCTATCAGAACGTGGAGCTATGCTCAAAGGTGAATTTCGCTATTTAACGGATGGCTTCGGTGCAGGGGTAATATCAGGCGGTATTCTTCCATCTGATAAAGAATATAACGATAAAGACCGTAAAGATTTTAATTTCCTCCACAACTGGAATATTAATGATCAATGGTCTACTAACCTTGAATATCACTATGCATCTGATAAAGACTATTTTGCAGACTTAGACAGCAGTCCAAACTCTAAAACCGATGTAAATCTACGAAGAGCTTGGGAACTGAACTATCAACATGGTATTCCGGGTTTAAAAGCTCAGCTTAAAGTTGAAGACTTCCAGACGCTAGATCCTTCAGTTTTGGATGCGAATAAACCTTATGCCCGTTTACCACAGTTCTTATTAAACTACGTAACTGGTAATCCACAAGGTCTACAGTACGAATTTAATAACGATACTGCATACTTTAAAAAATCAATTAATGATGGTTCTGCTCAGGAAAGTAGCGGTACACGTATTTATAACCAGTTTGCAACACGTTATAACTATCGTACACCAGCAGCTTTTGTTATTCCTGAAGTTTCTGTACGTTCTATCCAGACTTTTTATGACAAAGATAGCATTGCCTCACAAGGTTTAGATGCCAGTTCAGAGTCTAAATCAGTCGTCGTACCTCAGTTTACTTTAGATACTGGTCTTACTTTTGAACGTGATGGTAAATATCTTCAAACAATTACTCCACGTGCATTTTATGCCTATGCCCCTTATAAAGATCAGAATGGTTATCCAAACTTCGATTCAACCTCTGCTTCAGTTAACTACGATCAACTCTTTAACCCTTACCGCTTCTATGGGCATGACCGCCTTGAAGACAACAATTTCTTATCACTTGGCGTAAGTTATAGCCTTTTTGATACAGTAGGTTTAGAACGTTTACGTGCAAGTGTAGGTCAAAGCTATTATTTTGAAGATCGACGTGTAACTCTACAAAATCAACCTGATACATTTGATACCGAACGCAATACAGGACCAGTTGTAAGCTTAACAAGCCAACTTAACCAGAACTTTACGATTGCAGCAAATTCAGCTTGGATGTCAAACGGCGATAACGCACAGCGTGATTTCCAAGTTTACTACACGGGTGACAAAGGCAACCTATATAACTTAGGCTACTTCTATCGTAAAGATATCCCTGGTCGCCAAGATAACTATGACCAAGTTGTTGCATCGTTTATACAACCAATTAAAGACAACTGGCGTATTATGGGTCTTGTTCAATATGACATGGACAATGATGTGGCTCGTGAGCTGTTATTAGGTGTTAACTATGAATCATGTTGCTGGGGTATCTCAGTCTACGGTCGTTCTTACTATAACGACCTAGATGATCCAAAATCTCCTAATGTTAACGAGAAACGCGCGATTATGGCTGAAGTCACACTTAAAGGTTTAGGTGGTTTAAATAACAAACTTGCATCTATACTTGAAAATCGCGTTTTAGGTTTTAACAAAATTAATCAATCTTGGACACAACGTTAATGAAGGCAAAGCATCTTAAACAGTTTTTTAAAGCAACAACCCTTGCTGTATTAATATCTTCATCAATGCATAGTTTTGCCCAACCCACTGATGAAGTTGTGGCAATTGTGGACAATAGCGTAATTTTAAAAAGTGACCTTGAACAGGGAATGGCAGAAGCCACTCACGAGTTACAGTCACAAAAAAAAGAAGTACCACCTCAACAATACTTACAATTTCAAGTTTTAGACCAACTCATCTTGCGTCAAGCTCAACTTGAACAAGTAAAACGTTATGGTATTAAACCTGATGAGAAAAGCCTAAACGAGGCAGTACTTAAAGTAGCGAGTCAATCTGGCAGTAAAAGTTTAGAAGCATTTCAACAAAAATTAGATGCGATTGCTCCAGGAACGTATGAAAATTTACGTGGCCGTATTGCTGAAGATTTAGCAATTAATCGTCTACGCCAACAGCAAGTGATGTCACGTATTAAGATTAGTGATCAAGATGTTGACAATTTCTTAAAATCACCACAGGGTCAAGCTGCTCTAGGCAATCAGGCACATGTGATCCATATGCGAATTTCTGGAGACAATCCTCAAGAAGTTCAAAGTGTAGCTAAAGAAGTTCGTTCAAAGCTGGCTCAAAGCAATGATTTAAATGCTCTCAAAAAACTTTCAACTGCAACAGTAAAAGTTGAAGGTGCAGACATGGGATTCCGTCCCCTTTCTGATATTCCGGCTGAACTCGCTGCCCGTATTACTCCCCTACAAGATGGTCAAACCACTGATCTAATTTCTGTACGAGATGGTGTACATGTTCTAAAACTCTTAGAACGCAAGCAAAATGAACAAAAAGCCTTGGTACCACAGTATCAAACACGCCATATTCTTATTCAGCCTTCCGAAGTAGTAAGTCCTGAAAATGCAAAACAAATCATTGATAGCATTTACAAGCGATTGAAGGCAGGTGAAGATTTCGCCACTCTTGCGGCAACTTATTCAAACGATACAGGTTCCGCGCGTGACGGTGGTAGTTTAGGCTGGGTTAATCCAGGAATGATGGTACCTGAGTTTGATAAAAAAATGCAGGAAATTCCTGTAGGTCAAATTAGTGAACCTTTCCAAACTCAATTTGGCTGGCATATTCTACAAGTGACAGACAAACGCGAAAAAGATATGACTCACGAATATCAAGAGCGTATGGCACGTCAAATTTTAGGTGAACGTCAATTCAATACTGAAATTGATAGCTGGTTACGTGAAGTACGTGCAAATGCTTATGTAGAGATTAAAGATCCAAGTCTCGACAAAAAGAATCTGCAAAAGTAAGTTAATTTTTATTTAATTAAAACCTGTGTTTATCACAGGTTTTTTTATGGATAAGATTTAGATAATAAAAAAACCGGTTACATAAATAACCGGTTTCCATAAATCAAACCCTATCGGGAATTATTTATAACGATCCACCATTTTCTCTAATGAAATTGGACGGATCTTGTCAGCATTACCTGCTGTACCAAAGGCTTCATAACGATCGATACAAATTTGCTTCATTGAATCGACAGTTTTAGCAAAGTACTTACGTGGATCAAATTCAGCTGGATTCTCCGCCATGAAACGACGAATTGCACCTGTTGAAGCTAAGCGTAAGTCAGTATCAATATTGATTTTACGTACACCATGTTTAATTGCTTCTACAAGCTGCTCAACTGGCACACCATAAGTCTCACCGATATTGCCGCCAAACTCATTAATTACTTTTAACCATTCTTGTGGTACAGAGCTTGAACCGTGCATTACAAGATGAGTATTTGGTAATGCCGCATGAATTTCTTTAATGCGATCAATTGCTAAAATGTCACCTGTAGGTGGACGTGTAAATTTATAAGCACCATGTGAAGTACCTACAGCAATTGCTAAGGCATCAACATTCGTGTCAGCAACGAATTGCTTCGCTTCATCAACAGAAGTTAAAAGTTGAGAATGATCGAGTACACCTTCTGCACCAACACCATCCTCTTCTCCAGCCATACCTGTCTCAAGGCTACCTAAGCAACCGATTTCGCCTTCAACAGACACGCCACAAGCATGAGCCATTGCTACGACTTGACGAGTTACATCTACGTTGTAATCGTAAGTTGTAGGGGTTTTACCATCAGCACCTAATGAACCATCCATCATCACTGAGCTAAAACCAAGTTGAATAGAGCGTTGGCATACATCAGGGCTAGTACCATGGTCTTGGTGCATTACCACTGGAATGTGCGGCCACTCTTCGATTGCAGCCAAAATAAGATGGCGTAAGAATGGAGCGCCTGCATATTTGCGAGCTCCAGCTGATGCCTGAACAATTACAGGTGAATTGGTTGCATCTGCGGCAAGCATAATTGCACGCATTTGTTCTAAGTTATTTACGTTAAATGCTGGTACGCCGTAGTTATGTTCCGCAGCGTGATCCAAGAGCTGGCGCATTGAAATGAGTGCCATAATATCCTCCCAGGTAGTGCGGCTTATTCTACCTTGTCATTTATTTCAATTCAGCAACAAATCACAGTATTTCAAAAAAAATCCCTGCATTTGCAGGGACTTTTTAACAAAAAACAACAAATTAATGAGTTTCTGAAGCAGCCGCCTCGCTAGACGCACTACCTTCAACCACATCTGTATTCTTTTCATCTAAAACTGGCTTATCAAGCGAATCAATTGTAGCTTGCTGTTCAGGAGTTACTTTATCAGAAACTGCTGTAGATGCTGCATCTTGTCCTGCTTTAGAAGACTCTTCTTTTTTCGCACAAGCAGTCAACATCACTGGAACAATTAATAAAGCAGCTAAGGTAAGTTTTAAATTCATCACTATTTTCCACAATTGGTGATTTAGTGCTCATTATTTTATTTCAGTAATATGACAATTTAATGACTTATCAATGAAAAAGGGGTTGAACCCAACCCCTTCTTATTTTTACATATATGTATTATGCACGTTCTAATAAAACAGCCACTGCTGGCAAAGTTTTACCTTCAACAAATTCAAGGAACGCACCACCACCAGTTGAAATATAACCAATTTGGTCAGCAACATTATATTTATCAATCGCAGCTAAAGTATCACCGCCACCAGCGATCGAGAATGCATCAGATTGAGCAACTGCAAGAGAAAGTGCCTTAGTACCTTCACCAAATTGATCAACTTCAAACACACCAACGGGACCATTCCAAAGAATCGTTTTTGATGTTGTTAAAATATTTGCAAATGCTTTAGCTGTTTCAGGACCAACATCTAAAATCATATCGTTTGCAGTTACATCCTCAACTTTTTTAACAACTGCTTGTGCAGCCGCTAAAGAACCCAAGAAATCTTCAAAGTTAATTTGAGATGCATCCGCTACAACAACATCTGTAGGAAGTGGAACGCTTACTTTAGCAGCAATTTGTTTTGCTGTTTCTACCAAGTCAGCTTCGTATAGAGATTTTCCAACGTTGTAACCAGCGGCCGCTAAGAAAGTATTTGCGATACCACCACCAACAATAAGTTGATCACAAATAGTAGACAATGAGTTTAAAACATCAAGTTTTGTTGAAACTTTAGAGCCAGCAACAATAGCAACCATTGGTTTTTCAGGTGTTTGCATTGCACGGCCAAGCGCATCTAATTCAGCAGCCAATAAAGGACCAGCAGCTGCAACTGGAGCAAAACGTGCTACGCCCTCAGTAGAAGCTTCTGCACGGTGAGCAGTACCGAATGCATCCATCACAAATACATCACATAAAGCAGCATACTTTTGTGCAAGCTCAGGATTATTTTTCTTTTCACCAACGTTAAAACGAACATTTTCAAGCAAAACAACTTGTCCAGCCTGAACCTCTACACCATCAAGATAATCAGTAAATAATTTAACTTCTTGGCCTAATGCTTCAGTTAAATATGCTGCAACTGGTGCAAGTGATTGTTCAGGCTTTGGTTCACCTTCAACAGGACGACCTAAATGCGAAAATACCATTACAGCAGCGCCTTTTTCTAAAGCAGCTTTTATTGTTGGAAGTGCCGCACGTAAACGAGCATCGCTGGTAATCACACCATTTTTAACAGGAACGTTTAAATCTTCACGAATAAGTACACGTTTACCTGCTAAGTTAAGGTCAGTCATGCGCTGAAAATTCATGTAAAGCTCTCTTTATGATTTTAAAAACGCGCCAATTTTAAATTATTACATCAAAAAAGGTTAGTTTTTTTGCATAAAAGCTGTAGAAAGCCAAAGTTTTGATTATGATAGAGGTAGTAATTTAATATTTCATCGATTATGTCTATTCATCCCGATCCACAAATCAATCGTTTAAATGTTTTAGGTGAGCCTTTAGCGAGCTGTTGTTTTGATCCTATTACCGGATATTTTCGAAATGGTTTTTGCCATACAGCAGTAACAGATCTTGGGCAACACACTGTATGCGCTCAAATGACGTCTGACTTTTTAAATTTTTCGCAAAAAGTTGGCAACGATCTCATTACTCCTTTACCTGAAGCTGGCTTCCCTGGCCTGCAGCCAGGTGACTTCTGGTGCATTTGTGTAACTCGTTGGGTAGAAGCATATCAAGCTGGTCAAGCTCCACCTGTCAAACTTCATGCCTGCCATCAAGCAGTATTAAGTTATGTCCCATTAGATGTATTAATGGAATACGCAGTGTAATGAAACACCCCCAAATTATTTTGGCATCGAGTAGTCAAACGCGTAAGGATTTGATGAATCATTTGGGCATCGAATATATCTGTATCAGTCCAGATATTGATGAAAGTTCTCGTGGCGAGACTCATGCTGATGATTTAGCTAAAAGACTGGCTTTTACTAAAGCTCAGGTTATTGCTCAGAAAAATCCGGAAGCAATTGTAATTGGATCAGATCAGGTTGCATGGCGAGAACATGCACCTCATGATTTTATTGGCAAACCATTGACTATTGAAAATGCTAAAGCTCAGTTAAAAGCAAACTCAGCCAGAACAGTCTTTTTTAGTACAGCCTTAAGTGTTCAATGTCTTGAAAAAAGCTTTGAACACACTCTAGTTGAACATTATCAAGTTAAATTTCGCAATTTAAGCGACTCAGAAATTGAAAGATATATCGATTTAGATCAACCCCTTCATTGTGCGGGAAGTTTTAAGTGTGAAAGTCTTGGCATTAGTTTATTTGAGAAAATGATAGGCCAAGATCAAACCACCCTAATGGGCTTACCCATGATTCAGCTTTGTCAGATTTTAAGACAGCTTGAACTTCAAATTCCTTAATATTTATTAGTTTATTTATAGGTTATCTCCATGACAGAACCTTTAACCGTTTTAGGCGGCATTACTGCTGAACAGTTTTTATCAGAATACTGGCAGAAAAAACCATTACTTGTGCGTAATGCCATGCCTGAAATCATTGGCGTGTTAGAGCCAAATGATGTGAAAGAATTCGCTTTAGAAGATCATGTTAGCGCACGTCTTATTCGTCAAAAAGACAAAAATCCAAATGAGTGGCACGTAAAGTCTTCTCCTCTAACTAAAGGTGACTTTCAAAAATTACCAAAGCTATGGACACTGTTAGTACAAGCAGTTGATCATTACTCATTCGATTTAGCGGAATTATGGAAGAAATTTCCTTTTATTCCTCAATGGCGTCGTGATGACATTATGGTTTCTTATGCACCTAAAGGCGGCTCAGTTGGAAAACATTTTGACTTTTATGATGTATTTCTTGTTCAAGGACATGGACACCGCCGTTGGCAATTAGGCCAAATGTGTGATGCAACCACTGAATTTGTTCCAAATCAACCATTAAAATTATTGCCAGACATAGATGTTCATTTTGACGAAGTTTTAGCTCCTGGTGACTTATTATATGTTCCACCTGGCTTAGCACATTATGGTGTTGCTGAAGATGATTGCTTAACTTTCTCGTTTGGTTTCCGTATGCCTAATATTTCTGGCATGATTGACAGAATTAGTGACCAATTTGCTACCGATGAATTACTACAAAACCCTGTCATAGATATTGACCGAAAGAGTATTTCTCAAGTTGGTGAAATTAATACAGAAGAATTAGCGTATTTAAGAGGGTTGGTTTTAGCTCAATTGCAAAATTCATCAGTACTTGATGCTGCCATCATGGCATATATGACTGAACCTAAATATCCAGATAATATTCCTGAACCAGACGAGATAGAAGTTGAAGACCTCAATGCTATTTTGACAGAAGGTTATGAATTATTGCTAGAACCAGCCTCTCGCCTACTTTATACAGAACAAAATGGAGTTTTAAAGTTTTGGGGCAATGGAGAAGATTTAACGATAGTGGAATCTTTTGCCACTCAACTCAAAACAATAGCAGATGGAGAAAGTATTCCATTTAATAACCAGCTAAGCAATGTAGAGATTTTAGAAAACATTGTTCAATTATTGAATGATTCAATTCTTATGTTATTGCCACCGGCAGAATAATATTGACTAAATAGGTTAAAAGGAGAAAATTCTAAAATTTCTCCTTTTTTCTTTTATAAATAAATGTTTAAATATACCAATCTATAAATCTATTTTGCGGTTACATTTCTATGGTTTAAAATTATTTTCTAAATTAAAAAATTATCTAGTAAATACGTCTAATTAAGACATAGAAATTTTTTCAGCAAATATAAAATATATACCTAGAGCATTATGCTTTGCCCTTCTATTGTTTTTAAAAAACCTATTTTTTTCTATCAATAACAATCAATACAATGTAAAATTGTGCGTTCTTGCTTTTTATTTATACACTCGACCATTTAGGCTAAGAGCAAATTTTTTGTGTGAGGCTACTAAAATATGTCAAAAAAAGATGACATTATTACCACTGCATTAAGACTTTTTAACTCATATAGTTATAACTCTATAGGGGTTGATCGTATCATCAGTGAGTCTGGTGTAGCAAAAATGACATTTTACAAATACTTCCCTTCCAAAGAGAAACTAATTGAAGAGTGTTTATTACTAAGAAACTCACTTTTACAAAATTCTCTTACTGCTGCTATATCTAAACAAGACGAAAATGATCCATTAGCCCGTATTAAGGCAATCTTTTTATGGTATGCAGATTGGTTTAATAGCGAAGATTTTAATGGCTGTATGTTTCAAAAAGCCTTAGAAGAAGTATTAAAGCAATACCCTTCAACTCACCAACCTGCGACTTTATACAAAATATGGTTGACTCAGTTAATGCAGGATCTTCTTGTTCAACATGAAATTGAGGAATCTCGTCCTTTAGCATTACTGTTAGTCAATATTTTAGAAGGTATGACCATTCAAGCTCAGGTTGAGCACGGCTCAGTAAAAATTAATGACTACTGGAAACGTGTAGAGAAGCTTATTGAGTTTGAAAAAGTTGCACAGTAAAAAATAAAGCGTGATATTATTCTTCTTATATTGTTGAATCTTCTTCTTATTCATCACGCTGCGTCTGAAAGTCATTCTAGCCTAGAGTTAGACGTTTTTTTTGGACTATCATCCCAAACTAGAATATACAGACCTGTCTGTACAGAATCAATTATATCTTTAAAAAGTAAAAACTCAATCTTTTTTTATTACCCTTTCATAGATAAATCAGAATTAACTATAGATAGAACTTAAAATAAGATTCTTTTCCTTTGACTTTGTTTCATTTATACTTAACAATTACGCTTCTCACACAATGCAACACTTTTGACACAAAACAACTACAAATTATTGTTATACCTTAATAATGTTATATATTTATCAATTACACTTATAAACCTTTTCAACAAAAACAATTGGATTGATTAGTTTTGCTACATTCATTTTCTTAAGATCAATCTATACTATGCCGGCCATATTGATATAGGTATAAAGTATGAAAGATGGACTCCAAATTGAAGAAATGAAAAATGCGGCTGATTCAGTCGTAGGCACATTAAAGTCTTTAGCTAACCCTGACCGTTTATTAATTTTATGTCACTTAGCTCATGAGGAGTTAAATGTCTCTCAAATCGAAGAGAAAACCCAAATCACCCAACCCACTCTTTCACAACAATTGATGATGTTACGTAAAAGTGATGTCGTTTCAACACGTCGTGATGGCAAACAAATTTTCTATTCTATAAAGGATGACAAGATGCACTCAATTTTGAATACGCTTTATCAGTTATACTGTATAGAATAACTGCGCTGAATTTATAAAATTATAATAATATTAATGTATTCCTGAAATATGCGATTTTTCAACTTGGTAGCTAGTAATAAACCGAGCAAAGAGGATTGAAAATTCGCGTAGTTTTTCAAGTATCTAAAGCTATTGAAAACAACAATACACTCTCTTATTTCTTTCTGTCTCTCCCTCCACTATTTTTCAATAGGTTTTTAGACCCCACAGTTAATTTTTTATTGACTGTTATATAAGCAGAATATCTTTTTAATTAATTTAATAATTTAATTTTACTATTTTAAAAACAAATACTTAATATTACCTTTTTTTATTAATCTAATTACTTGATATAAAAAAGCTTAAGATTCACATCACTTAAGTATAAAATACTCCGCTTGTTCAACCTTTAGCCATGAATAGGTTAATAAGGCCTTTATATGCTTGAATTCTTTTCTCGATTAAGCTTAGTCACCAAAATTATTATCGCCATTATTTTAGGAATAGGTGTTGCACTATTATTTCCAACCGTTACACCTTACTTAAGCTTGTTTGGTGAGCTGTTCATTAAAGCATTGAAATCGGTTGCTCCTATTTTAGTTTTCGTACTGGTTCTCTCATCTATTGCTAACTTTCAGGTTGGTCATAGTGCAAATTTACGACCAGTCTTACTATTATATGTAGTGGGTATGCTATTAGCTGCGTTTAGTGCCGTTGTTGCGAGCTTGTCTTTTCCAAGTACTCTTTATCTTAATACTGTTTCACATAACAACCTACAAGCGCCTGGTAGCCTCGCTGATATATTAAAAAATTTGCTTTTAAGTTTTATTGCAAACCCTGTTCAAGCAATTAGTGAAGCGAACTTTATTGGCATTCTGGCATGGGCAATTGGTCTAGGTTTAGCAATGCGTCATAGTTCAGATACGACTAAACAAGTGATGCATGATGTTTCACATGCTGTGAGTGCGATTATTCACAAAGTCATCGCATTTGCACCTGTAGGCATTTTCGGTTTAGTTGCAGTAACCTTTGCCGATGCTGGTTTAGCAACGCTTGAAAGTTATGCGCAATTATTAGCTGTTCTATTAGGAACAATGCTTTTTGTTGCTCTTGTAGTTAACCCAATTTTGGTAGGTTTAACAATTCGTGGCAATCCATACCCACTTGTTTTTAAATGCTTAAAAGAAAGTGGTATTACTGCATTCTTCACACGCAGCTCAGCAGCTAACATCCCAGTTAACCTTGATTTAGCTGAACGTTTAGGTGTTAATCCATCTACTGCAAGTGTTTCTATTCCTTTAGGTGCTACAGTTAATATGGCTGGAGCAGCTGTTACAATCACTGTGCTTACTTTAGCAACTGTGCATACATTAGGGATTCATGTTGATTTGGCAACTATGATTATTTTGTCGGTAGTCGCTACAGTTTCAGCATGTGGTGCGTCTGGTGTCGCTGGTGGTTCGTTACTTTTAATTCCAGTCGCTTGTAGTTTATTTGGTATTTCATCAGAAATTGCGATGCAAGTTGTTGCAGTTGGTATGATTATTAGTGTATTACAAGATTCAACCGAAACAGCTCTTAACTCATCAACTGATGTTTTATTTACTGCCGCTGTTGATATTCGCTCAAGACAAAACTCTTAGAGAACATGCCATTTCAACGTTTACCAAACTGGTTCCAAATTGGTGCCTTTTTACTGGCAATGAATGCCGGAATGATTAATGTATTAGGGCTTATCACCCTTTTACATCAATCGGTGTCGCATATGACTGGTAATGTCAGTATGCTAGCCATGAGTTTGGTAAACTGGCACTTTGATCACGTCATATATTTGATACTTGTTATACTATGTTATGTATGTGGATCATTTTACAGTGGTTTTATTTTAGGCAATAGCCATTTCAAATTAGGCCGTCGATATGGCCTCCCTTTAAGCTTAGTTGCCCTCTTTATTTTTCTTTGCTGGTTATTACTGCCATATTTTCCCAAATATGGATTATTATGGGCTTGTGTCGCCATGGGTTTACAAAATGCCATGGTCAGCCATTATAAAGGGACCATTATTAGGACAACTCACTTATCGGGTGTCTTAACAGATCTTGGCCTTGCACTTGGTTACATAGCACGAGGTTTAAAAGTAGAAAACCGTCGTATTATTTTACATCTACTTATTTTTTCAGGTTTTCTTATTGGTGGTATAATTGCTGCTTCAGTTCACCCCTACTTAAAATTGCAATCATTTTTGCTACCAGCAATTTTAAGCTTAACACTCAGTATTTCATATTGGGCTGTTTATTTTCATCGTTCTTCCTCTTCAGATTCGGATTAAGTCATGGTTAAAAATGCCTTACAAGCTCAGTTACTCAAAGCAGGTTTAGTTGACAATAAAAAAGCAAAAAAACTCACCAAACAAGCTCAGCATGAGCAGCGTACTGGTCAAAGCAATGAAGCAGAAATCAAAGCAAATATTGAAAAAGCTCAACAAGAAAAACTAGCTAAAGACCAAGCTTTAAATCTAGAAAAACAGCAACAACTCGAAGAAAAAGCATTAAAAGCTTCTATTATTCAAATGATTAAACAACACAAAATTGTAGATTTTGCCGGAGATGTGGCTTATCAATTTATTGACGAGAATAAGATTAAAAAGGTATATCTATCTCAACAAGTCTACAATGCCCTTGTTACAGGTAGTTTAGTAATTGCTAAAGATCAAGATCAATACGCTTATCTTCCAAAAGCTTTGGCCGAAAAAATTGATCAAAAAATGCAAGGCTTTATTTTAATTAATAATGCAGAGAAAAATGAACAAACTACTGACGAAGAAGATCCGTATGCAGCATATGTTATTCCAGATGACTTAATGTGGTAATTATTATGAGCCTTTATGAATATTTAGATAAAGGCTCATGCTGCTTAGGCTAAATATCAGTATTTTATCATTTATTAAAAAAACTTATAAAAATTACATTCACATCAAATTCATTCACCACTTCATCTATTATTATCGATATAATGAATAAAACATTTTTTGTCTTTACCATGCCTTTTAGGCTTTTCCCGTTTCCAAATTTATATCTTGACTAAATCTTGTCAGTTTTAGCTAAAGATATACAACATAGACTTTGACGTGTATCCACACACCCAACAGATCAACATCTATATCGAGTTTGATCTAACTGACTTTATTGCAAATTAAATTGCGAAATTTTAATAAAGTAGCTGATGTATAAAGGTAGTCATTCATGCTGAAGTGGTTTGAAAAACTTGTAGATCCTTATCCAACCAAAGGTCTGGATGAGCCCTTACCAACTCGCTTTTTCCCATTTGTTTGGCAAGCTACTGAAGGTGTTCGTCCGTACTTATTATTACTCATTATATGTACAGCGGGTGCAGCCAGCTTTGAAGCTCTACTCTTTTCAAAAATTGGGCAACTTGTCGACTGGCTGAGTAACAGTCAACCAGAAAGCTTTTTAAGCCAACACGCTTCCAATATACTCATTCTTATTAGCGTTTTATTTGCTAATATTTTATTTGTTAATATTCAATCTATTATAAAACACCAAATTTTATATAGTACTTTTCCAATGCGCTTACGGTGGCGTTTTCATAATCTTTTGTTAAAGCAAAGTCTAGATTTTTTCCATAATGATTTTGCGGGTCGCCTTTCAGCAAAAGTCATGCAAACAGCACTAGCTATCCGTGAATTTTGGATTATTTTGGGCGATATGTTGGCTTATGTCAGCATTTATTTTATTACCGTTAGTATCGTTCTTGGTGCAATTTCACCAACTTTACTCATTCCACTTATGGTTTGGTTGGGTTTATTCTTATTAAGCGCTTGGTTCTTTATTCCCCGTTTAAGCAAAGTATCACAGCAACAAGCTGATGCTCGTGCAGTAATGACTGGACGTGTAACAGATGCCTACACAAATATTCAAACGGTTAAATTATTTGCCCATGCTGGTCGTGAGAGCCAGTATGCAAAAGCTTCAATGAAAGAGTTTATGACAACTGTCTATGCACAAATGCGATTAGGTACTCTTTTTGAAGTCAGCATTAATTTACTTTCTGCTGTTTTATTTGTAGGCGTGATTGGAACAGCAGTCTGGCTATGGACACAAGGCCTAGCAGCACTAGGTGTAATTGCAGCAACGACCGCCATGATTTTAAAGCTTAATAGCATGGCTGAGTTTATGATGTGGCATATGTCAGCCTTATTTGAAAATGTGGGTACCATTCAAGATGGTATGCAAACTCTTGGTAAGAAAATCAATATTCAAGACAAACCAGATGCAAAACCACTTACAGTAAAGCAAGGTGAAATCGTATTTAAAGATGTGACCTTTGCCTATAACAATAAAAATGTCATCGATCACTTTAATTTACACATTACAGCGGGCGAAAAGATTGGTATCGTTGGCCGTTCAGGTGCAGGAAAATCCACTCTCATCCAATTACTTTTACATTTCTACCATCTTAATGAAGGTGCAATTTTAATTGATGGGCAGAATATTGAAGATGTTACACAAGATAGTTTGAGAGCGAATATTGCTTTAGTTACTCAAGATACTTCTCTACTCCATCGTTCAGTTGCTGAAAATATTAAATATGGCCGTCCGGATGCAACCGATCTGGACATGCAAAGTGCAGTGCATAAGGCAAAAGCAGCTGAATTTATTCCTCAACTTGTCGACTTAAAAGGCCGTTCTGGCTATGAAGCACAGGTTGGTGAACGCGGTGTTAAACTTTCAGGCGGTCAGAGACAACGTATCGCTATTGCACGTGTTTTCTTAAAAGATGCACCAATTTTAATATTAGATGAAGCAACAAGCGCATTAGACTCGGAAGTTGAGGCAGCTATTCAGTCTAGTTTAAATGACCTGATGGTAGATAAAACAGTTATTGCAATTGCTCACCGTTTGTCTACCATTGCTCAAATGGACCGTTTAATTGTTCTTGATGAAGGTAGAATTGCAGAGCAAGGTACCCATGAAGAATTAATTGCTAAAAATGGTATATATGCACAATTATGGAAACGCCAAACTGGCGGCTTTCTTATTGAGCAAAAAGTAGTACAGGGTCAGGATTAATGCTTTATTTAGAAGATTTAAAAATTGGTGATCGTTTTATCAGTCGTGAATATGAAATTACACTAGATGAGATTAAACAATTTGCAAGCCACTACGACCCTCAGCCTTTCCATACAGATGAAGAATTAGCTAAAGAAGATCCAATCTTTAAAGGTATTGCTGCCAGTGGATGGCATACCTCGGCAATTACTATGCGCTTATGGACAGAATGTATGCCTATTCATGGGGGGCTCGTGGGTTCAGAGTCTAGTTTACGTTGGCCTCGCCCGACTCGACCTGGTGACCGTATACATGTTGAAGCTGAGATTTCAGCAATTCACCATCCAAAACAAAATTGGATCGTGGTATTGTAAGCTACGTTACGCAAGCTTTAAATCAACATGGAGATGTTTTACTTATTTCAACGACAAAAATCGTTGTCTTTAAAAAGAATATTTAACGAATCCTTGATATGATTGTCTAACAGTTTTTATAAACTCAAATTATATTTCATGACAAGATGTGTAAGAAATGCACGTAGAAAATTGATGAGAGCAACGGAACGCATATGAAAATTACCTCAGCTCGTCAAGATCAAGGTATTCCAGGAGTCTATGGCTTATTGCTATTAGATGTTGTTTCACGTTGGGGATACAACGATGAGACATTATTTGCCCCTTTTCATCTTACAAGTGAACAATTGGCTGACCCTGAATATCGTATTTCAACACCTGTAGCAAATGAACTGGTTAAACATGCCTTAAATCTCACTGGAGAAAGTACATTGGGTTACCATATTGGCACTCAAATGCGTATTTCAATTCATGGATTTATTGGCTACGCAATAATGACAGCAAAAGATATTACTGAGGCAATTGCTCTCGCTGCTCGTTTTATCCAGTTACGCTTACCTTTTTTACAACTCTATTTTTCTACCTTCGGCCCAAAAGCCACATTACAACTACAATGTGATATTGAGTTAGAACCACTTCGCACCGAAATTGTTTTAGGCTTAACTATTGGCATCATGACAATGGCAAAAGCTATGACAGGTATTGAAGATTTAGCGGGCGATGTCGACCTAGATTTTCCAGAACCAGCAGGCTTTGATAAATATAAGAGCAAACTAAGCAGTACTATTCGGTTTAATCAGCCTCATTTAATTTCTAGTTTTGATAAAAAATATTTAGGTCTTAAATTAATTAATTCAGATCCAATCGCCAGTCAAATTGCTATTAACCAATGTGAGGCTGAACTCTCTGCTTTAGGTGAACGCCGCCGTTTAGCAATGCGTGTACGTGATATTTTAAGTAATTCGGAACAACATTACTTAAGCATAGAAAATGTAGCAGAATACTTACACATGTCAGATCGCACATTAAAGCGACAGTTGGCAGCGGAAGGAACTTCATTTTCAACATTAGTAGATGAAGTCCGCTATCGTCATGCGACTTCTTTACTTTCACGTACAGATTATAGTCTTGAACAAATTGCGGATGAACTGGGTTATTCTGATGTCGCAAATTTCAGCCGAGCATTTAAACGCTGGAGTGGTCGTAGTCCTAGTAACTGGCGCAAAGACCCCTATTTATAATGTTATTAAAATATTGGACACAAGCTTAAGGAGATGTCATGAATCACCCTTCAGAATTGAAGTATGCACGTACACATGAGTGGGTAAAAATTGAAGGTGATCTTGTTATTACTGGGATTACCGACCATGCACAAGATGAGCTTGGAGACTTGGTCTATGTTGAAACTCCGGAAGTGGGCAGCCAAGTAACAGCTGGCGAACAAGCTGGAGTAGTTGAATCAGTTAAAACTGCTTCTGACATCCACGCTCCTGTTTCTGGTACAGTAGTGGAAGTAAATACAAACCTTGAAGATGATCCAGATTTTGTAAATGAAGATCCATACGGGAAAGGCTGGATTTATAAAATTAAGCCAGACAACATGGCAGACGTTGAAAAACTTTTAACAAATGAAGAATATGAAGCTGGCTTATAAAATTTAGCATTGCTTTCAATATTTGATAAAAACCAGTTTACTTTTAAACTGGTTTTTTTATATATGTATAAAATAGCTATAAAACTGGATATGTAGGATCAATAACATGACAAGACTTGTTGTATTTTCTGGTGCAGGTATGAGTGCAGAAAGTGGAATTAGTACTTTTCGTGACAGTAATGGCCTATGGGAAAATTATGATATACAGCAAGTTGCTACTCCGGAAGCTTGGGATAAAGACCCTGCGTTAGTCCAACGGTTTTATAACGAACGCCGTAAAAATATTTTAGAAGCTCAGCCAAATGAAGCTCATCAATATATTGCTAAATTACAAAACCATTTCGATGTACAAGTCATTACACAAAATATTGATGATTTACATGAACGTGCTGGTAGCCAGAATGTGTTGCATCTACATGGTAATATTCGATTAGCGAAAAGCTCTGGACCAAATGCCCAATATACAAATGAATTTTATGAAATTAATGGGTGGAAATTAGATCTAGAGCATGACTTTTGTCCAAATGGCTATCCACTTCGCCCTCATGTGGTTTGGTTTGGTGAAGCAGTTCCAGCATTTGAAGAAGCCATAAAGCAAGTGCAAGAAGCAGATATTTTCATTGTTATTGGTTCAACCTTAAGTGTTTACCCTGTCGCTGCTTTAGTTCATGAAATTCCTAACTACACTGACGCCTACTATATAGATCCCAAAGCGGATCATTCTCGTGTTCCATCTCAATATAAACTATTAAATATGACAGCCACAGAAGGTATGAAAGAGCTATTTCATCAATTGACGAACTAATATTTCTTTCATTTTTATTACAAATTTCACCTCTAAAGTTGTCTCTTCACATGAAATTGATTCGAAAACACTCAACTCATGTCAAATTTATTCTAGAGTCATATACTGTCATTGCTAATTTTGTAACCAAACATGCTGATCTATTTTCTAAATTTACTATTTTTATAATTTTCTAAACAATAAATGAATTATTCATACTATCTAAGCTATTGATTAAATTTACTTTAATTTTAATTGTAATTCAAATTACATTAGTTTACATAAAAATACACAAAACACATCACAAAGATAACAGAGCAAAAAATTTCTTTTGTGGTTGAATCTCAACCTCTTGAAATGCCGTACAAGAAAACAGCGACCTGGATTAGGTTACAATCACGGATTATGGATATAAGGACACACATCCATTATGAGTTATTTTGATCCCACCCTCATCATGTTTATGGTGTACATCGTA
The DNA here is from genome assembly GCF_000162375.2 of Acinetobacter sp. RUH 2624. Classification (NCBI taxonomy): domain Bacteria; kingdom Pseudomonadati; phylum Pseudomonadota; class Gammaproteobacteria; order Moraxellales; family Moraxellaceae; genus Acinetobacter; species Acinetobacter sp. RUH 2624. The sequence continues at coordinate 891,877 of NZ_KI391939.1, read as the reverse complement.
GCAATGGTACTTATCGGCTTATTTGCCTACCGTGCTACAAGCGACTTCTCTGATTATATTCTTGGTGGTCGTAGTTTAGGCAGTTTCGTTACTGCATTATCCGCAGGCGCATCAGACATGAGTGGTTGGTTACTCATGGGCTTACCAGGAGCGATTTATCTTTCTGGTTTATCTGAAGCGTGGATTGCAATTGGTCTAATTATCGGTGCTTGGCTTAACTGGTTACTGGTTGCTGGTCGATTACGCGTTCATACTGAAATCCAAAATAATGCACTCACTCTGCCCGACTATTTTACAAGTCGATTTGATGACAAGAAAAAGATTCTTCGTATTTTCTCTGCCGTTATTATCTTGGTTTTCTTCGCAATTTACTGTGCCTCAGGTATGGTAGCTGGCGCTCGTTTATTTGAAAATTTATTTGGTATGTCGTATACCACCGCAATCTGGTTAAGTGCTATTGCAACAATCAGTTATGTTTGTATTGGTGGATTTTTGGCAATTAGCTGGACTGATACTTTCCAAGCTGGCTTAATGATTTTTGCCCTTTTGCTCACCCCAATCGTAACTTACCTTGCAATTGGCGACACAACTCAGTTTGTAACGCTTATTGAAACTGCTCGACCACATGCATTTAACATCGTTTCAGATTTAAGTGTGGTGGCCGTTTTATCTTCAATGGCTTGGGGTTTAGGCTATTTTGGCCAACCACATATTCTTGTACGTTTCATGGCTGCTGACTCTGTAAAATCAATTCCTGCTGCTCGCCGTATTGGCATGACTTGGATGATTTTATGTTTAGTTGGTGCAGTCGGTGCCGGTTTCTTTGGTATTGCGTATTTCCAGCAACATCCTGAACTTGCAGGTGTTGTAAGTAAAAACCCTGAAACTGTATTTATGGAATTGACTAAAATTTTATTCAATCCATGGATTGTCGGTATCATTCTAGCTGCTATTTTAGCTGCGGTTATGAGTACATTAAGCTGTCAACTGTTGGTATGTTCAAGTGCGCTAACTGAAGATTTGTACAAAGGCTTCATCCGTAAAAATGCTTCTCAAAAAGAGCTTGTATGGGTTGGCCGTATCATGGTACTTGCAATTGCTGTTCTGGCAATTGTACTCGCTGGTAATCCTGACAGTAAAGTTCTTGGTCTTGTTGCTTATGCGTGGGCTGGTTTTGGTGCCGCATTTGGACCACTCATCATCTTGTCATTGTTCTGGAAACGTATGACTTTAGAAGGTGCTTTAGCAGGTATGATCGTAGGTGCAGTTGTCGTAATTGGTTGGAAAAATCTTTTCGCAAGCACCGGTGTTTACGAAATTATTCCTGGCTTTATCTGTGCATTTATCAGCATCATCGTAGTGAGCTTGATTAGCAAAACTCCAAATACTGATGTAACTGACCGCTTCGAACAAGCTGATAAACTTTATAAAGAAAGTGTATAAAAATGAATAAAATAAAAAGGGGCTTCGGCCCCTTTTTATTTATTTTTAGTTTTGATTTTAATTTTTGAACTATCTTTTACAACTTGCATCACAGGGTAGCTACGCGTTTCTTTCACACCTGGTAATTGCCATAGTACCTGCCCAGCAATACGTCTAAACTCTTCCATACTGCCACTTCGTAATTTAATTAAAAAATCAAATCCGCCACTAACCATATGGCATTCAACGATCTCTGGATAATGCACTACTGCGTCAATAAACTCATCTAAAACATTGGGTGTTGTTTTATCGAGTAAGACTTCAACAAAAACCAAAAAATTTGCATTTAACTTAACTGGATTTAATTTAGCTTCATAACCCAAGATAAATTCATCCTTCGTCAGCTTCTGCACCCGGGCCATAACTGCAGTTGGAGATAGGTTTACAAGTTCAGCCAATCTACTGTTGGAAATACGCCCATCTGTTTGAAGAATATCCAAAATTTTTAAATCTGTACGATCAAGGCTTAATAAGGGGCCATTCATCTGAATTTTCCTCTAAAAAATGGGCAAAATATAGTGAGTTATTCGGCGTTTCTTCTGTAATGATAAATTATCTAAACCTCTCTACTCAAGATGAGTTTACGAGAGCTGGTTAGCGGAAATAGATATGAACACAATGGATACTTTTCATCAAATGGATAAATCTCACCAAGGCTATATCACCGAATTCAACGATAAAAGTGAGTTTGAACAACGCATTAATACAGCTTGGCGTCGTGCCGAACCTGAAGCTGTAGAAGAGCTATTACAAGCTGCTGCGGTATCTGATGATTTAGATCATAAAATTTATGACCTTGCATTTAACCTTGCCCATAATTTACGTGAACGTAAGACCTCTTCGGGTAAAGCGGGTATTGTTCAAGGGTTATTACAAGAATTCTCTCTGTCTTCACAAGAAGGCGTGGCTTTGATGTGTCTTGCTGAAGCTTTGCTTCGTATACCAGACACAGCAACACGTGATTTGCTCATTCGCGATAAAATCAATCAAGGTAACTGGAAAGAACACGTTGGCCAAAGTAGCTTAATGTTTGTAAATGCTGCAGCATGGGGCCTCATGTTAACCGGTAAGCTTATGGAGACACCAAAGCAAACCAGTCTTTCAAGTGTACTTACTGGCCTGTTAGCCCGTAGTGGTCGTGGCATTATTCGTAAAGCAGTTGATGTAGCAATGCGCATGATGGGTGAACAGTTTGTAACTGGTGAAACCATCGAAGAAGCTGTCGACCACGCAAAAGTACTTGAAGATAAAGGTTTCCGCTATTCTTATGACATGTTAGGTGAAGCTGCCTTAACCGAACATGATGCTGAACGCTACTTTAACGATTACACACAAGCCATTCATGCAATTGGTAAAGCGTCTAATGGTAAAGGCGTTTATGATGGCCCTGGTATCTCAATTAAGCTTTCTGCTTTACATCCACGTTACCAACGTGCGCAAATTGAACGTGTTCACAAAGAACTCTACGGCAAAGTATTTGAGCTCGCTCGTTTAGCTAAACAGTACAACATTGGTTTAAATATCGATGCAGAAGAATCTGAACGTTTAGAAATTTCTCTTGAGTTACTTGAGCGTCTTTGTTTTGAGCCAGAACTTGAGAACTGGAAAGGTATTGGATTCGTTATTCAAGCTTACCAAAAACGCTGTTTCTTCGTAGTTGATTATATTATTGATCTTGCTAAACGCAGCCAAAAGCGTCTCATGATTCGCCTTGTAAAAGGTGCATATTGGGATAGCGAAATCAAGAAAGCACAAATCGAAGGTATGGATGACTACCCTGTCTTCACACGTAAAGTGCATACAGATCTGTCTTATATTGCTTGTGCTAAAAAATTACTTGCAGCGCCTGAGTTCATCTATCCACAATTTGCGACTCACAATGCTCAAACACTAGCAACAATTTATCATTTAGCTGATCCAAGCAAGTATTATGCTGGTCAATATGAATTCCAATGCTTACATGGCATGGGTGAACCACTTTATGAACAAGTTGTTGGTCCACGTGAGCAAAATAAATTAGGCGTGCCATGCCGTATTTATGCTCCGGTTGGTAACCATGAAACTTTGTTAGCTTATCTGGTTCGTCGTTTACTCGAAAATGGTGCGAATACTTCATTTGTTAACCGTATTGCCGATAAAACACTTAAAGTTGAAGATCTTATCCAGTCTCCAATTTATGATATTCGTAATGCAGCTAAGCTTGAAGGTTCAGTTGGTTTAAAACACCCATCAATTCCTCTTCCTTTAGATATGTATGGAACACTTCGTAAAAATTCTAAAGGATATGATTTAGCAAACGACGCTCCGCTTGCAGCTTTAGATAACACAGCTCAACAGTTACGTAACCGTATTTGGCAGAGTCATCCATTATTAGGAAATAGCGATTTATCGAAACAAGGTCATTCTATTGCAATTACAAACCCAGCACAAAATGATGAAATTGTTGGTTATGTACAAGAAGCTGATCTTAATGATGTAGAAATTGCACTTAATGCAGCTGAACAAATACAAATTGAGTGGGCAAATACACCTAAAGATCAACGCGCTCAATATTTAAAACGTGCAGCTGACCTTATGGAAAGCCGTATCCAAGAGTTAATGGTATTACTTTGCCGCGAAAGTGGTAAAACTTATGCGAATGCCATTGCAGAAGTTCGTGAGGCTGTAGATTTCTTACGTTACTATGCAACTCAGGTTGAAAATCTTCCTAATAATACAACCATTCAGCCACTTGGTACTGTACTTTGTATTAGCCCTTGGAACTTCCCTCTTGCGATTTTCTCTGGTCAAATTGCTGCAGCACTAGTTAGTGGTAACTGCGTTATTGCAAAACCTGCCGAGCAAACACCTTTAATCGCAGCTCAAGCAGTGCAAATTTTATGGGAAGCGGGTATTCCACATAGTGCTGTACAGTTATTACCAGGTCGTGGTGAAACAGTAGGTGCTCAGCTTAGCCAAGATCGACGTATTGATGGCATCATGTTTACCGGTTCAACTGAAGTTGCAAAAATTTTGCAGAAGACAGTTGCAAAACGTTTAGCTGCTAATGGTCAATCTATTCCTCTCATTGCAGAAACTGGTGGCCAAAATGCAATGATTGTGGACTCATCTGCATTAACTGAACAAGTTGTACTTGATGTTGTAAGTTCTGCATTTGATAGCGCAGGTCAACGTTGCTCTGCTTTGCGTATTTTATGTGTACAAGAAGATAGTGCTGCAACCGTTATTAAAATGCTTAAAGGTGCAATGCAACAGTTAATTGTAGGCAACCCTGCTATTTTAAAAACTGACATTGGTCCAGTTATTGATGACGAAGCAAAACAGACGATTGACCAGCACATCCAAAAAATGAAGTCTAAGGGCTATCCAGTACATCAATTGATGTTTGGAGCGACAAGCCAAACTGAATTAGATAAAGGAACTTTTGTTGTACCAACAGCAATTGAGTTACCTAACCTCGATGACTTACAGCGTGAAGTTTTTGGTCCGGTTTTACATATCATTACCTATAAGTATGGTGAGCTTGAACAACTCATCTCACGCATTAATGCTAAAGGTTATGGCTTAACAATGGGTCTACATACTCGTATTGATGAAACCATCCAAACCGTAATTCAACATGCTGAAGTTGGTAACCTTTATATCAACCGTAATATTGTTGGGGCCGTTGTTGGCGTTCAACCATTCGGTGGTGAAGGTTTATCTGGTACAGGTCCTAAAGCGGGTGGCCCTCTTTACATGTATCGCTTAATGCAGGATTGTTCAAACAAAGTATTAGCAACTCCATTTGCGGTAAAAAATGAGCAAACCATTTTTGAAGGCTTTAACCGTGAAGTTTATCAAAGCTTACAAAACTGGGCGAAACAACATTTACCACAAGCAAGTCGTGAAATTGAACCATTTGGTGTAGGCAAGTTTTATGAGTTACAAGGCCCTACTGGGGAAAGTAACCAATATATTATTTTGCCGCGTCACCGTGTACTTTCAATTGCCGACACTGAACAAAATCAATTACATCAATTGCTCGCAATTTTTGCAGTGGGTAGTCAAGCTGCTGTAATGCCAAATAGTCCATTGTTGGCAAAACATAAACAAACGTTGCCAAAAGATGTACTTGATGCAATTACGACTATCAAAAACATCACTACAGATGATTTTGATGCTGTTTTGCACCATGGTAGCCGTGAAGAGGTTCTCTCATTACAGCAAGAAATTGCAAGCCGCTCTGGTGCAATTGTAGGCATTACACATGTTGAATCAAACGAGTCAATTCCACTTGAACGTTTAGTAATTGAGCGTGCAATTAGTGTGAATACAGCTGCGGCTGGTGGCAATGCAAGCTTAATGACTATGTCGGATTAACAGATAATTTATCGAAAAGCCCAAATTTCAGTATTTGGGCTTTTTTGTTTAATCGAGTAATCTCTTTTTAAATATATAAATGTTATCGATTAGCGAATTTCATAATGATCTTTTTAGAACCAGAACAATATCAACAAAATTGTATTGATCTTTTCAACTCATACAAAAAGAATATCTCCTCCCTTTTACCATTTGCCAAAATTGAGCATATTGGTTCGTCTGCAATCCCAAATACGATTTCAAAAGGTGATCTAGATATTTATATTGAAGTGATGTCTGATCAATTTGAATTCGCAATAGAACAATTAAAAACACTTAATTTTATAGAAAAACAAAATACCCTTAGGACACATGAGCTTTGCATGCTTGAATCAATGAACGATGATGAAGTTGCATTTCAAATTGTAGTAGCCGATTCAGTATTTACGTTTTTCTTAACATTTAGAAATAAGCTTATAGATTCACCGCGGTTGGTGCATGAATATAATCAATTAAAATTACAGTGTAGCCATTTAGATCCCGATCAATATAGAGCAATAAAATCAGATTTTATTAACCGCGTCTTAAATCATCTTTAATTTAAGTACCCTATTTCTTTATGAATATCTGACTAAAATTGACTCCTGCAAGCTCGATTTTTTTGATACCATTCACTATTTGATTCTGTCTAAATTTTCTTTGTCTATGACCTCTTCTTATCGTCAACAACTTCAAGCTAAAATTGATCGCATTACTACTCAATTTTCTGAATTTACACCGCCTACATTAGAAGTGTTTGAATCACCTGAACAACATTTCCGTATGCGTGCTGAATTTCGGATCTGGCATACAGAAAGTGATATGTTCTATGCCATGTTTGAACGTAACGATGAAGACAAGCAAAAAACAGTTGTCCGCATAGATGAGTTTCCTATTGCAGACAAAAGTATTAACGATTTAATGCCTAGCCTTTTAGCAGAACTCAAAGCTGAGCCTTTACTTTCACAGCGTTTGTTTGAAGTTGATTTTCTCGCAACACTTAGTGGAGAAATGCTAGTTACCCTGATTTATCACCGTAAACTTAATCAGGAGTGGGAACAATCAGCTAAAGCACTTGCTGAAAAATTAAATATTAAAATTATGGGTCGTAGCCGAGGGCAGAAAGTTGTTATTGGCGATGACTTTGTTGTAGAAGAATTTGAACTTTCAAACCGTACATTCAAGTACAAACAAATTGAAAGTAGCTTTACCCAGCCGAACGCACAAGTTTGCAAAAAAATGCTGCAATGGGCATGTGATGCAGCTGAGGGTTCGAAAAAACACTTACTAGAACTTTATTGTGGTAATGGTAACTTTACCCTTCCATTATCACTAAAATTCGAACGCGTACTTGCTACCGAACTTGCAAAATCATCAGTTTATGCTGCTCAATGGAATATTGAACAAAACCAGATTGATAATATTCAGGTAGCACGCCTATCAGCTGAAGAGTTTACTCAAGCTTATCAAGGTGAGCGTGAATTCCGCCGTCTACAAGAAGCAAATATTGATATTCGAAGTTATGACTTTGATACCGTATTTGTAGATCCTCCGCGTGCGGGAATTGATGATGAAACTTTAAAACTTTTGCAAGGTTTTGAGCGTATTATCTACATTTCATGTAATCCCGACACTTTATATGAAAATTTAAAAACACTCACAAAAACTCATCGAGTGACTAAGTTTGCTTTGTTCGATCAGTTTCCTTATACACATCATGTTGAGTCAGGTGTATTACTCGAGAAGATTTAAACAAAATTTTTCAATGTAACTCTATTTTATAAGGAGATTAAATATCTCCTTATTTTTCAACACCTTTTAATTAAGTATTTAAATTTAAAAAAAATATCAAGTCATCTATTCGTCATAATTTCGTTTAACTCAACCATTACTATCGAAAATTCTCTAGTTCAACTGGTGGATTTATCACTTATAGAGACTTGTATTTTAATTTAATTTGGCTATATTTCGATCTATGTTAGGTTATATATGAAGGCTCTATGAGTTTTTGGCAAAAGCTGTTCTTAGCAGATCAACAGCATAACGAGCATAAGAATCAAACTGCTTGTGTTGAAAATGACTGCTCATGTAAAACTAATGAACAACTTCTAAGTGCGCTTGCACAAGCAACAGATGAAGATGTCATTATGGGAATAAAAAAAGTTCTTATTTCCCGTGGGTATAGCCGTAAAGAGTTAAATGAACTCATTCAAAAACCATCTATTCATTAATTATAAAGCCAGTCATGTACTGGCTTTTTTGTATTTTATTTGATTTCACAATTTGTATGGCTGACTAAACCAATAATAGGTCCCATATAAAATTTTCTATCATTACGGTTATTCTTAGGCAAATACAAACTAGAGATAGAACCATCTAGGTATAATGCCTGCTCTACGTTAAGACCTTTTTGGAAAAATTCAGCAAAATTATAAAAATTCACTCTATTTTTAGAGATCACAAAATAAAGTTTATTATTTTTTATACCTACCCCATTACGTATTTTCTTTGAATCGCTATTTGCTAGAAATAAGGGATTTATTTTGCCATTAATCAGCAACATAGGGCCTGATTGAGTTGCATATTCGGGTTGAAAAGCTTTTGCTTTATATTGTTCAGTTGTCAGTATAATAGCTTGTTTGTCATTCCATGCTAGAACTCCATTAGGCTGCAAAAAGAAGTTACCCCATCCATTATCTTCATTTAAAGGTTGACTCTCTCGCCCATTTTCAATATATAGCCCAACTGGAGAGAAGCCAGAATGAAACATACCTGCATTCATTGCAAAAGTAAGCTGTTCGCATGATTTGAGTTGGCGCTGAATATTATCGAAACTTTTATAATATTGATTCGTTTCTGGATTTTGCAAAAATAAGCGCAATTGATTTAAATTTGAAATTTCAATGACTTCAAATTGATCATCGGTAGCATTTTGCATTTGGCTATACTCTTCTGCTAAAGCAGATTGCCCAAAGACCATAAAATTAATAATACACAGCATGAGTATTTTCATTAATGGCAAACCTCATATGTCATTTTCTGTTCATAGCAATACTTTATTAAATAAAATGCTTTGATGTGATATATACCCGAAAGGCGCTTATTCCACCTAAACAATACACTAGAGCACAACTATATTCGTTATAATAGTGAACAGCTTTTAATAAAAGTGATCAAAACTTTATTGGATCAGCGTGAAAATGCAACAAACAAATAAACGCTACCCTTTAGGGGCTCATCTTATTGTAAAACATCTCGGCTATAGCCATCATGGTATTTACGCTGGGAGAGGTCGAGTTATTCATTATTCAGGCCTAGCACATTTCATCAAAAAACGACCCATTGAAATTACTTCATTAGATGCCTTTTCTCATGGCAAAAAAATTCATGTGCGTTCTTATGATGCGCCACGCTACAAAGGAAAAGTGGTTGTTCGACGTATGCGCTCACGCATGCACGAAAACCACTATCATTTAATTATTAATAATTGTGAACATTTATGCAGTTGGGCAATCACTGGTATTGAAACTAGTACTCAAGTTGAGCGTATGATGCATCGCTTAACCACCATTGGTTACGTAAGTTCGATCATGAGTTATATGAATGGCATGATGCTGACCGTAGCAACGACCTGCTTTGCTCTTGTTCTTTATATTAAAAAGAAATTACGTGATCAGGCAAAAATGAAAGTTCCAACTTATCAATTTTTAAGAGAAAAAGCCGAAAAAAGAAATGTAGATCCTTCTCAACCCTTAGTTTTTATAGAACCCGATAAAAAAGAACCAATCTAATAATTAAAAAAGTCCTCATGATTGAGGACTTTTTTAGAAAACTTACAACTTATTTTTTAGCTGCACTAGCTGCCGTTGCTTCAGTCGTAATGTTTACAGTGATCTTATCACCTACATTAGGCACATAGTTGCCTAGACCGAAATCAGAACGATTGAATGAAGTTGTCGCATTGAAACCAATCGCTGGAACTTTTGCCATTGGATGTTCACCCTGTTTGTTTAAAACAGCATCAAGTACAACTGGCTTAGTGACACCTTTAACAGTTAGGTCACCAGTAATTTTGAAGTGTTTTTTATCTTTAGTTTCTACTTTCGTACTTTTGAAAGTGATATTTGGATATTTTGCTGCATTAAACCAAGCTTCTTGTTGGAATTCTTTATCTAAAGCAGGCACGTTTGTATTTACACTGCTTAAAGGAATTGTCACATTTACAGAAGAATTTGCTGGTTTAGCATTATCAACTTTAATTACACCTTGGATGTCCGAGAAGTTAGCGCTTGGAGTTGAAAAACCAAAGTGATTCCATGAGAAAACAGTCGCTGTATGTGTTGGGTCAATTTTATAATCCACTGGTGCAGCTAATGTAACTGTACTTGCCAATGCTACTGCTAAACCGAAGCTTAATGTTTTAAGATGCATTTTTCGTATCCTTTATTGATATAGTCGTTAGTGTATACATCAAGTAATTTAATTCACTATTCTTTATAAAACGATATGTTTCATCCATGCAACAATAAAAGCGTTACAGTTGTTATTCAAAACCCATATTATAAAGTATAGATATTTTTCTATCCGAAACCTTCAGATTTATTGGTTTTTACTTCGATTTTATTGATAAATAACAAGGTAAAACATGGCTAACACTGTTCAAGCACAAAGCACTTCTACTCCGTACCGAGTGACACTGACCGATCCGTCAGGTCATCAATGGTTTGCAGACGAACCAACTGATAAAGGTGGACGAGATACAGCTCCAAATCCAGTTCAGCTTTTACTATCAGCTTTAGGCGCGTGCACTACAATTACACTAGAAATGTATGCAAATCACAAAGGGATTAAGCTTGAGCATGTACAAGTCGATTTAGCTTTAAATCCAAATAGTGATCCGGAAGCCGGTCAAAATAATATTGAACGTAAAATTACGCTAAAGGGTGAATTTACTGAAGATCAACATAAACGTCTTTTAAAAGTTGCTGAAAGCTGCCCAATTCATAAGTTATTGACTTCGAATATTTCGATTCAAACTGAACTTAATATTTAAAATTTATAAAAAAAGCGCCCCAATCGGGACGCTTTTTTCTTCTGCTTAGTTAATTCATTAAGCAGTCAATTCTTTTACTGCAGCTACTACAGCTTCAGTTGTAATACCAAAGAATTGGAACAAATCTTTCGCTGGTGCTGACTCACCATAAGTTGACATACCAATTACTTTGCCATCAAGACCAACAAACTTCCACCAGTAGTCAACATGAGCTGCTTCAACCGCAACACGTGCACGGATATGAGCTGGTAATACAGCTGCACGATATGCAGCGTCTTGTTTCATAAACTCTTCTGCACATGGCATAGAAACTACACGCACACCTTCAAGCTGAGCATAAGCTTCCATTGCTAAAGAAACTTCAGAACCAGTAGCAATAATAATTGCTTTCAACTCGCCTTTCTCTTGAGCAAGAACATAACCACCTTTTGCTGCATTCTGAATTTGTTCTTCAGTACGCGTTTGGAATGGCAAGTTTTGACGAGAGAAAATAAGTGCTGTAGGGCCATCTTTACGCTCTAAAGCAGATTTCCATGCAATTGCTGTTTCAACAGTATCAGCAGGACGCCAAGTATTTAAGTTTGGTGTACCACGTAAAGAAGCAATTTGTTCAATTGGTTGGTGTGTTGGACCATCTTCACCTAAACCAATTGAGTCATGTGTATAAACATGAATTACACGTTGTTTCATCAATGCAGACATACGCACTGCGTTACGTGCATATTCCATAAACATTAAGAATGTTGCCACGTAAGGAATGAAACCGCCATGTAATGCAACACCATTTGCAATTGCAGTCATACCAAACTCACGTACACCATAGTACACGTAGTTACCAGCTGGGTTTTCTTGAACACCTTGGCAACCTTTCCAAAGTGTTAAGTTAGAACCAGCCAAGTCCGCAGAACCACCTAATAATTCAGGTAATAAAGGACCAAATGCTTGTAATGTATTTTGACTTGCTTTACGAGTTGCTACAGTTTCAGCTTTAGCATTTGTCTCACGAATAAACGCATCTGCTTGAGCTGAAAACTCTGCTGGTAAATCACCGTTAATACGACGAAGTAACTCAGCTGCTTCTGTAGGATATTTTGCTTGGTATTGAGCAAATACTTCATTCCAAGCTGCTTCAGCTTCATTACCTTTTGCTTTAGCATCCCATGCAGCATATACATCAGCAGGAATAACAAATGCTTCTTCAGTCCAACCTAAAGCTTCACGAGTTAAGGTAATTTCATCTTTACCTAACGGCGCACCGTGACAATCTTCTTTACCTTGTTTGTTTGGAGAACCTAAACCAATAATTGTTTTACAAATAATAATCGTTGGTTTTTGAGTTTCAGCTTTAGCTTCAACTGTTGCTTGACGAATAGCATCAGCATCATGGCCATCTACACGAAGAACTTGCCAGCCATAAGCTTTGAAACGCTCTTCAGTATCATCACTAAACCAGCCTTCTACTTCACCATCAATCGAAATGCCGTTGTCATCATAATAAGCAATCAATTTACCAAGCTGTAAAGTACCTGCCAATGAACATACTTCGTGAGAAATACCTTCCATCAAACAGCCGTCACCCAAGAAACAATAAGTGAAGTGATCAACTACTTTTAAATCATCTTTATTGAATTGAGCAGCTAAAGTTTTTTCAGCCAATGCAAAGCCAACAGCATTTGCAATACCTTGACCTAAAGGACCAGTCGTTGTTTCGATGCCTGGTGCATAACCATATTCAGGGTGACCAGGAGTTTTTGAATGCAATTGACGGAATTGTTTTAAATCTTCAATTGAAAGATCATAACCTGTTAAATGAAGCAAAGCATATTGCAACATTGAACCATGACCATTTGACAAAACAAAACGGTCACGGTTTGCCCATTGTGGATTAGTTGGGTTGTGATTTAAAAACTCGCGCCAGACGACATCAGCAATATCTGCCATCCCCATTGGAGCACCTGGATGCCCTGAGTTTGCCTGTTGCACAGCATCCATTGCCAATACACGAATTGCGTTTGCAATACGACGTTCGTTTAAAGGGGTCGTCATAGATCAGAATCCAATTTTAATAGATTGATGAAAAGAAGATGATGAATAACCATTCAATGCCGCTATATTGTCTTAAAAAAACGCCTAGGGGTAAACCCCAACACGGTATATTTCTTTATTTTTAACCTTTTCTTGGTTACTCAAAAAACATTTAGCTTCTTAAGCTGTGTAAAACAATACTATTTATGGGTAGTTCTATCCTCAACATTTGTCGAGATACCCCCCTTTGATCAGCATATAAAGTTATATTTATTCTGTTTAATTATAGTCTTTCGCTTCATAGTCGAAATTTTTTGGTTAATATTTAATAAAATCAAATGTTTAAAATTTAGACATTTTTTTAAATTTTTTATATAAAAATAATTAATTTTCATCTAGCTATATCAATTTCCCTGATACTCTTATCAATTAAAACATAGTAGAAATGAAAGAAATTCATGCTTTTTAGTCAGTATGAACTGGTCCTCAAGCTCAAGTCGATGTAACATATTATGTCTTTTTGAAATAACCAAGATAGGACTTTCATGCGCGAGTACGCTGTTTTTACCTCGGAATCTGTAAGCGAAGGTCATCCCGATAAAATGGCCGACCAAATTAGCGACGCTATTTTGGATGCAATCTTAAAAGAAGACCCATACGCACGTGTTGCTTGTGAAACACTGGTAAAAACAGGCGCTGTTGTACTTGCAGGTGAAATCACAACAACTGCGAATATTGATGTAGAAGCTGTAGTTCGCCAAACTGTTAACGGTATCGGCTATCACCATTCAGATCTAGGCTTTGATGGATCAACTTGTGCCGTAATCAACATGATTGGTAAACAATCACCTGAGATTGCACAAGGTGTAGATCGCCAAAAACCTGAAGATCAAGGTGCTGGTGACCAAGGTTTAATGTTTGGTTATGCAAGTCGCGAAACTGACGTGCTTATGCCAGCTCCTATTTCTTATGCTCACCGTTTAATGGAGCGTCAAGCTGAGCTCCGTCGTTCAGGTGCATTACCATGGTTACGTCCAGATGCAAAAAGTCAGGTTACTTTTGCGTATGAAAATGGCAAGCCTGTACGTTTAGACGCAGTAGTACTTTCTACTCAACATGATCCTGAAATTACTCAAACTCAGCTTAAAGAAGCTGTAATTGAAGAAATTATCAAACCGATCATCCCTGCTGAAATGTTCCATGCAGCCACTAAATTCCATATTAACCCGACTGGTATGTTTGTTATCGGTGGCCCTGTAGGTGACTGTGGTTTAACAGGTCGTAAAATCATTGTTGATACTTATGGTGGTATGGCTCGTCACGGCGGTGGTGCATTCTCTGGTAAAGATCCATCTAAAGTAGACCGTTCAGCTGCTTACGCTGGTCGTTATGTTGCTAAAAATATTGTTGCGGCTGGTCTTGCTGACAAATGTGAAATTCAGGTGAGTTATGCAATTGGTGTTGCAGAACCAACTTCTATTTCAATCAATACTTTTGGTACTGCAAAAGTTTCTGATGAGTTAATTATCCAATTAGTACGTGAGCATTTTGATTTACGTCCATTTGGTATTACTCGTATGCTTAACTTAATTCAACCAATGTATAAACAGACAGCTGCTTACGGTCATTTTGGTCGTGAAGGTTCAGATTCTGCATTCACATGGGAAAAAACTGACAAAGTTGAAGTACTTAAAGATGCTGCGGGCCTTTAGGCCCTATATATTAAAAGCCCGCTTAATGCGGGCTTTTTTATTATTTTTTATATTTTGTTAAAATTAAGCAATAAACTTTCCAACACACATTATTTAAAAGTATGTAGCAAATTAAGCACTACTACTGTTTCGTAGTTTTATCACCTTCATTTAGTACATCTAATAAAGTCGATTGGGTAGGTGTATCCTGATGATTTTGTATATAAATATGGACAACTTTGAATACAACAACTACTGCCAAACAAGCCATCACACAAAACATCCATAACCCATAAGGACTACGAATATGATGTGAACCACAATATGGACATGATTTGTCAGTTGATGCCACAACTTTGTCACAACACGCACAATGATATTGATATAGCATAGGTAACCCTCCTTCCCTCACTTCAACCGTTGTTGTTTTAATAGGTTTGCTACAATTTTTAATTTATACATCCTTTATATTTATCCTATGTGAAATGAAAAGAGAATTCAATCTGAATGAACAATGCGTTCATTTTTAAAAACTTTAGTTTATACAATGAGATAAATTAAATATTATTTTTTCTATACTATTTTTCTTATTTTGATATTTTGCTGAATTTGTTAAAATACATGAATAGTTCATTTTCTAGGCCAATCCATGTCACACACCCAACTCATTAATAAAGGTGGCTTTCGTGAAAGAGCCAATAGAAGCCGGAAATATCAACAATCTGAAAACAAGCAGACAGCTCTACCTTCAAACAAGTATCAACCTCAGACGAAGTCAGAAGAAAATTCAACTGTAATAGCTCAAGCTGGAACAGATAATGCTGATTGTTCAAATTAATAATCGATAGAATATTAAAAAAGGCCTAATCATTTAAGATTTAGGCCTTTTATTTTTATATAAGGAATTAATCAATCCTTATTTTTATGTTCAATTTTCTTATGGTCTGGGGTAACTTCTCTCGCTTCGCCATCGATAATGCTGGAGTCACCACGGTATTGATTGCCACCTTGTGAGTTCTGCATATCCTGCATTTGACGCATTAAATCAGCAAATGGGTTTTGACCAGCACCTGCTCCGCCCATGCCACCCATCATTTTTTCCATCATTGCTTGCTGACGCTTTGCAAGTGTTCTCATTGCGATATTACGAAACGCAGTTTGCACGCCTGGAATTAGAATTAAAAGCGCTAACACATCAGATACCACACCAGGCACCATCAATAAAAAACCTGCAAAAGCATATGCTAGTTTTTTAGTTACTGTCGGATCACTGCCTAATTGCCCGGTCATCTGCATTTGTTGTAATTGCGGCATAATACCAGCCGTACTTTTGCGAATAAGCGTAAGACCAATAAAGAAAGCAATAATGAACCAGAAAAACACATACCATCCACTGATGAACTGTGCTACGCCAATCCATACGGCAATTTCAACAATCGCGCCCAGAACCACAATAAGAAGTAAATTCATGTAAAACTTTATCTATCTCAAAAAGAAAATTCATTGCAGTTTTAGCTATCTAATCCATGAACCATTTTCAGTTGAAAATACGGATTAAAGAGCTTGTAGTGAAGCTTAGGCAATGTTTTCTTTTAACCTAAAAACATGGCTAAACCCAAATGCTGCAATACTATTAATAAGACTGATTTAAATTAATAAAATAGCCATACTTTATTATTAATGAGTGCTATAACAACTTTATCAAGTGTTTTTTCTACAAGATTGTAATTTTTTCATAAATTGAGCTCTTTTATTATATGAAATAAGTGGTTTTACATGAAAAGAGATTAGAACTATTAGGTATTTTATAAATCCATGCTATGACTCAGTTCAAATTTTCTTACTTTGAACTGAGCCGTTGTCTACCCAAAAATTCAATAATTTATCCATCCACTGGTTCAAATGGTGTATTTAAAATTAGCTGATAAAATGCAGCATC
This sequence comes from Acinetobacter sp. RUH 2624, assembly GCF_000162375.2. NCBI lineage: Bacteria > Pseudomonadati > Pseudomonadota > Gammaproteobacteria > Moraxellales > Moraxellaceae > Acinetobacter > Acinetobacter sp. RUH 2624. Next base: position 875,307 of record NZ_KI391939.1, on the reverse strand, counting down.
TAACCATTGTCCAAATTTAAAGCCTACCTGTTTAAAAGTACCTGCATGTGTGAACCCGAGTTTTTCGTGGAGTCCAATACTGGCTTGATTTGTCGCATCAATACAACCAATCAATACATGAATCTGAGCCTCTTGAGCCCGCTGAATTAACGCTTGCATTAAAACTTTACTTAAACCACAGCCCCGATGTTCATGATGAATATAGATACTATGCTCAACCGTATACTTATAAGCCGGAAAAGCTCTGAAAGCTCCCCAACTAGCAAATCCTAATAACTTACCTGACTCATCTACAGCCCCGATTACAGGAAAACTATTTCCGGTTTTTACCGAAAACCAAGTTTTCATTGAATCAAGCGAACGCGGTACATAGTCATACAATGCTGTAGAATTAACAATTGCCTCATTTAAAATCTCTAATATAGCTGCCGCATGTTCTGCTTCATTACAATCAATTAAACGAAAATTAGAATCGAGGGAATAGTTCATGAAGATTCCTTAAGAGCAGACACGAGTTGATTAGAGACGACTAAAATATAGCGAGCGACTTGTGATGAATTATTGCTATATATGACAGGTTGATCTAATTGCATAGCTAAGCAATCCCCTTCGCCCAATGCATAAGAGTTTTTGCCCAGTTGAATATCAATTTGCCCTTCAACTACCCAAATTTGCTGTTGTACTACTTTAGAGCTTTCACTAATTTCATACGTAATTCGAGCATGAGGAGGGAATTCAATTTCAACAATTTGAAATGGTAGTTTTAAATTTGGTGGTGAGACAGTACGGCGAACATATCCAGTTTCCGGATCTTGCCACTCAGCTTGTTCATTTCGGCAAATAAATGGTTGAGGAGATGGACTAGTTGTTTCGTTCGTAAAAATTTTAGTTAAAGGTACTTCTAGACCATTGGCTAGTTTTTCAAGAACAACTGCCGTTGGACTCGTTTCCCCTCTTTCAATTAAAGAAATAGCTGAACGGCTAACTTGGCATCGGGCAGCTAGCACATCCAAAGTATATCCACGTGCTAAACGCAGCTCTCGTATTCGATGTGCAATCCTGATGTTGATATCATCCATCGACCAGACTCAATTCCATATTTATAGATAAGCATTCCATTAAACTAGAATTGTATCAAGTGATCTTAGACCAATTACGATTAAGGTCCAAAAAGTACCTAACAAAATATACATCAGTAGGGTTAGAAATCGAAAAATAACCATTTATATCAGCATTGGTTAAATTACTTATGCAGAACCTTTTTGGCTATGCAACAATACTCTCTAAACTATTTATGTAAGTCTACACATGGCATTGATTATTGGAATTGACCCAGGTTCACGCTTAACAGGTTACGGAATCATTGAAAAAGATGGTAGTAAACTACGTTTTGTCGATGCTGGTACAATCCGAACAGAAACTCAAGAAATGCCAGAGCGCTTAAAGCGTATTTTCGCTGGCGTTGAGCGAATTGTGAAATTTCATGGCCCAACTGAAGCTGCGGTTGAACAAGTTTTTATGGCACAAAATCCGGACTCTGCTTTAAAACTAGGGCAAGCCCGAGGAGCTGCAATAGCCGCCTTAGTTAATTTAGATTTACAAGTTGCAGAATATACAGCCCGTCAAATAAAACAATCCGTAGTGGGTTATGGTGCTGCCGATAAAGAGCAAGTACAAATGATGGTCATGCGTTTACTCAACCTAACTATTAAACCTCAAGCCGATGCAGCTGATGCTCTTGCTGCTGCGATTTGCCATGCCCATGCTTCAGGAAGTATGAGTAAACTTTCTGTCTTGAATGCTTTAGGTGGTATGGCACGTGGACGCAGCCGTTCGAGTAGCCGTAGACGTTAAAGCTTTATTGATTATTTACTACTCGAGTAATTGCCTGATTCATTTCATAAGCTTGTAAACCACGTATTCCGTTTTTTGCCAGTTGGTCCCCTGCCTGAGCATGAAGAGTTACAATCTCATGTAATGCAATACCTTTGTGGAACTGGGCTTTTAAGCTTGTGATCATACCCGCTAATATGTCTCCCATGCCGCCCGTTCCCATACCAGCATTACCTTGGGTACAAATATATAACTTATTCTCTAAAATTAAGCTGCCAGCACCTTTCAGCACCCATTGAGCCGCATATTTTTGTTGCAACGCATAAATAGCAGTAATTCGGTCATTTTCAATTTTCGCTGTAGAACAATCCAATAAAGTAGCGGCTTCTCCGGGATGTGGAGTTGCATAAATATGTGCACCCAATTTTTTAGGTTGTTTGGCAAGAAACCATAGTGCATCTGCATCTAATACAACCTCCAAATGTGAGTCATGATTTAAATAATCGAACCACTGTTGATAGATTTGCTGTGCCCATTCATCACGCCCTAAGCCCATGCCAAAACATACTGCATCAACCTGAGATAAAATCTCTTTAATACTGTTTTCATCGAAATTATTAATGTCACGAAGCATAATATTTGGAGCTCTCGACAAAATAGCCTGATGATGGTTTCGGTGACAAACTACCGTAACTTTGCCTGCTCCTGCATGAAAGGCAGCTTCAGCAGCCATAATGACAGCCCCGCCCATTTGCTCATGACCACCTATCACCAAAACATGTCCATAACTTCCCTTATGACCAAAAGCCAAACGTTTAGGAAGTCTGATATGTGTTGGCGTCAAGTAAGCAAGAGGTTTCAGGTCTTGGTCTACTGGAATTAAATTAATTAAATGAATTTTCCCCGCATACTCTTTACCTTGGCCTGTAAATAATCCAGCTTTAAGCCCTAAAACAGTAAATGTATGATCAACCCTTACAGCACAAGGTAAGACTCGTCCTGTATTTGCATGTAAGCCACTTGGTATATCAATTGAAATTTTTAACCCAGCTTGCTCGTTAAACTGTTGAATAGAATGTTGCCAATAATCATTTAACTCTCGATTTAAACCAATCCCAAATAACGCATCAATATGACAATCAAATGTTCTGTGTACCTCAAAACCTTGATGTATTTGGACATGATTTGCCTTAGCAAAATGGGCAGCATGGTGTAAATCGGCTGACTCGCCCAATTCGGCCGCAAATATTTCAACATATAACCCTGCTTCCTTGAGATAACTTGCTATAAAGTAGCCATCACCAGCGTTATTACCTTGTCCACACCAAACAGCAATATTCTTAATATCTTGGTTTTGAAAAAGTACAATGAGTTGTTGAGTGATTGACCAAGCTGCTTGTTGCATTAAGCCTAATGATGAGTTTTGCGCAGCAAACCAACGTTGCTCCCATGCCTGGATATCTTGGCTATGGTAAACTACTGCCTGCATATTCTTATCCTCTTGCATTTTTCGGTTTTATGACATCTTCCAACACATCACGCATTGCAGTGCAACAAATTGATCCACATGAATTAAAAGCATGGATCAAAGCTCAAGCATTAGACTTGGGTTTTGCTGATTGTGTCATTGCAAAACCAGATGCTCAAGAGCAAATGCCACGTTTTTTAGAGTACCTTGAACGTGGTTATCATGCAGATATGACATACCTAGAAGAAAATTTGGAAAAGCGGGCTGATCCGACTCTATTAGTTCCTGGTACAAAAAGTATTATTTGCGTGCGTATGAATTATTTGGTGGAATCACCAAAGCCAAGATATGTACCTTTTGAACCCAACTCTGCGATTATCGCCCGTTATGCTCGTGGTCGTGATTACCATAAGGTGATGCGAGGCAGATTAAAAACATTAGCTACACGTATCCGTGAAAAAGTGGGAGATTTTGAATCTCGCCCTTTTGCAGACTCCGCGCCGATATTTGAAAAATCATTAGCTGAAAGTGCTGGAATGGGCTGGACAGGTAAACATACTTTGCTCATTCATAAAAAGTCAGGTTCTTTCTTTGTCTTAGGTGAACTATTTACATCACTCGACTTACCTTTTGATAAACCTGCAACATCTCACTGTGGTTCTTGTAGTGCTTGTATTGATATTTGCCCAACTCAAGCGATTGTCGAACCTTATATGTTAGATGCTAGACGCTGTATTGCTTATTTAACAATCGAATATAAGGGAATTATTGATGAAGAATTACGTGCAGGTATTGGTAACCGAATATTTGGTTGTGATGACTGTCAATTAATTTGCCCGTGGAATAGCTTTGCTAAGACAGCTTCTATTACTGACTTTAACCCTAGACATGGTTTAGATAATATTAGTCTGCTTGATATCTGGCAGTGGGATGAAGCTACTTTTTTAGCCAATACAGAAGGTAGCCCAATACGACGCACAGGTTATCAGTCATTTAAGCGCAATATTGCTATCGGTTTAGGCAATGCACCGTACTCAAAAGAAATTGTAGATCAGCTACACAAAGGCAAAAATTTACATGACGAAATCGTCAATGTGCATATTGATTGGGCAATTGAACAGCAACTTAATCAACTTCAGCTCTCAAATTAAAAAAATGATGTTTTTTGCCCTATAGCTTTAATACGAATTCTGTATGATTATGTACAGTGAATTAATGCCATCATCATGGATATGACAATGACTCTACGTAATGATTGGACTCGTGAAGAAATCCAAGCTCTATATGAACAACCTTTTTTGGATTTAGTTTTTAAGGCTCAGCAAGTACACCGTGAGCACTTCACTGCCAATACAATTCAGGTCAGCACCCTTTTATCGATTAAAACGGGTAAATGTCCTGAAGATTGCAAATATTGCTCTCAATCTGCACATTACGATTCAAAATTAGAAGCAGAAAAACGTATTGCTGTTGAAAAAGTAATTAGCGAAGCAAAAGCTGCAAAAGATTCAGGTTCATCTCGTTTTTGTATGGGTGCTGCTTGGCGTAACCCACATGAACGCGATATGCCATATGTTTTAGAAATGGTACGTGAAGTTAAAGCATTAGGTATGGAAACCTGTATGACATTAGGTATGCTTAACCAATCACAAGCAGAACGCCTAAAAGATGCTGGTTTAGATTATTACAACCATAACCTAGATACTTCTCGTGAATACTATTCTCACATTATTAGCACACGTACTTTTGATGACCGTTTGAATACTCTGGATTATGTACGCCAAGCAGGTATGAAAGTATGTAGTGGTGGTATTGTTGGTTTGGGTGAAAGCCGTGAAGATCGAATCGGTTTATTACACGAGTTAGCAACCTTACCTATTCACCCAGAATCTGTGCCAATTAACATGCTTGTACCAATTGAAGGTACACCTCTAGCTGATGTTGAAAAACTAGATGTTATTGAATGGATCCGCACCATTGCGGTAGCACGTATTGTTATGCCGCATAGTTATATTCGTTTATCTGCTGGTCGTGAATCTTTAAGTGATTCAGATCAAGCTTTAGCATTTATGGCAGGTGCGAACTCACTGTTTTCGGGTGATAAATTGCTTACCACTCCAAATGCAGGTGAAGGTAAAGACCAAGCATTATTTAACAAACTTGGTTTAACTGCTGAAAAGCCAAAGCCAACTGTTTCTGATTTATCAGTAGATGCAATGAGTGCTTAACAGCATCAAGAATAAAAAAGCCCTGATCATTCAGGGCTTTTTTATTCATACAGAAGTTACTAATATTCCATAAGTAGCATTCAGGAAAGTTCCAACTCGAATAATATCCCTACCTGCTGCATGTGTAACCGATAATTCTTGGCTCAATACATCAAACTGAAAAGATTCAAAAACATCTTGATGGTTTAAAAGCCATAGAATGGTATCTGAAATATTTTCATCTGCGATATAAGTCAAAGCTTTGTAGTCTTTGCTCATGAATAACTCAAATAAAAAAAACAAGCAAATTTTATCTGAGATATTCAAAGCTTAAAAGAAATTTCCTTAGGCCGCTTTAGGGTTCACTAATGAGTGACCTGACAATAAGCTATTTAACGCTTTAGGTGAAAACTCTAAAGAAAGTACATGGCTCTTTAAATTAATCGAGTGTCTACTAATCAATGGCAAAAGCCCTTCTTCAGTTTCTAAAACATACTCATCAACAATATTCAAAATACCTTCCAAATTCGTTGTGCTAGATGCTAAGTCATGACTAAAGACGTCATAAATTGTTTGTAAGTTAAACGTCGTGTTCTGTTCTGTAGGATGTTTAAGTAAATAGTCCTTTAAGAATAAGACTAATTTATGAGCAAAGAAAAAATAATTCGGTTTATAACTGTATTTCATGCTGTTCATGGAAACAAACTCCAGAAGATCTTTTATTGAATCACAACTAAAACACTAGGAATTAAACCTTAAAAAATTCTTAAAAAAATAATTATGTTTATATAAGATACACAAAATAAATTTATTAATAAAAACAAAAAGTTAATCAAACAATATATACACATTTTATAAAGAAAAACTTAACTCAATTAAATTCAATAACTTAAATTAAACTTATTATCAATTTATTTTAAATAAAATAAATTTAATATATTTTACCATGTGGTATAAATCTAAATTACAAATCAATTATTCATTAAAAAATAACCAAACAAAATACATAAAAATATAATGTAATTCTTGTTTTTTAATTTAAAGGTGCTATATTTCCACCGCGTTACTTGATCAGAATAAAAGCACTGAAAAGTAATTAATCTATATTTATAGGATATTTCGGGGAATTCATGAAAAAATTTATTTTTATAGCGGTAGCTTCACTTTTTAATATTACAACAGTACAAGCAGCTGATGGTACGATTACTATTAATGGTCTAGTAACTGATAATACTTGTACGATTGAAACAGGTGATAAAAACCTTACAGTGAATTTACCAACAGTATCATCTCAATCTTTAAAAAATGTAGGAGATGTTGCTGGTCGTACACCTTTTCAAATTAATCTAACAAATTGCGCTTCTGCTGGAAAAGTTGCGACTTATTTTGAACCAGGAGCAACGGTTGATTTTAATACTGGACGTTTATTAAACCAAGCCACTTCTGGTGCAGCTGCTAATGTCAATATTCAACTATTAGGAAGCAATAACGCAGTAATTCCTGTACTTGCTAAAGGGGTTTCCGGTGCACAAGATAACTCTCAATGGGTAAATGTTTCTGCTGGTGGTAATGCGGATCTTAATTATTATGCTGAATATTATGCGACTGGTGTATCTACTGCGGGTACTGTAACTTCGCAAGTAAAATACACGATTATTTATCAATAATTTAAAGCCAGCTTCTATTATTAAATAGAAGCTCTATTTCATCTATTATTTATTATTGAGAATATGACTCATGCTTTTTCGTGGTCGTAAATTTTTTTGGGGAATGGCTTGCCTTCAAGCAGTACTTGCTAGTATAGGACATGCTGAAATAATACTGCATGGTACACGCGTAATATATCCATCGGATGCTCGAGAAGTTAGCTTACAACTAAGCAACAATGGTACAACACCCTCACTTGTTCAAGCTTGGATTGATGATGGAAATTCAAAATCGACTCCCGATGAGTCGAATGTACCCTTTATTATTACACCTCCTATTTCCAGAGTCGAACCCACTAAAGGCCAAACCTTACGAATTACTGCACTACCAAGTGCTTCTCAATTAAATCAAAATAAAGAAAGTATTTTCTGGCTTAACGTATTAGATATTCCACCAAAACCAGAAGGGAAAAAACAAGTAAATAATGAACCACTACCTAATAATTTTCTTCAATTAGCGATTCGATCACAAATTAAATTTTTTTATCGGCCAGCAAATTTAAAAGAAAATATTGATACATTTAGTGAAAAAATTCAGTGGGTGAAAAATGGGGAAATATTGCTTATTAAGAACCCTACTCCCTTCTACATTACAATGAGCTCAATTTTTCAAGAAGTAAATCATCAAAAAATAGATTTATTAAAACAAGGTTTAATGCTTTCTCCTTTTTCAGAAGACCAGATAAAACTTAAAAATAGCAATATAACGAATATGAGCTTTGTTTATATAAATGATTACGGCGGGCGAATTGAACAAACAATAAAGTTCTAAGCTTATTTACCTTTTTTGAAATTTAAACACCTATTTATGAATAGGCACAAAGACTATGTCAGAATGGTTCATACCCAGTACATGCTTTAAAAAGCGCACTAGTTATTATCTAGTATTAAGTATAGCGATTAATGTGCCATTAACTGTATATGCATCAGACAATATGAGTGGGCAAAATATACTAAAAGCTGACTTTGATACTAACTTTTTAGTAGGAAATGCACAGAAAATTGACATTGGTCGATTTAAATACGGCAACCCTATTTTACCTGGTGAATATAGTCTGGATGTATATATTAATGGCCAATGGCTAGGTAAACGAAAGTTTCTTTTTAAAACTACAAATTCGAATGAAAATGCAAAAACCTGTTTTACAGCAGATATGCTTTTAGAATATGGCGTTAAAACAGAAATTATTCATCGGGAAGCCAATAATTTACCTACCTGTAATGATCTAGAAAAATGGGTTAATGATGCTTTTTATCAATTTGATACCTCGCGTCTGAGACTTGATATTTCGATCCCTCAGGTTGCTTTGCAAAAAAATGCTCAAGGATACGTCGACCCACGTTTATGGGATCGGGGTATAAACGCTGCTTTTTTTGCATACAATGCTTCTGCATATCGTATTGTAAGTAATGACCATGAAACAAATCATGCTTTTATGGGTACAAACGTCGGGATAAATCTCTATGACTGGCAATTACGCCATAGTGGGCAGTGGAAATGGCAAGATCATAACGAAATTCCAAAAAAGACTTCTTTCTATACATCAAACAATACATATGCCCAAAAAGCATTTCCTAAGTTTAATAGTGTCGTTACTTTAGGTGATTACTTTACCAATAGTAATTTTTTTGATGCCTTACCTTATCGCGGAATTAACGTAGCAAGTGATGATCGCATGCTGCCTAACAGCATGCTTGGATATGCGCCACAAATTCGGGGTTATGCAAAGACTAATGCAAAAGTTGAAGTGCGCCAACAGGGAAATTTAATTTATCAAACTACTGTTACTCCTGGAAGTTTTGAAATTAATGATCTTTATCCGACAGGTTTTGGTGGTGAACTACAAGTTTCTATATACGAGACGAATGGAGAGATTCAAAAGTTCTCTATTCCCTATGCTTCTGTAGTAGAGATGCTTCGCCCAAAGATGAGTCGTTATTCTTTTACTCTAGGACAATTTAGAGATGCTAATATCAATTTAAATCCATGGCTAGTACAAGGTAAATATCAACGAGGCATTAATAACTATTTAACAAGTTATACTGGGTTTCAGGCAACCGAACACTACCAGTCTTTTCTGATAGGTAGCGCATTTGCAACTCCAATTGGTGCAATTGCAGTTGATGCAACTCAATCGAAAGCTAATTTTGATCAAAAACCAACACTAAAAGGGCAAAGTTACCGTTTAAGTTATAATCGACTATTTACGCCAACGAATACAAATTTAACTTTAGCAACCTACAGATACTCGACCGAAAATTATTTGAAATTAAGAGATTCAATTTTAATTCAAGATTTACAACAACGAAATATTGATAGTTTTTCTGTAGGAAAACAAAAAAGTGAATTTCAGATCACATTAAATCAAAGTCTTCCAAATCAATGGGGCAATTTTTATTTAGTGGGTTCATGGATTAATTACTGGAATCAGCCTAATCGCAATCAACAATTTCAATTTGGTTATAGTAATCAATTTAAAGATTTGACTTACAGCATTTCTGCAATTACTCATGAGCTTGATCTCGAAGATCAACAGACTAGTCACGAAACGCAGTATTTATTGTCTTTGTCTTTTCCACTCAAATTTAAGAAAAACACAATTAATTTTAATAGCTCTATTTCTGAAGATAGCAAAACTGTAGGGATGAGTGGTTATATCGGAAACCGCTTTGATTATGGCACGTCCGTTTCATACCTAGATCAAGGACAAAGCAGTGTAAATATTAATGGTACCTACCGTAGTAATTACACAACTATAGGTGCGTCATTTAGCCAATCCGATGCATATCAGCAGGAAATGATCAATTTAAATGGAAGTGTGGTTGCTCATTCTCAAGGGCTTTTATTTGGACCAGATCAAGTGCAAACCATGGTATTGGTCTATGCCCCCGAAGCCACAGGTGCCCGAGTCGGCAATACATCTGGACTAAACATTAATAAACATGGTTATGCTGTAATCCCTTATGTTACGCCCTATCGCTTAAATGACATTAGCCTTGACCCTCAAGGGATGCCATCAAATGTTGAACTTTCAGAAACAAGTCACCGTATTGCACCTTATGCAGGATCAATAACCAGAGTCAATTTCTCCACAAAAACGGGCTATGCACTTTTTATTAGTACTCAAACTCCTAATGGTGGTCACCTACCATTTGCTGCACAAGTGTTTAACCAGAATAACGAAGTAGTTGGAATGGTAGCCCAAGGTAGTCGTATTTATTTACGTACGCCCCTGTCTCATGATCATCTTTATGTGAAGTGGGGAGAAAGTAATACCGAAGAATGTCAACTTGAATATGACATTCAATCAAAAATCTCACAGGAAAAACAATCAATTATTATGACAGAGGCAATCTGCAAATGAAAAAAATACTTATTCAAAGTGGTTTATTAATCACTAATTTCTTTATTTACAACCAAGCAAATGCAAACTGTACTTTAAGTAAAGGTTTTACTACAGTTGATATTCCAATAACGATTGGCACCATTGTGGTTCGTCCAAATGATCCTGTAGGCACAGTTTTACAAAAGAATACTTTTACCATTTCACCCAATAATTCTACTGCAACGTGTAACCGCCCTGGTGACCAAATTATAGCGGCTCTACCTCTAAATTATCCAATTAGTCCAATAGGCAATAATGTTTACGCCACAAATATACCGGGTATAGGTATTCGAATTTACCGTGAGGCAACTGACTCTTCAAACTCTTCTGTTTATTACCCTTATAAGCTTACATTGACACCTCATACAGCATATACACTTTCGCCAGGCTATATTGTTTTGGAAGTGATTAAAACTGCTACCACTACTGGTTCTGGTGCATTAGTGGCTGGCCGTTATAGTACTTACTATGTAACAGGTCAACAAAATCGCCCCTTCTTAACAACTACAGTATTAGGTAGTTCACCTATTCTCATTGCATCATCATCTTGTGAAATTCAAAATGGTGTAGATACGGTTGTTGAACTTCCGACTGTGACAAAATCAGGCTTTCGAGCTATCGGAACAACTCAAGGTGAGAAAAACTTTAACCTATCCATTCTTTGTAATGGTGGCGAGAATAACTCCGGTATACCTACAAGTAACACATTGAGTTTAAGCTTTGACTACAATTCCGATGCTGCAAACAGTCAGGTTATTAGTAATAGTGCTGCTGAATCAACTAAAGCGAACGGTGTTGGTGTAGAACTTCTATGGAATATGAATGGTGCAAATAGTACGATTCAAAAAGGAAATAAACTAGGTATTGGTACTATAGGCTCCAACCAAACAGTTCAATATGATGTGCCATTAACTGCACGTTACTACCAAACTGCTGCCAATGTAACGGCGGGAGAAGTCAAAGCTAATGCCACCGTCACGATTCAATATGATTAGAGGCAATTTCATTCTTTCTGACTACTGAATCTTAAGAAGAGGTAGTTAGATACGTTGAAGAATAAAGTTATTTTGACTAATTTTTAACTAATACTAAAAGAATCATTTTTTGATATAAATTATTTTTTAAATTTTACTAACAAATAAATTAAAAAAATGCTCATAAGCGAATAAAGCCAATGAGCATTAGTGATAACCACTTAACCTGAAATACAAATTGTGGGAAATATATCACAATTTGCATGACTATAATTTCAAAATTTAGCTTAAATATCAAGTCTTTTTTTTAACAAAAGTTTGATAAAACTATTTAACCAGTTAATTTTAAACAAAAATTAATTAAAAATAAAATTTAGAATCCCTATTCTACAGACTTTCTAAAGAATTATCATTCGATTAATTAAGAAAATATGAATTTTATAGAGATTAATGTGCAGTAAAATTAAAAAGTGGTTTAGGTAGAATGTTTGAGTTAAAGCCCTAACTTCAAATTATGTAATTCTCTGAACTATAAAGCTTTACATAACCTATAAGAAAAAAAACATAAACAAATCGGGAAATATTCTTCAATTACAGCCTAAATCCCAGTTTTTATTACAAAACAGCATGCTTATTTTTTGGAAAATCTTTTGTATTTTATTATTAAGTTTAGGGGCTTTCGGAGTTGGTTTAGGTATTAGTCATTTAGACTTTTTCTTATTTTTTATTGGGATACTTTTTCTATTGTGTTTTTTTCTAGCCCTAAAGCAAGCGCGTGAAGATGCAGGGATTTTCCCGGATGAATAAAAATTTCTTTAATTTAATAGGTACATAAGGAAAAACAGAGTTAAACAAAATTTAAAATTAAACTCTAAATGGTTCAAAACAATTCAAAAGAAAATCCATCACTACTCTTACCACAGGACTACTCCTTAGATCTTCATGGATGACCAACCAAATTTCAGCGCTCATCGGGTCATTATCTGGTAATTTTATCAAATTGCCTTGTTGGCCTAAAAAGTCAGGTAGAACGGCTAAACCTACTCCGCCGCATGCAGCTCTCCATTGCAACTCAGGATGATTAGTAACCATGAGCGGGTCTTTATTATTCAATTTTTCTTTTAATTTTTGTTGTTTCTGTCCATGTACACCACCGACCTCCACACTAATCCACTCATAATTTTCTTGATTCGTTGAAGCCAAATAACTTGGAGTAGCATATATTCCAAAAGGGATTTCTCCGACTTTACGAGCAACTAAATATTCATCTTTAGGTCGCCCAAATCTTACGGCAATGTCAGCCTCTCTATGCTGCAAAGATACATAATGAACATCTCCAAGTACACGCAGTTTTAATTGTGGATAATGACGATAAAACTTTCCGAGATGAGGCATGATTAGATGAGCAGCAGTTAACGGAGGCATACTAATAGAAACAGTCCCCGTAACCTCCTGCTGTCCAGCCAGAGCAAGTCGCTCAATAGAAAATGTCTCTTCCATCATACGTGCCACTACTTGGGCAAGCTGCTCGCCTTCAGATGTTAAAACGTAAGTGCGGGGTCTACGATCAACTAATTTTAATTTTAAGCTCTGTTCTAACTGAGCAATTCTTCTTGCAACAGTGGCATGGTCAACCCTTAACTTTCTTGCCGCAGCTGAAAGTGATTTTTCTTCAGAAAAAACTGAAAAATAATGTAAATTTTCCCAATCTATCATTGTGCAAATTTTCACATTAGAGATGAATTAATATGGAATTGTACACCTTTAAGTGATTACTCAGAATAGAGACATTCTTTTTCGGAGCCCTATCATGAATAAAACGGTGGTTTATGCCTACACAGGTGTTGTAATAACGATGCTTTTTTGGGGCTCAGCATTTAATGCGATGTCTTATATTATCCAATCGATGCCTCCTCTTTCGGCAGCAGCTGAGCGTTTTACGCTTGCAAGCCTTGCTCTATTTATTATTTTTGCGGCCATGGGAAAATTACGTTGGGCTACTTTTCAGCAGAATTTATTTATCTATCTTATTATTGGAATTATAGGGATTGCTGGTTTTAATATAGGTTGTTTCTATGGCTTGCAAACAACATCAGCAGTCAATGGTGCCTTAATCATGGCAACCACACCATTGATCACTCTACTGCTAGCAATTTTACTTGATGGAGAAAAATTAACACTTCCTAAATTTATCGGAGTTGTATTTGGTTTAAGTGGTGTGCTTTTCGTTATTAGCCATGGGCATATTTCCACGTTACTTCATTTAAAAATAGCAATTGGTGACTTTTATATCTTACTTGGTGGTATCAGTTTTTGTTTAGCCAATGTGTTATCACGCCGGTATGTAAAAAATGCTACGCCTCTAGAAACTACAACGTTCTCTATGCTGTTCGGTGCTTTGACTCTAATCATACTAAGTCTAATTTTCGAGCACCCATTTAAAGCAGTTGTTATGGCGCCTATTACTGCACACTTAGCTATGGGATACGTCATTATTTGCTCTACTATGATTGCTTATTTATTTTGGTTTAACGGCATTCAAAAACTAGGCGCAGGTAGAGCATCAATCTTTTTTAACTTTGTTCCAGTTTTTAGTATGTTAGTTGCAATGTTAGCTGGTCAAACACTTAATATCTGGCAAATTATAGGTACTGCTTTAGTTATGCTAGGCGTGCTAAGTAGTAGCGGCTTTATTCAAATTAAACGCCGTCCTGCACTTATAACCAAGCCTTGTACTAAATAGTGATCACACAAATTCATCTTAATTATTGCGTTGTAACAAACAATGTATGTTTCTTTAAAACTTAACAAATGGCTGCCATATATAGTTTTAAAAACACAACAAGGAGAAATTAAGATGAATTTGGATTTTACAACAATCGAAAAACAGGCCCAATTGCTCAAAGAAGAGCAAGAGAAATTAGAACAGAAAGATCATGATTTTCAGTTAGCTTTAGACAAGCACCGAGAAGCATTAAAAGACTTATTTAAAGAACTATTTCACGATCGAGAAATTAAAACAGAAAAAGGAGGTCAATTTTGTGTCATATTTGGTGATTTTAAAATTTCTTTATTAATTGAAACAGCCAAATTTGAAAATGGTGTGCCCGTTAAATTAAACTCTGTGAACCCAATTATCGTTAAATTTAAGAAAGATAAACCAGTTGCCAAAGCTCAATTTTCCGATGCGACGCAATATCTAGATAGTGCATTTCAAACACCGCATTATCAGTACTACTATAAGCACGATGATAAAACCCAATTAGTTAAATTTTCGGAGTTACCCGTATTTTTTCAAGCCATTCTTGATGCTGAAGTCTAATTATCTGCCCTCATTAGAGGGCTTTTTTTATAGATTTTATTTACCGCTCACTTTCTCATCTTTATAAAAACACTCACCTCACCAGTCTACTGTTCTCACCACATCTAAATTTATGAGTACAAAAAATTAAAGCAATGATTTACCGAAACCATTGCTTCTTTTTGAAATAGCTTGTATATACATGTTTATATTTGTTTGTACAAAATGGATTCTAATAAAAGAAAAGCTCTTAAAGGATAAGGAGAGTGTTATGGACTCATCAACTGGAACATCGAAAAGTGGGTTTGTTGAAAACCGAAGTATTGACTTTATTCCTGAAAATGAAAGGCATGGCAGTATATTCGCCCAATTTACACTTTGGTTTGGTGCCAATTTACAGATTACAGCTATTGTCACGGGTGCATTAGCTGTCGTATTAGGTGGTGATGTATTTTGGTCAATCATTGGCTTATTTATTGGACAATGCTTTGGTGCTGCTGTCATGGCCTTGCATGCAGCTCAGGGACCCAAACTTGGCCTTCCCCAAATGATTTCCAGTCGGGTTCAATTTGGAGTGTATGGTGCATGTATTCCCATTATTCTGGTTTGCCTGATGTATATTGGCTTTACCGCAACTGGTGAAGTACTCGCTGGTAAAGCAATTGCACACCTTGCACAAGTCAGTAATACAACAGGTATTTTAATCTATGCTTGTTTTATTATTTTATTTGCAACTATTGGCTATCGCTTAATTCACTGGGTAGGAAAAGTCGCAAGTGTCATAGGTTTAATAGCTTTTATTATTATCCTTACTCAAATTTTAGCTCTCTCGAATATTTCAGAATTGCTTGCTGTACGCCATTTTAGCTGGCCATCTTTTTTATTGGCAGTTTCTCTTTCTGCTTCTTGGCAAATTTCATTCGGACCTTATGTAGCAGATTATTCTCGTTATTTACCTACAAAGACCTCTTCAAATCGGGTGTTTTGGGCAGTTGGCCTTGGGTCTTTAGTAGGTTCTCAAATTTCAATGATGCTTGGTGTATTCATTGCTCAAGTCTCGAATGGTGGTTTTGTTGGCAATGAAGTTCAGTACGTTGTAGGCATGAATCCAATCGCTCTTGTGATTACTTTTTTATATTTTAGTATTGCATTTGGAAAGGTCACTTTATCTACACTCAATGCTTATGGCAGTTTTATGTGTATTGCGACCATTTGGAACAGCTTTAAACCAAGTGCTCAAATTTCAAAATTAACGCGACTTACAATTGTTCTTGCAATGGTAATTATCTCAACATTTATTGCAGTTGTAGGTGAACATACTTTTTTAAGCGCATTCAAATCTTTTATTTTATTTCTTCTGACATTTTTCATTCCTTGGAGTGCAATTAATTTAGTTGATTACTATTTTATTTCTAAAGAAGAATGCGATGTAGATGCCTTATATGACCCAAATGGTAAATATGGCCGCTGGAACACGATTGGAATCGCTTGTTATTGTATTGGTATCTTACTTCAGTTGCCCTTTATTGATAGTAAATTCTATAAAGGACAAATTGCCGAAATGTTGGGTGGAGTCGATTTATCCTGGTTAGTGGGATTGTTATCCACTGCAGTTTTATATTATGTACTTGCCAAAAGAGCTCAAATAAAAATTTCAAAAGCTCTTGAACTTGAACGAGTAAAATAATGTGAAGACGAGATATCAAAGTCTAAATAACGCTTTGATATCTCATTAATATTTTTCTACTGTTGAGCAGTAGTTGGTTGTGCAGAGGCAGGCAATCCAAATAACTTATCGAATATCCAATTAAATATGAATGTATAAATTGGAATGATAATAATAAATGCAACATCTAACCAAAATGCAGCAACAAGAGAAATATCCATCCACCATGCAATAAGCGGAATTAAGAACATTACTAAAGTGATTTGAAAACCGATCGCATGCGCGATTCTACGTTTAACAGTGCGTGACTTATTCTCTTGTCGTGCTTCCCATTTTTCGTAAAGAATGTTGTAAATAAAATTCCATGTTACCGCAATTGTCGTAATCATGACTGAGAGCGGTCCCGTGTGCTCTACACTATCTCCGGCCAAAAGAGCTAAACCTACTGATGAAATCACCATTCCAATAATTTCATATGAGGACACATAAACAATACGACGCTTTAAACCTTGCATAACCAATCATCTTTTCTTACTTCTTTTTATTTTAGTTTCAGTTAAAATCACATATAAAGTTAACAGCTTTCAGTTTCACTGATATCAAAATGAATTTTAATAGCGAAAATATAGAGCTTTTCTTAAGTGTACTTGATACTGGATCTTTCTCGGCAGCGGCACGTAAGTTAAATCGAGTACCCTCCGCCGTGAGCATGGCTGTTGCCAATATTGAGGCAGAACTTGGTTACCTTTTGTTTGAACGTACTCACCGTAAAGTCATTCCTACTTCAGCGGCTTTAGCATTAGAGCCCCAAGCACGTATTATTGCTGAGCAGCTTAGGTTATTAAGTACCCATGCCTATGAGCTTTCGCTAGGACTTGAAAGTAAATTAAAAATTGGTGTTGTTTCAGATGCAAATACCAATTTACTTTTTAAAGCGATAAAAAAACTGGCTGATAAATTTCCCTTACTTAATGTAGAGATTATTACAGCCCCCCAAGACGATATTCTAAATTTGCTCTATACAGAAAATATTAACCTTTGTCTGGCAGGTTCTGATCTCAATATAAAAATGCGTGAAAGCTTACAATTAGTGATGAATGAAACTCTAGTTGCTACAATTTCTGTTCATCACCCACTTTTAAAACAAAATGATAAGTTAATCTCTATTGAAGAATTAATTAATGTTCGACAAATTGTAGTTGCAAGTAGTGAATTAAACATACAGGATTCACGTTCAATTGTTGGAGCAATGTACTGGAAAACCAATAGTTTACAGACCGCGATTAATATGGTTGAGGCTGGTTTAGGATGGGGAAATTTTCCTTTATCTTTGGTAAAAGAAAAAATTGAACAAGGACATTTAGTTCAACTAGATTTTAAAAATACAAAAAATCATTTACCTCTATCTATCTATCTCATCTGGCTCCAAGATAAACCATTATCAAAAGCAGCAAGAGAACTTGTTCAAATGATTCGAGCAAATTTATCTCATGCTGCTTATTAAAAACCGCCCTATAGGCGGTTTTTAGTGCTTATTTAGATTTATCAGCTTCAGCTTTATCATTCTTATGCTTATAACAATAGCCAAACATTGCACCTGCGCTGAAGAAAAACATTGCTTTTAACATGATGACACTCCTATGCCTCGTTTAGTGAAAATTAAACTTAGCATTTAGGTGTGTTTCACTTTGACTACTATTTAAATCAATTTTGTTCATAATGAAAATTTACGTGTCAATCTTTTTCAATTTATTAAAAAAAACCAAAAAAACTATTTATTTGATTCTATTAGATTAATTTTTTAAGAGATTTAGACTTGAGTTATCAATTAAAACAAAGCAAAAAGCCTATTCATGGTGAATAGGCTTCTTACTGTATTTCAGGACTAAGCAATAATAATAATTATCAAAAATACTCCACTACTGTATAAATTCCAAGTGTTTTAGTCAAGTATAAAATTCATCAATTACAAATAGTTGTAGGAAGTGTGAAAGAATATTCATTCTGTGTTTTACTGATAAAACTTACTGTAAAGTTATACTGATTTTAGAACCGGTCGTAGTCTTATTTTTTAATTTGCGAACTTCAAAATTTTTATAGATTGATAGTAATAGATTTAATAAATTGATCCTAGACAGTATCGTGGACAACAAATCCCTCTAAATTCTTAAAATATTTCTTCTCAAAGGCTTCAGGGCTTAACCAGCCATTTGCAGAATGTCTTCTGACCCGATTGTAATAAATCTCAATATAGTCAAACAAGACAGCATTCGCTTCTTTTCGAGTGGCAAACACACTGCCATGGACCACATGACCTTTCAATGTATGAAAGAAGCTTTCAGTCACTGCATTATCCCAACAGTTTCCACGTCTAGACATACTCTGAGTACAATCATTTGTCAGTAACAGCGCTCTAAAATCACGACTACAGTACTGTGAACCTTGGTCCGAATGAACCATAACACCAGTTGGATAACCCTGACGAGCCATTGCATAGTTAAACGTATCACACACCAACTGGCGGTCTATTCGATGGCTGGTTTGCCACCCCACGATACGACGACTAAATAGATCCAGCATCACACATAAATACAGCCAACCTTGCTTGGTACGGATATAGGTAATATCCGTTGTCCAAACCTTGTTAGGCTGAATGACTGTAAATTGACGCTCTAACAGATTGGGTGCTGTAGGCAAACGATGGTTTGAATCAGTCGTATGCTTGTATTTACGCGCAATCCTGCTGCGTAAACCCAGATTTTTCAGCATTCTTCCAACAGTGCGTTCACTCATGCTGTAACCTAAATCATGCATGTCATGTACCAATGAAGGTGCACCCAATCGTGCATGATGCTGCCAATATACGGCTTTTAAATCATTATATTTCTCTACCGTATTGGCCTGACGTTTTCGCCAGGCATAATAGCCTGAAGTGCTGACACCTAGGTATTTACAGGCAGAAGATACCGTGACTTCATTCATATCTAGATCTTGAATT
>NZ_KI391939.1:853639-855668 GCF_000162375.2 Acinetobacter sp. RUH 2624 | reverse complement strand
TCAGCACTAAAACGTTTGGCCATTTCTTGGATCTCCAAAGTTAACGTTACGTTATCTTTAGAGGGAAGTACTGTCCATTATTTTGGCTAGGATCAAATTTATCTCTATATGAACCCAGAATAACTTGTTCTATTCTATTCATTCTATTACGCATATCTTGAAAGTGAACCACATTGTTAGATTCTAATATTTTCTCTTTGTCATCTGCCTTTCTAATAAATAGTGGTTTATCACTTAAGTTATCTTCAAAAAATTTAAATGTTCTCCGTAAATCTTGAAAAGTAAAAGAGATATTACACTGCCCTTCTATTTTTTTTCGGAATTTTGAAATATTAACAATATGGCCAGTTTTAGACTTCACAGATGGAAACACCCATTCTTCATTAATTTTCATTTTACGATTTTTCATTAGATGCCAAAGGAAATCACCCATATAAAGTTTATAGCGCTCATTATTATAAGTATTTATAAAGGAAAGACTTCCTTCATCTAAGTCTAGATCTTCCCAACGTAAGCTTTCACACTCATTTCTAAAAAGTCCTGTTAAAACAAGTGTTAATAAAAAGTCCTTATTTGTTTCATTTTCTTGGCCCCGACCTTCATATTCAATAATTGCGTGTACCCATTTTTCTAAATTTTCTCTATGAATATAGTTACTTCGACTTGAAACTGCTCGCCAACGTTGTTTTGAATTTAAAAAATTAACTGGGTTCATCGCAGATATGATGAGTTCTTTACTTCTGTCTTGATAATACTTAACCGAAAAACGATAAATAGCTCGAAGTACTCGCATAGATAAGTTCGCTTTGGCATAACTAATTTTAGATAATTGAATATACTTATCTTCAACCATCTGTTCAGTAATATCAGTAAGTTTAAGCTCCCTCCAATCCATTAAGTATTTTTCTATGACATCTCTATAATCAACTAGTGTTCTGTCTTTTAGTTTGTGTTGATTGATATATGCTTGAAAAGCTTCATCGAGACTAGGCTGGTTAATTTTCTTATCTAAATTATTTTTTAATATTTTATTATTTTTGCTAATTAAATAATTGTTTTCAGTTAAATCTTTTAACTTCTGCTGTGCAAGTATACGAGCTTCTTCAAGAGTAATTTTTTCGTAATCTCCTAATTTACAACGTATCGATCTACCTTTTACTTTCTTTTCTACAATATAGGTTTTATATGAATTATTTACACGAATAGCAAAACCAATAATCTCACTGTCTCTATAAATTGCTGGAATGAGTTTAAGTTGATCGATAAATGACTTAGTTAGCTTTACTCGTGAAGTGCTCATAAGCTAGAATCCCTAGCGCTTGTGATAATTAACAATATAGCAAAATATTTTTCAGGTCTACTGCACACCTACTTTTGAAAAATACTTGTGTTTAATAAAAAAATTGATTAGTATTGCAGGCACTGAAAAGCCTTGAGATTAAAAGCTTTTCTTATTTATAGGGCCTATAGCTCAGTTGGTTAGAGCAGCGGACTCATAATCCGTTGGTCCACAGTTCAAGTCTGTGTGGGCCCACCAAATACAAACCCCAAAAACTATAAGTTTTTGGGGTTCTTTAATTTTAGACATACAGTCGAATATCACTACATTATTCAAAAATTGTTCGATTAAACTTAAAAAAATCTTTTCCTATTTCCATATTTTTAAACGTTCCTTTTAATATTTTGATTATTATTAATTATTAACTTAATTATTTGATCTATTTTTAGGCTAAATTTTGTTGAGGCATTGATTTCGAGTTTTCCATTTGAACATCCCAAAACTTTTTCCATAAATCACAGTATTCGAGACATAAGTTTTCTAAACGAATATAGTCTTCTTCTGTACAAGCTTGCATCAAAATAAACCAAAGGTCTTCTTCATGGTCATCATCTGCTGCCTGATCCTAGCCAAAATAATGGACAGTACTTCCCTCTAAAGATAACGTAACGTTAACTTTGGAGATCCAAGAAATGGCCAAACGTTTTAGTGCTGAATTTAAACAGCAAGCAATTGATTATGCACTTTCAA
>NZ_KI391939.1:742278-852909 GCF_000162375.2 Acinetobacter sp. RUH 2624 | reverse complement strand
TTTAGAGCGCTGTTACTGACAAATGATTGTACTCAGAGTATGTCTAGACGTGGAAACTGTTGGGATAATGCAGTGACTGAAAGCTTCTTTCATACGTTGAAAGGTCATGTGGTCCATGGCAGTGTGTTTGCCACTCGAAAAGAAGCGAATGCTGTCTTGTTTGACTATATTGAGATTTATTACAATCGGGTCAGAAGACATTCTGCAAATGGCTGGTTAAGCCCTGAAGCCTTTGAGAAGAAATATTTTAAGAATTTAGAGGGATTTGTTGTCCACGATACTGTCTAGGATCAGCTCTACGTAAAGGTGGACTATATAAAATGACTTCTTCTTCAGCTACTGCCAATAAAGCTGAAACAGCTTTATAGTCGTTATAAGAGTTTTCTAAAAACTCTCTCACTTGATGTGCAATGCTGGTCGGTTTATAACTTCGGCGTTCTTCCTCTGTTACGCCAAAATCATTAAGCACATCTTCTAATAATGGATAATGGGCATATTCAGGGTTTCCCTGATAGTAACCATCTCGATCGGCTCCAGGACGGAATCCAAACTCATCAAATATATTCAGGCTTAAAAGAAAACGCGGGAACATCTTTGCACCGGCATGCAATCTCGGCTCTAACTGCTTAGTTTGATACTGAGCCATTAATAAAGCATCTGTAAATGTTTGTACGATTGCATGACGATACTCTAAATGAATACGCTTTAAATTTTCTTTATTAATTTCTCCGTTATTTAAAGTTTCAATTGCAGGATGATGAGATACAGGATGCTGCGCAATCTTCGCTCTTAATTGAGTTAAAAAGTTAAGATTTTTATCCCAAAGTTCAGCTGAAATGCTTTGTTTCATCCCTGCGAGTGCCTTTTTCCTAGGATTATTAAAGTTCTCAAATTTTTTAGGCATAATCCACTCTCGTTAAACTTATTAAAGTTTTTTGTTTTTCCATATTTTATTTTAAAAACAAAGAGTTATACCAAAAATAAAACTCCTTTTATCAAAAATCCATATTAGAATTAAAATCATACGAAATCAAATAGAATATTTAAAAAAAGTTAAAAATAATGTCTATTATTTTTATAATATTAACTTGAATCAAATTATGTTTTTGATTATGATCAAATTGATTAAAAATTTAAAATCTATGTAAAGTAATAATTAGTTTTAACTAAATGGAATAGTAATGTCAAAAAAAGAAGATATTATAAATACTGCTTTGGATCTTTTTAACCAAATTGGTTATAACGCTACAGGCGTAGATAAAATTATTGCTGAATCAAACGTCGCGAAGATGACTTTTTATAAATACTTTCCCTCTAAAGAAAGTTTAATTATGGAGTGTCTGCATCATCGAAATATTAATATACAAAATTCAATTTATGAAAAATTAAATTTACATCCAGATGCTGAGCCGCTTGAAAGAATACATCTTATTTTTAACTGGTATATTGACTGGATTAATAGCGAAAACTTTAACGGTTGCTTGTTTAAGAAGGCATTTATTGAAGTATCTAAACAATACACTTCAATTCGTGAACCATTTCAAGAATATACAAATTGGCTTATCAATTTACTCAATAGTTTATTAGTAGAGTTAGATATTAAAGACCCTACTCCACTTACTCATATCATCATCTCGATTATTGATGGGATTATTATTGATGGAACCATTGATAAAGAATTGATTGATCTTGTAAAAAAATGGAGATATATCGAGTATTTAATTAAAACCGAGAATTCATAGTATTTTTAATATATAAAAAATTACTTTAAATTGATTTATTATATATTTTTCTATTACGGATTTAAAATATAATATTAATAAATATAAATTTTATTAAATATTTCAATTTAAAAATTAAAATAAATAAAGTTTAACATGTTGATAATTTTCTACCCTTTTAGACCAACTCATATTAGAATTCCGCAACCTTATTGTCTCCCACGTCTCTATGAAAAAGTTTTTAGGCAATTCTATCTTCAAAGCAGTTGGTTGGACCTATGATGTAGATCCTACAATTCTTGAAAAAAAACAAGTAATTATTGGGTTCGAGCACACTTCTAACCTTGATGCGATCTTATCAATCGCTCTGTTTCAAATCTTAGATTTAAAAATTCATACGCTAATTAAAAAAGAGCTTTTTAAAGGCCCAATGAAGCCCATACTTGAAAATCTAGGCGGTATTCCGGTAGACCGTAAAGCAAGTAAAGATATTGTTTCTCAAATGGTCGAAAAATTTCAAAGTAATGATACCTTCAATCTAGTCATTGCCCCTGAAGCAACTCGTGCAAAAGATGGATCTGAGCGCAAACCTATTCGTACAGGTTTCTGGCATATTGCAAAAGCTGCGAATGTTCCAATTGTACTGATGTATGCAAATGCAAGAACAAAGAAAGGTGGCATTTTAGGTAAAATTTACCCTTCAGATTTGCAAAAAGATCTTGAAACAATTAAAGAACTTTATGCGCAATATGATATTGATGTGAAGATTAACTAATTTGTTCTGTAAGCGCTTTTAAGACTAATTTTTTACTTAAATTTAGGCCTTCTAAGCGTTGCTAATTGGTTAACAAAACATAGGACAACAGTTTTCAAGAAAACCATGCCTATGATAATATTCTGTCACTTTTGCATTTTTTAATTTTTGGAGTTCACTTCCATGGCGGGTCATTCTAAATGGGCCAATATTAAGCATCGTAAAGCTAAACAAGATGCAAGTCGCGGTAAAGTTTTTACTAAATATATTCGTGAAATTGTGACTGCTGCCAGACTTGGTGGTGGAGATGCTGCTAGCAACCCTCGCCTTCGTGCTGTTGTCGAAAAAGCACTTTCAGTCAACATGACACGTGACACCATTAACCGTGCAATCCAACGTGGTGTGGGTGGTGAAGATAATGATGATTTAAAAGAAGTAACTTACGAAGGTTATGGCGTTGGTGGTGTTGCTGTCCTTATTGAAACAATGACAGATAACCTCAACCGTACAGTTCCAGATGTACGTCACTGTTTCAGTAAAACAAATGGTAACTTAGGAACTGCGGGTTCTGTATCTTATCTATTTACTAAACGTGGTGAAATTACTTTTGAAGATGTTTCTTTAGAAGACAAAATCATGGAAGTAGCTTTAGAAGCAGGTGCAGAAGATATTGAAGTTTCAGAAGATGAAATTTTAGTAATTACTTCACCAGAGACTTTTGGTGAAGTTCAAGATGCTCTTGCTGCCGCAGGTTTAAAATCTGATAATGCAGAAGTTGTGATGAGTCCATCAACAAAAGCTGAAATTACAGATATTGACCAAGCAAAACAAATTCTTAAAATGATTGATATGTTTGAAGATCTTGATGATGTACAAAACGTTTATACAAACGTTGAATTCTCGGAAGAAGTTTTAGCTCAATTAGATGCTTAAACCAAACATTGAAATTAAAAACGCACCAATTGGTGCGTTTTTCTATAGTTTATTTAATAAGTTATAACAGTTAAATACATTGTACTTTTTGATGACAAAGCTCGAATGTAGAGCGACTACATTGTCAATTTTACCAATGCGTCTTAATAAAATTTCGCTATAGTCATCCATATTGCGCGCCACTAATTCAAGAATGAAGTCAGCACTTTGACCCGTAACTAAAAATGCATTTGTAACTTCAGGAATAGCTTCAATTTCAGAAAGAAATTTATCGAAGGTTTCACTATCATGTTTACTTAAAGAGACTTGTAGCAAAATATGCAAAGTAAACCCTAGTTTGCTAAAGTTAATTTCTCTTTTAAGCTGCCCCATGATATTAGCTTCAATCAAATGCTTAATACGGCGATGGACAGAGCTAACTGAAAGATTAATCCGTTCTGAAAGCTCATTCAAATTCAGGTCTTCATGAGACAAAATTTCCAGAATTTGTTTATCAAAACGGTCAAGCTCCATCCTTTTCTCCAAATAGCATTTTATATAACTTAACAGTATATCCTAAAGCCAAGCCCACTTTAAAAATCAAACCAGATTAAAAATAGGAATAAGCTTTACTTTAATATCTTGAATCAAGTCTGTGCCTGTTAACTGTGCAGTAGCCTGGCATTTATAGCGCATTTGAAATCGCTATAGCGTTATATTTTTTTAATGTTTCACTTAGCACATCAGCAAAAGTATATCTTATTTCAAAAATCTCAAGCTTTATTTAATAAAATCAGTAGTTTTAAAATTTTTTAAAAAGTTGGCACTGTTTTTGTTATGCACATACGGGAAAACTTTATCCGATGTGGGGAATGCTTGTGAAAAATATCAAAACTTTAGTTCTAGCAATGACTACTATTAGCCTAACAGGTGTAGTTATGCCAGCCCATGCAGCTACTGACGCAGAAGTAGATGCTTTACGCAAAGAGGTTGGTGAGTTAAAACAACTTGTGCAGCAATTATCAAATCAGCAAAAAACAGCATCAGCAGTAAATACTCCAACAGTTTCACAAACGACAACCGTAGCTAGCTCACCAGCTCCTCAGAGCAAACCAGATTGGATGCAAATGCCTGATGGACAGACTCAAGTTAAGCTTTATGGAAATGTACGAGTAGATGCCACTTATGACTTTAAAGGTTCAAATGGAAGCATTTCAAATGCAGCCAACTATCCTTTAAACAAAGATGATCCAAGACAGGACTCGCTAAATGTATCTGCAGCAACCACACGTATTGGTTTAGATATCACCCGACCTACGCAATATGGCGATTTAACCGGAAAAATTGAAGCCGACTTTATGGGCGGTAATGGTGACAATGGTAGTGGAACTTTCCGTGTACGCCATGCCTATATGTCTTTAGGTAAATGGTTAGCAGGTCAAACCACTTCACCCTTTGTAAATACGGACACATCCCCAGAAACATTAGACTTTACTGGCGCAGTTGGTACAGGAACAACGCGTACAGTACAAGTTCGTTATACACAGCCTATTGATGCACAACAAAAAATATTATTTGCTTTAGAAGGTGGTGATGTTGAAAAAGTAGGAAATGTGGCGGGTGGAAGCCGCTTCCCTGCTCTAACCACTCGATATGATTTTAAAACTGCTGATAATAAAGGCTTATTACAACTTCATGGACTTGTTCATGAAAACCGAGTAGCACCTAAGGATAGTACGTCTGAAGAAAAATTTGGTTGGGGTGTCGGCATAGGTGGAAAATATGATATTACCCCTCAAGATAGCGTAGTTGCCAACTATTATCATGTTAAAGGTGATGGACGATATTTGTCTTATAGCAACTCTGCCTATGCATATGACACGGCGGCTCAAGACATCCAATTAGGTGAATTTGATAGCGCAGTGATCGGCTATCAACGTAAATGGAATCCATTATTACGCTCTACTTTCGCAATTGGCGGAGTTCAATATAAAGATGACAACACATACGCAAATAGTAATTTGACTAATACCAGTTATAACAAGGAAATTTATAATGCACTGGTAAACCTAATCTGGAACCCTGTCAAGAATATTGACTTAGGTGCAGAATATACCTATGGCCAGCGCAAAACATTTGCAGATGATAAAGGCGATTACTCACGCATAAATTTATTAGCAAAATATAATTTCTAAAAACTTAGAAATAAAAAAGAGCCTTTATAGGCTCTTTTTTATTGTTGTATTTAATGCATTGCCTGAATTTTCTGCAAGAAAAGTTTAGCACGCTCATGACGAGCTTCTAAATTATCAAAAAATTCATTGGTTGGACAATCTTCAAGAATTTTACCTTCATCCATGAAAATTAAACGGTTAGATACGCGTTTAGCAAAGCCCATTTCATGGGTAACACACATCATGGTCATACCTTCATGAGCAAGTTGCACCATAACTTCAAGCACTTCACCTACCATTTCAGGGTCGAGTGCCGAAGTAGGTTCATCAAACAACATACAGACTGGGTCCATAGATAAACCGCGAGCAATTGCAACACGTTGCTGCTGACCACCAGAGAGTTGTCCTGGAAATTTATCTTTGTGAGCAAGTAACCCAACTCGTTCTAAATACTTAAGCCCCTTTTCACGCGCTTCGGCAACTGAACGTTTTAACACCTTCACTTGAGCAATGGTTAAATTTTCCAAAACAGTCATGTGCGGAAAAAGTTCAAAATGCTGGAACACCATTCCTACACGAGAACGGAATTTCGCCAGATCAGTTTTTGGATCTTTTAATGAAACCCCGTCAACAATAATGTCACCTTGCTGAAATGGTTCTAAAGCATTTACAGTTTTAATGAGCGTTGATTTTCCTGAACCAGATGGCCCACAAACAACAACGACATCACCTTTTTCAATACTCGTCGTGCAATCTGTTAAAACCTGAAAATCACCATACCATTTAGAGATATGTTGGATGTCTATCATTGGCATTTAAAATCTCCAATTAGCGAATGATGGCAATTTTTTTCTGTAAACGTTTGACTAATTGCGATAGCACAAACGAGCTACAGAAATACACCACAGCGACGATTAAGTAGAATGTTGCTTTCGTTTCAGGGCCATATGTATTAGCCAATGTATCTGCACGACCTAAGAAGTCCGGAGCACTAATAACATAAACTAATGACACGTCCTGAAACAGAATAATAGTTTGAGTGAGTAATACTGGGAGCATATTACGGAAGGCCTGCGGTAACACTACATAACGCATAGATTGCCCATAGGTAAACCCTAAAGCGTAGCCTGCATTGACCTGACCTTTTGAAATAGACTGAATACCAGAACGTACAATTTCCGAGAAAAATGCAGCTTCAAAAATAGCAAAGGTTACAACACTCGAAAATAATGGCCCCCAATAAGTATCTGATTGAAACTCAAATATTTTTGGTAACAAAAAATAGAAAATAAAGATGACCTGAATTAATGGAATACCACGAAATAGATCTACATAGAACTTTGCAAAGTTACTTGCAATGGTGCTGTTAGATAAACGCATCATTGCTAATGGAGTTCCAATCAGGATCCCCCCCATCATCGCAAGCACCGTTACCGTAAGCGTGAAGATAAAACCTTCTTTTAATGCAGCAATAACATCAGGGTTATGTAGTAGAGAAAAATCCATAATTATTTTCCTCCCGAACCTAAACCTGGTACAGCCATACGTTTTTCAATCCATGCCATCACAAATTTAATGGTGTAGGTAATGATTAAATAAACCGGCGTAGACAGAATAAGAATGATAATGTCCTGAGAAGTTTCTTCTCGCATGGTTTTGGTGT
Source organism: Acinetobacter sp. RUH 2624 (assembly GCF_000162375.2). NCBI lineage: Bacteria > Pseudomonadati > Pseudomonadota > Gammaproteobacteria > Moraxellales > Moraxellaceae > Acinetobacter > Acinetobacter sp. RUH 2624. The sequence continues at coordinate 845,685 of NZ_KI391939.1, read as the reverse complement.
AAGCAAAGAAGTTCAAAACACTTAATGCATATAGAACAGCAGAGTTCTTGAAGACATTCATTGCTTCTGAAGTAATGGTTGGCCATACCGTACGATATGCAACTGGTAAAATCACATAACGATAACTTTGCGCTGTTGTAAAACCCATTGCAGAAGCGGCAAATTTTTGTCCACGAGAAACCGTGTTAATCCCCGCTCTTACATGCTCAGAAACACGTGCTGCGGTATATAGACCCAAAGCAAAAACGCCAATAACAGCAGGATGATGATTTAAAATATTTTTCCACCAGCCACCTGCTACGACGTCCCCACTTCCGGCACTTAAACTATCTGGTAAGAACTCCGGGAATACAAAAGCCCAGAAGAATAACTGTACAATTAAAGGAATATTACGGAATATTTCGACATAACAGTTGCCGATAAAAGCAAGCGGTTTATTGGGTAAAGTACGAATTACCCCGAGGAGAGAACCTAATAAAAATGCGATAAGAAAGGCTACAACGGCAGTCCATACCATAGTAAAGACACCAGAACCTAACATTTGTAACCATGTGGGCGCCTCAGAATAGGCATTGTAGCTAGAGCTACCAATGACTTTACAAACTGATTCTGCCCATGCGGCTTTATCGACACCATATTCATTAGACTCCGCACAGAATATAGTCCAGTTTAGCGAGCCGACTGACATGTTTGCCCCTTAAATGAATATCTTAGAAAATAGACCACTTGTGCAAATGAGGTTTTACACTTGCACAAGTAAATTTAGGACAAAAGGATCTGGTTAGATTCCTGCATCTGTTGGGTGAGCTTTAAGTTTTTTGTAAGATGAACTTGGTTGCATGTTCAAATTAGTATTTTTTGGTGGGATTGGCGATAAGAACCATTTCTTATATAAAGCGTCCATTTGACCAGTTTTCCATAAATTATTTACGGTACGGTCGGCAATTGCTTTAAATTTTGGATCATCTTTTGCAATCATGATGCCATAAGGTTCTGATGAAAGTACTGGCCCTACAATTGCGAACGCTTTTGGTGTAGATGACTTAGCAATTAGTCCAGCTAAGATATTGTCATCCATAACAAATGCTGCGGCACGACCAGATGCCATCATGGCAAACGAGTCAGAATGGTCTTTACCATAAATGTTTTGTACATTAAGTGACTGACCTTTTTCATTCATTTTAATGTACTTGTCTGATGTTGTACCTTGAGTCGTAACGACCGCTTTACCATTTAAATCAGCTAGACTCTTAATACCAGAGTTGGCTTTAACAGCCATACGCACTTCTGTTGCATAGTAGTTTGTTGAAAAACCAACTTGCTGCTGACGTTGTTTAGAGTTTGTAGTTGTACCACATTCCATATCAATATTGCCGGCTAAAAGCTCAGGAATACGTGTTGATGAAGTTACTGCCTTGTATTCAACTTTTAAACCAGGCATTTTCAATTCTTTTTTAATATCATTTGCGAACTGGTTACAAATGTCGACTGCATAACCTACCGGTTTACCTCCAACAACGTATGAAATCGGGTCGGATGATTCTCGGTGACCAATAACGATTTTTCCAGTACTTTTAATTTTAGCTAATGTATCTGCTGCCTGAATTTGAGAAGTAGCACCAACCGTACAAAGCATAATTGTTGAAACAATGAGAGAGGTTGCAGAACGTTTCATAAGAACTCCTTGATGATCATTCTCTCTATTTGTCTACAGAATCATTCTTGTAGAGAAATAGAGCGATTTATTATTAAATTGCAATTATCGAGCCAACTTTTCCAAGCAGGACTCCATCCATTTGCTTCACTTATTATTCATCTGTTTCGCAGAATTAATACCTTTAAAACTGCTCACATGTTTCTACTTTAATCTATGTTTTAATCTTCTGTCTATTATTAAGCTCATCTATTTACACTTAAATGTGGCAAATATTGATTACAATGTAAACATATGCACAATAAAGTCGCTTAAATTTTTCTAAAAACAGTTTTTAGAAAAAGATTATTTTTTAATAAAAAGAAAAAGCAAACTTATTAAATAGTTAGAACAACGTGGATTAATTTTCTCAAAATAAGATAAATCATCAAAATAATATTTATAAATGTTTTAATAAAATCCATTTATAAAATTGATAGTAATATTTTTTACAATTAAAATGCTTTTAGAAATATGAAAAAAAGGCCCGATTTATTTCGAGCCTTTTTATAAAACCTATAGATTAAATGCCTCTCCAATCAACGCGGGCATTTCTTTCAGTTTGATAGATTCTTAAAACATATTGTCCAAGTGGCAAATCAAGTAAACTTTTTTGATAATTGCTCCACTCTGGAGACACCTCTTCATCCTCTTCGGGTTCCCATGGCGTACCTTTTATTTCTAATAAAGGTGCAAGCATAGAACATACTGAAATATCAGCGAGGCTTAATCGGTCTCCAACCATATAACGTCCTTGATTTTCAATAAGATACTGATTCAGTTCATTGATGAGTTCATCCATACGCTCTTTTGACTGGCTCACCACTTCCCCTTCAAGCTTATAGTTCTTTTTTACTAAAGTTTTGAGGAAAGGTTTTGATATTTTTTCAAACTGACGCAAGTAACCTTGTTCGCCCATCATAATCTCGAGAGCATGGTCGCCATGGGCTAAAGTATGCGCTAGTGCCCAACGACGTACATGCACACCCAGTTCATCTGCCAAACTATCAATCTTAAGTGTTTGCTGCCTAAGTTGCTCATCACGGCGTAAAAGTGCATGTTCTGGATAAGTATCATCCAGATAAAGCGCAATTTTAGTTGATTCAGCAATCCAGCGATGGTCATCTTTCAAAATCGGCAATAAGTTTTGCCCTGTTTTGAGTTGTGCAAAAGCACGATGAAAGCCAGGAATCAAATTATGTGCAACGTAATCAAGTTCTTTATGGTCTAACAACCAGCGAGCTTTTTCACAATAATGAGATAAAGGAAACTGATACAAAACCCGCATAAAATCTCCACGTTTATTTTTATTTGACTATTCGTACAAAAATCGTCTTCGGTAAATAGATACTTTAGAAGCTATTTTTAATGAAAACAATGGATATTGTGCTCATTTTTCACTGACAGTTAGGTCTATATTTTTTATATCTTTTTTTACCGTACTTATAGCTCTTTTTCATATTAAAAAGGCTTTAGTAATTCATTTTGCAAATAAAAATTATAATTCTTTGATTTTTAATATGTTTCTATATCTCTATTTATCTATTAAAAATCAAAAAAAGTGCTTTGCATTTTTATTCATAAGCTGAGCATAAGTCTTCGTTTAGTGGAAAAATATTTCTTTTGTAAGGTAATGACAGCAATACAAGGTGTCATTATGTCTAATTCTCTATCTAAAACGACGGCATACGTCCAAGTCATTCAAAATGATCAACAAGCGATTAATGCTGCTTATCAAGTGGCTGATTTTGCTTTAGAGGGTCGTAATACACGTGATCAACAACGCCAACTTCCTTATGAGCAAATTGAAAGTTTTAGCCAAAAAGGTTTAGGTGGAATTCGCATTGCAAAAAAATATGGCGGTGCATTTGTTTCCAATAAAACACTGGCACAAGTTTTCCGTATTTTAAGTAAAGGCGATGCAAATGTTGGTCAAATTCCACAAAATCAGATTAGCCTGTTGAACCTGATTGAAATCATGGGTACAGAACAACAAAAACAATTTATCTTTTCAGAAATATTAGCTGGTAAACGTCTTGCCAACGGTGGTCCAGAGCGTAATACACATGACTCAAAAACACTAAAAACTACCCTTACCATTGAAAATGGAAAATATATTTTAAACGGCGAAAAGTTTTATTCGACAGGAACAAGCTTTGCGCATTGGCTCGCAATTAAAGCGGTTCATCCTGAAGGTCATGTTGTTTTAGTGATTGTTAACCGAGATGCTCAAGGCATTGAAGTCATTAATGACTGGAATGGGTTTGGTCAGCGTACTACAGCGAGTGGTACGGTTAAATTAAATCAAGTTGAAGTTAATCCTGATCTTATTTTTGATGAACGCTTATTAACACAAGTTCCTACCTATCGCGGTGCGTATTCGCAGTTATTACAAGTGGCAATTGATGTCGGTATTGCGGAAGCTGCTTTTGAAGATACTTTATCGACTATACACAAAGCACGCCCAATTATTGATGCAAATGTTGAAAAAGCCAGCTTTGAACATTACACACTGCAAGAAATGGGTAAGTTAAATATTTTACTCGACGCAGCAATTTTACTGCTTGATGAAGCTGCTGAATATTTAGATGAACTTGACCAACTTGAAAATGTGACTGATGAACAAGTAGCTAAAGCTTCAATTTTGGTTGCTGAAGCAAAAGTCTACGCCAATGATGCGGCTCTACAAATCTCTGAAAAACTACTAGAGCTAGGTGGTAGCCGTTCAAGCTTAAGCCAACACAATTTAGATCAACATTGGCGAAATGCCCGTGTACATACCTTACACGACCCTGTTCGCTGGAAATTACATGCCATTGGCAATTATTACCTTAATGGTCATTTCCCTGCCCGCCATGCCTGGATTTAAGGAGCAATTGTCATGACTTCATATCAATCAGTTCAAACCAAACAAACATCGGTATCTGGTCAAGCACATATTATTCAAAATGATGCTGAAGCTTTAGAAGTAGCCAAACAATTTGCCGAACAATTTAAAAAAACCGCAGTTGAGCGAGACGCTAAACGAATTTTACCGTATACCGAAATTGATGCATTGAGCCAGTCTGGACTTTGGGCAATTACAGTACCCAAGCAATATGGAGGTGCGGAAGTTTCAAGCCATACCGTTGCCAAAGTAATTGCGCTTTTAAGTGGTGCCGATGGTTCAATCGGACAAATTCCACAAAACCATTTCTATGCATTAGAAGTGTTACGTAATACGGGCACAGAAGCTCAGAAACAACGTTTATATGGCGAAGTGCTAAATGGCACTCGCTTTGGTAATGCACTTGCTGAGTTTAAAACCAAAACTTCAACCCATAAACAAACCAATATTCGTCCGCATGAAAATGGATATCTCATTCAGGGTGAAAAGTTTTACTGCACAGGAAGTTTATTTGCTCACCGTATTCCAACCTTAGTTTTAGATGATGCAGGTCGAGAGTATCTAGCCTTTGTAAAAAATGGTTCACAAGGATTGAAACTTGTTGATGACTGGTCTGGTTTTGGACAGAAAACCACAGGTAGCGGAACGGTTAAATTTGATCAGGTTTTTGTAGATGCAGATGATGTCATTCCTTTTGATACTGCATTTTTACAACCAACCTTAGTCGGTCCTTTTGCCCAAATTATGCATGCATCTATTGAGGTAGGCATTGCACGTGCAGCCTTTGAAGAAAGTTTGCAAAGAGTGCATCAAGCTCGCCCATGGATTGATTCAAATGTAGAAACTGCAAACCAAGATCCTTTAACGATTTATGAATTAGGACGCATTGCGGTAGATGTACGAGCTAGTGAAGTCCTATTAAAACAGGCAGCTCAATCAATTGATGCTGCAAAAATTGAAACCACACCTGAAAGCATTGCTAAAGCATCCATCGATGTTGCAAAAGTACGTGCTCATAGTACCGATATCGCACTCAAAGCATCGTCTAAGCTGATTGAACTTGCTGGTAGCCGTGGTAGTCAGTCTCAAGATGGCCTAGACCGTTTCTGGCGTAATGCGCGAGTACATACCTTACATGATGCTGCACGATGGAAATATTACTTTATTGGGAACTATGTTCTTAACGGTGTTCTACCACCTCGTCGGGGGACATTGTAATGGCAGACTTTAAAGCAAAAGAAATTCTACTAAATGCCTTTGATATGAACTGTGTTGGTCATATCAATCATGGCTTATGGACACATCCACGTGATGAATCACATCGTTTTAACGAATTGAGCTACTGGACAGAACAAGCCAAAACCTTAGAAAGTGGTTTATTTGACGGTTTGTTTATTGCGGACATTACAGGTGTGTATGACGTCTATCAAAATGGTATAGATCTCACTTTAAAAGAGTCCATTCAGCTTCCGAGCCATGACCCGTCTACACTTATTTCAGCTATGGCAACAGTTACACAAAACTTAAGTTTTGGTGTCACTGTGAATTTGAGCTATGAGCATCCGTATCAGTTTGCACGCCGCTTTGCGAGTCTCGACCATTTAACTCAAGGTCGTATTGGCTGGAATATCGTGACAGGTTATTTAGATAGTGCCGAACGGTTAATTGGTCAAAAAGGTTTAAAAGACCACGATGCTCGCTATGAACAAGCCGAAGAGTTTTTAGAGCTCTGCTATAAATATTGGGAAGGATCTTGGGAAAACGACGCCGTTAAAAAAGATAAAGTACAGCGTGTTTTTACAGATCCATCTAAAGTTCACACTATTCACCACCACGGAAAATATTACCAAAGTGAAGGTGTGTTTCAGGTGTCTCCTTCTGTGCAACGCACCCCGACACTGTTTCAAGCAGGTGCTTCACCAAAAGGCATGCAGTTTGCGACTCGTCATGCTGAGTGTGTATTTATTGGCGGCGACAAACCCGAAAAAATACGTGAACAAGTGAAAAAGATTCGTGATCTTGCAGAACAACAAGGCCGTTCAGCGGATGACATTAAAGTCTTTGTCGGTATAACCGTTGTTGTGGCCGAAACACATGATCTGGCCGTACAAAAACTTAATGAATATCGTCAATATGCAAGTCCTGAAGCAGGCCTCGCACATTATGCGAGTTCAACAGGCATTGACTTAAGTAAATTTGCTGACGATGAAGCAATTCCTTACCAAAAAAGTAACAGCATTGTTTCGATTACCGAAAAATTTAAAGAACAGCAAATCACAAAAAATGACTTAAAAGCTCAACATGTTTTAGGTGGCCGTTATCCCCTTATCATGGGTAGTGGCGAAGAAGTTGCTGAATACTTAATTCATCTTTTAGATGAGACTGATATTGATGGCTTTAATTTGACACGTACAGTTGCGCCTGAGTCTCACCACGACTTTATTCGCTTGGTTATTCCTGAACTACAGCAACGTGGTCGCTATAAAACTGCATATAAAACGGGTTCACTACGGAACAAAATTTTTAATCGGGGTGATCAATTACCAGAACAACACCCTGTTCAAGCGTTCCGATGTAGTCCCTATAACAACAGCAAAAACCTAACAAAAATTGAAGAAATAACCGCTTAAATTTGGAGATAGACATGGCTCAAACAGCCTCTAAAAAATGGCTAGGCGTAGGCTTAGTCGTTGTAGTCCTTTTTGTTGCTTTATTCTTATGGAATAAACATCGTCAAAGTGGCTCAAATGAACTTGTGATTGGCATTAGTCCACCATTTGCAAAACCTTTACAAGCTGCTGCCGATGAAGCAAAAAAACAAGGTTTAAATGTAAAACTGGTTGAGTTTTCTGACTGGAATACCCCAAACATTACCTTAAATCATGGGGATATTGATGCGAACTTTTTCCAGCATCAACCTTTCTTAGACAATGCAATTAAAGAAACAGGCTTTAAATTAAAGGCATTTGCAGTAGGTGCAGCGTCACATGTAGGACTTTATTCAAAGAAATATAAAAGCCTTGATGAAGTGCCACAAAACGCACGTGTAGTCATTCCAAATGATCCAGTGAATCAAGGTCGTGCACTACTACTTTTACAGCAAGCTAAATTAATTACGCTTAAAGATTCAAACAATCATTTATCTGCACTTAAAGATGTAGTTTCAAACCCTAAAAATTTGCAATTCGTAGAGGTTGAAGGGCCACAGACTGCCCGTGCGATTGATGATGTTGACTTGGCTTTTGGCTATCCACATTACTTACGCTTAGCAAAAACAGCTGACCCTAATAGTGCGCTTTTACTTGATGACAATACCAATAAGCGTTATGCCATTTTGTTTGTAGTGCGTGATGACTATCAAGATAAGGGCGACAAACTAAAGAAATTTGTTGAGATCTATCAAAACTCGCCAAAAGTTAAAGCTGTGTTAGACGCTGAAATTGGGCCAAAACTTTGGTTCCCTGGCTGGAAGTAATAACGGAAAGATTATGGCGATTCAGTTCAAACAGCATAAGCCTTGGTTACTCGGAATTACGATTTTAATCGTAGTTCTGGGCCTCGTCGGTTACCGTTATATTAAAAATAAACAAACCGATGATGTTTTAACGATTGGCATTAGCCCGCCTTATGCTGAGCTATTACAAAGCGTTGCCAATGAAGTAGAAAAGCAAGGCGTTCATGTCAAGCTTGTTGAATTTTCTGATTGGCGGGCACCAAACGTTGCCGTACAAAACGGTGATATTGATGCAAACTTTTTCCAGCAAAGCGTATTTCTACGTAATGCTGTTAAAGAAACGGGCTATGACTTACATGCATTTGGTGTGGGCTCAGGAAGTCATGTCGGTTTATATTCAAAAAAATATAAATCACTTGAAGAATTACCTTCAAAAGCACGTGTGGCTATTCCAAATGATCCAGTCAATTTAGCTCGTGCTTTAATTTTATTGCACCGTGCAGGTTTAATTCAGCTTAAAGACATAAATAATGAACTCTCAACAACCCAAGACATTATTGCAAATCCTAAACAACTGAGCTTTGTTGAAGTTGAAGGCCCTCAAACTGCACATGCATATAATGATGTCGATTTAATTTTCGGCTTCCCCCACTACTTAAAAATGGCAAAGGTAACCGACCCACATAGCGCATTATTTTTAGATCCAATCGATAAAAAATATGCAATTTTGTTTGTGACCCGTCGCGATTACCAAGACAAAAACCAAAAACTTGCAACCTTTGTTAAAGCATTCCAGAACTCAAAACAAGCACAAGACATTCTGGATAAAGACTTTGGTAAAGGTTTGTGGTTTCAAGGCTGGAAATAAGGAGAATGGCAATGGTGAGTTTTGGATCACAAGTTGATTTTTCTCTACCTCATATCAAAATTCGTGGTTTAAATAAGTTTTACCAATCTCAAGGTCAAAAACTGCATGCGTTAAAAGAGATTAACCTTGATATCCCACAAGGTAAGATTTTAGGCATTATTGGTAAAAGTGGTGCGGGAAAATCTTCCCTACTCCGCACTTTAAATGGCTTAGAACAAGTAAATACTGGCAGCATTCATATTCATCAACAAAATATTGCTGAATTGAGTCATGCTGAACTCATTCAAACCCGCCAGCGCATTGGAATGATTTTTCAACATTTCAATTTGATGTCTGCAAAAACGGTCTGGGAAAATGTGGCATTGCCCTTAAAAGTTTCCAATTACAACAAAGCAGATATCGACCAACGTGTAAATGAAGTTCTGGCACTCGTAGGTCTTGCAGATAAATCTAACTATTATCCATCACAACTTTCTGGCGGACAAAAGCAACGTGTTGGTATTGCACGTGCACTTGTTCACCACCCTGAAATTTTACTATGTGACGAGGCGACATCAGCACTCGACCCTGAAAGTACTGCCACTATTTTGGCTTTACTTAAAAAGATTAATCAGGAACTTGGCCTCACCATTGTATTAATTACTCACGAAATGCAGGTCATTCGAGAAATTTGTGATCAAGTCGTTGTGATTGATCAAGGTGAGATTGTAGAGGCTGGACAAGTTTGGTCGGTATTTTCACGACCAGAACAACAAATTACTCAAGAACTGTTAAACCTTGAGCAAATTACCCTGCCTTTTAAAATCAGCCCTCTACCCGATGAAAATTCGACGCATATAATCCTAAAACTGAAATATGAGGCGGAAGCACATCAGGTTTCGGATATTCAAGAACTCCTTGCTAGATTTAAAGCACCAGTCAATTTATATCAAAGTCAGGTGGATACCATTCAAGGGCATATTATTGGCTCGCTTTTAGTTGGTATTCCTAACGTAGAAATTGATCTTTCATCTATACAACAAGATGCATTAACAGCAAATGCACAATTTGAGGTACTTGGCTATGCAAGACCAGCTCATTGATTTATTAATTACTGGAACTGTAGATACCTTACTCATGGTAGGTGCATCTGCATTTATTGCTTTTTTAATTGGCTTACCTATTGCTGTTGTTTTAGTCAGTACTTCTGAACATGGCATTCACCCGTCGCAAAAGATTAATCAGTCTTTGGGTTGGGTCATCAACATTACTCGTTCTGTACCTTTTCTTATTTTAATGGTTGCACTTATTCCTCTTACTCGCTGGATTGTCGGCACAAGTTATGGCGTATGGGCAGCGGTGGTTCCACTAACTATTGCCGCCATTCCATTTTTTGCGCGTATTGCAGAAGTCAGCTTACGTGAAGTCGATCAAGGCTTAATTGAAGCAGCACAAGCCATGGGTTGTAACCGTAAACAAATTATTTGGCATGTACTTTTACCAGAGGCTTTGCCGGGTATTGTGGCAGGCTTTACAGTGACTATTGTGACCATGATTAACTCATCTGCGATTGCTGGTGCTATTGGTGCGGGTGGCTTAGGAGACATTGCTTATCGATACGGTTATCAACGTTTTGATATGCAAATTATGTTGGCTGTAATTTTAGTGCTCATTATTTTAGTCATGTTAGTACAAGCGACTGGCGATGCATTAGCCCAGCAACTTGATAAACGTAAAGTTTAAAAGTAATACACCCCTGCTCTAGCCATGACTTTGTCATGGCTTTCATGTAAAATCAGCGACAATTTTTAATTTACACATTTGTGAGTGGTTTTCATGGGTTTTAATTGCGGTATTGTTGGTCTGCCAAACGTAGGGAAATCTACCCTTTTCAATGCATTAACGAAAGCAGCGATTGCAGCGGAAAACTTCCCTTTCTGTACCATTGAACCAAACACAGGTATTGTTCCTGTACCAGATCCACGTTTAGACAAACTTGCTGCGATTGTTAAACCACAGCGTATTTTGCCAACCACAATGGAATTTGTGGACATTGCAGGTCTTGTTGCTGGTGCCTCAAAAGGTGAAGGTTTGGGTAACCAGTTCCTTGCTAACATTCGTGAAACTGATGCGATTGCTCACGTTGTACGTTGTTTCGAAGATGAAAACGTCATACACGTAAATGGCAAAATTGATCCGTTAGACGACATCGCAACTATTAATACTGAACTTGCACTTGCAGACCTTGAAACTGTTGCTAAAGCAATTTTACGCTTAACTAAAGTAGCTAAAGGCGGTGACAAAGAAGCTGTAGCAACTAAAGCAGTTTTAGAAAAAATTCAACCGTTGCTTGACGAAGGTAAACCAGCTCGTGCAGCTGATTTGTCTGATGACGAGCGTAAATTAGTTCGTGGTTTTGGTTTAATGACTTTAAAACCAACTATGTATATTGCAAACGTTGCAGAAGATGGTTTTGAAAACAACCCACACTTAGAAGCAGTTAAAAAACTTGCGGCTGAAGAAAACGCTATCGTTGTTCCTCTTTGCAACCAGATTGAAGCTGAAATTTCATTATTAGAAGATGAAGATCGTGCTGAGTTCTTAGAAGCAATGGGTATGGAAGAACCTGGCTTAAACGTGGTTATCCGTGCAGGTTATGCGCTTTTAGGTTTACAAACTTATTTCACTGCCGGTGTACAAGAAGTACGTGCTTGGACAGTAAAAGTTGGTGCAACCGCTCCTCAAGCAGCTGGTGTGATTCATACCGACTTTGAAAAAGGCTTTATCCGTGCTGAAGTTGTTGCATACGATGACTTCGTACAATACAACGGTGAGAACGGCGCTAAAGAAGCTGGTAAATGGCGTTTAGAAGGTAAAACTTACGTCGTTCAAGACGGCGATGTTATGCACTTCCGTTTTAACGTTTAAGTTAAAGCTAAAAAAGCCCCAATATATTGGGGCTTTTTTTATATTTAATGACTTAAATCCATCGCCTCTCGTTTACTACGGGCCTCTTGTAGAATACGCGCATGCAAAGGCTTTCTAAAACCTAGCATAAATATAAATTCTGCCAATACAAATAATGGACCTATCGCAAGTCCTATTACATCATCAACAAAAGCAGGTTTTTTCTTTTCAAAATAATGACCTACAAACTGAAACACCCATCCCACTACAAAGAAACCAATACTTGCAGCCAACCATTGTCCTAAAGAAAGCTCGGCAATTTGACTCGCCAATGGATACACAGCCACCAATATAATGAGCATGATTAAGCCAAAAACTTTATCTAAAAATAAATAGTAAATTGAGCTTATTGCAATCAACACTATGGCTAAAGTGAGTTTAAAACTGTAAATGTCTAGTCCAGCTCTTGCTGTTAAACATAAAATTGAAAATACAATAAGCGGAATACCAACAAAGTGCGTCAAAATATTTTGATGATTTAAATGATAAGCCGCATATTGGCTCAGTTTCTGTTCCAGATTTGACATAAGTTATTCCCTATTCACCTAACTATAGCCATACTGTACAAATAAGGAAAATTTAAAGTTGTCAGCTATTTGACAAAGTAATGAATTTTTTCATGGATGGGCTGATATTGGATCTTATTTATATTAACCGATTAAAAGAAAACACATGGTTTAGTGTGCTGCCGGAAACATTCCAAAAGTTTATTCTAGAATATGGCAAGCAAATTACTTTTGAGAAAAATAGCTACGTTTTCCACGCTCAAGATGAGTTTGATGGTATTTATACCGTCCTTGAAGGCTCAATTAGCTTGGGTTATGTCGATGTAAATGGTAATGAAGCACTTTCTGCAATTGCTGAGCCGATTATGTGGTTCGGTGAAATATCTTTAATTGACCATGAACCACGTTCGCACGATGCGATTGCTTTGAAAAAAAGTACAGTTCTACATATTCCTGCAAAACCATTAAATGACTTACTCAAAGATAATCCGTATTATTGGTACTATTTTGCACGCTTAACCAGCCAAAAACTCAGGTACGTTTTTTTAGAACAGATTGCCATACAAACACGCAGTCTTTCTCAAAGACTTGCTCAACGTCTTTTATTTATTTTAGAGGGTTACGGCAATCATCTTATTGTCCAAGAAAGACAAATTCATATTTCTCAAGACCAATTAGCTAATATGCTAACCGTCTCAAGACAAACCATTAATCATGAATTAAACCTTTTAGAAAAACAAAATATTATTAAAATTTCGTTTAGAAAAATTGAGATTTTAGATATTGAAAAATTAAATTTAATTGCAAAATCGCATACTTAAAGGTGCTATATAATAAAAACTTAAAATTAAATTAAAAAATCAGATAACACTGCAAAATAAAACATTGTTCAAACTCTATTTCACAAAATAAGTATTCCAAAACAGAAATTTTCATCTTACACTCAAACTGAGCAATAATACTCAACAAGGCGCTGATTAACATGAAAAAATTATCAACAATTCTTACAGCTGGCGTATTGGCAATGTTAAGTGTTTCGGCATTTGCATGTCCAAAAGGAACTCAACTCCAAGGAGGAACTGGACCACATCATAAAGGCGGTAAATGTGTTGCTGTAAGCGGCAAGACTACTGCTCAAAAAGCAAAAAAAGAAGCTGAAAAAACAAAAACAGATGTTAAAAAAGATATGAATGAGCAGAAACATGCTGCAATGACTAGCGCAACTCACGCTAAACAAGAAGCAAATCAAGCTACTCATCAAATGAAACAAGATGCTGTAAAAACTGCGAACACTGCTAAAACCGCAACAAAACCATAATTAATATTGATTAATTTATGGATATAAAAAGGCGAGATTTAAAATCTCGCTTTTTTATATGTAGTCTCTTTATTTCGGAGATGTATTTCCTAAATTAGGATTATCAATCGCGTCCTTACATTGCTGCTTATCACGCTCATAATCAGCCTGTTTTTGAGCAACAGAATTTGCATTTTCCACAGTTTCTCTCGCCCACACATCTAAACTGGTTAAGGCTTTGCGGCAAAGCGCATATTTTCCTTCAGTGACCGAATCCGTCATTTTCACATTAATACGCCAATCCGTACTGAGCTGACGCAGTGGTTTACGAACTTTATCATTTATCTGACTAAGCTGTTTTCCATAGACTAAAGGATCAACGGTATTAATGAGTGTCCATGCTTTGTTTGCATAGGCCGTTGCATCATTGGTTAATTTCGGCGCTGGTTTAATTTCAACTTTTTTATCCGTGCTCTGATTTCCATTATCACAGCCTTGCAATATAAATACGCTCGCACTCAGGATGGCGATATAAACTAAACGAGTTTTTGACTTGAACATATCAAACTGCCGAATTAAACATTTCGGCACTATGCTATTAAATTCGGCTACAATACTCAATCTTTCAAGTTATTATAATTGGTTTACTGCCAAGGTGTCTTGTGTCAAATCAACAACAGATGGCTGCTCAAACAGCAACTTTTTGGCAGGGTGCCAAAGATAGTCAAGCCATCGTACTTACTTATTTACCGGTTTCTTTTGCCTTTGGCGTTTCTGCATCTCAATTTGGTTTTAGCCCATGGGAAGCATTTTTTCTTTCATGTTCAATGTATGCAGGTGCTAGCCAATTTTTAGTGGTGGCTCTTTTAGCAAGCGGCTCCTCTATTTGGCTAACTGCCCTAACGGTTATTGCACTTGATATTCGCCATGTACTTTATGGTCCAGCACTATATAACCTAATTCCAAATAAACTGAACTTAAAAAAGACGGCTGTTTGGGCTTGGGGCCTTACAGATGAGGTTTTTGCGAGTGGAATGATTCAGCTTTCACAGCGCAAGCAGCAATGGTCTGAATCTTGGATGTTAGGCTTAAGTCTGTTCAGCTGGATGTCTTGGGCAAGTGGTTCATTGTTAGGTGGGCTATTTGCAGATCAAGTCGCTCATCTTCCAAAGTTTTTACAAGCAGCTTTAGATTTCTTATTACCTGCTTTATTTTTAAGTTTTTTACTCGCGGCTTTTGAACGTAAACATACTTTAGTCGTCGGTGTATCCTTAATCGTTTCAGCCTTGGCCTGTTATTGGATTAACTTATCTGCTGCTATTTTTATTGGTATTTTTTCAGGCATTTTAGCGGGTCTATTTAAACATTATGTGCTGAAACAGTTTGATGAGGTTGAAGCCTAATATGAACTTAGAAATTATTTTGGTCGGCATTATTGTTGGTATTGCTAATTTTGCTTCCCGCTTCGGACCATTTTTTGTTATACAGAAACTACAAGGTACTCATCAAAAACGTGGGGCTGTCTGGATAAAAATTGCTTTAGGAAGTATTGGTATATCTGCAATTAGTGCAATGCTTGTGGTTGCCACCCTGCCCCCACTTCTTAAAAATCCAGATAAAAGTTTAGCAATGCTCATCGGCTTTCTGGTTTTAGCAGGTCTTTATTTTAAATTTAAGAAAATTGTTCCTGCGACGTTAACTGCTGCACTCGTTTATGGCTTGATCTACACTTATTTACCTTTATAAATAGATAAACTTATCAACATTATATAATATATAAATGCTAGAAGTGATTAAAAATAATGACTTCTAGCATGAAAAACTCATTTTTGAAATTTATTAAAAGATAACACCATCTAGCGATTAGAGATAAAAATGTCACAAGTTAAAATTTATGCAAATGAACAAACGATCATGCAATATCGAGAAATGCTTTCTCATGCGATTCATCAAGCGCTCATTGAAGAGTTGAAATACCCAATCGAGAAAAGATTTCAAAGGTTTATTAGCCTTAAACCAGAAAACTTTATCTATCCTTCAGATCGAAGCCAGCACTACGTTATTATTGAACTTTCAATGTTTACTGGCCGAAGCACCGAAGCCAAGAAAAGATTAATCCAAACCTTATTTCGTAATATTCAACAGTATTGCCGAATTAATCCTCAAGACATTGAAATCACAATTTTCGAAACCCCTAAAGAAAATTGGGGTATCCGTGGTCAAAACGCAGATGAATTACATTTAAATTATCAAGTTAACGTTTAAAAACGACTTACCTCATTGTCTGACAAAATTCATCTTTTTATGCGTTATAAGGCTTAACTCCACCATAAGTTCTGCTATGCTTAAAAAAATAATTTTGTCAGGATGATTCGCATGAGCGTGACACTCGGTACCCCACTTCAATCTTCTGCATTTAAAGTTTTATTGTTAGGTTCAGGAGAGCTTGGCAAAGAAGTTGTAATTTCCCTACAACGCCTTGGTGTAGAAGTACATGCAGCCGACCGTTATGATCACGCACCAGCTATGCAAGTTGCACATTTTTCTTATGTGTTAAACATGGCTGACCCTACTCAATTAAAACAGCTCATTGAAAAAGTTAAACCGAATTTAATTGTTCCAGAAATTGAAGCGATTGCGACAGAAGTTTTGCTTGAGATTGAAGCTAACCAAACAGCAACTGTCATTCCTTCTGCTAAAGCTGTAAACCTCACCATGAACCGTGAAGGTATTCGCCGACTTGCTGCTGAAGAGCTTGGTTTACCTACTTCTGCTTATCGTTTTGCTGACTCTTTAGAAAGTTTCCGCGCAGCTTGTGATGATATTGGTTATCCGAACTTTGTAAAACCAGTCATGTCATCTTCAGGTAAAGGTCAGTCTCGCGTAAAAAGTTTCGATGAAGTCGACGCGGCTTGGGAATATGCAATGCAAGGTGGTCGTGTTAACCAAGGCACTGTCATTATTGAATCTCAAATTGATTTTGATTTTGAAATTACCTTACTTACTGTTCGTGCTAAAAACCCTGAAACCGGTGAAATTGAAACTCACTACTGTGACCCAATTGGTCACCGCCAAGATGCAGGCGACTATGTAGAAAGCTGGCAACCTCAACCAATGACACCTGCTGCACTTGAAGAAGCAAAACGTATTGCAAATAAAGTGACAACAGCACTTGGTGGCTGTGGTATTTTTGGTGTAGAACTGTTTATCAAGGGTGATAAAGTTTGGTTCAGTGAAGTTTCTCCTCGTCCACACGACACAGGACTTGTAACTTTAGCGTCTCAGTATCAAAGTGAATTTGAATTACATGCACGCGCCATTTTAGGTTTACCTGTAAATACAGCACGTCACAGTGTGGCCGCAAGTGCCGTAATTTATGCTGGAGTCGATGCTAATAATTTAAGTTATAGCAATCTGAATGTAGCCTTAGCTCACCCAGATACTGACTTACGTTTATTTGGCAAACCTGAAGGTTTCAAGCGTCGCCGTATGGGTGTCGCAACGGCTCGTGCTGAAAATACTGATATTGCCCGTACTTTAGCGAAAGAAACCGCTGATCAAGTAAGCGTTCAAACAAACTCTTAATTTTTACTTATTGGTAGACCCATTTTCATGATCAATACATCGCCATTGTTGAACTATGTCTCAAGTCATCATGATATTAAAGCCATTAATCAGTGGCGAACGGATGTAGAAAAACAGTTGCAAGATTCATATGAAAATGGGCAATCTATTCGTGAAATTATTAAAGCTCGTTCAGATTTAGTTGATGAAGCACTGATCTTTTTATGGAAACATGCTGAACTTGATCAGACTGAATTGGGTCTTTTTGCTGTAGGTGGTTATGGGCGCCGTGAAATGCTGCCCTATTCCGACGTCGATATCATGATCCTATCGGAACATGAAATTAACGAAGAAAATGAAAAACGCATCTCTACTTTTATTTCTTCATTATGGGACGTTGGAAACTTTAAACCCGGCATTAGCGTTCGTACCATTCAAAGCTGTGTTGAACAAGCCGCTACCGATTTAACGGTTGCAACCACTTTAATTGAAGCGCGTTTAATAACAGGTAATACTCAACTTGCAAGATGGCCTCGCCGCATTGTTTCACAAACATGGACAGATAAAACCTTTTATGACGCAAAAATGGCAGAACAAGCCAAGCGTTACCACCAACACAACAATACTGAAAGTAATTTAGAACCTGACATTAAAAATGCACCAGGTGGTATTCGTGATATTAACCAGATTGGTTGGATTGCTAAACGCCACTTCCGTGTAAACCGTATTTATGACTTAGTACATTTAGGCTTTATTTCAGAATTTGAATTGGGTGTTTTAGAAGAAGCAGAAAGTTTTCTTTGGGAAATCCGTCACCACTTACACCGTTTAGCCAAACGTGATGAAAACCGTTTGCTTTTCGATCACCAAAGGGAAATTGCCGCTAAATTTGGATATGTGCGCCAAGAAGGCCAACCTGTAAATTATGGCGTTGAGCAATTCATGAAACGCTACTATCGTACGGCACAACAGGTTTCAACACTGAATGAAATGTTGCTGGCGTATTTTAGTGAGTCTGTCATTACTCCTCGACTCCCCAACTATGAACGCAAAATTGAAGTTGTTAACGATCACTTTAAGATTGTCGATAATAAACTTGCCGTACAGCATCATAAAATATTTGCAGAACATCCAAGTGCGATTTTAGAGTTGTTCTATATTTTAGCGAATCGACCAGATATCGAAGGTATTCGTGCTCGAACTTTGCGCTTACTTATTCTTGCAGCAAAAAGAATTAACCAAAGTTACCGTAATAACCCAGAAAACCAAGCACTGTTTATGTCGATTATTCGCTCACCGTATCGTCTATACGATACCTTAGTTGCGATGAAACGTTATGGTGTTTTAGGAAACTATATTCCTGCTTTTGGGCAAATTATGGGTCTTATGCAATATGACCTATTCCATATCTATACGGTCGATGCTCACACCTTATTACTACTACGTAATTTAAATCGTTTTAGAGAACCTGAATTTGCCAAAGAGTTCCCTGTGGTAAGCTCAGTTTTCCAACGTCTTGCCCGTCAAGATATTGTCTTTATTGCTGCATTATTCCATGACATTGCAAAAGGCCGTGGTGGTGACCACAGCGAACTTGGTGCAGAAGACGCGATTGAGTTTGGACGTGCACATGGCTTTACAGAGCGTGAATGCAAATTAATCGCATGGCTCATTCAAAATCATTTACTCATGTCTTTGACAGCTCAGAAAAAAGATATTTCCGATCCGGATGTTGTTAAAGATTTCGCTGAAAAACTTGGTGATATGGAGCATCTTGATTATCTCTATACTTTGACGGTTGCCGATATTAATGCGACAAATCCAAAACTCTGGAATACATGGCGCGCATCACTTATGCGTCAGCTTTATACCCATGCCCGTGATGTAATCCGTACTGGTTTAGGTCGTCCTGTTGACTATCAAATGCTGATTGAAGACACTAAGTTTGCAGCAAGTGAATTACTGGTAAATAACTTTGCATTAGCTGATGTCGAAAAAGTATGGCAAGAACTTGGTGATGAATACTTCATTAAAGAGTCAGCAGACGAAATTGCATGGCACACACAAGCAATTTTAAAACATGGTGATAATCCGGAGCCATTAGTCCTCTTGCGTGCCCACCGTAAAGCAGCTCAGGATGCTGTGCAAATCTTTATTTATACACGCGATCAACCTAATCTCTTTGCCACAACCGTTGCTGTTTTAGACCGAATGAACCTAGACGTTCAGGACGCAAAAATTATCACGGCAAGTACAGCATTTAGCTTAGACACTTATGTTGTACTCGATCGTTTCGGTACATTACTTACCGACCCAGAACGCGAAGAAACTGTTAAAAATGCATTAGTGAAGGCACTTAGCCAACCAGACCAATACCCTGGGCTAATGCAACGCCGTATTCCACGTCAATTACGTCACTTCGATATTGAAAATACAGTCGACGTTACATTGAATGAAGCTCTACAGCAAAACATGGTCGAAATTTCAACACTTGACCATCCTGGCCTACTTGCACGTGTAGGTGGTTTATTTATGATGCAAGGTTTAGACATCCATTCAGCCCGAATCGCAACTTTAGGTGAACGTGCCGAAGATATTTTCTTTGTCACCAAAAAAGATGGAAAACCGCTGAATAACGAAGAGGTCAAACTCTTCTCGGAAAAACTGAAAGCTGCATTAGATGAAGCATCTAATCAAATTTGTCAGCACTGAAACTCAACTACTTGGTAACTGTTTAATGAACTCTAGCTTGTCGTTATTACATCCGTATCCATTTGAAAAGTTAAACCAACTTTTTAAGGATACTACTCCTGCTAACCTTCCCTTGATTCCACTATCAATTGGTGAACCTAAGCATCCAGCACCAGAGTTTGTTAAACAGGCTATTATTGATAACTTTAATCATCTATCCACTTATCCAAACAGCAAAGGCTTACCTGAGCTTCGCCAAAGTATTGCAGAGTGGTTAACTAAGCGCTTTAAACTTAATAGTATTAGTGCTGAAAACCATATTTTGCCTGTATCTGGTACACGTGAAGGTATTTTCTCTTTTGTTCAAGCTTTGATTAACCGTGAAGATGCACCCTATGTGGTGATGCCAAATCCGTTTTATCAAATTTATGAAGGTGCTGCTTTACTCGCAGGTGCTAAGCCATACTTTATTAATTGCACAGAAGAAAATGGTTATTTAGGTGACTTTGACGCAGTACCAGCAGAGGTTTGGGAAAAGACAGCGCTTCTTTTTGTATGTACACCGGGCAACCCAACAGGTACTGTACTTTCTAAAGAGCAATTTAAAAAGCTGATTGCCCTATCTGATCAATATAATTTTGTTATTGCTTCTGATGAATGCTATTCAGAACTTTGGTTTGACCAAGCCCCTACAGGTTTATTAGAAGTTTGTGCTGAACTTGGCCGTGATGACTACAAAAACTGTATCGTCTTCCATTCACTTTCAAAACGCTCAAATTTACCGGGCATGCGTTCAGGTTTTGTAGCTGGTGATGCTGATTTGTTAAAACCATATTTGCAATACCGAACCTATCACGGTGCAGCAATGCCCGTACAACATCAGCTTGCTTCAATTGCTGCATGGAATGATGAAAATCATGTTGAAGAAAACCGTAAGCAATATCGTGCAAAATTTGACTTATTCCAATCTGAACTAGGCCATTTGCTTCCATTACAAAAACCTGATGCTGGTTTTTACTATTGGCTAAAAGTTGATAATGATGAAACTTTTGCCAAGATGCTCATGGAAAAAGCACACATTAAAGTTTTACCGGGTCGTTATTTATCTCGTGACACTGAACAAGGTAACCCAGGAGCCAACCATGTACGTATGGCTTTAGTGGCAGACTTGGCACAATGTGAAGAAGTGGTTAAACGTTTAAAAGCGATTCTGTAAGCTTCTTCTTACTTAGTTGTACAGCCTTTACTCAGGTTGTACAACTAGGCTATAAAGCTATTTATATGTAATCAAAAGCACAGCAAAAATAATAAAAGCAATACTAGAACAATAGTATAAACCTGTCGCAGAGCGCTTAATTTTGTCTAAAACCCGCCCCTGAGCAAGTAATCCAATCAGCAGAATATTCCAACCAAGAACAACTCCAACCATCCATACACTCATGAGCAGTTTTTGAATTAAGCTAAACTTATATTGTATAAGCAGCATCAAACTACTATAAAACATAATATTTTTAGGATTTAGAAGACTAGACTGCACACCTAACATTAAACTTTTAATTTTGTTTTTCTTAAGGTTGGCTTGATCACTTAAATTATTGTCTTCAGGTGAAAAAGATAAAACACTAGATCTGGCTGCCTTAAAGCAAAGAACACTCAAATAAACTAAATACGCTGCACCAAGCCATTTCAATAATGTAAGAATGCTACTGCTCAAATCTCCAAGCAGCATAAAACCAAATAAACATGCAGCTAAAATTAAAGCATTTCCGAAAGTAATGCCCAAAACAACACCATAGGTATAACGGCGCCCTTTTTGCAAAAGACTAGTGAGAATTAAAAAGAAATCCGGACCCGGTGATAACAGTGCCAAAAAATGAGTAAATGCAATAACTAAAAAAACTTCCATAACGGCTTCATCTATAAAACAGTCTGGAAAATCTTAGAAATAGAGCTAAACAATTTCTTGTAAATTATTGCGCGGCTGCGAGCTGGAACTGCCGAGGAGTTACCCCTGTATGCGCTTTGAAAGCTTTATGAAAATGGCTTTGATCACTAAAACCTAAGTTGACGGCCAGCTCTGCGAGTGAAATTCCCTGTTTAAGGAGTTCTCGAGCTTGGTTAATTTTTAAATTTATTTGAAAAGCATGGGGTGTTAGACCGACATTTGCTTTAAATAACCGTATGATCGCATAACGGCTCAGACCAATCTGCTGGGCAAGTACCTCTAAAGAAATAAAATCCTCAGAAGAGGTAATTACATTAATTAAATCTAGAAAATCTCTATATAAGTACTGCGGTTTTTGTATTTCTTCTAAAATAAAATGAGGCAATAATAAATCTATAAGACAATCAAAAAGCGCCTGTTCCTTTTCAAGAATTAGCTTTTGCGTATCAAAAAGTGTCTTATTCATTTCAGTAAAAGCTTTGTATAAAGTTTCATCTTTTATAATGATCGGCTTATGCTGTGGCAGATGCAAATCAAAACCTTGCTGTTGAAACTCTGAATATAACTGGCTTAACCAAGTCAGATCTAAATGCAACATTTGGTAACTCCAAGCCATATTTGGCTTAGGATTACAAGAATGCTCAATATGGGCGGGTACAATAACTAAAGTACCCGCGGAGATCTCTTGCGCAGTGCTAAAAGAACTTTTAAAAATACTATTCCCTTCGTCTACAGCACCAATTGAAAATGTTGGATGGCTATGAGACTTATAACATGTTCGGCTAAAACACGACCTTCGAGTTTCAACATATGGCATTCGCCGATCTTGCCAAAACTCGAAAGGTTGAGGAATAGCGTTCATTGAATCGATTAGCCCGCTAATGCTTTTTCAATATCGGCTTCCAATGCCTCTGGTTTAGTTGTAGGTGCATAACGATTTAAAACTGAACCATCTTTGCCAACCAAAAACTTGGTAAAGTTCCATTTAATACTACTACTTCCCAAAATTCCTTTTGCTTCACGTGTTAAATATCTAAAAATCACATGAGCTTCAGGCCCTTTCACATCGACTTTGGCAAACATAGGGAATTTCACCCCATAATTTCGCTGGCAGAAAGCCCCGATTTCTTTATTATTTCCTGGATCTTGCCCACCAAACTGGTTGCAGGGAAAACCTAAAACTTCCAAACCTTGATCTTTATATTTTTCATAAAGTTTTTCGAGGCCCGCAAACTGTGGAGTAAAACCACATTTACTGGCAGTATTTACAATTAATAAAACTTTCCCTTTGTAATCAGCAAATTGCTTAATATCACCTTCTAACAATTCAGCTTCAAACTGATAAATGTTACTCATGGATAAGTTTCCTCGTCATTTTTTTCTTGTGTTTTAAGTTGTAATGATGCCGAGTTCACACAGTAGCGTAAACCTGTCGGCTGTGGTCCATCTTCAAAAACATGCCCAAGATGGGCTTCGCAATCATGACAAACAATTTCAGTTCTGACCATACCATGTGTTAAATCTTCATGTTCATCAATAACAGTTCCATTTACTGGGCGAAAGAAGCTTGGCCAACCGCAACCGCTATCGTATTTTGCATCTGACGAGAACAATTCCGCGCCACAACAACGACAAACATAAGTACCGTGCTGCTTAGTATTCCAGTATTGCCCCGTAAAAGCTGGTTCAGTGCCCTTTTGTCGTGTTATCCGATATTCTTCTGGTGATAACTCTCTTTGCCATTCCCGGTCTGTTTTATTAACTTTTCCCATGACATGCACCTTTTATTCTGATGTAAACATAAATTGATAATCGTATTTTATATTTACGCCATTCATCAAAAAAACACTAGTCTCTGAACGTAAAATTTGTTGGAATTTAATCATCTAAGCAATAGAAAGCAAAAAGTAAGCAAATTACAAAAACAAAAGTAAGCATATTTATGCTTTATTTTCTTTCAAGGAAGCAAAGATGGTGCTATTCTTGTTTGGCACGGTTGTATAGGACAAAACATGTCTCAGAAAAAAAGTGTGCTTTTCCAGCAACTATTACCAGTTATCAAAGAGTATCAGCAATCGGGTTTTACCCATGAAAAAATTGTTGAATTACTAAAAGATCAACATGATCTAAATTTGGTAACGGTTAAAACATTTAAAAGTTATTTATACCGATATGCAAAAGTGAACCCAGCTATGTCTAAAAATACTGCTACTCTCCAATCCATGCCAACTTCTCGGGAAATTAAGAAATCATCGAAGCTTGAGCATGTTTGCTATGACATTCGCGGACCTGTATTACGAGCCGCCAATGAAATGGAAGAGCAAGGACATAAAATCATTAAGCTAAATATCGGCAACCCTGCTCCATTTGGTTTTGAAGCACCACAAGAAATTATTAATGACGTTGCTTTAAACCTACCAAATGCAATTGGCTATGTTGACTCAAAAGGTATCTTCCCTGCACGTAAAGCGATCTGCCAGTACTACCAACAAAAAGGTATCTTAAATATGCACGTTAATGACGTGTATATCGGTAACGGCGTGTCTGAACTTATTGTAATGGCTATGCAAGGTCTACTTGATGATGGCGATGAAATGCTAATTCCAATGCCGGACTATCCGCTTTGGACAGCAGCCGTTAATCTTTCGGGTGGTACTGCTATTCACTATAAATGTGATGAAGAAAATAGTTGGTATCCAGATATTGCCGATATTGAAAGTAAAATTACTTCAAATACCCGTGGTATTGTGATTATTAACCCGAACAACCCAACTGGCTCGGTATATCCACGCCACGTGCTTGAACAAATTGTGGCTCTTGCCAAGAAATACGATTTGATTTTATTTGCTGACGAAATTTACGACAAAATTGTTTATGACGGAATTGAGCACGTTTCGGTTGCCTCTTTAGCTGGCGATCAGTTATGTATTTCGTTCAATGGTTTATCAAAAGCTTATCGTATTGCTGGTTTCCGCTCAGGTTGGATGGCAATCACAGGCGATAGAAGTCGTGCGGCAGACTATATTGAAGGCTTAGATATGTTAGCTTCTATGCGTTTATGCGCAAACGTACAAGCTCAATATGCAATTCAAACTGCGCTTGGCGGCTATCAATCCATTAATGACTTAATCCGCCCGGGTGGTCGTCTATATGAACAGCGCAATATCGCATGGGAAATGTTAAATGAAATTCCTGGGGTAAGCTGTGTAAAACCAGAAGGTGCAATGTATTGTTTCCCACGACTTGATCCTAACATTTACCCAATCGAAGACGACGAAAAGCTAATGTTAGATTTACTTCGTGCCGAAAAAGTACTTTTGGTACAAGGAACGGGATTTAACTGGCCAACACCAGATCATTTCCGGGTTGTTTTCTTACCTGCAGAAAATGAATTACGCGAAGCAATTGGTCGCTTAGGTCGTTTCTTAGCAAATCGCCGTTAAAAAATGCATAATTAAAAAAGGCATCTCAATTAGATGCCTTTTTTATTTTTATACCATTTATGCAGGTAGTTAAAAACTTAACCACTTCATTTTAAGCATACTTGAAAAACAACTTAGTATGTTGATTCAAATATGTTTTTTATAAAACAAATTCATTCTAGTCTTTTCTTAAAAAGAAAATAATATTTTTTACCATTCGATTAAATTCTTATATTTTTCCTGTATTTCTCTTCTCGCTATTATGCAAAAAATGCATGAGTTGATATTTTTTTGCATTTCACACTGCTTCAAAATCGAGCAACAATCCCTTTCCATAACAACATCACCATATTCGATTCGGTTAACACTGATGCAGATTTAGGAAGATGAAATCAGTTAACGGACCGAACTGAACTTACAAGGAAAGCTTTTCAATCATCTCTAGCCCATCTAAAAGATGATTGAACCCAAAGGATAGAGGTTCATATGAAGCAAAAGAAATTGCTCAAGTATATTGTGGTTGCTATTTTATTAGGAGTATTGACAGGTTGGATCTGTCACCACTTCTTTAATGAAGGTGAGCAACTGAAGCAAATCGCTTCTTATTTCAATATCGTCACAGATATCTTTTTACGTCTCATCAAAATGATTATTGCACCACTGGTATTTGCCACAATTGTGTCTGGCATTGTATCTATGGGTAAATCAACTTCTATTGGTAGTATCACGCTTAAGTCAATGACTTGGTTTATTACTGCGTCATTTGTATCGCTTGCAATCGGTATGGGTTTAGTCAATTTTTTTCAACCTGGCGCGGCATTAAATTTAGTATTACCAACAGCTCAAGAACTCAGTAGCGCCTCTCTCCCAGCGACTACTGGCTTTACACTACAGTCATTTTTAAGCCATGTTTTTCCACGCAGTATTGCAGAAGCCATGGCGAACAATGATATTTTACAAGTGCTTGTTTTTGCTATTTTCTTTGGTTCAGCACTCGCATATGTCAATCAGGGTAAAGAAAAAGACTCCGTTATTATTCGTCTAACAGATGAACTCAGTAAAATTATGTTCCGTATTACTGATTACGTCATGAAATTTGCACCTATAGCAGTTTTTGCAGCGATTGCTTCTGCAATTACAGTACAAGGTTTAGGATTAATTGTTGACTACGGAATTTTAATTGCAGAATTCTACTTTGGGCTTTTATTACTCTGGGTTGTTTTATTCTCGGTGGGTGCAATCGTACTGAAAAAAGATATCTTCCGTTTAGGCAAGTTAATTCGTGAGCCTGTAACCCTTGCTTTTGCTACAGCTTCTAGTGAATCAGCTTATCCTAAAGTTATGGACGCCCTAAATAAGTTCGGTGTGCCTAAAAAAGTGACGAGCTTCGTTTTACCTTTAGGTTATTCATTTAATCTTGATGGTTCAATGATGTATACCACCTTTGCGGTACTCTTTATTGCTCAGGCTTACCACATTGATTTGAGCTTTACCCAGCAAATCTTAATTTTGTTAACTCTTATGGTAACAAGTAAAGGTATTGCAGGTGTTTCGAGAGCTTCTATTGTTGTAATTTCAGCGACACTCACGATGTTCCATTTGCCTGAAGCTGGCATTTTGTTATTGCTTGGAATTGACCAATTCTTAGATATGGGCCGCACCGCTACAAATGTGGTTGGTAATAGTATTGCTACCGCAGTTGTGGCAAAACTTGAAGGTGACAAAGTTGCTGATATTGAAGAGTCGCCAGAACCTGTATTAATTAAAACAACACAAGAACAAACGATCGCTTAAGTTTCTCTTTTCTCCCACTCTCCCAACTAAAGAGCAATTTTATATGACCAATAAAATTGCTCTTTTTTTATTCTAAAATTAAACAATAAAAATTTACCGACATTTTTATATTAAATAATGAACTCAATAATAGGTTTTAGTTCCTATTAAATTTCTTAATTTTAAACCTTAAAAAAAGAATAAAAACCAAACAATCAAAATTTATATTTTTAAAAATATAGATCAAATGCTTACTTTTTAATTCAATTTATTGTTTATTATTTATATTAAATAACTGAAATTATTATTGAGTTTAACTATATGAATTTTAATATTATTTATAATTTTAACTATAACATTAAAAATCAACAATATAAAATTATCATCTGGTAAATAAAACTTTAAAACCACCTATTATTTTTTATTTTTATAATAATAAAAAAGTCATTTGTAATCTTTATATAAAAAAGTGAAAAAAGAGAGATAAATTAGAAAAACTTAATAGATTTTTTATTTTTTTCATGATATTTATTAGCGCTGAATAAGAGCAATGACTAAATGATTGTTGTTGAAACAAAATGATATTCAGGGATGCTTCTTATTCAAATAAGTTGTGAATATGTTTTACATGGTATGTATTTTGCTTAGGAAAAGCAGGCGTATTCAGCAAACTTCTACTTCGTCACTTCATAAGGATATTTTCGATGTTGACTAAAACTGTTAAATCTTTCGGTTTAGCTATGGGCTTATTGGCCTGCTCTCTCCCTCTTTACGCAAAAAACAACGTTGTTGTCGTTGCTACTGGCGGTACAATCGCTGGTGCTGGTGCAAGCTCAGCAAATAGTGCAACTTACACAGCAGCAAAAGTTCCAGTTGATGCTTTAATCAATGCAGTGCCACAAATCAAAGATTTGGCAAATGTGAGTGGTATTCAAGCATTACAGGTTGCTTCTGAAAGTATTACTGACAAGGAATTATTACAAATTGCTCGTCAAGTAAACGACCTTGTTAAAAAGCCATCTGTTAATGGTGTGGTAATTACTCACGGTACAGATACTTTAGAAGAAACAGCGTTTTTCTTAAATCTTGTTGTTCACACTGACAAGCCGATTGTTGTTGTTGGTTCTATGCGTCCTTCAACTGCACTTTCAGCAGATGGACCACTTAACCTTTATAGCGCAGTTGCTTTAGCAGCTTCTGATGAAGCAAAAAATAAAGGCGTAATGGTTCTCATGAACGACTCTATTTTTGCTGCACGTGATGTAACTAAAGGCATTAACATTCATACAAATGCTTTTGTTAGCCAATGGGGTGCTTTAGGTACATTAGTTGAAGGTAAACCATACTGGTTCAGACAGTCTGTTAAACGTTTTACAAATGCTTCAGAATTTAATATTGAAAATATTAAAGGTGATGCACTTCCACTTGTACAAATCGTTTACGGTTCAGACTCTATGCTTCCTGACGCTTATGAAGCATATGCAAAAGCTGGCGCTAAAGCGATTATCCATGCAGGTACAGGTAACGGTTCTGTTGCGAACTATATTGTTCCAACTTTACAAAAACTTCATGATAAAGACGGTATTCAAATTATCCGTTCATCACGTGTACCACAAGGTTTCGTATTACGTAATGCTGAACAACCTGACGATAAATATGGTTGGGTAGCTGCTCATGACTTAAACCCACAAAAAGCACGTCTTCTTGCAGCTTTAGCTCTTACTAAGACGAATGATGCTAAAGAAATTCAACGCATGTTCTGGCAGTACTAAATTTTTCAACCAGCCCGAATCAGTTTGGGCTGGTTCTTTTCTCCTGCTTCAAAAGACGCAACATCTTTGATCAATCCTCTACTTTCGTGTTCTCAACATTCTGTTTAAATACTAAAATCCATAACAGTTGCCAAAATATTAAGCATTTCGTTTGAACTTTGCGTGTTAAACTATGCTTCGGTCGCATTAAGGATTGGTTTATGCAGTTTGTTCATCTCGGTATTTACACAGAATTTTCGATTACAGAGTCGATTGTTCGCATACCCGACTTGGTCAAGGCTGCTGTAAAGGATGAAATGCCTGCGCTGGCACTTACCGACTTATCTAACCTTCATGCTGCTGTAAAGTTTTATAACTCTTGCCTCAAGAAAGGTATTAAGCCTATTTTGGGTAGCACAATCCGTCTTAATGATGCCCAGCATCGTGCAACTTTGCTTGCAATGAGCGATATCGGATGGAAAGGACTGACTGAAATTGTTTCGCGTGGCTTTATTGAAGGTCAGCAACTCAGTATTCCTTGTGTACAAAAAGAATGGGTTCTAGAGCAGCATCAAGATATTATTGTTTTACTTGGCCAACATAGTGATGTTGGGCAAATGCTTTGCTCATCTAATCCGCAAAAAGCAGAACCCTTACTTGAAGAATGGATCGAAAAGTTTGGCAATCGAGTTTATCTTGCTTTAACACGTACTGATCGTGCCGGTGAAGAAGATTTTATTCAAGAAGCTGCCAAGTTAGCAGCTAAATATAATATTGGGGTAGTTGCCCACAACGATGTGCACTTTGTTGAAAAAGAAGATTTCGAAGCACATGAAGCACGTGTATGTATTGCAGATGGTTATGTTTTAGCAGATGACCGACGTCCACGTTTGTATAGTCCTGAACAGCATTTCAAAACTTCAGATGAAATGATTGAGCTGTTTTCAGATATCCCGAGTGCTATTGAAAACACCTATCATATTGCTAAACGCTGTAATGTCAGCTTAAAACTCGGCACTTACTTCTTACCTGAGTACCCAATTCCTGATGGTTTTACCATCGATACCTATTTTGAGCACTTATCAAAAGAAGGTTTGGAAGAGCGTTTAAACTATCTTTACCCAGTTGAAAAACGTGGTGAAGACTGGCCTGAAATTCGTAAGCCTTATGATGAGCGAATTGATTATGAAGTTGGAATCATTCTTAAAATGGGATTCCCTGGCTACTTCCTCATCGTCATGGACTTCATTCAATGGGCAAAAAATAACGGTGTCCCTGTAGGGCCAGGCCGTGGTTCTGGTGCTGGCTCATTGGTTGCCTATAGCTTAAAAATTACCGACCTTGACCCTCTTCGTTATGACTTGCTCTTTGAACGTTTCTTAAACCCAGAACGTGTATCGATGCCCGACTTTGACGTCGATTTCTGTATCGCAGGACGTGACCGTGTTATTGACTACGTATCACGTACTTATGGGCGTGAAGCAGTTTCTCAGATTGCAACTTTCGGTACCATGGCTGCAAAAGGTGCGATTCGTGACGTTGCCCGTGTCTTAGGTAAGTCTTATGGTCTAGCTGACCGTATTTCAAAAATGGTTCCAACTAAACCACTCGGTGTAGATTTAGCAACCGCTATTGAGATGGAACCTCAGCTTAAAGATATCGTTACCAACCCTTCAAATCCAGATAATGATGATGCCAGTGAAATTTGGGAAATGGCATTAAAATTAGAAGGTATTACTCGAAATACAGGTAAACATGCCGGTGGTGTTGTTATTGCGCCAGGTAAAATTACTGACTTCTCTGCAGTACTTTGTGATGCAGACGGTACGAACCGTGTAGCTCAATACGATAAAGATGACGTAGAAGCTGCAGGTCTCGTAAAATTCGACTTCTTGGGCTTACGTAACTTAACGGTTATTGAAGATGCAATTCAAAATATTAATAAAAACCGTGGCAATGACCCTTTAAACATTTCACACGTCCCTCTTGACGACCCTAAAGCTTACTCTGTCTTTGCCGATGCAAATACAACCGCGGTATTCCAGTTTGAATCCGTCGGTATGAAGCGAATGCTTAAAGAAGCACGTCCAAGTAAATTCGAAGAAATTATTGCGTTCGTGTCTTTGTATCGTCCGGGCCCGATGGACCTGATTCCTGACTTTATTCACCGTATGCATGGTGGAGATTTTGAATATCTTCATCCATTGCTGGAAGGCGTATTAGAGCCAACCTACGGGATTATGGTTTACCAAGAACAGGTAATGCAAACTGCACAGATTTGTGCGGGTTATACACTCGGTGGCGCTGACTTACTTCGCCGTGCAATGGGTAAAAAGAAACCTGAAGAAATGGTGAAACAACGCCAAATCTTCCTTGAAGGTGCTGGACAAAAAGGCATTGACGAAAGCACAGCCAACCATATCTTTGACTATATGGAAAAGTTCGCAGGCTATGGTTTCAACAAATCTCACGCAGCTGCTTATGCCCTTGTTGCATACCATACAGCATGGTTAAAAGCTCATTATCCTGCCGAATTTATGGCAGCGGTAATGTCATCGGAAATGCAGAACACTGACAGTGTCGTATTTTTGATTGATGACTGTCGAAATAACGGACTTGAGGTCTTACCTCCGTCAGTTAACATGTCAACTTATCATTTCCATGCCAGTGATGATAAAACCATCGTTTATGGTTTAGGTGCAATTAAAGGTGTTGGTGAACAGGCAATGCAGTCTGTTATTGACTCACGTCGTCAACAAGGGCCTTATACTGACCTATTCGACTTCTGCCACCGTATTGATTTGAAAAAAATCAATAAACGAACTTTAGAAGCACTTATCCGTGCTGGTGCGCTTGATTGTTTAGGTATTGAACGTTCAAGTTTAATGGCTCAATTGCCTGAAGCCGTACAAGCAGCTGAACAGGCACGTAGTAACCGTGAAAGCGGTATTATGGATTTATTTGGTGAAGTTGAAGAAGTTCAACGTAAACCAGCTAAACCTGTTAAGCCATGGAGTGATGAGGTTCGTCTTAAAGGCGAAAAAGATACACTTGGTTTGTATTTAACGGGTCACCCAATTGATGTGTACCGCCAAGAACTCAAAGCCTTTATTCCTGCAAAACTTAATGAAATTACCGCAACTCGCCGCGGTGTAACGACAGTTTATGCAGGACTCGTCCTTGACGTAGCGAATTTCCCGAACCGTGTTGTTATCGTACTTGATGACGGAACGGCACGTATTGAAGTCAGCTGTAACCACGAACGTTTCCAGCGCTTTAAAGATATTATTCAAGTTGAGCGTGTAGTTGTCTTTGAAGGCGAGATTTATGAGCGTGAAGGCTTTGATCGTCCAATGGGACGTCTGAACAAAGCATTTAGCTTAAATGAAATCAGACAAAAACGTGCCAATAGTATTCAAATCAAATTAACTAATGATTTAATGCAACCAAGTTTGGCAAAAGATCTACAAAATATCTTATTGCCTTATTGTAATGTTGATATGCATCAGCATATTGCAATACATTTACAGATTGACCAATCCTATGCTCAGGCTGAGCTTCAGCTTGGGCCGCAGTGGAAAGTCGCACCTTTAGATGAACTACTTGCCAAACTAAGAGATTACTTTGGTAAAGATAATATTCATATTGAATATCAGGTAAAATCTAAGGCAGCTAAAGCAGCAGAACCTGTTCGTCCACAACCTGTTGCCTCACCTCCTGTGGACATGACTATTGATGATGCGTTGGATTCATACCAAAGCGAAGTTTCTCAATATTCGTAATTTCTGGAAATCTTATGAGTTTGTTTGACGACACCGCCGTGTCAAAACAATTAGCACAAGTGCGTATTGTCATGGTCAATACCACTTTACCAGCTAATATTGGCAGTGCTTTACGCGCAATGAAAACAATGGGCTTGAGTAAGTTAGTTCTGGTTTCACCAAAAACCTATCCACATCCAGATATTCAGGCGCTTGCTGCTGGTGCACAAGATTTATTAGAACAAGTTGAAATTGTTGAAACACTCGAAGACGCCATTAAAGACTGTCATTTAGTTTTTGGAACGAGTGCGCGAAGTCGTACTATTCCATGGCCTTTGCTTGACGTGCGCCCTGCTTCAAAAGAAGCAATTAAGGCAGCTTCACAAGGTCAACAGATTGCGATCGTTTTTGGACGTGAAGACCGCGGTTTAACCAATGAAGAGTTGGCATTAGCAAACTATCACCTTACTATTCCTGTAAACTCAGACTATGGTGTACTTAACGTTGCTCAAGCGATTCAAGTCGTATGTTATGAACTTCGCATGTCGGTATTAGAGCAAAAAGAATCAGTTTCTGATGATGGGCAAATGCCACTTGCTCAAGGTCAAAGCATGCAGTGGGATGAGCCTTTAGTCACTCAGCAGCAAATGGAAGAGTTCTATCCTCATTTGGAAAAAATGCTCACTGAAATTGAATTTTTAGATCCAGAAAATCCACGTTTATTACCTTTACGCTTGCGTCGTTTATTTGGTCGTATACAATTAGATCGTATGGAATATCATTTACTTCGCGGTATTTTTAGTCGTGTTCAAGCCCTCACAAGCGGCAAATGGAAAAAAGCATCATCGGACAAGGAGGATCAATCCAATGCTTAAACAGCTTAAAGAAGATATACAGGCTGTATTCGCGCGAGATCCTGCTGCACGAAATACACTCGAAGTACTTACCACTTACCCAGGTATACACGCTTTACTTTTGCATAGACTTGCACACGAATTGTGGAAAAAAGATTGCAAAGGTACTGCCCGTTTTGTTTCGTCATTTAGCCGTTTTGCAACCGGTATTGAAATTCATCCCGGTGCTAAAATCGGCAAACGCTTCTTTATCGATCATGGTATGGGTGTTGTGATTGGTGAAACTGCTGAAATTGGTGACGATGTAACGCTATACCACGGTGTTACCTTAGGTGGTACGACTTGGAATAAAGGTAAGCGTCACCCAACTTTAGAAGATGGTGTAGTTGTAGGTGCCGGTGCGAAAATATTAGGACCGTTTACAGTTGGTAAAGGTGCTAAAGTCGGTTCAAATGCAGTGGTGACAAAAGCGGTACCCGCTGGTGTAACAGCAGTTGGAAACCCTGCTCGCTATATTTATAAAGATGCCGACAAAACTAAAGATAAAGATGAAGAGCGCCGCCGTGATTATGCGCAGAGTATTGGTTTTGCTCCGTATGCGACTACTGCTGATCAATCTGACCCAATTTTAGAAGGAATGCGAGTTTTACTTGACCGTATTCAGCACAATGAAACGCGTATGAATAATTTGTGCCAACGCTTATCCGAACTTGACCCCACTTTCAAAAAAGAAAGCCAAGATGAACAGCCTTTTAGTGATGAAGAGCTAAAAATTCTTGAAGAAGTTCGTCGTGAATGCGGTGCACAAAACAAGACATCAAAAACGTAATATTCTTGATTCATAATGTAACACGCTTACCCTTGCATGTGGGTTTAGCTTTTCCTAGACTTAGCTGTACCAAATCTGACTTTACTAAAATGAACGGAAGATCCTATGAATTTTAAGCCATTGGCGTATTTAATCCTTGCAACTTCTAGTTTAACAGCGTGTACAATGGCACCTGTAAAAGAACAAAAAATCGAACCTTTTGTTTTCAAGGAACCAGAGCTTACTCCTCCATTTTATGCGTTAAATCCATT
Organism: Acinetobacter sp. RUH 2624; assembly: GCF_000162375.2. NCBI lineage: Bacteria > Pseudomonadati > Pseudomonadota > Gammaproteobacteria > Moraxellales > Moraxellaceae > Acinetobacter > Acinetobacter sp. RUH 2624. Next base: position 811,193 of record NZ_KI391939.1, on the reverse strand, counting down.
TAATTATGATGCTCCACCTGCCTTTGAAGTTGCTTTAAAAGATGCCGCAGCACAGCCTGTAACTAAAATGGTAGTCACTCGTCAGGACGATCCAACTAAATCGCTTACATTAGATACAAATAAACTGATTGTACCTACCATCAATAATTCACAACGTTCGATGAAGTATGCAGTTTTAGCTGGCGATAATGAAATTGACGTGACTGAAATTGATGACTTCTTACAGCTTGTTGAAGGTAAAGCTCGTCACTACCCGCCTCGCTTTACTGATCGCCAAGAACGTAAAGGTTTTGAGAGCAAACTCAAAGAAGTAACTCAGCGTTTAGATACTTTAGCCGCTAATCCAAATGCTTCATTTGATATTTTAATTCGAGCATTTAAAGCAAGTGTACTTGCTCGTAACCTTGATTTAGGTACTGCCCATACCACTAGATCTTTAGAATATGCACAAAGACTTTTAAAAATTAGCCCAGATGATCCAGAAACTAATTTCTGGTTTGGTTTTGGTTTGTCTGAAGGTGGTGGTCAACGTGAAGCTATTCCATACTTAGACAAAGCCATTAAAGGTGATGTTCAAGAAGCATATTTAGCTGCTGCAAACAACTATATTGCAATGGAACAAAAGAAAAACGCGATTCAGACCTTAAAAAACTACAAGGTTAAATATCCTGACGAAGCTGAAGTTGCAGATCGTTTGATTCAAGAAATTGAAAAACAAGGTCGTTGGAATGTATGGCAAGTTTTAACAAACCCTGCTATGGCACCAGCTACTCCAACTGCACCAGCAAAAAAATAAGAGTATAAACTTACTAAAAAGGGCTGATTTGACAGCCCTTTTTTATATTTGATCAATTGAAAAATACTTTAAAATTTGTATGATCTGCATATTACTGATCCACATATTTGACCATAATGTTTGTTAGAAAAAGAAACTCAGCGCTCTTCACGGTCATACTCCTCGGTTCAATTCTGAGTGGATGTCAGGTGGTAAATGTTAAGCAACAGGCCCTCAACGTCACTATTGCAAACGAACGTAATAGTATTCTTACCCAAGATAAATTGAGTGAAGCAAGTCTTAACGTTTTGTCTATGTCAGGACAAGAAGCCAAAACTTGTACAGATTCCCCTGATACCTGTGTTAATCAGCTTAAAAATCTTCCACAAATTTTAGATGAACAGCTTTTATCTGCCGCGAGTGAAATGTATCTGGCAAAAGCGATGGCTTTATCAGATTCTTCCGAGTGTAAAATTAGTCGGTTCACTAAGCACAAAGCCTCTGATGAACAAAAAGCAATTCAGAACAAATATGACGATTGCTTAGACCAACAATTGAGCTTACTCGATAAGAGCATTCGTTATAGTTATGCCTACTTATTTTCAACAAAACGTCAGCCGACCGATCGTATTTTTGATAATAGGCAAGTTCAAATACGGGACTTTTATAATCAAGCCATTGCTAAAATGGTGAGTATTTATGATCTAAGATACCCTAAAAAAAATGTGGTAGAACCACAAATCCATATTGGTAAGAGTGTCTACTCAATTGACTTTGAGTTTCATAGACAGTTAACTGGTCAAAAGTTAGAAAAATTAATTTCAAGTTATAACTTAAATTTCTCTGGTTTAAGAACAATCAACCGTCGTGATGGTTTCGGTTCCGAATTTGTGGCTGTTTTCCCAAGTTCAGAAAAAGAAGATATTAATGAATACATTTTAGATCCCCTCAATTACAGCTATAAAAATGGTGTGAATCCGAATATTCACCATGCACGTTATTTAGCAGCAACTATTGTTGCCGAACCTAAAAAAGCCAAAACTGTTGAAGAAATTATTAATGATCCAGAATTTGTAATTCGGGTTTATGATCCTTATCGAACAGATAATATTAATGTCGCTGGTAAGCAATACCCTTTAGCTGCCAACTTCTCGGCTCCTTATGGTTTATGGTTAGCTGAAAATAACTTAGGTGTAGCCGCTTATTTAAGCCTGATTGATCGTGATCAGCATTTAACCATGCCGCATCTATATATGCTCGAACCTTATAATCCAAACAAAAAAATTATTGTGTTGGTACATGGTTTGGCAAGTAGCCCCGAGGCATGGATTGCTCTTACTAACGATGTGATGGGCGATACAGTTTTAAGAGATAACTATCAGGTTTGGCAAGTTTTCTACTCGACCAATATGCCAATCTTAGAAAGTCGATTCCAAATTTATGCACTATTAAAACAAGCGTTCGGTTCGTTAAACCCAAGTGACCCTGCTGCACATGATGCCGTGCTTGTGGGACATAGTATGGGAGGTATTATTAGCCGTTTACTGGTCAGTGATGGTGATATTACTCAACCAGCTTTGAAGCTAATGACTGTACGTCAACAGAACCGCTTCAAAAAACATCCTATGGTGACTGAACGATTGCAAATGCATTCAATTGCTAACTTTGATCGCGCAATTTTCTTAGCATCACCTCACAGAGGTACAGATTATGCAGATCGATGGTTTACTTTAGCTGCTCGTAAAATTATTCGTTTGCCGGGAGCTTTTTTATCTGCTGTAGCGACATCACTAACCACTGAAAACCTAGATGTTAAAGATTTCTTGAATAACATTGATAATGGTCTGATTCAAAATGGACCAAGTGACTTAAGCCATCAATCTAAGTTTATGGAACTCACTGAAAATATTAATCCACACCAAGGCTTAGTCTTCCATTCAATTATGGGTAACATTACTAAAAGCGATGATCCAAATGTCATTACCGATGGTATTGTTCCTTATAAGAGCGCTCACTTAGATGGTGCAAAGTCTGAGAAAGTACTTCCGGGTGGACACTCTATTCAGTTAACACCTCAAGCTGTACTAGAGCTACGCCGTATTTTACGAGAGCATTTAGTTGAACATGGTTTGTATAAACCATAAAAAATAAAAAAGAGCCAAAGGTGATCCTTTGGCTCTTTTGTTTTAGGTTAGATTTTATTGCCCAGAACGGATGATGTAATCAAACGCAGAGAGTGATGCTTTAGCGCCTTCACCTGTAGCAATAATGATTTGTTTGTAAGGTACAGTTGTACAGTCACCTGCAGCGAATACACCTTTCACATTGGTTTCATTGCGGTCGTTGACAATAATCTCGCCACGATTAGTTAACTCAACTTCACTTTCTTTCAAGAAGTCAGTGTTTGGTAATAAACCAATCTGTACAAAGATTCCTGCAAGCTCGACCACATGCTCTTCATCAGTCGCACGGGCTTTATATTTAAGACCGGTTACTTGTGAACCATCACCCAATACTTCGGTGCTTAACGCATTCATAATTACTGTGGTGTTTGGCAAGCTGTTTAACTTGTTTTGCAAGACTTGGTCTGCACGAAGTTTAGTATCAAACTCAACCAGAGTTACATGCTCAACAATACCTGCAAGGTCAATTGCCGCTTCCACACCTGAGTTACCACCACCAATCACTGCAACACGTTTACCTTTGAACAATGGACCATCACAGTGTGGGCAGTACGCTACACCACGGGTACGGTATTCAGCTTCACCCGGTACATTCATTTCTCTCCAACGTGCACCTGTAGAAAGGATCACAGTTTTCGATTCAAGTTTTGCACCGTTTTCAAGTTCAACTTCAACCAGACCATTTGCTGTTTGGTTTGCACCAGTGATTTTGCTGACACGTTGCAGGTTCATGATATCAACATCGTATTCACGAACGTGTGCTTCCATCTCGGCTGCAAACTTAGGACCTTGAGTCTTTTGCACAGAAGTGAAGTTTTCAATGTCCATGGTATCCATGACCTGACCACCAAAGCGTTCAGCTACAATACCGGTGTTAATACCTTTACGTGCTGCATAGATGGCTGCTGTTGCACCTGCAGGTCCACCGCCAATCACCAATACATCAAACGCATCTTTGGCATTAAGTGCTGCTGCATCTTTTTCCGCCGAGTTGGTGTCAAGCTTTGCCACGATCTCTTCAAGCGTCATACGACCTTGACCAATGTGTTCATTGTCCTGGAATACCATTGGCACAGCCATGATTTTGCGTTGTTCCACTTCGTCTTGGAAGAAAGCACCATCAATCATGGTTGCCGTAGTGTTCGGGTTATAAATGGCAATCAGGTTAAGCGCCTGTACCACGTCCGGACAGTTATGACAGCTAAGTGATACGAATACATCAAAGTTAGCTTTGAGGTTTAAACCTTTAATCTGGTTAAGCACTTCATTTGACACTTTAGGTGCATAGCCAGACACTTGTAACAGAGCCAAGATCAAAGATGTAAACTCATGTCCCATTGGTAAGCCTGCAAAGAACACACGAGGCTGTTCACCTGCTTTAGCCACACCAAAGCTTGGACGACGTGTATTGTTACCGTCAAAACGGGCTGTTACCTTGTCAGAAAGCTCAGCGATTTCAGTTACTAATTCTTTAATTTGGGCAGCTTTATCTGATTCATCCAAAGCAGCAACTAATTCGATTGGACTTTCTAAACGTTCTAGGTAAGCTTTTAATTGAGTTTTAATGTTTTGATCTAACATCTGTTTTTACTCCAATGCATCCAAATTCTTTCAATAGATGCATAGTACGTGAAAACAATGAATAGGTAAAACAGTATGTTTTTATGTATTTGATCGGTTTTTTAGATTTTATTATTACTTACTTCAAATCAAAAAAAGCCAACCTGAACTTATCCCAGCGCAGATCGGCAAACTGGTCAACTAGAGCAACACGACACCAAATACAGCCCCAGCAATCAAAACATGCAAGGGATGAACTTTTTTAATTAAAGATAATAAAGTCGCAATGACTACCATAATGATAAGTAAAGTATTTATTGCTGCCGCCTCAGAAATAATCCAAGCACTGGCAAGCACAGTCCCCACAGTAACAGGTTGTAAAGCAAGCTGTAAAACACGGCGCCATTTTTTGTCTTTGAACTTAGACCAGCCTCTCATTACAAATACAGTAATAAGAGATGACGGTAAAAATTTAGCGGTAGAAGCTACAAGTAAACCTGACAATCCCGCTACGTGCCACCCTACCAACGGTACAATCATCATGTTTGGCCCAGGAGCTGCTTGAGCCATAGCAAACAATGCACTAAATTCTTGTGCCGTCATCCAATGATGAATGTCGACTACTTGGCGTTGCATTTCAGGTAAAATTGTATTCCCGCCACCAAATGCAATGAGAGACAACTGAGTAAAAATGATCGCTAAAGCAAGTAGAACTGCGCCCATTACACACGTCTCCAAATAATAGATGAATAAAGTGCCAATAAAATCAACATAGTCAAAAGTAAGGGAACTTTTAGAAAAGCAATACTGACAATTGCAGCTACGACAACACACATCGCTATTGGATTACGTAATAAAGGCTTAATCATTTTCAATCCAGTTGCAACCAAAAGCCCAGCTGCTGCTGCCCCTAAACCTTCGAAAAGATGCTTAACCATCAAGTTATCTTGGAACTGTTCATAAACATAATGTAAAAGTACAACAATTACGGTAGGTGCAAGAATCAAACCAATAAGTGAGCTCACTGCTCCACGGACACCGCGAAACTCCATACCAATCGCAACAGATAAATTAATAATATTGCCGCCCGGTAAAAATTGGCACAAACCAAGTAACTCGGTGAACTTTTCAGGACTTAGCCATTGCCTTTGCTCTACAATAACTTTGCGGGCTAAAGGCAAAACACCACCAAATCCCATTAAACCTAATGTTAAAAAACCTAAAAATAACTCTGTGCAGGTAGGTACACTCTCCTTCTGCACGGCAATCTCAACATGGTTCATTTTCGTTACTTTTCACTTTATCTGACCAAGATAGAATGATACTTTTGTGGTATATCTACAAATGCTTTTATTTTCGTTAACCATACCCTAAAGGTATTTCTATGCTCGATTTACATAAGCTTCATGCCTTTGTTGTAGTGGTTGAAGAAAGAAACATTACGCATGCAGCAAACCGATTGTTTATCCAACAGCCGCCTCTAACGCGTTTACTCAAAAAACTTGAAGAAGAACTCGGTACACAGTTACTTATTCGTCAACCGCGCGGGATTGAACCGACAGAAGCAGGTTTAGCACTATTTAAAGAAGCACAACTTTTATTAGAGCATGCTCGTCATATTACCAAATTGGTCCAAGACGTTAGCCAAGGTAAAACTGGACAGCTTAATATTGGTTTTACAAGTTCCGCAGGTTTACATCCGCTCATTTCACTTGTATTACGTTCGTATCGGGAAATGTACCCTGCTGTACAAACTAAACTTGAAGAAGCAGGTAGTCAAAAGCAACTGGACTGGTTAATTTCAGAAAAACTTGATATTGCTTTTTTAAGAGCGCCGATTAGCCGAGATATTGGTTTGAAGCATCTTCATATATTAGATGAACCCATGGTGGTGGCCCTACCTATCGGTCATCCGCTTACACAGAAGAAAAAAATTAGTTTAAGTAACTTGTCAGAGGAAAATTTTGTTTTATACCGTCGCTCTTCAGGGCAAGGCTTATATGACAATATTTTATATAGCTGCTATCAAGCAGGATTTAGTCCACGCATTATTCAAGAAGCTCCGCGCCCTACTGCGACGCTCAATTTAGTGGCTGCTGGTATTGGAATTAGTATTGTACCCGCATCAATGCATAACTTTTGGGACCATGAAATCGTCTATCGCGAGTTTGATGATTCGATAAAACTAAATGCGCCTATTTACTTGATTACTAGAGAAAAAAAAAACTCAGCTAAAGTTTCAAACTTCATTGAACTCATGCAAAAACTTTTACCGACAATGACCTAAGTTTAAAAGCCAGACAATAAAAAGTGCCTATATAAAGGCACTTTTTTAGCGATCTTTAGAAAATAGTTCAAATAAATTTTGCGATTTTTTAAGAGTAATACTTTTTCTTTAACCAAAGCGAAACCGAAACCAGTGAGATCAACACTGGTACTTCAACCAATGGCCCGATCACTGTAGTAAAAGCAACTGGTGATGCCAAACCAAAAGTTGCAATGGCTACGGCTAAAGCCAACTCAAAGTTGTTTCCCGCTGCGGTAAATGAAATAGCAGTGGTACGTGGGTAGTTATTCCCCATCCGTTTACTCATAAAGAAACTGATAAAGAACATTACGACAAAGTAAATCGTCAGTGGAATCGCAATACGTAATACATCTAAAGGTAAACTCACTACATCTCCACCTTTTAGACTAAACATCGCCACAATGGTAAAAAGTAATGCGATTAAACTTAATGGACTAATTTTTGGTAAAAATTTGGTTTGATACCACTCCAAGCCTTTTAATTTAACTAAAATCAAACGAGTTATGAATCCCATTAAAAATGGAATACCCAAATACACTAAAACAGCATGGGTAATGGTCCAGAAATTGACATCAATCACTTGCCCTGCCACACCAAAATACGGTGGTAAAAAGGTTAAGAAAAGCCATGCGTAGCTACTAAAGAATAAGATTTGGAAAATACTGTTAAAGGCAACCAAAGCTGCAACATATTGGTTATCACCGCACGCTAAGCCATTCCAGACCAATACCATTGCAATACAACGTGCTAAGCCAATTAAAATAAGACCTGTCATATACTCTGGATAGTTATGCAAAAAAACAATTGCAAGAATAAACATTAAAACTGGAGCAATAATCCAATTTTGTACCAATGATAAAGTTAAGGTCTTTTTATCTTTAAATACTTCCGGCAAAGCTGCATAGTCCACTTTTGCCAATGGCGGATACATCATTAAGATCAAACCAATCGCAATTGGAATATTAACGTTATCTACACTTAACTTATTTAAAGACACAGATGCCTGAGGAAAGAAAACTCCAATAGCTAAACCTAAAGCCATTGCAATAAAAATCCACAGCGTCAGGTTTCGATCTAAAAAGGAAAGCCCTTGTTTGGTCATGTTTTACTCGAAGAAAGAATTGATTAATTTTGCTCAATACACACAAATGACTAATACATTTATGCTAAGAAAATCCGAATTTTTAAGACAAAAATCTAGAAAGATTAATCACAGCACGTTGTAGTGATAGAAGGCTGATCTTGTTGTTTTACCCTTGTCTCAATCTCGTCATTTTCTATCACCTTTAAAATATCTAAAGCCCATATAGGTAAATCAGGATTTAAGCTGTAATAAACCCACTGTCCTTTTCTTTCATCCAGTAATACGCCATGAGTTCTTAGTAAGGCTAAGTGTCGAGAAATTTTCGGTTGGCTCAACTCAAGCTGCTCTGTTAGCTCACAAACACAAATATTTTGTTTGTTTAGAACTAATTTAAAAATGTTTAACCGAGTTTGGTCAGATAGACATTTAAAGAAATCGACTTGGTTGATCATATCTTCAACAGAGTATATTCGATATTGCAAATATACGGATATCCATATATAAATGCAATAACTTAATTTGAAGATCAATTTATCATGAGCGATCAATTGAAAATCTATCATAACCCTGCTTGTGGAACTTCACGAAATACATTGGCGCTTATTCGTCATGCCGGGTTTGAGCCTATTGTTATTGAATATTTACAAACACCTCCAAGTAAAGATGAACTAATCCAACTCATTCAAGATTCAAACTTAACTGTACGGGAAGCCATTCGTAAAAATGTTGATCCCTATAAAGAATTAGAGTTAGAACAAGACCATTGGACCGATGAACAGTTAATTGACTTTATGGTGCAGTATCCAATTTTAATTAATCGTCCATTTGTGGTTACATCAAAAGGTACACGACTTTGCCGCCCTTCTGAGGTTGTATTGGATATTTTAGATTCAAAAAGCTTAGGCTATTTTGCAAAAGAAGATGGTGAAGTGATTATTGATGAGCAAGGTCATCGTATAAAGTAATTGAAGACACTTACCAATATAAAAAGCTAAATGGCATGGCACCATTTAGCTTTTTATAAATGAAACGGATTAAAAATAGGATTTAATAAAAGGAAGCAGCTGCTCTCCTATTACCATGCCCAATAAACCAACTAATGCAACAAGAGGTGGAGCTGGTGACTTCACATTTAAAACATAATATAAGACACCAACAAGCAACCCTACAGCCAAAGATAATAAGTACATTTTCATGGTACATACCTTAGAAAACCAAGCCATTTAAAGCGGCAGGTTCCCATACTGTTTTATTTAAAATGCAAAACACGAGCACCCTAGTGCGCCCCAGAAAGACTTTTTGTCTTTATTGTTTACAGGAACATCAAGCATCCAAGCGTGGCTGTGTCCATGCATGCCACAGCTGCTAGCACATGCACACAATGCACTTTGTGACTGTAGTGACTCATTGGAAGGCGCATTACGGTTTTCAGATAAACGCCACTGACCACCAAAGCGTTTTACCGGCGACCATGTTGGAGATGCTGGTGGTAACGGCGGATCATCTTGCTTAAACTCTGCCGCTGCGTACACCACTTTTCCGCCCAAAACAGTGAGTACAGACTCAATCCACTGAATATCTTCTGCTTCAACTTTAAAGTAGTCATCGGACAGAACAACCAAGTCAGCAAGTTCTCCTGCTGTGAGTGAACCTTTGATATCTTTTTCACCCGAAAACCATGCCGAACCTTTAGTCCAGAGTTTTAGGGCTGTTTGACGGTCTAATAGATTTTTTTCATCATAGAGCGGTAAGCCACCCACTGTTTTACCTGTAGTCAGCCAATACAAACACACCCAAGGGTTATAAGACGCAACACGAGTCGCATCTGTCCCGGCACCCACAGGAACACCGAGTTCTAACATTTTTTTAACTGGTGGCGTTGCCTGAGCGGCTTCGGCACCATAACGTCTTACGAAAATTTCACCTTGATATGCCATACGGTGTTGAATGGCAATACCGCCACCCAACGCACCAATACGCTCGATATTGCGCTCAGATACAGTTTCGGCATGGTCAATAATAAATCGGGTCGCAAATGGCTGTTTAGCATTTACTCGCTCAAATACATTGAGTAACCGACTAATGCTTTCATCATAGGTTGCATGAATACGGAATGGCCATTTCTTTTCAGCCAAGTGCTCTACAATGGCTTCGAGTTCACCTTCCATTTTTTCTGGTAAATCTGGACGTGGCTCATAAAAATCTTCAAAGTCACCCGCAGACCACGTCAAATTCTCACCGGCTCCATTCATTCTAAATAGTTCATCACCATCGCCCGGAAATGTCATTTCTGTCCAGCGGCGATAATCATCAAGCTCTTGGCCTGCCTTCTGAGCAAATAGGTTATAAGCAATACGTACGGTCATTTGATTTTGGTCGTGTAATTGCTTAATCACATCATAATCTTCAGGGTAGTTTTGACCGCCACCGCCCGCATCAATTGCAGAAGTAATGCCTAATCGGTTCAGCTCACGCATGAAATGACGCGTTGAATTGACTTGATCTTCAACTGGCAATTTCGGTGCTTTACCTAAGGTTGAATACAAAATCATAGCGGATGGCGTTGCGAGCAACAGTCCTGTTGGCTCACCTTTTTCATCTCTTACAATCTTGCCACCCGGCGGGTCTGGCGTGTCTTTGTTAAAGCCTAATACATCAAGCGCAGCTCGGTTGAGCATTGCACTGGCATATAGATGTAAAACGAATACAGGAGTATCTGGCGCAGCTTTATTAATTTCTTCTAAAGTCGGTAAACGCTTTTCGGCAAACTGGAATTCAGTCCATCCACCTACTACACGAACCCATTGTGGAGCTGGAGTATTGTCTGCTTGTTCTTTGAGTAAGCGTAATGCATCTGCAACGGATGGCACACCTTCCCAGCGCAGCTCCATATTGTAATTGAGACCACCGCGAATAATATGCAAATGACTGTCATTTAGCCCCGGTATAACACGACGACCATTTAGGTCTACAACTTTACTTGTTGGTGTTACGAGCTTCATGATCTCATCATTTGTACCCGTGCGGAGAATTTTACCATCTGCAATCGCAATTGCTTGTACTTCGGGGTTCTGAGGATCTAGTGTTGTGATTTTACCGTTTTTGAGTATGAGGTTTATTTCGGTCATTCTGAACTCCATTCTTGTGAATTATTGTTTTAAAAAATAAAGGTATAGCAACAAATATATTTCATTATTCTTTTTTGATTTTACACGACGGAGTCTGACCGTTTTACATCCAATAAGAGGAGTTAATTCTGTTACTTTTCTTTCGGGAAAAGTAACCAAAACCTGAGCTGCCATTAAGGCAGCGCAAGATCTGCAAAACTCGTTCAATTACAATCTTTTTCAGATTTTGTCCTGCCTCGAACAGTTGCAGATGGCTTTTCCGCTTATCCAATATAGTCAAAAATCGAATAAATCAACTTAAATATCGAAATACCCTTAACTCAACTATTTCTTATTTTGCAGGAACTGGTGCAAGTACTTCGTGTTTTGAAGTTGTACGTTCAGGTGCCTTATGTACCATGGTATAAGCATAGTCCACACCCATACCGTAAGCCCCTGAATGTTCGCGTACAATTGCCATGACTGCATCATAAGTATCGCGATTTGCCCAATCACGTTGCCACTCAAGTAATACTTGTTGCCAAGTTACTGGAACAACACCTGCTTGAATCATACGTTGCATGGCATAGTCATGTGCTTCTTTCGATGTACCACCAGAGGCATCTGCGACCATATAAATTTCATAATCACCTTCAAGCATGGCACCAAAAGCAAAGGTGTTATTGCACACTTCAGTCCACAAACCTGAAACGATTACTTTTTTACGATTATTTTTTGCAAGTGAATCACGTACTTTTTGGTCATCCCATGAATTCATTGAAGTACGTTCTAGTAATGGAGCATCTGGAAATACGTCTAAAAGTTCTGGATAGGTATGACCAGAGAAGCTTTCAGTTTCAACCGTGGTAATAGTGACAGGAATATTGAATGTTTTAGCTGCTTTTGCTAACCCGACCGTATTATTTTTTAATACTTGGCGATCTATTGACTGTACCCCAAAAGCCATTTGTGGCTGATGATCAATAAAAATAACCTGACAATTCGTTGCTGATAGTTGTTCTAAAAGTGATTTATTCATGGGTAAACTCCATTATTCCTTAATTGAGGCTTTTAAAACTGCCTTCTGCTTATTATCAAAACAGATAAAAATGTAAAAACATAGACAGCAAATCAGCTCGAATCTGTATGCTGTACGAATACAATCAAAACAATGATTGCTTTTTAATTTTTATAGTTTAATCATTGATATATATTTTTTACCTTTCGCTTATCCATGGATCGATTAGACTGTATTTCCACTTTTGTAAGTGTCGTAGAACATGGGAATTTTAGTAGCGCAGCCAGAGCACTCGACATCTCTCGTGACTTAGTGGCCAAACGTGTTTGCTACCTTGAAAATGACCTTAGAACTACACTATTAACCAGAACAACAAGACAGATGAACCTGACCTCTTGTGGGGAAAAATTTTATCAACATAGCAAAGTCATTTTAAGTGAGTTTGAATGGGCTGCATATGAAATTAGCTACAATCAGCAGTACCCTGAAGGCGAACTCAAGCTTAATACACCAATGTCTTTTAGCAATATTTTTCTTCAACATATTATTTCAGACTTTATAGAGAAATATCCCAGCATTAAAATTGATTTATTCATGACTGATCAGCTATTAGACACGAATAATAATAAATTTGATTTAACAATCCGTGTTGATGGTTCTCCTCCAAATTTGGCAAATAGTAAAATTTTGAATACCTATCAACGATATTTATATGCAACGCCTGAGTATTTTAATCAGCATGGATTACCAGGCTCATTAGAAGAACTTAAAGAACATAAGTTTCTGATTTACTATCAAGATAGCCGACATAAAAAATTGATTTTTCAAAAAGATCACAAAGAAGTGTCTTTTAATTGCTTCCCTGTGATGACCTGTAATAATGGTGAATTATTATTAGATATGTGTCTAAAGAATCACGGTATTGTTTTTCTTCCAGAGTTTATTGCAGAGCCTTACTACAAAGAAGGTAAATTACAGAAGTGTTTAGAGGATTACACTAGTCAGCCACTTCACTTATATGTGACATGGCCAAACCGTAAGATTTTATCGAAGAAAGTAAAACTATTTATTGATTTTTTAACACGTCAAATCATTCCCATAAAATAACCAATCTGGGCCTTTTCCATAGGAATTGGCCCATGATTTTTAGTTAGTTTGAGGCATTTCAATCTTCTTATTTTTAAATAAATTTAATAAATTTTGCTCTGCAGACACTGTGCTGTTTTCTTCAATAAATGTAGTTGCGTAGTGTTCTAAATGCTCTTCCATCAATTGAGTTGCGCGCTTTTCATCGCCTTGTTCAATGGCTTCTAAAATTGCACGGTGTTCATCTGCCGAACAGTTATTATGTTTTGGAATCTCATACAATCCAATTAATAACGAAGTTCTCGCAATAAGCGTCTGCAAATAACTGGACATGATCGAATTTTGATTAGCTTCAATCAGCTTTAAATGAAATTGACCTGATAGCTTAATCCACTCAGCCCAATTTCCAGCTAAACGCTCTTTAGACTCTTGATCGACCAAGCCTCGAAGCTCACTAAAATCTAAGTGATGAGACTTTTGAGCCAGCTTTTTTACAGTGGCAATTTCAAGCATGCTGCGCGCTTCAAAGACCTCTTTTGTTTCATGAGCACTATGTTTTGCGATGAGTGCCCCACGATTGGGCTGAATTTCAATAACCTTATCATGGGCAAGTTTGACAAAAACACGTCTTAACACGCCTCGTGTTACACCGAAAGCTTCACATAAAGGTGCTTCAACTAAACGTGCACCAGGGGCAAGTTGTCGATTTAAAATAGCATCTACAATAGCGTTATATATATGGTCATCAATTTCATCATTGCTCATTTCTACGGCTTTTTTTGGTGCACTCGATGACATTGATTTCTCCATTTTTATTAACGTCTCCTCTTTTTAGAACTTTATCTATTTTGAATAGTGTAAGTTTAACTTAAGCATTTGGAAATATTTCTCTAACTTTCACAATATCTATACTGAGCTGAATAATTCAATATTAGATCTCTAAATATCTACTTATACACCTAAATTTATTTACTTTTTATAAAAAATTAAGCACGTCTCAGTTTATAAATTTGTCTATTCATATCCCGAAATCGTATCAAGCTAAATCACTCATCAATACTACATCTCAAGTTTGGCATAACTTTTGCTCAATGAATTGTGCACAATCTAAATAAAACATTGTGCACAATTTTAATTTCATTCTTTTAGTCAGTATTTCAAGCTGCTGAAGAACGTGCCCGCCCAACATAGGGAAGTGAGTGTTCAAGATGAATAATACCGAAGCAATAATTAAACCTTCTTATGATGCAAAGCTAACAAATCAAGACTTAGCTCCTTTAAAAAAGCAAACTTGGGGTGCTTATAATATTTTTGCCTTCTGGATGTCTGATGTTCATAGTGTCGGCGGTTATGTTATGGCTGGAAGCCTTTTTGCACTAGGGCTAAATAGCTGGCAGGTACTTCTATCTTTACTGATCGGCATTGCAATTGTTCAGTTTTTTACAAATCTGATTGCTAAGTCTAGCCAACAAACTGGTACACCCTATCCTGTGATTTGCCGTGCCACTTTCGGTGTGCTTGGTGCAAATATTCCTGCTGTTATCCGCGGTCTTATTGCTGTGGCTTGGTATGGCATTCAAACCTATCTGGCCTCAAGTGCTTTCTTATTGGTCATTTTAAAATTCTTTCCAGAATGGACAGCTTATGCCGATGCTTCAACTTACGGCTTTCTCGGGCTTTCCTATTTAGGATGGGTTGGCTTCATGCTGCTTTGGCTACTGCAAGCGATTGTTTTCTGGTCTGGCATGGACAGTATTCGTAAGTTCATTGACTGGGCGGGTCCGGCTGTCTACGTTGTAATGTTTGCGATGGCAGTATGGCTCATTTGGAAAGCTGGTTGGCAAAATATTGATTTAAACTTGAGTGGTGTTCAATACGACGGGTTTGCGGTTGTACCAGTCATGATTGGTGCTATTGCGCTTGTTGTTTCATATTTTTCAGGGCCTATGCTGAACTTTGGTGACTTTTCTCGTTATGGCAAAAGTTTTAATGCCATTAAAATGGGGAACTTTCTTGGACTACCGATTAACTTCTTAGGCTTTTCGTTACTTACTGTGGTGTGTATTGCGGCAACGCTTCCAGTATATGGCAAGCTCATTACCGACCCTGTCGAGATGGTTGGAAAACTTGATAATACATTTGTAGTCATTTTAGGTAGTTTGACCTTAATGATTGCTACCATTGGGATTAATATTGTTGCGAACTTTGTCTCACCTGCCTTTGATTTTTCTAATGTTTCACCAAGCAAAATTAGCTGGCGTATGGGTGGAATGATTGCAGCAGTAGGTTCAATTTTCATTACCCCATGGAATTTGTTCAATAACCCTCAAGTGATCCATTACACCATTGATATTTTAGGTGCATTTATCGGTCCACTTTTTGGTGTATTGCTCGCCGATTTTTACCTCGTTAAAAAACAGAAAATCGTGGTAGATGATTTATATACTTTAGATACTCAAGGCTCGTATTGGTACAAAAATGGTTATAACCACTCTGCTTTTTATGCCTTAATTCCAGCTTCATTAATTCCTATTCTCTGCGTACTTTTACCACAACTATCGGGGCTAGCTAATTTCACATGGTTTATTGGTATGGGATTTGGTTTTGTTATTTACCGATTTCTTAACCAACCGCTTAGCCATGCTAAATCAGCAATGACTAAGGTAAAAGTACAATGAAAATTAAAATTATTAATCCCAATACTACTCAAAGCATGACAGACAAAATTGCAGCATCAGCAAATATAGTTGCAGGTTCTGGTACTCAAATTATTGCTGTGAGTCCTCAAATGGGCCCTGCAACGATTGAAAGTTATTATGATGAAGCACTAAGTGCCGTAGGTGTGTTAGAGGAAATCCGCCAAGGTGAACAGCTAAATGTAGATGCCTATATCATTGCCTGTTTTGGTGATCCCGCGCTTTATGCTGCCCGTGAAATGACGTCAGCACCGGTGATTGGGATTGCCGAAGCAGCTATGCGAACTGCAAGTTATGTAAGTACTGGTTTTAGTGTGATCACCACCTTACAACGTACAGTGAATATGAGCTGGCATCTGGCTCATCGCTATGGTGCTCACCCCTTTTGCAAAAATGTTCGGGCATGTGACATTGCAGTTGAAGAGTTGGAGCTTCCTAACTCAGACGCTTATCGGACCATACGAGATGAGTGCAAAAAAGCGCTCGTTGAAGATAAAAGCGATGCGATTGTTTTGGGCTGTGCAGGTATGAGTGATTTATGTCTAAAGCTACAAAACGAGTTGGGAGTAATCGTTATTGACGGCGTTGCAGCAGCCGTTAAACAAGCTGAAATGTTAGTCCAGTTAAATTTAAAAACCAGCAAAATTGGTGATTGGGCTTCACCTCCTGTAAAGAACTACACAGGCATATTGTCAGGATTTGGAATGCGCTAAAGAGTTATTGTTTCAATTCCAGCTCAAAATTCAGAGTTGGAATTGAAACAAAGAATAATTAAAAGAATTAAGCCTCTGCTAACTCTGGCTGTTGTTCTTCTTTATAAAATGGCACATCACCATTAATAGTTGCGCGGTGCATAATTCGATGGGCATCGCCATAATCAAATAATGCTTTATGTTGTGTGCAACGGTTATCCCAAATCGCGACGTCACCGTCTTGCCATTTCCAGCGTAAATGAAATTGCTCTTGGGTCGCATGTTCAAACAAGAAATTAAGTAATTGCTCACTTTCTTGTTCAGGTAACTCATTAATATGTGTGGTAAAACCCTCACTTACGAACAACAAAGGCTCACCTGTAACCGGATGAGTACGCACCACTGGGTGAACCACTGGCGGGTTACGCTTAAAGGTTTGCAAAAGCTTTTCACGTTCTTCTTCGTTATGGGCAAAACGTTCAAGTGGAAAAGACTTACGAATATCGTGTGTTGCAGTTAAGCCACGCAATTTTTGCTGTAACTCAAGCGGGAGTCCTTTAAAAGCTGCTGTGTTGCTCGACCATAATGTATCGCCGCCTACAGGTGGAATTTTAATGGCTTGCAACACACAACCTAAAGGTGGAGTTTTACTAAAAGTCACATCTGTGTGCCAAAGTTCATTATCACGCAAATCTTGTTTCCAACTGTCGAGCACCATCACCTCAGGTACATCTTCAATTGAAGGATAAATCGGGTGCACATGTAAGGTGCCAAAACTACGTGCCAAGTCTGCTTGTACTTGTGGTGCTAATTGTTGCTTTCGAAAAAAAATGACCTGATGATCAAGCAAAGCCTGCTGGATTTGTTGCGTTGTCTGTTCATTTAACGCATTCAAATCAATATCGTGAATAATTGCGCCAATGGTAGGCTTGATCACTTCTATATTTAAGTTTGCCACTACTGTATTCATCTTCTTTACTACAACTGCTGACCATACCAAGGAGAAAACTGTTTTTGTAACCAACGTAAAAACAGCTCAAAACTAACTGCGACAATCGCAATCACAATAATGCCCAGAATCACCGTATCGGTAATTAAGAACTGCGCTGCCGATTGCACCATAAAACCAATACCGCGGTCCGCTGCAACCAATTCTGCTGCAACTAATGTTGACCAGCCCACCCCAAGACCAATACGAATACCGGTAATAATATGAGGTAAAGCCGTTGGTAAAATGACATGCCAAAAGACTTGTGACTGACTTGCCCCTAACGACAATGCCGCACGTTCACGATTCAACTGATGGCTTAATACACCGTGCGCACTACTAATAATCACAGGCGCCAAAATCGAGAAGAAAATCAAAAGTACTTTTGTGGTTTCGCCAATACCGAACCAAATCACGAGTAACGGCAAATAAGCTAACGGTGGAATTGGACGTAATAATTCAACCAAAGGATCTAGAACAGCGCGAACCCATTTGTTCAGCCCCATCCATAGACCTAGTGGTACACCAATCACTACGGCTGCAATCAAAGCCAAAAATACACGTGAGATACTGGCTGCCAAGTGTTGCCACAAAGTTGCCTTCATAAAGCCTTCTTGGCTAACCGATATAAATTTTTGCCATACTGCCTGTGGACTCGGTAAAAATAGTTCAGGTACAACATGCAAAGCAGTAATGAGGAACCAGAGTGCAACCACACTTCCTACACTGATTATGCTAACTGCCAAAGTGTGGTGCTTTTCAAAAAATGACGATAAAAATGAAGCTTTTTCTGTTTGCACATCTGGCTTAATTTTTAGCTCTGCTTTGTCATATTCATAGACGTTATCTTTAGTGTTCATGTAGGTAACGCCTCCTTACCGCTTTGTTTTTGTGCCCTTAAACTTTCAAACAGCTGTTCTCTGAGCTGAATAAATTGAGGGTCCGATTTAATTGAGCGAATAGACTCGCCCTGACGATATCGATTAGCAAAATCGAGATGTAGAGTTTCTACAATTTTGCCCGGGTGCGCTGTCATTAGTACCAGCTGATTGCTGAGCAATAATGCTTCTTCAATGTCATGAGTAATTAAAAAGAAGCTTTTATTTTGTTGAATCCATAAATCGAGCACTAACTGCTGCATGTTTTCACGCGTAAAAGCATCTAATGCGGCGAAAGGTTCATCTAATAAAATAAACGGCGCGTGACTGATCAAAGCTCTAGCAATACCAACACGTTGTTTCATACCACCGGAAAGCTCCCAGATATTGGCTTTTTCAACGTGACTTAAACCCACAATTTTTAAAATTGCGCTCACTTGTTTCTCAATCTCTGCACGCTTTAAACCTTTTAACTGCAAAGCGAAGCCAACATTATCTGCAACATTCAACCAAGGGAGTAAGGCGTGATCCTGAAATACAACAGCACGAGTTACATCTGGTCCAGTTACGACTTCATGATTTACAAGCACATCACCAGAACTCGGCTTTTGAAACCCTGCCAAGATATTAAGCAAAGTTGTTTTGCCACAACCCGACTCACCTAAAATCACGGTTAAAGAACCTTCTTCAATGGTTAGGTTAATGTCTTGTAAAACTGGCTTTTGCTGTTTAGGAAAAGTCAGATGAATATGTTTGGCTTCTAATACGCTCATGACAACTCCTTAAGGCTGCAAAAATGAAGAATTCACATTGCCTTTATAATCGGCTTTAAGTTGATCGACTTTGCCCTGACCTTTTAAGAATTTCGCTGTATCAAAAATATTTTGTGCGAATTCACCATCTAACGTTTGTTTTTGCTGAGCATGGTCAAGGTAAATATTTCCACTTAATAAAAGCGGGATATCTTTTGAATCAGAACCTGTGAGCTGCGCAATTTTTTGCAAGTTATCGGTATCTTTAACGTAAGAAGCTGGGTCTTGGTTATATTTTTCGAGTTGCTCTAGTGTGGTTTTAACAAAAGCTTTTAAGAAGTCAGGATTTTTCTCTGCAAAATCTTTACGTACAACCCATAAGTCATAAGTTGGAGCACCCCATTCACCGACTTGTTTCGAGTCAGTTAAAACCGTACCAGATGCTTTGGCTTTACTTAAAGCAGGTTCCCAAACATATGCTGCATCAATATCACCACGTTCCCACGCCGCTGAAATTTCAGGTGGACGCAAGTTAATAATTTTTACTTTGTCTTCTGGAATGTTCCAATGTTTAAGTGCAGACAAAAGGCTGTAATGGGTTGTTGAAACAAAAGGTACAGCAATGGTTTTGCCAATTAAATCTTGAGGAGTTTTAATGCCTGATTTATTACTTACCACGAGTGCTTCAGACGCACCAAGTTTTGAAGTAATTAAGAATACTTCAATTGGTAAATCACGGCTTGCCGCAGCAGCAAGTGGGCTTGAACCAATATTACCAAGTACGACATCACCTGATGCCAGAGCGTTAACAACGTCTGAGCCTGCATCAAATTTTTTCCATTTAATATTACGTTGACTATTTTTTTCGTAGTCTCCGTTAGCCTGTGCAACTTTGCTTGGGTCAACCCCTGTTTGATAAGCAATCACGACAGGTTTGTTGTCACGAACTGAAGCACTTGTATTATTGTCTTTTTTATTTTGCCATACGATAAATGCAACTATTGCTACAACCACAATTGCCGTGATAATCAACGGTTTGGTCTTTGTGCTCATAATTTCATGATCTTTCAATAATATAAGCTCATGGTATGCAGCTGGCTTTATAATGAAAAATAAAAAAATATGAGTTGCTTATCTATTTTTGATAAATAACTTTTTCATATAAGTTTTTATCTTTTGGTAAAAAGCAAATATCAAGCAAACTTACAGATTAGCCATAAAATTAAAATACTTATATATCAATAATTAAAAAGGATATTCAAAAAACACATGATGAGAAAAACCTGACATACCTACTCTAATTATTTTATCCTACTCATTTCGTCATTTTTATTTTTTGCTTATCGCATCCAGAGTTTTGCATCTAATTAATTTTCATTCTTTTATATAAACTTAAGATTTTATTATCTTTTTATCTTAAAACTTCTGCAAATATTAAGATTTGGACAAATCTTTTTCTGGTTTATACATGACGCAAATTTAATTTTTATTTTTAAGAGGAGAAAAATTCTTTTGTTTAAACATTCTCAATTTTTGAAAAAAACATTAATTACAGCGTCTTTAATTACATTTAGCCTTTCAAGTCATGCGGCTCTCACCTTTGGTAATGCTGAAGAAGGTCAACTTAAAGTGAGTGGTACTGTTCGAGCTAAATATGTTTATGATTTTGACTCTGACCCCACTACCAGTAAATTTTCCTTTAATGACGCGGTATTATGGCTAGATTACAACTCCCCAAAATGGATTGGCCGCCTAGATTATCGGGTTTATGAATATTACGGGCGTTTAGGCGATGCCAATTGGCTTACCGATGCGTGGTTGGGTTATAAAATTAATGACAATAGTAAAATTATTGCTGGCTTAAACCCCGTTCCTTTTGGCTTGGGTCGCTTTTGGGGAAATACTTATTATTTAGGCATTGCCAATAGTGCTGGTTGGGAAGATGTACACAACCTTGGGGTGAAATATGATTTCAATGATGGAATCAATGAAGCACAACTCGCCTTTTATCCTACCGATGGTGGCACCTATAGAGGTAAAAGCAAAGACTCGAGTCGATTTAGTATCAACCCTGTCAATGCAGATGACTCAGTACCACAAGGTACCAATACCAAAGAAAAGAACTCCATTGTTGTTCGTGGTGCTCATACCTTTAAGAATGTATTAGGCCAAGAAAATTTCTCTACCCAACTGGGCGCCTCTGCATGGTATTCCACCATTGAAAATAAACGTTCAGGGCAAGATGGCGATCGCCAAGTCTATTCAGTTTTTAGCAATACCAATTATAACCAATGGAATTTACAGCTTTTGGCTGGTTATCAAGACATTGATAATGCCGACAATGAATATAAAGATCATCTGACTTTGGGCGGTTTCGATTATTCATTTAATTCGGCAACCAAAGGTCAGATTTATTCAGCCGAACTGAGCTATCTATTTCCTCAGCAGTTTGGACCAATTACTTCTGTTCGCCCGTATTTAAACTATAGTTCTTATCGAAAAGAGCAAGATGGCTTTAAAGATTCAACCCGTTTTATTCCCGGCATTGCCTTTAACTATCAAAAATTGACAGTACAAGCTGAGTTACTAATGGGTAAACATGATCCATATCTAGGAGACAGTGAAGGCCTTGCGGCTGGTGGAACTAATGATAAATGGAATAAAAAAGCATTTGTAATTTTTGCTTATTACTTCTAACTCGAAAAATAAAGGCCAACAGATGTTGGCCTTTGTTTTTATCTAGATATTTATTTTTACTCTAATCGATTACTGGTGAATTATTGAGAGGAAGTTCTGTTTTATCTTCATCTATAACATCGACATCTTGGGCGGTAGGCTCAAACTTAATCAGTAGCCCAATCACAATTAAAGGAATAAACGCAAAAATAGAAATAATCAGGTAAACATCAGTTTTATATCCCGCCATCCAGATTGGTAAAACAAACAAAGCAATTGCTTGAGCAACACCCGTTACTGCACGGTTAAAGCCAACACCAACACCACGAATCGAAGCTGGATAAGCCATAGTTGGATAAACCATCATTTGTGCACCTGGCCCAAAACCTTCAGCAAAAAGCCACAAACCGAGCATGCCAATTGCGGTGTAGAGTAAAAAGCTATTACCCGGTTCACCAATGAATGCTAAGGCAATGAGGGCTATAAACTGGAGTAAAAAGCCTGTAAGCAACACATGACGAGATTTAAATCTGCTAGCAACAAATACACCTAACAGCCCGCCCGTAAATGCAAACAGCAAATTGAGTCCGAGTGTTGTAGTAAGGGTCGTCAAGACATCTGTATGAAAGAATCGCGTTAAAATAGAAGGTAAAAAGAAGGCAATGGTCGTGTACTGAAATGCCACCGAAATATGAATCACAATGGCCACAATAGTTCTTGGCAAATAGGTTTTATTAAATAAAACCGCAAACCCCTCGCGCTTTTTCTTTTCAGCAGTTCTTTCTACTTTTTCAACTGTAGCGACTGCATTAATTGCATAGGAATCTTGTAGAACTTTAGCTGCATCTTTTAAATCGCCTTGATTTGCAAGCCAAATGGGTGATTCAGTTAAATATTTACCACGAATAAAAATAATGAGTAACGCTGGCACTGCTCCAAAAATTAAAGATGCTCGCCATAGCCAGTTGCTATGCTCAGGGGGTAAAAGAAAATAAAGCGCCAGAACTAGACCAAAACAGACCGAAGAAGCGGCATACCACATTGGGCACCATGCAGCTAAACGCGCTGCCTTGTTGCTACTCCCGTTAAATTTGGAAAACTCAGATAAGTATGACATTGCCACCGGCAAATCAATACCAACACTAATTCCCATAATAAATCTGGCTAAAATCAAAACCCAGACATTCGGTGCAAAACCAGCAACAATTGCAGCAATGACAAAGAGCACCATGTCCGCCATAAAGACCCGATAACGGCCAATTTTATCTGTCAGCCAACCACCAATCAGGTTACCAACAATGGTTCCGCAGACAATTGCTGAAGCCACCACACCAGTCATGACAGGGCTTAAAGAAAACTCTGAGATAACTTGCTCAATACCAAAGGACAGCGTTGTTAAATCATAGGCATCAATAAACACCCCAATCAGCGCCAACCAAATAACTTTATTCGATTTACCCTTCCCTGCAAATTTTGAAATTAATTGTGAAACATCATCGGGAGATTTAATTTCATAACGATGGTTATGATCGAGTTCTTGTGTGCTCACTTAATAATTCCTAAACTTTAATAACAGGAACAAAATAATGATTATTCACATAATACAAAAACAAATTAATCTGATGTTTTAATCTAAATTATAGAATTATCTTTTCATTATTAACTCAGCAGTAAAACCGATATAAAAAGACAAAATAAAAGCTGGTATTTAACCAGCTATTTATTTAAAGAATTTCCAAAATATTAACTCGCCTCAGCAAGTTTCAGCTCTTTTAGATTACGATATTTTGCACCGCGGTGATTTTCAGGCAAATATGGCCCAGCACCAAATAATTTTTCTCTTAATGTTCCTTGTGCATACGAAGTTTGATATACCCCTCGTTTTTGCAACTCCGGAACAATAAACTCAACCACATCGGCAAAGGTTTGATGAGCCAAAATATAGGCAAGGTTAAAGCCATCGACATCTGTATCTTCAACCCATTGCTGTAGAGCATCCGAAACGGTTTCTCCCGAACCCACTAACACAGGCCCATTACCGCCTAAGCTGTTCCAGTTTGCAATTTCTTCAATGGTCCAAACACGTTCTGGATCTGCATTTACATAAGAATCTAATAAAGATTGAATGGCGTTGGTTTGAATATATTCAACTTTATCGGTGGGTTGATATGGTGAAAAATCAACACCCGACCAGCCAGATAGCAATGTTAAAGCGCCATCGTAGCTTCCATAGCTTTGATATTCTTTAAACTTAGCCTGTGCTTTTGCATCGGTTTCATCAGTGACAATCGACAAAAGTGCATAAATTTTAACTGAGTACGGGTCGCGGCCTTCTTGAGCCAATTTTTGGCGAATGCCCTGTACCACTTTTTTAGTGGCAATTTTAGACGGCGCCGCTATGAATACGCACTCGGCATTTTGACTGGCAAACTTCTGCCCGCGTGAAGATGCACCTGCTTGGTAAAGTACTGGTGTTCTTTGCGGTGATGGTTCACAAATATGGATGCCCGGTACAGTAAAGTATTTACCTTCGTGCTGAATTGGATGCACTTTTTTATGGTCAGCAAAGATACCGCTTTCACGGTCACGAAGTACCGAACCTTCTTCCCAAGAACCTTCCCAAAGTTTGTAAAGGACTTCTAAGTATTCATCAGCAATATCATAACGATTGTCATGATTGACCTGAGTTTTCAGGCCCAAGTTTTTCGAACCACTTTCCAAATAAGACGTCACGATATTCCAACCCACTCGCCCTTTGGTTAAATGGTCTAGCGTGCTAATACGCCTAGCAAAAGGATAAGGATGTTCAAAGGAAATAGAGGTAGTGACACCAAAACCCAAGTGCTTTGTGACTGCTGCCATCGCAGGCACGATCTGTAGCGGATCATTGACTGGAACTTGTACTGCACCGGTTAAGGCATGTTCAGCACTTTGATGATAAACGTCATAAATACCAAGCACATCTGCAATAAAAATACCGTCAAAAAAACCACGCTCAAGAATTTGTGCTAAATCTGTCCAATATTCTAAATCTTTATATTCAACAGATCGATCTTGAGGATGTCGCCATAATCCAGGAGATTGGTGGGCAATACAATTCATTTCAAAAGCATTAAAACTAATTTTCTTAGTCATAAAATATCAACCAGCATTTTATTTAATTTTTATACTAAAGCAATTTTTACATTTTCTTTATAATATATACCCCAAACAAAATATGATTTTATTCTAATAGATTTTTATAATTTAATTTTAATAATCAAAATAATATTAAGCCGCTAAAAGTAGCAGCTTAATATCTATATTATCAATTATTATTTAGTGACATTGCCTATTCGCCATTGATACGGTGGTAATGTACCGTTCACACTAAAATCACCAATAATTCGATTTTTAAATACTCTCGGGTTATGTGAAGATAAAGTTCGTACGTTACGCCAATACCGATCTAGACCTAAATCTTTGT
This sequence comes from Acinetobacter sp. RUH 2624, assembly GCF_000162375.2. Taxonomy (NCBI): domain Bacteria; kingdom Pseudomonadati; phylum Pseudomonadota; class Gammaproteobacteria; order Moraxellales; family Moraxellaceae; genus Acinetobacter; species Acinetobacter sp. RUH 2624. Next base: position 785,924 of record NZ_KI391939.1, on the reverse strand, counting down.
CTGTTGCAGAAGCACCCAAAGCATCAAATAAAATTGTAGAGGCATTTAAAATTAGATCGGTAATGACCGTTTGGGACTGCGCACTTTCAAGCTCGGCAAGTGCATTTTGCTCTTCTTCAAATTGCTCATTATTTTGAAATGCAGCTAAGTAAGCACGCTGTAAGCTTTGTGCAACTTTTTCAACAATCGCTCCTGCACTATAAGCTGCGCCACGAATTTGTCCTACGACTTGTAAAATTTGGGGATCTTGTTTTACAAATTGAGCATTTGCATGCGTGTAGTTTCGGGTACGTTTTGCTACAGCTTGAGAAACATCATAGGTTGCAGCACGCCCTAGACCTGTAATGATTGCCAGTTGGACCAGTTGATAATAAGCCGCCGAATATTTAAAACGGTCATCGTCAGGTAAAATTTCAGCTTCATCGACCAATACATCATGGAAATATGCCGTACCACTTGCAGTGAGCTGCTGTCCAAAGCCATTCCAGTCATCGACAATTTCGACGCCTTCATCTTCACGGCGAACAACAACTGAGCCAGACTCTCCTTTTAAATCTGTTACCCCAACATCCACCCAGTCTGCATATAGGCTCCCTGTGGTGTAGTATTTTTTGCCTTTAACGCGAATTTTTCCGTCACTGTCTCGATATAAATGTGTTTCAAACTGATCGATTGACTCTTTGCCGCCTTCAGACCATGCACTACCGACAGTTTCCCCATTGGCAATTCGGCTCAGCCAACGCTGTTGAAACGCTTTATCTTTACTTACCAAGACATCCTCAGTAAAACCAAAATGCACACGTAAAGCTTGCGGTAAGTTTGAGTCGGCCTCTGCAAGTTCAATAAGCAATGCAAATAGTTCAGGAATAGTTGCATCAAAACCACCATGAGCTTTTGGAAGTCGTAACCGTGTAAAGCCAATATCTTTGAGCCACTGAAGTTGCTCATACGGCAAAATATGCTGCTGTTCACGGATTAAAGCCCCTTCTTTAATACGGGCAAACGTCGGTCTGAAGTTACTTGCCAATTCATCATAACGTGGTGACGGCCCCTCACCCCATACCCGCGAAATGATTGAAGCCTGGCTCAGTGCAGCGTGAGTTAATGAACCGAGATGATGCTCAAAATTTAAATTTGTCATGTAAGTAAAACCAATATTGCTTTGCTTTTACCATAAAATATTTATTTCACATGAAAACGATTATTTTTTTATAACAGTATTCAATCTTGATATAACACCAATTAAAAGCATGACAGCCCTAAGCGATCTCTTTCTTGGTAAGACTATGCTGACTTTGCAATAAGGTTTGCATATATTCTGAATAGACAGAAAGTTTTTCGAAAATATGCTCTGAATAAAACATATCATCGATTAAGTGCGTCATTTGACTAGTAGTAAAGGTATCGCATAGCCCGACCAGTGCTGCATTCATTTGCGCAAAATGAGCACATAACTGTACATATGCTTCATCTTTATTTTTAAATAATAATTTTCGCATATCCAACTGATCTACACCTTTTAGACCCTCATCTTTTACGACTTTTACCCAATGAATTTTTATTTTTAAGAACTGTTCAAGTTGCTTTAAAGCCTCTAAATCAAGCTCTAAATGGGTGATTAAAAAAACTGTAGAGATATCACTTCGGCACAATGCTTTGATTAATTTTAAATAAATAAAGTCAGCTTCTCCCATCTCTATTAATTCTAAATCAAGATATATTTTTAGGCTTTCTAAAACTTCATCTATCTTAAATACGACCTTCTTGTCTGCTTGATAGTATTTATTCAGAATAGTAAGCACAGGTGGTGTTGCAGGTGTTGTATAAATAGCAGCCTTGTTTAAGTTCGCAAAAATAAATGGCGAGAATAGATAAGCCAGACTACTTTGCTGTGGCTCAATATGCGACTGAATTAAATACACGATTTGAGTTTTAGAAAAATCCCTGAGTACTTTCGCTCTAAGTAGGGTTGCTTCAAGATTCACATAAGACTGTTCCAACTGATCTACTACCGAAGTGGAAATAGACTGATTTTTAATAATTTTATGAATGATATTCAGTTGAGACGTGATAAACATTTTTTAACATCCAAGCTATTTTAGAAGCGCTACACTTACACTTAGGTCTTTAAGAAACACGCAGCAACCGGACCCTACGCAAAACAACAATGGAAATAGAAAAGAAGAACATAATCATGTGCTTAAATAAAATCTAAAGCAGCGTTCACATTGAGTCTTGAAAGTTGGTTTAGGTCGACGGTAAATCCTGTTCATTTTTATTCTGAACTTTAGAGGACTGAATATATAGCTACAGATGATTGAAAAAAAACTATAGCACACCTTCGAAACCATACTGAACTGTTATAGTTTTATAAAAAATTTCTGTATCTACATATACAAATAGAGCGAGTGCATGATTAAGAAAACTTCTTAAGGTAGGTAGTTTTCATGAGACGATCTATTGCATATCGCCAGATATTTCATCAATGTTTCAATGCAACATGCATTTTTACAAATGCAACATCAAGCATAAACTTTGCTAACAGATTGAAAACAATCAATCGCCCTATTCTATTGAAATATCAAGCAATTATATTGCTTTACCCTGTTGGCATTTTACTTGCTAAGAACATTTATCACAGAAGTAAGTTTAATCGCCAGAGTACTTTTTTGCCTGAAAATAAGTATTTAACTCATTCAATCATCATCAGCTAGTTCACAGGGGGAAAGTTTATGAGCCTCGGTCTAACCGCTCTAGAATTAGCGCGAATACAATTTGCTTTCACAGTATCCTTCCATATTATTTTTCCGGCCACATCCATCGGACTTGCCTGCTTTTTGGCAGTTTTAGAGTGGAAATGGTTAAGAACGCAAAACCCAATTTATAAAGATCTATTTAAATACTGGATTAAGATCTTTGCTGTTGCGTTTGGTATGGGAGTGGTTTCCGGTGTCGTAATGAGCTATCAGTTTGGTACCAACTGGAGTGAATTTTCACGAGTAGCCGGAAGTATTACTGGTCCTTTACTTACCTATGAAGTGTTAAGTGCCTTCTTCTTAGAAGCAGGTTTCTTAGGCATTATGCTGTTTGGCTGGGGCCGTGTTGGTCCTAGAGCCCATTTCTTTGCAACGCTTATGGTTGCCATCGGAACATGTATTTCAATGTTCTGGATTTTATCGTCCAATAGCTGGATGCAAACACCGCAAGGTTTTGCCATCGAAAATGGCATTATTGTGCCAAAAGACTGGCTAGCTATTGTCTTCAACCCGTCCTTCCCTTACCGCTTTGCACATATGGGTGCTGCTGCCTTCTTGGTTTCATCTTTATTGGTGGTGGGAACATCTGCTTGGCACTTGGTAAAAGGTCGTCGTGATGAATTGGTTAAAAAATCATTCTCGATGGGTCTTTGGATGGTGCTTGTGACTTCTTGTTTACAAGTGGTGATTGGCGATAACCACGGTTTAAATACTCGTGAGCATCAGCCTGCCAAACTTGCTGCAATGGAAGGTCACTGGGAAACCAATCATAACGAGCCTATGCCGTTACTGTTATTTGCCATTCCAGATATGAAAGAAGAACGAAATCACTTTGAAGTGGGTGTTCCATATTTGGGTAGTTTAATTTTGACTCACAGTTTAGATGGGCAAGTGACTGGCTTAAAAGAATTCGCACCTGAAGATCGTCCAAACTCGACCATTATTTTCTGGAGTTTCCGAGTCATGGTGGGACTTGGCGTTCTTATGGTCACCTTGTCACTTATTGCTCTTTGGCTGCGTAAAAGTGGAAAACTCTATGAAACATCATGGTTTCATAAATTTGCTGTAGTGATGGGGCCTGCAGGTTATGTCGCAATGCTGGCTGGGTGGATTACTACCGAAGTAGGCCGTCAACCTTGGGTGGTATACGGCATTATGCGCACCAAAGATGGTTTATCGCATACTGTTTCGGCAGATCAGGTGGGTCTAAGTCTTTTTATTTTTGTTGTGGTTTACACCATCGTTTTCGGTAGTGGTATCTACTACACCTTAAAACTCATTAATAAAGGCCCTGTATTTATCGACACACCAAATATGGAAACAGGTGGCGTAGGTCACTTCAAAACACCGATGCGTCCACTTAGTGCAGTCGATGAAAATATTGACAGCAAACAAAACTCTGGGGAGAACCGTCATGATTGATCTTTCTTTAATATGGGTCGGTATTATCGGTTTAGGTGTTTTAATTTACGTGGTCATGGATGGCTTTGACTTAGGAATCGGGATTATGTTTCCCTTCATTAAGAATAGCCAAGAACGTGACGTGATGATGAATACCGTTGCTCCTGTCTGGGATGGCAATGAAACCTGGATGGTACTTGGGGGTGCTGGCTTGTATGCAGCCTTCCCACTGGTCTATTCAACGGTTTTATCTGCGCTCTACCTGCCTATTATTTTCATGGTGATTGCCTTGATTTTCCGTGGAGTTGCTTTTGAATTCCGTTTTAAAGCTCATCGAACCAAACATCTTTGGGACCTAGCTTTTATTTGGGGTTCGGTTTTAACAAGCTTCCTCCAAGGGATTATTTTAGGTGCCTATATTCAAGGCATTAAAACCGAAAACGGTATTTTTGCCGGTGGTCCTTTTGACTGGCTTACTGCATTCTCCATTTTCACAGGTATTGGTGTAGTTGCGATGTATGCCACTTTAGGCTGCGGTTGGCTCATTTTGAAAACTGAAAAAGGCTTGCAGCAACGTATGTATGAGCTTATGCCAAAGTTAATTATTGCGCTGCTCATTATCTTTGGTGCCGTTAGCTTATATACACCTTTAACACACCCTGAAATTGCAGATCGCTGGTTCTCTTTACCAAATCTGTTCTATTTTAGTCCTGTGCCTATTTTGGTCTTATTGTTTGTTGGCCTGATTTTATCAGCATGTAAAGAGCAGCAGGACCATAAACCATTTATATATACCTTGGCATTGGTCTTCCTTGCCTTTACTGGTTTTGTAATTAGCTTATGGCCAAATATCATTCCACCATCAGTTACGATTTGGCAGGCGGCAGCGCCTCATTCCAGCCAGATGTTTGCTTTAGTGGGTGCACTTATTCTGATTCCAATCATTATTACTTATACGGTTGTGTCTTACTGGGTATTCCGTGACAAAGTTCGTGTAGGTGATGAAGGTTATCATTAAGGTCCGGGGGTGTTATGAAAAAGTCGTCAGTTAAACTCAGTCAAACCCAATGGTTTATTCTGTTATGGCTTGGTGGTTTTTTAGCCTTAGCTGTGATTGCAGGTTTGTTTAAAGTGATATTGATTTATGCTGCCCCTTACTTAAAGTAAACCCATCCTTATAAAAAAATGCCGTTTGTAGATTCTACAAGCGGCATTTATTATGGGTTCAGTGCATCTTTTATTTTATTCTTTCGTGCAGCTCATACATGTATAAATCAGAACAACTCGCGCATAGCATTCGCCAACTTATTGAAAGTGGTACTTTAAGTGCACATGAGAAATTACCTTCATTAAGAGATCAGGTCCAACGTTCTGGGTTTAGCTTAATGACTGTGATGAATGCTTACCAAGAACTTGAATCACAAGGGCTGATCTATTCAAAGGAAAAGTCTGGCTACTTCGTTGCCGAGCAAATTGCACTAAAGCCACTCGAGCAATATTCAGTTGTTTCACTAAACTCTAAAATCGAAATTAACTCATTAGTTTTTAAATACCTTAAGTCAATTCAACATGAATCTGTCGTAGCTTTTGGTTCAGCTTTTCCAGATAGTCAGCTTTTAGCTGCTCCCAAACTTATTCAAATTATGGGACAACTTGCTCGGCAAAGACAAAGCTATGACCAGACAGCAAGCCTACCTCCCGGTAATTTAGCGTTAAGAAAACTGATTGCTCAACGCTACTGTATGCAAGGCATACAGACCGATCCAGATGACATTGTCATTACATCTGGAGGATTAGATGCACTCAATCTTTCTTTACAAGCAGTTGCTAAACCGGGTGACTATATTTTATTGCAACAAACCGTGTTTTACGGTGCTTGGCAGGCTGCTGAACGTTTAGGACTTAAGGTCATTACCATTCCCGAACATCCTCAATATGGTTTTGACTTAGAAGCTTTTGAGCAAGTTATTCAAACATATCCTATCAAGGTGTGTTGGCTCATGCTGAATACCCATAACCCGATTGGATTTACGGTCAGTGATGAGATTAAATATAAAATTGCCAAACTACTTCATGAACACCAGATTTACTTAATTGAAGATGATGTGTATGAAGAGCTTTATTATGGCGGGCAAAAACCACTTTCGATGAAGTATTTTGACCAACAAAATCTGGTACTGCACTGCTCTTCATTTTCTAAAACTTTAGGGGCAGGTTTTCGGGTAGGTTGGGTCTATGCGGGTAAATTTTCGGACCATATCCAACACTTGCAGCTCATGAGTACTATTTCAGTGAATGCACTCATCCAAAATGCCTTGGTTGAGTTCTTGTCTCATCATCATTATGAAAAGCATTTGCGCACACTTAGACTTTCACTTGAACGTTATAAAAAGCAGTTTTACCACTATTTGAAGCAACATCTGCCACCGAGTTGCGAGATTTATTATTATCCAAGCGGTTATTTTCTATGGGTTAAATTGCCTTATAAGCTTGATAGCATGCAAATTTATGAAGAACTCATCCAACGAGACATTGGCGTTGCCCCAAGCCCACTCTTTAGTGTTTTACCCGCACAGCAACATTATTTAAGAATCAATTGTTCATTTGAGTGGAACGAAAAAATTCAAGTTGCTTTAGATCAAGTCATCAAAACTATTCAACAAAGAGTTGAAGCAGGTTTATAAGAAGGTACGACGCCTTAATGAAATCGAGAGAATACAAACAACATCCCCTATGTAAATGGACTTATTTAGGGAAATTGGGGCTTCGACTGTTTTGTATCAAACTATCAGATGATAGAATATTAAGTCTGATAATTCAGCTGCAATTACTTGATAAAAAATAGTTTAGGCCAAAGAAATATTGTTATCTCTACCGCCAAGAACGCCTCAACATTTTCAAGCTGAGCTGTTGATACTTTCTTCCTATGTAAAAACGCAGCATCCAGACTCATCGATTAACACATATAATTAAAGGCTCTCATGCTTCAAAATACGATGCACCGCCAAGTTCTTATTTTGGCGAGTTCTCAGTCACTTTATCAAACCGTATCGATCATGGTCATGACGATTGGTGGTTTGGCTGGGGCAAATATTTCTAATACACCGATACTTGCAACTTTACCCATCGCATCTATGTTTTTGGGTACAGCCTTAATGATGTTCCCTGCATCAATGTTGATGGCACATGTAGGACGGCGTAAGGGTTTTCTTTTCGGCGCTTTTTTAGGTGTAATTGGCGGTATTATTGCCGCCATTGGTATCTTTTATAGTTCACTTACTCTCTTAGCCTTAGGCACGTTATGTGTCGGAGCCTACCAATCCTTTGCCCAGTTTTATCGTTTCGCTGCCAGTGAAGTAGCAGATGATGCATTCCGTTCACGTGCTATTTCTTGGGTTATGGCAGGTGGAATTGTTGCCGCACTGATTGGTCCGACTTTGGCGCGCTTTGGTGGCCCATTATTTCAACATTTAGAATATATCGGTTCATTTTTAATTATTAGTATCATTTCACTTGTGGCAATGGGCATTTTATCTAGCCTACATATTGCCAATACAGTTGAGCAAAAATCTAATTTTACTGCTGGTCGCCCATGGCAAAAGATTGTTTTTCAGCCTACCTATTTAGTTGCTTTGTTTGGTGCCGTAACAGGCTACGGCATCATGATTTTAGGTATGACCGCAACACCCATTGCTATGCGACATTCACACCATGAACTAGGCACGATTACAACTGTCATTCAGCTTCATGTGCTTGGTATGTTCCTACCTTCATTCTTTACTGGACATTTAATCGCCCGATTTGGTGTGCTTAAAATCATGTTTGCAGGTCTTTTATTATTTGCCTGCTATATCGGATTTGCTCTCTCCGGTATTCAGTTCGCATCGTTTGCAATCTCACTCATTTTATTAGGTGTGGGATGGAACTTTTTATTTATTGGTAGTACTTCTTTGCTTACCGGAACGTATACAGCGGCTGAAAAAGCCAAGGCCCAAGCCATTAACGACATGACTGTTTTTGTTGTCGGTTTAATCTGCTCTTTTAGCGCTGGTGCTTTACTTGATTTATTTGGCTGGGAAGCAATGAATATGGCTTTAATACCGTGGCTGGCAATTGCAGCATGCTCATTACTATGGTTAAGCAAAAGACGACCAAAAGCTTTAATTTAACTTTGTGTATCTGCTCTTATGTCCAGAAAATGATATTTTAAAAATTTGGCGTACTTTGATTAAACATTGTCGCCATTCGATTTGGGTAAATATCGTTCAAATTTCTATGATGTCTCTATCGAAAAGCAAGTTCCTTAAAACTTTAGTTGAGAGACAGAATATGAACACAGTTAAAGAAAAAATCGTTCTCATCACAGGCGCATCATCTGGTATGGGAAAAGCATTTACCAAAGCATTACTCAAAGAAGGTGCAACTGTTTATGCCGTTGCTCGTCGCGTTGATGCTATGCAAGAACTAAAAGCACTTGGTGCTCATACATTAAAAATGGATATTACCAATCAGGATGATATCGACCAAGTTGTGAAGACTATTGAAAAAGAAACCCATGGTGTTGATATTTTAGTTAACTGCGCAGGCTTTGGTATGTATGGTGCTATGGAAGATACCACCCTTGCCGATGCACGCTATCAATTTGAAGTGAATCTGTTTGGTATGGCCTATTTAACTCAAAAGGTTCTACCTAGTATGCGTAAAAAAATGCAGGGTAGAATTATCAATATTTCATCAATGGGCGGGAAAATTTATACACCACTTGGTAGTTGGTATCATGCGAGTAAACATGCTGTTGAAGGTTGGTCTGACTGTCTACGTTTAGAGTTAAAATCATTTAATATTGATGTTGTCGTCATTGAACCCGGTGCTATCGCAACTGAATTTGCAGATGTAATGGTCCAACCTATGCTGGAACGTTCAGGACAAAGTGCGTATAGCCATATGGCAGCCGCGGTTGCTAATGCAACACATACCTCTGTTGAAAAAGGTGAGCTTTCAAACGTGCAAGTTGTCGTTGATATGCTGATGAAAGCCGTCCATGCATCCTCACCTAAAACACGTTATGTGGGTGGCAAATATGCCAAACTGATGATATTTGTACGTAAATGGTTTGGTGACCGTGTGTTTGATCGTATGGTGATGTCAGTTATTAAATAAATTAAGTGCCCCTTATAAGTTTAATGTTGAGATGCTCAAATGAAATATGCTTCAAATTTTGCCCTAAATACCAACTGGAAATTATTACTGAATGACCTAGGCATAAATGTTGAAGATGCATTACGTTTGGCATCTCTACCGTTTGATTTATTCAACCGTAAAGATGCAAGCCTTACGCCTGTTCAATATTTCAATTTTTGGCACGCAATTGAACAACTTGCTGGAATAAATGACTTACCTTTAAAAATTGGTCAAATGATTACAGTTGAACTGTTTGACCCAGCGATTTTTGCTTGTATTTGTAGCCCTAACTTTAATATTGCGATACAGCGTCTATCTGAATTTAAAAGACTCGTTGGGCCAATGCAGTTACAAGTAGCAATTGATAACGACACCACAACGCTAGAACTCAAATTTTATAATGTATCTACGCCAACGCCACAAAGTCTTGCCATGTCAGAACTGGTCTTTTTTGCTCAATTAGCAAGAATATGTACAAGGCATCAGGTTATACCTTTGAAAGTTACACTGCCCGATTTACCTAATAATCTGGCAGAATACAAAACATTTTTTGGCGTACTTCCACAAAAAAGTGAACACATTTCGATTGTCTTTTCACGCCAAGATGCTGAACGTCCTTTTTTAACAGTCAACCCAACCATGTGGTCTTTTTTCGAGCCAAACTTGCAACGTAGTCTTATACAACTTGATGAAGATGCAACAGTTAGTGAAAAAGTTAAAGCAATACTTTTAGAAAACCTACCTGCTGGACTATGTACGATAGAAGATGTTGCTCAACGACTCGCGATGAGCAAACGTACACTACAACGGCTACTTTTAGAAGAGCGAACTAATTTTAAAACGCTTTTGGATGCGACACGTCAATCTCTTGCCCAACATTATTTAGAAAAATCATCAATGAGCACGGGTGAAATTTCATTTCTATTGGGCTTTCAAGAGCACAACTCATTCAGCCGAGCATTTAAAAACTGGACGGGTAATACTCCGCAAGAATATAGACTTATGCATTAATTCCTAACGCGGCTTGTTCAACATCCATTCCAGATTTTGGCGAACCGCAGGCCACTCATGTTTTAAAATGCTATAAACGTGAGTGTCCCGTAAAATATCATCTTTCACAATTTGATGGCTTCTTAGCACACCATCGAGCTTTGCACCTAAGCGTACAATCGCGGCTTGACTTTGAACATTTAAAGAAGATGTGCGTAACTCAACCGCAATACAGTTTAAAGTCTCAAATGCATGAGCTAACAGTAGTTTTTTACATTCAGTATTGACAGGTGTACGCTGTGCAGATTTGCGGTACCACGTCGAACCAATTTCGACACGGCGATGCGCTTCTTCAATATGCATTAAAGTTGTCATGCCCAGCGCTCGTCCCGTTTTTCGGTCTTCAATATAAAAAGGCAACATAGAACCAGATTTTTGTAAACCAAGACGTCTTTCAATTTCAGCAGTCATCTGTTCAGGTCTTGACACACGGGTATACCAAAGATTATAGAGTTCCCCATCGCAAACGGCCTCTGCCAGTGATTCAGCTTGAGTGACATCTAGCGGCTTTAAAATAACGTGTTCGCCTACCAACTCAACAGGTGTAATCCAAGCCATCTTTATCTCCTCCATTAATATTAAGCTTTTATATTTCCAAAGTTATTTATTTAAATCAGCCACACTATACATAGCGTCTGCTATGGTTTGATGACCAGATTTTGATAGGCCATCTGCCGCACCTAAAATGTCTCGACGTTCTTTGTTTTGCCCCAATTTTAATTGGCCTTGCAGCTTAGTAATTTCAATTTCTATTCCCACAATCGCCTTTAACATCGGTTCAAGATAGTCCTTTGGTGCATCTGACATTTTCCAGGGTTCAGGTTGAGAAGCTTCATGGCTACGGGTTAAACGAGCCACCACACCGCGAACATAACGTTCATCATCGTGAACTGTTACTTTGCCATGAGCATGCACAACCCTATAATTCCACGTCGGCACTTGTCTGTGCTGTTCATGTTTGGATGGGTACCAGTTTGGTGAAATATAAGCATCACCGGCTTGGAACACGACCAACACCTCATCTCCATTTTTAATGTTATGCCAGACAGGATTCACTCGAGACACATGCGCATGTAGAGCGCCAAACTTCCCTTCATTTTTCTGAAGTTCAAAAGGAAGATGATTTGCATCTAATCCATTACTTCCATGCGTAAAAAGCACACCAAACGGATATTCTGTAATAAGAGAATGCAATACATCCAAACGGTTTTCTGCATAATCATCGGGGATATACATGGCTCAAAACCTCACTGTAAATCTCAGGGTTATTTATATTTTGTGTTGTAAATTTTCTGGTTTATGTGGTTTATTAAAAAGAACCACTTTGTATTTTTTTAAGTAGACCAGAATTATGGCAAGAATGGCAAAAGTTGTTGAACTTCCGTCGATTGCAAAGATTGATAAAAGCAAAGGAAAGATAAGTGCTCAACTGACCCAAGCCTTGCGTGAAGCTGTACAAAGTGGTGATTTACAACCCGGCGACCCTTTACCATCCTCGCGTGAGCTGGCTCAAACACTTGAAGTCGCTCGCGGAACCGTTATTGAAGCTTATGATCAACTTCTCGCTGAAGGTGTTTTTTCTTCACAAGCCCGAACTGGCACTTATGTATCTCATGCTTTAACTAAAAAAACTGTATTGGAATCTTCCCAGAAAGAAACAATTTCTAGCTCAATCCCTTTAACCAAATCAGCTCTTTGTTATGCCGAGGTACTCAAAGAGTTTAAACCCCTTCCTCATGCCCCTTTTGCAGTGTCTGTTCCGATTGCTCGTACTCAACCGAGTGATATTTGGCGTAAGTTTGGTAATAAATTTAGATCTCGGGGTGCTGGTGCTCCATCAGGTTATGGTGAACCTCAAGGGGTATTATCATTAAGAATCGCTATAGCAGATTATGTACGTCGATCCCGCTCTGTACACTGTGAACCTGAACAAATCGTGATTACACCTGGTATTCAACAGGCACTTTATATTTGCAGCCAGATTTTATTTGAAGCGAAAGATGAAGTCTGGATAGAAGATCCAGCTTATCGTGGTACTACAGCCATTTTTGAACATGCCGTAAAAAATATCCGTACGGTGCGTGTTCCTGTCGATGAAGAAGGTATTCAAGTTGAAATTGGGATTAAACTTTCAAAACATGCGCGTGCTGCTTTTGTGACACCATCTCACCAATATCCACTTGGCATGCCAATGAGTCTAGCAAGACGCACGGCTTTATTGGCTTGGGCAAAACAGCAAAATGCATGGATCATTGAAGATGACTATGACAGTGAACTTCGTTATAACGGTCAGCCCTTTCCATCTTTACAAGGTATGGCACCCAACCAAGTCATTTATCTTGGAACTTTCAGCAAAGTCTTATTTCCATCGCTTAGGCTTGGCTATGCCGTATTGCCTAAAGAACTGGTGGCACCTTTTTGTGGGCTAAGAGTATTAATTGATAGACACCCACCTGCTGCTGACCAACATGTTTTAGCTGCTTTTATTCAAGAGGGTTATTTGGAACGACATATTCGACGTACTCGACATGTTTATGCGGAAGTTCGGCAATACATTATTGGCTTGACTGAAAAACATATACCTCAAGAACTGGCTTGGTTACAGCCGGGTGATCAAGGCATGCATATGGTGTTATGGCTTGCTCATCATATTAATGATATTGACGTTGCAAGCTCGGCAGTCGATGCAGGTATTGCCGTTAAAGCAATTTCACCAACATTTTCAAAAGAGCAACAACGTCCGGGTTTAATTGTTGGCTTAGGTGATTTTGAACCCGAACAGATGCAACAAGCCATTAAAAAACTATCAAAAATTATTCAACAACATGGCAAACCGTCTTAATCCAAGCTTACAACATCAACCATAGATGAATCGCAAATGGCCCAATCAGCACCATTAAAATACCAGCGATGACCATAGTTAAACTGGCAATTACACCTTCTTCACTATTTCTTTGCTGTGCTCTGACTGTACCAAAACCATGCGCTGCATTACCAAAGGCAGCTCCATTTGCTACATTAGAACGGATTTTAGTAATCGCTAAAATCGCATCGCCGCAAATCATACCAACCAAACCGGTAATAACGGTAAATAGTGAAACCAATGCTGCCGAACCATGAATATCTTCCGCTAGAATCATGGCAAATGGTGTTGAAATAGAACGTGCCATCAAACTGTTGGTCACTTCAGGGCTAAAATGGAACCACTGTGCCATCTCATAGGCAGACATCACACCTACACTCATACCCACAATAATCGCAATCGAAAGAACCCCAAGGTTTTTACGAATTGTTTCCCGATAGCGATAAATTGGTACAGCAAAAGCAACCGTTGCTGGTCCTAACAAATTAACAATCCACTGCGTATCTTCTGCATAAGTTTGATATGAAATTCCAAAAATCGTCATCAAAATAATGGTGAGTACAGGCACACTAATTGCGGGTGATAACCAAAGTTTTGGATTTTTCTGATAGATTCGCTTTGCCACCACATAGGCAACCAAAGTCCAGATGAGACAAAGAATTGACCAAATATTCATGTCGTTTTGCTCTCTAGATATGCTTATGTTGAAGACGTTTTCGAGCTTGTAAATAAGCTTTTAAACGATTGTAATAGTGAATAGTCAGCGAAGTACTTAGCATGACTAAAATAGTCCCAATGGCAATACTCAAGACAATTTGCCATCCTTCGGTCATAAACAGGGTTTTATACTGGACAACGGCGACTACTACAGGGACAAAGAACAGTAATAGCTCACCTAAAACCACAGTTGCTCCCATTGCCACCTGATCCATTTTGATAATTTTAAAGAACAGACATAAAAGCAATAAAAACATACCTAAAATACCCGCCGAGACAGGGACGCCGAGTTTTTGATGTAAGAGATATCCGACCCACCAAAATCCAGCCAAAATCAAAATTTGTTTAACTAAAACTAAAAGTGATGGTTGTGAGGGTGTTCCAGAAGCAGATTCAGTACTCATTTTTTGAAATTAAATGGTTAACTACATCATTATGCTATCTTGGTTAAACCAGCCAAATATGAATTATTCATGTTAATATTATTCTAAAATGGAATAATCTATTCTTTATTATGCTTTCTCTAAAATCATTACAGTGCTTCGTTACACTGGTAAAAACTAAAAGTTTTACCCGTACTGCTGAAGAGTTGTATCTGACTCAGCCCACTATTAGTAAAATATTACAACAACTCGAAGAACAGCTTCAGGTACAACTTTTTGTCAAACCCGATCATGGACGAAAAAGACAAATTGAATTAACTGAAATTGGAGAGCGTATTTATCAACATGCAATTGAGCTTCTTCAGGCAGAACAAAACATCTTTTTGGAGATAGAAAACTATCAACAATTAAAAACAGGTACTTTAAAACTTGGCGTTCCACCTTTAGGTTCCCAGCTCCTAACAACAGCCCTGTTTGACTTTCATCGCCAATGGCCAGCTATTGAATTAGCTTTTATGGAAGTAGGTTCACGCGGTATTGAACAAGCTTTACTCAATAACGAGTTAGACGTTGGCGTTTTATTGCAGCCTTTTGATGAGCAAATCTTTAATAGCATTGAGCTATGTAACTACCCTTTAATGGTACTTTTACGTCGTGATGCAACTTGGGCAACCCGCAAAAAAATAAATCTAGAAGAATTACAACACCAATCATTTTTAATGTTTCCTGAAAATTTTTCTTTGAACAGTATTATTCTCGATGCTTGTAAGCAGCATGGTTTTTATCCAACTATTGCTTGCCGTACCAGCCAATGGCATCTTTTGGCAGACATGGTGTTACAACGTATGGGGATTGCGCTTCTCCCTCAATATTATACCGACATGCTTGACCCTACTTTATTTGCAGCAGTACCACTTGAAAAACCAAATATTCAGTGGCACTTAGTCATGGCTTGGAAAAAAAATCTTCCTGTCTCACCAGCGGTACAAGCGTGGCTGAACATTGTTCGTGAGCATTTCCAGCACGTTAAGCCTTAACGTTGAATATTAAAATGGCTTAATTCAAAAACCAATAAAGCTTTTCCACAAAAAAGCTACCCAATCTTGGCTTAGCTCACTTAGACTAGATCCGATTGTTTTATGACATGGACAATAACAATGAATAATGAACATTTTAAGCTGTACACAGATTCACAATTTCTAAGCCCTTATGCGTTTACAGTTTTTGTAGGGCTACATGAAAAACAAATTCCATTTGAAATTGCGACCATCAACTTAGGCCAGCAAGGCCAATTTGAAAAATCTTATGTAGCAAAGTCATTAACTGCCAAAGTGCCTGTACTTGAGCACAATGATTTTGCCTTATCAGAATCTTCTGCCATTTTGGAATATCTTGAAGAACTTTATCCAAACACATCTATTTATCCAAAAGATATTCAAGCACGCGCAAGAGCAAGACAAATTCAGGCATGGCTCCGATCAGACTTAGTAGCACTAAGAACTGAACGACCAACCGATGTTATTTTTATTCAGCCCAAGTCCACTCCACTTTCAGAAGAAGGTCTAAAAGCTGCGGAGAAACTTTTCTTTGTTGCAGAAAAACTTCTCGCATCTGATGCCGAATTTCTTTTTGGTTCATGGAGCATTGTAGATGCTGAACTTGCCCTGATGTTGCAACGCCTTATCCAAAATGGTGATGCTGTACCAGAACGCTTAAAAACCTATGCACTACAGCAATGGCAAAGACCGACCGTACAAAAATGGCTTGCCTTGCGACATAACTAAACCCTTATATTTACACCAAACATGAGATAAAAAATGAGTGATTCAAACTATATTCCTCCACAAGTTTGGCAATGGACTGGAGAAAAAACCGATTTAAACCAACCTACCTCAGGTGCTCGTTACGAACATACACTTCCAGTAGGAAAACATCCGCTCCAGCTCTACTCTTTAGCAACGCCTAATGGTCAAAAAGTCACTATTTTGCTTGAAGAGCTTTTAGCGTTGGGACATAAAGATGCTGAATATGATGCTTGGCTGATTAAAATCGGAGAAGGACAGCAATTTGGCAGTGGCTTTGTAGACATTAATCCAAACTCTAAAATTCCGGCATTGGTTGACCATAGCCAAAACCCGCCATTAAGAGTGTTTGAGTCTGGCTCAATTTTGCTTTACTTGGCTGAAAAGTTTAAAGCGTTTATTCCGACTGATATTGCTGCACGTACTGAATGCCTCAATTGGTTATTCTGGCAAATGGGCAGTGCACCTTACTTAGGTGGCGGTTTTGGGCATTTTTATGCTTATGCACCCGTTAAAATTGAATATGCGATTAACCGCTTTGCCATGGAAACAAAGCGTTTACTTGATGTTTTAGATCAGCATCTGGCAAAAAACGAATATTTGGCTGGTTCTGAATATTCGATTGCTGATATTGCGGCATTCCCTTGGTATGGTGGTCTTGTTAAAAACTGGGTGTATAACGGCGCGGAGTTTTTAGGTGTCGATCAATATAAAAATGTTCAGCGTTGGGCAGATGCGATTTTAGCGCGCCCTGCGGTTCAACGCGGGCGTATGGTTAACCGTACTTTTGGTGATTTAGCTACGCAGTTGCATGAACGCCATGATGCGAGTGATTTTGAGACCAAGACTCAAGATAAATTGCAGAACCAGTCTTAAAAATATCATTCAGTTTTTGACTTACCCGCAAGATATTTCATTTTTGCGGGTATTCAAAGGTGGCAAAATAGCCCGTATATAACTCACTCAGCCAAGCGACAAAAACTCGTACGCGTGGCGAGAGCTGCCTGTGCTGCGGATATAAAGCAGAAACAGACATCTTCGGGATTTCCCACGCAGATAAAACCTCAACCAACTGCCCGTCTTTTAACTCATTCGCCACATGGTAGCGCGGGACCTGAATTAAACCTGCCCCACGTAAAGCAGATAATACATAGTTTTCAGCATCATTTACCGCGATCCAGCTTTTTAAAAAATAATCTTGTTTTTTACCGTTCACCATCAATTCAAATGGATAATTTCGCCCGGCTGTTGTCGAGAAGAAATTAACACAATAATGTGATAACAAATCTTCTGGTTGCTGTGGCGTTCCATTTTTATTTAAATAGTCAGGACTTGCACAAATGACTTGTGGCATATCAACCAAATGTCTAGCAATTAAAGTGGAATCATCCAAACGCCCCGCTCTCACCACACAATCTATCCCTTCTCTAATCAGATCAACCAAGCGATCACCTGTACTAATTACCAGTTCAATGTCGGGGTACAACTCGTGAAATTGATCAATATTAGGTAAAACAATTTTGGTCGCATGCGCACCGGATAAATCGACACGTAGCAAACCACGGGGCTGTGCAATTACATTGCGTAAAGACGATTCGGCATCATCAAGTTCCGATAATATTTGTGTGCAGCGTTCATAAAATGCCTGTCCATCTAGTGATGGTCTTACATGCCGAGTCGTCCGTTCTAGCAAACGGCACTGTAAATTACTCTCTAACTCCTTAATGGCATTACTTGCAGTAGCACGTGGGATATTCAGCTGATCGGCTGCCTGACTAAAACTACCTAGCTCTACGATGCGGGTAAAAAGTTGCAAGGTATCAAATTTATCCATGGTGCTATCTTTTAACCCTATCCATTATTAATGTATACGGAATTATCTTATCCAATTCTGATGATTTATCCCATATTTCTATATTATTAAAATAAGCCATACTTACTCAAACAGGCAATCTAAAAATGAATATTTCAAGAAAAACAGCTCTGGTTACTGGCGCATCACGTGGTATTGGTCGTGCTATTGCTGAACGCTTAGCACAAGATGGCTTTTATGTCATTGTTAACTATGCTGGCAATAAGGTTCATGCCCAAGCAACTGTAGATCATATTATTGAGCAAGGTGGTCAAGCCTCAGCTATTAAAGCGGACGTTGCAAATGAACATGAGGTGAACCGTTTATTTCAAGAGGCAAAGGCCATTAATGGTCAATTAGACGTTGTGGTTCATAGTGCCGGTATTATGCCTATGGCAAAAATTACACCTGAAAGCCTGCCAGATTTCGATAAAGTGATTCATACTAATTTACGTGGCTCGTTTTTAATATTGGCGCATGCGGCCGAAACAGTGCCAGATGGTAGTCGGATTATTGCGCTTTCAACCAGTGTAATTGCCAAATCTTTTCCAGCATATGGTCCTTATATTGCTTCAAAAGCAGGTGTCGAAGGTTTGGTACATGTGTTAGCAAATGAGTTACGCGGACGGAATATTACTGTAAATGCCGTTGCGCCCGGCCCGACAGGTACTGACCTTTTTTATAATAGAAAAACTGACGAGCAAGTGGAAGCTATTGCAAAACTTGCTCCATTGGAAAGAATCGGGACACCTGACGAAATTGCTGGCGTAGTTGCCATGCTGGCTAGTCCAGATGGACGTTGGGTAAATTCACAAGTCATTCGAGTAAATGGTGGATTTGCTTAATGTTTAAAACCGTGTGGATTATTTTAATTCACACGGTTTTTTACTAACTATTAAAATTTCTTAAATCTATTTTATTTTAATAAGTTTATAAGATTAACTAATACTATTTTTATAAAAATATCCCTCATTCTTATTTATCAAAATAATATATATAAATAGATATTCCTTATTTTTGCTTATATTTAAAAACGCGTAAATTGAACCTTAACAATCTGAATCAAAGATAAGGATATATTCAATGAACGCTAAATTAAATACAGAAGCTCCGCAAAGCTTTATCTCAAATGATTCAAATACATCCTTTTCAGCCGAAGAAATTCTTTATAAAGCACAGCAATACACACAGGACCATGAACTTAATTTTAGTGGCAGTTTATCACCTACTGATGCATGGCAACTCGTACAACAGGGCGAAGCTGTTTTAGTTGATGTGCGTACCAATGAAGAACGCAAATTTGTGGGTTATGTCCCTGAAAGTGTTCATGTCGCTTGGGCAACAGGCACGTCATTTAACCGTAATCCACGCTTTTTAAAAGAACTTGAATCAAAAGTTGGCAAAGATAAAACCATTCTTTTGTTATGTCGTAGTGGCAACCGTTCAGCACAAGCTGCCGAGGCCGCATTTAATGCAGGTTTTGAGCACATTTATAACGTTCTTGAAGGCTTCGAAGGCGATCTAAATGATCAGCAACAGCGTAATCAGAAAAATGGCTGGCGCATCCATCAACTTCCTTGGCAACAAGACTAATATTTTAATCAATTTTCAGTGAATCAAGGAAAGCTTGTGACTCAATGGAACATTAATGCGGTTGTACAAGGTTTACAACAAGCAAGGCATGACTGGCGTCAACAACAGCACCGGACCAAAGAATTTGGGGGTCGTGAACTTCCATCTAAAGAGGCTTTAAAAGCCATTTTAGATGATCTGTGCGGAATTTTATTTCCAATGCGTTTAGGCCCTGCCGACTTACGTCAGGAAACTGAGGATTCTTATATTGCCTATACTTTAAATCGGGTACTCACAGCCTTACATGCTCAAGTACAACTGGCTTTAAACTATGAAGCAAAACGTCATTTGAGTCATTCGAACACAGTCCAACAGCCAGACGAACTTGCTCAAAATATTGTGCAGGATTTTGCCAACACCTTGCCCTCTATACGACGTCTTTTAGACGGCGATGTGCGTGCTGCTTATGAAGGCGATCCGGCGGCGCATAGTGTGGATGAGGTATTACTTTGCTATCCGGGTATATTTGCGATTATTCATCATCGAATAGCGCATCAACTCTATGCCCAAGTGCCTTTATTGTCTCGCATTATTTCCGAGTTGGCGCATTCTGCAACTGGTATTGATATTCATCCGGGTGCAAAAATCGGTAAAGGATTCTTCATCGATCATGGTACGGGTGTGGTGATTGGTGAAACTAGCGTTATTGGAGAGCGTGTTCGTATTTATCAGGCAGTGACCCTTGGAGCGAAACGATTTGAAACGAATGATGATGGTGGTTTGAAAAAAGACTATACACGCCATCCAATTGTTGAAGATGACGTGGTGATCTATGCAGGTGCCACTATTTTAGGTCGTATTACGATTGGTCGAGGGTCCATTATTGGGGGAAATGTCTGGCTTACACATAGTATTCCCGCAGGAAGCCAGATTTTACAGTCACCACTGGAGGATTATCAAAAAAATCCAGAATTTAAATAAATCGTACTCACAATTTTATATATAAGAGTTTTAACCAATATATTAAAAATATGAATTTGGTATATATAAATCAGTTTATTACTTATTTATATTAAATTTTCATAAATATATGCTTATTAATAATAAGTGACCTGTATTCATTTATTTATACCTTATTCATATTTTGAAAATCGAATATTTAATTCTAATCTGTTAACACGATAATTTAAAAATTTAACATTTTATAACCAAGCCACTGTAATAAGGAAAAATGATTCATGGCGAAAAATACTGACAAAGCCCAACTTGCGCTGGGGGACCACGCAGCCCGTCAACTGGCCAATGCAACCAAAACTGCTCCCCAACTTTCTACAATTACTCCCAGATGGCTGACTCACTTACTTCAATGGCTTCCTGTTGAAGCAGGTATCTACCGCTTAAACCGTGTAAGTAATACCGATGATATTCAAGTCGCTTGCACACAACGCGATGAAGCAACTTTACCTCAAACTTTTGTTGATTATGACCCAGAGCCACGCGAATACTTTTTAAATGGTGTATCTACTGTTTTAGATGTACATACACGTGTTGCTGACCTTTACAGCAGCCCACACGACCAAATTAAAGAACAGCTCCGTTTAACCATTGAAACCATTAAAGAACGTCAAGAAAGTGAGCTTATCAATAACCCTGAATATGGTTTACTGGCAAGTGTGACAGATGACCAACGTATTTCGACTTTAAATGGCCCACCTACTCCAGATGATCTTGATGATTTGCTACGTAAAGTCTGGAAAGAACCGGGATTTTTCCTAGCACACCCTGATGCGATTGCAGCATTTGGACGTGAATGTACACGCCGTGGTGTGCCACCTCCAACGGTTAGCTTATTTGGTTCGCAATTCATTACATGGCGCGGTATTCCAATCATTCCATCAAATAAAATTCCTGTAGAAGATGGCAAAACTAAAATCTTGCTGCTTCGTGTTGGTGAAAAGCGTCAAGGGATTGTTGGTTTGTTCCAACCTGGTCTTGCTGGTGAACAGTCACCAGGGCTTTCAGTACGCTTTATGGGAATCAACCGTAACGCGATTGCGTCGTATCTAATCTCGTTATATTGCTCACTTGCAGTACTCACTGATGATGCGTTGGCAGTATTAGATGATGTGGAGGTGGACAAATATCATGACTACCCAGTTAACTACAAGTAATCTGCAAGGTAGTCCAACGGGGCCTGAAGTGACTGGTGTTAATCCACCAGCCAACTTCCCTGATGAGTCCACCATTGCTCGACTTGCTAATGAGTTTTTTTCAGCATTACCAAGCTCAAGCAGTTCAACTTCTCCATCGGGCCTAAACTTGGACTTACCTGTCGGAGCGCCACCACACCCACCACAACCGGGTGAACCATTTTCTGCACTCAGTGGTCGTGCGCCCAATATCGCCTTTCAGAAAAGTCTTAATCCGGAATATCCTGAACATATTCCAAATTTGCCAGACTACCCTGAACGTCGAATTGTAGCGTCTGCGCCTGTGGTTGGTGGAGCTAATTTGCCGCGCCCACCATTTGAGCCACATTTGCCACAAGCTGCTCATAGTGAACCCAATGTGCCACGCATTGAACCAAACTTACCCACTGGTGCAGGTGAATCACCTTATTATTTTTTAAATGATTTTTCTGCTCCCAATACAGCAGAACCGTCTGTTAAAGGTGTTGAAGATAATTATTCAGTTGCACAGTCTTTTCAGTTGCCACATGGTGACCAGCTGAAGTCATTACTGACGGAAGATCGTTTTGCAACGAACACGCCCACCCAAAGTTCGGCAAGCTCTGCATTTTATTTTTTAGACTTGCCTCAAAGTGGACAAAGTTATAGTCACTATCAACCATCGCAACCCACTTTTGTAGCAAGCAGTGCTCAACCACTCGATGTGCATGCCATACGTCGCGATTTCCCAATTTTACAGGAACGCGTCAATGGTCGACCTTTGGTCTGGTTTGATAATGCAGCCACTACACAAAAACCGCAGCGCGTGATTGATCGGATTGCTTATTTTTATCAGCATGAAAACTCAAATATTCACCGTGCTGCCCATGAGTTAGCAGCTCGTGCAACCGATGCCTATGAGCATGCAAGAAATGTAGTGGCCCGATTTATTGGTGCACCCTCTTCTAAAGAAATTATCTTTGTTCGAGGAACAACCGAAGGCATTAATCTGATTGCAAAAACATGGGGTGAGCAAAATATTGGTGAAGGTGATGAAATTATCGTTTCTCACTTAGAACACCATGCCAATATTGTGCCTTGGTATCAACTCACTAAAAAAACTGGAGCGAAATTACGAGTCATTCCTGTGGATGACACTGGGCAAATTATTTTAGAAGAATTGCCAAAACTGATTAATGAGCGCACCAAACTGCTGTCGATTACTCAAGTTTCAAATGCTTTGGGTACAGTCACACCTGTTGCTGAAGTCATTAAAATTGCGCATGCCAAAGGTGTTCGTGTTTTAGTTGATGGTGCTCAATCTGTTTCGCACATCCCTACCGATGTACAAGCTCTTGATGCAGACTTTTTTGTGTTTTCTGGACATAAAGTGTTTGGTCCAACAGGTATTGGTGCGGTCTATGCAAAACCAGAATTGCTAGAAAGTATGCCTGTTTGGGAAGGCGGCGGTAACATGATTCAGGATGTTACCTTCGAACAAGTAGTTTACCAACCTGCACCAAACAAGTTTGAAGCTGGAACTGGAAACATTGCCGATGCTGTTGGTTTAGGCGCTGCACTTGAATATGTCGAAAGTCTAGGCATTCATAACATTGCTCGCTATGAACATGATCTACTCGAATATGGTCAAAATGCGCTGAGTAGTGTGTCAGGTTTACGCCTGATCGGAACCGCACATCACAAAGCCAGTGTTATGTCCTTTACCTTACAAGGCTATTCAACCGAACAAGTGGGTAAAGCTTTAAATCAACATGGTATTGCTGTACGTTCTGGGCACCATTGTGCACAGCCAATTTTACGTCGTTTTGGTGTAGAACAGACCGTGCGTCCGTCTTTGGCTTTTTATAACACGACGGAAGAAATTGATTTATTGGTGTCAGTGTTACATCAACTGACACGTAATAGGCGTAGCAATTAAATCTATTTTTAGACTAGAAAAGACTGCTTTTGAGCGGTCTTTTTTATGGATTATTTATTAAAACTACTTGAACTCAACTTCATATATAGGAATAAGACAAAATAGCTATCACAGTTGAGTCTTATTATTTGAAATTCGATTTCTAAGTTAGCCTTCGGCTCGAGCTAAAAATTATTAGTACTATAGATAATTTAAAGTGCTTATCACGGCGGAGTCTTACCGTTTTCAAATCCAAAGAAAGTAGCTAATTCCGTTACTTTTTTAAAAAAGTAACCAAAAACTTTCTCATCCACAGAACCTGTTCTCTGTTTTCATTTTTCAAATAATATTGCAAATACATTATCTTTATAAATTATGGGCAGGCTGTGGATGAAATTTAGCACTAGCAAATGCAAGTATGGGCTCCGTTGTGCTAGTCTAAAAACTTGCAGATGACTTTAACCTGAGGAAATATCAATAGATATCCAACTTAATTAAACAATCCCCAAATCAATCTCAACGCAATCCCAATCAACAACACTCCCATCACCCGCTCAAAATAAACTCCAAATTCTAAAAACCGTTTACGTACAATAGGCTGTGCAAACAGTACACTCACCACCATAAACCAAATAGCATTGACCATACACATCCATATTCCATAAAAGACCTGAACTTTCATTGGTGTAGTTGTACTTACAATCGTCGTAAAAATTGCCAGAAAAAAGATAGTGGCTTTTGGGTTTAACGCATTGGTAAGAAAACCCATTGTAAAAGCTTTAAATAAACTCGGCTTATCACTGCCTGCTTGGCCATTAATTTCAATATTGGTATTCGGCTGGCTACGTAAACACTGCCACCCCAAATAAATTAAATAGACTGCTCCCGCTGTTCTAATAAGCGACATGAGCCATTCACTTTGTTGAATCAAAAAACCAATCCCAACCAAGGTATAAAAGACATGAACCGAAATCCCAACACCAATACCAATTGCGGTTAGACATCCAATCAAATAACCATAACGTACACTTTGTCTGACCGTAATCACAAAATCTGGTCCCGGTAAAATCACCGCCATAAAATGAATAAGAGCTAGCGTTAAAAACTCATGTCCATACAACTGCCACATAACAATTTAGTTTCCTGAAAATCACCTAAAAGATTGTATTGCGATTTTTTAGACGCGATAATCTAATCAAAATCCAAATAATTTTTGCCTCATGAGCACAAATCAAAATCTGGTTCTGTTAAATGAAATGGCGACTTTCGTTAAGGTTGTCGAGTCGGAAAGCTTTTCTGAAACTGCCCGCCAGCTTGGTACAACACCTTCTGCTGTGAGCCGCGCGATTGCTCGTTTAGAACGTGCTTTAGGCACCCGCTTACTCTATCGGACTACACGGAAACTTCGTTTAAGTGAAAGTGGACAACAGGTCTATCAACGCTGTTTAGATATGGTGAATGCGGCACAAGCAGTCATGGAAAGTTCGGGTCAATTTCATGTTGAACCAGAAGGTATTATTCGTATGAGTGTTCCAAAAGCTGTGGGACATTTTATGATTCATCCGCATTTACCCGAATTTTTAGAACGCTACCCTAAAATTGATATACAGATGCTTTTAGAAGATCGCTATGTAGATCTCATTGATGATGGCGTCGATTTAGCACTTCGAATTACAGAGCAACCACCAGGTGGTCTTATGGGCCGAAAACTCATTGATATTGATCACTTGGTTTGTGCTACGCCTGAGTATTTGGCCAAGCATGGCATACCGAACCACCCTCATGATTTAAAGCAGCATGAATGTATTTACTTGGGTGAACAAGCCAGTGACTCAAAGTGGAAATTTCAGCAAGGAAATAAATCGATCAGTGTTGCCGTGCGTGGTCGTTATGCAGCAAACCATACAGGTGTGCGTTTGAGTGCCGCATTACAGCATTTAGGTATTGCGAGCTTGCCATACTTCGTTGCACGCCATGCACTACAACAAGGTACCTTAGTGCAGGTTTTACCAGATTGGTATTTTAAGACCTATTATAGTGGTGGGCTGTGGTTACTTTATCCACCGACACGGCATGTCCCGCCTAAATTGAGTGTGTTGATTCAATATTTGGCAGATAAATTAGCAGCAGAGCCGACTTTAAAAATCTAGTCGGCTCTTAACTCGAGCAAATCCTATCTAGAGTCCTCTTTATTAGAATTACTCAACCAATAAATCTTTTGGATTAATCGTATCGCCATAGACAGGTTTTAAAGTCTTTTCATAAGCCTGATGAATCACACCTTCTTTAGCCAGTTTCTCTAAATCTTGATTCAACCAGTCCAATAACTCTTTATCACCCTTTTTCACTGCTGGTGCAATTAAGTCCTGCTCACCTAAATTGGTAATGCCAACAGTGTAATTTGGATTTTCTTTAGCCCAAGCTAAAACCAGCAAGTTATCATGTGCAAGCGCAGCACCACGACCATCTTTTAAAGCATCAAAAGTTTCAGTGTTTTGCTCATACTTTTGTAGTTTAATTTCAGGATGAGTCTTGGTGAAGAATGAATCAGCTGTCGTCCCTTTGTTCACCAACAAAGTTTTATCTTTAAGTTGAGCCACATCAGTAATCGGATGACTTTTAGGAGAAACCACACCGAGCGCCACTTTTAAATAAGGTTTAGCAAAATCGACAACTTCTTTACGTTCTGGTGTAACAGTAAAGTTGGCAAAAATAATATCCACTTTATTGGCTTTTAAGTATTCGACACGGTTAGCCGCTTCAGTTAAAACAAACTCAACTTTGTTTTCATCACCCAGCAAATCTTTAGCGACATGCTTAGCAATTTCTACATCAAAACCTTGATTTTTACCTTGAGCATCTAAATATCCAAATGGCGGTTTATCACTAAATACACCAATTCGTACCACACCATTCTTTTTGATCTGTTCAATACTCGACACAGTTTGTGTAGTATCTGCCGTTTTTTCAGTAGACTGAGTTCCTTTGTCACATGCAACTAAACCTAAACTCAGTAAAGACGCAGCTAAAATATGCTTCACGTTTTGAAATGTTAATGTTGTCATTATTTCACCCTATCGTTCTTGTAAAAGTCTTATTTAAAAATAGCAGCGCCTACTTTCAGACACTGCTCTAGCGATATCGAAAATTATTGGCCTACATCTAAAAACACATTCGGATTGACCGAGTCACCGTAAATTGGTTTCAAGGTTTCATCATAAATTTTCTTAATTTCACCACTAGTTCTTAGCTGCTTAATTTCAGTATTGAGCCAATTCAATAGTTGGGTATTGCCCTTTTTCACTGCTGGTGCAATAAACTCTTGATCACCAATAGATTGAATACCCGCCACATAACTTGGGTTCTTCGCGGCCCATGCCAAAGCATACGTACTATCTTGTGAAATTGCGTCACCACGACCGTCGGTTAAAGCTTTGAAGGCATCCGAATTTCTTTCAAACTTGAGTAAATTCACTTTCGGATAATGCTTGGTAAAGTAAGTATCCGAACTTGTGCCTTTATTGACAATTAAGGTTTTACCTTCTAATTGGGCAATGTCGGTAATCGGCTTGGCTTTAGGCGAGACAATACCAAACGCACCTTTTAAATAAGGCTCAGCAAAATCGACAACCTCTTTACGTTCAGGCGTTACCGTAAATGTCGCGAATACAACATCAGCTCGATTTGATTTTAAAAACTCCACCCGATTTGAAGCTTCAGTCACAATAAACTCAACTTTCTTTTCATCACCGAGCAAATCTTTAGTAACCCGTTTTGCTAAAGCCACATCAAAGCCCTGATTATTTCCAGCACTGTCTACATAACCAAACGGCGGATCATCAGCAAAAACCGCAACTCGTAGAACTCCATTTTTTTTGACTTGCTCTAAAGAATGGTCTTCTTGAGAATTACTTGCCTGTTCAGTTGATGGCGTTTTACTACATGCAGTTAACAACACCCCAGCAACAGCAAGACTGCTTAATATTTTTATTGAATTACGTTTAAACATTCACTTCCTCATGATTCAAATAATAAAAATTTAGTACGACAAAATATTTAGAAAGGCTTTCGCTCGTTCTGTTTTCGGCTGTTCAAAAAATTCTTCTGGTGAAGCCTGTTCAATAATCTTGCCCTTATCCATAAAAATAATGCGGTCGGCAACCTTACGGGCAAAGGACATCTCATGTGTCACAATCAACATGGTCATTCCTTCGTTCGCTAACTTAAGTACTACATCGAGCACTTCCCTAACCATTTCCGGATCAAGCGCAGCGGTAATTTCATCAAGTAAAATCACTTGAGGTTGCATGACCAGTGAACGAACAATGGCAATACGCTGTTTTTGTCCGCCAGAAAGTTGTCGTGGATAATCAAGTTTTCGCTCATATAGCCCGACTCGCTTTAGCAATTCATCTGCGACTTGTTCAGCTTCATCGCGGTGGCGTTTTTGTACTTTGAGTGGTCCAAGCAAAATATTGTCAATAACATTCATATGCCCAAATAGCTCATAGTTTTGAAAAACCATGCCAATTTTTTGACGAGCATTAGTCCAGTCCACATCTTTACCGAGCACGCCTGAACCAGTTAAACGAATCTCACCACCCTGAATCGGTTCTAAGCCATTAATACAGCGCAATAAAGTACTTTTACCGCAGCCCGATGGACCTAAAATAACAACCACCTCTCCTTGTTCTACATCCAGATCAATGCCCTGTAAAATATGACTTTGTGCAAATGATTTCTGTAATTGTTGTATCGATAACAAAGGCATAATTACTCCCAGACCTTTTCTAAATGTGCCGCCAAACGAGATAAGGGATAGCAAATTAGAAAATACAAAATAAAAATAAAGCCATAAATCCAAAGAGAAGCACTCGGCACGGTTAACAGCGAATTTTCAATAATTTGCTGGCCAACTTTAATGACCTCAACTACACCAATCAGGACTGCCAAGGAACTAGTTTTCACCATTCGGGTAAATAAATTAATCGCGCCAGGAGTTACTCGTTTTAAACTTTGCGGAAAAATGACATAGACCAAAGCTTGAACATGGGTAAGTCCGAGCGCATAGGCCGAATCACGTTGATGCTGATCAATCGAAGTAATGGCAGCACGAACCAAATCGCCCATTTCAGCCGTACCCCATAAAACAAACACAACAACGCAAACCCACATTGCAGAAAACTGCCAGTTAAACCATGTCGCAAAGCCGAAATAAAACACAAACAGCAAAACTAAAATTGGAATGATTCGAATCGCTTCTAAATACAGACGGCACAATGCTTTAACGACTATGTTTTTAGAAGTCATAATGACGCCGAAAACTGTGCCGAAAATTGCAGAGAAAAAGACCGAAATAAAAGCAATTTTTGCAGTTGCCCAAAGTCCCCACATTAAACGTTCGAGGTGACTCGCTTGAAATAGATAATCAAGTTCCATGGCTCACCTTCCGACTTCTGTGCTCCAGATAACTGGTTAAAATAGACACGGGCAATAAAATAATCAGATAAGCCATGATGAGTAAAAACAGAGCTTCCGTAGTTTTATAGTCCATGCCAATTAAGTCTTTGGTCACAAAAAGCAGTTCAACGACAGCAATGGCACTCACCACAGAACTTTCTTTAATTAGAAATAGGCAATTTGCCCCTATTGCCGGAATTGAAATAGCCAGTGCTTGAGGAAAAATGACATATCTAAAAATTTGAATCGGTTGCAGACCAATACTTTTTGCTGAGTCAATTTGCCCTTTTGCCACAGACTGCAAACCTGCTCGAAAAGCTTCAGCCATATAGCTTCCGCCTAAAAAGGTCAGTCCGATTACACCGCAAGTAAAACCATCGATTTTGATGCCCAGTTTTGGCAAACCGTAATACAAAAAGAACAGTTGAATTAATAAAGGGGTATTTCGAGATAACTCAATATAGAACTGGGCAATTCTATTTAGTACCCGCACGCGATATGTGATTAAAATGCTGCAAATCAGTCCTACAATAATCGCCAAAATAATGCTGATAATTGAAATTTTCAGCGTGGTCAAAGTTGCAGAGAAAAATTGCGGCAACACACTATGGATATACTGCCAGTTCAAGGAAAATTCCAAAAATAATATTAAAACGTTATAAATATTTAGCTTTCATCAGCCATTAAATATTTGTGCAACGAGTTTATTTTTTTCCCAATTGGTCTAAAACTATTTTTATTAGATAAGCTTTTCTATAAGTTTGATAAATTCGATCTGGCAATCGAAAATCTTCGAATCAGTTGAATACAATCGCTCAAAACATATTCACTAAAATAAAGATGAATAATAAAACCAATAAAAAATCGGACACCAAGGCCCGATTTCTATTAAATGATTTTTAATCTATTGCTTACTTTCTAAGTACATCGCCAATGCTTGGGTCTTTATCAAAAACCGATTTAGCATATGGGCAAAGCGGAATTACTTTTACGTCTTTTTCACGAACAAAAGCCACTAAAGCATCAAGTAATTGGCGACCTACGCCTTGTCCACGATAATTTTCATTCACATCTGTGGCATCAATAATTAGCATGCTTTCGCCTGCCCATGTATAAGTCATTTCGCCTGCAACGGTTTCACCATCAAGTAAGCTAAAGCTGCCGTGTTTTGTATCATCTTTTTGTTGAATATTCACAATGAATTCCTCGTATTACGACTCATATTTATTTAGAAATGACTTTGTATAATCTTTATCTATAAGAACAAATCTAAGTGTAAAAAAATAGCCTGTTTTTAGCAGCGAGTCTGTATGCTTTTTAAATACAATTCATGCATAAAATTCATAATTCTATTCGTAATTCAGCGTCTAATCCTCTCAAATCATTGTTGTTAAGCTCTGCGACCAGATTTTATTCATTTCATTTATGAAAATTCAATGGTTTTGAGATTGGAACTTTTATGCCTTCTTTTCATCAAATTGAGCAAAGCACATATGAACATTCAACACCTGCTTGGGGTGCCGTCTTTGTAATGTCGCTCTGCTGCGCAGTATTAATTGCATCTGAGTTCATGCCCGTAAGTTTACTTACCCCCATCTCTTTAGATTTAAATATGAGTGAAGGCCAAGTGGGTCAAGCAATCGCAATTTCTGGTATTTTTGCTGTGATGACCAGCTTATCGATTAGCCGTGTATTTAAGGCATGGGACCGACGACATATCATTTTATTACTCACCCTACTGATGATTTTCTCTGGCATAGTCATTACATTTGCCCATTCTGCGGCTTTGTTTATGTTGGGTCGTGCAATCTTAGGCGTAGTTATTGGTGGTTTTTGGGCCATGTCGACATCAATTGTTATGCGACTCGTTCCTCCGCTTTCAGTACCTAAAGCACTCGGTTTATTAAATGGTGGAAATGCGCTAGCCACCACAATTGCAGCACCATTAGGAAGTTTTTTGGGTTCAATTATTGGCTGGCGTGGTGCTTTTTTCTGTATTGTCCCCATCGCGATTGTTGCACTTATTTGGCAATTTAAAAGTATGCCCTCTCTTCCTGCAATATTGTCAGTTGAGAAATCTAAAAATCCATTTGGTTTACTAAAACGCCCAATTGTACTTTATGGGATGACCGGAATTTTATTACTCTTTATGGGCCAATTTGCGCTATTTACCTATTTACGCCCATTTCTAGAAAACGTTACTCATGTCGATGCGACAATGCTATCCATTTTATTATTAATATTGGGTTTAGCAGGTTTAGTGGGTACATTTATAATTAGTTTAATCCTCCACCAACATGTTTATCGTTATCTGATTCTTATTCCATTCATTATGGCAGTGATTGCTGGAGCTTTTGTGTTTGGTGGTGAACATTTATAGTTTGTTGCCATATTGATGGGGTTATGGGGCTTTATTGGAACGTCGGCACCTGTTGCATGGAACACGTGGCTTGCCCAAACACTACATCAAGATGCCGAAATTGGTGGTGGTTTGATGGTTGCGATTATTCAATTTGCAATTACTCTAGGCGCAACTATAGGCGGATTGTTATATGACTCACATGGCTATAGCGTCACGTTCTATATGAGCGCAACTATTTTGCTATTAGGCGCGCTGACTGCCTATATTACATGGCGGAATGCTACTCACGTAACACATCAATAACCAACCGTAATGCAGGTGAAAGTTGTCTGCGATGTGGATAGTACAAATGGTATCCAGGAAACTGGATACTGTACTCTTCCAAAACTTGAATCAGCTTCCCTTCTTTTAGATCTTCTCGAATCAAATCTTCTGGAATATAAGCCAGTCCAAATCCAGCTCTAACCGCCTCGACGATATCGTAGCTTTCATTAAATATCCATTGCCCCTGAATTTTGATTTTTGTCTCTTGACCATCTTTCACAAATTCCCACGCATACACACTGCCTTGGGTCGTTAGACGAAATCCAATACATTGATGACTCACTAAATCTTTAGGTGTTTGTGGAATTCCATATTTTTCAAAATATGCTGGTGTTGCTATTACCGCCATTTTGACATCTGGACTAATACGTACCGCAATCATGCCATCAGCTACGCGGCTTCCGAAACGAACGCCTGCATCAAAGCGCTCTGCCACAATATCGACCATCCCACTATTGGCAGTTAGTTCAACTTGCACATCTGGGTAATCACCCGCAATCTTTTTAAGTTTTGGAATCAGCACTTCCCGTATCGCATGGCTACTAGCATTAATCCGAACCGTACCAGCGGGTTGGTCTCGAAATGAAGTCAAAAGTGATAATTCATTATCGATTTGGTCAAAACTAGCACTAATCGTTTGTTTCAACCTTTCGCCTGCTGCTGTAGGTGAAACACTACGTGTAGTTCTGGTCAGGAGTAACATTCCCAAACGTTCTTCTAAACCCCGAATGGTATGGCTTAGCGCAGATTGTGAAATTCCCATTTTCCCTGCGGCTTTAGTAAAACTACCCTCTCTTGCCACCATTAAAAAAGCATAAAGATCATTATAGTTTTCTTTATTTATCATCTGCTTTTATCTCTGTTCAAGGTTCAATATCATTATAGAGTATAAAACTATTCATGAATATTACTCATAAGTCCATGTTTGTTTTTTAGACTAATTATTAAAAAGAAGATTCGTTAAAATCCATATCAAGCAGTAAACATGAAGATTTAAATAAACTGAGGCGATTATTATGAGGCATTTTATTATTGTAAAAAATTAATGAATTCCACTCATATCTTTACGTTAAAGAATAAATAGCTTCATTGTATTTATATGCTTTTTTCTTAAAGAAGTGAGGTGATTTGATATGGCTAATCATAGGTTTTTTAAAGGCTTAGTCAGCCTATGTGCTTTGTTCTCAGTTACTTTCGCTTCTTATGCAATAAAGCCTCAAGATAAAAATCAACAAAGGGTATCGATGATGAAAATCCGTATTGATATTGATGGAACACAGCAACCGCTATTTGCCACATTAGCCATGTCACCTACTGTTGAAGATTTTGCCAAGCAGCTTCCACTGACATTAACACTTAAAGATTATGACTCCACTGAAAAAATAGCTGATCTACCCACCAAGCTAACTACACAAAACGCGCCTCATGGATATGCCGGAAAAGCGGGTGATCTTACCTATTATGCTCCTTGGGGTAATCTGGCTTTTTTCTATAAAGATTCTCATGTTGGTTATGCCAATGGCCTTATTTTTCTTGGAAAACTAGATGCTATTCCCCAAGCATTCAAGCAAAACCAACCGATCAAAATTTCAATTTCACAAATCAAATAAGCATGCACCTACTCACCCATTCACATTGTTTAAATTGAGGTATTTATGACTACATCTCCCTTTTTTAAAAAGCTTAAAACACATACAGCGGCGGCAGTTTGTGCAGCAACAATTGGATTATTTTCTTCAACTTCAGCTATGGCAGCAGACATGAGTAACGGCGCGAATAATTTTTATCAAAGTCAGCAAGTGACTATTCAAAAAGTGACTTTTAAAAATCAATACAATATGGATATTGTCGGCAATATGATTATTCCCAAAAATTTGAATAAAAAGACTAAAGCCTCTGCAATTGTAATCGGTCACCCGATGGGGGCTGTAAAAGAGCAAAGCTCTATGCTTTATGCACAAAAACTGGCTGAACAAGGTTTTGTGACGTTAGCAATTGATCAATCATTTTGGGGCGAAAGCGCGGGCCAACCAAGAAATGTGGTTGCACCAGACATTTATGCAGAAGCGTTTAGTGCCGCTGTAGATTATTTGGGAACACAATCTTTCATTGACCCTAATAATATTGGTGTACTGGGTATTTGTGGAAGCGGGAGCTTTGTCATTAGTGCAGCAAAAATTGATCCGCGTATGAAAGCGATAGCAACTGTCAGCATGTATGATATGGGTGCAGCAAACCGCAATGGTTTACGTCACTCACAAACCTTAGAGCAAAGAAAGCAAATTATTGCAGAAGCCGCTGCACAGCGTTATGTTGAATTTAAAGGTGGTGAAACCAAATATACCAGCGGAACCACGCATGAGCTAACAGTAGATACACACCCTATTCAACGTGAATTTTACGACTTTTATCGTACTCCACGCGGAGAATATACGCCTAAAGGCTCATCGAGAGAGCTTACGACTCACCCAACGCTCACAAGTAATGTCAAATTTTTAAACTTCTATCCTTTTAATGACATTGAAACGATTTCACCACGTCCAATGCTATTTATTACTGGTGATCAGGCCCACTCAAAAGAGTTTAGTGAAGAGGCTTACAAACGCGCAGGCCAACCAAAAGAACTTTACTACGTTAAAGGCGCTGGACATGTTGATTTATATGATCGAGTCGATCTCATTCCATTTAATAAATTAACCAGTTTCTTTAAACAGAGCTTGAAGTAAGAAAAATGATAGAGGCTCTCTAAGGGCCTCTAGCTTTTTAATTAAGTTAATGAAACTCTTGTACCAAGCTATTAATATGCGCCACCGCAGCAGTTCGGTTTTCAACACAAAGTTTTTCAAAAACATGCTCTAAATGTTTGTTCACCGTCCGTGGACTAAGCTCTAAAATTTCTGCAATATCTTTATTGGTTTTCCCTAACAACAACCAGTGCATGACTTCTGCCTCACGTTGAGTCAACTGTGGGCAATATTTCAAAATATCAGCCATTTCCAAAGCTGGTGTAGAAGTTTTTATCTGGATAAGATAATTTTTAGCCACACTTGGCTCACTCTCCCACGGCGTGAGCAATAAAAGCTGTAATTGCTGAGATGGTGTTGAATAAGAACAGCTGGTTAATTTTTTGGGGTCTTTTTCTTGCTCTAAATCTGAAAACCAAGCTTTTAAACCTGCTTCAAAACCCTCTAATTCAGGTAAATATTGATTCAGTAAATCGCTGGCTTTTTGAGTTTTCCACACAATTTTACCGTGAACATCTAGCGCGAGAATGGCTGTTTCCGTTGCATCAATCACCTGTTTTTGCTGTTGCAATAGTTTGGCATGTGCCAAATGTGTTTTTACCCTTGCTAATACTTCTTCAATATTTAGAGGCTTGGTTACATAGTCCACTCCACCGACCTGAAAACCACGCACGATATGTTCTGTCTCAGACAAACCTGTCATAAAAATGACGGGAATAAACTGCGTAATTGGGCTCGCTTTAAGCTGTATACAACTTTCAAAACCATCCATATGTGGCATATTGCCATCAAGTAAAATCATATCCGGTAAGCATCGGTGTGCAATTTCAATAGCACTTAATCCATCCGTTGTAACAAGCACGCGATAGCCTGCATGATCCAGACTTTCATGTAACAAGCCCAGATTTTCCGGCACATCATCCACAATCAGAATAACAGCCTGCTCGTTTGGCGAAGCTTGCTGAAAAGAAACATGTTGCGTACTCATTGCTTATCCTGAATCAATCGTTGCGCGTGTTTTAAATCAAACTTTCGAATAGCCTGTTCAAGCTGTTCCCATAATTCGTTATGCTCCGGAAAATTTTGCCGGCATTGCATTAAAGTCTGTTGAATTCCTCGAATATAGCCCTGCCCAATTAAATCATTTAATTGTTGCAAGCTTTGCGGTAAATCAAGCAGGTCTTTATTTTCAGGTTGTGTAATTGATGTATGAACAGCAGCTTGCTCCTGCTTAAACACCTTTACATCAAGTGCTTGAACTTCATCATTTTCAAGGAATGTCTCTGATTTGGAATCAATCCAAACTAAGCCTAACTTGTCTCCAATTTTACTCAACAACAAATTCAGGTCGATTGGTTTTAGCATAAAGTCTTCACTTAAGACTGCATCTTGTGGATTGACTTCGCGCTCGCCTGCATTGGCGGAAATAATTAAGATCGGCACATTGGTAATATTATTCTGACGTAATAATCGTGCTGTTTCCCACCCGCCCATCAAAGGCATATTTAAATCCATCAAAATCAGATTAGGTTGGAAAATAGGTACTCGTCTTAAACAGTCAATGCCTGACTCGGCTTCTTCAATTATAAACCCTAATGGTTTTAGAAAATTAGCAACCAAACCTCGGTCCACCGCTTCATTATCGACAACTAAAATTCGTTTTCGCTCGCCTTGATAGCCTGTAATCTGGTTGGAGTAAACATTAGAAATTGGATGAACCACTTCTTTTGAAGGTAAATAAAACTTAATCTTAAACTGAGAACCCTGATTGAGCTGACTAGCCACCGATAACTGCCCGCCGAGTAAATCGACTAATAATTTTACAATTGGTAGTCCGAGTCCTGTTCCGGTAAATCCGCCTTGTACTACATTACTGCCCCGTTCAAACGGGTTAAAGATTCGCTCTAAATCTGCTTCTGCAATACCACAGCCCGTATCTCTAATTTCAAAATACGCCGTTTGAAAACGGTACTCGACTTTCAAAGTAATTGTACCGCTCGTTGTAAACTTTAAAGCATTGCCCAGCAAATTGATGAGCACTTGCTCTAAGCGTTTTTTGTCGGTACGGACGTAATGCGGTAGGTTATCTCCAATTTCATAAACAAACTGTAAATTCTTCTGTTCAAACTGCGGCTGAAACATTTGAATAATCTGTCCAATAAAATTGGGGAAATGGACATCCACTACATTTAAAGAAATTTTACCTGTTTCGATTCGTGCTAAATCTAGTAAACCGTCAATCAGTGAAGTCAGATGTTGACCACTGCGGCTAATCACACCGAGCGCCATTTTTCCTTGTTCAGAGAGTTGCTCTTGTTTTTGAAGTAATTGGCTATAACCCAAAATACTATTTAGAGGTGTCCGTAGTTCGTGGCTAATGCCAATGACATAACGGCTTTTTGCATCATTGGCCCGTTCTGCTGCTATTCTGGCATCTTGTAAGTCTTTTGAAGTGACTTCATGGGCAGCAATTTCATCAATCAATAATGCTGTTTGTTGATGTGTCTCAATTTCAGCATTACGACGACTTTCATCGTTTAACACTAACCACCATGCAGCAACGCTCATCAATAAAAATAAAATCGTGTAAATTTTGACAAACAGCGTAAATAACTGCGGAACGGCTGCGGCATTAATGGCTTCTAAGTAGGTTTTTTCTTGGATATAAACCAGACTTAAACTCACTGCCAGAACAATAGACAACCCCAGAGTCAGTAATAAATACAAACTGACCCTGCTATTTAAACGGCTGGCCCAACGTTCTGGTAAACAGTGCCAAATGGCTTTTTTGAGTTGTACTGACCAACGTGCATCGGGTTTACATAAATCGTGACAGCGTGCTTCAAGTGAACAGCATAGAGAGCAAATCGTACCGTTATAGGCTGGGCAACCCGCCATATCGGCAAGTTCATAGTCCCGTTCACACACAACACAATTTGCAACCGAAGTCGCTTGAATTTTTTCAGGCTGGCGTGCAATGTAATATTTACCTTTGGTTAAGTAAGCAATAACAGGCACGCATAACACCGCACTCCCCAAAGCAATAAAACTCGCCAAGCCTTTCGCCATCAATCCGAAAAAGCCCAAGTAACTCAGCATCGATAACACTGAAGCAATCAGTAAGGCGCCCACGCCTACGGGATTAATGTCATATAAGTAAGCACGGCGAAATTCAATTCCTTTCGGGCTTAGACCTAAAGGCTTACAGATAATTAAATCGGCAACAACGGCG
Source organism: Acinetobacter sp. RUH 2624 (assembly GCF_000162375.2). NCBI lineage: Bacteria > Pseudomonadati > Pseudomonadota > Gammaproteobacteria > Moraxellales > Moraxellaceae > Acinetobacter > Acinetobacter sp. RUH 2624. The sequence goes on along the minus strand of NZ_KI391939.1, from coordinate 748,139 downwards.
CCAATCCATGCCAAAGCAATATTGCTATATAGTCCCAAAATACGTTCAACCGCATGGCTAATCCCCATTTCCATCAAAACAATGGCAATAAACACATTAAAAAGAAGCCAAACAATTCGCCCTGGATGGCTATGAGTCAAGCGGGCAAAAAAATTGGACCATGCTAATGAACCAGCGTAGGCGTTGGTCATATTAATTTTAATTTGCGCCAAGCAAACCAGTGCTAAAGTTAATATTAAAGCTAGCTGAGGATTTGGAATAAACTGTTGATAAGCAACCCAATATAAATAAGTCGGATTGTCTAGTTCAGAGACAGGAATAAACAGCTGAAAAGCCAACACCATCAGCAGCATGCCCATTAGAACTTTTAGAAAACCAAAAATAATCCAGGATGGGCCACCTAAAAAAACGGCAAAACGCCATGCGGTTCTGTTTTTTTCTTGTTGGGGTAAAAAGCGTAAATAGTCGGCTTGCTCACCAATTTGGATCACAAATGAAAAAATAAGAGTGCACGCCGCACCAAAGTAATACAGATTAAAATCAGTCGAGTTTGAAACCGCACCAACAAAATGTAGGCTACTACTTAAAATTTGTGGCTGTTTCCAAAGTACAAAAAACCACGGTAATAACAGCAATAAGAGCCAGATTGGCTGAGTGACTGCCTGAACTTTATTAATAAAACCAATGCCTTTAACCACTAAAGGCAAAATCACTAAGGCAGAAATTAAGTAACCAATAACTTGTGGGATACCTAAAGCAAGCTCAAGTGCCATCGCCATAATGGCGGCTTCAAACGCAAGTAAAATAAAGGTAAAGCTGGCATAAATGAGAGATGTAATGGTCGAGCCAATGTAGCCAAAACCTGCACCACGAGTAAGCAAATCGACGTCTACATTATATTTTGCAGCGTAGTAACTAATCGGCCAACTGGTTAAGAATATGATGGTACATACGACAATTGCTGCCCAGACTGCATTGCTAAAGCCATACTGCCAAAGCATGGTTGCCCCAATGGCTTCCATAGCCAAAAAGCTAACGGTCGAAATTGCGGTATTGGTAACAGTCCAAGGTGACCATTTTCGTACTGAGGTGGGTGCGTAGCGGAGCGCATAATCTTCGATACTTTCATCTGCCACCCAAATATTATATTCACGGCGTGTTTTGATCACACGTTGTGGCGCTTGTTGGGGGTGTGAAGTATCTGGCATAACACTCATGTTTGGCATGTGGCTGCATTAAACCCAGCAATCCTTATGCCAAAAGTCATTTATCATGGCGATTTTTTCTAATACGCACATATACGCAAAATAACGTATTTTCAATTTTTCCCAAAAATCACACACTCAAATCCATCAAAAAACAATGATCAATATTTGTGTTGATTGACCGAAAATGATTGGGAGATTGATGTTATGAGTGTATCTGAACATCCAAATCTGGACACTGTGCAAGGTACAGATTCACAAAAAGCAGTGAATGAAACCTTAGAAGATTATACTTTACGTTATGCTCCACACAGCTTTCGGCGCTGGAGTCCCAAAGTTGTCGCTATTACTGCACTTGGTGGTATTGCCTATCTTGCTGACTTTTCTATTGGTGCCAGTATTGGTATGTCTTACGGAACAACCAATGCTGTTTTCTCCATTTTATTTGCAGCGATTATTATCTTCTTAACCGGCATTCCTTTAGCCTATTACGCAGCGCGCTATAACATCGACCTTGACTTGATTACCCGCGGCGCAGGTTTCGGTTACATCGGTTCGGTTCTTACCAGTATCATTTTCGCCAGTTTCACATTTATTTTCTTTGCCCTTGAAGGTTCAATCATGGCGCAAGGGTTATTGCTCGGTTTAGGTATTCCGCTTTGGGCAGGTTATCTCATCTCAACCATTATGGTCATTCCACTCGTCATTTACGGCATGAAAGCTTTAAGTAAATTACAAGTCTGGACTACCCCACTTTGGCTCGTTCTAATGATTGGTCCTGTAGCCTATCTGATTTACCAAGAACCTACCTTAGTTAGCCAGTTTGCAACGTTTACAGGTCATGAAGGTTTTGCACCTGTAGATATGGCAGCGATTATGCTCGGTGCGGGTATATGCTTATCTTTAATCATGCAAATTGGTGAACAAATTGACTACCTACGCTTCATGCCTGCAAAAACAAAAGAAAATAGCAAAGCATGGTGGGCAGCAGTTATTTCAGCAGGTCCGGGTTGGGTGATTTTAGGGGCAATCAAACAAATTATTGGAGCATTTTTAGGATTCTATTTACTTACTAAAATACCGGGCGTAAACAGCACTGAACCTGTTCAACAGTTTAATGCAGCGTTTCATGACATGCTTCCGGGTTGGGCTGCTTTAACACTCGCGGTTATTTTAGTGGTTATTTCTCAAATTAAAATTAATGTGACCAATGCTTACTCTGGTTCCCTTGCATGGACAAGTGCCTACACTCGTATTAGCAAACATTATCCGGGGCGTATTGTCTTTGTGATCGTAAACTTGGCAATTGCGCTTGCTTTGATGGAAGGCAACATGTTTGCGGTATTGGGTAAAATCTTAGGATTCTATTCAAACTTTGCGATTGCTTGGGTGGTGGTGGTTGCAACAGATATTTCGATCAACAAATATGTTTTAAAACTTTCACCAAAAGAACCGGAATACCGCCGTGACATGCTCTACAACGTAAACCCTGTTGGTATGGTTGCGTTCCTTGTATCAGCAGGCTTATCAATTGCAGCATTCTTCGGCTTACTGGGTAGTTTCCTAGCGCCTTACTCTCCAATTATTGCGCTTGTACTTGCCTTTGTATTAACACCAATCATGGGCCTACTAACCAAAGGAAAATACTACATCAAGTCACACGATGATGGCGTTAAAGAACCACGTTACGATGCTGAAGGTACACCAGTAGCAACTGTTTATCACTGCCGCGTATGTGAGCAAGGCTATGAGCGTCCAGATATTATGTTCTCTCACAAACATAACGGTACAATTTGTTCTTTGTGTAAAACACTCGATGCTTAACTCCCTTACCAATTAAAAAAAGAAGCTTTAAAGCTTCTTTTTTTATATCTGATGATTCTTAGCCAATCGGAAATAAACGTTCAGGCACTACATCTTTCATCACAATGGTTGAGATGAGCCTTTGCACACTTGGAATAGCAGATAATTTTTCATCGTACAAACGCTGAAAAGCCGGCAAATCTTTAGCGACCACATGTAGCAAATAATCTGGTTCACCAAATAAGCGTTGGGCCTGAATAATTTGCGGGATATCAATTACGGCATTTTCAAACTTCTCTACTGCCTGTTTATCACCTTCTTTAAGCGTAATAAAAACAATCGCTGAAAACTCAAAACCGACTAAGTTTGGGTCGAGTTCTGCCCGATAGCCTTTGATAGCTCCCGACTCTTCTAAAGCCTTCACTCGTCTGTGACAAGGTGAAATGCTCAAACCAACTTTTTCTGCCAATTCAGTGATAGATAATCGGCCATTTAATTGCAATTCAGCAAGAATCTTTTTATCTGTGCGATCCATTTAGAAAAATTTACCCCAAATGTATGTGATATGAGCAAACATTTAAAAGCACATTCTAAATACATGAGCATATTATTTTCAACAAGCTCGAATAAATAGGGATTTTTTCTAAACCACGGGCGAAACCTTTGGAAAATAGTTTGCCGAGATAAGTATATGGCTTTTAATATTTTTATTGCATTTTGGAGTGTCTCTATTCTTTTTATTATTACACCAGGGGCAGACTGGGCCTATGCCATTTCGGCAGGTATTAAGGGTAAAGTCGTCGTACCCGCTGTTGCAGGTATGCTATTTGGGCACTTTATTACGATTTTATTGGTAGCGGCTGGTGTTGGTCTGCTTGTAGCAAATAACCCAACTGCTTTGATGATTCTTACTGTGGCGGGTTCTGCTTATTTGTTATGGATGGGAATAAACTTATTACTTACCCCTCCTACTCCAAATCAGTCTGGTTCTGAAAAGGCTCAGTCATGGTTGAGCTGGGCAACTAAAGGTGTTTATGTGAGTGGCTTAAACCCGAAAGTTTTTTTACTCTTTTTAGCCTTGCTTCCTCAATTCATTGACACCACTGCTTCATGGTCAGTGACAACTCAAATTCTTGCCTTTGGTGTTGTCCACATGATTAGCTGCGCCATTATTTACTTAATGGTGGGTTATGGTTCAGAGGCCATTTTGAAAACCAGACCGCAGGCAGCACAGTTAGTCGGCCGTTTTTCAGGTGGTTTGATGGTCGTTATCGCTACATGTTTATTGATTGGGCAAATTTAAAAAGATATTCAGCAAAAAGTTACTGGCCTCCATTTCAGGTCAGTAACATGAATAATAAAATATAAGAAAAATTTATCTCATACGTTTGAGGTTATACGTCACAACGCCCCAAATCACCAGTTCTTGCCCCTCTTCAATATAAATATTTTGATAATCAGGATTTTCTGCTTTTAGCCACACTTTAGGAGGTTGAAATTGGGTATCAATCATTAAGCGCTTAACAGTGAAATCATTGTCGATAAGTGCAATCACAATATCGCCCGATTTAGCAGGAATACTACGGTCCACAATAAGCGGATCATCAATATCAATTCCGGCATCTAACATGGACAACGAATTGGCTTTGACAATAAAGGTGGCATTTTCATTTCTAATTAAGTACTCATTTAAGTCGAGTGCTTGTTCAATATCATCTTGTGCTGGCGATGGAAAACCCGCAGCCACGCGTTCTGTCGCCAAAGGGATATGGTAAATTTTATCGTTGTTCGGATGCACCTGCTGTATTTTTAGTTTTGAGGTGAAATCTGTCTGGTTATCGGTTTTGACATTATTCAGTAACCAATTTTTGATAAAGTTGACTTGAGACTCAGGAACACGAATCACTTTGGTGGGTTCATTGAACTGTGCTTTACGGCCGGCGTTTTCCCGTGCACCGCCATGCTCGAATTCTTTCTTCTTTGGCATATCGCCTCCATTTCACCGTTCAAATCCTACACAAACAATGTAACTTGAAAAAGTTACATTTTCAAGTTGACGAAATATTTTTTTTGCATAACAATAAATTTCATGATCAGATTTTAATCCATTTTGCTTTTAACAGGGATGTTAAAACAAAAATGGTAATTTGAAGAGAATCAAAACCTATTGTGAAATAGTCCTTATTACTGACTGTTTTGATTTTTATCAATGAAATTCTGAACACTTAAATATGAGTTAGATTCAGTTTTTGGTATGGAGACATGCGAAATGAAAAATCAACGTGATGCAGTTTTAGGTTATGCGAATGAACAACATGCCTACTATATCCGTCTTATTGAAAATGATGCGGTATTAGGCGAAAGCTATGGAATTTTCTGTGAAAATCCGGAAAGTGAAGCAGCCGAAAGTATTATGACGACATTATTTTTAAAGAAATCTTTTTGGATAAACGGCTCAGAATTTACAGATATTGTAAAAGGCCTACACCCTCTTACTCATTCATAAGTTTAAAAATAATAAAAAATAAAGGAGGCATAATGCCTCCTTTATTCTCAAAAACTGGTTGCTTAAGACGTAAAGCGTCCATAAGCATCGCGTTTTTGATTACGAGAGTTTTGTCCACGGCCATCTGAACGACCACGTCGATCATCATCGTCATCGTCATCGTCATCATAACGGCTACGGCCACGACCTCGGCTACTTGAACGACCACGATCATCGTCGTCATCGTCGTCATCACGGCTGCGACCACGGCCTCGGCCACTTGAACGGCCACGATCATCATCTTCGTCGTCGTCATAACGGCTGCGACCACGACCTCGGCCACTTGAACGACCGCGATCATCATCTTC
>NZ_KI391939.1:739979-741710 GCF_000162375.2 Acinetobacter sp. RUH 2624 | reverse complement strand
ACCACCGCGATCATCATCTTCGTCGTCATCGTAACGACTGCGGCTACGGCCTCGGCCACCTGAACGACCGCGATCATCATCTTCGTCATCGTCATAACGGCTGCGACCGCGACCATTGCGATCATCATTCTTATGACTTAAAGCACCAGCTTCACGAGCCTCTTCCGAGGTAAATTCATGTGCATTACCACTAGCGTGTGCAGCTCGACCAGCTTCACGAGCTTCTTCTGAAGTAAATTCATGTGCATTACCACTTGCATGCGCAGCACGCCCACCTTTACTGGCTATTTCTCTTACTCTTTCAGGATCCATACTTGCAAATCCACGATTTGAAGTACCTGAACTATTGTTATCGTGATCTTCATATCTAGTATTAGCCATAGTTATATCTTCCTATATTTAAATTATAGTAGCTACCGCTTTTGTTGAACGGATAAATTTAAGATAAGAGATTTAAAATATTTTTATACCTATGCTATGTTTCAACCTTTTTAAATGTATATAAATTAAAATACGTAAAAAACTCTAAGATGATTATTTAAATAAAGATTTTATCAATTAAAATATTTATAAAATATTCTATAGTTTTACTTTTTAAATACTGGCCATACTTATTATTACTCAATCCTACATAATAATATATTTTTACAAATGCCTTTAAAAGATCAATGTGAATAACATAAACTTTCACAATGTACAAATCAATAATAAACAAAAACATCTTAACAATTGAAGAAACAAATAAAAAATACAATTAAAATTATTTAAAAACAATAACATAATCAATTACTTTTTCAGAAAAAATTTACTTGAGTGAGCAAAATCAAGATTTAAAATTAAAATATAATATTTATGAGAGATGAATCATGCAATTACCTCAAACTCAGTCATCGCTACAATACATTCATATTTCTGTACCTGAAATTTTACTTAGTAATATACAAATTAAAAATATTTGGCAAGATTATAACCAAGAATGGAGCTATAGATTAGATCCACCTCATGCAAGCCATCCTTTCCAAAGAGATTTACATATTATTAAATCAAAAAATATTGAGAAAGAAGATATAAAAGAACCATTTGATAATTTAGTAGCTAAAAATAAACCAGAATTAAAATCTATAGTAGAAGCAGAAACCGTAATAAAAGAAATTTTAGATTTATCGGATTATATACCTATAGAAAATTGGTTAGAGGATACAGGTAATCGATCAATTATTGAAAGTATGATTGATAAAAACAAGGTTAAATTATTGGATATTATTTAATAAAAATTTAGATGTTATATTTTTTTACATCCTTATATATAAAATAACAAAGACAACTTTTTAAAAAAGACTATTTACTTATATTCACGTGCATATTAATCACTATAAAGGGACTGAAATTTAAATAGAGGTAGTCTAGACATGGAAAATACAACAAATGAGTATCCAACAGCAGTTCCAGCACAAGTTCAACCTCATCAGCCAGGCGATCAGGAGAAGATGCATCCTGAACCAGAAATCATTAAAGCATCTCATAAAGGTAGTGAGAAACGGCTTTGTTGCACAAAGCTATTCTTGAAGGCTTCTTCAGTAATATAATTTCCAGATGAAGAAGCCTACACCTAAAATCTATCGTACAACCAATTGGTCCTCGTATAACCAAGCTTTAATCAAGCGAGGAAATATTTCAATCTGGTTTGATCCTAAGACGCAATGGTATGCACAACCACAAGGCAAGCAAGGA
>NZ_KI391939.1:737061-739434 GCF_000162375.2 Acinetobacter sp. RUH 2624 | reverse complement strand
ACCAAGATGCATTGCATCAAATTATTAGGTGATAGGCTGACGGCAAGACATTTTCAAAGTCAGGTCAATGAAATTCATGCGCGTGTGGCAGTTCTGAATAGATTTACGGAATTAGGTAGACCTCGCACCCAAGTTGTGTCTTAAATTTGAATGGATTGGGGAGAACTCAGCTTTTGAATGTTTATGCAACAAAGCCCTCAAGATATAAAATTTATTATATTAGATAAAAAAACACCTTAACCTATATAAAAGATAACAAATATACATTTAGACATATTTATTATCTTTTTTAAATGTTGTGTACTGAAATGTAATTTATTAAACATTCATATTAATAATGTTTATTCTAAAAAATTACTTATATTAAAAATCAGCAATTTATTCAAATTTTAAATTTACAGTTAAATATAGGGTAACACCCCTACCCTACACATTTAAAATCTACATGTTTTAATAAACCTATCTGAAGCTCTCAGATAAAACACATCGTCATAATTGATATGAGGTATTAAAAAATGAGCACTACTAATAATCAAGCAAATCAACGTAATAATCAGCAGCAACAACAGCAAAATGACAACCGTAATCAACAGCAACACGGTAACCAACAGCAAAACGATCAACAGCAACAAAATAATCAGCAGCAACAGCAAAATGATAACCGCGGCCAACAACAAGGATCTAACCAAAAAGATTCTGGCCAACAAAACTCAAATAACAACCAACAACGCTAATCGTTTTTAGTTGTTCTTTGATGCGGTCAATCATTTAGGAAGGTGAAAGCACCTTCCTAAATCAAAATATAAACATAAAATTCAATAAAATATGAGGGAATTCTGATGACAGATCAAAATACAGATCATGCTCAACTGGTAGCTGGCGATCATAACTATTCTGACTCTCGCTGGCGTGAAAGCTATCTTACTCGTCCTTATTATCAAGAAGCGCAATTAACTACACCAGATCTAGATTATGATCGTGATTTTTCTGCAGCTTATGAACTTGGTCATCGGGCTCGTTCTGAATCTAAAGAAGGAACTCAGTTTGAAGATATGGAAGGTAGCTTAAAGCAAAAATGGGAAGAGCTAAAAGCCGAGTCCCGCCTTAAATGGGAACACGCTAAACAAGCGATTAAAGATGCATGGGATGATATGTAACATTCTCAACTGGTCCAAAGCTATAAGCTTATTTCCTATTGGCCCTGGGAAATAGGCTTTTTTATTGTTTTAAAAATATGGTGGCATATTAAAATTATGATTAAGGTACTGATTTGCTAAATTTGGATCATCAAAAACTTCTTTCTTAAATTGTACGCTCACGGTTGTAGTGAGTACATGAGTCGGCTTAATAGTCACTTCCACTACATATTTATTTTGCTCGTGCTTAGCTTTTACGCCATAAATTTCAGAATCATTAATGCAAGTTCCATCTGTAAAATATACAAACATACGTACTACCTTAAATATCACTAAACATAAAGGTCCTATCAAACATAAAGCCTGACTCAGTTAATCTGGTCAGGCTTTCCTCAAAATCAACTTTGATTTTTTTTAAAATATTCAATTATTTCTTCCCCATTATTTACAGGCTTTTTCTGCGAGGGGTAAGTTTCTTCGTAGGCATAGGCGGGTAAAGTAATTTTAGCTCGAATTGGGGGTAATTTCTCTTGGCCCCCTGTGGTAATTCGCTCAATAAAACCAGCCAGCCAAAGTACAAATTCTTGAGTATTCTTACTTTTAGGAATAAGACTTAAATCCAATTTAATTTTTGACTCTTGCAAGGGCTTTATGAGTATTTCGGCAAAATCAATATAATTATATAAAAGCTTTAACTTTGTCCCCTTTATTTCTTGTCTGAGTTCGATCATCAAGTTGTTAAGATCTTCCATTGGATCATCTGTAAAACCTTTTTTTTCTTTAACATTTTGATATATTTTCTCAGCTATTTTTAAATATTGGGGCATATCCTTACCTTTATAGTTCATTATTACTAAAATGAATTTTGGATGAATATAAGTAAGCTATTGTGTTTGTTTTATTAACTTTTTGAAAAGATATATTCATTTTACAACAATTCAGTAACATTAAAAATTCCAGTCATTTAAACAACATAAATTATTGATTTATATTTTATTTTAAAATATTTGATTACTTGTTAAGTTATATTCTTTAGATAAAATAACGATAAAAAAAGCCCACTTATAAAGTAGGCTTTTTTAGTAAAAACTAATTTATTACGAGTTTTTATTCATATCATGAGAGGTCGCTGGATCACTTGCTCCATGCATGCCATCATTTTGATCCTAGACAGTATCGTGGACAACAAATCCCTCTAAATTCTTAAAATATTTCTTCTCAAAGGCTTCAGGGCTTA
>NZ_KI391939.1:696088-732996 GCF_000162375.2 Acinetobacter sp. RUH 2624 | reverse complement strand
AAAGCCGTGCATCATTACAACTATCAAACCAGAGAAGAAGCCAAAGCAGATATTATAAAATACATTGAGTTATTTTATAATCATCGAAGAATTCAAAAGGGTTTGGGTTTTAAGACACCAAATCAAATGGCCGAAGACTTTTATAAATTGGCTGCCTAGAATCTCCCAAGGGAAAGTCTCCTGATAATTCAGCGTATATCAGTTGGCCTACCGCAGTGGTTCTCTTAACTTTTGTAGATTATGCAAGCTTTTGTAAAAACCCAAAAATATGATTAATAAAATTACATTTCTTGCAATTGAAATTTTGGTTATTTTTTGGCATGCAGTGTTTATACTACATCGTCTAGGTTATAAAAATCGAATTATTAAATAGTTTAGCCAAACGATACATCTAATTAATGACATTGACATACTATACAAATAAACAATTAATAAATATTTGATATATAAGATTAAAAAGCAACTCCAAAGGTGAAATAAAAAACAGTTATATACACATTATATTTTTTAATTTTTCTATTTTCTAAATAAAAACAGGCAAATATTTATATCAAATTATATAAATCAATCTTTTATTTTTGCAATTGACCCACCCCAATGCTCAGCTTATGATGCTCGCGCTGACCAATTTTGTCAGTCGGTTTTAGCAGACCGTCTACCTAAGTGCACTAAAAAACACGTTTTTTGGTGTGATGCCCCTCGTGCCTTTGATGGAGGAACGAGAGTGGGACACCTTCGGGTGTGCTGGTTTCTTAGGTATCAGTCTGCTAACCCTCTTTCGTTTCGCCACCATAATGATTAGCAATGAGTGGGCATAACTTCTTTTAATCAAGGAGTCACTCATGACTATTCTATATTTTTTACGTACTTTTATTGATTTTACTTACATTCGGCATTTTTTATTTGTTCAAGCATTTTTAGAGATCGTACCCATTTCTCAAAAATAAAAACTTTCTATAGAGTTCAAAAATCGTTTACTTAAATCTTTTTTCTACCCTTTTTATATAAGTTTGGGTTAAAAGTTTTAAGTATTCAAATACCACATAAAGATTAGAACTTCTATCAACATCACTTAACGATAACAACAACCCATGCAGAGTAACAACAATGTTTTTTCTCTATCGTTTTGTTTTGGTGAGCCTTGTTACACTCAGTGTTTTAAATCTGATGGGCTACAGACCCATGAGTAAAAATGAATTTAATACACGTTGTGTTGGGGCGGGACATGACCTTTCACAGTGTAATTGTATCTATAGCTCGTTAGAGCAGCACTATTCACCACAATTTGTAGAAAGCTTACCAAAAGTGAGCTTGCAGAATATTGATACTAAAATGAATTTGTAGAAACAATGAATAAAACTATGCAACAGTGCCAATTTAGTGCAAGGAAACAATGAGTTACTGTATAGGAGCATGCTCTACCAAAAAATCTAAAAATGCGCGAACACGATTTGGAACATATTTATCATGACCAATCCAGACAGCATGGAATTCTTCACAAGCATGAATATTCCAGTCTTCAAGAATCTTGATGAGTTGCTTTTGCTGTATTGCTTTTTGAATTTGAAATTCATTCAGCTGAGCAATACCAACACCTGACACTGCTAACTGTAAAATTGCTTCACCCTGATTTACTTTTAAAACTCTAGATGGCGTTAAGTTAATTTCCTGAGTTGCTTTTTTGAATAACCAGGTTTTGTTCTGGCGTTGATAACTTACATCTAAAAGCCGATGTGCATGTAGCTCATCCGGATGTTTGGGACAACCATACTTTTCAATATATGTAGGTGAACATACATAATATTTATGTGTACTCCCGAGTGAGCGAGCTACCAAATTGGAGCTTTTCAAAGGTCCTGTTCGAATCGCAACATCAATTCTTTGTTCAACTAAATTAATTACTTCATCACTCAAATGAGCTTCTAATTCAATTTCCGGATAGCGTTGATTAAACAAACTAATGCAAGGCAATAAAAAGTGAGTCCAATATGAAAAGCTGGTATGGATCCTAATTCGTCCTTGCGGTTTATGGTGAGCAGTAACAGATTGTTCAAGTTCATCTAAATTATTGAGTATTTGAAGGCCTTGCTCATAAAACTGACACCCTTCACTGGTAAGCTGAAACTGACGTGTTGAACGGTTCAATAGTCTGATGCCAAGTCTTTTTTCCAACCGAGAAATTAACTTACTGACTGCAGACGGCGTCATATCACATGCCCTTGCTACGGCTGAAAAACTTCCAAGCTCGACCACTCGAATAAAAATTGCCAACTCGCCAGATCGATTAATATCAAAATAAGACATAACAAAATTTATTTATGAATTGTATTCACAAATCTTATTCCGCTTAGCCCGCTATAACAAGCCAGCAATTTATTTAAAGATACCTTTAATTTGTTTTAAAGAGTTCACGAGATGAAACTTTCTCAAGCCACCGTATTTTCTTTGGTTTTATTTACAAGCTTTACACGAGCAGAAGTATCAAATAACCAATGGATCACGACTTGGTCTGCTAGCCCTCAAAAAGTCTGGAATAAAGATTTCGTTTTTCCGACACTCATTCCAGAGCAAATATCCAACCAAACAATTAGGCAGGTAAGCCAAATTAGTTTAGGTGGTGAAGCTGTTCGGCTTGTTTTTACCAATCAATATGGCGAGCAACCGCTTTATATTGATCAAACAACGATTGGTTTAGCGAACGCAGTAACTCCAAAATCTAAGAGCACCTATTCCGTTTATTTTTCTGGTCAACTTAAAGCAAAAATTTTACCTGGCAAACAACTGGTGAGTGATCCAATCAAGTTAGCTGTTCCCGATCATGCTCAATTGGTGGTGAATAGCTTTATTCAAAAGCCTACAACGTTTAAAACATTTCATTGGGATGCCAAACAAACCAGTTGGCTCATTAGTGGAAATCAGACAACAAATTTAAATGCGCCTACGAATGCAAAAACTACAACAGCACGATTATTACTGTCTGCAATCGAGGTAAAACCTAAACAGAAAGCTCGGGTGGTTGCTGTTATTGGAGACTCAATTACCGATGGAGCGACTGCAACCTTAGATGCGAATACGAGATGGACCGATTTTTTGGCTAAGCGTTTATCTCCCCATCAAGTAGCGGTAATTAATAGCGGAATTTCAGGAAATCGACTGCTTACCGATGGTATGGGCGATAGTGTTTTAAAACGTTTAAACAATGAAATATTTCAATATACAGATGTTAAAACTTTAATCGTTTTAATTGGTATAAATGATATTTCATGGCCCGGCACAGCGTTTGCTCCTAAACAGCAAATACCTTCTTTTGAAGCCTTAACTAAAGGTTATCAGCGTGTTGTAAATGAAGCTCACAAGCAAGGTATTCAGGTGATTGGTGCAACTTTACTTCCGTTTTCTGGTGCTTTACCCAATACGCCTTTAGATAATTACTATCAACCCAACAAAGATCAATTACGTCAGCGCATTAACCACTGGATAAGAACCAGTCATACATTTGATGGTGTACTTGATCTTGATGAAGGCTTAAAAGATCCAAAACATCCCAATCGTTTAAATCCCATTTATGATTCTGGAGATCATTTACATCCTAATGATCGTGGCAATCAACATATGGCGGAATTGGTAGATTTAGATCAAATTACTAAAAATTAATGATTGCCCCATCAGGTGAGCCTTTCATCTGATGGGAATAGCTATTTAGAAATCATAACTTGCTATCATGTTGAAGCGGTTATCCACCCCGTTTCGACCATCGAAAGTTTCTCGTTCGCCATATACATATTCAACACCTAAGGTAATTGGCTTGTATGGGTTATACATGGTATTTACCCAGCCCTGCCAAAGCTGTTTGTTTTGAGTCGTGCTATTGTGGTGTAATTCGGCAAAACGGTTATCGTCTTTAGCTTTCATATAGCCATAAGCTAAAGTCGAGCGAATTTTTGGCGTGAATTGATGAGTTACCCCCAAAGACACCGTATCAAATTCATTGCTATGCATGTTGTTCTGCTCATCTATTGCATAGCCACTATTGCTCCACAATAAGAAACGTCCATCGCCTTTGACATGGTAATAATCGGCTTTAAGTAAAGTATCGGGTGTCATTTGGTATTTACCGCCGAAACCTACGCCCCAAGCCCATTCACTGTCATTATTGGTTCTTTTTTCTGCAACAAAACTACGGCCTGAAAGCATCGAACCATTGGCAAATTTATGATTTAAACGCCCCACTAAAGCAGGTAAACGCATTTTGTTATCTGGGTCTGTTGCCGCAGTATATTTCGGGTCTTCAACTGATACTGCAAAACTTGTATTTGCCGTTAAATTATCGCTATAGCGAACCATTGGCGATCTAAGTAAAGCACTGCCTACAAATGTTCCTGCATCGATTGTTTCTGGGTAATATTCAGGGGCAATGAATGTCGACCATGTTTGACCAATCAACCATTTATCAAAAGTTAAATAAGCATGACGTATACGGAACTGATCACGAGTAGCCGCCCCAAAAAAGTCCATTTCTAACTTTCCACCCACATCACCAGCAGTTGTTGGTGTTTTAAAATTCAATCCGAAACGGGTCACATAAACCGTACTGTGCAATTGGTCCCTCTGGGCAGATTCTTCTGGCGTATGTTCAAGTGGAACCCCACTAATATTGTTATACATCGTAGATGCACCCTTAATTTGGTAAGAAGCATCTGCTCGTATATAACCATATAAGTTAAATTCTGTACCCGATTTAGTTAATAGACCTCTTGCGAAAGTCGTTATTGCAAGTTCATCCGATTTACCAGTGCAGCGATTAAGTTAATGCGTAAACCGAATCTTTTCCGTCTATTTCGATAGCGTTCACTTAATATTCTAAATGTTTTCAATTGACTATTAATATGTTCGATCACAACTCGTATTTTTCCAATCATTTTATTGTACTTTTTCTCAACATCAAATAAGGGTAAATTCTTCTTTTTCTTTATTGGCATCAATAATTTAAAGCCATCTTGCTCTAATCCGTAGTACCCTAAATCGGTCATAACATATTTACAATGTTTGAATTTTTTAACCGTTCTTCTTGCCAATTTAATGTCATGCTGACTGCCATTCGATATATCTAGCCCTATGATTTGTTTGCTGTTCGGATGATAGATCACTTGTGCTTTTAGCGTATGTTTCTTCTTTTTACCACTGTAGAACTTACTCTGATTTTTTTTTCGGACGTTCTATTGAACATTCTGTCGCATCAATAATGACCCAGTTAAACTGTTCGTCTGCTGTGGTAATGCTTCGTTTTGGCAGAGTAAACCGTCTTGATTTCATCAATGCATCTTCAACCTTTTTAATGGTTCGATTCACATTACTTTCAGCGATATGGTAATTTGCAGCCAACTCCAATTGAGTGCTGTAATTCCGTAAGTAATTGAGTGTTAATAATAATTGATCCTCTATAGCTAAAGTATGAGGACGCCCAGATTTCTTTTTAAGTGATTCTACTTCTTTTAAAACTTCGATCATTTCACTAAAAACTGGTCGAGGTACACCAACCAAGCGCTGGAATTCAGAATCTGAAAAACGATTTAATTTCTGATATCTCATGAAATTTAGATTGAGGTGGTTTTTACTTTCGCAAGAGGTCTAATACTTGTTGTATGGATTGTGGAGCTTGAGTAGCCACAGGAGCAACTTGTTCTACTTTTTCTTGGGTTAAAGATTTTTGAGTTTGTATATCTGCCTGTAGCATTGCCCGTAATTCGTTTACTTCTTGGCGAAGTTGCTCTATTTCAGGGTTTACTTGACCAGCAAAAGCAGAAGACATAAGCAGAGTCACAGAAACTGCCAACAAGCTTTTTTGAACCGTTGTATTTAAAACTTTCATCATGAAATTTTCCTTTAGACCTTTAAGTAGTCTTAAAAGTCTCGACATCCTTTTTGTTATGTACCTATCTAAAATAGATCCTTAAAAATTTGCCTTTCTTTCACAAGAAAGACCTTCCCTCATATTTTTTAGCCGTATCCTCCCTAACGCAGCAAAAGCAACTTTTTAATTTTCCATTTTTTATATTCTCTTCCACATTGAGAATATTCAGTTTTAACCCCTTATTTATATTCCCCAATAGTATTATTTTTTTGCAATAAACCCCTGATAAGTCAAAATTTGCGTATAAGGCTGTACACTTTCAAAGCCCGTCTTTTCCAAAAGTTTTATATATCCTTCAGTCGTTAAACTAAAAAAGTCCTCCGCCATACGCTCCAACATTTTTTGACATTGTTCTTCTGTTAACCCTTGAGCCAAGCACAAGTAACGCAATGCTTGAAGCTGCTGTGGATTTACACAAGTCATGAGGTCATAGGTAAGTAAAAGCGCTTTTTCTTTTAAGCGATCATAAATATCCTTAAAGAAGGCTGGTTTTATGTCATCTGCAATAAAATGAGCCACAAGAATAGAAAGTGCAGCATCGAAACATGGTTCCAAAGGCAGTGCTGAAGTATCACCATGTACAAAAGTGACTTGGGTAGATTTACCTAAAAGTTCAACCTGCTCCTGAGCTTTTTGCAGCATGGTTAAAGATGGATCGACTGCTGTAAATTTCCAGTTTGGATGTCTTTTAAGTAAATATTCGAGTTCATAACCCGTACCACAGCCCACAATTAAGACATGAGCATCGGGTGGCAACACCGACTGTAAAATGGCATTCACCTGTAGATGGATGACTTCATAACCCGGAATTAATTTACGAATATGCGCATCATATCCTTCAACTACTTTAGGGCTATTAAAGTCTTTTGCCATTTTGTTTTATCCCTTTTAAAACTGCTTTTCGGTTTATCATTTTCTGCACTTTGAACGAGCTTTTAACTTATTTAGTCAAAGACATTGCCCGTTAAATTAAGTTCAGCTCGCATAATTTCCTGCAATTTAAACTTTTGCGCTTTGCCAGAAGCAGTCATTGGAAACTCATTAAAAAATCGGACATAGCGCGGCACTTTATTATGAGAAATATGCTCTTTGCAAAATTGGCGAATGCTGTCTTCATCGACTTGGTGATGCTCATGCAAAATAATGCATGCGCAAAGTTCTTCACCATATTTTGCATCTGGCAAGCCAATCACCTGTACATCGCTTACATCTGGATGGGTATATAAAAAGTCTTCAATCTCTTTTGGAAAAAGGTTTTCTCCTCCGCGAATCACGACATCTTTAATGCGGCCTTTAATTTTAATAAAACCGTCTTGATCCATCTCGGCAATATCACCCGTATGCATCCAACCAGCAGCATCTATCACTTCACGGGTCTTTTCTTCTTCACCCCAATAACCGGCCATCACTGAATAACCACGAACGCATAACTCACCTAATGTGCCTTGCGGAACAATTTGTCCTTCTAAATCGACAATTTTAATTTCAACATGCGGATGAACATGCCCAACTGTGCTTACCCGTTTATCGATTGAATCGTTTACCGAGCTTTGTACACTCACTGGCGAGGTTTCTGTCATGCCATAACAAATGGTAATTTCCGACATATGCATTCGGTCTATGACACGTTGCATAATTTCACGTGGACAAGGACTACCTGCCATAATGCCTGTTCTTAAGCTCGAAAGATCAAACTCATTAAACTGTTCATGTTCTAAAGTGGCAATAAACATGGTTGGTACACCATAAGCTGCCGTGCAACGTTCTTGATGAATCGCTTTTAAAGTTTCCAAAGGATTAAATACAGCCGATGGATAGACCATGGTTGACCCATGCGTCACACACGCCAGATTCCCCATCACCATGCCAAAACAATGGAACAATGGCACAGAAATACAGACTTTATCTTGAGCAGTTAAACGGATGCCTTCACCGACAAAATAACCATTATTTAAAATATTATGGTGGGTTAACATGGTCCCTTTCGGGTTACCTGTTGTACCTGAGGTAAATTGAATATTAATGGTTTCATCAAACTGGAGCTGTCTGGCTAATTGTTTTAATTGTTCTAGCTGTTCAGAAGTTGGTGTGGTGACTAAATCACTAAAACGATAAATACCCGTATGTTGTTGGTCATCAATTTTAATGACAAATTTTAAATGCGGCAGACGCTCTGAACTGAGCACTTTATCTGGGCTATTAGTTAATTCAGGGGCAATTTTTGTGAGTAATTCTTGATAATCCGTCGTTTTGAATTGAGAAGCAATAATCAATCCTTTGCACGAGACTTTATTCAACACATATTCAAGTTCATGACTTTTATAAGCTGTATTCAGGTTAACTAAAATAATCCCTGCTTTAAAAGCTGCAAATTGGGTTACCGTCCATTCCACACAGTTAGGTGACCAAATCGCTAATCGGTCTCCTTTTTTTAATCCCAATTTTAATAGGCTACAAGCAAAAGCGTTTACTTCATCTTGTAAAGCTTTATAGGTTAATCGTCTATTTTGATGAAAACTAACGATTGCTTCCTTTTCAGCATATTGCTGACAGGCCTGATCAAATTGTTCACCAATGGTCATACCCAATAAGGGTTGTGTACTTGGTCCCGAGGCGTAGCTTAACCGTTCTTGTTGCATTGAATCATTCTCCTTGATTCTTCTAATTCTCTTCTTACCTGATCTAATTGTTGTTACTGCAACTACTTTTCCAAACTACTTATTTTGTGTTGTTTTATCCTTTATATGCCCTATTTCTTTTGCACAGCATCCACACAAAAGTCCGCAATCTGTTTTGAAAAATAGTCTTTGTGCGCATGATCAAACTTTGTATTTTGAGCTGGGTCTAGGGGTTCAACCACCACATAAGTCATAGCACCGACTACACAAAGTGCTGCTGTGTTTAAATCATCCAAGACAAACTCACCACTTGCATTTCCATCCGCAAGTATTTTTTTAATACTTTGTTTAATCAATTGCTTCACACGAAAACGCTCATGTTCAACCGTGGAATCGACAGGTTCAAACATGAGTGAATACGCAAGCTGAGGACTATTCAGTGCCCGTTTTACAAAAGTTGCCACCGCCTTGTGTAATTTCTGCTTTGCCGATAAGTCACTTTCGGTAATCGAATCGATGACCAATAGCTCTGTATTAATGGCATCAGACAAAACTTCTATTAGCACTTGGCTTTTATTATCGAAGTAGCGATAAACCAGTCCACTAGATACACCTGCTTGCTCTGCAATTGTTTGTATTTGTGCGTCCTTAAATCCTCCTTCTGAAATTATTTTTCTAGCTGAATTCAAAATCGATTTACGATTTTGCTCCATCCGCTCTTGCATTAAAGATGATCGTTTATAGCTCATAATTTATTCTCTAACAAATAAAATGAATTGTAAATCATTTTATGAATCTGTATTCACTTTTTCAAAAAATCATTGTATGGTAATTATCAAATACCCACAAAATATTTTATGGACAACAAATATAACCAATAGGATGAAAATATCATGAACCTACGCAGCTTGAATTTCGGTCTAGATGAAACTTTAATTGCGCTTCAAGATTCGGTAGCCGCATTTTGTGCAAAGGAAATTGCACCAATTGCCCAACAAGTTGATCAAGACAACAAATTCCCTGCACATCTCTGGAAAAAATTCGGAGATATGGGCCTTTTAGGCATGACGGTTTCTGAAGAATATGGCGGTGCCAATATGGGTTATTTAGCTCATATTATTGCCATGCAAGAAATTTCTCGTGCTTCGGCAGCTATTGGCTTGTCATATGGTGCTCATTCTAATTTATGTGTAAACCAAATTAACCGTAACGGTAACGGGCAGCAAAAACAAAAGTATTTACCAAAATTAATTTCCGGTGAATATGTTGGTGCCCTTGCCATGTCTGAGCCAAATGCCGGTTCTGATGTGGTCAGCATGAAATTACGCGCCGAGCAAAAAGGTGATCACTTTGTTTTAAACGGTTCAAAAATGTGGATTACCAACGGCGGTGATGCAGATGTACTGGTCGTTTACGCTAAAACTGATCCACAAGCGGGCCCTAAAGGCATGACCGCATTCTTGATTGAAAAAGGTATGAAAGGCTTTAGTCACGGCAACCACTTAGATAAGCTCGGTATGCGTGGTTCTAATACTTATCCACTGTTCTTTGACAATGTAGAAGTTCCTGCTGAAAACGTACTCGGTGGTGTGGGTAACGGGGTTAAAGTACTCATGAGTGGTTTGGATTATGAACGAGCAGTTTTAAGTGCCGGACCTTTAGGCATTATGGATGCTTGCTTAGATGTCGTTATTCCCTACTTGCATCAGCGTGAACAGTTTGGTCAGGCTTTAGGTGAATTCCAGCTTATGCAAGGCAAACTTGCCGATATGTATTCAACATGGCTTGCATGTAAAGCTCTCGTTTATGCGGTTGGTGCTGCATGTGACAAAGCAGATCATGACCGCAGCTTACGCAAAGATGCCGCAAGTGCCATTTTATATGCTGCCGAAAAAGCAACATGGATGGCTGGTGAAGCCATTCAGACTTTAGGTGGCAACGGTTATATCAATGAATTCCCTGCTGGCCGTTTATGGCGCGATGCCAAACTTTATGAAATTGGTGCGGGAACTTCTGAAATTCGCCGCATGCTAATTGGCCGCGAACTTTTCAATGAAACCAAATAATAATTATAAATAAGGACGCATCTTATGAACCAATTACAAAGCAAGATTAATGTTCGAAGCGAAGACTTCAAAACAAACCAGCAAGCCATGCAAACATTGGTCACAGATCTCAAACAGGTTGCCCAGCGTATTGCTTTAGGCGGTGGTGAAAATGCCCGACAAAAACATTTGGCTCGAGGTAAACTTTTACCCCGTGAACGTATTGATCAACTGATTGACGTCGGCACGGCATTTTTAGAAATTGGTCAATTGGCAGCGTACAACGTTTATGAAGATGATGTTCCTGCTGCCGGTGTGATTGCTGGTATTGGTCAGGTCAACGGCGTAACTTGCATGATCGTTGCCAACGATGCAACGGTTAAAGGCGGAACGTATTACCCACTTACAGTTAAAAAGCATTTACGCGCACAAGAAATTGCTGAACAAAATCACTTGCCTTGTATTTATTTAGTAGATTCAGGCGGTGCTTATTTACCAATGCAAGATGAGGTTTTCCCAGACCGCGATCACTTTGGGCGTATTTTCTATAATCAGGCACGCATGTCGAGCCTAGGTATTGCTCAAATTGCCGTGGTGATGGGGAGCTGTACCGCTGGTGGTGCGTATGTGCCTGCCATGTCTGATGAAACCGTTATTGTCCGTAATCAAGGTACGATTTTCTTAGGCGGCCCTCCTCTGGTAAAAGCTGCAACAGGCGAAGTGGTAAGCAGTGAAGATTTAGGCGGCGGCGATGTACACACACGTCTTTCAGGTGTAGCTGATCACTTAGCTGAAAATGATGAACATGCCATTGCGATTGCACGAAACATTGTTGCTAACTTAAATAAAAAGCCAAATGAGTTAAACAAGCAAATTGATGAGCCGCTGTTTGATGCATCGGAACTCTATGGTGTGGTGCCAAGTGATGCGCGTAAACCTTTCGATGTGCGTGAAGTCATTGCACGTATTGTAGACGGTTCTCGTTTTGATGAATTCAAAGCACGCTTTGGTTCAACCCTCATTACTGGTTTTGCTTCACTCTATGGTATGCCAGTCGGCATTATTGCAAATAACGGGATTTTATTTTCTGAGTCTGCACAAAAAGGTGCGCACTTTATTGAGCTATGTACACAGCGCAATATTCCATTGTTATTCCTACAAAACATTACGGGCTTTATGGTTGGTCGCCAGTATGAAAATGAAGGGATTGCAAAAAACGGCGCTAAATTAGTGATGGCAGTTGCCACCGCAAATGTACCTAAACTCACCCTGATTATTGGTGGTTCGTTTGGTGCAGGTAACTACGGTATGTGTGGCCGCGCTTATTCACCACGCTTTTTATGGACTTGGCCCAACTCTCGTATTTCAGTCATGGGCGGCGAACAAGCAGCGAGCGTACTTTCGACTTTAAAACGTGACCAGATTGAGCAAAAAGGTGCCCAGTGGTCAGCGCAAGAAGAAGACGAGTTTAAACAACCTATTCGTGAACAATACGAGCGCCAAGGCCATCCGTACTATGCTTCTGCCCGCCTTTGGGATGACGGTGTAATCGACCCAGCTCAAACCCGTCAGGTACTTGGTTTAAGTTTGGCTGCGGCCATGAATGCCCCTATCCAGCCAACCAAATTTGGCGTGTTCCGCATGTAAGAGGTGTATATGAGCTATCAATTTTTACAACTCGAACAACAAGGTCAGGTTGCCTATGTTTGGCTGAATCGCCCTGAATTGCACAATGCATTTAATACAACAGTCATTGAAGAATTGCATGCCTGCTTTAAGCAAATCAATACACGTGATGATATACGTGTGGTCGTTTTAGCTGGACGCGGTAAAAGCTTTTCGGCAGGTGCCGACCTGAACTGGATGAAACAGGCAGGTCAGGCATCTTCAGCAGAAAATGAAGCAGATGCATTAAAACTTGCCCAAATGCTTGATGCACTTGCAACACTTAAACAACCGACTATTGCCCGCGTGCATGGCATTGCCTTTGGTGGCGGCATGGGTTTGGCATCGGCATGTGATATTTGTATTGCCAGCACCGATGCCAAGTTTGCTACGTCTGAAGTTCGTTTAGGACTTGCTCCATCAACCATTAGTCCCTATGTGATTCGTGCGATTGGTGCAAGACAAGCCTCACGTTATTTCTTAACTGCCGAGCGGATTTCAGCACGTGAAGCCAAACAAATTGGTTTGGCACACGAAGTAGCAGATGCCGAAGACCTAGATAAAAAAGTTCAAGAAATTATTGATGCTCTATTACTCGGTGGCCCGCACGCTCAAACGGCCTCCAAACAACTCATTCAAATGGTGAGCAACCAGACCATGAGCAATGACTTGCTGCAACAGACAGCACATCATATTGCTCAAGTTCGTCAAGGCAGTGAGGCAAAAGAAGGTCTGAGTGCCTTTTTAAATAAACAGCAGCCTGCTTGGGTTTCTAACTCGAATAACAACAATTAAGGACGATCATCATGTTTGAAAAGATTTTAATTGCGAACCGTGGCGAAATTGCCTGCCGCGTAATTCGTACAGCTAAAAAATTAGGTATTAGAACGGTTGCCGTTTACTCAGATGCAGACGCAAATGCACAACACGTCAAACTTGCAGATGAAGCGATTTATATTGGTCAGTCCCCTGCAACACAAAGTTATTTACAGGTTGATCGTATTATTCAAGCTGCCATTGATACAGGTAGCCAAGCGGTTCACCCAGGCTACGGCTTCCTTTCTGAAAATGATCAGTTTGCACTCGCTTGCCAACAACACAACATTTGCTTTATTGGCCCGCCAGTGGATGCCATTTTAGCGATGGGCTTAAAAGCAACCTCGAAAGCTTTAATGGAAAAAGCAGGTGTTCCTTTAACACCGGGCTATCACGGAACCAACCAAGATGCCGACTTTTTAAAACAACAGGCAGACCGAATTGGCTATCCTGTTTTAATTAAAGCCAGTGCTGGCGGCGGTGGTAAAGGCATGAGTCTGGTTGAACGCAGTGAAGATTTTCTGCATGCCTTAGCCTCTTGTAAACGTGAAGCCAAATCGAGCTTTGGTAATGATGATGTCTTGATTGAGCGTTATGTGATTCAACCGCGCCACATTGAAGTGCAAGTGTTTGGCGATACACATGGCAACTACGTACATTTGTTTGAACGTGATTGTTCGGTACAACGCCGTCACCAAAAAGTGCTAGAAGAAGCCCCTGCTCCACAAATGCCAAGCGAGAAACTCGAGGCAATGCGCCAAGCTGCAATTGATGCTGCACGCGCGGTAAATTATGTTGGCGCAGGTACAGTTGAGTTTATTGTAGAACAAGACGGTACGGCGTATTTCATGGAAATGAATACACGTCTACAAGTCGAACATCCTGTTACTGAAATGATTACAGGTGAAGACTTGGTCGAATGGCAACTTCGTGTGGCCTATGGTGAACCTTTGCCTAAACTACAAAACGAATTGCAGATTCACGGCCATGCGCTCGAAGCACGTATTTATGCCGAAGAACCAGAAAAAGGCTTTTTACCAGCAATCGGTAAAATTGACTATTTGCACTACCCAACGCAAAACCAATATGTACGTGTAGACAGCGGTATTGTTGAAGGCGATGAAATCACGACCTATTATGACCCGATGATTGCCAAACTGATTGTATGGGGTAAAAACCGTGAAGCTGCGCTTATTCAAATGCAAAATGCTTTGAGCCAATTCCATGTCGATGGCTTAGGTAACAACATTGCCTTTCTTGAAAAGATTGTACGTAGCGAATCGTTTAAACAAGCTAAGCTTGATACCAACCTGATTCAACGTGAACAAAACTTCTTGTTTAGCCCTGAAGAGATCAAACCGGAACTGGTAGTGGCAGCGGCATTTATTGAGTTTTTAAGCAAACTTAATAACAACAGCTCAAGCCAAAAACAGCTTTGGCAAGCTCAACCTCTATGGCGTTTAAATATTGCTTATCAGCACAGCATTAAACTGAATTATTTAAACCAAAATATCCAAATCAAATTTGCCTCAAATGAAGATGGCTTCACCGCAGAATATAACGGCCAAAGCTACCCGATTTCAGGTCAATTGCTTGATGCACATACGGCCTCTATTCAAATTGGTGGGACTCAGCAAAAGCTACCTTTTAACCAAAGTCAGCAAGGTATTACCTTGTTCCAAAATGGTCAAAGCTATAAGTTTGCTTATATTCGCCAAGACTTTAATCAGGCAGATAGCCAAGCCGATGAAGGTCACTTAAAAGCCCCTATGCCAGGTGTGGTCACTCAAGTGCTAGTCAGTGCAAATCATAGCGTGAAGAAAGACGATATTTTAATGACGCTTGAAGCAATGAAAATGGAATATACCATCCGTGCTCCTAAAGACGGCGTGATTGTAGATTCCTACTTCCAAGTAGGTGATCAGGTCAAAGCTGGCGATGAGCTTGTGGAATTTCAACCTGCACAGGAGGAAGTTGCATGAGTGAATTTGTCAAAATCGTGGAGGTCGGTCCCAGAGACGGCCTTCAAAACGAAAAGCAGGCTTTAACAGTTGAACAACGCTTAAACTTCATTAACGATCTGATTAATGCAGGCCTGAAATCAATTGAAGTGGGTTCATGCGTTTCGGCAAAATGGGTGCCACAAATGGCTCAAAGTGACGAGCTATTTAAGTTATTACCCCAAACAGCCGATGTGCAATTTAGCCTGCTCACCCCCAATATCAAAGGTTTTGAAACTGCTCAAGCGGTCGGATGCAAAGAGGTTGCCGTGTTTACCGCAGCTTCGGAAAGCTTTACCCGCAAAAATATCAACTGTTCAATCGAAGAAAGCTTTGAGAAATTTAGCGATGTCATGAGCGCGGCAAAAGCCCATAACATCCGTGTGCGAGGTTATGTCTCTTGTATAGTCGATTGCCCTTATGAAGGCGCAATTGCCCCTGAGCAAGTCGTAAAAGTGGTTAAACGACTCTATGATATGGGCTGCTATGAAGTGTCTTTAGGTGAAACCATTGGTACCGCAACACCAGATCGCGTCCAAAAGGTATGGCAAGCCTGTCTTGCTGAGCTCGACAGCAAGGTTTTAGCCGGCCATTTCCACAACACCTATGGCATGGCGATTGCCAATATTTATCAGTCTTTACAACAAGGTATTCGCGTTTTTGACTCGTCTCTTGCAGGACTTGGGGGTTGCCCTTATGCCAAAGGCGCCTCAGGTAATGTATCGACCGAAGATTTGTTTTATTTACTATCCCACATGGGTTTTGAAACTGGCATTAATTTAGAAAAACTGATGCAAGCCAGCCAAAATATTAGCAATGTATTAAACCGAAAAAGCTTGTCGAATTATGCAAATGCTTACTGGCAAACCAAGTGTGCCTAGTCATCAATTAAAGTAGCTCAGCATCTGGTATAAAGCTGAATATTAGGTGAAATACCAGATCATCCTATCTCATCTTTATCTCATTCTGTTCAGGAATTGGGACTCAATCCCTCATGCAATTTTTTTAAAATCTATTATTTATCTTTGTATTAAATGCCTCTTTCAAAAGAAGCATTTTCTACCCTATTTTTATTCTAATCCGTATTATTCTTCATCCTTTTTCAATTGTAATCCTTAAAAAATTTATCTCATTATTTATAAAAATAAGATGCATCCATTTCAATTCTTGGAGAAATATATTCTTCTACCCAATCTAACCATGCACGTGTTTTGGCATCAATAAAATGGCGTGAAGGCAATAAGGTATAAACCCCGATATCAGGTGAACGCCACTCTGGCAAGATATGACATAATCTTCCATTTTGAACTGCATCTAAAGCCGAAAACATCGGCAATAATGCGATGCCCATATCCTGCTGCACCACATCTAATAATAACTCAGGGTTATCTGCAATGAGTTGCCCGCCAATGTCGATTTGGTAAGACTCACCACTTGTATTTAATAAGTGCCAATCTGGTGTAATAGACGGATTTACCAAGCGTAAACAGGCATGACTTTTTAAGTCTTCGGGGGACTCAGGTATCCCATGTTTTTCTAGGTAAGCAGGTGATGCACATAAAACAGAAAAAATAGTGCCAATTCTGCGTGCGACAAACCGTGAGTCTGTTAATGATTCAGTCAGATAAAGACTAACATCGACCCCTTTTGCCAACAGGTCCGGAACGTATTGTGAAGTCGTATATTCCACGGTTAATTCGGGGTAATGTTTACAAAACTCAGCCATCACTGGAAAAACATAATGATGCCCAAAGCTTCCCATACTTAACACGCGTAAACGGCCTTTGGGTTTAGAAGCTGTTCCGGTGACTTCTGACTCCGCTTCATCCACCATTGAAATGACTTGGCGACAGCGCTCTGCATAAGTCGCACCAATATCAGTGAGGGCCTGCTGGCGCGTTGAGCGTTGTATTAATTTTGTACCTAAGCGTGTTTCTAGCTCGCTGATAAGACGTGAAACCTGTGCTGTGGTCAGATCCATCTGCTCAGCTGCTGCTGTGAAACTCCCGCTATCAATCACTTTCAGGAATGCATGCATAGCATGCAATAGTCCACCATCGAGATTTTTGCGCATAACGTAAATATGTTTTCCTAAATTACGGATTGTTGCACCAGTTTAGTTCAACCACAATGACTAAATGTACATACATTGGCACCAATTCTTTTTAAGAAGAGGAACCGATCTTTTTTTATTTCGTATGTCACTTGCTCCAAATATTCAACTGGATGTTGAAAAAAGAAAGTAGTCCGAGCTACTAAAAATTCTAAGGAGATATAAATGAATATAGCTACAAAAGTCACTCCAAATATTATTGCAACAAAGGATGTGTCACTTGAAGATAAATATGTAAGTGATAACGGTACAGCATATATGACCGGCATTCAGGCGCTTGTTCGTTTGCCTCTTGCCCAAACTCGCCGTGACGCGATTAATGGTTATCATACTGCTGGTTTTATTTCTGGTTATCGCGGTTCTCCTGTTGGTAACTATGATAGTTTCCTTTGGCAAGTTCAAGGATTACTTAAATCCCATAATGTTGTATTTCAACCTGGCGTAAATGAAGACTTGGCTGCTACCGCAATTTGGGGTACCCAACAAGTTAACCTTTCAGGTCAAGGCAAATATGATGGAGTGTCTTCATGGTGGTATGGTAAAGGCCCGGGTGTTGACCGTTCAGGCGACGTACTCCGCCATGCTAACTTAGCTGGTACCTCTGAACGTGGTGGTGTCGTTGCTTTATTTGGTGATGACCACTCTTGTAAATCTTCTACAATTCCCCACCAGTCTGAACATGTCATGATTGGTTGCGGTATTCCAATTTTCTACCCAACATCCGTTCAACAAATTTTAGACTTTGGTGTTCATGCCATTGCTGTTTCACGTTTTTCTGGTCTGTGGACTTCCATGAAGCTGGTCAGTGAAATTGTAGAAACTTCAGCTTCTGTTCATGTCGATTTAGACCGTGTCACTCCTGTTATACCAAAAGATGTCAATTTCCCAGAGGGTGGCGTTAATATTCGTTGGCCAGATCATGGCATTCAACAAGAAGAACGTCTTTATAAATATCGCTTACCTGCTGTTTTGGCTTATGCCCGTGCGAATAAAATCAATACCGTAACATGGCCTTGTGAAAATGCCCGTATTGGTATTGCTGCAAGTGGTAAAGGTTATTTAGATACCATTGAAGCCCTACGTATTTTAGGTATTGAGGATGAAACAGCCCAACAGCTTGGGTTACGTGTTTATCAAGTTGGGCTGATTTGGCCTCTAGAACCACAAGGTCTACGTGAATTTGCCGAAGGTTTAGAAGAGCTAATTGTTGTTGAAGAAAAACGTCCAATTCTTGAGACACAAATTAAAGATGAGTTGTACTCACTTCCTGATGACAAACGTCCTCGTGTTATTGGTAAAGCGATTGATGGCAAAGGTGAATGGAGTACCTCTATTGAAGAAGCACCGCTCATTGGTCACTATGAGTATCAGCCTGAACCGATTGCAAAAATGCTAGCTGCTCGCTTCTTAAAACTAGATATTCCAGAAAGCTTAAAAGCACAAATCCAAAGCAGAATCGACTTACTGCTAAAAGCAGAGCAAGAATCAAAACGTGTGATTGATCTTGCTGAACGTAAACCATATTTCTGTAGTGGTTGCCCACATAACTCATCAACAGTCGTTCCTGAAGGTAGTCGTGCGTTAGGCGGTATCGGTTGTCACTATATTGCTGTTTCGCTTGACCGTGGTACCGAAACGTTCTCTCAAATGGGCGGTGAAGGTGTAAGTTGGGTGGGTGCATCACCATTTACCAATGAAAAACACATTTTTGCTAATCTTGGTGATGGAACCTATTTCCACTCTGGTTACTTAGCAATTCGTCAATCTATCGCTGCAAAAACAAATATCACCTACAAAATCCTCTACAACGATGCGGTCGCTATGACAGGTGGTCAGCATGTAGATGGGCATTTGAGCGTTGCACAGTTAACTCGCCAGCTCGCTGCCGAAGGTATTAAAAAACAAGTGATTGTCACTGATGAAGTTAAATTATTAAATGAAGAAGACGGTATTGCAGCGGGTGTAGAAATTCGCCACCGTAATGAGCTTGATGCAGTTCAACGTGAGCTACGTGAAGTTTCAGGTGTAACCGCTTTAATTTATGTACAAACCTGTGCCAGTGAAAAACGCCGTCGCCGTAAACGTGATGCCTACCCTGACCCAGCTGAGCGTTTATACATTAACAGTGATATTTGCGAAGGTTGTGGCGACTGTTCTAAAAAATCAAACTGTTTATCTATTGAGCCAGTAGAGACTGCTTTAGGGACTAAACGTCAAATTAACCAAAGTAGCTGTAATAAAGACTTCACTTGTGCCGAAGGGTTTTGCCCAAGCTTTGTGACTGTTCATACACGTGATATGAAACGTCCTGCTAAATTTGAAGGTATTGGTGCAGGCTGGCCAACATCACCCGTTATTCCTCAGTTATATGACGTTCCAAGTCGTATTATGGTCGGTGGTATTGGTGGTACAGGTGTTGTGACTATTGGTGCACTGCTTGGTATGGCGGCTCACCTCGAAGGTAAAGCAACACGTGTTATGGACATGGCCGGCCTTGCCCAAAAAGGTGGTACGGTTTATTCATACGTTCAACTTGCAGCAAGTGATGAGCAAATTTCTTCTACCAAAATTCCAGCGGGTCAATGTGAATTACTCATCGGTGCAGATGCCGTAGTCGCTGGTGGTAGCGCTGCTCTATCTCGTTTAAAAGATGATGCTTTAGTTATTGTGAATGAAGACAGTACCCCTACTTCTGAGTTTATTAAATCTCGTGACTGGTATGCGCCTATTACCGATTTAATTGACCGTCTCCGTGGTCGTGTTCGTCAAGGTCAGCTGGTTTCTCTGCCAGCGGCTCGTATTGCAACTCAGCTCTTAGGTGATTCAATTTATACCAACCAGTTATTGCTCGGTATGGCATGGCAATCTGGTCGCATTCCGCTATTACGTGAAAGTATTGAAAAAGCAATTCGCCTAAATGGTACGGCTGTTGAAAAGAACCTTGAA
Organism: Acinetobacter sp. RUH 2624; assembly: GCF_000162375.2. Lineage (NCBI taxonomy): Bacteria > Pseudomonadati > Pseudomonadota > Gammaproteobacteria > Moraxellales > Moraxellaceae > Acinetobacter > Acinetobacter sp. RUH 2624. Next base: position 712,882 of record NZ_KI391939.1, on the reverse strand, counting down.
GCTTTCCGTGTAGGTTGTCATCTTGCAAGTGACCCGACTTTAGCTGCTCGTTTACTTGCAGCAATGCCAAAAACCAAAACTCCGCAAACTTTAGCTGAACTTGTTGAAGACCGTTCTGCTCGTCTAACAGACTACTGGAATGAAGCTTATGCAGCTAAATACCGCACTCTTGTAGAATTGGCAGCTAAAAAGTTACCAGAAGAGTTAACAGGTACGATTGCAACTCAGCTTTACAGAGTTATGGCTTATAAAGATGAATATGAAGTTGCACGTCTACTAACAGGTAAAAGCTTCAAAGAATCAATTGAAACCCAATTCGGTAAAGGCTTACGTTTAACCTATCATCTTGCTCCACCAGCGTTACTTGGTGGTCTGAAAAATGTCCGTAAACGTGCGTTTGGTTACTGGATGCGTTTCCCGATGATGATGCTCGCTCGCTTACAATGGCTTCGTGAAACTTTCCTTGACCCATTTGCGCGTCAAGAAGAACGTCAACACGAACAAGCTTGGCGTGACCGTTACATCGCATTTGTTGAAACACTTGTTGAGACACCAGACAATCATAACTTGGCAGTTGCTGAACAAATTGCAAAATTACCGGCAGAAGTCCGCGGTTATGGTCATATCAAAATGAAAGCAATGGACGCTGCAAAACAACGTTGGGATGAGCTTACGCCAACATTGCTAAAAGTCCGTAACTAACAATTAAATCTCAATAAAAAAAGTCATCTTTGGGGATGACTTTTTTTATTGGCTCAAAAATTTATTTAGTCATTTTACGTAAAGTCAAAATCTGCTCGCTTCGTCCAAATGGACCATACACATCATGTAAAACTGCACTGGTTAAACCAATGCCATCCGAACCATATTGCTGAACGGTTTCCAGACCTAACCATTTACCTTGCGGATAACGGTGCATGTGGATTTGTAAATCAAGATTTGGGAAGCCCCAAGTAAATTCTCCTTCTTGTCTTGGGACAATGCCGTTTGCGGTATCTACCATACCGATCAAATGCGCAAAATCTGTGGTCGGCTGCCCTTCAACTATTTCTTTATGATTGTTTAGCCAAACAATGCCTTTGCCCGCACGATGCTGATCATCAGTTTTAGTGACTAATGTCTGGATAAAACCACCCGGCCATCTTTTCATACCTGTCCATTCGGTAAAAGTATCTGGATGATGAATTGGTTGATCTTCAAGCCCAGCAATATCGGAACTGTCTTGAGTGCACATGCGCCATGCTCTAGCCACAATACAAGTTTTACCTTGTGCTTGTAGTTCTGCTTCAATCAATTCAATCGTTTTACCGGCACGAATGACATGTGTTTTAATCGTAAATTCACCAAATGCAATCAATCCAAAAATATCAAAACTAATTCGACCAATTCGCATATCTTGTCGTGGTGAAAACTGTTCTAACTCTACTGCGATCACGCCACTTGCAGGCGCCATATGCTGTTCATGAGGGTTCCAAGCACCTTGCGCATGAACAGTTGAGCAATAATGAGCAATCACTTCACCTTGAGGACCAATTGTTCTATTCAGTAATTGATAATAAGCATTCATGATTTTCTTTCCTTAGTCCTTGTCCAACATCAATATTTGATGAAAATTCACGTTTTAATACTTATGTTAACCCTCTATTTCTTTGTCTCAACTGGTTTTTCCTACCAAAAACTGATGAGTCTAAATTTACAAATTTAATCAATAGGTAAAATTTCGTATGTCAATTTCACCCAATGATTCTAGATATTACGATTCATTAAAATGCAAAAGCATCTTGATCGAGCTCCATCACAGTATCAGCTCCAGACTCAATAGAAGCGGCATAACTCTGTGTACGATGCAAAAGCTTTTGATAGAAAAACTTAGCTGTCGTTAATTTTGCTTTATAAAAAGCTTCTTCTTGTGTACCCGATGCTAATTTTTCATGGGCAACTTGTGCCATTCGAGCCCACAAATAAGCGAACACGACGTAACTAGAAAAATAAAGATAATCTACTGAAGCAGCCCCTATTTCTTCTGGGTTGTGTTTGGCTTTCTCTGCAATAGATTTGGTCAGTGACAGCCATTGCTGCTTAAGCTCAGCTAATTTTTCTAAATAAGGTTTCAAGACTTCATTTGATTGGTGCTGACTAATAAACTGATCAATTAAATCGGTCATGTTCTTTAGAAGTTTGCCTTCCGACTTGAGGACTTTACGTGCCAGCAGATCTAAAGACTGAATCTCAGTTGTACCTTCATACAATGTCGAGATACGTGCATCACGTACAATTTGCTCCATGCCATGCTCAACAATAAAGCCATGTCCACCAAATACTTGAACACCATGCTTTGCAGACTCATTACCCGACTCTGTTAAAAAGGCCTTAGCAATGGGTGTTAAAAAAGCCAATAATTCATCGGAGTGTTTTTGCTGTTCCTGATCGTTTGAGCTTTCCACAATATCGACATGCTGAGCCAGAAAATAAGCCAGTGCACGACCACCTTCAGAAAAAGCTTTTTGTGTCATTAACATTGAACGCACAGCGGGATGCACAATAATTGGATCGGCATTTTTCTCAGGATATTTAGGACCAGATAACGAACGCATAGCGAGACGCTCTTTAGCATAACTTAACGCGCCTTGAAATGAGATTTCAGAAGCAGCAAGCCCTTGTACGGCTGTTCCAATACGTGCGGTATTCATAAAAGTAAACATACAATTGAGCCCACGATTTTCAGGACCAATTAAATAACCTTTGGCACCATCAAAATTCAGTACACAGGTCGCATTTCCATGAATCCCCATTTTATGTTCAATCGCACTACAAACGACTTTATTACGGTCCAGCACCTGACCATCATCACTCACATTAAATTTAGGCACAATAAATAAAGAAATACCTTTAGTCCCTGCAGGTGCTTGAGGCAAACGGGCTAAAACAATATGAATAATATTTTCAGAAAGATCATGTTCACCCGCCGAAATAAAAATCTTTTCGCCTGTAATCGAGTAACTACCGTCCGAATTTGGTTCTGCTTTAGTTCTAATTAAACCAAGGTCCGAACCCGCATGTGACTCGGTTAAACACATGGTTCCGGTCCAGACACCACTAATAAGTTTAGTCAAAAACTTCTGTTTTTGTTGCTCGGTACCATGGTGCTCAATTGTTCTCATTGCGCCATGAGACAATCCCGGATACATTGCCCAAGCCCAATTAGAACCACATAACATTTCAGAAATCGCAATCCGCAGTAATGTTGGTAAGCCTTGCCCACCATATTCCGGATCGGCGGTTAATGAAGTAAACCCAAGCTCGGCATATTTTTGGTAGGCTTCTTTAAAACCTTTAGGGGTTGTCACCACACCTTGATTTAAATGACAGCCTTCTTGATCGCCATTTTGATTTATGGGCGCTAATTCATTTTCACAAAAATCTGCTGCTGCCTCTAAGTATTGATCAATTAATTCTCGATTTACGCTTTCCTGATATTTGCTTAAACCTTGATAGTTCTGTTCTGTTTGAAGCATTTCATGCAGTACAAATTGCATATCGCGTAATGGAGCTTTGTATAAAGGCATAGTTTTTCCTTTCACCTCTCTGCCTGTGTCATGGGCAGATATCGTTTTTCCTTGAAATGGACTTTTATTGTTTCAATCTCACCAAAATATCAAAAAATTTCTTATAGCAAAATATATTTTCACTAAATTAATAAAATTATCGTAACTCATAAATGGATATAAAACATAAATACATGTTTTAAAATACAAATACAGAATAAAAAGTAATTAGCATTACATAATCAAAATAAATTTAAATTTTGTATTGCAAAATTTTATTCCGTAAAAATTCAATTTATAGTATGGTGATTAGATTGCTTAATCATCCAAGGACGATTCATGGAAAGCCCGAAATACACAGGTCTTGAGTTTTTAACCGCTTTAAAAAATGGTGAAGTTTCTCCATCACCTATGGCTCACACCATACCAATGGAACTCGTTGAAGTATCCAAAGGTAAAGCAACTTATAAAGTTACCCCTCGCAAAGAACATAGAAATATTCAAGGCGGTGTACACGGCGGCTTTTGCGCCACAGCTTTAGATACAGCTACTGGCAGTGCAGCTCATACATTGCTCGAACATGGCGTCGGCTATGGAACCATTGATTTAAATGTAAAAATGATCCGCCCCATGCAAGTTGATACGTCTTACTATGCGACAGCCGAATTGATTAATGCGGGCCGTAATATTATAAGTACCGAAGGAAAAATCGTAGATGAGAACGGCAAAGTGTATGCTTTTGCCTCGGCAACCTTAATGATTATTCGCAAATAATAAAATTTTAAAGCTCCTGTTTATGGAGCTTTTTCTTGCTTGGTAATCTTACCCATTTCATAAAAATCTAAGCGATCAATCACGAAACTTGTTATTGCCATTGCTAAACCTAAAGCAGCACATGCTTCCCATCCCCAGTGTTTCCAAGCATACACCGCAATAAAAGAACCTAAGGCGGCTCCACCAAAATATAAAGTCATATAAATTGAATTAATACGGGAACGTGCCTCGGCCGAAATCCGGTAGACCAGATTTTGGTTGAGTACATGAAATGCTGACAAACCAAAATACGCCATAATCACGCCAACAGCGTAGGCAACCAAAGACTGCTGTGCAAAAAATAGTGGTATCCATGCACTCATTAATAGTGCCATACAAACCAATGCAATCCTATTTTCAAGGCCTGCTGCAATTTTCTTGCCTGCCCATGGGGTCGCAAATACGCCAGCCAAGCCAACAATACCAAATAAACCAATCTGGAAATCGTTAAAGTGATAAGGCTCATTCGCCAAAATAAAAGTCATGGTGGTAAAAATGAGAGCCAAAATTCCAAAGCCAATTCCCCCTGCCAAACCACGGCGTAGTAAATGAGGCTGATGAACAGCTAATGAAAATAGCGAACCATAAATCTGTAGAATATTGAGTTGATGGGATTTTCGCGCCACTGGTAACTTTACCCACATTACCCAAGCAAACACCAAAATGACAATTCCGCTAATTAAATAAACCGCATGCCAAGACCAAACTGTAGAAAGTAAGCCTGCAATAGAACGTGCCAATAATATTCCCAAGAACAAACCACTCATGAGAGTCCCTACAACTTGAGGGCTTTTTTTCGGGCTGGCTAAACCCGCGGCAAAAGGAACTAAAACTTGAGTCGCAATCGAAAAGAATGTAGCTAAAAAGGTAAAGCCATATAAAGCTGGCAAGGTTTGACTTAAGGATAGCCCTACTTGTGCAAGCCCCGTACAACACATGAGCAGGCAAATATAACTACGCTTTTCAAAAAAGTCGCCTAAGGGAACTAATATAAAAAGGCCAACTGCATATGACAGCTGGCTAATCACAATAGTTAAAGCGACCTGATCGGCATTGACTTTTAATGCTTCTGCAATGGAATAGATTAAGGGCTGGTTATAATAGTTTGAACCCGCACAAATTCCACATGTCATTGCCATGATAAAAATAAAGCTTTTTGACAGTATATTTTCTGCATTGGGCTCAACTATTTTTTCCATTTTTAATTACGCCCTATTTTAGAATTTATACATTGATACAAAGTTTATGCGTGACACATCAGCGGTTCGGCCATCGAACACTTCACGTTTGCCTTGGTGATATTCCATCCCAATATCCATTTGCTCAATTGGAGAATAAAAGACGTTAGCAGCATAGTCCGTTAAGCGTTTATTAGCATCGGGGTTAAGTTTGGCATAAGCCGTGTCGTCATCATAATCAAACATTGAAGCCGATAAGTTCGCACGCCATTGCTCATTAAATTTATATGAATAGCCAATATTGACGCTATTCAACTTATTCATCACCAAATCTGTTTTATCTTCGTTTAAAGAAAAATCACCCGCAGCATTTAAACTTGTTGAATTTGCCAAACCACTTTGGGTGGTATACGGCATAAATTTTTGATCACCGACAATATATTGATAATTTGCTTGTAGCGATTGTTGTGGCGTGAGTTGATATTTTAAGCCGCCTCCTGCACCCCAACTTACTTTCTTCACTGTGGCAGTGGCGACATCTGCGGATTTTTCATTGATAAAACCTTGCGCAAGAGCAGTTAAAGGACCTTGTTTAAAAGTATAGCGCCCCGTTAAAGATGGCAATGCCGAGACTCTCGAACCTGTATATTCCAAAGCTACTTTTAAATCATTATTGGCGTCGATTTTCCAGTCATAGCGAATTTGAGGAGTACGCGTATAGGAAGTTCCCACAAATTGGGTGTAATCAACAGCTTCTGTACGGGTTTCCATGTTAGACATGAGTGACCATGTTTGACCAAAGGTCCAGTCTTTATAGGTAAAAAATGCATGACGGATACGGAATTTACCATCCCCCGTTCCCATGTTAGAGCTATCAAAGAAATCGGCTTCGATATTTCCTGTAACCGCTTTATTTGGGCTATTAAAATAAACACCGAGTCGGCTTGCATTAATCATGGCATCCGAACGCGCATGATTCGAACGTTTTTCACTTTCAAAAGGTGTTCGGTACAGACTGCTGGTCGTTCTACCGCCCGAGTCTGGTGATGACTTAAAATCAACCGCTGCATCAATACGGGCAATACCATAAACCTTAACGTTATCCGTCCAAGTCACCCATGAAGGAGCAACAGGCTTTTCTGTTACCGTTGCTTTAGTTTTTTCAATGTTCTCTTCGATCTTAACCTGTTTGACCTGTAAATTATTTTGAGTTTGTTTCTGAGCAGCAAGTTCTGCTTTTAATTTTTGCAGCTCGGTTTCTAGTAAATTAATTCTTTGTTCTGTGGTATCTGAAGAATTTGCAAAAATAGTCCCTGAAGCCGCAGCGCAAGCTGCAGCTAAAATTAATTTTTTCATCTTTTAATCCTTAAAGAAGCGTTTTTTCCGTGTGTATTTAGGCTACACGTGCATCAATTAGTTCACAGTCAGTAACTGCCTGTAATTCATCAAAAGTTAAGCCGTCTACCATTTCCTTGACGTAAGCTTTTTGGTCCTTGAGTTCAATAATGCATAAATCGGTGTAAATACGGTTTACACACTGCTCACCCGTTATTGGATAACTCAGTTCTTTTACAATTTTGGGCTCACCTTTTTTAGTGACATGCTCCATATAGACATAAATCGTTTTTGCACCAACTGCCAAATCCATAGCACCGCCAACTGCAGGTACATCATCTGCTTTACCGGTATGCCAGTTTGCCAAGTCTCCATTGACCGCAACTTGGAATGCACCAATCACGCAAATGTCCAGATGGCCGCCACGCATAATGTCAAATGAGTCACCATGATGCATAAAACATCCACCATCTAATAAAGTGACAAGTTCTTTTCCGGCATTTACCAGATCTTCATCTTCCTCACCCGGTTGTGGTGGTGGGCCAAAAGCCAAAACACCATTTTCCGAATGTAAAAAAATTTCTTTGTCTTTTGGCAAGAATTTAGCAACGTTGGTCGGTAAGCCAATGCCTAAATTGACATAAGAACCTTCCGGAATGTCATTGGCAATGAGTTTGGCAATATCTTCACGAGAACGCTTTTGAACTGACATTAGATATCTCCTACTTTTACAACGTGCTGAACAAAAATTCCCGGTGTAATAATGCACTCTGGGTCAAGCGTTCCTAGCTCTACGGTGTCATTCACTTGAACAATCGTGGTCTTGGCGGCTTTTGCCATAATTGGTCCAAAATTGCGAGCCGCTTTGCGGTAAGTTAAATTGCCCCAGCGGTCGGCTTTATCGGCATAAATCAGTGCAAAGTCAGCTTCCAGTGGATATTCAAGCACATAGTTTTTACCATTAATGGTTCGGGTTTCTTTGCCTTCGGCAATTTTAGTGCCATAACCAGTCGGAGTAAAAATAGCACCCAAACCTGCCCCTGCGGCTTGAATACGACATGCCAAATTACCTTGCGGTACCAGTTCTAACTCAATTTTTCCCGCTCTATATAAGTCTTGAAAAACGGTTGATCCTGCAGATTTCGGAAATGAGCTAATCATTTTTTTGACACAACCGGCAATAATCAGCTTGGTTAGACCACGGTCACCCGAAGCTGCATTATTGTTTACAATGGTGAGTTCTTTTTTTCCTAAATCGATTAAGGCTTCAATTAATTCAGCAGGTTGCCCCGTCACACCAAACCCGCCTGTCATGATGGTTGCTCCATCAGGAATAGCTTTTAAAATCGGTTCAATGTCACTGGTGATTTTATTTATCATCTCACTTGTCCCTTTTCATCCTTAATTTAAGGTGACAGATAAATCTGTCACTCTGCCTTTTGCGGGTTAAATAGTCGGTCTTTAATAAATAACAATGGAATTACCCCGCAGATAAAATAAGCCGCAGCCATTACCAAAAGTCCTAAGCCAATAGAACCGTTTTGCGATAGATAACCAATTGTTAATGGAGAAAAAATTGAAAGTACTTTGCCAATGTTATAAGCACCGCCCACTGCCGAACCTCGAATAGAAGTCGGGAAGCTTTCTGTCATATAGGTGGCATTAATTGCATATGGAATACCGTAAAGGAAACCGAAAAACAGCATCATCCATAAAATGTTGGTTGGTGTATTTAAGTAAACAATGACTGGAATAAATAAGGCTGTACCAATGGTTCCAAAAGCGAATACAGCGCGGCGTCCTAATTTATCGGCAACAATTCCTGCAATTACTTTGGCGAACATCATAATCAGGAAAGTACCGACCATATACATGGCCATTTCTTTAAACTTGATGCCTAGATCAGACTCTAAATAAGCCGGTAACCAGTTACTTACGCCGTAATAACCAAACTGTAGTGCACCAGTACTAATAATCCAAAGTACAAACATGGTGCCATGTTTTTTATCTCTTAAAATCTCAAGATATGGATTTTGACGTTTTTTAGGTTGGCTACTTTGAGCTATTTTTAACGCTTTTAATTGACGCGCTTTTTTCCATGACTCAGGTTCAGGTACACATATGTGCATCAAAATTGATAACACCACAGGCGCAATTGCAATCCAGTAAAGGAAACGCCAGCCGTGTTCAGGAATAATGTGTCCTGCTAGTAATGTCGCTAATAAAGAACCTAAGGTATAACCTGTCATCAGCGTTGCTAAAACGGTAGAACGATGTTTGGTCGGAACCATTTCTGACATTAAAATATTACAGGCAATATAAAGTGCACCTAAACCCATCGCTCCAAAAGTTCTTAAAACTGCAAATTGCATATAAGAGTGTGTAAAGCCTAGCGCACAGGTTAAAACTGAAGAATAAGCAATAAAGAAAACAATAATACGAACCCGACCAAAACGGTCACATGCCCAACCACCAATGAGTCCACCCACGGCCGAGCCAAATAGAGTCAGGCTTCCTAATGTTCCAGCTTGCACACCAGTTAAATGAAATTCTGTTTTAAGACTAGTGAGGCTTAATGCCAAAAAACCTAAATCTGCCCCATCACATAAAAGTGTAAAAAAAGCGAATATAAATGCAGTAATCCAAATCTTTTTGGGCGTTTGAATAGCTTCAGTGCTATTCATATTCTCTGTAACAGTCTTTGTTGTCATGTCCATATCCTCAGAAGGAACATGAGGCATCCCATGCCTCATGGCATTTGATTTTTTATTAGGCTGTAGCTTCCCTAATCATGTTTTTGGCAATAATAAGTTGTTGAACTTGCGTCGTTCCTTCATATAAACGGAACAAACGTACATCACGATAAAAACGTTCAATGGCATATTCACTGATATAGCCTGCGCCACCATGAATCTGTACACAGCGGTCAGCAACGCGGCCACACATTTCGGTCGCAAACATTTTTGCGCAAGAGGCTTCCGTACTAATGTTTTCGCCATTATCACGGCGGCGAGCTGCATCTAAGACCATACATTTAGCGGCATATATTTCGGCTTTTGAGTCGGCAAGCATGGCTTGAATAAGCTGGAAGTTCGCAATAGGTTGACCAAACTGTTTACGCTCAATCGCATAGTGCAATGCGTCGTTTAACATGCGTTCGGCGACACCCACGCTATAGGCACCAATGTGCAACCGTCCTTTATCCAGCACTTTCATGGCCGTTTTAAAACCGACACCTTCTACCCCACCAATCAATGCAGAAGCAGGTACACGGCAATTTTCAAAAATTACATCACAGGTGTGTGAACCCTTTTGACCCATTTTTTGGTCAATTTTGCCCAAGGTAATACCTGGTGTATTCGCTTCGACTAAAAAAGCTGAAATACCTCCCGACCCTTTAATTTCAGGATTCGTTCGAGCCATTACGGTAAAGGTTGCAGCATGGGGTGCATTAGTAATAAAACGCTTGGTACCGTTTAACACATAAAAGTCACCATCTTTTACCGCACTGGTTTTTAAAGAGGCAGCATCAGAACCAGACTCAGGCTCGGTTAAACAAAATGAACCAATAATTTCGCCACTTGCGTAACGTGGTAAATATTTCTGCTTTTGCTCTTCTGTACCATCAATCAAAATTGCACTTGAGCCAATACCGTTATTGGTTCCAATTAAAGAACGGAAAGCCGGTGAAGTTTGTCCAAGTTCAAATGCAACTCTGACTTCTTCTTCCATGGTGATGCCTAGGCCACCATATTCTTCGGGAATTGTGAGGCCGAACAAACCTAGCTCACGCATTTGCTGCACAATGTCATCTGGAATTTTGTCTTTCTCTACCACTTCGTTTTCACGAGGGATCAATTCATTTTTTACAAAATCTCGAATTGTTGAAAGTAACTGCTCCAACATCCCTTCATCACGGATCATCTTTGATCTCCCTTTTTATATATTTCCATCGTATCCATCAGCCATTTCCAGCTGGTCTGGATACCATGCTTTTAAATCTTGTTTAGTGCGGATGTGTTTCATAGTACGAGAACAAAAATACAAATTTCAAGCTTTTTTGAAAATTAATTTCGTTTAACGAAATTTAAATTTAGACCATTACGCAATATCAATAACTTATCTATTTTAAAAGATGATACCTACGCTATTAAGAGAAATAAGACTTGAAATAAATTCCAAAATAAGCATCATAAAAGGAATATAGTTTTGATATGCGAAACAAGGAATTCAAAAATGAGTGTGTCAACAGGGAATAATTTCGTAGAAGTCGACTTTTCTATTCAAAAAATAGCAGTTGTTAAAATTAACCGCCCAGAAGCAAAAAATGCTTTAAACAGTGAAGTTCGCAAACAACTAGCACAAGCTTTTACCGAGTTAAGTTTTAACGATGAGATCAATGCGGTTGTGCTCACAGGTGGTGAAGAAGTCTTTGCCGCAGGTGCAGATTTAAAAGAAATGGCAACCGCAACTTCCACAGAAATGTTATTGCGTCATACCGAACGTTATTGGAATGCAATTGCCCAATGCCCTAAACCCGTGATTGCTGCTGTAAATGGTTATGCATTAGGTGGTGGCTGCGAACTTGCAATGCATGCTGACATTATTATTGCAGGTAAAGGCGCAACCTTTGGCCAGCCGGAAATTAAAGTCGGTCTAATGCCAGGTGCTGGTGGTACACAACGATTATTCCGTGCTGTGGGTAAATTCCATGCTATGCGCATGATTATGACAGGTGCCATGGTGAAAGCCGAAGAAGCTTATTTGATTGGTCTTGTTTCACAAGTCACAGAAGACGACCAAACTATTCCAACTGCAATCCAAATGGCACAAAGCCTCGCAAAAATGCCTCCTATTGCCATGCAACAAATTAAAGAAGTTGCACTAATGAGCGAAGATGTTCCATTAAATGCAGGCTTAACTCTAGAACGAAAAGCATTCCAGTTGTTATTTTCTACCGAAGATAAAAATGAAGGCGTTCAAGCTTTTATCGAAAAGCGTAAGCCGTCGTATCAAGGTAAATAATTTAAAACCATAATAACAAAGGAATGAAAATGGCCAGAAAAGTATTAATTAGTGCAGGTGGTTCAGGGATAGGACGATGCATTGCCGAGGCATTTTTAAACAATCAGGATGAAGTTTTTGTTTGTGATATCAATGCTAAAAGCTTAGAACAATTTCAACAAGATTATCCAAAGCTACACATATATACCTGTGATTTAGCCGACCATGAACAAATTAAACTCATGTTTAGTCAAGCCATTCATAAACTTGGCGGTATTGATATTTTAGTCAATAACACAGGCATCTCAGGCCCGACCGTTGCAGCAGATGAGTTAAGTTTTGAAGACTGGAATACAGTTATTAATTTAAACCTGAATAGCACTTTTTTAATTACCCAGTTAGCCATTCCCTATTTAAAGCAAGCACAGGCAGGCGTGATTATTAATATGTCGTCTATTGCCGGCCGCTTAGGCTATCCATATCGACTGGCCTATTCCACTTCAAAATGGGGGTTGATCGGTTTTACCAAAACGCTTTCTATGGAACTCGGTGCAGATAACATTCGGGTTAACGCTATTCTTCCTGGAGCGGTAGATGGTGATCGGGTTCAGCGCGTATTACAGGCCCGTGCCGATGTAGCCCATACATCACTGGAAGAAGTGACTCAAAACGCACTGAAAAATCAGTCGCTCAAATATTTTGTCAATCCAAAGCATATTGCAGATTTATGCCTATTTTTAGCGTCAGATAGTGGTCGCTCAATTTCAGGGCAAATCTTACCCATTGATGGTGATAAACAATGCTTAAGCTAAATCACCCAACCTTATTTTTCCATTTAATTTCAAATATAGATTAATCATCAGGATGATCGACATGACTTATGATATTAAAAGCATGGCTGTGATTGGTGTAGGTGTCATGGGCAGTGGTATTGCTCAAATTGCTGCGCAGTCAGGTCATACCACTTATTTATATGATGCCAAAGCAGGCGCCGCAGAACAGGCCAAAGAAAAACTGGCTGCTACATTTCAAAAGTTAGTCGAAAAAAATAAGATTACGCCTGAGCAAGCAACAGCGGCAAATAACCATTTAATTGTTGCCCATCAAATTGAAGATTTAAAAAATTGTGACCTCATTGTAGAAGCAATTGTTGAACGTCTCGATATTAAACAAAGCTTGATGCAACAGCTTGAAGACATTGTTTCGGATACTACTATTTTAGCCTCAAACACTTCTTCTCTCTCTATTACAGCCATTGCGGCAAATTGCAAGAAGCCTGAGCGTGTTGTGGGTTATCACTTTTTTAACCCAGTTCCACTCATGAAAGTGGTTGAAGTCATTCGTGGTTTAAAAACAGATCCACTTATTATTGATGCTTTAAACGATCTGTCTCGTGCATTTGGTCATCGCCCTGTTGTAGCAAAGGACACCCCTGGATTTATTATTAACCATGCGGGCCGTGCTTATGGAACTGAAGCGCTCAAAATTTTAAACGAGAATGTCTGTGATATTAGTGAAATTGACCGAATTTTACGTGACGGCGTTGGTTTTAGAATGGGGCCATTTGAATTAATGGATTTAACTGGCCTTGATGTTTCGCATCCTGTGATGGAGTCGATTTATCACCAGTACTATGAAGAAGCCCGCTACAAACCAAGCCCGCTGACCAAGCAAATGCTAGATGCCAAGCAACTTGGACGTAAGGTTAATCAAGGTTTTTATAACTATGAAACCGGTTCAAAAACAGGTGAACAACCAGCCAAATTGGTAGAGCGTTTAGCACAATATCCAAAAGTTTGGATCGCTGCCGATTTCTTGGACGATAAAAAACAACTCGAAGATTATTTAACTCAGCAAAATATTGCCCTAGACACCAATTCTGAACCGCAAACAGATAGCTTATGTTTACTCGCTTGTTATGGTGAAGATACAACTCAAGCAGCTACTCGCCTAGGAGTTAATCCAAAGCATACTGTTGCGATAGACATGCTTTATGGCATTGCAAAACATCGCACCTTAATGCCATCACTCATTACTAAATCTGAATACCGACAAGCGGCTCACTCTATTTTCAATCTAGATGGAAATATGGTCAGTATGATTAATGAAAGTATTGGCTTTGTTGCGCAGCGTGTTTTAGCCATGGTCATTAATTTAGGCTGCGATATTGCCCAGCAAAATATTGCCACAGTAGATGATATTAATGCGGCTGTACGTCTTGGCTTAGGCTATCCATTTGGACCAATTGAATGGGGCGATCAAGTCGGTAGCGAAAAAGTCTTACTTATTCTGAACCGTATAACAGCACTTACCCATGACCCGCGTTACCGCCCTAGCCCGTGGTTACAGCGTCGTGTCGCACTTCATTTACCTCTTACTTTTACTCACGAGTCTTGAAAAGGAATTTCTCAATGTTAAATGCATATATCTATGATGGTTTACGTAGTCCATTTGGCCGTCATGCAGGTGAACTTGCCTCAATTCGTCCTGATGATTTGGCCGCAACTGTCATTCAAAAACTACTAGAAAAAACAGGTGTACCAGGCGCGGATATTGAAGATGTGATTTTAGGCGACACCAACCAAGCGGGTGAAGATAGTCGTAATGTGGCACGAAATGCACTATTACTTGCAGGCCTACCTGTCACTGTACCAGGCCAGACAGTAAACCGCCTATGTGCTAGTGGTTTAGGTGCTGTGATTGACTCAGCACGCGCTATTACTTGTGGTGAGGGTGAACTGTATATTGCAGGTGGTGTAGAAAGTATGTCACGTGCACCGTTTGTGATGGGTAAAGCGGAAAGCGCTTATAGCCGTGATGCAAAAATTTATGACACCACGATTGGCTCTCGCTTTCCAAATAAAAAAATTATTGCGCAGTACGGCGGTCATTCAATGCCTGAAACGGGCGATAACGTTGCAGCCGAGTTTGGTATTAGCCGTGAACAAGCTGACTTATTTGCAGCCCAATCACAAGCCAAATATCAAAAAGCCAAAGAAGAAGGTTTCTTTGCCGATGAAATTACGCCAATTGAGGTTTTCCAAGGCAAAAAATTGCCACCTAAGCTCGTTTCTGAAGATGAACACCCTCGCCCAAGCTCAACTGTTGAAGCACTTACAAAGTTAAAACCACTCTTTGAAGGTGGCGTAGTTACTGCGGGTAATGCCTCAGGTATTAATGATGGTGCAGCAGCACTTTTGATTGGTTCAGAAGCGGCAGGTCAAAAATATGGCCTAAAACCAATGGCAAAAATCTTGTCCGCTGCGGCAGCCGGTATTGAGCCACGCATTATGGGTGCTGGCCCGATCGAAGCGATTAAAAAAGCTGTTGCGCGTGCTGGCCTTACTTTAGATGACATGGATATTATCGAAATTAATGAAGCCTTTGCTTCACAGGTTTTATCTTGTTTAAAAGGCTTAAATGTTGATTTTAATGACCCACGTGTGAACCCGAACGGTGGTGCAATTGCAGTTGGTCATCCACTTGGTGCTTCAGGTGCTCGTCTTGCGTTAACAGTAGCGCGCGAGTTAATTCGCCGTAAGAAGAAATATGCCGTGGTGAGCCTATGTATTGGTGTAGGCCAAGGTCTTGCAATGGTGATTGAAAACGTTTCATAACCATTGAACCAGATATCCATTCATCACAACAGCGCAGTGATGAATGGATTTATTTTGCAGAGCGAAATATAATGGCAAAACTATTGCTTTAATTATATTTGAGGATCGAATGTCTCAAAACACGGAAACTGAAAAACCAATAAATTTTGATGAGATACGTTTAGATCCTATTTCGCATATACATCGGGAAAATAACCCGCAGTTTATTGCTTCTTTAGCACGCGGCTTAGAACTTTTAAGATGCTTTTCTGCAAATAATCAGGTGCTTGGTAACCAAGAATTAGCAAAAATGACAGGTTTACCTAAACCGACCATTGCACGTATTACCAATACCCTTGTGTCATTAGGTTATTTAAAACAATTACCTAACTCGACCAAATACACATTAGATATTGGTGTCTTATCCTTAGGATATGCAGCTTTATCTAACATCTCGATTCGTAATATTGCTCATCAATATATGGAAGAGATGAGTCAGTATGTTCAAGCGCCCGTAGCGATGGCAACGCGTGATCGCTTAAATATGGTGTATATCGATGTTGTGCAAATTGAAACAGCCTTAAATATGCGCCGTCCAATTGGTTCGACTTTACCACTGCATAGCAGTTCTATGGGACGAGCATGCTTGGCTGCGACTCCTGAACGTGAGCGCAACTTTCTACTTGATGCATTGAAACAAAAAAATCCAGAAAACTGGCCAGCCATCAAACGCTCATTAGAACGAGCTTTCCGTGATTATCAAGATTATGGATATTGTTTGTCTTTGGGTGAGTGGCATAAAGAAGTAAACTCAGTGGCTGTACCTTTGGTTAGCTCTAAACACGGTCTTTATGTTTTTAACTGTGGTGCGCCAAGTTTTCATCTAAATCCGGAAAAACTTGAAGGTGAAATTGGACCACGTTTAATCCACATGGTGCACAATATTCAAGATGCTTTGAATGAAACGCACTAACAATCGTACTTAAAACAGTTATGGTTGTGTTGATTAAAGTTCCACTTTCATTAGGCTTTGTTGCACAAAGCTATTCTTGAAGGCTTCTTCAGTAATATAATTTCCAGATGAAGAAGCCTACACCTAAAATCTATCGTACAACCAATTGGTCCTCGTATAACCAAGCTTTAATCAAGCGAGGAAATATTTCAATCTGGTTTGATCCTAAGACGCAATGGTATGCACAACCACAAGGCAAGCAAGGACGAAATCAAACTTATTCCGATACAGCGATTCAATGCTGTTTAATGATCAAATCTCTATTCCGTCTTTCTTTACGTATGGTTACTGGCTTTGTTCAAAGCCTGATT
>NZ_KI391939.1:661751-695433 GCF_000162375.2 Acinetobacter sp. RUH 2624 | reverse complement strand
ATTTACGGAATTAGGTAGACCTCGCACCCAAGTTGTGTCTTAAATTTGAATGGATTGGGGAGAACTCAGCTTTTGAATGTTTATGCAACAAAGCCTATCCGAATTAATCGCATTAAGCTATGCTGATCCTGAAATATACCTAAATGCAGGGAAAATTGATCAAGCAAAATATATTCTACTTTTTTATCCAGCTTGGTACAGTATAGTTAACTCAGCAAGTGAATTATGGACTTGGAGTGAGTTTATTGTTTTACTTTTTAATAAGAGAAAAAGAGCTATTCATGACTTTATTGCTGGAACTATTGTAATTAAAAAACAATATTCAAAAAACTAATATAAGAGGGTGTTCTATATAATGATCTAAATTTAATCTATTATTAAATTTAGATCACTATATTACTTACTACAAAGAAATCTTGCTCTATTATTAAGATTAATATAGATAATAATTTTACTTTATAACAAGCTTAATAAACGTCCGCGAATAATATCTTCTGCCTCTTTGACAATTCGGCTAACCAGTTCATCGCATGTCGGAATATCATGAATCAAGCTTGCCACTAAACCGCATGACCATGCACCTGCATTAACATCTCCATCAATCATAACTTTTGGATAGACTCCCGCAACTTCTTCAATAATATCTTCAAATTTAATGCTATCGCCGAGCGCTTTTTCTTTTGCCACGATTTTTTCTACGGCCGCATTATTCATGACACGTTCAGTATTTCGCAAAGCACGCATAATTAAACGCGTATCTCGTTCGGTTGCATTCAGAATCGCCTGTTTCACATTTGCATGTACGGGAGCTTCCTGAGTCGCAATAAAGCGCGTTCCCATATTAATTCCATCGGCTCCCATCGCTAAAGCAGCCGCGAGTGAGCGTCCATCTGCCATACCACCTGAGGCAACAAATGGGATGTCTAACGCATCGGCAGCTAAGGGCAATAAAATCATATTGGGCACGTCATCCTCACCAGGATGCCCACCACACTCGAAACCATCTACAGAAACTGCATCACATCCAATTTGCTGCGCTTTTAAGCTATGTCGAACCGAAGTACATTTGTGAATTACTTTAATACCAGCAGCTTTTAAATACGGCATGACCTGTTCAGGATTACGCCCTGCTGTTTCTACAATCTTGACTCCACCTTTAATGATTACTTCTACAAAACCCGGATAATCAGGAGTATTTACGGTAGGCAAAAAGGTTAAATTTACTCCAAAAGGCTTGTCGGTCATTTCTCGGCAACGTGCAATTTCTTTTGCCAGATTTTCAGGCGTACGCTGAGTCAGACCAGTGATAATACCTAACCCACCCGCGTTCGAAACTGCAGCCGCAAGCTCTGCAAAACCAACATAATGCATACCACCTTGAATAATTGGATGCTCGATTTCAAATAGTTCTGTAATTTTGGTCTTCATATTCTTTCCACTCACCATTCTATAACTAGCTTCTCATTTCCTTAGTAGAGCTAGATGCTTATTTACGCATAAATCCTGTCATCATTTAAAGTGACTTAAGATAAAAATTTCACAATACAAAATTTTATACCACAATATAAAACAAAATAATTGATAACGGAATTATTTTTCGATAGCATCATTTTAATAAGTTTAAGTTTTAGACAGCAAGTTATCTGAAAAGTATGAGCTTTCACCAACTGAAAGAATATATTTTTCAAATAGTTAATTTAAAGGAATAAATGATGCAACAGGACAATGTAACTCAAAGCGAGCTTAAAACAGGTACAATTCAGGAGCATTTTGATAAAAATATACTAACGCTCACCATGAGTAACCCCACTAAAAAGAATGCAATTAATTATGAAATGTATACGGCTTTAAGTCAGGCATTAGATAAGGCTGCAACCAATCAAGATGTCCATGTGGTCATACTTACTGGTGAAGGTTCGGCATTTACGAGTGGTAATGACGTTAATGCTTTTGAAAAACGCGATACCACCAGTTCAGAACCACCCGCTTCCATTGTTTTTTTAAAAAGCTTAGCAACGTTTCCAAAACCGATTATTGCTAAAGTAAATGGTATGGCAATTGGCATTGGCAGCACTATGCTTCTACATTGCGACCTTGTGTATGCAAGCCAAAACTCTATTTTTCAGTTTCCCTTTGTGAATTTGGGACTTGTACCTGAAGCAGGTTCAAGTTACATCTTGCCAAGATTATTGGGTTTTGCTCGTGCTTCGGAACTTATTTTACTAGGTGAAAAATTTTCGGCAGATCAAGCAAAAATTTATGGTTTGGTTAATGAGATATTTGAAGTAACTGAGCTGGATCAAGTGGTTGAAGACGTAGCCATTAAACTCGCTCACAAACCAAGCCAAGCCTTACAGCTCAGTAAAAAGTTACTAAGAGATATGCCAATCGATGATCTACTCAATCGTATTGATCATGAGTCGACTATTTTCTCGCGTTGTTTACAGGGTTCCGAATTTAAAGAAGCATTAAATGCTTTCAAAGAAAAAAGAAAACCGAACTTCCATAAGCAAACGGCCTAAAATTCGCACACTAAAAAGCCAGCCTTGAAAAACAAAGCTGGCTTTTATAAATGAATCAAATACGTTTAGCTAATCTCGGTACGAATATTATTCACCATGTGTAAAAGACGCGGTGCAATATCTTCTTCGAGTTTTTCACGGTTCATAATAAAGCTTGGACCACCACAGTTAAATACCAGCAAACCATGTTGTTCATGAATGAGTGGAACCGCAACCGAGTTAACGTCTTTATGCCATTCGCCAATTGAAAAACAGTATCCAAAATCTTGGTAGTCTTTAAAGGCTTTGTCTAGATCACGGTTAATTTTGATCCAGTCTTCTTTGTGCTTGTTACGAATGGCATTAAGCAAGAACTCTCTTTCATCTTCTGGCATGGCAGCTAAACATGCACGCCCCATTGAACTTAAGTGAATCGGTAAATAGGTTCCGACTTGACGGCGCATGGTCATATTGCCTTTACCTTGAACGACATCAAGATAAATCATATTCAGTCGATCGCGTGTTGCCATTGCTACAGCAGCACCAGCATAGTCTGCCAAATTTTTCATATATGGATGAGCAATAGAGCGAATCGATACGTTAGAGAGCATGGAATAACCAAAAGCAAGAACACCAACTGAAAGCTGGAATTTGCTTGAGTTTGGCACTTGTTTGATATAACCCAAACGCGACAAGGTATGTGTCAGGCGAGTAATGGTCGGTTTTGGCAAACCAGTCATCTGAGCAAGCTCTTGGTTGCCCAAATGCTGATGCTTAGGCGTAAAACAACGTAATAGTTCTAAACCACGTGCTAATGCAGTAATAAATTGGCGATCATTTTCATCCTGCATGTCTTCAATCGGATGTAATAATTCATGCCTTAAAGGCGCGAGTAGTTTTTCTGTCTGTTCTGCATCAACTGCATCGTTCATTGTCATACCAATCCATATTTTGTTTCGCACTGCGAAAATTATAATCTATTTTTTCTATAAATAGCAAAAGAGCAAACGTCCAAGTCTGCATTTATAAAATAACTTCATTTAACTCATTAAAGCGAAAGATTAAATATTTTATTTTCTGATTTTAAATATCATTTTAACCTTTCGCTTTTAAGTTACTTATCCAATTACGCCCTTTTCTTTAAGCTCTGCTAACTTTTCTGTAGATACTACTCGCCCTAAAATCGCCTGCGTATGTTCACCCAACAGTGGAGGTGCTGTTTTGTATTCAACAGGAGTTCTAGAAAGTTTGATTGGTGAGCCAATTATCTTCAATTTTTTACGTTGAGGATGGTTCATCTCGACTAACATTTCTCGGGCTATCACTTGTGGTTCTTGGAAAGCTTGTTCCAAGTTATTAATGACACCGACCGGAACTTTAGCCGCATAGATTGCGTCTACCCATTCATCTGCTGTTTTTGTTAAAAAGTGAGTTTGTAAAATTCCGATAATTTCATTGCGATGCTTGATTCGGTCTGCATTTCGGGCAAAACGCGCATCATTTGGTAAATCGGGTAAACCAATACTTCGACAGAGTTGAATAAACTGAGTGTCATTTCCACATGCAATAATGAAGTCACGGTCAGAGGCTTTGAATACTTGATAAGGCACAATATTAGCGTGTGCATTGCCATAACGTTTAGGGATATTACCCGATGAAAGATAGTTCATTCCCTGATTTGCCATTGTGGCAATTTGAACATCAAGCAAAGCCATATCAATGTATTGGCCCAAACCTGTCACATGGCGGTTGAGTAAAGCAGCCTGTATGGCAATCGTAGAATAAAGTCCTGTGGCTAAGTCAGAAAATGCAACGCCTACTTTTTGTGGTCCTCCGCCCGGCAAATCATCACGCTCACCAGTGACCGACATGAGTCCGCCCATACCCTGAATAATAAAGTCATAACCGGGTTCTTCTGCTCTGGGACCAGTTTGACCAAAACCTGTAATTGAGCAATACACCAGTTTAGGGTTAATTGCAGATAAAGACTCGTAGTCCAAACCGTACTTTTTCAAAGAACCCGCTTTGTAGTTTTCAATCACGACATCGGTGTCTTGAATAAGTGCTTTAATCAATTCTTGGCCTTCAGGATTGGCAATGTCGATGGCAACCGATAATTTATTGCGGTTAGTTGACTGATAATAAGCGGCTTCTTGAGTGTCTTGACCTGAGTCATCTTTCATCCAAGGTGGTCCCCAAGAACGAGTATCGTCACCAACTTTCGGCCGTTCAATCTTGATTACTTCTGCGCCTAAATCGGCAAGAATCTGTCCACACCAAGGCCCAGCCAATACCCGACTTAAGTCAAGCACCCGAATTCCATTTAAAGCACCCATCTTCATCCCACTATAATTTGTGATTCATTTCCTATAGGAAAACTTATCCATTTAAAATTTCGCATAGCGATATATATTTTTAATATACACGGCTCTTTTTAAAAATCAAACTTTAATTTTCCACTAAAAATGATGATTTTTTATAAGAAAATATAGCTTAAATAAATCAATAAATTAGCCAAAGATAAAACAATAACAAAGTATCGCATTGCGAAATTAATTTTCAAAATATATTGTTTTGCGCTCATCCTTTGATTACTATCACTTCAAATATTGGTGATTTTACGAACATCACATTGATGTTTTTTGCATAGAGTAAAAGGACGAGACTATGATTCGAGATCAGGAAACCTTAAATCAACTTGTTGATATGATTCGACAATTTGTTGAAGGTGTCTTAATTTCTCATGAGAATGAAGTCGCTGAAACGGATGAAATTCCTCAAGAGATTGTTGAGCAAATGAAAGCTCTCGGCTTATTTGGTTTAACCATTCCTGAAGAATACGAAGGTCTTGGCCTAACGATGGAAGAAGAGGTCTATGTCGCTTTTGAATTAGGTCGTACCTCTCCTGCTTTTCGCTCTCTTATTGGGACCAATAATGGCATTGGCTCAAGTGGTTTGATTATTGATGGGACCGAAGCACAAAAATCATTTTTCTTACCGCGTCTAGCTCGTGGTGAAGTGATCAGTTCTTTTTGCTTAACCGAACCTGACGCAGGTTCTGATGCGGCATCTTTAAAAACCACCGCAGTAAAAGATGGTGAGTTTTATATTTTAAATGGTACCAAACGCTTTATTACCAATGCGCCACATGCTGGCGTATTTACAGTCATGGCACGTACAAACTCTGATATTAAAGGCGCTGGTGGCATTTCTGCTTTTATTGTGGATAGCCAAACTCCGGGCATTTCTCTTGGCAAACGCGATAAAAAGATGGGACAAAAAGGCGCCCATACCTGTGACGTTATTTTTGAAAATTGTCGTATTCCTGCCTCAGCACTCATTGGTGGTGTTGAAGGTGTTGGTTTTAAAACGGCCATGAAAGTACTCGATAAAGGCCGTTTGCATATTGCTGCCTTGAGTGTCGGTGCAGCAACTCGAATGCTAGACGACTCTTTAAATTACGCCATCGAACGCAAGCAATTTGGACAACCAATTGCCGAGTTCCAACTCATTCAAGCCATGCTTGCCGATTCAAAAGCTGAAATTTATGCAGCTAAATGTATGGTCTTAGACGCTGCCCGCCTACGCGATGCGGGACAAAACGTTAGCACGGAAGCTTCTTGCGCAAAAATGTTTGCAACCGAAATGTGTGGCCGCGTTGCTGATCGCTGCGTACAAATTCATGGTGGTGCGGGTTACATCAGTGAATATGCCATTGAACGTTTTTATCGAGATGTTCGTCTGTTCCGTCTCTATGAAGGGACCACTCAAATTCAACAAGTGATTATTGCCCGAAATATGATTCGCGCTGCGTCTTAATCAAATTTAAAGCACTTCAAAACGACTTGAAGTGCTTTTTATCAAATGTAGGTAATGGATTATGGCTACAAATTACAAAGAAGGTCTTTCTCGTATACAGCCTCATACGTGGAAAATAGCATTTATTTTTGCATTTCTGGCACTGTTGGTAGATGGTGCAGATTTGATGCTGCTGTCTTATAGCTTAAATAGTATTAAGGCAGATTTTGGATTAAGTTCAGTACAAGCAGGTATGCTTGGCAGTTTTACATTAGCAGGTATGGCTGTTGGTGGCATTTTTGGGGGATGGGCATGCGATAAATTTGGTCGCGTGCGCATTGTGGTTATTTCTATTTTAATTTTCTCACTTCTTACCTGTGGCTTAGGTTTTACCCACAGCTTTCTTCAGTTTGGTATTTTAAGATTTTTTGCATCTCTTGGCTTGGGTTCACTTTATATCGCCTGTAATACTCTCATGGCCGAGTATGTCCCAACACGTTTCCGCACAACAGTACTTGGCACTTTACAAGCTGGCTGGACCGTTGGCTATATTGTTGCGACCTTACTTGCAGGCTGGATTATTCCTGATCATGGCTGGCGCATGCTGTTTTATGTTGCGATTATTCCCGTCATTATTGCTGTTCTCATGCATGTGCTTGTACCTGAACCAGAAGCATGGCAAAAGTCTCGACTACAACAACCAGTTGTGGCTCAAAACGCCTCGAAAACTTCGGCATTTAAGCTTATTTTCCAAGATAAACGAAACCGCAATATGTTTATCTTATGGGCGTTAACGGCAGGCTTTTTACAGTTTGGCTATTATGGCGTAAATAACTGGATGCCGTCATACCTTGAAAGTGAACTCGGTATGAAATTTAAGGAAATGACCGCCTATATGGTAGGTACATATACCGCCATGATTTTAGGTAAAGTTCTTGCGGGTATGATGGCCGATAAATTAGGGCGTCGTTTTACTTATGCCTTTGGTGCAATCGGCACTGCTATTTTCCTACCTCTGATTGTTTTTTATAACTCGCCAAGCAACATTTTATATTTACTGGTGACCTTTGGTTTTCTATACGGCATCCCTTATGGCGTAAATGCAACCTATATGACCGAAAGTTTTGCGACTGCCATTCGCGGTACAGCCATTGGCGGTGCTTATAACGTCGGACGTTTAGGCGCTGCATTAGCCCCTGCAACGATTGGTTTCTTGGCATCCGGCGGGTCTATTGGTTTAGGTTTTGTCGTGATGGGTGCTGCCTACCTAATTTGTGGTGTGATACCAGCCTTATTCATTAAAGAAAAAATATACGACCCACAAAAGTCGTAAAGAGATCCATCAAAAAATCCTATAGGTCCTGTACCTATAGGATTGATGGTACTAACTATCTAAACATATGTTTTAGATGGTTAGCAGGAAATAAGGAATTGACGTTTCAAAGTTACTCCTTATTTCCACGTATGTAGAGTTTATTACTCTTCATTTTAATTTTTTAGGTAAGCTTAGCTCCCAAGGGAGCTAAGCTTAAAAATATATAGACCTAAACTCTGTTTAAGGTCGTTCACCCTGCCCCAAACGGCGTTCAATATCATCGAGTACATTTGGTAAGTCGGCGACACTATCAATCACATAGTGAGCGCCCGATGCATTCATTTTTTGGTATGCCTTATCTTTTAGTACAATCTGTTCATCAGCCGATAACGCGCTCCACTCTTCATAGCTTAAACCGACTTCATTGCCACTAATCGCAAGTCCTACTGTCCAACATCCGGCATTTAAACCTTCATCAATGCCCACCACGGTATCATCTACTTTTACAACAGTTTTGATGTCGGATACGTCGAGTTGAATTAAGTTCTTCCATAGCATTTCAGGATATGGACGGCCAAATTTTACGTCACTTGCCGTAACGATACAGTCCGGTCGATAGCCCTGATCGGCAGCATCTTTAACCAAACGACCAATCATCATAGATGCATAGCCCGTGTTACTGCCAATTTTTGCACCACGCTTTTTAATATTTTCAAACGTTTCCAATGCCCCCGGAATTAAAGCAGAACATTTCGGAATAGAATTTAATTGATATGGAATAAAGTCTTTATATAAACGGTCAATATCTGCTTCAGTTGCAGGCTTCCCATATACTTCCTGCCATGCCGCTGCTACACGCGGCATTTTTAAAACTGCTGCAATATGATCACGTTTTTCTAAACCCATTGGTGCACGAGCTTCTTCAACCGTAATTTCAACTTTATTGTCTTTAAATAAAGCCATAAAAGCTAAAATTGGTGCGCGTGAGCCAAAATCTACAGTTGTACCAGCCCAGTCAAAAACAACAGCCTGAATTTGTGTATTGTTGGTCGTCATGGTGTAATTCCTTTAATGCAAATGATTTAAACAATTATGCTGTTACAGCTTGATTGAGGAGGTTTTTGCAATAACTCGCAATTGCAGCAAGAAGTCCTTCAATGTCATGAATATAAACTTCGCCAATATTGCCAATACGGAAGCAGTTGAGGTCGGTGACTTTACCCGGATAAATCACATAACCTGATTTTTTCAAAGCTTCATAAAATGACTGGAAGCTAAATGTCTCGGCTGTTGGGTAAAGAAAAGTAGTAATAATGGGTGATTGTGGGCACTCTTTACCGAGCACCAATTCAAAGCCCAGTTGTTGCATACCTTTAGATAAGGTTTGCTGGTTTTGTAAATAACGTTGATAACGTGCAGCGACTCCACCTTCGGCTTCAAGCTCAAGTAATGCTTGATAAAATGCACGTACTACATGGGTTGGCGAGGTAAAACGCCATTTACCGTTATGCTGCTCCATCGTGTTCCACTGGTCATACAAGTCGAGACTAACCGAACGTGCCAAACCTTTACATGCCTCTAGGCAATCACGTTTTGCCAAAATAAAACCAAAGCCCGGAACACCTTGAATGCATTTATTTGCACTTGAAATCAGGAAATCAATTTCAAGCTCGGCAATATCCATAGGCACACCACCGAATGAACTCATGGCATCCACAATCCAGATTTTTCCTGCTGCTTTCACCAAACGGCCAATGTCTTGAATCGGATTTAAAATTCCTGTGGTGGTTTCACAGTGTACACACGCAACATGGCTAATGGTTTTATCGTGTAAAACGCGCTCAATTTCTTGTAAATCTGGTGTTTGAGTTTCTAAATAGTTCAGCTCTACAACTTCAATATTTAAGCAACGCGCCATTTGCACCATACGTGCACCATATGCACCGTTATTAATGATCAAGATTTTGCCATCACGCGAAATAGCTGAACCAAGCACAGACTCAACCGCAAAACTTCCACTGCCTTGCATTAACACAGCCGTATATTTTTCAGGTTGGCTGGTTGCCAAGTTGACTAGACGAGAGCGGATATCTTGTACCAGCGAGTTGTATTCTTGGTCCCAAGTACACCAGTCTTTTTGCATGGCACGGCGTACTGTTGCCGATGTTGATAATGGCCCTGGAGTGAGAAGCAAATACTTGTTCTCTAAATCCATATCGAGTTGGGGTTGCATGTTCATAATGTTACTCATTTCTTTTGCGTTCATTTCAATATACATTAATCTGGTTTAAACCAGATGACAAACTAATAAATATTTTGTTCTAATATTTCTTTCATAAACCCAGCCCCTGTGGTCATGCCTTTGCCGGCAATCCCACTCACCAGAAAGATATTTTTTTCAGCTTCAGTAACACAGGCCAACTCATGTTCATGAGTCAGGTAATAACCATTCCAGCGTTTTTGAATTGGAGGTAAAGTCAGCCCTAATTTTTCGTGACAGTAAGCTTGGATAAACTCATTAATCTCTTCACGCTGCTCAAACTGGGGCGCTTCATTAATCGGATGGTATTCGTGACTATCGCCCACGATCAGTTCACCAAATTCGTTTTGTTTAATCAGAATATGGATACCAAATTCTTTAATGAATCCCTGCTGTGACGCTTTAACCAACTCAGAATGACTTGGGCAAATTTCAAAAGCCGGATAACGTGAGATAGATAAGCCTGAATAAAGAGAAGCATTTAATTTTTGTTGAAATGGTTGCGTCAGCGCCATTTGTAAACCACAACGTTTCAGGTTCAAGCTTTGTAAGAGATCTGGATATAAAACATCGATGATTTCACCGTGACAGATCAAAACTTTATTTGCTCGATAAGTCTCACCACTTGCCAAACGAACCTGACAACTTTCCTGCTGATATTGAGTTTGAACAACACAGGCATTGGTATAAATCTCTACACCTTTTCTTTCGGCATATGCCAACAGTCGCTGCCCAATCACATGTGGTTCGACCGAATAATCTTCCCCAAAAACCAAACCGCCTTGAAAATGCTGCGAAGGATTTAAATAAGAAAATTGGGTGACCAGTTCATCATGGTTTAGCAAATGAACTGGAATTTGATAATGATTTGCACGCTCGACAAACTCATTTAAAACTCGCCATTCAAGTGACGTATTGGCGAGATAGACACCTTGTCTTTGCTCAAATGAAATATCGGTTTCAGCCTGAATGCGTTGATAAAAACAACGCGTTTCAAGAGCGTACTTTCGCCACTGTTGCTCTGGATGGGTTAATGTCGAAGTTCCGACCATGCCGAAATTACGACGAGTTGCACCCACAGGTTTGGCATTTTTCTCGAACATACAAACTTTTAAGCCTTGTTCTTGCGCTTGTATGGCAGCGGACAAACCTAAAATACCGGCTCCGACAACAATTAAATCAAACTGTGCGTGATTCATAAGACTTCCAATTTGCGAAATTTAGGATGAATAAACCCTTGCCTTGTTGAACAAAGCATTCAATTTCAGTCAGTTAAATAAAAATTGTGTTTAGCTAAAACTTAGTGAGTGCTTTCACGCCATTGCTGACTTCTTGCCATAATTTTTCTGGTAAATAACCAGTGAATGAGTTTTACAACACATGAGGTGGTTAAAATCAAAATGCTCATAGCAACAGCAGCAACGGTATCTCCTGCATCATCCATATTTAAAACAGCTACCGCAGCTAAACTGGTGTCTGGTGAATAAAGGAAAATCGCAGCTGACACAGTGGTCATGGCATTCACAAAAATATAGACCGATACATCGCATAGCGCTGGAAAACACATAGGCAAATACACTTTCCAAAAGGTTTTCCACTTCGATGTACCTAAAGTTTCTGCTGCTTGGTCGAGCTGTAGCGGAATTTGTTTAATGGCATTGGTTAAAGTGAGGTGTGGCACAGTGTAATAATGCACGATGGTTGAAATCACCAAAATGGTCATGGTTCCATACAGCACATTTAACGGATTACTCTGCTGGTTAAAAAACAAAATATAAGCAATACCTAGAACCAGCCCCGGCACAGCAAGTGGTAATAAAACCAAAGCTTGCACATAGTTTTTAATGAATTGATGTGCCTTAAAACGTTCGGTTAATAGTGCCACCATAAAAATCAGTGCTGTTCCAAAAACCGTACTAAAGAGTGCCATGCGAATCGAGTTAAAGTACGCTGCCCAACCGCCACCATCGACATATTCAAAACTGTAATGCGCTAAGGTCAAAGACAAATCATAAGGCCAAGACTGAATGAATGAAGCCAGCACTGCCGTAAAGATAATCAGTAAAATCGCCCCTGAAACCAACCCACAAAATAGGCTCAGAACAACTTCAAGTTTTTTATTCGATGCTGAAACATAAGGTTTAGCCTGAAAGGCTTGAAACCGTGCATGACGTTTGCTTTGAATACGATCGAAAATAAAGACGAACACTGCTGGTAGCAATAACAGGATGGAAATTACCGCACCCATACTCACGTTTTGCTGACCAATAATCTGTTTATAGACATCAAGCGCCATCATGTTAAATGAACCGCCAATGACTTTCGGAATTCCAAAATCGGTTAATACATAAATAAAAGCCACCAAACTTGCGCTAATAAGGCCATAGCGAATTGCAGGTAGTGTGACATGGTAATGCGTCTTCCAGATATTTTTACCCAGTGACAAAGATGCCTCAATTAAACGCTGATCGACACTGCGAAAAGACACCATCATCAACATTAAAATTGCCGGAAATAGCCAAAAGCAGTAACTGATTAAAATGCCGATTGGACCATAAATTTGTATATCGCCCAGCAAAGGTTTAAACACACCTTGCTTACCAAACAAATAAACCAATGCCAAAGAAGGCAAAAGTGACGGTGCTAAAATCGGTAAGAAAGCAACCAATTTAAAGAAGCCTTTGCCTTTTATATTCACATTGGTGAGTGCAAAAGCATAAATACTGGCAAGAAATACTGTAATGACAGTGGCAGCACAAGCAACCCACACCGAGTTAAATACAGAGCTGAGTAAAGCTGGGCTTGCAAAATAATTATAGAAGTTTTCAAGACCAACAAAATTTTGATTTTCATCAAAAAATGCAGTTTCAAACAGCATCATTAAAGGAGCAATAATCACTAAAGTCAAAGCAATTGCAACGCTTGCTAAAGCAATATTTGATCTTAATGAATATTCAGTTTTTCGACGCGGCTGTGTTTTTAAAACCGCTGAAGCAGCTTCATTTAACATAGTGCGTACCCTTGTTCGTCAAAGACATGAATGAGCTGATTAGGCACTTTTATAAACATGAGTTCTTGCAAAGATTTGAACTTGGTATTTTCAATTTCAATTTGCAAAAGGTGTTTTGCTTGCTCAATTCCATCAATATGAATAGTGCAAAACAAACGACGTTTCGCACCTAAAAATTCAGTGCTTAATACTTTAACCGGCAAATACAACGACTCTTTATCACTACCAAAATCATCAACCAACTCGACAGCTTCGGGTCTAAAACCAATGTTGTAGCTTTGCCCTGCTTTAAGTTTTTGCTGTTCCAAATTCAGAGGAATAAAACCCAAAACCTCGAGCTGATTAACGACCGAACAAGTGGCTGCCAAAAAGTTCATGGTGCCAATAAACTTTGCAACGAATTGGGTTTGTGGCTTGTAATAAATATTGTGCGGCGTATCAATTTGCTCAATGACGCCATGATTCATGACTACAACACGGTCAGAAATGCTTAAAGCTTCTTCTTGGTCGTGTGTGACCATAATGGTTGGCAAATTAAGCTGTGATTGAATCGAACGAATCTTCTGTCTTAGGTTTAGACGTACCTGAGCATCAAGTGCAGACAATGGTTCATCTAGCAGTAAAATATCAGGCTTCGGTGCAATTGCCCGAGCAAGCGCAACACGTTGCTGCTGCCCGCCCGACAATTGATTTGGGTATTTTTTTGCAATATCTGGTAATTCAATCAGCTCTAATAACTGCTGAACTCGTTGACTACGCTGTGCTTTATCCCACTTCTTTTTGTCTAAGCCGAAAGCAATATTTTCTTCAACGTTTAAGTTTGGAAATAATGCATAGTTCTGAAACACAATACCGCAGTGACGCTTTTCAGCACTGAGCAACGTAATGTCTACGCCCTTTTTTATGACTTTTCCATAATCAGGTTTTTCTAGACCCGCAATTATCCGTAATAATGTAGTTTTACCGCACCCTGAAGGCCCCAAAAAGCTCACGAACTCGCCAGCTTTCAGGTCTAAATTAATATGCGTTAAGGCCTGAAAGTGTTGGAACTTTTTTTGGATATCCACCACTTCTAAAACCGACGGGCCGTGTTCAGGATATTTATAGGTCGTTAATGACGACAGTAAATGCCCTGCTAACTCGCCTTTTGGGTTTTGACCTAGCAGCGATGATTGCAATGACGAAGGAATTTGCATAATGAGGCCCTTATCTAAAAGATCACTTTTCAAAGCGCTTTGACCATTCAGCCAAAATACGTTCACGCTGCTCGGCCGCCCAATAAAAATCATTTTTTACGAGCATTTGAGGAAGATTTTTTGGGAAACTCATGGTCGTATTTTCAATGCCTTTATAAGCCACCATTGAAAAGTTATGTGCATAAGCTTCATTTGCCGCTTTGCTTACCGACCAATTTATAAATTTTTGTGCGCTACTTAATTTTTTGGTCCCTTTCACAATTGCTGAAGCTTCCATTTCCCAGCCTAAACCTTCAGTTGGATAAACCACTTCTAAAGGTGCACCTTCTGCTTTTAACTTAAATGCCGGATAACCAAAAGAAACACCAATTGGAATTTCACCTTGTGCTGCCATCTTGCAAGGTTTTGAACCCGAGTGAGGATATTGTGAAATGTTTTTATCTAAAGCCTGCATATAGTCCCATGCCTGCTTTTCGCCCCAAATCTGCATCCAAGCCGTGACATCTAAATAGCCTGTACCACTTGAGGCTGGGTTTGGCATCACAATTAAGTTTTTATAAATTGGGTTGGTTAAATCTTTCCAAGTTTTTGGAATTGGTAGCTTACGCTTTTCTAATTCGACTTTATTGACACAAATTGCAGATTCCCATGCATCCATACCCGTCCAAGTCGGTACAGGTTTTTGGCTTACAAATTCCGGTTTTAAATTTTGGATGCCTTCTGGTTTAAAAGGCTCAAGCATGTCCTTTTTTTCCATGACCAGCAAACTGGTTAAAGCCACACCAAAAACCACATCCGCTTGTGGGTTTTTCTGCTCTGCCAAAAGTTTAGCCGTGATTACACCTGTTGAATCACGTACCCATTTTACTTTGAGTTCAGGATAGGCTTTATGTAATTCCTCTTGGTATTGCTTAAGCTGGTCGGCTTCCACTGCCGTATAGACTGTAATTTCTTCTGATTGTTTTGATGTTGCTGATGAACATCCCATTTGAATAGCGACCACTACACCTAAAACTGATGCAGTGCCGAGTTTAATTGTCTGTTGAACGTACTGTTTCATCTGCAAACCATCGAATGCAATTATTTGATGATCGTATTTCAACAGGTTTATATGACAGTTTAATTAATCTGGTTTAAACCAGATTGTATTTTTACGCTCGCGCTTCGAAATGTAAATCTAAAACATCATGTAGCCAATATTCTTGGTCAACATCGGTAATCACGCCTTCTTCATTTCTGTTGCTACGGCAAATATATAAACCCAGTGCCCCAACATTCACATGCAGTGCTTTAGCCTGTTGTTCAGATAAAGCAGTTGGATACAGGTTAATGTCAGCTCTGGTGATATGGCAGTTATATTGATTTGCCATCAGTAACGTAATGGATTGCTTGAGATCATGATTTAAAAACTCGGGGAAAAGTTCGGCATTTACACGTAAATGTTCAACTAAAACAGGGCGACCATTAATACAACGACGTCGCCAAACTGAATAAATCGGATGCCCTTTTTCAACTTTTAAATGCTTGGCATCCCAAGAAGTAGCCTGAGTCAGTTCACTCGAAATTACTTCTGTAGAAGGTTCATAGCCTTGTTCAATCACAAACTGATTAAAGTTTTTTGTCGATTGCGGATGATAAATAATACGAGGAGAACGAACATACCAACCACGGCGATCTAATCGATAAATCAAACCATCGGTTTCCAAAGCCAGTAAAGCTTCACGTGCAGCCACACGAGTGGTTTGAAACTGTTCAGAAAGCACTCTTTCTGATGGGAGTTTTGCGTGGGCTTCTAATACGCCAGATTCAATATCATGGGCAATTGCATCGCGAATAGGAATATATTTAGGTATGCGTGCTTGGTCCTGTTCCATACAAACTTAGAATTTATAAATAAAGAAATTAATAGCAATATACTGAAAAAATGTGACAAAAGCTTTTATTAATGCTGATATTTTAAGCAAAACAATCTCTTAAGCTATTACGTCCTACTTAAATTTTTATATAAAAAAAGAGCATTTTCATGCCCTTTTTATTTTTACTTAGCCTTTAGCTTGCGTGCTTAAAACGATCTATTTGCTTAATTTCATAAGGCAACCCAACATAGTTTTCAGCCAATGTGGTTTTACCCGCAATCGAACCAAGTACATAGCTCAACTCGGCTTGTTTAATCTTGTGGTCAAACTCACTTTCAGTTTCAAAACGATGCAATAAATGAGTCATCCACCAAGAAAAACGCTCTGCTTTCCATACGCGTTGTAGGCATTTTTCTGAGTATTCATTTATCCCTTGTTCGGAACCTTCGGCATAATATTCAATGAGTGCGCTTGATAAATAAGCAATATCAGATGCAGCGAGATTTAAGCCTTTTGCTCCAGTCGGTGGAACAATATGAGCGGTATCTCCTGCTAAAAATAGTTTTCCGAAACGCATTGGCTCGGTCACAAAGCTACGTAACGGCGCAATACTTTTTTCAATAGAAGGTCCTGTGACTAACTTTTCACGGCTTTCAGGGTCTAGGCGGTTTTTTAACTCATCCCAAAATTTTTCATCCGACCAGTCTTCGACGTGATCTGTTAAAGGGACTTGTAAATAATAACGGCTACGCGTTTCTGAACGCATACTACATAAAGCAAATCCACGTTCAGACTGTACGTAAATGAGTTCATCGGCTACAGGCGGGACATCGGCCAACACCCCTAACCAACCAAACGGATAAACTTTTTCAAAGGTCTTAATTTTGTCTTCTGGCACGCTGGCACGGCAGACACCGTGGTAACCATCACACCCTGCTATAAAGTCACACTGAATTTGAAAAGCTTTACCTTGATACTCAAACTCAACTTTTGGTTCAGTGTAGAAATCTTTTACCTGTACATTTTGAGCTTCATAAAATGAAGTGAGCTGTGCTGCTTCACGCGCAGTCATTAAATCTTTGGTGACTTCGGTCTGGCCATATACAGTTACTTGTTTACCACCTGTAAGTGCTGCCAAATCAACCCGATGCTTTTCACCATTGGTTAAGATTTCAATACCCGAATGCGGTAATCCTTTATCTTTTAAGTTTTGGTCAACGCCTGCTTGTTTGAGTAAGTCGACCGAAACTTGCTCTAAAATTCCTGCACGAATCCGTGAAGCCACATATTCAGCACTACGTTGCTCAACAATAATATGATCGATGCCAGCTTTATATAGGAGTTGCCCAAGCAATAACCCTGCTGGGCCAGAACCAATAATTGCAACCTGTGTCTTTAAAATATCCATAACTTCATCCTTGTTTCATCCTGACTTTTAAATTACTGGCTTTAAGTTTTGTTCACTATGTATCCAAGACGAAAATAACCGTTTATCATTTAGTTTGTCCGAATATCGGACAGAAACAATCAAAATAACAGGAATGAAAGGATGCCTTCTCTCGATGCTTTTCTAGAGCACCCGAACTCGCATGAGAAAATACGTCAAGATGACTACATTGCAGGGTTAGCAAAAGGTTTGGCTTTACTGGAAGCTTTTGGAACAGATCGGCAACGGCTTAATGTCACTCAAGTAGCCGAGCGAACCGGTATTAGCCGTACAGCGGCAAGGCGTTACCTAAAAACTTTAAAATACTTAGGCTATTTAGAAACCGATGAACATTACTTTTGGCTTACTCATCGCGTGCTGCGCTTTTCGAGTTCTTATCTAAGCTCTGCCCACTTGCCTAAAGTTGCTCAATCATTTTTAAATCTTTTGTGTGCACAGACATCTCTTACTTTTTCAATTGTGGTGTTAGACGATAACGAAGTGGTGCCGATTGCCCGTAGTTATTTACCACAGCAAGATAATTTACGTGTCAGCCCTTATGGTATGCATTTAGGAAACCGACTCCCTGCCCATGCCACTTCTACGGGTAAAGTATTGCTGGCAGCACTACCCGAAGAAGCTCAACATACGTGGGTAAAAACTTACGGTTTAAAGCGCTTAACACCATTTACCATAGTAGATGAATCAAAGTTTTTTGAAGTGCTTAAGGGTATTTCATTATCGGATTATTGTCTTTCCAAAGAAGAACATGAGCTTGGCGTAATTGCGATTGCAGTGCCCGTATTTAACGCCCAAGGTCAAGCCATAGCAGCGCTTAACTGCATGTCTCAAACTAACCGTGTACAAGAAGATTATTTGGTTCAGCAAATTTTGCCATTGCTGCGCAACACGGCAAATGAACTGAGAAATGTGATTTAAATAGACTTAGAAACTCTTGTTATCAATTAGAGGTACAAGAGTTTCAACCCATAATTTTAAATAGTGAATTCTTTAACTTGCTGGCTTGCCAGATCTAATGCATTGCTGCGATAAGCTTGCATGTCTAAGCCTTCTGCATAAATAAATTCAACATCATGAATGCCCATTAACCCTAACACTGCCTTGAGATAAGGCGTGACTGCCTCAGTTTCTTGGCCAACATGAATGCCGCCCCGACTGCTTACCACCACCGCTTTTACCCCTTCAACCAAACCTTGCGGGTAAGTTTCGGTGTAGCGGAATGTTTGTCTTGCTCGTGCCACTAAATCAAACCAGTTTTTGAGTTGAGTAGGCACATTTAAGTTGTACATTGGTGCGCCTATCACCAATAAATCAGCACTTTTTAACTCAGCAATTAATTCATCAGATAAAGCAACGATTTGCTGAATGTCTTGATTGTTATTTTCCGCACCACGCAGCGCCTGAAAAATTTCCAGATCTAATACAGGCAGGTTCATTTCAGCTAAATTGCGTATGGTGATGTCATCTTGCAAACCTTGATCTTTACGGTGTTCAAGCATTACATCAATTAAGCGATTGGTTTGTGAACCCTCACCCATAATGCTGGATTTTAATACCAATATTTTAGCCATGACTGTCTCCATATTTTTGATGAAGCCATAGTAACCCCACAATAAATTCAACAGTGGTGATATTATTTCTTGTCATTGGTTCCTTTTAGGCAACAATCATGCAACATGAACTAAGTGCAATATCTATATTTGTGACTGTGGTTGAAGCTGGAAGTTTTGTAAAGGCTGCCGAGCAATTACATTTAACTCGCTCAGCCATAAGTAAAAATATTGCTCGGCTTGAAGAACAGCTTGGTGTAGTTCTATTTAAAAGAACAACACGTTCACTCAGCATGACTGACGAAGGTGCTTTGTTTTATGAACATAGCCGCCGAGCGTTAAGTGAAATACAAAATGCAGCGGCTTTATTAGACCAAGGGAAAATTAATGCAACTGGTCGATTAAGAATGTCTGTGCCTGTACTTTTTGGGCAACTCTTTGCTGCCCCGCTCATTGTTAAATTTGCTCAGCAACATGCGGACTTACAGTTAGAAATTTCATTTAATGATCGAACTGTAGACTTGGTCGAAGAAGGTTTTGATTTGTGTATAAGAATCGGGGCACTGCCTGATACCACTCAGCTCGTTGCCAAACCGATTGGTCAGCATCGAATGCTACTTTGCGCCTCACCTGACTATTTAAATAAAGCAGGTTCCCTAGAACATATTGAAGACTTAGACATCCACACCACAATTGCCGATCCGCATTTTGGTCAAATAAAAAAGTGGCAACTTCAAAAGGAAAATAGCGAGCCTTTATTTATTAAGCCCAAAGCAAAACTTCTTTTAAATGACTTACAAGCCATTAAAAATGCAGCGCTTGCTGGAGGAGGTATCGCTTGGCTACCCGATTGGCTCATTCAAAATGAATTACAGGACGGTACGCTCGTACAAGTATTAGAAACCATGTCGAGCATTGCTTTTCCGATTCATTTGGTGTGGCCTACGCTACCCTTTATGCCACTCAAAACCCGTCTTGCAATTGATTATTTAGCGCAGCATTTACCGTCTGAACTGAACAAACAAGCTTAAAATAAAAGAGGCCTTAACATAAGGAATTAAGCTTTAATAAGCCTCGTCTTCTCAATCAAATTTTCAACCGTACCTCTTCACTATGCAGCGCACTTAAGATAACTGTTAAGTTATTCTTTTAT
Source organism: Acinetobacter sp. RUH 2624 (assembly GCF_000162375.2). Lineage (NCBI taxonomy): Bacteria > Pseudomonadati > Pseudomonadota > Gammaproteobacteria > Moraxellales > Moraxellaceae > Acinetobacter > Acinetobacter sp. RUH 2624. The sequence goes on along the minus strand of NZ_KI391939.1, from coordinate 675,347 downwards.
TAGAAGAAAAATAATAAAGCAACGGTCAACTTTCTTGACACTAAAAAACGTTTATGTGAGTATTCGCTCGACTCACTTTACAAGAATTACTTATATGAAATATAACGTTATCGCATTGCTTACAGGTTTGTTATTGGTCTCTGCTGCTCACGCCGAGGAAGCCCCTATGGATGCAACTCACTTGGGCTTGAGAGCTTTTGTATACAATGCATTTACAGGTATAAAAAAAGCAGCGGATATGCCTCAATTTCCTAAAGGACATCCGTTGACGAAAGCTGAACTTTATAATGGTGTGGCGGCTGGTGTTCGAGTTCGTGGTAAAAACTGCAATAGTGTGGTTGACGCTCGTGCACTAGATGCCAATGGTTCAAAAATATCGGTGAAGTGTGCTGGCGGGGAAAGCTATCAAGTATTGCCTCTAACAGGTGAGGTTAAAGGTAAATGAAATCACGCATTTGCCTATTTGGGTTTGTTTCAGCAATGCTGATGAGCAATGTTAATGCGCAGACCCAACAAGAATTGTCTCAAGCCTTACTTGGTCAATTACTCGGTTTTACGCAAAATGTTTATTTTAATGCCAATCAAATAGCTGAAATGCCAAAGATGCCAACCGAGCGTGCTGCAACTCAGACCGAAATATTAGAGGCTGTGGCTAGTGCGCTGAGACTGCAACAACATCCATGTAGTTCGGTTTTAAATGCTGACTATGTTGATGAGAGTGGTAATCTGATATCAATTAATTGTGTGGATGGCAATTATGTCGTGGATGCACGACGTGGCAAGATCAATCCTTAATTCCCTTAAGCCGCCCCGTTAACGCCTACACCTTCTTACTCTCTGTAGCAGTGGTAAAAATGAACCCATGTGGCGGCTCTGTAATTAATTAGCACTTGGCTGCAACCATAGATGCCTATCGCTTTACCCCAAAGTTGCCATATACGCATTAACTTGTCGCAATGGCTACTTACGCAAACCAAAACTTTTAGAAAACGCTCCAACATCTTTTCCTGTTTAAATAATAAAAGCCCATTAACGGGCTTCTATTAAATAAATAATGTTAATTTTATAATTTCATTTTAAAGAAATCAGCAAGTACGTTCGAAGCTTCATTTACATATTTAGGAATGTCATATAACTCCATGTGGTTTGAACCTTCAATAATATGTAAAGTTTTATCCTGACTTGCAGCACGCTGAATTAGGTCTTCACTCATCCATTTACTACATGCAACACTTCCAGCAATTGCAATTAATGGTTGAGTTAAGAAAGCTTCAGCTTTGTTATAAGCATCGTAAGTAATAATTTGAGTTAAGCTACGGGCTGTTGCAACCCCTGGTGAGTTAGGGTGCTCAGCTCTTGGCGTATGGTAATATTCCCACGCCTGACGAAGCTCTTCATTCGGTGCATCTTCTTCTTTTAAAGGTGCAAGCGGAATGGTTGCAACATTTCCACTATTTGCATCTGCTGTACGCGCATCTGAACCCGCTTGGATATATGGAATAGCATCTGCATCTTTAACTGTGTTTTCCCAACCATTTCTGAACATTGAACCAATATTCACTGCACTTACCGTACCTACTGCTTTAATACGGCGGTCATTGATTGCTGCATTTGCGGCATATCCACCGCCCGCACAAATACCCATTGCCCCAATACGGTTTTGATCGACATAACTTAAGGTGGTTAAGTAATCAATCACGGCACTAATGTCTTCTGTACGAATGTAAGGATTTTCTAACTGGCGAGGTAAACCTGTACTTTCGCCCTGAAAACTTGCATCAAATGCAATTGCAATAAAACCTTGTTCAGCGAGCTTGGACGCATACAAACCTGCGGTCTGCTCTTTTACGCCTCCACCCGGATGAGCAACAACAATTGCTACGTACTTTTGTGTTTCATCAAAGTTTGATGGATAGTGAATATTTGCTGCAATAGTAATATCTTGACCATTTGAATTTTGAAATTTAACTGTATTCATGGCTAGCTCCTTTATAGGCTTAACTTAGATATTTTTTTGAAAAAATGGGATGAGTTTTGCTAATGCTTGTGCCACGGGTTCAGGCTTGTCATATAAATCGTAGTGAGACCAACCTTCTACAATCACAAGCTCTTTATTTTGTGAACGTGCTCGACCATAGATTTCCAAACTGTCTCGATATGAACCAAAACCACCGACCTTATCACCTGTAATCAGCAATAAAGGCTGTGTAAGTAATACTTCAGCTAAGTGAAATGCATCCCAACCAATTGCCACAGCCGAATGTGAAAATAATGTTTTAGCAACACCATTTGGTTGATAGCCACGATCGGTTTTGTAATAGTCTGTTGCTTCTAGTACATCAATATCTGTTATTCCAGCCGATTTGGCTTCTTCAACAGAACTTGGCAGCAAATCATCGATTCTTCTTGTTTCTCCGCGAGCTTCGGCAGTACGTTGTTTTGCAATAAGCTCTAGTTTCTCTAAAGGATTCCAGTTGCTAAAGCCTTCTCTCGACAAGCGACCAAAATTTATAGCGTCTACTGTAGCAACCGCCTTAATCCGTTTTTCGGTCATTGCAACATTGAGTGCGTAACCACCGCCCCCGCAAATTCCTAATACGCCAATTCGGTTTTCATCGACATAGTTCAGCGTCATCAAATAATCCGTCACTAAACGGAAGTCTTCTACACGAAGTACCGGATTTTCTATTGAACGTGGTTCACCGCCACTTTCACCCTGAAAACTTGCATCAAATGCAATCACAATAAAGCCAGCTTTTGCTAATGCTGCACCATATACATTTCCAGAGGTTTGTTCTTTACAGCTTCCGATTGGGTGTCCACTAATAATTGCTGGGTATTGAATACTTTCATCAAAATTTTCTGGGAAATAGAGATTTGCTGCGATTTCCCAATAAGGTGCTTTAATTTTTACGTTTTTCATTGTTGACTCACCTGTGTTGAACTTCATGAAAAACATAGTAACAAGCAAATATTATTCTGATTAAATGCTATAATCTGATCGTAACTATTAGTAGAACTTATGAATCATGAAAATTAATCTGAATGATTTAAAAACATTTTCTGAAGTAGTAAAAACTAAAAATTTTACGAAAGCTGCGGCATATATGGGCGTGACCCAATCGGCTGTAAGCCAGAGTATTAATAATCTTGAAGCACAATTAGGGATAAAGCTATTAAACCGTTCTACCCGTAGTCTCACCCTTACAGAAGCAGGTTCGCGCCTTATAGAGCTCGTCGGTCAAAACATTGAAAATATTGACTTAGGCATAGAACAAATTAGCTCGATGAAAGACCTGCCAAGTGGTCATGTGCGTATTTCTGCCGATGCATTTACCATTAAGTATTATTTATGGCCAAAGCTTAAAAAGCTTGTAAAACAATATCCCGATATATCTTTGGAACTGACTTCAGAAAACAGACGAATTGATATTGCAAAAGAAGGATATGATGCTGGAGTACGTGTTGGAAACTTGGTAGAAAAAGATTTAATTGCGGTTCCGATTAGTAAAGAAATTCCCTTCCGATTGGTCGCTTCACCTGAATATTTAGAAAAGTACGGAACACCACAATCTGTAGACGATCTAAAAAAGCACAAAGGTATTTATATCCGTCTTTTAACTGATAACTCTTTAATGGCATGGGAGTTTAAAGATAAAAATAAAAGTGTATTTTTTAGAGGCCCCGTTCAACTGGTCATGACCAGTTTAGATGAAATGCTTGATGCTGTACTTGATGGTTGCGCAGTAGCTTATTTGCCCTACTTTCTAGTGAAACCAGCTTTAGAAGAAAAAAAATTAGTAAGTTTATTAGACCAACACGCTGTTACCTTGCCACCTTTTTATTTGTTTTATACGAGCCGTCGCTTAATGTCCCCTGCCTTTAAAATTGTTAAAGATACGTTGAGTGAGATATAACTTATAAAAGCTAAAAAGAGGCCGAAGCCTCTTTATTTTTAATGCACTCAAACTCAGTCATCAATCATGGCGAACTCTTGTTCAGGCGTACCTTTCACTAAATGGTGACGGCTATATAACAAGTAATAAAGTATAAATCCGACATAAATCAGCGCGGCCAATAACCAAACTTTTGGATTCACCATTAACCCTGCCACTACAGCAACAGCAGCAAGAATCAAGGCGATACAAGACGTCCATATTCCTCCAGGCGTTTTATAAGGGCGTGGTAATTCAGGGCGAGACAAACGTAATTTGATATGTGAGAGCATCATCAACACATAAGAAATGGTTGCGCCGAATACTGCCATTAAAATGAGCAGGTCACCCTCACCTGTTAAAGAGAGTAAAAAGCCAATAATGCCCGGAATAATAATGGCCCAATATGGCGCTTTATTTTCATTGGTAAGCGATAAGTTTTTTGGTAAATATCCCGCACGTGACAATGCAAAGATCTGACGTGAATATGCATAAATAATTGAGAAGAAACTTGCGACAAGTCCAGCAAGACCTACAAAGTTAACAAAGCTTGCCAACCATGTGTGCTGACCATACACCGCAATGAGCGCATCAACTAAAGGTGCTCCCGAATTTTTTAATGCATTTGAACCCGCTGCGCCTGCTCCTAAAAATAATATTAGAAGTGCAAACGATGCCAATATCAGCATTGAACCAATCAAGCCTCGTGGCAATGAACGTACTGGATCTTTTGCTTCTTCGGCTGCCAGTGGCACTCCTTCAACTGCAAGAAAAAACCAGATTGCATAAGGTACTGCGGCCCATATTCCCATATAGCCAAACGGTAAAAAGCGACTCGCACCTGCATGAGAACTGACTGGAATATCAAACAAACGAGCACTGTCAAAATGTGGAAGCATCGCAACAATGAATACAACCAGTGCAATAGAAGCAACGGCGGTAATTCCAAACATGATTTTCAGCGCTTCACCTGCACCTTTCAGATGAATACCCATAAAAACTAAATAGCAAATTAAATAAACAGCCCAGCCGCCAACTCCAAAGAGTGATTGGCAATATGACCCAATAAATACGGCAATGGCAGCAGGTGCAATTGCATATTCAATTAAAATCGCAGTTCCTGTGAGGTAGCCTCCAAAAGGACCAAATGCAACGCGGGCAAAACTATAGCCACCACCAGCAGTGGGCAACATTGTTGACATCTCAGACATCACAAAGCTCATGCAAAGATACATAAACGCGACGATGACTGTTGCAATAAAGAGTCCCCCCCAGCCGCCTTGTGCCAGTCCAAAATTCCAACCTGCAAAGTCACCCGAAATGACGTAAGAAACACCCAACCCCACTAAAAGTAACCAACCTACTGCCCCCTTTTTTAACTGACGTTTTGCAAAATACTCTGCGTCCTGTTGTAAAGCACCAACATCTACGCTTAATTCTGACTCTTTCATTGTCGTATGCCTTATCGACTAAATTTACACCACCAATAGTTGCGCAAAAGATATTCATAAAACTTGACAGCAAAACATCTCCCCGACCACTTGAAGTCAAGTTGATTCATTTTTTCTTTTATAAGATCGACGGCATCTCAACACGAAACGTGTTTAAAAATTAAATTGAGGAGATGGGTTATGTCTGTAGAACAAAATGAATTTTTAAGCCAAGTTCAATTACAAATACTGGCAGAACAAGCAATTAAGCAATATCCATCAGACTATCAAGGACAGGTCAAACTACTGTGTCAGTCTGAAAATGCAACCTATCAAGTTTCGACTGGATCTGCCCGATATGCACTTCGAATTCACCGTCCGAACTATCACAGCAAACTCGATATACAAAGTGAGCTTGAATGGTTAGATGCTTTAAATGCGAGTGGAATCCAAGTTCCTGTTGCGATTGCAGATCAATCGGGTGAGCGCGTCATCACTTTAAAGCTATCGAATGATATTTATCGTTATGCGGTACTTTTCAACTGGGTTGAGGGCGATATGCCGACTGTTGAAGTTGACCCCACTGCATTTGAGCAATTAGGACAAATTACCGCAAAGTTGCACGTACATAGTAAGACATGGCAAGCGCCTGAAAACTTTCAACGTATTGTGTGGAATCATGAAACCATGGTCGGTGCAGATGGACACTGGGGAAATTGGAAAAATGCCCCTCATTTAAGACCACAAGATCACGGCGTGATTGAAGAAGCCATTACACAGATTTCGAAAGATTTAAATTTCTTTGGCAAAACCCAAGAACGCTATGGCCTGATTCATGCCGATTTGCGTTTAACCAATCTATTACTACAACAAGAACGTATCGGCGTGATCGATTTTGATGACTGCGGAATGAGCTGGTTTATGCATGACCTTGCTGCTGCGATTAGCTTCAATGAACACTATGCAAATGCACCTCATTGGGTTGATTACTGGTTAAAAGGCTACGAGCGCGTAGGTCTTATTCAGTCTGAAGAATATGAAATGATCCCGACTTTTATTATGCAACGCCGCATTCAAATGATGGCTTGGAATGGTTCTCACGCACAAACAGAAATGGCTCAAAGTCTTGGAGACCAATGGTCCAATGAAACTGTGCGTCTCTGCAAAAAATATCTAAACGGACAAATGCCTGTCGGACTTTGAAAAGTGATTTAGATCGCTTTTCTTCATTTTCAATTTTTAGTTTTTAAATTTTATAGAATTTAAAGGAAGGGTTTATGCAAGCTACCCATCAACTGAGCAAAGTTGCCAAAGCACTATTACTCACCAGTAGTCTGGCAAGCATGATTGCTCTAAGCGCATGTAACTACAACCCTCTACAAAGCACATCTCCCGCAGTCACTATTCCCCAAAAGGAATATATTCAAAAAGGTCAATGGGACGCTTTTAACTTTGACCAACTTAATCAATTAATTGCTAGCTATGGAAAAGATAGCCCGAACTATAACCCTGAAAAACGCCCGTATATTGTCACTGACTTTGACAATACCTCGGTATTTTTAGACATCGAAGAAGCAACTTTAATTTATCAGCTTGAACACTTAGCGTTTAATGTCACGCCAGAACAGCTTAATCAGATTATTCGTAAAGGAATTAGCTCGCAAAACTTTGAAGCGGCCTACAATAACCAGCAAGGCCAAGCCGTCAATATTGATAAAATTGCCCCAGATATTATTGCGAGCTACACATGGCTTTATCACCACTATAGCGGTCTCAAAGGTAAGCAAAGTCTGGATCAAATTAAACAAGATCCGCATTATCTCGATTTCATTACTAAAATGAGATATCTATATGCGGCAATTGGAGACACCTTTGATCATGAAGTTGCATATCCATGGGTCACTTATTTATTTACTGGGCTTACCGAACAAGAAGTCCGTAATTTGGTAAAAGCAACGGTGGCTTGGCAAATGCAGCAACCGATTGGACCTGTGGCATGGGCTTCTCCCGTAGCACTTTCGGGCCAAGCAGGCGTTGTGAAAACCACTTGGGAAAATGGTTTAAGGCCATACCGTGAAATGCAAAATCTATTTAAGGCCTTTCTGGACAATGGCATTGATGTCTATGTATGCTCGGCATCTTTTATTGATGTGATTAAGGAAATTATTTCTAATCCAGAGATCGGCTATAACATTAATGAAAAAAATGCCTATGCCATGGAGTTGGAACGAGATGCACAAAACCGAATTTTACCCGAGTTTCGTCATGGCTATGCGCAAACTCAAGGTAAAGGCAAAACTGCAACCATCCAGCGTTTTTTAGTCTCTAAATATGGTTACGGGCCAATTTTTATCGCGGGTGACAGTGAAGGCGATCAAAATATGATGCAAGATTTTGCGGCGACTCAGAAGGTACTAATTATTAATCGATTGCGCAGTCCAAGTTCTGATATCGGCAAGTTTTCTCAGCAAGCTGTGCAGAGCTACGGTCAAGCCAATACTAAGTTCTTACTACAGGGCCGCGATGCCAACACAGGTCAATTTAGACCCTCAATGGCTAGTTTAAGTTATGGTGCGCAAACGGCGAAAACTACAAAAAATTAGTATTTCACTTATTTTCTCATGCCTACAATACATGTTGTATGCATGAGAAGCCGCTTAATTTCTTGTTTTAGTTCTGCCCTGTTTGCCTATCTCTAATGCATTTTCTGCCTTCTTTTAGTTCGCTACCCAACCTAAAATACAACTCTTGATCTCTTCTTAAAGAATCAAGCCTGAAACTTAAAACAGCAACACATAAGTCATTATTTTATAAAAACTTTTAACAACACAAAATCATGGACGTAAGCAAAAACTGGTATGGCTTTTGCTTAATATAAGAATAGTTAGGAATAAATATCATGAGACTTGACATGTTACATCTCAACCCAGCTCATCTTGTCGACTCAAATATGTGTAATCAAGGTGTATTGTCTGCAGCTGCCTCTGGATTAAGCGAGTTTATTTGTCAAAAAGGTGCCGATGTTGATCGCGTTTTAGGTATTAGTGGTATTAATCCTGAACTTTTAATCAGCCCAACTCTAAGCTTACAACTACCCAATTATTGCAAGGTGCTAGAACAAGCAGCGCTGGTTTCTGGTTGTGATAATTTTGGCCTGCATTATGGTCAACAGTTTCAACCGAAATCATTAGGGCTCATTGGGTACATTGGTCTTTGTTCAAACACATTAGAGTCTGCACTCATGAACATGACCAATAATTTTTATTTGCATCAGAAAGATACCCTTAATCGAATGGTCGATTTGGGAGATAGCTGGCGCATAGATTATCAGGTTCAACACGGCGCAATTTTAACTCGCCGCCAAGATGCAGAACTGACCATGGGCATGTTTATGAATGTGATTCGTGAAGTGATGGGTCCTCATTATTCACCTCGCGCGATTCACTTTGAGCATACTCGACCTGAATTCTGGCAAGAACATAGTAAATTATTTAACGCGCCTGTTTATTTTGATCAGCCTTTTAACTCCATCATCATTTCAAAAAAAGACGTCCAGCATACTATGCCGGGGCGTGATTCTATTTTATTAACAGTAATTTTAGATACGCTGTTGTTACTCAATCGCTCTTCTCAAAGTCAAAGTCTTGCAGATCAGGTTCGTTCTCACATCCAACTTGAACTGAGTGAAGGTGAACCAAACCTTGAAAAAATCGCTCATGATATTGGTTTAACGAGTTGCACCCTTACCCGCCGTTTAAAAAATGAAGGACTCACCTTTACCCATTTAGTCGATCAGGTCCGTTGTGAATTGGCTGAACATTATATTAAACAGAAAAATATTCCAATTTCAGAAATGGCATTCCTGCTAGGTTACTCAGAAGTAAGTGCTTTATCTCGTGCATTTAAGCGCTGGTTTGGTGTTACACCACGTCAATTAAGACACTAAAACCTTGCAAATACAGGCCTTGAATAAAGGCCTTTTTATTATTTACGCAATTCGAGATAACTTCTAAAGACGAATAAAATAATTGAACAACAAAATACCCCTCAAATTAGATTTAACATCCAACTTGAAGGGTATGTTTTATATTTAAGCGACTTACTTTAATTTTGTTAAGGCTTGATCCAAAGCACCGACTAACCAATCGATATCTTTTATTTGGAAAGCCAAAGGTGGGCGCAGTTTTAATACGTTGCCATAAGGACCTGCAACTGAGGTTAAAACTCGATGAGTATTTCTGAGTTCCTCAATAAGATTCAAAGCCAATGCTTTATTCGGCTCTTTTGTGGCTCTATCTTTAACCAGTTCAAATCCTATAAATAGACCAGCGCCACGGACATCACCGACCATCTCATGTTTATCCATAAGTTTAGTGAGTTCTTTTAGAAGTAGCCCCCCCACATATTTGCTATGGGTTTGTAATTCTTCTTCCTGAATGACTTTAAGTACCGCCTGTGCCGCTGCCATAGAAACAGGATTACCACCAAAGGTATTAAAATATGGAATTTTATCGCTAAAAGCAGCAAGAACTTCACTCTTGGCTAAAAGCCCTGACACTGGAACTCCGTTACCCATTGGTTTACCTGTGGTAATGATATCAGGCACAACATTGTGTCGACCAAAGCCCCAGAACGAATCGCCAGTGCGTGCGAAACCCGGTTGTACTTCGTCAGCAATAAAGATACCGCCATTGGCATGCACAACATCAACCGCTTTTTGTAAGAACCCAACAGGATTAGGCATCACACCGTCAGAAGAGAATATTGAGTCCGCTAAAAAACCTGCAAACTTGATCCCTTTTGCGTTCATATCGTCAATTTGTTGCTGGATCTGCTGTGCAAACCATGTGCCTAAATCATCAGTTTGAATTCGATAATAATCAGGTGCCGGAACTAGACGAGTTGTAGCATCTAAAGGTTGCTCAGTTCCAAGCGCTGGAGAGCATCCTGAGGTTAAGCTACTGGTTCCATGATACGACTCTTGAGACACAATGATTCCTGTACCGCCGCTATATTCACGTGCAATACGAATCGCTAAATCATTCGCCTCCGAACCAGTACACATATACATGGCACGGTCAATTTCATCGGGAGTGGTCTGTAAAAGTTCTTCGGTATAATCCAAAATATTTTCATGTAAATAGCGAGTATGGGTATTGAGCATTTTCATTTGCTCATTTACCGCTTCAATCACGGCAGGATGACAATGACCAATACTGGCAACGTTGTTGTAAACATCCAGATATTGATGACCTGCTGCATCCCATAAATATTGCCCCTGTCCTTTCACCAGATGCACGGGATTACGATAAAACAAGCGATAGGATTCACCTAAAATTTTATTTCTTTTATCGGTCAGTTTGCGGGTAGCATGGTCCAGATCAGCAGCATGTTCTGGACGAAAGCTATTGGTATCCATAATGGTTGAACGCGTACCCATGAATGACTCCTCTATTTATATTCAGCATACTTTTGCACGAGACGATGACTCACTTAGGCAACTCATATGCTGATTCGAAATATTTCAGTATTTGATTGAAGTTACGCAAACCATATTGCTTAAGTATCTTTAAAAAAACTTGACCTCAGACCACTTAAGCCACGTTTTGAAGTCAACTTATTGGTCTGATATTGCAATGCTCAAAGCTCATCTAATCGCTATTTATCATTAGGGCTTATGCTTCCCGTAATCGTGGGCTAAAATTTCTAGCAAAAGAATTTAGAAAACAATCCAACACCACATCTCGTTCATCCAAACTGTTCGAGCCTAAAACTTGTAGCAATAAACCGTCTATCAGGTTTACCACCATGTTGGCATCGAATTGTGGCTCGTGGATTTCTCCGCTAAAAATCAGGTCAAAAATTTCATGGCGCAGCCACTTTCGGTACTCAACCGCCATACGGTAAGCCTGCGGGTGAAGTAGTTTTATTTCAAAAATAGCTTTTAGTAAAAGGTTATAGAGGCTGTTTAAATTAGTATGTAATACAATAATTTCTTTGAGTTTATCTTTTGACGCGTAATAACGGCTTGAGTAAATAATAGCGAGCACTTTCTCTCTGAGCAGGCTTTTTTGAAAGGCGATGCACATTTCAACTAAGCGTTCTTTTGAGCCAAAATATTTATAAAACGTAGATTTGGTGATTTGGGATTGTTTAGCAATCAGGTCTACACCTACGGTGTGAAAGCCGCGAGTGGTAAAGAGTTGGATTGCAGTTTGAATAACCTGTAATTTTTTGGAAGAGATTTCTAAATTTCGCATAATTTTTCCGTTATAAATTCTTGTTGTTTCTAAAAGAGAAAAAAGCCTGTGCCACTTTTGGGAGAAAAAAGGCACAGCAAAGCCGTAAGACGGTGCTTGGCACATCTCAAGTTTGTTGTTGCTAAGTTTTAAGTAAAAATGACTTTAAGCCTGAAAACCCTAAAGGCAATCAAGCTGCTTTAATTTTTAAGCTGTGTCGTTATAGCTTTTGGCATTGATAGCCAAGAAATAATGGATGTGCAAAGCCAACTCCTTTTTTATTGGGAGTTCTGCCAAAACATTAAAATTAGGGTGGCAGAACGAGAAAGGGTTCGCGGACTGGGAAAGATAACCAGCACACCCGAAGGTGTCCCTCTCCCGTCCTACCGCTACGGGAGGAGACGAGGAGTTTACACATAAGAGTATCCCTCAGACGGTATAACTCTGATGTGATCTTTCACCACGGTCCGCGACGACCGTCTGGCAATGTGGCCAGCAGGCAAAGAATAGTGCCCAACCCTTTTACAGTCAAGCACACAAAATGCCATTTGTTTTAAATTAAATCATTAGAAAAGTAAGGCTAAATAATTAGTGGGTTATTGTTAAGTGGGGAAATAAAAACAGCCTTAAGATGGAATGTTTTATTTGAGCTAGAAAGATTACGTATAAGGTATATTATGTTGATTTTAAATAATCTAAATTATTCAGTATGAAAAAATTAGACTTCCAAATAAGTAAGATAACAGAAGTAAAAGATCCTATTTACTATGGAGATGATTTTTTACATTTGTATATTCATACTGAACAAGCAAGCTATATTCAATTTTTTTGCTTGGATTTGTTTTACTATGAAGACAATTTTAATGAGTTACTTGCATGTATTCTGAATAAAGAGACAAGAGCAGACTATTCATTTAGAGAATGGATTGTTAATACAGAGTTTAAAGAAATATCCATCGAAGAATTAGTAATACAAGCTAATGGTCTAATAAATCAATTAGATATGATTTTAAAAGAATCTCCAGCGAGCTTAAGTGCCAAACTCTTGAAAGAATACTTATGTACTTTAAATTTTGAAAATACTACAAATAGTTATGAAATCTTAGGTTGTTCTAAAATTGTCCCTAATAGTCCTGATGAAGGCGGCCCAAATTATCAATTTTTTTGGGAAAATAAGGGAAAATTTTACTTTTTACACATTCATTTAGAATCATAAATTCTTCTATTTAACACAATCGACGTTATCTGAAGTATAAAAAATTCTATCTGAGAAAAACTTTTCAATATAAATGTACTCAGATGTTTTATACTAGGTTTAATATACTAACTTTATTCAAGCCAATAGATCATATCTAAAACTATGGAAAGAAATGAATACCAAGAAGAAAAACACACAAAGTTCATTTATTCGAGTAAAAGACGTATTCAACGAAGGGTTCTACAATTAGAGAAACTTACAGCCGAGGCCATTCATAACTATATTCACCTCAACTACAAAGATGAATGGTTTGAAAGTAACTTTTCAATTTTAAGTTGTTGGAAATTCTCTAAAAAAGACTTTGATAATGCCGACAAATTTTGGTGTGATGCCATTTATTTTGAAGACTTTCATATAGAAAATGAACGAGTATTTACTTTTAATGGACACGCATGGATTGGCTTGGCAAGTAATGTCGACTCTGAATGGAAAGTTCCAGTCTCAGGCAAATTTTTTATCAGTTCAAATGGGAAAACTTTAAAAAGCTATACCTTAACTTTTTACAATGAAAGGGCTTTGTTGCATAAACATTCAAAAGCTGAGTTCTCCCCAATCCATTCAAATTTAAGACACAACTTGGGTGCGAGGTCTACCTAATTCCGTAAATCTATTCAGAACTGCCACACGCGCATGAATTTCATTGACCTGACTTTGAAAATGTCTTGCCGTCAGCCTATCACCTAATAATTTGATGCAATGCATCTTGGTTTCCACCAAACTACGACGGTGATAAC
>NZ_KI391939.1:385256-661651 GCF_000162375.2 Acinetobacter sp. RUH 2624 | reverse complement strand
TGCTGTCCAATTCAAGCCACAGAGTTTAATCAGGCTTTGAACAAAGCCAGTAACCATACGTAAAGAAAGACGGAATAGAGATTTGATCATTAAACAGCATTGAATCGCTGTATCGGAATAAGTTTGATTTCGTCCTTGCTTGCCTTGTGGTTGTGCATACCATTGCGTCTTAGGATCAAACCAGATTGAAATATTTCCTCGCTTGATTAAAGCTTGGTTATACGAGGACCAATTGGTTGTACGATAGATTTTAGGTGTAGGCTTCTTCATCTGGAAATTATATTACTGAAGAAGCCTTCAAGAATAGCTTTGTGCAACAAAGCCCAATGAAAGTCAGGAATTAGTTTTAGCAAAAAATAGCAAATGCTAAAAACATAAAAATAAGATCTCCCCTTTTGCAGTCAAGAATGAGTGCATTATTTTTAAGTGAGGGTTTAAAAGGGGAAATAAAAAACAACTACGGGAGGCTATTTTTTAGACTAGGAATCATTTGTTAATTTGATATAAACCTAATTTATCTTTTTATTTAATTTCTGAGTTATTTGCATTAATTTATTATTAACTTCTTTAATATCATCACGAATAGCTCGATTTAAAAAACTATCAATATTATGAAAACTTCTTTTTTCATTTTCTATATTCGTAAACATTTTATTCAAACATTGATTTAATACTTTATAAATCTCATTTAATTCACTTTTATACAAACAATTAGATTGTCTTAACCTTTCATCTAGCTCTTGATTTATTTGAAATAATCCCAATTCAAAAAAAGTGTTTTTTAAAAATTTCCTCTGTTCTTCTAAAGAAGCTAATTGATTTATTTCATTTTGTTTCTCTTGAATTAATAATATGAGATCGAATTCGCATAAATCCTGAAATTTTATAAGCTGATTACATATATTTCTTGCATTTAAAAATTTATCTTGTTCTTTCCAAGCATCTAGTGATTGTACGACAAACACTAGGCCAATTACTGCGATCAAAATTGATAAATAATCACCTAATGATAAAAACTCCAAGCAATATTTTCTTTGGCAGAAATTATTCATCCAACCTTTTAATACTCCTACCATAGCAACATAGTAGCCCAAAAGCAGTACTATCACTAAGAAAGTAGTTATAAAAATTTTCTTCATTTTTAAGTACTAAATATTCTAATAGCTGTGCTAGATTTTATAGAAATGTTTACAGTTTATCCAACCCAGTAATGACTGATCCGTGTTGTAAGTTCAATGAAATTAATAGAAAAATGCAAATATAATTAAAAAATGTTTTTCAGTTTTTTACTTTCTAACAAAGTTCACATTAAAAAAATTTCCTTATCTCAATTTTTAAGAATAGTAATCTTTAGATTAAACCCAGCAATCTATAGAGTTCAACGGAATTAACATGAGTATTTTTCTAATCCGACATGCTGAAAGTGAAGCCAATATTAATGGTAAGACCCTTTCACATGCTTCAATTGCTTTAAGTGAACATGGGCATAAACAAGCTCAAGTACTGTGTTCAAAACTACCCGTGATTGATCATGTGATTGTGTCTCAATATTTGCGTACACATCAAACCGCCCTTCCACTCTTAGAAAAATATAATCTCAATTTTGAAGTAGATGAGCATTTGCATGAGTTTAGCTATTTGTCAGAGCGTAAATGTGCCAATACCAATATGGATGATCGTAAAGCTTGGGTAAATGCTTACTGGGAGAAAATGGATTATCAGCATAAAGATGCCGATGATGCAGAATCTTTTGAAGATCTATATATACGAGTTCAAGCTTTCCATGAGAAGTTAAAGGCATTGACTGAAAATTATGTCCAAAAGAATTTGGCTGTTTTTAGCCACGGACAGTTTTTACAGCTTTTGATGATGCAGATACAACAACCTCAACCACTTTCAAAAGATTTAATGCAGCAGTTTAGATACAACTTGGTTAATCAACCAATTAGAAATACTCAGGTTTTTACTTATTGAACTGATAAATTTCGTATAAGCTACCTTTAGTTTTTTTAGGAAAAACGTTAAAGAAAAAAATCTATGTGTGAATGTCAAAATGTCGGTGATTTTTTTGTATGCCCTGACAGCTTTTCAAATATTTTCAGCCATAATTATGAAATGAAACATAGGTTTCCTCACTACATCATTCAAGAGGCTCCATGCGAAGAAACTCATCCAAAATTTGATTATAGTGAGTTTTATTATGTCTGCTCTGAGTGCGAGCAAGCATGGTATTTCGAGTGTTATCCAGATACACCAACAGCACCTATTTTTGGAATTAAACTTTCAAATGTGAACCAAACCTTAAGCCAAAATCGAATAAACAGTATTAAGCAATTCTTAGTTGTTTTAGCTCATGAAGGCTTTTCAGAAAACAAGTGCATTCATAAAGGCTGTACGGACTATTCACTTAACGGAATTAACGTATGTCTTAATCACTTTGGTTACAAGTTGAGTACCTGATAAGTTTTGTTCTAGATCTAAGGCATATCACGGCGCAAGCCTGTAACACGTAGATGTAAATAAAGCGACTCTATTATTTAAACCGTCTGTGATTACCACTTCATAATGCGCAAATTTTTTACTACTACCGACCTTGGTTGCCGTTGCAAATAACACCCTATCTTTCGCACCGCTCATATAGCGAATATCAGCCTGTAGGCCAGTATATGGCGCATCCCCTGCATTACAAGCCATCGCAAAAGCAATATCAGCTAATGAAAATATGATCCCACCATGTACGCCGCCCAATGCATTCATGTGCTCGTCTTTCACATTAAGCTTGCAACGCGCTTCATCAAAACTGCGATGCAGCACTTGTACACCCAATAGTTCTGCGAATTGATCAACCGCAGTAGTTTCCATATTTTGCACAAACGTCTCCCTACTCGTGCGAGTATTCCTTAAGTGTTATGAATCTATCTATATTGAAATCGACTTGTTAAGAGCCGTTAAACGCTATCTTGTTTAATCTGATAGTTTGAAGAACTAAAGTCCTTATAGGTTAGGCGGTCATCCAACTCTGAAGTTAGAGGCTGAACTTCTTGCATTGAATTTAGGCATCGCTGTGCAAGCTCAATGTATTCTTGCGTACCGCGGGTTTTCCACTTTTTTTCTTGTTCTGATAAATCACGTGCAACCTTGGCAGGACTACCCATTGCCAAAACATTTGCCGGAATTATATCTTTGGTTTTGACCAGACTATTTGCACCAATAATGGTGTTTTCACCAATTTCGGCATAGTCCAAAATTACGCTGTTCATGCCGACCAAAACATTTTTACCAATGCGGCAGCCATGTAAAGTTGTGCCATGCCCAATGTGCCCCATTTCCTCAACTAAAGTCACGCTTTGTGGAAAGCCATGTACGGTGCAGCTATCTTGTATATTGGCATTTTGCTTAATATGAATACGGCCAAAATCGGCACGCAATGAGGCAAATGGCCCTACATATACGCCCGCTTCAATAATCACATCACCAATTAAAACAGCAGTTGGGTGTACAAAAGCCTCTGGGCTGACCACGGGAATAACACCGTCAATACTATAACAAGGCATGATTTAACCTCTCATTTGTTGCCACCAAACCTCCGAAACGGCGCCAATAATGTGCTGTGGCATTTGGCATTGGTCCTTCTGCTGTTGCGGCAACAGACAAGAAGTATTCATCGGCAGGTTCAAATACTTTTTTATAAATATTCATTGATAAAGTTCGTGCACCAATCGCGGGCCAGTCAGTTGGCAACAACTCAAGCGGTAGTGCTGGGTCTTTCAATAAAATCCGTCGATAGTAATGAATCAGCAAAGTTCGAATTTGAAAGGCCTGAACCGGTTCGAGTTGTTCGTTTTCCTGCATCAGCAACACGCCAATTTCTCTAAAAATATCGAGAAACTGTAAATATCTTTGGCGTAATTCATCGATGGGCCAGTTGGTTCTGAGCATACGACCAATGGTATCGACCGAATTATTAAAAAGCTGCAAGGTTTCGGCTTTAAACACCACCACTTGCTCACTCATATTTAAGTCAACCAACAAGCGTTGCAATTCAATACGGTTACAACCCGGATAAGCCATTAGGTTTGTAGAAATATTGGCAAATCCTAACCATTCGAGTTCTTTCTTTAACAACGCTTTATTTTCAGTGTCGAGGCTAGACATCAGAATAAGGTCCCAATAATGATCCCACTCTTTCATCTGGTCGTTATAAATACGTTGTTCGGCTTGCAAATAAGTCGAACGGCTCGAATCGGTAATGCGATAAAAACTGGTTCTACCGATTTTGTCCGAACATAACCAATCATTTTTAACTAAACGAAAAACAGAGGTTCTTACAGCGCGGTCATTAAAACCAAATAGCTCTAATAACTGAATCAGGCTTGCAAGACTAATGTTTCCACCTCTATGAAGTACTGAATCTCCAAAAATTGTCGAAATAAGCGAAGTTCCACTTAAGGTTTCATTCTTTACAACAGAATCAATTATTTGCTGTATTTTTGCACTCATACTCATGTCTTGGCGTTTAGTTTCAGGGTATAGATTCTATACCCTGAATGATCTTGATGTTAAGCAATCTGACGCATATCGATTACCCGCTTTGCCTTACCTTCCGAACGAGGTAAGGTCGCTTCTGTCACAACTTCTACAGTAACGCTAATCCCAATCATGGTTTTAATGCGTTTCATCAACTCCTGAGCAAGTTGATTGGCCTGTATAGTACAGTTATGACACATCTCTGTACGAATATGCAAAGTATCCATATGGCCTTTTTTAGTCACCAAAATTTCATAATTTGGAACTAAATGTGGAACTTGCAAAATTTGCTCTTCAATCTGAGTCGGGAAAACGTTCACGCCGCGAATAATCAGCATGTCGTCACTACGACCCACAATTTTATCCATTTTGCGCATCGCTAGATTTTCACCCGGTAGCAAGCGGGTCAAATCACGGGTACGGTAACGAATAATCGGTAAGCCTTCTTTGGTAATGGTGGTAAAGACTAGCTCGCCAAGTTCGCCATCTTTACAGACTTCACCCGTTTCAGGGTTAATAATTTCTGGGTAGAAATGATCTTCCCAAATGGTTAGTCCCTCGCCCTCACCTAAACACTGCATTGCAACGCCCGGACCCATCACCTCAGACAAACCATAAATATCGAGTGCTTTAATATTTAAGCGTTCTTCAATTTCACGGCGCAGTTCGTTGGTCCACGGCTCGGCACCAAAAATACCCACTTTTAAAGACGTATTACGTGCAGTTCCAAATTGCTGTTCAAGCTTTTCAATAATACTCACGCAATACGATGGCGTAACCATAATTGCAGTCGGTTTAAAGTCTTGAATAAGCTGAACTTGCTTTTCAGTTTGCCCGCCAGACATTGGAATAACTGTTGCACCTAAACGCTCGGCACCATAATGTGCACCTAAACCACCTGTAAATAGTCCATAGCCATAAGCCACCTGAACCATATCTTTCGCGGTTAAACCTGCCATGCGTAAGCAACGCGCAACAATGTCCGACCACGTATTAATATCTTTTTGGGTATAACCCACCACGCTCGGTTTACCCGTTGTACCCGATGATGCATGTAAACGTACAATTTGCTCTTGTGGTACGGCAAACATCCCAAACGGATAGTTGTCTCTTAAATCCTGTTTGGTGGTAAATGGAAACTTCGCCAGATCGTCTAAAGTGACGAAGTCATCAGGATGTACACCTGCTTCATCGAACTTTTTCTTATAGACCGGACTATTTTCATATACAAAAGTCAGGGTTTGTTTTAACCGTTTAGTTTGCAGTTCTCTAAGCTCTGCAAGTGTTAATTGTTCAACATTATCCGTTGTAAGGCTGTCCATCGCCTATCTCCTCATTATGTAATTTTTAAAACCGTCTAAATTAATTTAAATTTTCCAAAATCAGTGCAACGCCTTGTCCCACACCCACACACATCGTGCAAAGTGCATAGCGTCCACCTCGTTTTTTTAGCTCACGTGTTGCCGTAATCACTAAGCGTGTACCGCTCATACCTAGCGGATGCCCTAATGCAATCGCACCACCATTTGGGTTAACGCGTTCATCATCATCTTTTAGACCGAGTTCACGCATACAAGCCAAAGATTGGGCTGCGAATGCTTCATTCAGTTCAATCACATCCATCTGATCTAGCGTTAAACCTGTTTGCTTTAAAATTTTCTGCACAGCCGGAACAGGACCTATACCCATATATTTGGGTTCAACCCCCGAACTTGCAATGCCAATCACGCGCGCTAAAGGTTTTAAACCATGTGCATTTGCAAATTCACGGTTGGCAATTAACACACAGGCTGCTCCGTCATTTACACCAGAGGCATTTCCGGCAGTCACCGAGCCACCTTCTTTTTTAAACGGCGCTTTTAGTTTTGCGAGTGCTTCAAGTGTCGTTTCACGCGGATGTTCATCGCGATTAACAACGTTCACGTTTTTCTTACGGTCTACAATCTCGACAGGCAAAATCTCGTCGTTAAAGAAACCGTTTTGTTGGGCAGCAGCCGTTTTTTGTTGGCTACGCAATGCAAACGCATCTTGGTCTTCACGACTAATTTGATATTTTTCAGCTACATTTTCGGCAGTTTCAGGCATGCTGTCTGTGCCGTATTGCGCTTTGAGTTGCTTATTTACAAAGCGCCAGCCAATGGTGGTGTCATAAATTTCAGGTGTACGGCTAAACGCTTCTGTTGGTTTAGCTTGTACAAATGGCGCACGACTCATTGACTCAACGCCACCCGCCAACACAAACTGTGCTTCACCTGCCTTAATTGAGCGTGCTGCAAGGCCTACTGCATCTAAGCCAGAGGCGCACAGGCGATTGACTGTCATCGCTGGCACTGTATCAGGTAAGCCTGCTAACAGTGTTGCCATACGTGCAACGTTACGGTTGTCTTCACCTGCTTGGTTAGCACATCCTAAAAATACTTCGTCTACCGTATTCCACGGTAGGTTCGGGTGTTTATCTTTTAAATATTTGATGGGCAATGCAGCTAAATCATCTGCACGTACTGCACTTAGGGCACCTGCATATCGTCCAATTGGGGTACGAATAAAATCACAAATTAAAACGTCTTCCATGTTGACTCCTGATTATGCAAATTCGGTCATATCACGTGAATATTGAGTAGCAATGTTTTGAGTTTTTGCTACATATTGCTTGAGGTAGATACTCGCGCGATATTTTTCCTCTCCATACAGTGCATATAAGTTATTTAAGGTTTGGAGCACATAAGCACCGCCCATTTGTGTCAACCACTGGTAAGGACCCTTAGGATAATTCACTCCATATTTCATGGCATTATCAATATCTTCCAGACTCGCAACACCATGTAAACTTGCTTCGCAGGCTTCATTAATGAGTAAAGCGATGGTGCGTAAAGTTAACAGTGCCGGATGGTCTTTAATCCACATCACACTCATACCAAACTGTGCAAAGTAAGCCTCAACTTTAGCCAGATCACTTGCTTCACAAAGCTCGTTATGACTGAGTACTAAAGCATCTGCGTGCTCAAAATCATGATGCCAGTCCATTAAAACCACTTTACGGCTTAGGTAATGAATATTGGCTGACTCACCTTGGCTTAAACGCAAGTCGATATCATCAATTTGAAGGATATTGTCGTCACTCGCAGATCCGCTTTTTAAACCTAAACGCGTTAAAAAAGCAGGTAGCTGAGACCAAGTCCCTTTTAGCTCTACATGGGCATCAATTGGTTTGGCAACCACAGCTTGAGGCTGAAATGTCTCGTACTGATTTTTTTCGTTATAGGTATAAAAGCCCTGTTTTGATTTACGGCCCCAAGCACCTGCATCGACTAATTCTTTTTGAATGAGGCTTGGACGGTAGCGTGGCTCGTAAAAAAACTCTTGGTAAACGCTTTGCGTCACCGAAAAGTTAACATCTTGCCCAATGAGGTCGGTAAGTTCACACGGCCCCATCGCAAAACCGCCGCATTGCTTCAAAGCATAATCTAGCTGGTCGTAGCTAGTGACTTGTTCTTGCAGTGCTCTAAAGCCTTCTGCATAAAACGGACGTGCAATTCGGTTAACAATAAACCCAGGGGTCGACTTGGTGAGTACCGGAATTTTTTTCCAATTCAACATCAAGTTTTTTAAAGCCAAACATAAGCTGTTTGGGGTTTTTAAGCCTTGTACAATTTCAACCAGTTTCATAACTGGTGCAGGGTTAAAAAAGTGTAAACCCACTATGCGCTCAGGGTGAGCAATGCCCGCCGAAATTGCAGTCACCGAAATTGAAGATGTATTGCTTGCAAAAATGGTTTGCGCACTACAAATCTCAGCGAGTTGCTTAAATAAAGACTGTTTAACTTCTTTTTTCTCAACCACTGCTTCAATGACTAAGTCAGCCTCACTTAAAGCTTCAATTTGATTGACCACCGTTAAACGCGCTAAAGCTTCATCCGCTTGCTGTTGTGTGAGCTTGCTCTTTTCAACCAGCTTTTTAAATGTCTGCCCTAAGCCGTGAACGGCTTGTTGCGCTTTTTGAGCGTCCAGATCATATAAAACGGTCGAGTGCCCATTAACGATGGCTAACTGGGCAATGCCGATGCCCATGGTGCCAGAACCAATGACGGCAATTCGGGCACGAGATAAGTCTAAATCTGTCATGCTTAGCGCCCTTTAAAATTTGGTTCACGTTTATTCATAAAGGCTTGTACCCCTTCACGATAATCTTCGGAACGACCCGCAATACGTTGTAAATCTCGCTCTAACAGCATTTGCTCATCAAAGGTGTTATTGCTTGATTGATGAATCGCTTTTTTAATGAGAGATAGACCAAAAGTAGGCTGTTTCGCTAAACGCTCCGCCAGTTCAGTCACTTTTGCTTTAAGCTCAGCGTCTTCAACCACATCCCAAATCATGCCCCATTCTTTTGCAGTTTCTGCTGGGAGCTTGTCACCTAACAAAGCCAATCCCATCGCACGTGCATGGCCTACAGCACGTGGTAAAAACCATGTACCCGCAGAGTCTGGAACCAAACCTAAGCGACAAAATGCTTGTACGAAGTTTGCCGATTTAGCTGCAATCACCAAGTCACACGCCAGTGCAATATTTGCCCCTGCACCTGCTGCCACGCCATTTACGGCGCAAATCACAGGCTTTGGCATATTTACAATCATTTTAATGAGCGGGTTATAGTAAGTTTCAATGGAATATCCTAAATCTGGAGCTTCAGCGTTTGGGTCAACTACGCGATCACCTAAATCTTGCCCTGCACAAAAGCCGCGACCTTCGCCACTAATCACCACACAGCGAACATCCGGATTTTTGGTCCATTGGTTTAAAACCTCAGCCACTTCACGGTGCATATCAACATTAAAGCTATTCAGTGCTTTTGGGCGGTTAAATGTTAGGTAGCCAACACCATTTTTTTCTTCAGCAATAATATTTTGATAGTCCATCACTCACCTCTAAACACTGGCTTTCTTTTCTCAAAGAAAGCATTAATCCCTTCGTTTCGATCTTTTGTAGCCGCCAGCCAGACAAAGTTTTGACGTTCAAACTTGAGTCCCTGACTTAACGTTGTTTCATGAATACTTTTAATTGATTGTTTAATCACACGAATCGCTAAAGGCGCTTGTTTGGCAATTTTGGCTGCCAGTTGAACCGCATATTCAACGGTTAATTCAGTCGGCACCACTTGACTGCAAATGCCATGTTGCTCTGCCTGTTTTGCCGAAATCATTTCCCCTGTCATAGCCCAGCGCATGGTGAGTTGTTGTCCAACCAAGCGAGCTAAACGCTGTGTTCCGCCGGCACCCGGCAACATCCCTAAGGTAATTTCAGGTAAAGCAAAACGAGCATTTTCACCGCAAACGACCATATCTGAATGCAAAACCAACTCGAACCCAGCGCCTAAGGCATAGCCATTGACTGCACTAATCAGTGGCTTACTAAACGCATCAATTTTCTGCCAAAGCTTCGGGCGAATATCGAGTTGCAAAGACACCGCGTCCATTGCAGCTAGCTCACTAAGATCTGCTCCAGCCGCAAAACACTGAGCCTTACCCGTTAAAACCACTGCTTTGACTTGAGCATTATGTTCAGCTTCTTCAAGCAACTCGCACAAACACTGCAATGTTGCATTGTTTAAAGCATTTCTTTTTTCCGGACGGTTTAAGGTTAATAACAAAACACCGTCAGCAGCTGTACTGGCTTTGATCAACTCTTGCATGACAGCCTCTATTCATCAAAACTCAAGCGAACATTTGAGCCTTTTGGTAAGGTCTGGCAGCTCAGCACATAGCCCTTTTCAACTTCATCTTCTTCAAGACTATAGTTAAGGAACATGTCGACTTCGCCTGAAAGTACCTTACAGCGACAGGTCGCGCACACCCCCCCTTTACATGCATACGGTAAGTCGGCACCTGCACGTAAAGCCGCATCAAGAATACTTTCATCATCTTGAGCCACAGAAACAATCAGTTCACGGCCATCTAAAATGATGTTTACTTTTTCTTCTTTACGGTTTGCATCCGCTTCAACACTACGTTTACGCGCTTGTCCTGTATGGAAACGTTCGGTGTGAATGCGCTCTTTGGCAATACCAAATTTTGGTAAAGTATTTTCTACGGCATTCATCATTTCGTCTGGGCCGCAGGCAAACACATGGTCAAAGTTTGTTTCAAGCACTTCAAAATCAAAAAGCTGTTTAAGCTTTTCTGCATCAATACGACCGTTCATTAGCTCACTATCGTTGAACTCACGAGAAAAAATATTGATGAGTTGAAAGCGTTCTTTAAACTGATCCTTCAAATCCATAATTTGCTCGGCAAACATGGTTTGTTTCCATGAACGATTGCCATAGAGCAAGGTAAAATTAGCTTCAGGTTGTTCAAATAAAACTTGTTTAATAATTGATAAAATTGGCGTGATACCACTACCCGCAGCAACGCCTAAATAGTTTTGTCCGCCCATCTTGGCTGCTTTTTGAAAAAACACGCCTTGTGGTGGCATCACTTCAAGCACATCGCCCACTTTTAAATGGTCATTTGCCCAGTTTGAAAATTGACCCTGATCAATCTTTTTAACCGCAATACTGATGTCTTCTTTGCCCGCATAGCTACAAATTGAATAACAACGGCGGATTTCACCCGCTTCGGTTAAATGGCGAATGGTTAGATGTTGCCCCGGTTGAAAATGAAATTGTTCTTGTTGTTCAGGTACAACGTCAAATGCAATACAAATTGCCTGATCGGTTTGCGGCGTAATACTTTTTACTTTTAATGGTACAAATTGGCTCATGGCTGATTTCCTTATCTAAAGACTTAAATACATTTGAAGTAATCAAAAGGCTCAAGACAGTCCTGACATTTATAAAGTGCTTTACAGGCGGTGGAACTAAACTCTGTTAACAGTCGGGTATGTCGGCTTTTACAACGTGGGCACTCAACACCATCATTTAAATGAACGTGAGTTCCACACTGATGCGCCAACCCTTCAGGTGGTGCAATGCCATAAACTTGCAGTTTCTTTTTCCCTGCTTCAGACATCCAGTCCGTGGTCCATGCTTCTGATAAATCGACCATGACTTTGACCGGTGTCAAAGCTTCTGCGGTAAATGCCTCAACAATTTGTGCTTTAAGCATATCTGTTGCTGGGCATCCGCTATATGTCGGAGTTAGACGAACAATAATTTCTTGTTGATCGTTAATCTCTACACCGCGGATCATGCCTAAATCGACAACCGATAAAACCGGAATTTCAGGGTCACTTACCGTTTGTAGAACATCCCAACATTGGTCGATGCAATGACGAATCATTTGCATGGCTCACCTCCTTGTCTTACCAGGTCATGCCCGGATAAGTTCTTTGAATACATTGCATTTCAGCCAACAAATAACCTAAATGCTCGGTATGCAATCCTTGTTTCGCACCACGGCGATAAGCACCGTTTACAGCAACATTTAATTCAAAGCGCTTAAGCTCATCTGCAATGGTTTGGTTCCATTGTTCTTTTTCATTTGAAAAATCTGGAATCACGCCTTCTGCAACCAATGCTTGTTCGTCTGCACTCAGTTCAAATAATTCAGCGGTAAAACGCCATAAATTATTTAATCCGTCTTGCACACGTTGATGTGCTTCATCTGTGCTTAAACTTAAACGTTCCATCCAGCTTGTCGAAAAACGGATGTGATACTTCACTTCTTTTAAAGATTTCACAGCAAGCGCACTTAATTCAGGAAGTGAGCTTTGCGCTAAAGCCGTAAATAAATGAAAATGGTAATGGTCCATCAACCACTGGCGCACAATCGTTTGAGCAAAATCGCCATTCGGTTGTTCACACAACAATAGGTTTAAAAACTCACGTTCAGTACGGAAATACGCAAGTTGGTCTTCATCACGTTTAGCTTCATCGTATTGACCAGCCAAAGTCAGAAAGTTTCTTGCCTGACCCAATAAGTCCAAGCCGATATTTGCTAAGGCAATATCAATTTCTAGCTCAGGTGCATGCCCGCACCATTCAGCCAAACGCTGAGATAAAACCAGTTGACTATCACCAATATGTAATAAGAATTTAGATAAAACTGAATGATTCATTTGCCATTCCCCTTACATGTGCTCAATGCCGTCTGGGATATGGTAAAAAGTCGGATGACGATAAACCTTGTCTAAAGAAGGATCGAAAAATTCAGCTTTTTCATCTGGCTGTGATGACTTAATCAGTTCTGAACGAACCACCCAAATGCTAATTCCTTCATTACGGCGCGTGTAAACATCACGGGCATGCTGTAGTGCGATTTCATCATCAGGTGCTCTTAAGCTGCCTACATGACGGTGGCTTAAGCCTTGTTTACTACGTACAAATACTTCGTAGAGCGACCAGTTGTTTTTATCTTCCATTTTTATTTCCTCAAATTTTTCCATAAATCTTGTTAAGCCACTTTGTTCGCTTCAAGCTGCTGTTTTTTCGCATAGACCACTGCTGCATCACGAACCCATTTGCCGTTTTCCCATGCTTTACGGCGTGCTTCGATACGCTCGTGATTACATGGTCCACGTCCGGCAATCACTTCATTAAATTCATGCCAGTCAATCTCGCCAAACTCGTAGTGACCAGTTTCTTCATTGAACTTTAAATCTGGGTCTGGTACTTCCAAGCCAAGTTGCAACACTTGTGGTACGGTGTTATCGACAAACTTTTGACGTAACTCATCGTTACTAAAACGTTTGATTTTCCACGCCATGCTTTGTGCGCTGTTTGGAGAGTGTTCATCACTTGGACCAAACATCATGAGTGCTGGCCACCAATAACGATTTACCGCATCTTGTGCCATCTGTTTTTGTTCCGGTGTACCGTTTGCCAAAGCCATCATGGCTTCAAAACCTTGGCGTTGGTGGAAACTTTCTTCTTTACAAATACGTACCATCGCACGTGCATATGGCCCATACGAAGTACGGCAAAGCGCAACCTGGTTCACAATGGCTGCCCCATCGACAAGCCAACCAATTGCAGCGACATCTGCCCAAGTCAAAGTTGGATAGTTAAAGATTGATGAGTATTTCATTTTCCCATTAATCAACTTTTCCATCATGTCATCACGGTCAGCACCTAAGGTTTCTGCCGCGCTATACAGATATAAACCATGACCCGCTTCATCTTGTACTTTCGCGAGCAAAACCGCTTTACGTTTTAAAGTCGGCGCACGCGTAATCCAGTTTCCTTCAGGCAACATACCTACAATTTCAGAATGGCCATGTTGCCCGATTTGACGAATCAATGTTTTGCGGTAGGCATCAGGCATTTGATCCTTAGCCTCGATCGTAATTTCATTGGCAATATTTTGTTCAAATTTCTGGTAATTGTTTTCCATTCTTTCATTCCCTGTAGGTATCACCCTTAAATCTATTTTTCGATACACAAAAAACAAAGTCAACTAATTTTTTAGTATCAAATTAAATTCACAACAATAAAACAATTCAAACTATTGAAATTAATAAAATTAAGTTAAATGTAAAAAACTTTTTTACTTTTAAAAATCAAAATAAAGTTGACTTTTATACAAATTAATCTGAAATTATGAATCATATTTTTGCAATTTTTATAATTGATGTATCAAATAAAAAAGGAGTTTGGTCATGCTTGAACAAGCACACCTAGAAGGAACCTCAACTGACACAGATTTTCAGCAGTCTGAGCATCAACTGCCTCATCTTGCTTCTTATGTCTATGGAACATGGCATTCGTCTGACGAAGAATTACGTACCGTTTATCATGCCATTACAGGTGAATCGATTTATGCCGTAAGTAGTCATGGCATAGATATGAAACGTGTTGTTCAGTATGCCAAACAGAATGGTTCAGAACTGGCTAACTGGACGTTTCATCAACGCGCTAATGCTTTAAAACAAATTGCCCAATATTTACTTGAACGTAAGGAAGAGTTTTACAAACTTGCGTATGCAACAGGCGCAACTCGTAAAGATGCGTGGATTGATATTGAAGGCGGTATCCAGACATTATTTGCTTATTCAAGTCTGGTTCGTCGTGAACTCAATGACGAAAAAATTATTACCGAAGACAGCTGGATTCAATTATCTAAAAATGGAACTTTCGGTGCTAAGCACATTTTAAGTCCTAAAGCAGGTGTTGCCGTTCACATCAACGCATTTAACTTTCCAATTTGGGGAATGCTTGAAAAGATTGCACCGACGTTACTTGCTGGTGTTCCATGTATTGTTAAGCCTGCAACCGACGGTGCCCAATTAACTCAAGCAGTTGTAAAAGCGATTGAAGAAGCACATGTATTACCAAAAGGTTCGCTACAACTCATTTGCGGTCAGACTTATGACCTGTTAGAACAGTTAGGCCCACAAGACTGCGTTACGTTTACAGGTTCGGCTTACACAGGCCAAAAATTACGTAATCACCCTCACCTCAATAAATATTCAATTCCATTTAGCATGGAAGCCGACTCGGTAAACAGTGCAATTTTAAGCCCTGAGGCAAATGAAGAAACTATCGATTTATTTGTGCGTGAAGTCTTTCGTGAAATGACCACCAAAGCAGGTCAAAAATGTACTGCGATTCGTCGTGCATTTGTTCCTGAAAATTTGTTAGCGACTGTACAAGAGAAGCTGACTGCCAAACTTGCTAAAGTTGTGGTGGGCGACCCTCAAAAAGAAGAAACCACCATGGGTGCTTTAGCGAGCATTAAACAAAAACATGACGTTGCAGAAAAAGTTGCCGAACTCAGCAAAGACGCAAAAATTGTTTTTGGTGGCAACGATAGCTTTACATTTAATGCAGATCATCCTGAAAAAGGTGCTTTTTTCGCTCCAACTTTATTGCTTTGCGAACAGCCTTTACAAGCGACGAATGTTCATACCACGGAAGCGTTCGGTCCGGTATGTACACTCATGCCATATCAAAACATTGAAGAACTAGCTGATCTTGTTTCACGTGGTGAAGGTAGCCTAGTGGCTTCTGTCGTTAAAAATAATGATGAGAATATTGAGCAGATTATTCAAAAAATCGCGCCTTGGCATGGCCGTGTGCATGTACTCGATTCAGAGTCTGCAAAAGAAAGTACAGGACATGGTTCACCACTTCCACATTTAGTACACGGTGGCCCTGGCCGTGCAGGTGGCGGTGAAGAATTAGGTGGTATTCGTGCAGTTAAACACTATATGCAGCGCACTGCAATTCAGGGTTCTCCAAACAGTTTGACGCAAATTACTCACTCATGGACTGCTGGCTCGAAAGTTAACGAAGACCGCGTACATCCATTTAAAAAGTCTTTTGATGAATTAGTGATTGGTGAACGTTTATTAACAGCGCGCCGTACAGTCACCGAAGCAGATATTGTCAATTTCGCGTGTTTAAGCGGTGACTACTTCTATGCACATACTGATAAAATCGCAGCGGCGGAGTCTTTCTTTGGTGAACGCGTTGCACATGGTTACTTCATTGTGTCTGCTGCAGCAGGTCTATTTGTAGATGCAGCACAAGGTCCTGTGATTGCCAATTATGGTATGGACAACTTACGTTTTGTTGAACCGGTTAAAATTGGTGACTCGATTCAGGTTGAACTCACCTGTAAACAAAAAACACCTAAACCACAAAAAGACCCTTCTCAGCCTGCGCATGGTGTTGTGGTATGGGATATTAAAGTCAAAAACCAACGCGGTGAACTTGTCGCAACTTACGACATTTTAACTTTAGTTGCTCGCGAGGCTTAATGTTTAAAATGAGATGGGGTCACCTCGTCCCCATCTCATTTTTTTAGCACTCAATGGCGTTAACAGCGAGGCCACCTTTTGAAGTCTCTTTATATTTCTCAGACATATCTTTGCCTGTTTCTTTCATGGTCTGAATCACTTTATCTAGGGTGACAAAGTGTTCATCATCATCATCATGAAGTGCCATTTGGGCTGCATTAATGGCTTTTACAGCTGCAATTGCATTTCGTTCAATGCAAGGCACCTGAACCAAACCACCAATCGGGTCACACGTTAAACCCAAGTTATGTTCAAGCCCAATTTCAGCCGCATGTTCCACTTGCTCAGGTGATGCACCTAAAATCTCGGCTAAACCTGCCGAAGCCATCGCACACGCCGAGCCGACTTCGCCCTGACACCCTACTTCTGCACCAGAAATAGAAGCATTGAGTTTACATAAAATGCCAACGGCTGCCGTACTTAAAAAGAAACGAACCACTTTATCTTCGGAAAAGTCTTTAGAGAAAGTCACGTAGTAATATAAAACTGCCGGAATAATTCCTGCGGCCCCATTTGTAGGTGCCGTCACTACTCGACCGCCAGCAGCATTTTCTTCATTTACCGCTAAGGCAAATAAATTGACCCATTCCATCGCATGAAAAGTCGTCACAATCAGGTTTGAGTTTTTCTTATTTAATAACTTATCGTGAATTTTCTTGGCCCGACGTTTTACGTTTAATCCGCCCGGTAATATTCCTTCATTAATTAATCCGTTGTGAATGCACTGCTGCATCACTTTCCAGATTTCCATAATCTTGCTGCGAATCTCAGTTTCACTACGCCAGCTTTTTTCATTTTCAAGCATTAACTCGCTCACTGATAAATGATGAGTCTTACATAAGTTTAAAAGTTCAGCCGCACTGTGAAATGGATATGGAACCTTAACATCGTTAGTTTCAGTTTGGGTATGTGTTAATTGTCTTTGGCTAACAATAAAGCCACCACCTACTGAATAGTAAGTTTCTGCATATAAAATTTCTTGAGCCTCGTTATACGCAATCAATTCCATTGCATTGGGGTGATAAGGCAAAGATTCATCTAAAAAAAGCACATCATGCTTATAGTCAAAAGAAATACTCTTTTGCCGATTAAGCTGGATTGTTTTATTTTCAAGAACATCTTCAATCAAGCTTGTACTTACTTGGGTATCGATATGTTCAGGGTCAAAACCCATTAAACCTAACAGAACAGCCTTATCTGTCGCATGACCGACACCGGTTGCCGACAGCGAACCGTATAACTTCACCTGAACTCTAGCTGTTGCTTGTAAATCGTTTTGCTTCAATAAATCATCCACAAAACTGTATGCCGCACGCATTGGTCCAACTGTATGGGAGCTAGATGGGCCGATGCCAATTTTAAAAAGATCAAATACACTAATAAACACGTAGTCCTACCTTCGATTCATTATTATTCGTATGTTCGTCATTATTGTGTCCTTTCGGATAGCTCTAAAATTATCATTAAGCCAAGTACAAATCACGAATAACTATTGGGTAGTCGCATAAAAAGACAACGGTTGAATCTTCTCTCTAAACTAATTGCTACACAATCACAGATTTTGAAGCTTTTAATTTTGTCGTAGACGTTTTGAAAAATTCTTAAATTAATTTAGTACATCAATTTGTATAAATAACAAACAGCACATATTAGCCATTAGTCGCACTTCCATATTTTTACTCATTTTTACTGGTAAAGTGCTTTACATGGTTTGATACAACCTACTTAACTCAGATGCATAATTCACCTGTTACCTGCATCTGAAGTTTTTCTGCCTCTAGTCCGCTAGGGGCTTTTTTTCGTAATAGATAAAAACTGCTATATCAGGTTCATAAGCATAGCGAAAAACAATATCCTCTCTTCCATTCTTCTTAAACTAAAAAAATAAAAGCCCATCTTTTGACAGGCTTTCTTATTCAGTCTTCTATCAATTTTTAGTTAAAAAATTAACCGCAGTTCGCGTTGGTAATTTTTTGAGTTGCTGGATCAATAGTAACAGTTACTCGGTTTGAACGGTAATCCATCGTCATTGGCTGACCAGGAGCTACTTTACGTACAATTTCTGACTTCGTTTTTTGCTTAATTTGGTCATCAGTTAAGCCAGATTGCCCTACTAATTTTTGAGCTTCTTCTGCTACGCAGTTAGCTTGGTTATCACGGAATAACTTCCACTCTTCGACCACTTGACCATTTGGCAGATGACAATATCCAACCTGACCATTTGTTTCATTTCTAATTTCTAATTTTCCGCCTTGTTCAACACAATATTGACTTGCCGGATTTGGTGAACCAATTTTTGGTGGAGTTAATTCTTTATGCTGTACTGCTGAACAAGCCGTTAACGAAACAAGCGCTAATCCAAGAAAGATAGTTTTTTTCATAAATTTTACTTCTTACTAAAAAAAATAAAGATATCAAAAAAATTCATGTTTTATATAAACTGTTTACAATAAAAAACCTTCATAGAGAGTAACTTACAAAATAATTAATTATTCCAAGCGGTACATTATTAGCAATAGAATCAATCAACAAATTTATGCGCTATGATCTTTCTAAAATACGTGCCCCAACACCTTCTTGTCCCAATACATCATTTGGATTTCTTAGTGGACATTGCTCTAATGACAAGCACCCACAACCTATACACCAATCCATTTCATCTCTAAGTCGCGTAAGTTTTTGAATACGATCATCCAAACTTTTCCGCCAATCAAGAGATAACTCTTTCCATTGCTGTGCAGTTAATTTAGATCCCATCGGATACTTACTTAAAGCTTGTTTAATTTCATCTAAGGGAATCCCAACTTTTTGGGCAATTTTAATGATCGCAATGTAACGCAACACCACTAAAGTAAAACGACGTTGATTACCATTGGTTCTTATACTTTTAATTAAACCTTTAGACTCGTAAAAATGAAGCGTTGAAACTGCAACACCACTGCGTTTTGCAACTTCACCTACAGTCAACAAACGGCTTTGATTCGTTTCAGTCATTTCTATTAATCACAACTTTAGTTGAGGTTTTATAAAAGGATGCTTAAATTTTGTCAAATAAGAAATTTAATTTTAACAGTTCAAGCATTTAGAATATTTATCTAAATTTTAAACTACTAGAATGAATTAAGAATATATATCCAAAAATGAACAAAAAACAATCAACTTGTTTAAATTAATACTTCAGGTCAGGCCATATAAAACAAAATACTATGGTCTATTTTCACAGCCACAAACCCAAAACATATTGTAAACAAATGGCATAGGTGCGCCGAGTGGATAGACTTTAGCTTCTTCTATTTTATATGTCTTTTTTCTCGATTCAATATGTAAAATATTATCACAGCGTGCAATCACTGTTTCTTTTTTATATAGCTTTTTTCTTTCATTTTTTGCATCAAATTTATATACCAAAAAGTAAACTTTTTCCCCTACCTCTATATTTGAATGATTAACCATAATGTAACCCTTACAATACTTACATTGCCAATCGTCCATATCTTAAAATATCACATACTCAAATTAAAAAATAGAATAACTGTTTTAGTATAAATAGACCTCTTGCGAAAGTCGTTATTGCAAGTTCATCCGATTTACCAGTGCAGCGATTAAGTTAATGCGTAAACCGAATCTTTTCCGTCTATTTCGATAGCGTTCACTTAATATTCTAAATGTTTTCAATTGACTATTAATATGTTCGATCACAACTCGTATTTTTCCAATCATTTTATTGTACTTTTTCTCAACATCAAATAAGGGTAAATTCTTCTTTTTCTTTATTGGCATCAATAATTTAAAGCCATCTTGCTCTAATCCGTAGTACCCTAAATCGGTCATAACATATTTACAATGTTTGAATTTTTTAACCGTTCTTCTTGCCAATTTAATGTCATGCTGACTGCCATTCGATATATCTAGCCCTATGATTTGTTTGCTGTTCGGATGATAGATCACTTGTGCTTTTAGCGTATGTTTCTTCTTTTTACCACTGTAGAACTTACTCTGATTTTTTTTTCGGACGTTCTATTGAACATTCTGTCGCATCAATAATGACCCAGTTAAACTGTTCGTCTGCTGTGGTAATGCTTCGTTTTGGCAGAGTAAACCGTCTTGATTTCATCAATGCATCTTCAACCTTTTTAATGGTTCGATTCACATTACTTTCAGCGATATGGTAATTTGCAGCCAACTCCAATTGAGTGCTGTAATTCCGTAAGTAATTGAGTGTTAATAATAATTGATCCTCTATAGCTAAAGTATGAGGACGCCCAGATTTCTTTTTAAGTGATTCTACTTCTTTTAAAACTTCGATCATTTCACTAAAAACTGGTCGAGGTACACCAACCAAGCGCTGGAATTCAGAATCTGAAAAACGATTTAATTTCTGATATCTCATGAAATTTAGATTGAGGTGGTTTTTACTTTCGCAAGAGGTCTAATTTAATAAAAATATAAATCTAAAAAAATATTTAAAATTAAAAAATAATACTTATTTGTGACGTTTATCACACTAATTGGCTGTCAAATTATAAAAAATAAATATATAAAAGACAAATAGTTAACAGAATATAAAATAATTATCATTTTCAATTAGATCAAATATTTTAAAATCAAACTTAATACTTATAAAATTACATAAACATAATATTTATATTATTATATAAAATAAAAAATAATTTAAATTATTTTTTAAGAACTATATTAAAATCAATAATTAAATATTTTTCATCTTGAATTGAAAAAAATTCACTCCTATATTTATTTAAAAAACTTAGAATATATAGAAATATATCTTGATTTTTTCCTTATGACTACTCAGAGACAAAAACTTGAACTTCCTTTAGGACATAATAAATTATTACTTCATTCATGTTGTGCTCCCTGTTCTGGAGAAGTCATGGAAGCATTAATTGAGTCCAATATAGACTTTTCTATATTCTTTTATAATCCTAATATCCATCCAGTGAAAGAATATCTCATTCGTAAAGACGAAAATATTCGATTCGCAGAGAAACATAATATTCCGTTTATTGATGCAGATTATGACACAGACAATTGGTTTGCTCGTGCTAAAGGAATGGAAAATGAACCTGAACGTGGTATCCGATGTACCATGTGTTTTGATATGCGCTTTGAGCGTACTGCTTTATACGCTTATGAACATGGTTTTAGCTTAATCAGTAGTTCTTTAGGCATTTCAAGATGGAAAAATATGGCACAAATCAACGATTGCGGGATTCGCGCTGCTTCACACTATCCAGAAATCCAGTACTGGGACTACAACTGGCGAAAAAATGGTGGCTCTAGCCGTATGATTGAAATTAGTAAGCGTGAAGAATTCTATCAGCAAGAATATTGTGGTTGTGTCTATTCTTTACGTGATACAAATCGCTGGCGTATGAGTAATGGCCGAGATCGTATTAAACTTGGTGTTAAGTTTTATAGTAATGCTATGGAAGAAGATTAAAAATCTCTCTAGCTATTTAAAAATAAATAAGTTAATTATATTTATTTCATTTTCTAAATTTTTAACCTTAAATAAAAAGAGCCACATCTGGAGAATGTGGCTAAAAGGTGTACTTAGACGAGCTTTGATGTTTTAATAATAATTAAGTTAGCTTAAAATAATATTAATAAAATTTTTTTATTTTAAAAAGTCATAAAAATAAGCAATTTCTTTTCTCATTAGATTTATTGTGTTAGTTTTTAATACTTTAATGTTTCTATAAACTATTTATATCCAACATATAATTTCATCAATCAGTCAGAATGAAGTGTAATTATGATTCAAAATGAAATAATCAAAGTCTCGCCAGTTCAACAACAAGACTATACTCAATGGTTAGAATATTGGGTTGCCTATCAAAATTTCTATCAGGTCAATTTACCCCTCCATATCACAAAAATGACTTGGGATCGTTTTTTCGATGAAAAAGAACCCATTTATTGTGCTGTTGCCAAAAATAAACAAGGTATCTTAGGTTTTGTCACTTATATGTTTCATCGGTCTACTTGGGCAGAAAATAACTACTGTTATTTAGAAGATCTGTATGTATCACCTGAAGTTCGTGGACGACACATTGGTAAACAACTTATTGAGTATGTCCAGAAGCAAGCCACCCAACATAGCTGTGAACGTTTATATTGGCATACTCAAGAAAGCAATCAAAAAGCACAAAAACTCTACGACTGGATTGCACAAAAGCCCGGCATTATTCAATATCGTATGTCTTTAACCTAACAAGTAAAAACACCAAAAGCCTTAATTCTTTTGGTGTTTTATTTTTAAACCTAGAATAATGTTTATTTAATTCTTGCTGCGAATAAACTTACTTACTTTATCATTAACAGTTAAACATTGGTTAAATGCTGCGAAAAGTTTGAGTTCTTGCTCTAACTCGAAAAAGAAATGCTCTTTATCTTTCACTGTTTTTTCTAAATGTAAGCTAATTACCTCTAACTCTTTCACACTCCGATGCGCTTTACAGTCAATTCGGCCGACCAACTCATCTTGATAGAGAATAGGTAAACAGAAATATCCAAATACCCGTTTGGCTGCTGGTACATAGCATTCGATCCGATAATCAAATTCGAATAAAGAAGTTAAGCGGTCACGATGAATAAGCGAGTTATCAAATGGTGAAAGTATTTTTAAACCAAATTCACTATCCACTTTTTGCTCTATTGCTGCTACATCTACATATAGGGTTTGACCGTCAGCAACTTTAACCGCTGATACAATACCAGCATCAACCTGCTCTTTGAGCACAACACGCATAGCATCTTTTAAATCATTTTTCTTTAAATGAACTAATTGTTTCCATGTAAATGCCCCATGTGCTCGAAGCGTATTAGTAAATAAATACTGCGCATATTCGTAAAGCGTAGGCATTGTTAAATCAATATTTTCAGGCAAGCAACGCTCTGTCAAATCATAAACTTTTTCCATACCGTTACGCTCACAAATCATCAGATCGCCTTGCATATATAACTGCTCAAAAGCACGGCGTCCCGGACCTGTATTCCACCAATTCCCTAAACTTTTTTTATTTTTCTTGTCAATATCACGTAATCGAATTTTACCTTCAGCACGAACACGCGCCAATATTTCATTCATCAGGTGTTGATCACCTCTATTGAAATAACGGCTTTCCCCTTTCTTAACCGACATCATGGCAGGTAAAGCATAGCGATAATCTTTCATAGGAAGATAAGACGCCGCATGATACCAATATTCGAAAATCTGACGTTCGCGAACCAAACTATTTAAATGGCTTAACTCATAGTCACGCACTCGGTTCCATAATATATGGTGATGAGCACGCTCAACCACAGAGATGGTATCAATCTGCACATATCCTAAATGTTCAATCGCCTGTAAGGTTCCATCTACTCCTGTCGCAAATGGACTATTTTTTCCTAAGCCTTGTTTAAGTAAGGCAATTTTTTTCAAAGTAGATGTCATAAAAATCAAATATTGTTTTATTCATTTCAAATCTAAAAATTTCAGAATCATCCTATCACTATTCTTTAATCTTCTTTGCAACTAAATCGTATTTCTTTAGATATGTAATATTCTCTACTCACATAAAAATTTATAGGCGAATTTTGCGATAACTTTTAGGTGCTAGTCTTATCACTAAAACTATCACCAGTATCACACTACATAGATGAAAAATCCATCCCGCTTTATAA
The DNA here is from genome assembly GCF_000162375.2 of Acinetobacter sp. RUH 2624. Taxonomy (NCBI): domain Bacteria; kingdom Pseudomonadati; phylum Pseudomonadota; class Gammaproteobacteria; order Moraxellales; family Moraxellaceae; genus Acinetobacter; species Acinetobacter sp. RUH 2624. Next base: position 637,699 of record NZ_KI391939.1, on the reverse strand, counting down.
GTCCCTGTAAAGTCGTGTAATGCTGCGACTAGCCAAGGTGGTATAGCCGCAAGTAAAAAACCACCCCCTTGCATAAGTGCAGATAAAGCTCCTGCATTGCTAGGTTCTTCAAAATGGTCAAGTGCAACAATAAGTGTTAGAGCAAAACAGCCTCCCAAGCCAACCCCTAAACAAATTGCCCATAAAATAGATGCAAACTCGGGCACAAATGCAAGTCCAGAAAAACCAGCAAATTGCATGAATAGAGTAAACCATAGCCATGGACGGCGATCTTTATATTGTCTAGCTAAAATAGGCAAAATCAGTGCCGATGCTGCTTGGCTTAAAGCAAGTAAAGCGAGCAATTTTCCACTTTGTCCACTACTCCAACCATGATCTTGAAAAGACGGTGCTAACCAAGCAACAACCGAAGAATAACCACCATTAACAAGCCCAAAACACAGCATTAATAACCATGTTCTAGGTTTCTTAAGCAACGTCTTTACAGGTGCTGCAGATACATTCAAACTTACGATAGAGGGTAAAAAAATAAATGTTGAGATTAATGCCAATACAGCTGGTAGAGCAAAGAAAGCCAATCCCACAGGCCATAAACCCATTATATTTGAGACCACAGGCGCTAACCATGCGCCTAATGCACCGCCCCCCATAAGCATAGCGGAATAAAGTCCCATCATCGGTCCAATATGTTGACTAAACTCTCTTTTGATAATGCCTGGAAAAGCTGCTTGTATCAGCGCGACGCCTAAACCGATCACAACCGCACTGATAATTAAACCCTCAGCTGTAGGAAATAAAAATCTAAGGCCACATCCAATACAAATAGTCAGTAAAGCACCCAAAACAACTCTGCGCTCGCCAACTATGCTTTGTACGATTGGACCAATAAATGCAATGACTCCCATTAACATCATCGGCAATAAAGTGAGTAAAGCTATTCCTTGTAGACTCAACCCAGTGCCTGCTCGGATACTGGAGACTAATGGACCAATGCTTGTCATAAAAGGTCTTAAATTGAGTCCAACCAAGGCGACTGTAACGATAAGCATGGATCGAGCAAAAGAAGCTCCAGACTGATTCATTACTTTAGGCCTGACTGATTGCTTTGATAATTCTTCCACAGTACGTAAAGATCGGTACGGCCTTCAAATCGAACAGGTACATATTCAATTTTCATAGACTGCTCAGCAAAGGGTTTTGCAAGATCAGCATATATTTCAGTTGTAGATAAACCAAAAGGTTTTCCGTCTTCATTAGAATAAGCATAATGAACTGTTTTTATACCTGCTAAACGCATTGCGGCCATACACATAGGACATGGATGCCCACTTGCAAACACAGAACAACCTTCTAAATTTGCAGTTCCTAGAACTTGGCTAGCTGCACGAATTGCAAGTAATTCAGCATGAGCCGTCGGGTCATTGGTTGTTAAAATCTGATTTACGCCAGAAGCAATTACTTTCCCATCTTTTACAATTACTGCTCCAAATGGTCTGCCGCCTTTTTCAACATTGTGATAAGCAAGTTCTAACGCTTGGCGTAAAAACATTTGATTTTCTTTCATCATTTATCCTCAACCCACTTTGCGCCGACTAAAAGAAGTAACTTTCAATTTCACAGTATTCACTTGAATGTACATGCTGTAGCAATGATCCAATTATCTAGATAAGAAACTTAGGTATGAAAAACTCTAAGTAAGCTTTAAGAGCAGAACAATTTGGAACTAGAATAAATGTGCTTAAAAGTATTTGGAAATTAAATTATTTAATCGATTGTATTAAGATTATAAATACTTATTTATTGTGCTTTTTGCATTGTTGGTGATAATTCTTATGTTTGACCCTCGTCTTCTTCGTGCATTCGTGACTATTTTTGAAAGTGGCAGTTTTACCATCGCTGCTGATAAGTTACATCTGACACAATCAACGATTAGTCAGCAATTGGCACGTCTTGAAGAATCTGTTGGTCATACTCTCATTGATCGTACATCACGACCTTTACAATTGACTGCCTCAGGTGAATATTTAATTGGTTATGCTCAAAGAATTTTGACACTTCAACAAGAAGCAGAAGCTGTTTTAAAAGATCCAGCAGGTAGTATTCCTATTCGGATTGGCTTACCAGAAGATATGATGAGTACTGTTATGGCAGAAATTTTTGGCATGTTCGCGCAAGCCCATCGGTCTATTCGCTTAGATGTTACTTCTGGTCTAAGCCGTAACCTAACAGAGCGTTACCGAAATGGTGAACTGGATATTGTTATCGTGAAAGAGCCTGCTGCCAGTGCTGATTGCTATGCATCTTTTCCTGAAGAAATGGCTTGGTTTGAAAGTGAAAATACGATTACATCCATAACCGATCCCATTCGTTTAGTAACTTTTCCCCAAGGTGGACTTTATCGAGACGAAATGTTTGAAACCTTAGAGCGAGAACGGAAACGTTGGTATATTGCTTTTACAGGCAGTAGTTTAGAAAGTGTTTTAGTCAGTGTCGAAACAGGTTTGGGAATATCTTTACTTCCTGTAAGTACCACTAAAGGTCGTCGTGTACGTAAATATAGATCGTTAGGTGAAGCTTCACCTATGGTAGTTTCAATTTACACATGGGAAAAAGCTGGGTTGATTTCCCAGCTTGCTGATAAGATGACTACTGTATTGCAGGATCGTTTCGAATCGCTCTCTTAAGCTTTTAACTTATTTCATTTAAGCTTTCAGCAATCAATTTTTCCGCCATTTCCTGAGTTTTCTTCAAACCAGGCATTCTATACTCGGTATGACCATAGTCTTGTATAGATTTCCAGCGTCCACCCCATGTCAGTCCAACGGACTCTGCAACTTGCCCATACAGACGATACCCCTGCATAGCCCATGGATCACGTTCAGAAATAACCACTTTACCATTTCGTTTAAATGCTACATCTGCTGCTAAACCAAATTGATGGTAGCTCTGATAACCTTTTGCCTTGGTTGTATTCGGGTTGCCTGCCAACATATTTTGGCGCCCTGGACTGCGATAACCTTCAAGCAAGACTAACTCATAACCATATTGCTCTTTCATAATTTTAAAGACCATAAGCAAACGCTGCTTATAGCGTGGGTTCATTTTGTCCCACTTACGATTGACCATATTGGTATCTAAAATTGCACGACCATCGAAACTTGCTTTATCAATAGGTGAAGAATTAATTGCACCACTGTCTTGAGAAGCATATTGTTGTTCTAATTGAGTCGCTTCAACAATTGCCGCTTCAATCAGACCTTCATCCACTTCAGGTGGTGGTGATAAGATTTCTCCATTTAATAATGCGTAAATTTGCGGATCAGTTTTTTTTAAGTATTCGGCTTCAATCCGAGTTGAACTAATCGGACGAGTAAAGGCAAAAACTAAAATGCTGGCAAATAAAAAAAATCCTGCAATTACAATCCACCATTGTTGCAAATGCCAATGAGATTGTAATTTTTCAGGTGCAGCTGCCTGATTCATGGTCTGGGCAAATTGCCTGACCTGATTTAGTTGCCGACGTCCCTGAGGTAATAACGATAAAACAAATGTTCTACCTTTACTTCTGAGTTCGTAAGACATTAAAAATGCCAGCCCTATAGCAAGGCAGGCAAAACAAAAGAAAATTAGAAAAATCATCATGAATTTACTAATTCACCGCAAATGGACTGCGAGTCACTTTGATATCAACCGATGCTTTCGGTGTTTCCGCCTCAGCCTCTGGCTCAACTGGAACTTTCTTAGCTTCAGCAGGTTTAGCTTGAACTACCTTAGGTTGAGCGATAGGTTTTTGCTGAGCTGGTTGTATTGGTTGAGTGGGTTTAGCCACAACTTGTTGCTTAGGTGCTACCCGTTCACCTGTTAACTGTGCATCAAAAGGTGAAACACGTTGCTGAGTTGGAGCCGCATTTTTATGAGGAGCAGGTTTAAAAATACCACTCAGTTCATTTTCTTTAGGTTGCTCAAAACCATCATGGCTCATTGGATCAGCTTGCTCTTGCTGATCAACTGTAACTTGTCCATGCGTAGAAGAATTCGTCATCAATACTGGATCACGTTCCTGATCTTGATTTGACTTACTCTCAACAGTGGTAGGATCTGACGAATACGGTTGAGACAAGAACAGGAACAGTGAGATGCTTACAAACACCCCGGCAATAATACCAATGATGATATAGTTTACTGGTGATCTCGACTTTTTTTTATTCGATTGCAAAACTCGAATAGAAGTTGGTTTTTCCTGAGCCATTTCGTTCCATCATCAAGGTAAATAAATTGTAATATGTGCCTGCTCTTGTGGGGCAGAAATCACATTTTGATAAGTAGATAATGCTTTATCATTTTGATTGTTCAACATAAATCTTAGACCCGCGAAGGTAAGCAATGCAAAAATCAATAAGAAAATCAAAATCCAGAAAAAAGGTAATTCGCGATGAATAATATTTCGTATCTGATCAGGAATTGCCGAGAACGGCGAAAAAGCAACTTTTTTACCTTTTAAATAATCAATTTCGTCACCTACTCGCGCAACCAAATGATTTAAGCTTTCGATAGACTCAATTCGATATTTACCCTGAAAACCTAATAATAGACAGTAATGGAATACTTCAAGAGCAGCTAAACGATCTTTTCCACGGCTTCTCAGCTGTTCTAATATTTCGAAGAACTGATAACCCGCCAATTGAGAACCAAATAAGCTCAATTGCAACGGACTAATCAACCAAGCATTTTGCAAATTAAAATAGCTTGGGTCTTGTTGGGTCACGATTGTTTCATCAATCAATGCACAAAATGCATATTTAGCATCATGAATATCATCTGCTGAAAACTGCAACTTTTTAGCTTGTTGTTCAAATCGATTAAGCAAATCTAAAATCTTTTCACGAAACCGCTGCGCGTCAGCTGGCACATACTGATTTCGAATCAAAAAGATTAAATAAAAACCATCGTGCAATAAATCGATCAGATTAATCGCCTGTAGTTTTGCTTGGGACTGGCTATTATTGTTTCCCCCTGTCCCGATTTGCCCGTCATCAAATAAAGAAGGAGCACCTGTAGATTGTGACATTTTTCTCTCCTTTATCTTTAAGCGTTCATGACCGCAATCAGCTCAATACTGATATCTTGGAAGCCCGCTGGAACGTAAATACAAATCGTCTCTGAATCTAACATGCGCTGATAGAGTTCATGATGCGGTTCGATTTCGAAATAGCTCACGCCAGAACGCACTGGAATAGCCGTTGGAACTTGAATTAAGTGGTGTAATGGAATGGCTGGTAATGCTGCAACAACACGCTGTTCAACATCCAGCGTACTACCGATTTTAAACCGTAGAGGTACAATCTGAATCAACTCGTGAGTCTGCATTGCACTGCTGGAAACGGCTATATAAAGTCTAGTATCACGAGTAATCTTATCTGTCTCGAGGCTTCCCACCCAATATGAAGGACGAATTTCTTTAAGGGCAATACTGATGTAGCGACTAGAAATAATGGGATCTAATAAATCACGCAAAATGGTGTCGAGCTGGGTAAAACTCTCTTGCAAATTGTGATGTTTATAGGCCGGTAACTGATCAACTTCATAAGCTGTCGAAAAAGTTAATAATGAGCCCGCTAAACGCAATAGTTCAAAAAACAATCGTTCCGGATGAATTTGTGGATATTGCAGGAAATGATTCAGACCAGCATGTGCAGTGTTTAAAGCATTGACTAACCAAAACGAAACGATATCACCTGAACGGAATTCAATTAATTTCTGTTCATTTTCACGGTTGTTGGTTTGAATGGTTTTAATTTTTGCCTTAATAACATTCAATGTTCTTTTTAAATTCGAAACTAATGTCTCAGATGCATCGACATGCAAAATAGGTGGAATAAATTTACGATCAATTTCAAAAGCACCTGAACTCTGACGTTTGATTTTACCAATTGGCAAATAAAGAAAACCATCCAGATTATGATCAGGATTACTGTTTGCATCTAATAATTTAAACACAGCTCGACGACGCAATAAGCTGATATCAGCTTCTGTCGCATTTGTGAACAGATCGTGGGTCTCAACCAAATGTGATTGATAACGCCCCTTCTGTGATTGATTCTGATCAATTAAATTCTGTTTATTGGCTTGTAATAATGGTAATGCCAAATAGATGACCATTTCACCACGTAAATTAAGCTCATCAAGCAAAATTGGTTCAGGTAATAAATCGTAAGCCGGTGCCTGATATATTTCACCGTCTTGCCAAATCATTTCTACCGATTCAAGCGCAAGAATATGTGTACTAAGCTGTGCTTCATCAAAACTTAATTTTTGAACACCATATGAAAACGGCACAACAGCACGAACAGTGTGATTTAAGCGTTGTTCATGATAGGTATCTTGAATTTGGAAATGTTGAGGTCTTAAAAATAAACCTTCGCCCCACAGGACTTTTTCAGCTTTAAACATATGTCTTTACCAATCTTTATTCATATTCATTTTTAGGCTGCACACCTAACATTTCCTGAACCATTTGTAATGGGTTTTCATCTTTAATGACTTGTGCCAACCATTCATGTAATGGCATTTGACTCCATTTAATGGTCTTTTGAAGCATATAACTCACAGGACTATGTGGCTCGTTGGCCTGAAAATAATCGGCTATTTCTTGTAGCACTTTCATTGCTTGCTCACGGTTAGCCAAGTGAGTTTGTGCTTGAGGCTGAAACATAAACTTTAGTTCCCTCGTCTTCTTAACTCATCGAGAGCATCTTAAAGATGGCACTTATTTTGCTTAACAATATTACGTTTTATGAAAATCGTAATACTGATCAAAATGGGGAGCTCTCGATATGGGTTATGTTGCAAAGGAATTTACGCGAAAGAACAAGCTGATTCTCAGTATTTGTTCTTTCGTTATTCCAATATGTCTTTGGTGCGCAATCAGTTACTTACCTTTTATTTGGCATCCTCAAGTACAAATCACGAGTTCAGGCAGTGTTCCTTACTTACAAGTAGGCAGTCGTGTTGATAAAAGTGTGTTCTATCTCGAAGCACAAAATGCAATCAATCGAAATTCTGCACCACCACAAGGTATTTTGGTCAACCCTATTTATTTACCCGCTCCCCATGAGGTCGCTAAGGCTTTGGTCACCGCCTTTACCACACCACCTGAACAACCTGATTCGCCGTGGTTTCATCAAAGTTTATGGCACAGTATTAAACTGGTATTTTCAGCTTTTTTTATTTCTTCGCTTATAGGGATTCCACTGGGTATTTTGTGTGGTTTTTCTAAGCGGATCTCCCTGTTAACAGAACCGTTTGTCGAGTTTTTCCGTTACCTACCCGCACCTGCGTTTGGTGCACTTGCAGTGGCAATTTTAGGGATTAATGACGCACCTAAAATTGCCATTATTGTGATTGGTACTCTGTTTCAGCAGATTCTCATTATTGCCAATACCACACGAATGGTTGATCGAAGCTTAATTGAAGCTGGCTATACGCTTGGCACCAATAAGCTCAAAAGTTTATTTCATGTGGTGATTCCTGCAGCTTTACCTGATATTTACCGTGATTTACGTGTGTTACTCGGCTGGGCTTGGACCTACTTAATTGTTTCAGAGTTGATTGGTACGACCTCGGGTATTACGTGGTTTATTACCCAACAGGCTCGCTATCAAAACTTTGACAATGTCTATGCGGCTATTTTGATTATTGGGGTGATTGGTCTGGTCTGTGATTGGCTATTAATGAAGCTAGGTGAACGGATGTTCACTTGGAAAGTAGGAGCAAAATAATGAACGATTCAACATTTAACGCGCATGAATACTTTCAAAAAATTTATGAACGTCCTGTGATTTTAGAAGCCAAACAACTGAGCCAAGTCTTTAAGCATGGTCAAAGCGAACGCACTGTTTTAAATAAGCTCGATTTAAAAGTTCATAAAAGAGAATTTATTTGCGTAATTGGTCCTTCTGGCTGCGGTAAATCGACACTGAGCCGTGTCATTGCGGGTTTAGACCCATATCATAGTGGAGAGGTTTTAGTAGACGGCGAATGCATTACGGGACCATGCCCTGAACGCGGCATGGTATTTCAGGGCTATACCCTTTTCCCTTGGAAAACCGTAAAAGAAAACGTGATGTTTGGTCCTCAAATGCGCGGCGCGAGTCAAATGACAGCCGAAGCTCAAGCACGTGAATGGATTAATATTATTGGTTTAGAAAAATATGAAAATCAGTATCCACATCAACTTTCTGGTGGTATGAAACAGCGCGTTGCGATTGCTAGAGCTTTGGTTAATCAACCTAAAATTTTACTCATGGATGAACCTTTTGGTGCGCTCGACCCGCACACTCGTCAAAAAATGCAAAAGCACTTGATGGATTTATGGCAAAACATTGATATCACCATTATTTTTGTAACCCATGACATGGATGAAGCCATTTTACTGGCAGACCGAATTGTGGCACTCAAAGCCAACCCCGGTGAAATTAAGGAAATTATTGAAGTTAATTTACCTCGTCCACGTTCACTCGATTTAATGAGTACATCTGAGTTCAAACAACTTCGGGCACGAGTTGATTATCTGGTTCACGCTGAAGAAGACGAGCTTGACCCTGCGTTGCAAGACTTACCAAAAATACCGCGTATGACTCAAGTCAGTACAGAAAAATAAGCCAAACACAAAAAAGCCCAAGTTCAACTTGGGCTTTTTGATTTATGGGGTTTATTTAAGTTGCTCTATGAGTGTTGGATAAATCAGCCCATCTACATTTTGTTCGGTTTTATAAATACCGTTTTCGACATTAAATTTATTGACGTGATAGCTAGAGCCATAAATCGAGTCAAAGCCTTGAGATTTAGTAAATACTTTTTTATTGGCATTGATATCTAATAAATGCGTACCGCTGACCATTAACTCATATTGTTTTGGGTCAACCCCTGAACGGTTTGCCATGATTTTAACCGCATCGGCATGGGTTGCAGGGTCATTAATATATTTAACGGTTTTATCCCACACCTGAATGATTTTTTTCCATTCTTCTTGATGAGCAGTTAAGTGGCTCATGTTGACTGTTAAGGTGTCGTAAATTAAACCCGGCTTGTCTTTAGAGGTATAGATAATTTTAGAACCTGCCACTGCTTTTAATGCCTGACCTGCAACAGGTTGCCAAACAGCAATCGCGGAAATATCGGGGCTATTAAACACTTGAGGTAATTGGTTCGTCGCTGAATTTACCAGCTTCACCTCATTCGCTTTAATGTTATGGTCGGTTAAAGCTGTTGCTAGTAAAAGATGGTCAACCAAGCCTTTTTCGACACCGATCGATTTTCCTTTTAAGTCTTGAATGGTATTAATGCCCTCTTTTGCAATAATGACATCATTGCCCGCAGAATAATCCGTTGCCAAAATCATCATGCCTTGCATACCACCCGAAGCTGTTACCAAGTTATCACCATTGGTGACCAACACAGCATCGAGCTGATTTGCCGAAAAAGCCGAAAGCGACGCGGAATAATCAAACCATTTAAACTCTACATTTAACCCTGCTTCTTTTAACCAGCCTTTTTCAATAGCCACTTGCCAAGCCACCCAGCCCGGCCAATCACTATATCCGATGGTAATTGGTTTTGTATTTGCGGCTGCCTGAGCGTCTTGTTTAGCCTCAGGCACTTTAGCGGTATTGTCACAACCACCCAATACAACTGCCGATAAAATAGATACGGATAAAAACGCTTTTTTAATCATATAGAAACTTCCCCAACATTTTTACTAACAACACTTTGAGCGGTTTGATTGAGTGACTGTATGTAAGCTCGCCAGCCTCCAAAATGACTAATATCGGTTGCATCTTGAATGGCATACGCTTCGCAAATAAAGCCTTTGACCCATGTTCCATCTTTTAGTTTCAGGTTCCCAATACCAAGTGGTGCAGGTACTTCAGCCACAATGGCTCCAAAATTTGCTAAAGGAACATCCCACACTTCGACTTCAATAGATGTCCCTGCTTCATCGAATTGCAGCCCTGGTTTTGGTGGCGTGGTATTTTTTAAGGCAAAAAGTTTATAAGTCTCTGCGGTCTGTGTTTTCTTGAGCAAAGTGGCATTACGGCTAGTGAGCTGAAAATTAAGTGGCATGCCTGTTAAATGCGCTCCGACTACAGCTAGCTGTACTGAATGATTTGACTGGATCTCTAGACTTTTTTGATAATGTTGAGTTGATTTACCTAAACTCAGCGATGTTTCGGTTTGCCAAAGCTGCGCAAAATTGGCGAGTGCCTGATCATGCCAAGCTGGTGCAATAAAGGTTACCCCGCTTGGTAGGCCGTCTTCACGAAGTACATTTGGCAAAGCTAAAGCCGAAAGATCAGCAAAATTAACAAAGTTGGTATACGCTCCCATGTGCGCATTTTTAGTCAATGGGTCGGCTTCAACTTCAGCAATGGTGTAAATGGTTGGCGCTGTCGGAACCATCAAGGCATCAAAAGGTTGTAAAGCCAAATTAATTTTTCGAGCAAGTACGGCGCGGTTATATTCGGCTTGAAGTGCATCTGTTGCCTTGAATTTATCTACCTGCGCAATAATTTGAGCAATGACTGGATGAGCCTTTTCACGTGTTGTCATGCGTTCAACGGCGACTGTTCTTTCTGCTACCCAAGCATCGTTATACAGTGCGGCAGCAAGCTCATTAAACGCGCTGAAATCAATACTCTCAACGTCATAGCCCAGTTTTTTTAAGCGCTCAATTGCAATTAAAAAGGCCTTTTCAGATTCAATATCACCATAAAACTCAAGCTGAGCAGGAATAGCAATTTTTCGTTTAGAAAATTGATTTGGTACATTGGCTGGATGTGCTCGTGAATATTCATCTGTTTCATCGTAGCCCTGCATTAAACTGGCGACTGCCCAAGCATCATCAATATACAGCGCAAAAATAGAAATGACATCAATGGTTCGACATGCAGGAATTAAACCTGTGGTAGAAAACCAGCCCTTTGTTGGTTTAAGGCCCACAATATTGTTATGACCCGCAGGAACACGTCCTGAGCCCGCCGTATCTGTCCCTAAACTAAAAGGCACAATGCCGTTGGCAACCACTACCGAAGAACCAGAGCTTGATCCACCGCTGATATATTCAGGGTTAAAACTATTTTTTACTGCACCGTATGGAGAGCGAACGCCAACTAGTCCCGTTGCAAACTGATCGAGGTTAGTTTTACCAACCACAATCGCCCCTGCTTTTTTTAGCTTGGCTACTACGGCAGCATCTTGTGTCGCTAAATATTCAACTTCTTTACAGGCAGCAGTGGTGTGAAAGTCAGCGACATCAATGTTGTCTTTAACTGCAAATGGCACACCGTATAGAGGTAAGTCAGCAATATTCTGGTCTTTTAAAATATCAATTTGCGATTGAATCTGCTCCTTCGATGCAATTTCAATCCACGTATGATCATCATTTTTAACTTCTGCCACATAGCCAAGCAGATCCTTAAGATGGATTTGCCCGTTTTGATATGCTGTTTTCCAGTCTTGGATGGTCCATAAATTCTTCAACACGCTACTCCTCATTTAGTCATTTTGCTGTATAGGCGGCATGACAGCATCCATCAGTTCTAAATGCCCTTTAATCACCCCTTTCAACACAATAAATTGCTGGCTAATTTGTCTAAGCTCAGAACTCGCGCCCTGCATTAACATGACTTGCAATATTTTTTGTTGGTCGAGCTGGATATGAAGTGAACTAATCACCTGTGCTAAAAACTGTTGTTGTAAATCGACCAATTGATTGCGCAAGGTCATTTGGCTAGCGTCGTAAAGTAGCGTTAATGTGCCCACCATGACTTCATTGGCCTGTGCTTGCTCTGCAATCAGGTGCTTATTAATCATGTCGACAATGGCTTGCGAGCGGCTTTCATAGTTCTGCTCGACAATTTTTTGGTCGAGTGCGTTAAGTGTCGTTTCAGGTACGGTAATACTGATTCGAGCCAACTTTTGTTTTGCCACAGTCTTATCCTTTTGTTTTAGGCGGCTGATTGTTTTGCTTGATATATACGCCTGCACGTACACTAAGCAATTCGACTAAAAAGGCTTTTAAAGTTGGCTTTGGTTGAACCACAGGTTTTACATCGTTCATATCGCACCTCTAGTTTGGTATTACCAAATTCAGTTTTTGTATTACTGGTAAGAGATGCAGAAAATGTGCCAGTTTTTGAGGTTAGTTTTGATGGGTTTGGCAGAAATTTGTGAGTGATTTTTGGGCAGAAAAAGCCCCATGCACAGGGATGGGGCTTTAAATATTATCATTAGCTTTTAACGCAAATTAAACAGCAACAAAATTAGAGAAATCATTTATTAATCCGTATATTTTTAACTTTGCTACTCAATAAATTATAGATTTCAACTTCTAAATCTTTTTGAAAGCTTCCAGATATAGAAACTTTGTTTAATTTATTTAAGTCTAAACTTTTAAAAAGTTCTAAATTTAGATTATATTTCAAGTCATTATTATTAATAATGAGTTCAAAATTTTCTAGTTCACTAATTTTTGAACTCATTATAAAATCAAGGGTGGTTTGGCTAATTGCCATAACATCGTTGCAGTCTTCAATACCTAAATCCACCTCTATAGACAATGATTTTAAATATTTGAAATTTAAAGGCTTTGTTAATTCAAATGCTCCATTAATCTCTAATATCTCTAAAGCGGGCATTTTCTCTATAATTTCTGTGATGTCACCTAAATTAGGATATATTCTGCACTCATTAACATAGAGTTCATCAAATCCATATTTGAACACTTTTAATTTAGGAAAGTATTTTTTACTTAAAGCTTTGCTAATTTCACTAAAGTCATCAAAAAAACTCTTATTAAAATCAATATATTCATGCTGTAAACCTATCAACATAAATTCTACTTTTTCATTTAACTCTAATTCAATCATACGGTTAAGATAAGGATAAAATTTAGTAGAACAAAGTGAATAAATTGTTCTAGTTTTTTTGGGAAAGTCTGTTACCGTGAATTCATTATCAACCTCACTTAAAGGCAGTCCAAAGATACAAATGTCACCATGAATATATGGAATAGATAAATACTCAACATTGCCTGACTTATACATCCAAGAAACAGGAAAATCTTGTTTAATTAAAGTAGACTCATTACCATTCATTTTTAATAACTCTTTTTTAAATTGTGTGAAAATAAAAGAAATAAATGCCTCATTCACACGCACATAGTCTAATCTATTCAATATTTTAATATTTTTTAGTCTTATGCCTGATTAATCATCGTATGCGCCCATATCGATAAAGACTCTAAAACAGGTTTAAAAGACTGGCCTAATTCAGTCATTTCATACACCACCTTAATCGGCGCTTTTTCACCATAAACCGTTCTAGAGATTAAGCCACTTTGCTCTAATTGCTTGAGTTGAAGGCTTAAAGTCATTTCTGTGATAGTTGGCATTAATTGATTGATTTCATTAAAACGTTTTGGCCCATCTTTTAAATAATACAAAATAACGCTTTTCCATTTTCCACCCACCAAATCCATAGCCATACTGATATGACATGGATACGTTTTTCCATTCATGCTGATTTCACATTTATTTTCAGTATTTGTCATTTTTAACGCCACCTATCAACTTTGATAGTTATTGTACACTCATACTATAAAAATTATAGTGACTATGATTTTTATAGCTACAAGGCATTATTATGGCTTTACTTATTTTGGCCCATCCCTACTACGCTCAATCAATTGCAAATAAAACGATAGTGAATGAACTTATAAAAACCTATCCGGACCTTGAAGTCCGAGATATTTTCCAGCTTTATCCAGACTATAAAATTGATGTCAGCGCTGAACAAGAAGCGTTGTTACGCCACGAAACGATTATTCTGCAATATCCAATGTTCTGGTTTAATATGCCGGCAATTTTGAAGTTATGGTTTGATGAAGTTTTTACTTATCAGTTCGCTTATGGCTCTCAGGGCGACAAATTAAAAGATAAAAAAGTCATTATTAGTATGACGGTCGGGCAAAAAGAAGCGAACATGGTGAACGACCAAGAAAACTTAATCGATAGCTTTTTAAAAGCGGTTCAACATTCAATTCAATATACGCAAATGCAGTTAAACGGCACATTTTTGCTTTATGACGTATCGCCTTTATCGGGTAACTCAGAGTCAAAAATTAAATTAGAAGCTGTTGAACATGGCCATAAATTATTAAAGCATTTGACCGAAGCATAATAAAAAAGAGAGCATCAATATCGATGCTCTCTTTTGATTTAAGCGACTGGCGCTAAGGTAAATAGCACTTGCCCCGTTTTTACGGTTTGTCCTTTTTCAATAGTAATGGTTTTGACCTTCATGCGTTCGGGTGCAATAATTGGAATTTCGATTTTCATCGCTTCAATTACTGCAAGGGTTGCACCTTCTTCAACAATATCTCCCGATGCACATTCAATTTTCCAGATTGAGCCTGGCATGTGCGATTCAACTGCACAGCCGCCTTCAGGGATCACTACGGTTTCGCCTTCATCTACAGCATCTAGGCTTTCAGAGATATATTCTTGTAAGCCCGCTTCGTGCCAACGGCGGCGTTCAGCCTCGAAATTAGCTTGTTGCGTGTCTTTAAAAGCTTGAATGCTGTCTTGATGTATTTTTAAAAACTCGTTGTATTCTTTTAGGTTGAGCACACCATCTTCAATGCGAAGTTGTAGTCGGCCTGCGTTAAAGTCTTCACGCATTTGCAGAAGTTCAGCCTCAGACACTTCATAAAACTTAACTTGGTCAAAAAAGCGCAGTAACCATGGTTTGCCTTCTTCGAAGTTGGCATTTTTACGGTAACGGCTCCACATTTGAGTGGTACGGCCAACGAACTGATAGCCGCCCGGTCCTTCCATACCGTATACACACATATAAGCACCGCCAATGCCGACCGCATTTTCAGGTGTCCAAGTTCGCGCAGGGTTATATTTTGTGGTGACTAAACGTTGGCGTGGATCGAGCGGCGTCGCAACGGGTGCACCTAAATACACATCGCCTAACCCCATTACTAAATAGTTCGCACTATAGACCACATCTTTAACCGCTTGCTTAGAAGCTAAGCCATTAATACGGCGAATAAACTCGACATTATCTGGGCACCACGGTGCATCTGGTCGAACTATTTGTGTGTAACGCTCAGTTGCAAGTTGAGTCTGCGAATCTTCCCAAGCCAAAGGCAAATAGACAGTCCGTGAAGGCACCTGCATATTTTGAATATCGGGTAACTCGGCTTCTGCTTGTTGAAGTTTCTGTAAAAGCTCCAGTTGATCGAGTTGAATCGAATCAAAATGAATTTGTAGTGAACGAATACCCGGTGTTAGGTCGATAATGCCCTGAATGTTTTGATCTTTGACCCATTGCATAAGCGCATGAATACGGAAGCGTAAATTTAGGTCGAGTACTAACTCGCCATATTCCACCAATAAATAGCTATTTCCTGCTGGTCGATAGGTCACGCTTGGTAAGTCAGCTTCACCGTCTAAAGTAGCTAAAACGGCATCTTTTAAAGTATCGGGTTCTGCTTGAATAGCTGGGTTAAAATCGATCTGGGTTGTATCAATCGCGGTTAAACTTTGATGATATTTTTGATCGAGTGCTTTTGCTTGCGCATAACTCACAGGTACAAATTTGACCTTATCGCCGGCTTTAAGTTGTCCAATTTTCCAAAGCTCGGAATGAATGACTACCGCAGGGCAAACAAAGCCACCTAAGCTAGGACCATCTGGTCCCAAAATAATAGGCATATCACCTGTAAAATCAATTGCCCCAATCGCATAAGCGTTGTCGTGAATATTGGATGGGTGTAAACCTGCTTCACCGCCGTCTTCACGTGCCCACTCAGGTTTTGGCCCAATTAAACGAATGCCTGTACGGCTTGAGTTGTAGTGAATTTCGAACTCATTGGCAAAGAACGTATCAATATCTTGTTTGGTGAAAAAATCTGGTGCGCCATGTGGGCCATACATGACTGCAATTTCCCAGTTTTGGGTAAAACTAGGAATTTGCGCTTGAGCTAGAGCTGTGGTCGTTTGAGCGGAATATTCAGTAATTGGCAGCATATCCCCAATTAATAAATTACGACCTGCATGCCCACCAAACTGCCCCAAAGTAAAAGTCGCCTGTGACCCTAAATACTCAGGAACATCGAAACCACCTTTCATACCAATATAGCTACGGCAACCTGAACGGATAATTCCGCATTTTAAAACTTGGCCTTTTTTCACATTGATGGTTTGCCACATCGGTACCAGTTCACCATCAAGTTTTGAAGGCATATCACCACCCGTAATGACAATTTGGCTGTCGCAGTGAAACTTTAAAGTTGGCCCTTGCAAGGTACATTCAAGCCCTGCGGTATTTGGCTCATTAGCTAGAAGCTGGTTTGCCACAGTTAAACTGAGTGGGTCAATCGCACCTGATGGCGGCACCCCAACATCCCAATAACCTAGTCGACCTGTTACATCTTGAATGGAGGTTTGAATGCCAGCCTGCAACACCTCAATTTTTTGAGTTTTCCATTCAAACGTATTTAAAAATCGGGTGGTTTGAGTGCCTAAAGCAAACACATCACAAGCAATAATATTTTGTAAATATTCCAGATTGGTTTCGATACCAGCGACTTGTGTGTTGGCAAGACTAGCGCTCATTGCCTGTATGGCTTGGTCTCGTGTTGCAGCAGTCACAATAATTTTGGCAATCATTGGGTCATAAAAAGACGACACTGTTGAACCTGTTTCTACCCATGTTTCGACTCGGGCTTGCGGGTCAAATTTAACCTGTGTGAGTAAGCCTGCACTCGGCTGGAACTGTTTAATTGGGTCTTCGGCATAAAGACGAACTTGAATGGAATGTCCTGTTGGCTCTAACTTTTCTGTTGGTGCTGACCAGTCACCGCTTGCCAAAGTAACCATCCACTCGACTAAGTCGACCCCAAATACTTGCTCGGTCACGCCGTGCTCGACTTGCAAACGCGTGTTGACCTCTAAGAAATAAAATTCTTGGGTTTCGGTGTCCATAACAAACTCAACCGTGCCTGCCGAACGGTAGTTCACTGACTGCATGAGTTGAACCGCAACTTTTTGGAGGTAGTCACGTTGTTGTTCATTTAAGTGTGGCGCGGGTGTTTCCTCAATCACCTTTTGATTACGGCGTTGTACCGAACAATCACGCTCACCCAACGCTAAAACTTGCCCTTGCCCATCACCAAAAATTTGTACTTCGATGTGGCGTGCATGCTGTACAAATTTTTCTAAATACAAACCTGCATCTTTAAAATTGACTTGCGCTAAATAAGACACGGTTTGATAGGCATCTTTTAACTCGGTTTCATTCCAGACCAGACGCATACCAATACCACCGCCGCCCGCGGTACTTTTCAGCATGACCGGATAGCCAATACGGGCTGCTTCAGTTAAGGCTTCGGCTTCATTGGCAAGTAATGAGCTACCCGGAAGTAAAGGCACATTGCTTTTAATAGCCAGCTCACGCGCGGTATGTTTTAAACCGAAGTCGAGCATTTGGCTTGAAGTTGGCCCAATAAACGCAATACCTTGGCTTTCGCACAAATCACAAAACTCGGCATTTTCAGATAAAAAGCCATAACCGGGGTGAATGGCTTCTGCTCCCGACTGTTTAGCAACCTCAAGGATGTTTTCAATATTTAAATAACTTTGATTGGCAGGTGCAGGCCCAATCAGAAAAGCTTCATCGGCCAAAGTCACGTGTAAAGAATCACGGTCAGCTTCGGAATAAACCGCAACCGAAGCGATCCCGAGTTTTTTAAGAGTGCGAATGACGCGACAGGCAATTGCACCGCGGTTAGCAATCAGAACTTTTTTAAACATGCTTATACCCCTTCCGCTTCACGGACAACCAGTTGAATTTTGGTTGGGTTATAGGCATTGCATGGGTTATTGAGCTGCGGACAATTGGAAATTAAAACAATCAGATCCATTTCTGCCCGAACTTCGACATATTTACCCGGTCCTGAAATTCCATCATCAAATTTAAGCTGACCATCTGGCGTCACAGGCACATTCATAAAAAAGTTAATGTTTGGACCGATGTGACGGACATTTAAGCCATGCTTTTTTGCAATCGGGTGTTTTGCCAAGGCATACATAAAGTTGTTACGGCAACTATGCATTGGGTAGGTTTCATGTGCATAGCGAACCGTATTACTTTCACATGAACAGGCACCACCAATGGTGTCATGACGACCGCAGTTATCATCATGAATAACGGCAATTGGACGGCCAAAGTTACTATAGAGCTTGGTGCCCTTTTCTAAATAGATTTGTTGGTTGATAGCCAAAGTATCCATTGCGCTATAACGCTCAGTCGGGTTTTCGGCACTCATAAACAAAGTATCGACCGCTTGGTTTCCCTCAAGGTCAATAATTCGGAAATATTGACCCTTTTTAACCTCGCACATCCATGCTTCACCCGCAGGACAAACTTCATTTAAAACTGCTTTTTCAAATGATTGTAAAACTGTCATGATGCTTCTCCTGATTTAAATATTGCTAAATGCGTAGTAGCGGGCTGTGTTTTGGAACGCACGCTGATTTTGCGAACATGCATCACGACAAATATCGCTGTCTGTTAGAGAATTGGCTTTAAATAAACTGAGTTGAATATCGGCAGGTTGATAGCTTGGGCTGGTGTCTAAACCGTGCGGCGCAGCAGATAAAAATAGCAAGCAGTCCATTTCAAAACGCAGTTCAATAGTTTGATTGGTGTTGTCAGAACTGACATAAGACAAAGCCCCGTTTTCATCAGGCACAACTTTAGAAAATAGGTTAACGGCGGCACTCAGGTCTTGGCTGGCAAGTCCGTATTTACACATTTCAATGAGTAAGCTGTCTAAGCCATTTTGGTACATATCATTGCGGGCATCTTGAAAGGTGCGCGTTCCAAATTGCTTTTCAATTTGTTCTGGTCGGCTTGGGCCACAAAGTGCATCGTTCCAGCCATGACCATCATGAACAATAGAAGCCATGACACGGCCAAGGTCTGAGTACAGCACATTGGAAGCTTTTAAATAGGCGGTGTGTTGCCCTTTTAAACTGTCGGGCATATTGAAACGTTCAAGCACATCGGCAGCATTTACACAAAACAAAGAAACATTTGCCTGAGCGCCAAGCGATGTAAATCTAAGAATAGTTCCTTTTTGAATACGACCCGACCAGTGATGTCCTCCGGGTAAAAGTTCGGTCCAAATCGCCTGATTGTTATGATAACTTGCAGTGTTCATAGCCACTCCTGTCGGATAGTTTTAGACTTCCTCCCGGGCTTTTATCCCTCCGTGTAGTTCGCTAGGAACCGTGAACTCTCGGTCCAGTCATACGTAAAGTATCGGAACCCTAGATCACTTTTGATTGCTTAAGACTATGCAAAGGACATGCCAGCTTAGTATTACGTTTTTGGTAAAAAGTAATACTCAATTTGGGCAAATTGGGTGCGCTTTAGAATGGAAAATAAAAAGCTGCACTAAAAATTGTGCATTTCAAAATAGAAAAGCCCCTTTTAGTAAGAGGCTTTTAAAGTGAAACTGTAAACTGAAGGATTTAAGGAATCAAAATTACCTTACGGCATTCCTGTTCTCTTTCATTAAAAATACGATAACCCTCTGCGGCATCTTCTAATTTCATTCGGTGGGTAATAATCGTTTCAGGTGACAAGTCACCACGCTCAATAAATTCTAGTAAAAGCGGTAAATATTGATGCACATGAGTTTGGCCCATTTTAAAAGTCAGTCCTTTATCAAAAGCATCACCAAATAAAAAGCCATGAATTGGACCTGCATATACACCCGGTACACTCACCACACCACCACGGCGAACCGCGGCTATACATTGACGAAGCGCTGCGCCACTTGAACCTTCAAGTTTTAAATTGGTCAGGACTGTTTCAATAACACTGCCCTTTGCCTCGAAACCAATGGCATCAATCACTGCATCGACGCCACGATAATTGTCGGTATTTTGAATAATAAATTCGGCCGCATCGACTTCATCAAAATTAACTGGAATAGCGCCGTAGGTTGCCGCCGCATAGTTCAATCGATATTCATTGTGATCGACCATAAATATTTTTTCTGCGCCAAGCATCTTGGCACAAGCGGCACTTAATAGTCCGACTGGCCCTGCGCCATAAATTGCAACGGTTGAACCACGAGTAACTTGAGCGTTGGTCACTGCCTGCCAAGCGGTAGGTAAAATATCGGTCAAGAAAAGTACTTTTTCATCTGACAATGAACCGGGCACTTTAAAAGGCCCCTTATTGGCTTTTGGGACACGAACATATTCTGCTTGGCCGCCCGGTACTCCGCCATATAAATGGCTATAACCAAATAAAGCTGCACCAGGTGGAATTTGCTTTTTATTAATATTTGCACCACGCCCTGTATTGGTGGTTTCACAGGCAGCGGTCAGGTCAAGTTGGCAAAAGAAACATTCACCACAAGCAATCACAAAAGGCACAATTACACGGTCGCCTTTTTTCACGTGAGTGACTGCGGGGCCTACTTCTTCGACAATACCCATAAATTCATGCCCAAAAATATCGCCATGTTCAGTCTTTGGGATTTTGCCTCGATATAAATGTAAGTCGGAGCCACATATTGCTGTGGCGGTTACACGTAAAATAATGTCATCTGGTTCTTGAATAATAGGGTCTGCAACCGTTTCAACTCGAACGTCTTCGGCACCGTGGTAAGTAAGAGCGCGCATTTATTATTCCTCAATTTCCTATCATGTCATTTGATTATGAGGAGGCTTTCTTTACGGTTTGCAACGATTCTTACTTTTCACGTAAGGCTTATAGCTCAAATGCAAAGTGATCTATGTTTAAGTAACAATAAAAGTAAAATATAGTTTCTTAACTTTTTCTTGGTCAGACGTGATTTGAGCTCACTTTGCCCTCTATATTTAAAATTTAAAAAACGGGTAAGAACCTACCCGTTATTTCACTGTTGTTGTATAAAAACTATCTATTGCATCAACCATTTGAGATAACCCCGGTTGCTCTAATGGATAATGGCCTGCATTTTCCAATATCACAGTTTTTACCGGCACTTTATGAATACGGCTAAGAAAAGGCGTACTTAAATCAAGTGGTGTCCAACGGTCTTTTTCAGGTTGGGTCAATAAGACAGGACATACGTCAAAGTCTTCAGGTGCAACCTCAGGTTTATAATGTATATATGAATCTAAAAAGGTCAGAGAAACCGAGTTACCTGCTGAAGTTTTATCTTTCATAAAGACCTTTAAGGCATCTTTATTATTCACCAAAGTACTCATTTTACTTGCCCAGCTCATTGGAACACGCATTGATGCTAACGGCGTTTTAGCAGTTAAATGTGTAATTGGCGTACCTACCCGACTCATAAACAAATTGCTTGCTACAGTATCTTTCACTTTTTGATTGCTTGTATCAAGGAAGGTCATTCCAACTATAGCTTTAACTTTTTTATTTTTGGCAGCAACATGGTAAGTCAGCATACCACCAGCACTTAAGCCATACAGTACAACTGGACGATTATCTTTGGCCAATTCCACATCAATTAAATCGCTACCTGCCTGTGTACCCAATCGTTATAACTAATCGGCTTACTCTTTTTAACTTGAGTGACACCATAGCCGGGCATGTCTACAGCAATTGTTTCATAACCTCGATCAGCCAAGGGTTTTCCTAAAATCATCGACATTTGTCGACCATTGGTCCCCACACCGTGAAATAAAATCACTTTAATTTTGGCATTGGGATTACGGTAAGTATCCAAATGGATGTTATGACCATTCCAAGACCACCATTCTTCTTTGGGTAACTGGTCTTTAGGAATATGAAATTCTTGAGGAAGGAATTGTTCAATTTGTTGCCAAGCTGCTTGATTTTGATAACCCATGACAGACTCTCCTGATTTTATTTCTTGAGCTGAAGATACACCTGTTACACATACCATTAGGCCAATTACACCTAATTTACTCATTAATTGCCGCATCATATTTATCGGCTTTGCTGGTTGAACGGTATTCATTGTTTTACTACTCGTTGCTATCTGATGAATAAATATTAGGCTTTAGTCTTCTCATCAACCATGCTAGATTGGGACACGCATTTTAGTTTTTAGGCCAACTGATGTTAGAGTTTCAAGATTATTTACGAGCTCCATCTAGCGTACAGCTATTATTAGAACTAGGTGATCAATTAAACATTCAAAGAACACATCTGTTAGCCGGCACTGGTTTAACCCTAACTCGTTTAAATGATACTAACAGTGTTGTTACACCCGATGAAGAACTGGGTGTTATCAATAATTTAATTAAAATTTTATCTGCGCACACCGCAGGTTTAGGTCTCATTACTGGTTTTAACCACCAACTGACAACTTATGGGATTTTGGGTTACGCATTAATGAGTAGTGCAACAGGTTTAGAAGCAATGCAACTTGTGCAACGTTATCTGGCCCTCACCTATACCTTTGTTAAAATAAATTTTCAGCAAAAAAATAAAGAGTGCATGATTTGCTTTACTGAACCTGTGGGCCTAACACAGGAGTTACAACGGTTTGTACTTGAACGTGCGATGGCTGCAACTCTTCGTGTTATTAGCGATATTTATGAAGGTTCATTTCAATTAGATGCATTTCATCTTAAATATGGTGAACCTGAGTCTTGTTTGTTAAATATACCTAAAGAATATTTAGGCGCTCCAATTCAATTTAATCAAAAAGAAAACATTTTAAAATTTAATAGTTCGCAATTACTCCACACTCTACCCCATGCAAAACCGAATACTGCTGCTATGTGTGAAAGGCTGTGTATGGAGCTTATTAGCCAACGCCATACCACCTTAACAACCACAATGATTGTCCGCGATTTTTTAATGAACGCTCCTTCTGGCACATTACTTAATATTAAAGAGATTTCAAATAAGTTAAATATGAGCGAACGGACGCTAAAAAGGAGGTTACAAGACGAGAATATCTCTTTTAGAGCACTTCAAAATGAAACCTTGCATCGACGTGCCGACTCCCTTTTAGCGCAAAATCTAAATTTAGGCCAAGTGGCAGAAATATTAGGCTTCTCAGATTTATCTACTTTTTCTCAAGCTTATAAACGTTGGACTGGCGTTGCTCCAAGTCATTATAAAAAGCAAATGATTAAATAAACTCTATTTAGGATTTTTAGTTTTTATCCGGAGTTACTCCGACGAACTAGAATTCCACCCTAGTGAAAAGCGTGCTAATATCCAAATTCTGACAATTACTCATGTCAAATTTATTTTAGAGGGAACAAGATGTTAAAAACTCAAAAAATCAACATCGTACAAGAATTTGATGCACCCATAGATAAAGTCTTTGCGACCTTAAGTGAACACGAAAATTTAAGCAAAATTTTTGCCCCTGCTAAAGTTACTCGCATTAGTAATGGAAAGGATGCACGCAATGGTGTTGGCTCTGCTCGCAAGATGACTATTCCGTTTACACCTTCATTTGTTGAAACAAATTTAGTCTATAAAGAAAATGAACTGATCGAGTACGCGATCACAAGTGGCATTAGCCCAATTAAGGCACATCGTGGTGTGATGCAATTTACTGACTTGGGAAATAACCGAACTCGTTTGAATTACACTATCAGCTTTAAAGGCCGCGTTCCTTTTATTGGCCCGATTATTAAAGCGGCCTTACAAAATGGCGTGAGCCGTGGACTTAAAAAACTTAAATTTTAAGAAGCCAATATCATAAGAAAGCCCAATGATGGGCTTTCTCATTTTAGATTGAATACTAAGATAGGGTTATTAAAAAATATTCTAATAATTTATCTCGTTCATCTGTTTCCTCTTTACTTAAAAGCTGAACCATTGCCCCATCAATCTCAAATAAAAACATGTGAGCATCTTCGATTAAAGCTGTGGGTTTAATAGTTAAAAGTAGGTCATGTATTTGGGTCACTAACCAGTTTCTATAATCCACCACCACTCTGTAAGCAGTTGGATAAAACTTTTCAATCTCCAAAATGGCCTTAAAAGGCAAACGGTACAGTCCTTCGAGATTGGCATGGAGATAAAATATTTTTCTTAGCTTATCAAATACCATAAGTTCACGATATGAATGAATAATAGATAACACCTCTTCTATTAACCCATCTTTTTGAAAGGTTAAGCACATTTCAATGAACCTTTCTTTTGAATGAAAATGTTTATAAAACGTGGCCTTATTCACTTTGGATTCGGCAATAATTCGGTCAACACCGACTTTGTGAAATCCATACTCCATAAATAAATCTTTTGCTGTATGAAGCACTCTGAGTGCTCTAAATGAAGCTTCTAAATTTGGCATAGTTATACCGTTTAAAATAATTTTTTGTTGTATGTAAAAGAGATAGAAATGCCGTCACTCTTAAATTGAGTGCTAAAAACAGGCATGCAAAAGCGGCACAATAAAGGTGTGCTCGCCTATCTCAGGTTTATTGTTGCTATGATTTTTGAGTCGTAACGATTCTTAAGGTGTAGAAAACCTAGAGTCGATTAAACCGATTTAGAGAGTATTTAAACGGTATAAATAGAGAGATTTTGGCAAAGGCCAAAAATTGAGAAGAATTTGTACGCACGAGCGAACTCCTTTGGCTATAAAAGAAGTTTCACCGCATTACTGCTAAATAATGGTGGCGAAACGAAAGAGGGTTAGCAGACTGGAGCCAAAGAATCCAGCACACCCGAAGGTGTCCCCCTCCCGTTCCGCCGCAGAGGGGGCACGCAGGGATTTCCACAAAAAAGTTAGACTTTTTCGTGTACTTTGGCTTATGGTCTGCTAAAACCAACTGGCAATGTAGGCCAGCCCGCAAAGGATAGTATTCGCTTTTCTTGTCGTCAAGCGCAGAAAATATAGTTTGTATTAAGTTCGAGCATTTCAGTTAGATTTTAAACTTAATTGAATATGGGTATATAGAAAATAGTTATAAAAATTAAAAAATATAAAATTTCGATAGGTAAAAATTTATTAAAAGTAAACTCAGATATAAATGAATATAAAGTTTAATCTCTACAAAATAATGATAGTGATAGATAGAATGAAGAAGGGTTAGCAGACCAGACATCTAGAATCTGGCACATCAAAAGATGTCCCCTTTTCACTCTACCCGAGAAAAGCATAGTATTCACTTTTGTTATCGTCAAGCGTGGGAAATGACAATCGTATTAAAGTAGGGCGGTTGGGGAATAAAATTTATTTAATAGGTTTAAGTTATAATTTAGATCATTATGAAATTTCTAATATTTTTAGTATGATATATTTTCATTACAAAATAATTAGATTCAACTAATGACATTAAAGACTTTATATATCGAGTTCTATTATGGAGAATATTCAGCTCAAGAAAGAACGGAAAAGATTAATAAATACATTAAAGAAAATGAAGATGTTCACATAGATTTTTTTACCGAATTACTACTAACATTTAATGATTATAATTCTTTATTACTGCGAATCGTAAACTTAACAGATCCTATTTTTTCATATAATTGTATTGAAGCAGAAATATTAGCAGCTCGATTTTTTTTTAGATATTTTAAATAATTATCAAGAAAACAACCTAAGCCCAGTTCAGCTATGTACTATTTTCAATAATTTAGAAACAGGTTTTATGGGCGCACCAAGAAATCTTCCAGACAACATAATTTATTACCCTACTTGGCTCGAATCTTTCTACGATGCTTGCGATTGGTGCGATGAAACATGGACTTTAGAGAATTCTCCTCACCTAATTGAAGCCACAAAACAGCAAGTCCATATCATAGAAAAATGGCTATTCTTCAAATAGTGATAAGGCATCCTTATTGCCATTTTCGGCTGCTTTTCTTAGCCACTTTTCGGCTAATTCATTGTTTTGCGGTACACCCTCACCTTTATAGTACATCATCCCTACTGTAAATTGCGCTTCATCATTTTCCTGTTGAGCAGCTTTGCTATACCATTCGAACGCTTTTTTATAATCTTGATTTACACCTATCCCAAGAGCATATACGGCCCCCAAGTTATTTTGTGCTTTTTCATTTCCTTGCTCAGCCGCTTTGCTATATAACTCAAAGGCTTTTTTATTATTTAGCTCTACGCCCTTACCTTGTGCATAAAGTGCTGCAAGATTATTTTGTGCAGCAGCTTTGCTATACCATTCGAATGCTTTTTTATAATTTTGCTCTACCCCTTGTCCAAGAGCATACATTGCTCCCAAGTTATTCTGTGCCTCTGCATTTCCTTGATTAGCAGCTTTACTATACCATTCAAAGGCCTTTTTATAATCTTGAGGAACAACTTCTCCCTCTACATATAATTCACCAAGTTTTGCTTGAGCTCCTGCATCACCTCTTTCTGCTAAACGAGAAATATCTTTAAAATCTGGTTGATGACTACAAGCTAATAAATTGATTGCTACGAAAATAATGGCGATTTTTTGAAGTTTTTTTCTTAAAATAAAAAACATAATAAATATTAAATTGCTTGTGATGAGAAATATATCGAATGAATTTTAGCATAAATTCTCAAACATGAAAAAATTTAAAGTTCTAGTTTAATGGCTATAGTAATTTAATGAAATTATAAATTATCTATAATCCTTTAATTAGATTACTTTAAAAGACATCATGCCGAATAGCCCACACAACCAAAATTAAAATAAACGTAACAAGTGAACTTAAAGATGAAGATATTAATAAAGAAAAAAGTGCTAAGTGATTAGGGCCATCTTTAGTAAAAAATTGCGCATTGGTCCAATCTTTAGGAAATAAAATTGCTAAAATAAATAGAGTGATAATAAAAAATGATAAAAACCATATTGGCACTAAATAGCGAAGCTTCCACCGTGCTTTAACTACAAAATAGCCAACTCCATATAAGCATATAAAAAAAATAGCGAAATCTAATATAGACATAACACCCTCTTTAATATTAATTTTTACATTAACTAGTTACCCCTCATTTAAAATTATTATCTTCCGGATGAAATCCAAAAAATATTGCTCCGACTACCCATCCTGATAGATATATAAGCTTACCTAGTTCTGTTATTCCAGCAAAAAGTATGCCCCATAATATAAACCCTCCCGTTAAAATTAGAGAGAATAAAATAAAGAACAAAACAGCTAAAAGAAAAAAGACAAAGTATTTATTTAAAAATTTATCAACAGCAGATATAAAAATAGATAAAGACTTTTGAATTAAAAATATAGTATATCGGCCAACAAGTAACCCTACAAAAAAAGTAAGTATCATAATAACTATTGACACTGCTTAAGTTATTCCTTTTTTTAATATTAAAATAATTTTCTATTTCTCATTATAGTCCCCAACAAGAGATAGAACTACATTTCTTTTCATTTGCTTATCACTTTTTATTAAGCATTTAATATGCCAATTTTTATCATTTTTATTAAAAAAGAAGATTTAATAGGAGTTAAGCAACCTAAAACCACTCAACTCCTTAGAAAGGCTTAATCAATCCATCAACTTTTTACGGCGATACAACCCACAATTTCCAGAAAATAGCGCTGCCAATAAACAGGTAATAATGGCATAAGTCGCAACATTCATTCCAAATAACTCAACAGCTAAAATAATTGAGGTTAACGGAGCCTTACTCGCCCCTGAAAACAGACTTACTAAACCCAAGCCAGCAAGTAATGAGAGTGGTAGGTTTAAAACTGCGCCTAAAGCATTCCCTAATGTTGCACCCACATAGAACAATGGCGTAATTTCACCACCTTTAAAGCCCGAACCTAAAGTGATGGCTGTAAAAACAGTCTTGTTAAAAAAGTCGTAAAACTCAATCGGTACATAAAAAGATGAAATAATTTTATCTGTACCTAAACCGTTGTACTGCTGATGTGCAGTGAACAACGTAAGCAGCATAATAATAATACCGCCGACCATCGTTCTTAATGGCAAATAACGAATGTATTTATAAAAGAGGTCACTTGCCAAGTGAATGGCTGCAATAAAGAAGCGCGCAGCCAAACCAAAAACTAATCCTGCCGCAATTAAGCTCATGAGTGTGCCAAAATGAATGGCTGGAAACTCGCTAATTACATAAAAAACGTGCGGATGCACAATTTCAAATAGCTCAGGAATGGTCGATGCAATCAGCGCCGACACAAAACATGGAAAAATAGCTGAGTATCTTAAATTACCTAAAGCGGTAATTTCTAAACCATAAATTGCACCCGCCAAAGGCAGACCAAACACCCCAGCAAAACCCGCGCCAATACTGGCGATTAAACAGATTTTTCGGTTGTCTTCCGAGATTTTTAATATATAGCTTAAATGGTCAATTAAGGCACCTGAAAGCTGAACCGCTGGCGCCTCACGCCCTGCCGAACCACCAAACAACTGCGTTAAAATTGAGGTAATAAAAATGATAGGGCTCATTCGTTTTGGAATAAACGATTTGGGTTGATGAATCTCATCTATGAGTAAATGTGTTCCCCGTTCAATTGGCGAACCATATTTTTTAATGAGATAGCCAATACCAAAGCCCACAAAAGGCAGAAAGTAGATGAGCCAGTGATGCAGACTGCGGACTTTGTTTGAAATATCAAAAGCCACAAAGATTAGAGTGGATGCCAGCCCGGCAACGACTCCAATCACAATTGATATGACGAGCCAATAGACACTGTATTTTAGAATTTGATCGTATTCAGATGAAGGTAGAATTTTCATTCGCTTTCTTCAATTCGCCTGTGAGTGAGTGCCAAATTCTCAAATTTTTTTATGCTGCCAGTTCATTAAGTGAGAAATGCTTAAACTGGGCTAAAAATTAAAGCTCGCATAAGCGAGCTTCAAATACAGTGATCAATATTTATACCACCAATCTGTGACAAATATCTCATAACCCGTTCTGGCTTTCAAGTTGAAAATGGTTAATGAAAACCTAAAATATGCCTGATTGAGTTAATTAATAAGCACTCGATTTGACCTGATCAAGCTAAAAACATTCTCAGGCCAAATAACCTATTCAAATTTTAATTAATGCTGGCAATCATGGTTTCAGCATGGCAGGTTGCGCCCTTCTCTGCACTAATCTGAATAACACCACTCCGGTGTGCAAGTACCTGAACTTCCATTTTCATGGCTTCCATAATGGCAACCACTTGGCCTTCTGTCACTTGCTCACCATTTTCCACTTTCCAAGCGCTAATCACACCATTAATAGGCGCAAGTAAATGCTCGGCACCCACTTCTGGCTCGGCAATCTGCGCTTGAGCTGCGGTTACTGGGCCTTGTGCAAACATACCCGCAGGTAAACCTAAACGGTGTAACTTGCCATCAATTTCAATGTAGCTGAGTAACATCGGTTGTTGATGATTTGGAATGCCACGTTTAGTCGGCTTTAACTCTTGCTTAAAGTCATTTTCGATCCAACGCGTATGTACATTAAATTCATTTGTAAAGTCGGGTTCATTAAGTACCGCACGGTGAAAGTCTAAAACTGAAGCTACACCTTCAATTTTAAATTGCTTCAAAGCACGTTTGGCACGGGCAATTGCAATTTCACGGGTTGGACCAGTCACAATCAGTTTTGCCATGAGTGAGTCGAAGTGACTAGACACTAGAGAACCAGTGCGCACACCTGTATCGACGCGTACACCATTACCAAATGGTGCTTCAAATAAACTCAACACACCAAAGGCTGGAATAAACCCGCGAGCTGGGTCTTCGGCATTTATACGAAACTCAATCGCATGACCTTGTGCCTTTGGTGTTTCTTTAATAGAAAGCTCATGGCCCTGTGCAACACGAATTTGTTCAACTACCAAATCGACTTTTGAAGTTTCTTCAGTCACTGGGTGTTCAACTTGCAAACGCGTATTTACTTCTAAGAATGAAAGCTTGCCGTCACGACTCAGTAAGTATTCAACTGTTCCCGCACCCACGTAGTTTGCAGCCTGACAGATATTTTTTGCCGAGCTTAAAATTTGCTGGAAAATCTCATCACTAATAAATGGCGCTGGTGCTTCTTCGACTAACTTTTGGTTACGGCGTTGCAACGAACAATCACGTGTACCAAGCACAACAATGTTGCCATGTTGGTCGGCAATCACTTGCGCTTCTACATGGCGCGGTTTATCGAGATATTGCTCCACAAAACATTCACCACGACCAAAGGCAGCTTTTGCCTCGCGTACTGCCGACTCATAAAGCTCTTTCACTTCTTCGAGTTTCCACGCGACTTTTAAACCACGGCCACCACCACCAAATGCGGCTTTAATAGCAATCGGTAAACCAAACTGCTTGGCAAACTCTAAAGCTTCATCTGCATTGTTGAGTGGGTCTTGCGTACCCTGAACTAACGGCGCACCCACCGAAGCAGCAATTTTACGCGCTTCGATTTTATCGCCTAGTTTTTCAATGGCACTTGGAGATGGCCCTACCCATTTTAAGCCCGCATCAATCACGGCTTGGGCAAACTCAGCACGTTCAGATAAAAAGCCATAACCCGGATGCACCATCGTCGCTTTCGATTTTTTTGCAACTTCAATAATAGCAGGAATATTTAAATAGGTTTCACTGGCGGTCGCACCAGCCAAGCCCCATGCTTCATCTGCAAGTTCGACATGCATGCTACCAATGTCGTCATCTGCATATAACGCGACCGATGAAATTCCCATATCACGGCAAGCATGGATAATACGAACAGCAATTTCACCACGATTAGCAATCAATAATTTTTCTGTATTCATCATTCATTCTCAAAATCTGTAAATTCGGCAATTTTTTTAAATTTGATGTGGCAACCTGCCGGAATCTGTGCCACCAAGTCCCAATGGTGTTTAGCAACAGAGGCAATGACCGGATATCCGCCCGTTAAAGGATGATCATTCATAAACAAAACGGGCTGACCACTCGGTGGAATCTGTAATGCACCAATGCAAGTGCCTTCACTTTCCAGTTCATGGGTAATTTTGCGAGTTAGGGGCTGTTCACCTGAAAGCCTTAGCCCAACTCGGTTGCTTTCATTGGTCACGAGCCATTCTTGCTGACAGAGCAGTTCAATACTGTCTTGTTCGAACCAGTCTGTGCGTGGCCCCATCACAATATCTAGCTCAACCATTTCACCAGCTCGTGGCAAATCGCTTTTGCCCACTTCATTTACATTAATGTTGGCTGTCTTCACCTGCCCTTGGTAAATAGTATCTCCGAGCTTTAATGGTTCTGGTCCTAACACTGCCAAGCTGTCAAACGAAGCACTATTAAGTACTGGTTCAACGTCTATACCACCACGAACGGCCAGATAGTTTCTTAAGCCTGCTGTTGGGGGCTGAATTTGAAACTCATCGCCTTCATCCAAATCAATCGGTTGATAACTTGCAAAGTCTGCGGTTTGACCATCGGTAAATTTCACACGAATGTTTGAAATAGCCCCAGCCACCGCAATAACACCCGCATGCTGCATTTTGGCTTTTAGGCCTCCATTTAAAACTTCAATGACGGGTGCATCGGTTGGATTACCGACAATACGATTGGCACTATGCATTGCAGACAAGTCCATTGCTCCCGCTACGCCAACACCAATATTGGTCTGGTTTAAACGCCCTTCGTCTTGAATAAGCATTTGTAAACTTGGCGCAGTAATCGTAAACAGCGGTACAGATTGTTTCGGTTTAACCTTAGGCGTAATTTGCTGCGGCACAGTCACTGTTGTTGGGTTATGCGTAACATCCTCAAAATGTACAGTCATGCCCGGTAACAGCAATGCAGGATTTTTACGCTCTAAATCCCACATTTTTTCCGAGGTGATCCCAATAAGCTGCCAACCACCCGGACTGTCTTTTGGATAAATACCAGAGTATTTTCCAGCCAAACCCAAAGAGCCTGACGATATTTTTTTACGTGGAACCGTTAAGCGCGGAATATCGGTAAAAGGCTTATCGGGACTGCTCATATACGCAAAGCCCGGCGCAAACCCAATAAAAGCCACATTCCACACGCTTTGGTGATGTTTTCTAATCACATCGGCAATGGACAGCCCTTGCAACTCGGCAACCTGAGCAAGGTCTTCGCCATCATAACGAATCGGCACAATCACTTCTTGGCCGCTACGCTCAAATCCAGAATCAACTTTGAGGCTCTGAATTGAAGCAACTAGCGTTTTAAAATTGGTTTCGATCTCATTAAAAAAAACCAAAATTGTTTTTGCAGCGGGGACTAAGTCTTTAATTCCATTCAATTGCGTATTTTGCAATTTATTGTACAACGCCAAAGTTTCCTCTAAACTCGCAAGCTCAATTAGAAAACAATCGGCGTTTACCGATAAAAAACGCATTTGCTTATCCTTTTAATTCTTCTTTAGCTATTTAGCTCATCCAAGCGCGGTCAGGAATATCGGTAATAAACATGTAACCCGGTGCATGACTAATGGCAAAAGGAATTTTCGAGTTCATCACTGCTGCTTGCGGTGTTACCCCACATGCCCAAAACACGGGAATTTCACCTGCTTCAATACGAGAAGCATCACCAAAGTCTGGCTTATTTACATCCTTAATGCCTAAGCTTTCAGGGTGCCCGATATGGACAGGTGCCCCATGTACACTTGGCATACGTGCTGTAATTTTTACTGCTTCACTAATTTGATGAGATGGAATTGGTCGCATGGAAACCACCATATTTCCTGAAATGCGCCCTGCCGGTTCACACTTGATATTACTCAGATACATCGGCACATTGGTGTCGTCATGAATGTGGCGAACTTCAATACCTGCTTCTTGTAAAGCGGTTTCAAATGAAAAACTGCAACCAATTAAGAAAGTCACCAAATCAGGATGAGCATTATAAATCTCTCTTGCATCAGTCACTTCGTCGACCATTTCGCCATCTTTCCAAATGCGATAACGCGGAAAGTCGGTTCGAATGTCTGAGTCTGCTGCAAGCTTAGTTGCATAGATGCCTTCTTCGAGCACATCAAGCACTGGACAGCTTTGCGGGTTACGGTGTGCATAAAGCAAAAAATCATACGCCCAATCTTTTGGCACCGAAATCATGTTGACCTGTGTCATACCCGCAGCCATGCCCGCTGTTGGTTTATCAAAACCTGCACGGATTTTTAAACGTGCATCTAATGCGGCTTCAAGCTGAGCTGGGTCGACTTTAATATCCTTATACATTGCGCTCTTCCTTATGCTTTATTTACAAATGGGCGAATTTCAATATTGTTTTTTACAAGCTCGGCTTTAATGGCTACCGACATCTCTAGTGCGCCGTCAGTATCACCATGTAAGCAAATCGTATCAGCCTGAATTGGGGTAAATACACCATCAATTGACTCGACCCCACCATTTTTAAGCATAGACACCACACGGCTCGCAACAAATGCCGAGTCGTGTAAAACTGCACCTTCTAAACGGCGGGAAACCAATGAGCCATCACTGTTATATGCACGGTCTGCAAATGCTTCGGACACAACTTTTAAACCCGCAGCTCGTGCCTGTTCGACTAAGTTCGACCCAGCTAAAGCAACTAGTACGAGTTCAGGGTTATACATTTTAATAGCGTCAATCACTGCGGCTGCCTGAGCTTGGTCATGGGCAATGGTGTTGTAGAGCGCACCGTGTGGTTTAACATACTGCACTTTTGAGCCAGCTACTTTAGCCAAACCATCGAGCGCAGAAATTTGGTAAAGCACATCGGCAATAAGCTCGTCACGCGACAAATCCATATTACGGCGACCAAAGCCTACAAGGTCTGGGTAAGACACATGAGCACCTATGGTCACGCCAAGTTCAACTGCTTTACGAACCGTTTTTAAAATGCCGAGCGGGTCACCAGCATGAAAACCACAAGCAATATTGGCACTGGTCACGACAGGTAAAATCTGGTCATCATTACCCATTTTCCATGAGCCAAAGCTTTCACCCAAATCACTATTTAAATCTACAAACATGGCATTATTCCTTTATCAATTCATGTCGTCTGGCTTAAAGTTTGGTCAAATAGTTAAACACTGTCGTAAATGACATATAACCCATCCACCACGTTAACAGACATGTTAATCCACCTAAAATAAGCAACCACTTTGGATAGTTATAATTACCCATTAAATCTTTACGGCACGCAGCTACGTATACAAAAATTGTAAGACCAATTGGCAATACCAAACCGTTAAAACCACCCACAAAAATGAGTAGACCTGCCGGAGTTGCACCCAATAACACATAGAGCAATAAAGCCAATGCGATAAAGGTAATGGTCGTATAGTTGGTCTGTTTTGGCGTTAAGTTCTTTTTAAAGGCGGTAAAGAATGAAACCGAAGTATATGCGGCACCAATCGTACTGCTAATACCCGCGGCCCAGAAAATTAAACCAAATAATTTAAAACCGAATGTACCTGCTGCATATTGAAATGCTTGGGCTGCCGGATTGGCGTCATGGCTGGCTAAATCAATATGGGCACCGCTCACCACCACCCCTAAGAATGCCAAGAACAACACATAACGCATAATACCTACTACAACAATGCCTTTGGTTGCAGCTTTAGCAACTTCATCAATATTTTCAGGACCAACAGCACCTTTATCGAGTAAACGGTGCGCACCTGCATAACAGATATAGCCACCCACTGTACCGCCCACAATCGTGGTAATAATGGCGAAGTCGATATGATCTGGAGCAAATGTTTGATGTACAGCTTGACCAACTGGAGGCATCACAATGACGGCAACAATAATAATCAGGAGAATTTTAAGCAGTCCCAACACGATCATGCTTTTATCCATGGCGAGCGTTGCTTTTTTAGAAGCAAAAATTAAAATCGCTAACGCCCCACTTAAAATACCGCCCCACTTTGTATCTAGACCAAAAAGTGCATTTAAACCTAAAGCTGCACCTGCAATATTACCGACACTAAAGAAAAAGCCACCCAAAATCACCAGAAACGCCAGTAAATAACCACTACCCGGTAAGGCTTTATTGGCAATATCAGATGCACGCATCTGGGTAAGTGTCACCACTCGCCAAATATTTTGTTGGACGACATAATCAATCAGAATAGAAACTAAAATGGCAAAGCCAAATGCCGCACCTAACTTAACTGTAAATACAGCAGTTTGGGTTAAAAATCCTGGCCCCATTGCAGAGGTCGCCATCATAAAGATTGAGGCAACAATGGCCCATTGGCGATCTGATATAAAAGAAGATTTCAGTAAAGACATATTAATGCGTTCCTCATCCATTTGAGCTTAACAACGCTATTTTCAAGTTGAATCAAGAACACCATTTTTGTCCTAAACGATATTCTTTAATCCTTTAAAATGACAAAGATTCCCTATTCCCCAATCAACACAATCGGTGATCAAATCTTGTGTCTAAAATAAAAACATAGCTAATCCCTACGAACAATAAGACTTTTTACAGAAATTTAAAATTTTAAATAATTGATTTTTATAGTTTTATATTCAAACTAAAATACAGGATAAATTTTACTTATCGATGTACATAAGCTGTTTTTATGGTTTTACATATAAAACAGCTTTTTTAAACAAGGAAGAATAAGAATAAATGATACTCAAAAAAAAAAGCTTATTTTTTGATTTGCTCATTAAGCCTTTTCATAGCACTCGCCGAGACTTTAACAGCAACCTCGGTTAATTTTTCTTTCAAGGCAACATCGTTACCGTGAATATAAATAGACGTGAAATGAAAGGTTTTTAAGCGAATAGGTGTATTTAATATTTCCAATCGTCCGTCGGTAATTTCCTTTAATGCCGTTAAAGTTGGCACTACCGCAATACCTAAGCCTTGCTCGGCGAGACACAATAAAGTCGCTAAAGAATAGCTAGTAATTGACAGTGGTTCATCAATCCCTTTTTCTTTCATTCTTGCCTTTAATTCTTTATAGGGGTAGGTAATTTTTGGATAGGTTAAAATGGTATGTGACATCAAGGTTTTAAAAGACATTTGTCCAATTCCACCTTTAAATGATGGCGCTGCCAAAAAACTTAACTCGAAATCACAAAGTGCTTGTTCAATACACTCAAAAGCCAACGTTGGCCCGAGTAAAAAGGCCATGTCCAAGTCCCCAGTACGTACCCCTTCTTGTAAGTTAGGTGTCAGATCCACCACAATTTCGACTGAAACTTTTGGGAACTCTTGTTGAACTTTTTCGATATATTCGACTAGCCATGTATACACAATCGTTTCGGAAACGCCTAAACGTATAGTTCCTGTGAGATGCTGATTTTCAGTAAGCTCTGCAACTAGGTCGGTTTCTAAACGCATAAACTTTTCGGCATATTTAAATAATGTTCTGCCTTTATGGGTCAATTTAAACTGTCGCAAGCTTCGGTCTAAAACTTTAAAACCTAATTCATTTTCAAGAGATGTGACTTTTTGAGATACCGCAGGCTGTGTCGTTTGTAATTTAGTCGCGGCCTTATTGAAGCTATTTAAAGTCACAACCCAATAAAATGCTTCAAGATTCTTTAAATTCACGTTTCATCCTGTCTTAAAAATTCCTTTACTTTTATAGTATGGGAATTTTTAGCGTGTTAAGGCTAGCAATAAATAAATTTTTAACTAAAGTTAGCCATCCAAATTTTTAAATGCTTTAGAAAGCTGACTAATTATTTTGATCTGTTTTGCATAACGACGGCATGATCGGCATGCCAATAAATGTAATTGCAAACTACTTTGCTCACGTAAAAACAAAGGTCTATCTTGTTTCTCAGACAAAAGTTGAGTGGCTTGTCGACATGTCAACATGAACAATCCTCCTTCAATAACCATTTATTTTCTAAGCATTCGCGTAATCGGGTACGACTTCGATACATCAACACATTAAAGTTGGAAATAGATAACTCTAGCTTGCTACAAATCTCATTAGAACTCAGCTCTATCACTTCTCTCATCATAAAAACTTGAGCATATTTGGCTGGTAAATGATCTAAGCAAGCTTCAAAAATTATCCAAAAATCTGACTGCTCTATCATTTCTTCAGGGCTTTGCCATGCTTGAGGTGCTTCATATTTATGCCAGTGTCCTGAAGCATCAAATAATTCATCAACACTGAGTTCACTTTCTTCGTCTTTAAATAATTCAGACATGGCAACCAAGCGCGACTTTTGCCGAAGTACATCAATAATTTTATTTTTTAAAATAGAAAATACCCATGTTTTGAACGCAGCTCGTCCTTTAAATGAATCTAAATGTTGAAAAGCGCTCGTTAATGCTTCTTGCACCACATCTTCAGCTTGCGCAAGTGAGGACAACTGTAAAAAAGCAAATTTAATCATTTGCTGCCTTAAATCTTGTAAAAAGGCTGGGCTATGCAGTTGATCCCCTAGATCGTCATGATGTGATGCCGCGGCTGAAGTCATCCTTGTACCTCTTTAAAATCATGGGGAATTTGAATTAATTGTAGTCGAGTTAAGAGGTTTTTGAGTTCTTGAATTTGTAGATAAATTTCAGGCTCAGACAAGTCAGTAAGTACAGAATGAATGAGTGTGAAAATATCATGGTCAGTTAACGCTATATTTTGCGTTAACTGTTCAATCAGCATAGCAAACAAAGGCGAAAGCTGTTCAATACATACTTTATCTTGTTCATCGCGCCAGACCATTACTGCACCTGGTGCAAGTTCAACTTGTTCTGGCGTCATTAAGGTCGTCCACGTATAAACGGGATATTGATAAACCAATACCCATACTTTGGTGGTTAACTGCCAAGCACAATTTTCGTGTAAAACATCATTTTCAATTTCGACAGTATCTAAATACAGTTCAAGCCATTCAAACTGCAATAACTCAGCCAACCAAGGATATTCTTGCAATATCGGATGCTGTTGCTCTGTTAAATACTCTCTAAATTCTAAAGAAATATCATTATATAAAGGTGAGCGGCTCTTACCTTTTTGAAAGAACTCTAACAGCAATTGTTGCCACTTTAATTCTGGCAACATCGCACGAGCTACCGGATAAACTAACTCAATAAATGAGCTGACATTATTAAAAAGTAAGTCCCGATAAATTTGCATTCGTTGAGCAGGAAGTGCTTGAGGTATTTCCAAATCAGGATCACGAATCCATTCACAAAACTGTCGTTGCATGGTTTGGAAGGATATTTGATTTCCCTTCATAGCCACTCTCCTGTTGTTGAATGAGTTTAATTTTGGCGAGTTCCTCTTCTAATTCTTGCCATGATGGAATATTAAAGTCGCGTTCTAATAAAGTCGGTTTTACTCCACACACTTGATAGGTATATCTCAATAGCTCCCAAACACGGTCACAAACTTCTGCCCCATGGGTATCGATTAATAAGTTCTTCTGAACTTTTTCATGCCCAGCAATATGTAAATAACGGATTCTTTCTTTTGGCATTTTCTGGATAAAACCAAATGCATCGCTACCATGATTGATACTGTTGACATAGACATTATTTACATCAAGGAGCAAATCACAGTCTGCATGTTGCATTACTTCACGGATAAATTCAGCTTCACTCATTTCGGCATTCGGCATTAAATAAGTAGAAACATTCTCTATAACTAATCTTTTTCCTAAAATATCCTGCACACGTAAAATACGTTCAGCCACATATTTAACAGCGGCTTCTGTCATCGGTATGGGCAACAAATCGTATAAATAGCCGCCGTCATTTGTATAACTTAAATGTTCAGAATAAATTGGTACATCATATTGTTCTAAAAAGTGTTTTACTTTACCTATAAATTCGAGATTAAGCGGATGCGGCCCTCCAATAGATAATGACAAGCCGTGACAAATTAACGGCGCTTTTTCAGCACACTGTGCAAGTAGTTTTGCATGTCGACCACCAAAACCTAACCAGTTTTCTGGGGCAACTTCGATAAAGTCCGGATATGTTTTTGCAGCTAGAAACGAATCTATAAAGTCACGTCTCAAACCAAGCCCCACACCATTCAACTCCATCATGGTGATTACTCCTTTTGGAAATGATGCCGACACTTACTAGAAGGCCGACATCATCCATGATTAGATTGTTTACTTGGCGCCACACTTGCCATCAGCAACTTTTTTATCTGCCCGACTATGGCTCTCTTCTTCGTCTTTAGCCAAGAAGCAAACACCTGCAAAAATAAGAATAGCGCCAGTAACTTTTGTAAATGTTAGCGGTTCATTAAACAGCCAAATCGACAAAAACATGACCGTGATGAGTTCTAAATGTGAAGCTGCAAAAGCCGGCCCTATAGGCGCATGCTTTAATAAGTTCATCCAGATAAAAAAGGCACCTATATATCCAATAAAAGCCCCATAAATCCAAGGATGTCCAAAAACTCGGAACAGCCAATCTACATCAAAAGTTAAAGGCATCGCATGAATGGAAGCTAACTTAAAACTGATTTGAGCCAATGTATCGAAGAGCATTAATATTAAAAAACCAATAATATAAAATTTTTTCATGCCCCAATCCCAACAATAGTGACACCGACCGCAATCAGAACTACACCAATTAAGCGATTTCGAGTTAGTTTTTCATTAAAGAATAAGCGCCCAGCAAGCATAATCACGACAATGTTGATACAGCCTAACATGACCCCAATAGAGAGTGGAACTAACGAGAGGAAAGCAAGCCAAACGACAAACTCAAAGATATAGCAAAAAATACCGAGCCATATCCATGGACGTTTCGCCATGAACCACCAATGCTCAAGCCCTTCATTGGTTTTACTTTCATGAGCAGCGGCCTTAAAAGCCAACTGCCCAACAGTATCAATCAAAATGGTTAGCATCCATACACTGAACACCACAATATTCATAAAAGCTCACCAATTTTTTCAGGTGAAGTTTTACGTTCGTGATGAGTTGATGGATGCTCTGACTGCTTTTTTGGATGTTGGTATTGTTCAATAAATCGAATGGATTCTTCAATGACTTGTTTACGGTCATTATCAATCGTGATCATGTGATAGCTGTTATAAAGCCAGATTAAGGTCTTAGGACCCTTCACTTTGGCATAAATTAACTCACTATTTCTTCGGTGAGCAATATCATCGTCATAGGCATGTAATAACAGACATGGAGCCGTAATATTTGATAAGTTTTTACGAACATTACGCGAAAGACGCTGTAACTGGAACAATGAATGCCACGGGTTTCCCGGTAAACCTGCTTCACTACTTTCACCGCTATTCATAGCCTGAACAATACGCGAACGTAATACCTCATTTTTGATTCCGTATGGTTCAGCTTCGTCAAAGGTATTATTACGGCAGATATTTAAATAATGAACACTCGGCAAAACAATAGGCGCAAGCACTTTTGACCACAAAGGAATGCTCCAGCCATCGTATTGAAAGGTTGGACTATAGGCAATTACGCCATCGACAGGATAAGCTGAGGCATACTTTAATGCCAATAAAGATCCCATCGATAAGCCTGCCACAAATAGCTGATCTGTATGCTCTCTTAGCTTTTCTGCGGCTGCAACTACACTATTAAACCAGTCTTCCCATCGGCTATTTACCAAATCTTCGACATCACCACAGTGTCCAGCCAACTGCACGCCATATACACTATAGCCAGCTTGATGAAGTACACGTGCAATTCCTCTCATTTCATTTGGCGTACCCGTCAAACCATGAATAAGTAAAATACCAGTTCGGTTCCCCGATAAAAAGAATGAGTTGTCTTTTATCATGTAATCACCGTCACTGGAGTGTCTATTCCAAAATCACTGCTTAATAGCTTAGCCAAGGGTTGATAAATTTCTACAAAGTTTTCAAACTTTGTATGGAAAATATGGTTTTCTCTACAATGGTCTATCAAAGATTTTTTTGCAAAAACATAATCTGCATTTCCGGCTAGACAATAGTCTGAACGCCCATCTCCAATCAAAATAATTTGATTTTGAGGTTTCTGGTTTGCAATCTTACATTTGCAAGTTCCACTTTGACTTATGCAGCTCGCTTCTTGATTTGGAAACTCGAGTCGCCATGATCTCTCACCTGTCTGA
This sequence comes from Acinetobacter sp. RUH 2624, assembly GCF_000162375.2. Classification (NCBI taxonomy): domain Bacteria; kingdom Pseudomonadati; phylum Pseudomonadota; class Gammaproteobacteria; order Moraxellales; family Moraxellaceae; genus Acinetobacter; species Acinetobacter sp. RUH 2624. Next base: position 596,685 of record NZ_KI391939.1, on the reverse strand, counting down.
ACGAGATGGTTTGCAATTACAGGCAAATGTTCCAAATTATATTTTTTTAGAATATGACGAATAACAAAATCAAGCCCATCACTTACAATCGTCAACGGAATTTTATACTGGGCAGTAATCTTTACTAATTCAATAAAGCCGAGGTCAATTTCAATTTGGTCAAGACATTGCTGCAACTCATCAATAGAGACATCTAATAGCTCAATTTGTTTTTGCATACAGACTTTGGAACCAATTTTGCCTTGCTCCCACTCTTCCTCAATTTCTTCCCAACCAGCTTTTGCATAAGTTTCAAGCAAATAGTCCGTCGTATCTTTTAAGCTGATTGTCCCATCAAAGTCACATAAAATATGCCAAGGTACAGTGTGATCTGTATAGTAATGCTGGTTGACCATGAACATAAAATGCCTCACACGAATAATTTAAGAATTTTTATAAAAAACACCGTCTGACTTTAGGTGGGAAATCTTAAAAATTTCTTTAATTAAAAATATTTCAAAAAAATATGAAAAAATGATTATATTATTCTGTAATTTACAAAATTATAGGTCGTTAATAATTTAACTCAAAAATGTTGAGCCACTTCTTAAAATAAAAAAATAATTAATAAAAATCAAAAATTTAATAAAATAAAATGTATAAACAATCAATCATTATACCTTCTTCAAAAATCTATTTTTATGCAAAATTAAAGGGTTTTAATAGAAAAATACAAAATTAAGATTTTTTTAATTTTTCATTAAGATTTGTATAAGAATTAACTTTTATATTCAAGAAAATTTTGAACAGAACACAACCAGAAAACGATTATTTTTTCACCCTAGAAAGACTGATTATGATTAAACCATTGAAAAAAATCTCCATAGCAGTAGCAATAACCAGTAGTTGTTTTTACTGCCCTGCTTATGCACAAGAAAGCTCCTCACCAGATTTAACAATGGGTTTTAACTATTCTGTAAATTTTCAAGCTTATAAAGGTCATAAAACCTATCAAACAATTTTACCTGTTTTTTTCTATGACAATGACAAATTCTATATTGAAGGCGACGATGCCGGTTATTACCTCTTCAAAGATGACAAAAATCAATTACGCCTCGATGGACACTATGATGGCAACTCATATGATCCAAGTGGTGAACTTTACTTATTAGATAAGCGCAAATGGTCTGTTCTAGCGGGTGCAAGTTATATGCGTATTACACCGTATGGCGGATTTAAAGCACGGCTTAATACCGATGTCCTGTCCCGTAGTAAAGGTACTATCTTAAGGGCTTCTTATCTTGCTGAGCTAGACAAAGGCAATTTGACCGTCTATCCGGAAGCTGGTTTCCAATGGAACAACGCAAAATATAACCAGTATTACTACGGCGTCAGTGATGCTGAAAGTAAACGCAGTGGTATCGCAGCATATGAACCGGGCCAGAGTATATCGCCTTTTGTGAGCATGACAGCCAACTACAAACTTTCCAAACACGTAAACGCTTTTAGTTCTGTTGAATTTAACTATCTATCAAACGAACAGTTTAAAAGTCCAATGGTAAAAAAACGCACAGATATTACACCTGCTGTGGGGCTTACCTTTACTTTTTAACTCTAACCAATTTTTTCACTCAGCCTCTGTATCTAAAACATACATACTGAAAATACCAACCGTAAAAGGAATAGAAGTATGAACAACAATCATACATTCAAGCAAGAAAGCGCTTCTGCAACTAGTTCTAATAATCGCGTTCCACTTAATGAAGCGCAACTTCTAGCAGATGAGGCAAAGTATTGTTCACACGGCGATACAGTACACTATGTAAACCCACCTAAAATTTTTACGGATTGTCAGGGCAGCTATATTTTTGATGACCAGAATATCCCCTATCTAGACTTACAAATGTGGTATTCAGCGGTTAACTTTGGTTATAAAAACCCACGTTTAGATCAAGCGCTCATCGACCAAATTCATAAACTTCCTCAAATTGCCAGCCAATATTTGCACCCAACTAAAATTGAACTCAGCAAAGTCATTGCTGAAGACATGCTTAAAAAAACAGGTGTACAAGGTCGTGTTCACTATAACGTAGGTGGTTCTCAAGCAATTGAAGATTCATTAAAGCTTGTACGTAACTTCTGCAAAGGCAAAAGCCGTATGTTTGCCTTCGAAGGTGGTTACCATGGCCGTACTTTAGGTGCATCTTCAATTACTTCAAGCTACCGCTACCGCCGCCGCTATGGTCATTTTGGTGAGCGTGCTCAGTTCATTCCATTCCCATATCCGTTCCGTCGTCCTAAAGGTATGACACCAGAAGAATATGCAGATAAGTTAGTTGCCGAATTCGCACGTCTTTTTGAAAATGAATACCACGGTGTGTGGGACCCTAAAGTTCGTGAAAGTGAATTTGCGGCTTTTTATATTGAAACAATTCAGGGTACTGGCGGTTACGTTATTCCACCGAAAAACTTCTATAAAGGCCTGAAAAAAGTTCTAGATGACCACGGTATTTTATTGGTTGTCGATGAAATCCAAATGGGCTTCTACCGTACCGGTAAACTTTGGTCTTTCGAACATTTCGATATTACGCCAGACGTTGTTGCATTTGGTAAAGCGTTGACCAACGGATTAAACCCACTTGCCGGTATTTGGGCAAAAGAAGAAATGATTAATCCTGAAACGTTCCCAGTGGGTTCAACTCACTCAACGTTTGCTTCTAACCCGCTTGGTACGGCAGTTGGTCTTGAAGTCATGAACATGTTGGCTGAAAAAGACTACGAAAAACAAATCATGGAAAGTGGTGCTTATTTCCTAGAAGGTCTAAAAGACTTGCAATCACGTCATCCAGAAATTGGTGATGTTGATGGATTAGGACTAGCATTACGTGCAGAAATTTGTCAGGCTGATGGCTTTACTCCAAACAAAGAATTGTTGGATAAAATGGTCGATATCGGTCTTTCAGGTACCCTTGAATACCAAGGTCAACAATGTGGTTTGGTGTTAGATGTAGGCGGTTATTACAAGAACGTAATTACATTCGCACCTTCACTAGAGATCTCAAGAGCCGAAATCGATCAAGCGATGGTATTACTTGACCAATTATTAGTTCGAGCTAAACGGGAAATATAAAATTAATTTATGACTATAAACCTGAATCAGTTAGAACCTCAGGCGGTGGTGGATGCTTTTTTAAAGCATCCACCTTTAAGTTTTCAGGTTCATTCGCCTAGCGATTTTTTACCTTATTTTTATACAGAGTTTGATTTATTAACGACTCTAGATACAGACCTTCTTAAAAAAATTAAATCATTACCAGGCTATCAAATCTGGGGAAAACTCCTTCATTTTAAAACGTGTTTTATCGGGACAACGGTCACAGAATACAGCTTATTACCTAATGGACTTCCTCTGGACTCAATAGCAGATTTTTTAAAAAATAATGACCAGAAAATTAAGTTAGGTATTATTAAAGATCTTCCTTTAGACTCACCTTTGCTCAGCGATCTTGAAAATAATTACAGTCAAACTTTTATTCAAGAAGCAGAAAAAAAAGGTTTTCTATCTGTAGAAGGACAAGCTTTAGCTTATGTTCCTATCGATTTTTTAAGCCGTGAAGAATATCTTTCTCGACTCTCTAAACCACGCCGTAAAAACTTTAAACGTAAACTCAAAAGTTTAAATGAATTAAACATTGAACAGTTATGTACGGGCGATGAACGCTTTAATGATCATGAGTTTAGAACATATTTATATGAACTCTATCTGGCCGTTTATCACCAAAGCGAAATACATTTTGACCTACTCAGCCCTGAGTTTTTTTCAGAAATTCTTCAAGATGTACACAGTGGCGGTAAAGTCTTTTTATATTGGGCAGATACAACCCTAGTCGGTTATAACATTTGTTATGAATACAAAGACAATCTGGTTGATAAATATATTGGTCTCAATTACCCGCTCGCAAAAGACTACAATTTATATTTTATTAGCTGGTTCGTAAATTTAGACTATGCCCTAGCCAACAACCTCAAATTTTACATCGCAGGCTGGACTGACCCTGAAGTCAAAGCTCAACTAGGGGCTAAATTTACATTTACTCGACATCTGGTATGGATACATTCACCTGCCTTACGTTTTATTTTAAAGAAATTACGTCCTTTATTTGAAGCAGATCATCAGTGGCATGTTAAACAGGAAACACGATCATGAGTTCAGTAAATAACAGAACACCTGTCGTTTTAAACTTTGATGATTCTGCTGGTGATCCTGATGATGCTGTACGCGTTGATCTCACCTCATGGCAAGAAATCATTCGCTTTGGTTGTAAATTAAAAGAGTTCGACGAGTTACGTACACATCTAAACCAACATTTACATTCAAAGTTGGGTTGTGTCCTGTTAGGTAGTGGTGATTATCACCATGTTACCCAGCTTTTACTGGAAAGATTGCCATCTGCTGAGCCAATTCATCTGATTGTCTGTGATAACCACCCTGACAATATGCGTTACCCTTTTGGTATTCACTGTGGCTCCTGGGTGTATTGGGCAAGTAAACTTCCACAAGTTGCCAGAATAGATGTACTTGGAATTAGCTCAAGTGATATTGGATGGCTACATGCAGTAGAAAACCATTGGTCACCGCTCTATAAAGGAAAGCTGCATTACTGGAGTATTCAGCAAAATGCATCATGGGTGCGTTTTACAGGCAAAAAGAAAGCATGGCAAAACTTCGATCATCCAGATGAGTTACTAACTGCATTTCTCACAGAAATAAAAGCATCGAACTTACCTGTTTATTTATCGATTGATAAGGATGTGCTGTCGAGCGAAGTCGTCATGACAAACTGGGATCAAGGTAAGTTTCTAGAGAAGCACTTACAGAGCTTGATTGAAGCGTGTAAGGGTCGATTAGTAGCTGCGGATATTACAGGTGACGTTTCAGCCTATCATTATAAAAACTACTTTAAACGGTTTTTAGCAGCTTCGGATGGGCAACAAGAACCGACTGCCGAAGAACTCTCAAACTGGCAATTAGAACAGAAAGCTCTGAACCTACGGTTAATTCATGCCATAGATTCAGCTTGGTCAGATCAATAAGAAAAATCCCACAAGCTGTGGGTTTTCTCTTAATTACTTCGCTGCGTTTACGCCAACGATAAATTGGCTACAATTCGAGCCTTCAGAAGCATTGCCTAACTGCTTTTCAGAAAACTTAAATTTTGATGCCACAGAAGCATAATCTTTCTTAAGGGTTTGACCTGTAAGCTCACCTAACTCTTTTACTTGTTCAGGCTTTAAAATCTCGTGTTTAACTGCTTGATTGACCATTACACATGCAGTGGTCATCGCATCATAACGTGCGGCAGTTTTCGAATAACCTAACGCACCGATCACACCACCAACAATTAAACCGACTACTACAGCCAAAGTTACATGCATTTTATTCATTTTAAATACCTAAAAATCAAACTAAAAACGAGCACTTTAAGAGTTTGTGCTCAAGTAGAATTAAGATAACTTCTTTTATTTGATATAAAAAGTTAGATTCTGTCAGATTTATTGATAGTTGAGTTGTCGTAAAGACATTACCATGCTCTCTGTAAGTATGGATGTTTACTCTTTCTATTCAATACATAAGAAATATCCGTGTTTGGACTTAAATTTAAAAATTAATCACATCATTTTTTGTTAGTTAGAATATTCCCATAAAAAAAAGTTTCCTCATATGAAAAAATAATTTTTCCTTTGTTAACTAGATAAACAATACAATCATCATCACTGGGATAAAAAAAATCACTCCATGCTTTTATAAGTATACTTGATGGAATAATTGCACAATTACTCCTTCCCCAAAAAAAAATTAATAATTCAGTTGGTTGCAATTTTTGAACAAAAAAATCTCTCGACTTATCATCTTCATCAAAATCCAAATCTTTTTTTTCAGCTAGTAAAAAATAATTTTCTTTAATTTCCATCAGGTTATTAAACGAAAATAAAGAATCCCAAAGTTTTTTTGACTCATCTTTTATCAAGAAAATAATTTTATATTTATCCTCATCTGATAAAGAACAATCAACTGAATTAAAACGCCATGTTATGGGATATTTCTTTTCATCAAAAATTAATGTTTGATTATTCATCATAAAAACACTCCACTCCCCAATCATTTAGTGCTACTATCTTTAATGTAATCACTAAATTTTACATATAGAATATTATACGGAGTTTAGATATCTTTTAATGATGCTCTAACCCTCTCCATCATAATAAACAGAAATACCCTGAAATATCAATCCACTCAATTCTACAGAAAAATTAAATTTCCCATTTTTTGACTTTATAATAATGCCATTATCAGTCTTTTTAACATTTAATTCTTTATAACCATTAAGCAACCACTCAGTTATCAAAACATCTCCGGTTATTTTCCCTTTAGTTTTAATAACAATAGTATTATAATCAACACCCCAAACTCCATATTTCTCAACAGAAATATCTGGTTCTTTATTCACATGAAATTCGATATCACAGTACCCTGACAAGTCAATACTAAATCTCCCTATTAAGATAGAGGAAGTTATATCACCAGAATACAATTTCTTTAAAAAAACATTATTAGTCATTTCATCAATAATCATAAATTAACTACCACCTTTAGGTTTAAAGTATTGTAATACCTATATCTTAGGAGGATGGATATTTAATTGATAATTAAAGTTGATTTCTAACTTTTCATAACCGAACTCATGACCATTAACAATATTTTGCTGGGTTAAACGTCCCATCGTATCGTAATGTTGTTCTTGGCTAATTCCGTTGGCATAGTGACGTACAATTTCACGGTGTAAATCATCACGCTCAAAGCTAATAAGGTCTTGACCATTCACTATTAAACTTTGTACATGACCGCTACCATACGAAACACTATTAATGTTTTGGTATCCCAAGAAATTTATTTCAAGTTCAAATTTATTAACAATATCTACAATTTTTTGTTTACTACGTAGATATAAGTTTTATCAGTATCTCTAACAATATAATTAGACAAGTAGATTTTTTAAGAGCTCAAAAATCATTCTATTAAACATCTTATTTTAAAGTAGTACTTCAAATATATAGAAGTACTACTTTTAATTTTGGAATACCCTTTATACCTTAACCATAAAAAAATTCTAAAAAATAGTCTACATCCAATACTACATTTTCTTTTATAAGGGTTTTCTTTAGTTCTTCTAAGAAACCTGTCTTATATCCTCCATTTTCACCTCTAGGGTTAGAGTCATATAAATCAATAATTAAATTTTGTATAACATTAATTTGCAAAAAAAATCAAATAAATTTTTAGCAATGATATGTAATTCATCGCCTGAAATACATGCTCCTATCTCGCCACTATTATGATTTATGTATACAATATTTACATCATGCTGTGTTAAGAATACTGTAGCACTTTCCCCATCGAATATATCTTCAAACATATATTGAATATTGTCTAACGAATCTTTTCCTAAAAAATCATTTATATTCCCTCCTAGATCAATATTAAAATCATTTTCAGGAATACAACTTAAATAGCTTTTAAACAGATCATCATTAACAGAATTAACCTGATTAATAAGGAATCCTTCACCATAAATTATTTCATTACATTCACCAACTTCCTCTAATAATTTTTTAAAACAAACTTGCACTATTAAGACTCCCTATTTAATACAATTAAATAGTATCAAATATTTTATCTAAAAATCATTAAAACCCAACACAAAAACTAAAAATATTTAAAGGGATATCTTTCATATAAACCTTCATTAATAGAATTGACTAATTTCTTAAATTGATCTTGTTCAACTTTATTAAGCTCTTCGTTTATATCCAATTCTTCTTCAAGTTGTTGATAAGAAAATGCCATTTTAAGAAAGTCTTCAAAAGTAATTCTCATATCTATAAACTGATTAATATTCAAATACTCCCCTTGGTTATGGTCATAAAACAAGATATTATTTTTTTCCTTACCTATAAACCATTCATCACCTTGACCGGTACGACCAATTATCCAAACTTTCTCACTAATTTCAGGATAATTTTCATGAAGATATTGATTTTCTTTTAATGCTGTTTCGTACCCCAAAATTATAATATCAGGTGTAATTTCTATTTCTCTATATTTACCTAAAAAAGATAAATAATTATCATCGAGCTGAGGTAGTTTGCCAAATTTCTTTATTTCGCTAGTTCTTTCAAATAATTTCGCTTTAATTTCTTGATCTGTCAACCTTGTCCCGCGCGCAAAGCTCCCCATTGGTCCGTACGCAGTTCAAAACCCTCTCCGCGGTCTTCACCTTCCGCTTTATCTTTAGGATGACTGAGTTTCCCCAGATTTAACTGGCTTGCACCATGACTGCTTTGTAGCTGGGTACTAATTTGGCCCGGGGTATCATCAAATCTGAGTTGTCCAAAACCACCACCCGACACTTCTTTGGAACGGATACCACTCAGCTTTTTAGTATCGGGAAGTTTACCTTTGTTATCAAACTTGGTTGGATGACGCTGTGCCTCATGAATTCGGCCCATCACAAATGGTCGGTCTATATCACCATTAAAGAAGTCAATAACGACAATTTCACCAACACGCGGTAAAAAACGCGCACCATAACCTTCTCCAGCCCACGGCGTTAAAACGTCAATCCAAGCTGAATCGGTGTCATTATTATTGGCTCCTGCACCCCCATCATGGCTATGATCATCACTACGGGTAAACAGGAAACGGACTTTAATACGTCCCCATTCATCTACATAAATTTCTTCACCTTCAGGACCCACCACTTTTGCGCGTTGTGGATGAGTAACCGGACTATGAGTTTGTGGGTTATAAGCTGGCGTTGTTGGAATATGACGACGTTGTAAAATCAACTGATTCGCTTGGCGTTCATCACTGTTCTCGGGGTTTTGTATTGACCAGTTACTTTTCGCCAATAGACCATTAATTTGGTCATTTAAGTCTTTAGGTAAGTTATTCTGATTAAAGAAATTTTTAGAAACAATCAAAAAGCTTTTATCTGAGCCTTCATGCTGGTCTATTTCTGGGTGTTCATTGAGTTCGAAATAGTAACCCACATAGGCATCGCGGACTGTCGTTTGCGCAATAAAGCGTTTAGACTGTGCATCGTAATAATTGTTGAGGTTCTGGTTTAAGCGTTCAACTTGTTGATTTCCAGATTTAGTTACACCATCCTCACCCTTTAAGTCACCAGTCCATGCAGGCGCATAGTTCCAAGCTTGCTCTAAGCCAAGTGTAGCATTGTCATATTGTTCACTATGCTGATGCTTACTTTGAACGCTTCCAACTCCTTCTTCTTGTTCTAATATTTCTGCTTGCCAACGTTGTATATGCATAACGTTCGGTTGAAGAGAACGTTCGGCAGTTAGGCGAGTCATACTGTCGTATTGCTCCACTGCACTACTACGATGGTAACGAATCGTTTTACGGTCTAAGGGCTGATATTCACTATTGGCATCAATCAACCTGAGTTTCTGAGCTTGAATAGATGTATCGGTACTTGGAACAATATGCTGAGCTTCATCAATCAGCCAGTTAATCCCTTCACTACGAAGTAAGCGTGTGAGAAAGTCCCAATCACTTTCGTTATGTTGCATAACAAAAGGACGAACATCATAAGTTTTTGTTAAACCACTTAAATCTAAACTTAAACTTGCAGCAAATAGCGGATTTTTAACTTGCCATTCTTTAAAGAGTATTTCCCATATTTCAACGACGCTTTTATTCATAAATACGCGCGAATTGCGACGATATTTCCATAATGCGGTTGGGTCTTCTAAGGTCAGCTTATATAAAGTTAGACTGCCATCTGACTGGCCCTGTTGAGCATGAGTAATAATGCCTGTAACGCGAGTTAATTCACCTCGCTCCGTCACTATATCTACAGCGGCCTGACTGCCAATGAAAGATTTTAGTTGAATCGTTGCATTAGTTGATAGGCATAAAAGTTCTGCTTTTAAACCATCATTGAGTGCATGTACACCATCAATTCTTTGCAGAAATACTTGGTCATTCAATATCGGAGAAGTAAATTGAATGTGAATAGCACGTTTCTGTGGGCTAATGCCCAAACTATCTAAAACTTGATGAATACTGTTCAACATCTTTATAGGACTGAATTATATTTAGCATTATTTTACAAAGCACGTACAGATCTGTCCATTTAATTAATAATTAATTTTACATTTAAATTAACTATAAAAAATTATTCTATCTACTCGAATATTTTTCTAACGGAGCAAGATCAAATAATTTTTTAATTTTTCTATATTAAACCTTATTTATAAAGTATTAATTATTAAAAATAGAACAATAAATCAATTACTTAAAAATGTATAAGCAATAAATAAACTTATACATTTCGTTTGTTAGGTCAGATTGCAAAAATATCACAATCCTATGTTATATATAGCATTTTTTAATTTCAACATAAGTATTCTTTTATAAAAAAATACATCTAAAAATATTTTTACTGATAGATTTATTCTAAAATAATTTAGAAATTTTAAATTATAATTAGAAACAATTTTTAACATTTCTTAACACTCCTTTAAGTCTGACTAAAATGTATTAAAACTCGCTCAATTCTTCCTTCTCTTACATCTGAATTATCTGAACTTAAAAGCTGAATAATGGCGCCTTCAATCATATATAAAAACAATTTGGCATCATGAAATGAAGCATCAGTGTTAACTATTCTAAGCTGGCTATAAATTTCATTGGTCAGCCAAGTTCTGTATTTAATAGCGATTTGGTAAGCGTTTGAATAAGTATTCTTAGTTTCAAAAATGGCTTTAAATAATAGATAGTACGGCCCTTCTAAATCGATATGTAAGTTATATAGTTTGTTGAGTTTATCTGTCACGCTTGTGTTGTGGTCATATTCAACCATTGCAACAACTTTGTCTTGTAGCCGTTCTTTTTGTACTAGTAGACAGATTTCAATAAACCGCGCTTTAGACTGAAAATAATGATAAAAAGTCATTTTTGTAATTTCAGACTCTTTCACAATTCTATCTACACCGACGAGATGGAATCCGTGATGATGAAATAAATCAATTCCCTTATTTACAACTTTTAAAGCACGTGTAGAAAGTACTAAAGGTGACATAGTTTTACCGTTATAAATTCTTGTTGTTTCTAAATGAGATACTTTTTTGGGAGAAAAAAGGCACAGCAAAGCCGTAAAGACTGTGCTTGGCACATCTCAAGTTTTATTGTTGATACAAATTTTTGAGCCGTAATGACTTAAAGTCTGAAAACCCAAAAGGCTATCAAACTGTTTAAAGATGATTTAAGTGGTGTCGTTATAGCTTTTGGCATAGGCTGCCAAGAAATAATGGATGTGCAAAGCCAACTCCTTTTTATTGGGAGTTCTGCCAGACATTAAAATTATGGTGGCAGAACGAAAGGGGGTTAGCAGACTGGCCGAAAAAACCCAGCACACCCGAAGGTGTCCCCCTCCCGTTCCGCCGCAGAGGGGGCACGAGGGTTCGTCACTAAAAGATTGCTCTTTTAATGCTTTTCGGAACGGTCTGCTAAAACCGACTGGCAATGTGGCCAGCAGGCAAAGAATAGTGTCCAAGTCTCTTGCCGTCAAGCACACAAAATGACATTTGCTTTAAATTAGATCATTAAAAAAGTAAGGCTAAATAATTTAGCTTTATTATTAAAATTTGGTTTATAAAATCGAAGAAATTTATATAGATATATGATTTTTGATAGGTCAAAATGAACGTTTATTTTTAAAGACATTTATAAAAAATTATAGATGAGACCGAGTATAAGAGGACATTGAATGAAGAACTTTCTAACTAAGAAAATGTACGCGTCTAGAGCTTTATTTTTTGCTGTAGGCGTTATGGCTTTAAATGTGTCCCCTATTGTTGTTTCTACTGCTCATGCAGCAGCAGAACAAAAAATAGATACTTTATCTAGTAAGCTTTCATCAATTTTTGCAGATAAACCCATAGAAGCTTCTTTATTTAGCTCTCAATTTTTAGGACAAGTTTCCATCACACAAATTCAAAAAATCGTTGATGACTTAAAAGTATCTTTAGGCACTCTTAAAAGTATTAATGTTTCTAATGGTTCAGGAACGATTGATTTTGAAAAAGGAGAATTACCTGTTTCAATTAGCTTAGATCAGCAAGGGCAAATTAGTACCCTTTGGTTTAGCGCACCTCATTTTAAGATAGTAAGCTTAGATGAAACAGTCAAAGGTTTACATGAAAATGCAGTCGGTAAAACCTCTCTTTTAGTTGTTGTAGATAACAAACCTGTGATTGTTGAAAATGATAAAACCCCTATGGCTGTAGGCTCGACTTTTAAGTTACTCGTTTTAAAAGCATATGAAGATGCGATAAAAAAAGGCGAATTAAAAAGAGAAACTATTGTTTCTTTAAAAGAAAAAAATCGCTCATTACCAACAGGAGTTTTACAAAACCTACCTGCTGGTACACCTGTAAATCTCGAGCTTCTCGCGCAGTTAATGATACAAATTAGCGATAACACAGCGACCGATAGCCTTATAGAGGTATTAAAAAAGCCTCGTATAGAAGCGTTGTCACCTAGAAACTCTCCTATGCTGACCACACGAGAACTATTTCAACTGATTGATTCGAGTAATGAACAGCTCAGAAATAAGTTTAAAACAGGTACAAAATCGGCTCGTTTAGAAGTGCTCTCTGAGCTAGATAAACTGCCATTACCAAGTGTGAGTAGCATTGGAAAATCGGCTACTTGGCAAGATGCTGAATGGTATATGTCAGCCAATGAGATTTGTCCTCTTCTTGAAAGTGTTCAAAATGCCCCTGCTCTGAACAGTTCTTTAAATCCACTGTTTAAAAATTTAAATTGGCAAAAAATTGGTTTTAAAGGTGGTTCCGAATACGGCGTGATTAACTTTTCAGTAATTGGAAACACTCAAAAAGGCCATAAAGTTTGTGCAGTATTTACCGCAAATGGAAATGAGCCACAACCTGAGTCAAAACTAGCAATATTATTTACAAGCTTACTTCAAGCAGTTGATTCTATAAATCCTTAACTATAAAGACCCATCATGACTAGAAGACTTTTAGTAACGCCTTATGAGGGGTTGTTTTTGATTTGGAGTTATTCAGAAAAGAATCGTAAAAGTATTTTAATTAAACTGAACAATAGATAGAAATTCGCTATAAGTATTAATCTATTTCTTAAAGATTTTAAAATGAAAAAAGTACTTTTGTTTGACCTAGACCAAACCATTCTTAATCGCAATGAATCGCTTATAAAATTTCTAAATTGGCAAGTAAACTTCTTCAAATTAGTACCACAAGAATTAAAAGAGTCTTTTATTAAAAGCTTCATCAAGTTAGATAACAATGGAAGTGTTTGGAAAGATATTGTTTATGATCAATTAATTAAAAACTTTAATATCAAAAGATATGATACAAATGAATTGCTACAGTCTTATATTAATAATTTTAATAAATTCTCTACAGCTTTTGAAAATGCTCAAAAAATCATTCAAAACCTTCATGCTCAAGGATATACATTGGGCTTAGTATCAAACGGAAAAACACCGTTTCAAGAACATAATTTTTATGCTTTAGGAATAACAGATTATTTTTCAACTATCGTGATTTCTGAAGCCATAGGTTTAAGAAAACCTGACCCAGCAATTTATCTATATACTTGCACTCAATTGGGCTGTAACCCATCCGATGACATTTTTATTGGAGACAATCCCAAAGCAGATATAGAAGGCGCCAAAAAAGTGGGTATGCAAACAATATTTTTCCACCCAACTCTCACTCTTGAACACCCTCTTTCTGATGCAAGTATTCATCATTACGATGAACTTGAAGAAACAATTAAGAGATTAGTTACTAATCCCCTTTATTAAGCCAATCAATATTATAAAAAGCTTAATTTAAATGCTTTGATAAAGTATTTAGCCTATTTTGAGTTTTATAGCTATCATCGAAAAGCCAAACTTAAAAATTACAGATAGTACTTATAGGAAGAGTAATGGAAATTTCATTAAGACTTGCTAACGCTGCCGATCTCAAAGCTATAAACGAACGTTATGCCGAGGTTGATTTTGTACCATCACATGAAGATGAACTTATTGTACTAGCTTCTATTGGCGAGAAAACTGTTGGTCAAGGTAGAGTTGTCTCCATTGATTCGAACAGCGGTGAACTCGGTGGAATTTATGTTTTTCCTGGCAATGAAGGGTTAGGAATTGCTCGTAAAGTGGTCGATTTTCTAATTAAAAACTCGGAATTTTCCAAGCTTTACTGTTTACCCTTTGCTGAACTGGAAGGCTTTTACGGATCAATGGGTTTTAACCCTGTAAAAGATATGGTTCAGGTTCCCAAAGCTGTACTCAAAAAACATGAGTGGTGTAATAGTAATTACGACAAACCAGTTTTACTTTTACAAAGAAGTGAATGAGGCAATACCCATAAAAAAAACCGCCCCAGAAGGCGGTCGCTGAGTATAACCAGCAGGTATATAGAAGTATGGTGGACGAATACTTCTATATTCTTTTATGAAGGAGCTTTATTAGATTTCATAAAATCTTCAGATTTAAAATAATTAATGATCATATCTGCATGCTCTTCTTTTGGAGGAGCAACTGTCACAGGAAGCGATTCTTTAGACATTTTAAATCCGTGTGGGATTAACTGTGAAATTGGCGGGAATTTAGGTTTTCCTCCTTCTGTAACCCGTTCAATAAAACTGGCTAACCAGAGTAAATACTCTCCTTCATTTTCAAACTTTGGCATTACACTTACATCAACTTTAACCTTGCACTCACTAAGCGGTTTAGTTAATTGCTCATCAAAATCGATATAATTAAACTTAAGTTTGAATTCAGTTCCTTTAATGGCCTTACGAATCTGACTGATTAAACAATTCAGATTTTGTGTAAGGTCATTGGTGAATAAGTCATCTTTTTTAATATTCTTATAAACCTTTTCAGCCACGGCTAAATATTTTGGCATTTTTAACCTCCTCAATCTCAATTGTTATAAAGTTTTGATCTTAAAATGATTTATGGTTCTGATTATGGTGAAACAAATGTTAAGGAGTGAAATGTTATTATTGTTGAATGTAAGTAGTTAAAGCTTTCTGTAAGTTGCACCAAAAAAACACCGAAAAAAATTATGGTTTTGTTAAATCCTCCGCAATATTTTTTAAATTATTCTCTTCTTTTGAAACATTTATTTTCAATTAAAATTTACCATTTGGTAAATTAATACGATCTCATTTGCTGATCGCGTCTTACCAGTCCTAAAACTGATCTACGCACCCTAATTTCTTCTTCAGAAAATGGCAGATGTTGTTTCAACTCATCAATAGAAAGAGAATTATTTTCTATTAAAAAACAGTCTTGTTCGGTCGTCCATTGAGAAACTACCGATTCAGTTTGCTTGTAGTAACGTTTCATATGTCCTAGTAAATTGATGAGGCTAAAAAGCTTATAAATAGAACAGGCTTTTTAGTTTTCGAGCAGAAAGAAGAGTAAGAATACTACCGAAATACACAACAATAGAAAAGCCAAACATCACTGTA
Source organism: Acinetobacter sp. RUH 2624 (assembly GCF_000162375.2). Lineage (NCBI taxonomy): Bacteria > Pseudomonadati > Pseudomonadota > Gammaproteobacteria > Moraxellales > Moraxellaceae > Acinetobacter > Acinetobacter sp. RUH 2624. The sequence goes on along the minus strand of NZ_KI391939.1, from coordinate 581,087 downwards.
AAGCATTGTTTGGCACCTGTTAAAAATTAGCTTAATCCAAGTTTAATTGCTGTCATACCTGGCAATGATTATGATGTACATGTAAACCAGATGAAATTCTCTGTCCTTAACAATGGGTTAGTTCGGGCTAAAGGAAAGAACTTTGGTGAAAACTCTCAAGTAGATTTTAAAGTTCAGTGTGATGGGAAAAATTGTCAAATTGATGATATTTACACTCCTGATAGCTATAAAAAAGAAGTAATAGCGATTGTCAAAAATAATCAGTGTTAATAAATATTATTCAGAAGTAAAAGCTACGCTAAGTAGCTTTTACTTAATTTAAGAATGTAATCCAGCGATCATCAAATTATCTAAAATAAGTTCACTACGTTCTAAATCAAATGGAATTACCCAAATTTTTGGTTGTAGTCCAGTCTTCAATAAGTCATGAAGTTTAAACTCAAAAGGCTTTAGTGCTATCTGGAAATTTTTATGTTTTGGATAGATTAATACGATATCTGATGTGTGGCCCTGATACATATGATTATAGGCAAACATCTGATACATATCGCTTTGTTTTATCCCAAATTTTTCCTCAATATTATTGCTATTAATAAGTTTCCATTTAGTATCAAGTATCAAATATTTTTTAGACTTTGATTGTTCACAATAATATTGGATAGCTAAATCTGGTATTAAATTAAATATATCTTTTGAATTATATTGAGCTAAATATTTACTAGATTTCTGAGTCTCAAGCTTTGCTCCTTTTACAAGTTGCTTTGATAATTGTATTTCTACATATTTTTCAAATAACTTTTCCATAGGAAATAGAATACTTTTTGCCTGATTAATACCTTTTACAGCAAATGGGATTTCATTGCCTAAAATCAATTCACACCAATACCTTATATCGGAATAATGCGACATTAGTCGATCATTTTTCCATTTTTTAAAATCTTCCCTATAATTTGTAGATTGAGGCACTTCTGAGAACAGTAAATGAAACTCATGTGATGTTCGCCACAAATCAGCAGTCTTAGCTCTTTTACAGACCACATCAATACATGACCGAATCAACCGATTCTCTGCCCGATTTGACGTAAAAATATCATGTTTTATACTTAATTGATGTTGCCTTGTTAAAGGTTTTCGCATTTGTTGTGCTGTATCTAACTGTCCTCGTAAGAAGTTTTCTTCAGCCTCTACTCGCTGATAATCAAATCGTATCCCTGTACGATAAAGTTTCTGCAAAGCATCTAAAAATTGTGCATAGAACCAGTCTGTTAGAGGTACTTTGAATTTTTCAATCGAGGCAAGACCTGTATCACGCTGTGGCAACTGTAAAACCTGTTTCAAGATTTTAATCAAGATAGCCCTAGCATTACCATTATCCTCTACTGAATCAGCATGTTTTGGTAAGATCTCAATTTCAGTGCCGCATGGGGTTTCAATAACTCCAACAAAATTCTGTACTTGAATTTCCGATGCTGTTCTACCTAACTTTAAAATTCGCTGCCCATTTCTGAGCAGTTCCTGATTCAGTTGAAATAGGTAATCAAAACCACTCTGTGAAATTTCTGCAAAATCCATTTTCTGATTCTGCTGAGGAGGATTTTGTGAAACTCTTAAATATGCATATTCACGGATAGTGATATTCGACATAATCACAATCCACTTAACTCATTTCTGACTTCGGATGTTTCATCATAAATTGCAATATACTTCTTCACATCACTGAATGCTTCAGCCTTAATTTCCCAAATATTACGATTAATCAAGCTTTGATCTTTAAATAATCTATTTTGCGAACTTAGCTCATACTTTTTATGAAGCATTCCATTCCCATTTAAAACCGCATCAATCTTTTCCCAATCGTCAAAGAAATATTCCTGTAATTGTGGAATGATTTTTTGCTGAAAAATTTTAGCTAATTTTTGGATTTCTGGTTCTACTATTAAAGGCATGAAATTGGCATGTCCAATACAGTGGTCTCTATCTAATAGTATTTCGATGCGTTGATTTATTACAGTCAGTAATTTCACAATATTAATACCATCAATCTCTATGTCGTTCTCTTCCTGATCTCTTAACAACTCAGGTTTTGGTGGCATTTCAATAAAATCAAAACGTCGACGTAACGCAACATCCAGCCCAGTTAGAGAACGGTCTGAACTATTCATTGTCCCAATAATATAAAGATTATTAGGAATACTAAATTCTTCTTTTGAGTAAGGCAAAATTGTACTTAACTCTTCATCATTACCTTGACGTTTAGAATCTTCAATTTGGGTAATCAACTCACCAAAAATACGGGAAATATTCCCTCTATTAATTTCATCAATAATTAATACATAAGGTTTAGGTTTTGCATAAGCAGATACACTAGCTTTTAGTTCAGCTCGAAGAGCTTTTGCTATCGCCCATTCATAACTTTTCTGATCAATAATTTCCTCATTCTGTAATTTTAAGTAATTACGAATATGTCTTAACGACAAACTGATATCTATATCTTTTTGAGTTAAGGCAAATAAAGTGCCTTGCTGATTTGCAAAAACTCGTATTTCTTTGCCTGCTTTAGTATGAAAAACAAGTTTTTTCTCTTTTGCTTTCCTTATTAATCGTTCAATAGCTTGATTAATACTTTCATCTTCTATTTGAATACTATTTGAGCGCTTAGCTTCATACTCCATTCGAGCATCATCACAAAGTTCTTTAAACAAACCAGGTTTAACATCATAACTTAGTCCTTTATCATTAGCCTCAGCTCGAATACCCTCAACAAAATCTTCATAACTAAAACTTTGGTGAAAAGTTATAAATTTAATTTGTCCAATTTCTTTATAGTGATCAAATATTTTTTTTAGCTCAGTACGATCTGGATAAAGTTCATCTAACTCTTCAAAAGTTTTATTCAATAAAATACTGAGTGAATGATTAATTGTATGGTAAGTTTTACCAGTACCAGCTGCACCAAATAAAATACGATTTAATGGTCTAATCAACGAATCTTTATCACATTTTGTTTCGTTATCATCTGAAGTAATTGAGTCATGCTGGCTAAATTCCTCCATAGCACTCTTTTTAGGGTTAGCATTTAAATATTGTTCAGCTAATTTATTTCCATATTCCTGAATGGGAATATTTTTATCCTTTTTTCCTAAAAGATACTTATATGCTTGGGAATAAGTAAAATTATTATTTCCACTCAAAAAATCCAACCATGTCTTTGAAAAGATAGGAACAATATTTGGATTTTTTTGATCCTGGTATAAATATGCAATTTTCCATTTTAATACTGGAGAAAAGTCAATCTGGTCTATAGCTTCCATTTCGCCTAATTGACTTGCTTTAATAGTTTCCAATATTCTTTTCTTAACTTCATCAAATGCTTTTTCTTTAGTTTGACCATATTTTTCTAACCATGCATAGTCAGTCTCATAAATTTTACCTTTACCATTCTCTTTCTCATCAGAAGCATTTCTGTGGTAAATACCAAATTTAAATGCAGACCCACCTAAAATATTAGCGATAAGTTTAGTCTTATGTTCAAGCCAATAGCCAAATGTATCAATATTACCTACCTGGGAATACTCTGGCAGAGTCATTTTCTGAACTTTTTCTACTGACCATTGATTTAAAAATTCATTCCAAAGAGTTTGGATTTGCTGCTCACTCATTTCACTTACATCACTTCTATAAGTTGTGCTTAAAATTAAAGCTGACTTTTAATAAAAAATATTTAATGCCTATACTAAATGATAGTAATTAGGACAGTTGACAGGTTATGTCCTATATAGTGTTTCTAATGCAAATTTACTTATAGATTATATCTCTAGATATAGCTTTAGATCATTTTCCACACTATATTGGAGCTCAATAGGTGAGATTACCTTAACATGAGGTATCCAGAATCTAATTAGTGATTTAATCTGATCTTGATGTACTATACGACTTGAAATAATCAGGCTTCCATCATCATTTTTTTTCATAATTTGTTGCTCAGGAAAAAGCTGTCTTTGTTCGAAATGTTCAGCAGCTTGATATTGAACTGACAATACTATTTCTTTTTTTTCCTTGCCAAACCAAATACTCTCCTCATTTTCTAATTGTTTTATTATTTCTATATCAGATTCAAATGGATCTAAATGATGTTGTATTTGGCAATCTTTGCCAATTCTACTCAAGCGATACGCTCGTAGCCCTAACTGATCATTTCTTACCGCTGCTAAGTACCAACTACCGTGGTGATGTATAAGTTTATATGGCTGTACTGTACGTAACTTGCTGTTGTATTGAAAAGCTATATGTTTTCGACCTTGTATTGCTTCGCGAATTAATTTAAATAGCTCTGAAAAATGAGTTGTGTTTTCAAAAAAATAACCTTTTGCCGCATAAACTTCAGATGAACGGCTATCGAGTAATTCTCTTAGAAATGATAGATCCAAATTCGGATATAAACCCGTAATTCCAGAAAGCTGAGCAAAATTTTGGATATCTTGAGGGCTAATTTTACCAACATAGTTTGCTCCTAAATAAAACTTCTTTGTTTTTTCATCTATAACTAAAGGTAAACCTGCGATTGATAGCCTTTCTATATCTCGTTGTATAGTTTTTTTAGATACACTAAAATCTAAAGTCAATTCATAAGGGTCTAAATGCTCTCCTCTATTTAAACGGGTTATAATATTTGCAAGTCGCTCTGCTAAACGCTCATGAGCTTTTAAACTTTTTGACATCTTTTGAACTAAACACTTTTAAGTTTACTAATTTAATTATATTGTAGGATGTTATTCCCTTGATATACTACAAATAATTATAAATTTTATATTTTTCAATAGATAGTGAAGATAATTTATCAATATTTTACTTAGATCTTGCTATCCAATTTTCTTTTCTAAAATAACTATTCATAGTAAATAATTTATACCAAGTACAATTCAAAATCTTGGCAATATTTTTATAGAATTACGTGTATATTATATGACTAATTTATACGTTAATTCCAATATGACCAATACACTTTCTGAGCACAAACAAGTTGAAGTGGTAACTACTTTTGCTGAGCTTGTAAATACACAGTTTCAGGGGGATAAGAACGCTATTTGTTGGGTCAGAAATTTGGCAGGCGACTTTAAAGAAATTGTGGCAAAACTTCAGTTAAAAGAAAATATTACTGAAATTTCTATTGAAGATTTATTAGCACTGCCGCTTTCAGAACAAGGTGATTTGGCTCGAGACATTATTTTAAAGGACATACAGCTCTTAACTGATATGGGTGCATCACCTGTACTGAACTTACTTAAATATTATGAGCGTGATGATGAGCTAGATTTTATTTCAACAGATGTCTATTCATTTCACGTTGATCGCTCCCCTATTGAAACCGATACGTTCTTATGTACTTATCACGGTGCAGCTAGCGATATTGTGCCTAATGATCAAGTTGAACAAAAAGTTTTAATTCCAGAAATTAGAGAAAAGCTTAGAGCTTTACACGACGGGTCAGAAGCCGAATTTGAAAGCTTTTTAGCAGAGTATTTCTTTGATTTACATTATCAACCTAAATCCAATGCACAACCTATAAATTTAGGTACGGGACACTTGTGGCGTTTGGCGGTAGACCATCCCACTCAAAAGGTTTTACCGTGTGTGCATAGAGCACCTGTTGAAAATGACGGTGAATATCGGTTGCTACTTATCTGTTAATTTCCGACATGTTGCTAATTTTAAAGACTTAAATATCTGTTCTTTCATTATTAAATTGGCTTAAAGTCAATTTATATTAAAAAGGATTTCTAATTTCCCGTCGTTCAGTCCAATAATGAATAAAATAAATTTGAATATTTACTAAACCGAAAAAAATTAAAAATATTGAGCTAAAGTAGTTGACCCTCACGTAACGTAAGCCCCTAGCATAAAACACGCCTAAGGAAGAAGGAGCAAAAAGATGCTGTTAAAAGTTGGTGAATTGGCTAAGCAAACAGGACTTACTGTCCGTGCTCTTCATCACTATGACGATATCGGTTTACTTCAGCCTTCGGTCCGTTCTGATGCTGGTTATCGACTATATACCCGTAAAGACATTACCCGTTTGCATCAGATTCAAGCATTACGGGGACTGGGAATGTCGTTAGCCGAAATCCATACGGTTCTTGAAGACCCCAATCTTGCACTTCTACCAATTATTGATCAGCAGATTCAAGCAATAGATCAGAGATTGAACGAGCAAAAGAATTTGCGAAATCAACTCAGCAAATTGAAATCTCAAATTATAAGTGGTGAAGAGCTTGGATTGGAGGATTGGCTAAAAACACTGGAGCTTATAGCAATGTTTGAGAAATACTTTACAAAAGAAGAGCTTGAAAAACTTACTTTCTTACAAGCAGGTACTAAAAGTCATCAAGAGTGGCAAGAATTAACACTGGCAGCAAATGCATTATTTAATGCAGGTGAACCATTTAACAGTGAAGCAGCTCAAGATTTAGCACGAAAGTGGATGAAAACTCTTGAGCATAATACGAGGGCTAACCCAGAATGGCTTGTTAAATTAAATACCATAAATTCAGCCGAGCCTGAATTTCAGGAAAAATTAGGGGTAACACCCGAAGTTGTTGAGTTTTTACTTCAAGCGTTTTCTGAAAGTAAGCTGAGTATTTTTGCCCGTTATTTATCTGATGATGAGTTTAATTTTCTCAAAGAAAATTACATTCGTGAGATGAAAAAATGGCCTCAATTATTGGTCGATATTGAAAAATTGATTGATGCCGAGGTCAAACCAGATAGTGAAGGCGCGCAGCGTTTAGCAAAACAATGGCTTGCTATGTTACAAGGCTATGCTGGCAATAACCCAAGTACTCAAACAAAAATTCGTACTGCAATGCAAAATGAACCAAGCCTTGCTGACGGTACTTGGCTCAAACCAGTTACTCTACAATTTCTGGAAAAAGCCGTAGCAGCCTTAATGCGTAGTGCCTAGTTATAAGGAAAAGCTAAATCTTATTGACAAAAAAAAAGCCCTCTTTAGAGGGCTTTTTTATTTATTCTACAGAAATAATTACTGTGGAATAATGTTAGTAGCGCTAGGGCCTTTTTGACCTTGCACAACATTAAAAGTCACACGTTGACCTTCATGTAAAGTTTTGAAGCCAGAAGATGCGATTTCTTTGAAGTGAGCAAAAACGTCTGGACCTGAATCTTGTTGAATGAAACCGAAACCTTTAGTTTCGTTGAACCACTTAACTGTACCAGTAGCTGTGTTGTTAGACATGATATACATCCTATTGAATTTTAAGAACTTAAAGTCATGAGACATGACGGGTTTAACTTGGAAAAAATAACGAATTGAGCTTAAGATCTTAAAAACGGAGGATTATGAATAAAGCTTCGATACTAAAAGAGGATTTACTAAACTAATAAGTCTTTTTTCTAGTTAAGCTAATTATACACTAAAAAATCACTTATACAAACATTTTATATGAATTATTTATTACGGTTATTCTAAATATTTGTTTACATCTGTACAAATAATTACACATTATTATCTAAACATATAACATTTTATTTGTTATGTAGACTTTTAAAAAATGATATTTATAATCATTTGAAAGTTTGTTTTACACTCTCGGTATTTATTAATTACAATAACTTAGGCTATCTATCCGCCCTCCTCTATAAAATGCATTAATATTATTAGTATTTAGATCTATTCCATATCTTTTCATTTCACAAATATAGGACAACATAATTATCTTTTAAAACTCTATTAGAATAAATATAAATTACATTAAATTTAAAATAAAAAATTCTAGTTTTTAATATATTTTAACCAATTCGGTTAAAACTATGTTTAAAGCATATAGGCTCCTGCCAAATTTATTTAATTTAAACACTCCCTACTCTCACTGGACCATATAACTTTAAAAAACTGGATGTATTCATTAGACCATAGGCTTCGTAACCTATAGATGGCTTAAATCTAGCAATGAATCTATCACTACACTCTTTAAATTTTGAGGACTATTATGCGCCTACATTTTATTGTTCATGAAAATTTTGAAGCACCGGGTGCATATGAAATTTGGGGGCAAACTAATAACTTTGAAATGACATATTCAAGAGTGTATTTAAACGAACAATTACCCTCTACAGTTGAAAATATTGATTTTCTTATTGTGATGGGTGGTCCACAAAGTCCTGATACGACAGTTGAAATGTGCCCTCATTTTAATTCGCTCGCAGAACAAGCTGTCATAAAGAAAGCTATAGAGGCGAATAAAGTTGTGTTAGGTATATGTTTGGGTTCACAACTCATTGGTGAAGCTTTAGGTGGTCAATTTGAACATAGTCCTGAAAGAGAGATTGGTAAGTTTCCTATCATGCTGACTGAATATGGCGTTAAAGATTCTCTATTTTCACACTTAGGAAAAATGACAGAAGTTGGCCACTGGCACAATGACATGCCCGGGTTAACAAGCAATACCAAAATTATTGCTTTTAGTGCAGGTTGTCCGCGGCAAATCGTGGAATATTCGAAATTAGTCTATGGCTTGCAGTGTCATATGGAGCTAACGCCTGAAGTCGTTGAACTACTCATTCAACACTCAGCAACTGAACTCGACCAAGCCCCTGCTTATAAATTTGTTAATACCCGTGAGGAATTGAGAAATCATGACTATCAAGAAATGAACCAAAACTTGTTTATTTTCCTAGATAAATTAAAAGATGAGTATTTAAAACTTAACTAAATCACGGCAAAGCCCTTTTAATAGGGCTTTCTTTCATAAAATTAGATGATCTATAAAGTTTAAATTCCCTTTTGCACTGACAGTAAACGAACATAATTTCGCAGCAACAAAATCCCAAGTAATAGATGGTCGCACTGGTAGCCAAGGTCTAACAAAATAATAGCGTCTGTCACACATGAAACAGCTGACGTGCAGAAAGTTAGCTTTTAGGTTTTAAGACGGCTATATAACATTTTCAACACGCATTTGTTCTGCACACTGTAGGGCGTATTGCAAATCTTTTTGTAAATCGACCACAGATTCCAGCCCAATATTTAAGCGCACTAAATAGCCATCTTTAGGTAAATTGGTATGTGTTCGATAAGCTTGCCCAACAGGTAAAATCAAACTTTCAAACCCTCCCCAAGACAAACCAATATGAAATAATTGCAACGAATCAAAGAATTTTTGCACATATGAAGGTTCAGATTCTTTTAAGTAAAAAGCAAATACTCCAGATGAACCATCAAAATCTCTCAACCACAAATCATGATAAGGACTTGTTTCTAAAGCAGGATGAAGCACTTCTTTAATAGCCGGATGTGTTGCTAGAAATCGGGCAATAGTTAAAGCACTATCTTGATGCTGCTTTAACCTTACCGCCAAACTTCGCAAGCCACGTGATGCCAAATAAATATCGTCTGGGCTTGTGGTCTCACCAAACAAATGACCTGTTTTAGTGAGTTGTTGGTATGTTTCGGCATTTGCAGTAGCCACACCCATGAGTATGTCAGAATGGCCACCAATGTATTTGGTTACGGACTGAATAGAAATATCAGCACCGTGCTTTAATGGTTGAAAAAGTAATGGCGTTGCCCAAGAGTTATCGACTAATACTTTTGCGCCGTATTGATGACTAATTGCAGAAATCGCTGCAACATCACTCAATTCAAATGTCATTGAACCAGGTGACTCAATAAACACCGCAGTGGTACGATCATTAATTTTTTCGGTTAATGCTTCAAGATTGGTAGAGTCAAAATATTCAACACTTACCCCCATTTAGACCAATATATTGTCAGCAAAATTTCGTGTTGGACCATAGATATTATCGGCAATCAAGACATGACTATTTGCCTCTACACAAGCCATAAGTGCATGTGTACAAGCCGACAACCCAGATGGAAATACCATACTACCCGCACCGCCTTCAAGCGCACTGATTGCACTTTCAAAAGATTTAGCTGTTGCGGCGCCGAAACGGCCATAATGTCGATATACCCCACCATTTCGCTTAAATTCTTCCCACTCACTAAAGCTATTTACAACAATAGTAGAACCACGAAAAACAGGTGTGTTGACTAGACCATCAAAGCGCTCGGGTGTTCGTCCTAAATTAATGACATCTGTACTGAATTGATTCACTTTTATATTCCGAGAAACATATCAACTTTATTACCAATTCATGATAGTGAGGTTTCCATGGATATAAATTTTAATTTTTTCTACTTTTTATCTTTAAATTAGATTTATATTTCCTATTTTTACTTAAAATTAGAATTTAAATCCAATACTTATTTCTTAGGGTAAAATATTATTTTATAACGCTCTATGCATTGATCTACTTGTTGTTCGAACTAGCTCTTATGAAAGGTACTTCTCACACTATCCTTCATCTATGATTTGCTGGATACGCTTTTGGTAATTATTTAAAAAATCATGTGTCACACGGAAATGTTCCGTTTGTTCATACTGGATTTCACGAATCCCTGTGTCAGAAAATTGATAGATTTTAGCGTTAGGGTAAGCTAGTAAAATTGGGGAATGCGTTGCAATAATGAGTTGTGACTGGCTTTTGCATAATTCATGAATAGCCGACAAAGCTACAAATTGCATGGTAGGTGAAAGAGCAGCTTCAGGTTCATCTAATAAATAAAGCCCCTCACCTTGTAATTTATGAGTGAGCAACTTTAAAAAACTTTCACCATGAGAACAAGCATGGATATTGCCACCATAACTTTTTACATAGTTCAATTCATTCATATATGTGCCAATATTGTAATAACTCTCAGCTCTTAAAAAATAATAGTCTTTCGGCTTTTTAAAGCTTTTAATCATTCTTAAATACTGAAATAAATTTGATGAACTACTGGCTGAATTAAGCCGCACGTTTAGAGTGCCGCCTTCTTCGGAAAAGCCAAGTGCCAAAGCGATGGCTTCCATAATAGTCGACTTACCAGAACCATTTTCGCCAACAAAAAAAGTAACGTCTGGATGGAAGGTTAATTGTTCAATATCATTAACGGCTGGTATCGAAAATGGATAAATTGACCAGTCTGCCTGCATATTTGCTTTAATTTGTACCGAACGTAAATAAGGTTTAGCTTGTAGCATTTTGGCTGGTCCTTAATTTTTAATAGTATCTTCAGTTTTTATTAGAAAAAATTTAAAGGAAGTTCTGTCGTATATTTAATTTGCTCCATGGCAAAACTCGAACTCACATCTGCCAACCCTTTAATTTCAATTAATTTTTTATAAACTTTATCGTATTCAGCAACATCCGATACGGCGACTTTAAGTAAATAATCTGTTTCACCTGCCATTCTATATACTTCAATCACCTCATCTATGTTATAGATATGAGAGTGAAATTTCTCAATCCACTCAATATTGTGTTGTGCAGTTTTAATAAACACCATCACAATCACATTAATGTTGAGTTTTTTACGATCTAGCAAAGCGACTTTTGCACGAATAATACCTTTTTCTTCCATCTTATGTATTCTGCGCCAGCAAGCCGTATTGCTTAATCCCACTTTTTCAGCAATATCACCGATTGCCAATGTGCAGTCCTTCTGTAGAAGATCTAATATTACACGGTCATATTTATCTAAATTTAACTTCATACCTTCAAGCTTCTCTGCACAATGTATTTGCAATAAATCAAATCAATAAACAACATATTAAATTATTATTCTAATTTTAATAAAAAGATATTTGCCCTACATTTTAAACAATCACCTCATATTCGAAATGCATTTATTTCTAGTGTCCATCTAACAATCTATTTTTAAAGCTTGAAAGTTGAGATGAGCTTTTATTATTATCTTGTACATATTCGGTACAATAAAAGAGACAAGAAAAATGCCAAATCAATTTGATGCTGTTTCTATAACAAAAAAAGCGAATGTTCATTACGAGGGACACTCCATTAGTCATGTTATTGAACTTGAAGATGGTACAAAAAAGACTTTAGGGGTGATTCTTCCAACAGAAAAAGCTTTAACTTTTAAAACCCACGTTTCAGAACGCATTGAGATCATTTCAGGCAAATGTAGTATTCAAATTGGCGATGATCCGGAGACTAAAATCTATTCAAGTGGTGAATCTTTTAAGGTTCCAGAAAATAGTAAATTTAAAATTATTACAGATGAAGTGATTGATTACGTCTGTCATTTAGAATGAATCAACATTACAAAGTTATAGCTTTCATAGGATGTGTTTTTTCTATGAACCTTCCTATCTTTTTTTAAATTAGGCAAGATGAAGTTTAAATTTTCAGTACCTAAGCATTGTTACGATTATCTATAAGCTTCCACCACCATCAACATTGAGAACTTGACCAGTAATAAAACCTGCATGATCTGACAGTAAAAAGATAATCTAATTAAAAAGTTAAATTATTATTAATTTTTCCCACCCCTTTATTCACTCCAAACCATTGCAAATGAGTCTCATTTATATATACTTTACTCACTTTTTTTGAGTCTAGTCAGCACTCTTGTTTGTTCGCTTGAATAGTCGCTCTTTTTTAGCCTTTCACGATTTTTATATCACTTAGGTATACTTATGTTTGCTTTCTCCCCGCGTAAAAATTTAATTACTGTTGAAATTTTAAAACATAGTAGCCCCTTACTCTTATCCCTCATTCCAATGATGTCTTGGGCAGAAGCAACCGCAATTCAACCGGCACAACTAGAAACGATTAAGGTTCAGGCTGAAGCAGACACAAGTTATATCGCAACACAAACGGCGTCGACGCTAAGAGGCAAACAAAAAAATCTAGAAAGCCCGCAAACTGTAAACGTCGTATCTAAGCAATACATGAAAGATTATTTACCTGCGAACTTGGACAATGCACTGACCCAAGTCAGCGGCATTACACAGGGTAATACTTTAGGGGGTACACAAGACACCGTAATGAAACGCGGTTTTGGTGATAACCGTGACGGTTCAGTTACCGTAAATGGTATGCCAATTGTGCAAGGCCGAACCATGAATGCGGCCGTTGAACAAGTTGAAGTCTTAAAAGGTCCTTCTTCATTACTCTATGGCATTATGGACCCGGGTGGTGTGGTCAATGTCATTACAAAGAAACCTGAGACGACTCAGAAAACTGAACTTTCCGTTTACGGCTCAAGCTTTGCTGCGGGCAAAAATGGTTTAGGTGCAAGCATAGATACTACGGGTGCAATTGGTGACAGTAATTTTGCTTATCGCTTTATTGCCGATCATTCTGATGCGGACTACTGGCGTAATTTTGGTAATCTCAAACAGACTTTAATTGCTCCGTCTGTAGCATGGGATAATGGTCAAACTAAAGTGAACCTGAGTTATCAATATCGTCACTTTGATGTACCTTTTGACCGCTCTACCGTTTTTGACCCGAAAACCAATAAAGCCCTACCGATCTCTAAATACCAACGTCTAGATGAAGCTTTTAACCAAATGAAAGGTGAAGATCATTTGGCGCAATTGTTAGTTGACCATCAAATTAATGATAACTGGTCAGCTCACTTTGGTTATACCTACAACTACGAAACTTATGATGCCAACCAGTTACGTGTGACCAAGTTAGATACAACTAAACACACCGTGACACGCCGTACCGATGCGACTTTAAATGCACAAAGCGTAGATAGTAATGCTCAAGCTTATATTAATGGTTCAACCAACCTGTTCGGTTTAAAGCATGATATTCAATTCGGTTCAGACATCGAATATCGTAAGTATTTCCGTCCAGATATGGTTCGTAGTAAAACTACTTCCACAATAGATTATTTAAATCCAAGTTTTGGAACTGTCGAACCATCTCGTGAGATTAGCAAAGATGATAGTGATCAAACCGATAAACTGCATACCTATGGTTTTTATGTACAAGATGCAATTCACCTAAATGAAAAATGGATTGCAGTGCTTGGTGGACGTTACCTGAACTATCAGCAAACTGCTGGCCGTGGCAGACCATTTAAAGAAAATACCAACACCAATGATGATGCTTGGCTTCCACATGCAGGTTTAGTTTATAAATGGAATGACCAGCTTTCATTCTATGGTAGTTATACCGAGTCACTTAAGCCGTCTTCTTCTATTGCACCTTTGGGTGGCGATGCTGTTATTAACTCTGATGTTCAACCGGAACAAGCCAAGTCTTATGAAGTTGGTGCGAAATATGAGTTAAATGACCGTGTTAAAGCAAACTTTGCACTCTATGATATTAAAAAACGTAACGTTTTAGCTAAAGTGACTAACTCATCAACTGGTGAAGTTGAACTGCATACTACAGGTGCAGTACGTTCTAAAGGTGTTGAACTCGACCTAACAGGACGTGTAACCGATCAGCTTGATGCGACCCTTACCTATGCTTATACAGATGCGAAAGTAACTGAAGATGAAAGTGGCCTTGAGGGCAATCGCTTAAATAATGTAGCGAAAAATACTGCATCTTTGGCACTAGCGTATAACTATGGCGAACTTTACAACGGTAATTTACGTTTTGGTATAAGCGGTAATTATGTTGGTAAACGTGCTGGGGATTCGGAAAATACCTTTGACCTGCCCGACTATACCCTTGCCAATGCTTTTGTCAGTTATGACACGACCATTGCCAAGCAAGCAGTTACGTTCCAATTTAATTTAAATAATATCTTTGACAAAACCTACTACACAGCCAGTGTAAATAATTTGGCCGTGTCTCAAGGTGATTCTCGCCAAGCGGTATTACGTGCAACCTTTAAATTTTAAAACATGGGATTAGAGCAGTGCCTAAATCGCTGCTCTTTTGAAATCAATATGAAAAAGCTTCTTTCTATCGTAGTGTTGATTGGCACATTGTTTAGTTCTGCTGTTTATGCTCAAACGCGAATTGCCTTGATCTCTCAAGTTAAAGGTGCCTCGGCGAGTACAGATATTGCCATTCAAAAATACTTGCAAAGCAAGGGCTATCAAGTTGAGGTGTTAGATCAATCTGTTTCACCAAACAGTTTAAAGAACACAGATTTAGTCATTATCTCTTCTACTGTTGCTTCTAAAAACCTTCAATCTGGTTGGCGTCAACTTCCTCTTCCAATCATGACATGGGAAAACGACTACCTTGATGATTTGGCAATGACCGGTAAACGTATTAATACCGATTTTGGCGAAGTCGAGAAAGAACGTTATTTGTGGCTAGTCAATGCACCGCATCCCCTCTCTGCACAGCTTCCTGCTGGAACTCGCAATGTATATAAGGCTCAAGCGCCTATGAGTTGGGGCAAGCCCGGTTTAGGTGCCACCATTATTGAAACGATTTATGGACAACCTGAAAAAGTAGCCATTTGGGGATATGAGAAAGGTGCAACAATGGATTATGAATCTTTAGCGCCTGCAAAGCGTCTTATGTTCTTCCTTAACAATGACACCTTTACCAATCTATCTGACGATGGTTTAAAGCTGTTTGATGCCTCAATTCAATGGCTTACCCATAAATAAAACCATTTATGATGCAGCTCTCAAGGTTTTTATAACACTTTGGCGAGCTGCAATTAATAAACAACATTTACGCGCACCCAATCCTCATACTTTGTAGCCTGAACATTGGTACTTGATGTAATTACCCCATGTATAGGAATATTTTCTTTCATTCCCGTTGCAAAACCTGAGTGTATTTTACTTCCTGCCCCACCCCAAATTTGGGTATGACCAGCATCCTGATACAACACATATGCCACAGAAGCCGTGCTTGCAGCAGACTTAAGCTCAAAGTTATTGTCTGAGGTGACGGCGACTTGATACGGTGTATTTTTGCTGCATTGGACAGAGACATCGGTTCTTGTGGCTGAAACTGGCTGCGCACGTACAACTGTACCAAAATCTAGATTTCCTTGGGTTGAAACTTCGCAAGTGTCTACAATGGTTAAACTCACCTTTAATGAAGTAGATGCATTTCCAGCATGTGCGCTATTTATTATCAGCATTCCCATAAGGGAAAATAAGGCGTACTTAATGACTTTCATTTCTTCTCCTTATCTTTTTTTGTTCTATTTTCTACTCATCTTTATATTGTCATTTTTCTGTTTTACTAAAGAAACAGTTTCAGGGTCTTTTAGTTATAAAGCTTAATATTGCCTACTGTCAATCGATAATAATCACATGATTTTCATATTAAACTTATAATTTGTGATGAATTAAACGTAATTTATTTAGTTTAAAAAGTAGTTAATATTTTTTATTTCTATTAATTGTCTACACCAATCTATCTAATGATGAATTGAAAATTTTAGATGTCTCAGTTCAATAGCTAATTAACAAATAAGACCTTTTGTACAGCTCTACCTGTTTTCATTCAATGTATCGTGTTGAGGCGCACAAGAAACATTTCATTCACGACAAAACAATTAAGAGAAAAATATTATTTTATTTTAAAAACAGATATATAACTTAATACTTGAAGAGCAAATATAAAGGTAAAAAATGAAATCCAGTTATAATTATCAACTAAATAAGATGCAACTGGTACAGATACCAAAATTAAAAGCATAGACAAAGATGTTAAAATAGAAAATTTAAATGATGACCTAGCACTATTAACAGCTTGCATTAAATAATTGGAAAAAGAATAAGTAACAAAGCTAGATGAAACAATATTGAGTGAGAACAAGACAAGTAAATAAACTTTATTAATTTCATTATAAAAACTTACATAGATAAAGAACAACAAGGTTAATGATTTCAGTAACAAAGAAAACAACATTATATAATTTGCTGGAAATTTACTACTCATCCGTCCCCAAGCATAACCACAAAATACAACAGCAAGTAGCGGTAAAATAGTATTAACCACACCAAAAAACTCAAGAGTTAGCTCAAACTTTTTAATAAAAAATATGATCACAAAAGAAGATAAGGTTAAATCAAAAAGCTTATAAAATGTTGAATAAAAAAACAATTTACTTATATCAGAAAGAACAGAAAACGAATCTTTTAAATTGTATAGACTAGTTTTCACAATAAAAAATAAAGAGATCGGTGGTAAAAACATTAAAAAATAGAATAAGTTTTCCCGACTAAATTTCCAAAAATCGCTTAACTTATTAACAGTAAAAACTATAAAAAAAATCAGAAAAATCAAAGAGGAAAATACAAATAAGTGGCTTAAACTTCCTTGGAAGATTTTATTAAAAATAAATAGAACTGCCCCACCTGCAAAAATAGAAGCAATTCTCCACCCAAAAATGTAATAAGACAATAAAGAGCTACGCTCTTCATCTGTAAAATTTTTAATTAAGTTTGCATCTGTCAAGATATCAAAACATGCTCCTAAGAATGCCAAATTGATTAACATTATAATAAAAACAATACTATATAAATCCGAAAAGAGGATTAATAAAAAGAAGCTAAAGCTGATTAAAATTATAAATATGGATATTAAAAATTTGATAGATGATTTATCAACTGAATCGGCAAAGCCACTCCATAAAAATTTAAAAGAATAAGGCAGTAAGGCAAATACCATCGTAGAGATAAAAGAAACTGGATAGCCCAAATGTGTGAAAGCTGCTTGAAGTGTAACTGTTAAAAAGCAATATATATAACCAGACAAAAACCCGAAAAATGCTAACTTTAAATTATTCATAAAATACAACCAGTTAATTACTCCATTTAACAAAGAGAACTATTTAAAAATAATTCTTTTTTAATTTTTTAAAAATATATTTATATCCACATTTATCAACTTATATTATTTTTTTAGTTTTTTTAAATTTTTATATTATATTTTTGTATTTCTTTAAACATTATAAATTAATTTTCTTCGGGTTTTACTTTTCTAAATATTTTAGAAAACAATTGATGATGAAACCAATCAACCTAGAGCTTTGGTAAAGTTTAGCGAAGATAAAAACGGTCTTCTCACTGTAAATATTGAAAAAATCCTTGTTACAAGTGAAGCCAATAAATGTACGATGTGTGAAGGTACTTATAAAAACAAATCTTTAATTGGTTTAACCATTGTCAAAAATTTAAAAAATGTTGGTCAAAATAAATATGACAAAGGGTCTATTCTTGACCCACAGTCAGACACAACCTATCGCTTTAGTGTAACTGTATCACCAGATGGCGAAAAACTTACTGCGCGTGGCTATATTGGTATTTCTGCAATTGGTCGAAACCAAACATGGTACCGAGTTAAATAATTCATAAAGTAGCTTTTGACCAACGCCCTGTAGCTACTCACCGATCATAAATACGGTCTATATGTGATGTAAAAATTATGTAGTAGACAGTGTTATGATCGGTATTTAGCCTGAATGATCAGTGTGATAATCACGAATAACGAAGGGATTGCAGCAATCACAAATAAATGGGTAATGACCAAAAATTGAGAGAGATACCCGCCAAATAACGGCCCAATAACCGAACCCAAACGGGCAATTCCAATACTCCAACCCACCCCTGTAGTACGAAGTGAAACTGGGTAATAACTGGCAGACAAAGCATTAATGGCAGGTTGTCCGCCAACAATGGCAAAGCCAGCAATAAAAATAATAATAAACAATAAAACGATATGACTAACAGCATACCCAATTAAAGCAACACTCATCACTGCGACAAAAAAAACAGGAATTAATACTTTATAAAATCCAGTCTTATCAATTTTAAGGCCCATCACAACACTACCAATCGTACCGCCTAATTGTAGGGTGGATCCGATCATTAATGCCTGATTCAATGAAAGTCCTGACTCTTTAGCCAAAGTCGGTAGCCAGTTCGACAGGAAATAAAGGCTGATCATATTTAAAATACTGATGATCCAGATGGAATAGGTAAAAAACGCACGCTTATTTTTAAACAACTCTAGCGGCGACTTTTTAACCTCAACTTCAGTGTTATTAATGATTTTTATTTCTGAATTAAACGTTAGTGCGGGATAAAACTTCTTTAACCAAAACAAAATTTTAGGGTTGTTTTTGTTGTCTTCACTCAAAAAATATAAAGACTCTGGCATTTTAAAGAATGTAATAAAGAAAATAATTAAAGGGATAATTCCGCCAAAATAGAAAATCGACTGCCAACCGCCCCAAGGAACCAATAAGGCTGATATACCGCCCCCTAGCATTGCCCCAACCGTATAACCACAAGATATAACCATCATGGTAAAAATACGAGATTTATATGGAACAATTTCGGAGCTATAAGCCATCACATTTGGCATGATACCGCCTAAAAAAACTCCTGTAACAAAGCGAATTACGGTCAATTGCTCGATATTGCCTACATGTGGTGTTAACAGCATTAATATCGAGAACATAAAGGTCGAGATGAGCAGTATAGGACGGCGGCCAAACCGATCAGAAAGTGAACTTAATAAAAATGATCCGACAAATAAACCAAATAAGCTTGCGCTAAACACAACGCCGAGCATGGTTTTTTGAACGCCCCAGTCTTCTATAATCATTGGAGCTGCGTAAGCCATGGACTGGATGTCATAACCATCCATAATCATTAGCAATAAACAAGTGACCAGAATAAATTTTTGATAACGCCCAACTTTCTGCTGATTGATCAAATCACTTAATGCAACTTCTTTCATGGTATTCCTTTCTCCATGACGCGCTTTAAATTAATTCCATTTTTACGATATACGTAATCGATTTACGATTAGCGTAAATAAAATAACACACCTCATCTCACGGCGTCTATGGTCTGCTCATCTGATAACAATCAAGCAAACCATATTCCCCTTTATTTAAATAACTCGTTTACTTCAAACAAATAGGTTTAAAAAAGCAGTCCATCGCTGCATCCCTGTTTTCCACACTATCTGTACTTAAAAACTCAAACATTAAGCCATCTATTAAGTTTAAAACCATGTCGGCATCGGGTTTTAACACACTCATTTCTAAGCTAAAAATCAGTTCAAAAATTTCACGGGTCAGCCATTTTCTATACTCAACTGCCATACGGTAAGCCTGCGGGTAAACCACTTTAATTTCAAAAAAAGCCTTAAGTAATAAGTGGTACAGGCTATTAGAATTAACATGTAAAACCACGATTTCTTTGAGCTTATCAATGGGTGTGCGGTAATGGCTTGAGTAAATAATGGCTAGTACTTCTTCTTTGAGTAAACTTTTCTGAAAGGCAATACACATTTCAATCAGCCCTTCTTTTGAGCGAAAATAGTTATATAGCGTCGCCTTGGGTACTTCGCACTGTTTGGCAATCAGGTCTACACCTGCGGTGTGAAATCCATAAGTGGTAAATAGACCAATAGCCGTTCGAATAATGTGTAATTTTTTGGAAGAGATTTCTAAATAATTTGGCATAGTTTTACCATTATAAATTCTTGTTGTTTCTAAACGAGATACTTTTTTGGGAGAAAAAAGGCATAGCAAAGCCGTAAAGACTGTGCTTGGCACATCTCAAGTTTTGTTGTTGCTAAGTTCTAAGTAAAAATGACTTACGGCCTGAAAACCTGAGGGCGTTCAAGCTGCTTTAATTTTTAAGCTGTGTCGTTATAGCTTTTGGCAGCCGCTGCCAAGAAATAATGGATGTGCAAAGCCAACTCCTTTTTATTGGGAGTTCTGCCAGACATTAAAATTATGGTGGCAGAACGAAAGGGGGTTCGCGGACTGGCCTTAAGATTCCAGCACACCCAAAGGTGTCCCCCTCCCGTTCCGCCGCAGAGGGGGCACGAGGGTGTACACACTAAAAGTATAAAACCTTTAATGCTCTTAAGGGGCGGTCCGCGACGACCGACTGGCAATGTGGCCAGCAGGCAAAGGATAGTGTCCTAGCTTCTTACAGTCAAGCACACAAAATGACATTTGCTTTTAAATAACGCATTAAAAAGTAAGGATAAATAATGAATAAGATATTGTTAAATTGGAGTTTATAAAGTGGTGAGATCAAGCCATAAAAAATCCCGCAGCCTATTGCGGGATTTTTTGTAGTGAGTTGAATTACATATGACCACGTCCGTGGCTATGCATATCAGACCCATGATCGCCATGGGCTTTATTATGATAGTAGCCCTTACCATGATGATTACCACGATAAGCATAAGCTTTACCATAATGACTGCCGTGATAACCATGATGTGAGCCGTGGTAAGCGTGACCTTTTGCAAAGGTTGGAGCAGAAAGCGCGATAACTAATGCGGCGAAAATATACTTAATGTACTTCATAATAAATTCCTTTTTATTGTAGTACTGGAATTTAAAGTAATACATAAATGTATAACTCGTATCAATAGATGATCTGTACTGGAGTGTAAAGTTTACTAAGCAAAAATAGGCTTACTTACTCGTTTTTAACTCAATAAAAAAACCGCGATTAAACGGTTTTTATAAATACACTCAACCATTACTTTTTCACAGTTTTGGTAAATGCTTCTGAATTAAAATAGTCGGTAATTTCTTCACCTTTATTTAAAACCTTTTCCTTTGGAACAGTTAAAAAATCTAGTTCTGATTCGAGGCTAATAAATTCAGGAATATATTTCTTAATTGGTGGTGGCGGTTTGGGCCCACCCTCCGTAATTTTTTCAACAATTCCAGCTAGCCATAAAATATATTCGTCTTCCATACTATGGTGTGGAATAAGACTAACATCTATTTTTACTTTACATTCACTTAAGGGTTTTGTTAAAGCTTCTTCGAAATCAATGTAGTTATACTTTAATTTGAATACACTCCCCGTGATCTCTTTACGTATAAAAATCATTAAATTATTAAGATTTTCAATAGTGTCATCTGAAAAAAGCTCAACTTCTTTAACTTTCCTATACACACTTTCTGCAATAGCTAAGTATTGTGGCATTAAGGTTTTTTCCTTATCTTTGAAGCGGTATTAGGTGTCTTTCAAAGTAAGTATGCTTCAAGTTATATTTCAACTTGTAATCTTATGTAACAATAAGTAACTATTGTTAATTATTTGTTAAAATTAAGCCAATAAATAACCATTTTTTGTTTTGCTTTAAGCTTTTTTTAATTTTGTAATATAAAAAAAGCTCATATAACATTGGATTGCGTGATTTTTATCATTAATAAAATAATATACCTTTATCTTCTATACTTTCTATTAATTAATTTTTCAACTACTTATGAAAATATGGCAACTGTTTAATAAAGTCATTTAAAGGCATCGGACAACCCCATAAATAGCCTTGAAATTCAGTACAGCCATTACTTTTAAAAGCGTTAAATTGTTCAATCGTTTCTATTCCTTCTACAAGCACACGAAGGTTTAAGTCTAAACCGATTTTAATAATACCTGTGACCAGTTTATTGCTACGCTTATCATCCAAAGCAGCTTGTACAAAACTTCGATCAATCTTGATTTGACTCATAGGCATTTTTTGTAAATAGCTTAAAGATGAGTACCCTGTACCAAAATCATCAAGTGAAAGCTGAATGCCATGTCTAGACAAGAAATTCATTTTTTCGATCATGCTTGCACAATTATTTAAGGCAATATTTTCAGTAATTTCTAAAATGAGCCGAGATGGATTTATGTCTGTACCGAAAGCTGCGAGTACGGAACCTACTGCAGTTGCACCTAGATTAAGGTGCTTACCGAACCATTCGATACCATTGACGAAATATTCACAGGCGAGATAAATCGCTGCGGCGGACACAAAGAATAAGATAAAAGTGAGGAGCATAGGAATAGTTCCAGCCGGGCGAATAAGAAACCATTGGCGCGTCAACACGCCTCGCCCGACTAGCAAAGCACGTTGCGGCCAAAGGTCTCGCCTAGCTCATACTGTATATACAGTGGCTGAACACGCCATGAGATACTCATCTCAAGTTTGTTGACGTGGTCTTCCTAGCTGGGTACTAGGAATGGCTACTCCCCAATGACAATGGGTGAAGTTTACCAGTGATTTAAACGTAACTCTACAGAGATAGTCAGACAAAACCAGAAGAGCTTATAAAAAGACATGAAAACGTTTAGCCAGTTTCTTTTGCAGAACAATCACAAGAACTGGGAACCCTGCTGCTGAAATTGCACATATCGCTAGTAACGTATTTACACTTTGTGGCGTCATACCCTGATCAGGCAATAAAAAAGCAGATAAGAAAAATGCAACGGTTGTCATTAAATACATGATGGATGTCTGTAATGAAGAAAATCCAGCTCGTTGTTGGTTGTTAGGAAACTGAATCGTAAGCACTGAACATGACACCAAACGGCTGTAAGATGCACCGAGAAATAAACCAATAAATAACGCTGCATGCTGATAGCCTAGTATTGGTATTAGCAAACTCAGTATAAAAACAATGGTTGAACCTGTACCCAGCACTAAAACAGAAAAACGAGAGGTTAACGCCCCTGTAATTTTTGTAGATAGGTAACCTATAACACCTCCACTGAAGAAGAGCCAAGGCAATAGATTTTGTGAAGCACCCAACTGCTGAATCATTAAGGGTGCCAAAATAGGAATGACGAGCATAGGACTAAACTGTACGAGTGCATTAGCAGAGGCGAACAATAATGTGTTCATATCCAGAGGCAGCGCACGAAGCATATCTAAATAGACTTGGTCTTTGGGTATAATGGATACAATTAATGGCAATGCCAACACACACAATGCACTTATGAGCCACAAAGCCACATGCCAACCATAGTGAGTGCATAGAAATAATATGGTAGGCATTCCGACAATATTTACTATTGAAAATGATGCAATCACCGTCGCTAACATTTTTCCTCGTAAATTAGGCGGAGCGTTGTTTATTAATATACTTATACCCACACCCATTGTAGTGCCGCCGACCAACCCTGCACAAAATCGAAGTGCAAGTAGCAGACTAAAACTGGATGTGCAGGTAGTCCAAAGTGTGAGTAGACCTAGTAGCGCCATATTGATAGTTAAAAACCGCTTTTTATTGAAATGATCAATCCAGTAAAAAGCAATAATTCCCGAAAGAACGGCGCCAAGCGTATACATCCCTGAAACATAACCTGAGAATGATACTGGCACTGCGAAATCTGTCGCCATAAAAACAAAAATAGGATTGAACACCATATATTTCAGTGCATTCGTGAACTGAACGAAAGCAATTACAGTGGCTATCCGCATGAGGACTTTATAATTAAACGTCTGTGTGGCTAGGGACATCGCAGTAACCTATAGATAAAAGATGTCCGAGTTTAACTGCTATCAATAGTATTGATTATATGGTAGAAATGGCTTTTATTATTATCAAATATGGGACAATTGATGCGTCCGGCTCTGGATTTTAATACCCTGAAAGTATTCATTGCTGTGGTTGAAAAAGAAAGTTTTGTGGGTGCATCGAAACTGCTTGAAATGCCAACATCAAACGTGAGTCGCTGCATTTCTCAGTTAGAAGAAAAACTCGATCTTCAGCTCATTGAGCGTAGTACTCGACATATGAAACTCACTCAGGCAGGGCAACTACTCTATACCAGAGCAAAGCCATTACTCGAAGCGCTTGAGCAAACGGAGACAGAATTAACGTTGCGTCAAATGCAGCTTAAAGGTCCATTACGAATTTGTATTCCAAATGAAATAGGCCCTGCACTGCTAGGTTCTGTGATTGCAGAATTCGCCTGTCAGTATCCAGACTTAGAAATCAGCTGTGTCACAAATTTGTCGGGTTTTGAATCTCTACGAGATGATCTGGATTTAGCGATTATCATTAGCCGCGGTCAGATGGATAACAGTGACTACATCGCTCGTCATCTGGTGACTATCCCATGCACGATTGTTGCAGCCCCTTCTCTCATTCAGCGTTATGGCACCCCTACTCGTATCGAGCAATTTGAAGAGTTACCCTGTATTACAACAGTCAGTGCACTCAAAGGTGCTCCTTGGCAATTTGTCAATAAAAAGGGGGAATTCGAGGCCATTAAGGTTAAAGGACATTATCGAGTAAACAGCGGAGAGATGGCAGGACAAGCTGCTGTAGCAGGTATCGGTTTTGCAATTCTATCAAAACAAACTTGCCAACCCTACATTAGCGACGGACGGCTAGTCGAGATTGAATTTGAACAAAAGGCAGCCCCTTTGCAGTTATTCGCACTGTATTCAAATCGTCGTTACTTACCCGCTAAAACAAGAGCGCTCATTGACTTCATACATCAAAAATTGAGTCATATTTCTTTATAAAATTGGGCTTTCCACAAACAAGTCCAAACCAATATATTTCACTATATGGCTTTGAGTTTGTTTATCTAATACTGTTATACCAAAGTTATTAAAAATCATAACTTCATTACGCTTATGGTCAGCGTAATGAAGTATAAATGAGATTAATTTTGGTGATTAAAACCAAGCTTCCTGCATATTTAATGGCGTAGTTTCAATTGGATCAAGAACAGCGAGCCAACTGTAAATTTTAGGCATTTCCCAACCAAAAAAATAATCACAGGCAGCTAACTTGCCATTTAAAAAATCTGTTGCTGATGAAGTGGCTAGATTTTCATGAAGGGTTATTGCCTGATCTAGCCATAACCAACCAACCACTAAATGTCCAAATGCTTCTAAATAATTGGCAGCGTTTGCCAATTGCATATCCATATCCTTAATAGCATGTAATGCTGCCGTTACCTCCTGAACCCGTTGCCATGTCTGAGCAAGAGTATTGGCATGGCGCTGTAATGCTGCTATTGACTGAGCTTGAGCAATTGTTCCTGTGATTTTTTCATTCAAAACGTGCATCGCCAGACCATCATTGATCCGTGTTTTGCGTCCGAGTAAATCCATCGCCTGAATGCCAAATGTACCTTCATGAATTGGATTGAGTCGGTTGTCCCGATAGAACTGCTCTACATTGTATTCACGGGTATAGCCATATCCCCCATGTACTTGAATGGCTAAATCATTGGCCACGAGTCCCCATTCTGATGACCAGCTTTTTACCACAGGGGTAAGTAAATCGAGGAGTAGTTGTGCCTTTTTCTGTTGCTCGCTATCTTCAAGAGAGTGAATATCATCTGTTAATTTTGCAGCATACAAACAAAGTGCAAGTGCTCCAGAGGCATATGATTTTTGTGCCAAAAGCATACGGCGCACATCTGCATGTTGGATAATTGGAATTTGTGGAGAACTCGGATCACGTTCACTACGAGAGCGGCCTTGTAAACGGTTTTTTGCATAGTCCAGTGCATGCAAATAACCTGTATATCCCAAGGCGGCTGCGCCCAGACCAACTGAAATTCGGGCCTCATTCATCATATGGAACATATAAGAAAGCCCTTTGCCAGCTTCGCCCACCAGCTCACCAATAGCGCCTGGTTCTCCTTCTGGTGTATAACGACCTTCACCAAAATTTAATACACAGTTGACGGTGCCACGGTAGCCCATTTTATGGTTGATTCCGGCCAAAGCGACATCATTGCGCTCACCTATATTTCCCTGCTCATCAACTAATTTTCGAGGTACGGTAAATAGCGAAATGCCTTGAACGCCAGCAGGTAACTTCCCTTGTTCATCTGGAATTTTGGCTAGAACCAAATGCACAATATTGCCTGAAATATCGTGCTCACCACCTGAAATCCACATTTTATTGCCAAATAAACGATAACGTCCGTCGGCTGTTGGCACTGCACGTGTCCGAATATCTCCCAAACTAGATCCGGCCTGTGGTTCAGATAAGCACATCGTACCAAAGCAGTCACCTGCAATCATGGCATCAATATATGGCTTTACTTTTTTAGGGTCTCCATGGGCCATCAATAAATTTGCATTACCAATCGTTAAAAAAGCGTAGCCTGTCGTACCCGGATTTGCACCCATCAGGTAAGCCATACCTGCTCGTTCAATGGTATTGGGTAAACTCATTCCGTTCCATTCAGTAGAAAAAGCTGTGCTCATCAAACCTGCATCTGCAAAGGCTTTTAAGGCGACACTTACCTCTGGATTAACAGTTACACGCTCACCATCAAAGCTAGGTTCATGGCTATCATTTTTTTATTGTGGGGCGCAAAAAGATCAGTTGCCAAGTCTTCATATACATTCAATACTGCCGCATAATCACTACGCTCTTGCCCTGCAAAACGAGGACGCTGATTGAGTACTTCAATGTTAAGCCAATCAAACAGTAAGAAATCGACATCCTGTCGAGAAAGAATCATTTCATTATTCACACGGTTCTCCCAATTAAAAATTCATCAGCGTTAACCATTCGGCAACGAGCGCTGGTTTGGGGTGGTTTTCAATTTCAACTGTCACACCTAAGGTCAGCTGATAGCTTCCCGCTCTTTTTTCTATGATTTGTTTTAAGGTAAATCTTCCCCGTACACGATGTCCGCTCGGCACAGGACTTAGAAAGCGTAAATTATTCATGCCATAGTTTACCGATGAGGTTTGTCCCTCTACAGAGGGCAATACTTCGGCCGCCATAGCCGATAGTAAAGATAAAGTCAAAAAACCATGAGCAATCGTGCCACCAAATGGAGTTTGTTTAGCTTTTTCGGTATCAATATGGATGAATTGCCAATCTCGCGTAACATCCG
The DNA here is from genome assembly GCF_000162375.2 of Acinetobacter sp. RUH 2624. NCBI lineage: Bacteria > Pseudomonadati > Pseudomonadota > Gammaproteobacteria > Moraxellales > Moraxellaceae > Acinetobacter > Acinetobacter sp. RUH 2624. Next base: position 553,638 of record NZ_KI391939.1, on the reverse strand, counting down.
CAAAAGCATTAATCATGGCTTGGTCAATGGTCAACCAATCAGAGACACCTAGTTCTTTATCTTGCAAGTCAAACAGTTGCTCAATCGTCACTATACTCATGTTAGTCCCCGCTTAAACCCGCTTTTTGCAACTCTAAATTGCCTTGCGCTGCGCCCATCGTAGGAACGATTTCATTGGTACGATCAGTAAGCTCACTTAAATGCTGTACCAAGTTATGCACTACCTCATCGCCAGTTCCTAAATGAATGCCTTGGGTCAAGGTAATATGTGCAGCTTCAAAACTTCCGGCCCCTGCACAAATAATCATTTTATTAGGGGCTTCTTCGCTGACTAATACAGCAATCGCTGGACTAACTGCACTTGGTGCAAGTGCTTTGAGTGAGGTTTCTGGTAACAAGCCTTCCAACATTCGGGTTGCTGCTGTTGGGGCAATACAATTGACTCGAATGTTATATTTTTCGCCTTCTAAGCCTAATGTTTGCATTAAACCTACTAAAGCCATTTTTGCAGCACTATAGTTAGACTGACCAAAGTTTCCGTATAAACCCGAGGATGACGTGGTCATGACAATACGACCATATTTCTGCTCGCGCATGATTTCCCAAACTGCTTTAGTGCAGTTCACGGCACCCATCAAATGCACATCGATCACTAGCCGAAAATCTTCTAATGTCATTTTGCTAAAGGTTTTATCACGCAAAATGCCCGCATTATTGACTAAAATATCAATGCGTCCCCAACGAGCCATAGTGTCATCGACCATACGCTGGACTTGCTCCGCATCGGTGACGGAAGCACCATTGGCGATCGCCTCACCACCGGCTGCAATGATTTCATCAACCACTTTCTGTGCAGCTGAAGTTGATCCGCCATTGCCATGTACATCACTGCCTAAATCATTGACTACAACTTTTGCGCCTAAACGAGCCAGTAATAGCGCATGCTCACGTCCTAAGCCTGCACCGGCACCTGTAACAATTGCAACACGGTTGGTTAAATTGATTGTCATAGTTTTTTCCTAAATAGATTTATTAATATTTTGTTCTTAATAAGTATTTAATAAGCCGTAACACCACCATCAATTGCAATGGCCTGACCTGTGAGATATGAATTTTCTCTAGCACACATCATCAGCATCATTGCAACAACTTCACTCGGATGGGCAAGACGCTTCATCGGAGAAGCCTGTGCCAGAAAGTCTTGTTTCGCGTTCAGTTCACTGTCGAGCACCATCGGTGTAGTGGTATAAAATGGACAAATTGCATTAACCCGAATCCCTTTATTTGCATATTCCACTGCTGCTGTTTTGGTTAAACCCACCACTGCATGTTTTGCTGCCGAATAAGCTGCCAGTTTTGGAGCTGCTCCTAAACCTGCAATAGAAGCAACATTTAGAATAACGCCACCACCTTGTTGTAGCATTTGTCGAATTTGATGCTTCATTCCAAAAAATACGCCTTTGGCATTTACAGCAAAACTCAAGTCCAGATCTGCCTCATTGGTATCAATAAAGCTTTTCATTGGCGGACTCATACCCGCATTATTTATACTGACATCAATTCTACCGAAATGATCCACCGCACTTTGTACCAATGCCTGTACTTCTGCTTCAAGACTAACATCACAAGCCTGCGCAACTACTTGTATACCCGCTTGTTGTAATGGTTCAACCACTGCATTCAGCCCTGCGATATTGCGGTCTCCCAAGACTAATTTTGCTCCATGTTCTGCCAATTGCTGGGCCAGCAGTGCACCAAATCCACTCGCCGCACCTGTGATTGAGACCACTTGATCTGAATACTGATCGTACATTGCTACCCGTCCTTAAATGGTTAAACCACCATCAACCACAATACATTCACCATTGGTATAACTTGCTGCATCAGAGACAAGATATAAAACCGTTCCAGCCATTTCACGTTGCTCCGCATGACGGCGTAATGGGATTTCTTGCAACCAACGGTTATATACCTCTTCATTGCTAAATAGGGCGCCAGCAAATTTGGTTTTTGTTAGACCTGGGAGTATGGCATTAACACGAATCCCTAAAGGGCCGCATTCTTTGGCAAACGCTTTCGTCATATTCACCACGGCTGCTTTGGTAATTGAATAAATAGCTTGGCGGTCGCCTGGTTGTAATGCATTCACAGAAGCGGTGTTGACAATCGCACCGCTGCCTTGAGCTCGCATCAGTTTTCCAGCTTCAATCGACATAAAGAAATAACCACGAATATTGACCTCAACCGTTTTGTTATATGCCGCAAGGTCTGTATCGAGAATATGGCCATAATAAGGGTTTGCTGCAGCATTATTGACTAGAATATCCAAACGCCCATGCTTAGAACGGATATGATCAAAAATAGCCGTAATATCCTCCATTGAACCCACATGACATGCAAACGCTTCTGCCTTGCCACCTGCCTGAATAATTTGATCGGCAACCGCTTGGCAATCATCAATTTTTCTACTCGAAACAATGACATGTGCGCCATACTCAGCTAAAAGTTTTGCAATTTCTTCACCAATCCCACGACTTGCACCAGTTATTAATGCGACTTTCCCTGTTAAATCAAACAAATTGGTTGGCATATTTTTACTCCTGAGCTTGGTCTATTTTACTGTTGGGCTTTTAAATTCTTGTGTTTGCCTATCAGTTTTGGAAACGAGTTTTTATTTGCTATCGAACATATAACATCGCTGGTACGATGCTTATAAACATACCCAACCTATAACAATGAATAAAATGAATTATTTGAATATTCAACTATGCATAAAATTAATATGTATGTTTCTTTTCTCTTATACAGTTAAGCTTCTACTCAAGAAAATCGTTTTTAAGCTTAAGTTCTTTTTCAATACATCTTTACACTGTTCAAGTACTTCAATAATTCACTACTCTTTTTTTCAATAACTCAAATTTGTTACCATTGCACCGCTGGAATGGTCTGAAAACACTTTATACTAGGGATGCTGGTTCTAAGGTTCATCCAGTTATTGTACTTTTCTTGAATTACATTCATTTTTTAAAAACTTGAAATTGGTTCATTAACCAAAAGTAAATTTTTCGTTTTTTTAAGGGTTTTTTACGCATGAATAGCGCTGAAATCATGGCTGATCTCTCCAACCACACTCCAATGATGCAGCAATATCTCAAAGTCAAAAAAGACTATCAACATGCGTTGCTGTTTTATCGTATGGGCGACTTTTACGAACTGTTCTTTGAAGACGCGCATTTAGCAGCCAAACTTTTAGGCATTACTTTAACCCATCGTGGTAAAGCAAATGGCAACCCGATTCCAATGGCAGGCGTTCCCTACCATTCAGCCGAAGGTTATTTGGCGCGTTTAGTAAAAGCAGGCCGCACTGTAGCCATTTGTGAACAAGTGGGTGAAGTCACCGGCAAAGGTCCTGTTGAGCGTAAAGTTGTTCGTATTCTTACCCCTGGTACATTAACCGACGATGCATTACTCACAAGTTATCAGTCCTCTAATCTTGTTGCGTTATGTATCCATCAAAACCAGATCGGTTTTGCTTTACTCGACTTAAGTGCAGGTATTTTTAAAGTTCAACAACAAGACTACAAACCGGAACAACTTCCAATTGAACTGGCACGCCTCATGCCAAGTGAAATTTTAATTGATGAAGATCTTGTCGATCAAAATATTATCGAACAAATCAAAAAGCATTTAGATTGCCCTGTAACCAAGCGCCCAAATGTAGACTTCAATTTAAACAATGCACAAAAAACCTTATGTGACCAGTTCTCTGTATCAACGCTTTCTGGTTTTGGTTTAGATCCGCTACCTTTGGCTAAAGCTGCTGCTGCTGCTCTAATTCACTATGCCAAAGAAACCCAGAAAACGGCGTTACCACATATTCGTTCAATTCTTTTAGAACAAAGCACTGACTTTATTGCGCTCGACCCAATCACGCGCCGTAACTTAGAAATTATTGAACCTTTGTTTGAACACGGCACATCATTATTCCAACTGGTGAACGACTGCCAAACTGCAATGGGTGGACGTTTACTTAGCCGAACACTCATGCAACCTGTCCGTGATACCGCATTACTTGATGCACGTTTAGATGCAATTGAACAGTTAATTCAGGGCTACCATGAAAGTCCGGTTCGTTTAGTGCTTAAAGAAATTGGGGATATTGAACGTGTACTTAGTCGTGTGGCGCTGGGTAGTGCGCGACCACGCGATTTAGTTCAGCTTCGTCATGCTTGCGCGCAAATTCCATTTTTACGAAATGCATTAGCACCTGTTGTACAAGCAAAGAAATCCAAGTTATTAGGACAGCTCGATCAAGAATTGGGTGACTTTAAATCGCTTCATCAACATTTAATGGCTGCGATTGTTGAAAACCCACCGGTATTACTTCGTGATGGCAATGTAATTGCAGAAGGCTATGATGCTGAACTCGACGAATTACGCCAAATTCGTGATCATGCAGGCCAATTCCTCATTGATTTAGAAATAAAAGAGCGTGAACGTACTGGCATTAGCACCTTAAAAATCGGTTATAACCGTGTAAGTGGTTACTATATTGAACTGACTCGCTCTCAAGCCGAACAAGCCCCTGCCGACTATATTCGTCGTCAGACCTTAAAAAATGCCGAGCGCTACATTACGCCTGAGCTAAAAAGTTTTGAGGATAAAGTTTTATCAAGTGAGTCTCGTGCATTAGCACGTGAAAAAGCGTTATTTGAAGCTTTACTTGAAAACCTTCGTGAAAATATTGCTCATCTACAAATGATGAGTTCAGCAATCGCACAAATTGATGTAATTGCAAACTTTGCTCATCAAGCGCGTTTAAACAACTGGGCACGCCCTGAATTTACACCAGAAACAGGTATTAAGATTCAAGGTGGCCGTCATCCTGTAGTTGAAGCGTTAAGTAAAGCGCCATTTACACCAAATGATACTTTCCTTGATGCCCAGCACCGTATGGCAATTATTACCGGTCCAAACATGGGCGGTAAGTCTACTTTTATGCGCCAAACAGCATTAATTAGTTTGCTTGCTTACTGCGGTAGTTACGTTCCGGCACGAGCTGCCAAACTTGGCCCAATCGACCGTATTTTTACCCGTATTGGCTCAGCCGATGACTTATCGACAGGCAAATCGACCTTTATGGTTGAGATGACTGAAACTTCACAAATCTTGCACCATGCGACGAATCAATCGCTTGTGTTAATGGACGAAGTTGGTCGCGGAACCAGTACCTATGATGGACTTTCTTTAGCGTGGGCTTGTGTGGTTGATTTAACCAAACGCATTAAATGTCTTTGCTTGTTTGCGACTCACTATTTTGAATTAACAGAGTTGGGCAGCGAACCTGGTATTGATAACTATCATGTCACTGCTCAAGAGTTAAACGGTAATCTGATCTTATTGCATAAAGTCCAACAAGGGCCAGCAAGCCAAAGCCATGGTTTACAGGTTGCAAAATTAGCTGGTATTCCAGCTAACGTGATTAAAGAAGCTCAGAAGCGTTTACGTATTTTAGAGAAGCAACAACAGCAGCACTTACAAACTAGTGTTCAAAGTGATTTGTTTGCAACTTTAGATTCAGAAGTTACACCAAGTACTCAAGTCATAGAGAAAGTGATTGAAGTTGAAGTCTCTTCACCTGCCCTCGATTTACTTAAGCAAATCGAAGTAGACAACCTGACCCCTCGTCAGGCACTTGAACAGCTTTATGAGCTAAAAGCAGCGCTTAATTCATAATCACTCATTGAGCAAACATGTGTATAGGCATGTTTGCTCTTACTTTAAGGAGAATAAAATTTCTATTTTCTTAAGGCCACTACAATACAAAGAGATCGATTTAATTTGGCAACACATTAGTCGACGTGAACTGATTACCCAACTCTACATACAAAAACAAGATCAACTCGAATTAATAGATTGTTTTTATGATGTTAAAAATTGGGATGCCTATCATTTAGAAAATGACCCACCAAAATTAAAAGAACTCTATCAACAAGGTGCTTCATTTGTAGGTGCTTTTAATACGGCTGAACAGCTAGTGGGCATTAGTGTCGTATCTAACCAACACATTGGTGATTATCCTGCTGCTAAATTACTGCAATATTTTTATGTCGATGCCAATCAACAAGGCCAAGGTATTGGCGCAAAGCTGATGCAAGCAGCCAAAGAGTCGACCAAGCAATTGGGCGTTCATCAACTTTATATTTCAGCTACGCCAAGTAAACGTACAGTCGACTTTTATATGAAGTATGGTGCGGCAGTATTGAAACATCCAGATCGGGAATTATGGGAGTTAGAACCAGAAGACATTCATTTGCTCTGTATGCTTTAAGACCCATAATTTAAGGATTTTTTAGCTATAAATGCAGCATAAAAGCAGCATTTAAGCGCAAGAGTCGGATTTAAGGTATCTAATCAAATAGATACCTTGACCCAAATGACATTTAAACCCATCAGAAAAAATTTATTTAACCTTTTGTTTTTAAAAATATATTTTTATCTCAATTTTACAATCTGACCAATCTTAAGGCCAGAACATTCCTTTGAATATCAAAGTTTTAACTTATCTTCATATGTATAAATAAACAATATCAATAAAAGCAATTGTTTGTTTACCCCTTTTTTGCCTAAAATAAGCTATTCGAAATGAAACCATATTTTTTAGGTAGCTGTCGCCATGACCTTTGTTGTCACTGAAAATTGTATTAAATGTAAATACCAAGATTGCGTAGAAGTTTGTCCTGTAGACTGTTTTTACGAAGGTCCGAATTTCCTAGTGATTAATCCGGATGAATGTATTGACTGCGCATTATGTGAACCAGAATGCCCTGCAAATGCAATTTTCTCTGAAGATGAGTTACCAGAAGGTCAGGAAGTATTTATTGAGTTAAATGCTGAACTTTCTCAAAAATGGCCTAACATTACTCAAATTGGCGATCAACCTGCTGACCGTGAAGAATGGAACGGCAAACCAGATAAGTTACAGTATCTAGAAAAATAATTTCAAAAAAAGATCAGCAACCGCTGATCTTTTTTATACCCTATTCAAACATTTCATTGCAAATTCCTCGTAATTTGTGCACTGTTTTGCATTAAAATAGGCGCAATATTTATTAAGCTTTTGATTTTTCTTATGCGGAAGTTTTTGCAGAGTCTGCTGCCCCTATGCATAATCCCTGCGGTTATGGTAGGTTGCGCCAGCTCTCCCCAACACACAACAACAGGCAAAACCTCTCCAAGTAAACGCATCTTTATTCCTCAAGAACGCGTTATTATCGAACGTCCAATTCCACCTAAAGTTGAGCCTGCTTCTTATCGTGCTTGGTTAAATACTGGCGATCATTATGAACGTGTACGCGAATACGAAAAATTTCTAGCGCGTCATGATGTTGCTGGCATCGTACCAAGTTTTGAATTATTAAGATCAGCTCGCGATTGGCAAAAATGTGGCAGTTCAGAATATGCTGTTCCAAACCGTGAACTTTGGAATAACTCTTTATCGACCTTACGCGTCTTTAAATATTTAATTGCTGCAAAAGTTTTAACCGACTTTGAAGTGACTTCGGTTTATCGTGACTTACCTTTAAACCAATGTGCTGGTGGTGCAAGTTCTTCTAAACATTTGTTTAACTCTGCCATCGATTTCCGTATTGGACCAGAAGTTCCACAACCGCAAGACTATGCGTTTATTGAAAATACCAAGTTTAAATTGTGTCAGTTCTGGGCCCAACATGGTCAAAGTTTAAACTTAGGTATTGGTTTATATAGTTCAGGACAAATCCATATTGATACTCAAGGCTATCGTACTTGGGGACCTGACCTAACCCGTAATACTTCCATGTGTAATTTCTAAAATATAAATCCCCTTGTGCGCTTCAGTTTAAGGGGATTTGCTCATTCTATAATCAACCAAAATTTCTTAATCCGAAGATTTTTGCACTCTAGTCATAAACGTTTAAAATACGCCTATCAATATACAGGTAAATTTGACTATGCAGCAGTTGTGGACAGACATTGACGAATATATCGACTCACATTTAATTCCCGAAGATCCCCGACTCGACTTTGCATTAAAAAATACCGACGAACACGGCTCTTCAAATCATCTTGCAGTTGCTCCAAACCAAGGCATGTTTTTACAAATGCTTATTCAGATGAATAAGTGTAAGCGAGTTTTAGAAATTGGAACTTTTGCTGCCTACAGTACAATTTGGCTAGGACGTGCCCTGCCTGAAGATGGCTATTTGCTTACCATTGAAGGTCGCGATACACATGCAGAAATGGCCAAAAAAAATATCGACCATGCGAATCTTCCTGTAAAAGTTGAACTAAAAGCTGGCCGTGCTGCCGATATACTTTCAGCGATAGATCCACAGTCGATTGAGCCTTTCGATTTTATTTTCATTGATGCAGATAAACAGGGTTATCCGGAATATTTAGAACTCAGCCTTAAGTTCTCAAAATCAGGTACGATTATCGTGCTAGACAACGTCATCCGTGCGGGCGATATTTTGAATCCTGAAAACAAAAAACCGAGTATTGAAGGTATTCGTGAAACCTTTAAAGCTTTAGAAAACCATCCGCAAATTCTGTCTTGTACAGCTTTACAAACGGTTGGCTCAAAAGGTCATGACGGCTTCGCGATTGCAATTGTTAAATAGTGATCAAAAAATCATCTTTTCTATTTTATTATTTATAATCAAATAATTACTTTTATTACCCTTGCTTTTCCATATAGTTATCCACAAGATTTGCGGATAACTATATGCTGATCTCATCATTTAGCCACAAGTAATGGCACAGTCGCGTTTCGGAATATGGTCGTTGCAATACTTCCCAAGAAGAACTGATGAATTTTGCTATGGCTAAAAGCACCGAGCACAATAATCTGAATACCGTGTTCTTGTTGGTACTCAAGAATATTCTGGGCAACATCACCATATCGGTAAACAGTGACGACATCTAGGCCGGCTTCTTTAAGGAAATGTTCTGGTTCATTCAATATTTCAGGATGATCGCCCACATACACTAAATGGCACTGTAAAGTCCGTAATAAATCACTTTGTGCAATACGGCGCATCATTTTTTGACACGTAGGAGAGTATTCATAAGCAAATATAAAACGTGTCGGTACTTTGAAGTTTTCACCAATAGTCAGAACCGTGCAATTTGCGCCTCGAATGAAGTTTTCGACATTGCTACCAATTGGTTTATGCTTTTCGGCAGCCCTTTCGCCCACTCGCCCTAAAATAACAATATCATTTTCATGCAAGAGATTGAAACTTTGCTCTAGAAAATCCCCTTTTTCCTGAATTTTGGAGCATGTAATTCCGTGTTTTTCTTTAATTAGATCAGAGATATGTTTGAGTAAGTTATTGCTGTAATCTAAAGCGAGTTCACTTTGTTTTTGCTCTAATTCAGCCAACTCTTTAAGCAACATTGCATTGCTTTCAAAGCCGATTACACCACTTATTTCACCTAAGTGATAACTTGCTGGGTAGTAATCTAAAATTTGTAATAACACAAGCTCTCGTCCAGTTGCTTTCGCAACCCAAGCCGCTGCATCTGCAATAGCATTAATACAAGGTGATGAATCAATACACGCAATAACACGGTTCATTTTTGCCTCTCTTCTTCAGGTCTATTTGCCTTGGAGATTTTTCTATAACTTAGCTTTAACTTAACATAGATAAAAATCCGTATGTTAAGGTTTATGTATTAAAATCCACTTTTTTGTTTAAAGATCAAACATTTTATTACATTCTTAAGACTGTATTATTCTCTTAAACGGATAAATTTTGCTGGGTTTCCACCCACTATATGGTACGGCTCCACATCTTTTGTCACCATACTATTCATACCAACTACAGCGTGTTTACCAATTTTAATTCCGTCTTTAACTCCAACATGCGCGCCTAACCAAACATCTTTTTCAATTTCGATTCCCTGCGAACGAACAGGCTGTTGATAAAGCGGACGGTCTAGTTGCATACCATGATCAAAGGCATATAGATGACAATAAGCAGCAATACGAACTTGATCGTGTAGTTTTATAGCAGCTCGACCACCATCTAAAATACAGTGGTGGTTAATAGCGACTTCGTTACCAATCTCAAGCGGTCCATGTAAACTACAATCTGCCGCAATAAAACAATTGTCACCAATCTTAATTTTCCTACCCGGCTCGGCAAAAATATGGGCTAACGGTGAAATAAAACAGTTCTCCCCGATCTCGACTGTTTCCATATCCATTAAATAAGCCTGATATTCTTTTTGCCATTCTTCTGCCCAGGCACGGTGTTTGGGCTTTAAAGTCCAATATAGCCATGGCATATAATTTAAACGGTGCTTATGTTGATCACGGTATTTGAGTAAGGAATCAGTCATCTGCTAACTCCTCCTCAACTTTTAATTCTTCTCGGCCACGAGTGACATCACGGAGCTTTAAAGCAAGTGGCTCAATCTGGTGGATTTGTAATCTAGCTTCAATATCTACCCCTATTGCAGTATAGGTTTCCTGAAAATCAATTTGCTGCTGCGTAAGCTCATATTGAAAAATAGCCCATTCATTAAAATGACAAGAAAAGTGAATGGTCTTCTTTTCAATAAGTTCAATTCGCTCAGCTAACAATAAGGATTGCCCAGCACAACCGCCATAGGCCCGTACTAAACCACCAGTTCCCAGTTTTATACCCCCATACCAGCGGTTCACCATGACGATAATATTAGTTAAGTCGTTGCCTTCAATAGTTGCCAGAATTGGACGCCCTGCTGTACCAGATGGCTCACCATCATCATTAAAGCGAACGTTATGCCCAATTTTCCACGCCCAACATTGATGGGTAGTCGATATATCTTTATTTAATTCTAAAAATTCTTTCACTTGCTGTTCATTTTCTACTGGCGCAGCAATAGCCTGAAATCTACTTTTTTTAATTTCTTCTTCAAATGTAACCGGTGCTGCAATCGTAAAAGCCATAAATTAAATAAAGCATAATAAAAATCAAATTATAACGTGAATTTAATAGAAGCGAACCTATAAAAAAAGCCCCGAATTTCGGGGCTTCTTCTGTTATCTTTCTCGTAATGCTTCTTTCGCTTTATTAAATGGTTTAAGCAAGTAATCGAGTACAGTTTTCTCACCAGTACGAATATCTACCGTTGCCACCATACCCGGTGTAATACCAAAAGCCTTACCTTGTTTATTGTAGAGCTTGTCTGTATCAGTTCGGATATAAACGCGATAATAGAATTGATCCTGTTTAACTTCATCACGAATCGTGTCTGGAGAAATAACGGTAACTTTACCTTTTAAACCACCATAAATTGAATAATCATAAGCTGTAATTTTTACTAAAGCTTCCTGACCAGGGCGAATGAATGCAATGTCACGTGGCAAAATGCGAGCTTCAATCAGTAACTGTTCATCAATTGGAACAATCGTCATTAACTTACCATTTTGCGGAACGACACCACCATGAGTTGTTACTGTAATTTCTTTTACAACACCGCGTACAGGTGCTCTAAATACGGCACGCTCTAAACTGTCATTACGGCCCATCACGACCTGTTGTTGAGTTTGAGTGTCAGTATTTGCTTTAGATAACTCTTCACGTGCTTTAACGTAATATTGGTTACGTGCATCGTTCATTTTATTTTGCAAATCATTTGCTTCACGGCGTAAACGTAAAACCTCAACCTCACTGGCAGCGCCTTTGGCAACTAAGGGTTCAGTCATCGCTAATTCTTGTTGAACCAACTGTAATGCTTGCTTCAAGCCAGAAAGCGTTTGCTGTAAATCAGCTTTGCGAGACTCATATAAAGCAGTCTCTTCGCGTACAAGCTTCGGATCTTTCGCTACAATTTCAGGAAAAAACCAACGGTGTACCATTCACTTCTGCACGCAAAAGTGCCGCTGTTGCCTGAGCGGCAATTAATAAAGATCTTGATTCACCTACATTCGAAGCAAAACGAGTCGGATCCAACTGAGCAAGGATTTGACCTTTTTGAACAATGTCACCTTCTTGTACATTTAATTTAGTTAAAATACCGCCTTCTAAAGACTGAATAACCTGTTCTTTAGATGATGGAATGACTTTACCTGTACCTGTAGACACTTCTTCTAATTGGAAAAACCATGCCCAAATAAAGAAAATAACGAGTCCAATTCCCACAATCCAAATGACCAAACTGGCACGTGGTAATGGTGGTTCACTATAAGATACATTCATTGAACGGGTGAGTTCTTGTTGTTGTTCGCTCATGAATTATCCCCCTTGGCTTACTTGTTTTTGTTGGGCTGTTGATTGATTAAGTACTTGATCTCTTGGTCCATCCATCACGATCTTGCCCTCATTCACGACAATAATACGATCGACCAGTTCTAAAACAGCGCGGCGGTGTGTTGCCACAATCAATGTGCGATGCGCCAACCATCCTTTAAGATGATCAATGAGTTGCTTCTCGGCAACATCATCAATGGCTGCTGTTGGTTCATCGAGTAATAGAATATTCGGTTGACGTATTAATAAACGTGCAAATAATAAAGCTTGTTTTTGACCACCAGAGAAACCGACACCACCTTCTAAAATGAGGTGATCCAGCCCTTCTTTTTTCTCTTGAATGAAAGGTAATGCGCCTGTCACGACCAAAGCACGAAGAATATCTTCATCGGTCGCAAGTGGTGCACCTAAGGTCAGGTTTTCACGGATTGTTCCGTAAAATAAATGAGCATTCTGGTTGAGTAATCCCATATCACGACGTACATCGGATGGGTCAATTAAAGACAGATCTAAACCGTCCAGATGCACAGCACCTTGAGTCGGAGATTGCATGCCAGATAAGAGTTGAAGTAATGTCGATTTACCTGCTCCATTACGACCTAAAATTGCAATCTTTTCACCCGCACGAATTTGCAAATGGCGAATTGCCAGACTTGGTTTTGGGTCATCATCCCCGTATTGGAACATGACATTTTTTAATTCGTAATTACCGTTTAAAACAGCTTTATGAACCAAATGTGCACGATCAGCCTGATCAATTGGGCGCTGCATGAGTTCATCAAGACTTTGTTTAGCAACTTTTGCTTGCTGTAAACGACCTAATACCCCTGTAATTTGGGCAATCGGTGCCAACATACGTGAAGAAAGAATTGAACACGCAACGAGCGCACCCGTGGTCATTTCCCCATCCATTACCGCAAAACAGCCCACTAACACCACAATAGCGTAAGTTAAGCCCTGAACCATTTGGGTCCAAGCCATTAAAGTACCAACAATTTTACGCTGTCTCATACCAATGTCGGCTGAAACTTCATTCATGTGGTTCCATTGGTTTTGGAAACGTGATTCAGCACGTAATAGCTTGATGTCTTCAATACCCTGTACTGCTTCTACAAGTATTGCGTTACGAATTGAAGACTCTCTCATACCTTCTTGTGCAAGTTGAGCCAATTTCTTCTGTACTAGAACACCTGGCAAAATCATAAGCGGCACAACAAGCAACATAACCCAGAATAATTTTCCTCCAATAATCGCAAAGATAATCAGGAACAAGAAAAAGAATGGGAAATCGGCAATTGCACTAATAGTAGTTGAGGTTACTAACTCACGAACACCTTCGAGTTCACGAATCTGGGAAATAAAACTACCGGTAGATTTAGAGCGATCTTTATTTTTGATACGTAAAGCATGGCCAAATACACGGTCTGAGACACGTAAGTCGGCACGCTTACCAATAATATCGGATAAATACACTCTCGAAACGCGTAAGGTAAACTCGAAAAGAGCCGCAATGAGTACACCACCTGCCAGCACCCATAAGGTCGGGATTGACTGAGATGGCACAACACGGTCATAGACTTGCATCGAGAAAATAATGGTTGCCAATGCCAAAATATTGGCAATTAAAGAGGCAAACATAATATCGATATAACGTTTCCAGTCTCTTAAAACAATCGACCAGAACCAGTTAGCTTCGTATGGCTTGATATATTCATCAATACGGGCGTCTGGAATAGACGTTTCAGGGCGTAAAATATAGACATTTTTGAGTGTCGTTTTTAGAACGTCTAAAGATAAGTTTTGTGAAAGACCTTGATCTCCACTGAACTGAATACTCACATTACCTTGCGTATCTGCTTTATCGATTACACCGACTTGTCCATCATTAAACTCCACCATAACCGGTAAACGCCATGGGTTTAATAAGTCTAAAGAAAATGGCGCCTTACGAAGATTAAGACCGACCTGACGCGTCATTAATTGCAAGACATCATCTAGATTCTGGTTTTGGTTCCAGTCGAGTTGTAAACGAATTCTTTCTTCTGACGGTTCGATTCGGTAGTGTTTGGCAATAGTTAAGACCGCCTGTAACCAAGGCTGGTAATTTATTTTTGTCATCATGGTTGTACTTCGAACCCCTGAATTGAAATATTATTTAAGCCATAGGCTTGGCGGGAACGTCCTGTTGCTGCAATGTATTGAACAATGCTGTTATAAATGTCATAACGTGCTGATTCGAGTTCTGAGTTGGCACTATGAATGGCTTGTTCAGCATTTAATAAATCGACCAGTGAACGGGTACCGAGCTTATATTGCTCTTGGTAGAGTTCACGTGTACGAACCGTCGTTGCTTGGCGACTTGCCAAAACCTGCATTTGACGTTGTTTATTTTCAATTTGTTCACGACTTGTTCTAATTTGATCCAGCACATCCAGATAAACGGAATTGACTTTAGATTTAGCCGCTTCTTCAGCATAACTTGCCATTTTTACTTGTGAAGCGGTTGCACCACCTTGATAAAACTGACTTGTTGCTTCCAACATGACTGAACTATATAAGCCATCATCCTTATCATTATTTGGATTTTTACCGTTAATCGCCTGACTGACCGAGCCTTTAACAGCTAAGGTCGGATAACGTGTTAAACGGGTTTGTTCTTTTTGTGCTTTAGCAACCTCTACACTTGCCTGTGCGGCAATCATTTTAGGAATAGTATTAAACTCAGGTTCACCATAAAGGTCAGATTGCTTTACGAGGTCTTCGGAAATAATCCATCCAGTACGAGTAACATCTGCGCCGAGTAACGTTCTTAAATGCTGTTGATATTGACGTAACAATGATTGCTGCGCAATTAAGGTCGACTGCGCTGCTTGTAAGTATGACTGCGCCTGAATTGGATCTGCCTGACTCGCGACACCGGCGTTTGCTCGTAGATTAGCAATGTCTTGAATGCGTTGAATACCGGCAATTTGCTGCTCAGCAATTTTATTAAGTTGAAGATAACGCTGAATATTCACAATAGTTTGTGCAACATCCAAAGCTAGAGTATCAACACTGACTAAAACATTCGCTTGTTCAACCTGAACTTTAGCCTGTTCAACATTCACACCTGATTTGACCTTACCAAAGTCATAGAGCATTTGAGTAGCACTTAAAGTGAGTAGCTGCCTACCACGCTCGCCAGTGCTTAAATCACCAGTTGAAATTCCTCCAGCCAGCTGGGGATAGTAACCGGCTTTAGCAACGTCAACTCCTGAATTTTGACCTGCTAAAGTTGCAATAGATTGTGAAATATCTGGACTACGCTGAATGGCAATTTTTACCGCATCTTGCAATGTCATCGTTCGAGATGGCAAGTTGGAAAAAGATGAAGCCGACTTATCATTAAGTTGAACAGTTGGAAATTCCTGCACAATAGAACGATCTAGCTTGAAATTACTAAGCTCGTGCATCTTGGCAACTTTAAAATCATCACTACTTTTAGGGACAAAAAGTTGTGACAAGTTTTCTTTCAGGGTGTGGTATTGCTCACTTGGTTTAGCAGCGTATATCACAACAGGAACATGTAGTGTACTTAAAAGCATCAGCCCTTTCAGGAAAGCCTGCTTTCTACATTTCCCTTTCACTCTTTTCTGGTTATATCCAATCATGCTTATCTTGTTGATCTTGTTGATCTTGTTGATCTTGTTGATCTTGTTGATCTTGTTGATCTTGTTGATCTTGTTGATCTTGTTTGTTATCGTTTAAAAGCATCTCCATTCTACATAGTTTTTCAATGAAAACAGCATAATTGGTCGAATAAATCACACATTATTTTTTTATTAAATGAGTGGTATATGTAATTGTTTTTATTTATAAAACATCAAAAAACAAAAAAGAGGCCTTGACCTCTTTTTAACCAATTAGATTAATGACTTTAATTAAACTGTAAAATCATCACCCAAATAGACTTTACGTACCTGTTCATTGTCTAAAATTTCTTGTGGTGTGCCTTCAGCAATTACCGAGCCTTCACTTACAATATAAGCACGTTCACAGATTGCCAAAGTTTCACGAACGTTGTGATCGGTAATGAGTACACCAATACCACGATCTTTTAATGTTTGGATAATATCTTTAATATCGCCCACTGAAATTGGATCGACACCCGCAAATGGCTCATCCAATAGCATAAACTTAGGGTCTGCTGCCAAAGCACGCGCAATTTCCGCACGGCGGCGTTCACCACCCGATACACTCATTCCTAATGAATCTTTGATATGACTAATTTTAAAGTCGTTTAACAACTCATGAAGACGTTGTTGGCGTTGTTGCTTATTCAAATCTTTACGCGTCTCTAAGATCGACATAATATTTTCAGCAATCGTCAACTTTCTAAAGATAGAAGCTTCTTGAGGCAAATAACCAATACCTTTACGCGCACGCTCATGCATCGCTAGATCTGACATATCGAGGTCATCAAGATGAATCTCGCCCTTATCCATACGCACAAGCCCAACGACCATATAGAAACTGGTCGTTTTTCCGGCACCGTTAGGACCAAGCAAACCAACAATCTGTCCACTTTGCATACTAAAAGAGACGTCTTTGACAACCCAACGCTTACTATAGTTTTTGGCTAAGTGCTTAATACACAAAGTTTGCGGTTGTTGAAGAGCTTGCTGCATTAGTCACGCGCTCCTGGGAAACTTTTAGAACTTGAAGGTGGAATAATAATTTGTACACGGTTTGAAGAAGAACCTTGAGCTTCAACATCACCTTTGTTCATACTATATTTCAGAGAATTACCACGAATACTTGAACCATCTTGGTATAAGTATGCGCCGCCAGACAGAGTAATAATGCCTGTATCTGCATTATAGACAATCGTTTGCCCTTCACCACGTGCAACACCTTTATTGGCATTGATTTGCTGTTGGAACTTAGCTGGTCGGCCTTTGGCAGTAATCACTTGAATTTCACGTTTCGAGTTTAGATTGGCAACAATTGAGTCAGCTTGAAGCTTCATCGTACCTTGCTCAATCACAACATTACCCGTGTAAGTGGTCAAACCAGTTTTGTCATTATAAGTTGCACGGTCTGCGACCAATGAAATTTGTTGATTACGGTCAGACGGCAAAGCAAAAGTCGAAGCAGATGATAAAGCAACGAATGTAATTACCGCAGCTTGTTTTAGGAAAGCTGAAGAACGTTTTAAATTAAGACTTTGGTGCATACTTTCCTCGAATATTAAAAAATTCGTACTGACCGTTATTCAAATTGCCTTTTAATCCTTTACTCACAAACTCGCCTTGTGGAGACTGAACAACCACTTGATGGTTTGTTTCAATGTCTCTGGTTTTTGGATAACCTGTTAGTTCATCGGTTTGGAACTCAATGGTTCCTTGAGGTGCAATCTTGGTTGCGACCACATCGCCCGATAACACAACCTTTTGATTATCATCATATCCATAAGCTTGTTTAGCAAAGAATGTTGCATCAACTTTACCTAATTTATACATAGAGGCGTTAAGTTGATCCAACTTTGACGTTTTTTGTTGCATATCCTGCTCAAGCTGACGAACTTCAGCACGAATATACAAATTGCCTTTGTCATCAGTTTGAGTCAAATGGACGCCCTGCGCCGAATACGTCATATTCTTCGCCGAACCAATGTCCAGTTTTTTTGCCTTGCCACTATAGTAGTAATAACCACCACTCACAGCAGCAACTACTACAGCAACAATATATAAAACTCTGGTATCCATGAGCAGGAATAGCCTACCTTTTTAAGTAATCTTGTTATTAATGCGGTACTGCAAGATATTTTTCAAGAAGTTCCTGGTAAATGCCTTTTGCGATCAGCAACATATCACAGACTTCACGAACAGCTCCACGACCACCCATTGCTTGGGTCACTAAGTGCGCACGGCGGCGCACTTCTTCATGTCCGTTTGGAACGGTAACACTCATTCCTGCAATCGCAAATGCTGAAAGATCTGGCCAATCATCGCCCATATATAAACAATCTGAAGGCAAAATATTAAACTGTGCACAAGCTTCGCGAAGTGCCGAGCCTTTGTCTTCACGACCCTGAAAAACGAGGTCTACACCCAAATCAGACATACGTTTATCAACAATATTACTTTTTCGACCAGTAATAATGATGACTTTCATGCCCGCTTGTTGCGCAAGTTTCATACCCAAACCATCACGGATATCGAATGATTTAATTTCATCGCCCGTGTTAGTTAACGTCACAAAGCCATCACTTAAAATACCATCAACATCCAGAACCAATGCCTGCAAATGACGTGCTTGTTCTAACAATGCATACGATGCCATGGATTAATTCACCCCTGCCTGAATAAGATCATGCATACTAATTACCCCAATCACTTTATTTTGGTCGTCGACCACCACAAACTGACTGATTTTTTTCTGGTTAAGTTGTTGTAACGCTTCTACAGCACGTGCTTCTTGAGAAATAGTTGACGGTTTTTTGGTCATGACCTCAGACACAGGTAAATTCACATCAAACCCTTGCTGTTTATCAATGAGACGACGTAAGTCTCCATCTGTAAAAATACCAAGCAAGTGGTCTTGTTCATCAACAATTGTCGTTAAACCTAAACGCTTATTTGAAATCTCGTAAAGCACTTGATTCATTGGAGTCTCAGGTGAAACTTTTGGTAACTCGTCACCTGTATGCATTAAATGTTTTACATGTAAAAGTAAACGCTTACCTAATGCCCCTGCTGGATGCGAACGTGCAAAATCATCAGCAGTAAAACCGCGTGCTTCAAGCAAAGCAACCGCTAAAGCATCGCCTAAAACCAAAGTCGCTGTCGTACTTGAAGTAGGAGCCAAGCCTAAAGGGCAAGCTTCATCCGACTCACCTAGAGTTAAAGCGATATCAGCATTTTGCGGCATTGGACCTTTATCATCACGACTAATCGTAATCATCGGTACGCCGAGATGTTTAATAAGCGGCATAAGCATCATGATTTCATCGCTTTTTCCTGAGTTGGAAATTGCAATAAGTACATCACCGCGAACCAGCATACCTAAATCGCCATGGCCCGCTTCACCAGGATGCATAAAGAAAGACGGCGTACCTGTAGAGGCAAATGTTGCCGCCATTTTTCGACCAATATGCCCAGATTTACCCATACCTGTAATCACAACACGACCTTTACACTGCAACAGTACTTCGCAAGCACGGTTAAAACGGTCATCAATTTGTGTTGCTAATACATCTATGGCTTGTTGCTCAATACGCAATGTAGCTAATGCACTGCTTTGGAAATCTGTAGGATTAGGCATACGAGTTTGACTCAAAATAATTGATCTGATCTCTTAATTGAGATCGGTGATTTTAATCAAAAGATTTGGGGGCATTCTAGCATAACTCAATCAGTTACACGTTTTTAAATGTATAAGATTTCACAAGCTTATAAAATTCATGCATAAAACTTTGTTAAAAATGATGCATCAGTTATGATGTAACACTATTTTTGTTGAGTGTTTGAAAACCCTTATGCAACCGTTTGTTTTATATAACTCTGAGCAACGAAAAAAAGTTGAATTTGTACCTCGCAAAGAAGGTCACATCGATATGTACGTCTGCGGTATGACCGTTTACGACTACTGTCATATCGGGCATGCTCGAGTTATGGTTGCATTTGACTACATTATCCGTTTCTTGCGTAGTCAAGGCTGGAAAGTTCGCTACATTCGCAACATTACCGACATTGACGACAAAATCATCAAACGTGCGAATGAAAATGGTGAAACGATTCAACAGCTCACCACTCGTTTCATCGACGCTATGAATGAAGATGCAGCGAACTTAGGCTGTTTAGCGCCAGATGAAGCACCGAAAGCGACTGAATATATCGACCAGATGCAAAACATGATTGGCAATCTGGTCAATAAAGGCGCTGCTTACCCTGCTTCAAACGGCGATGTTTATTTTGAAGTCACCAAATTTGAAAAGTATGGTCGCCTCTCTGGTCGTAAGCTTGATGACATGCAAGCTGGCGCGAGTGAGCGTGTCGATGTAGAAGTTGAAAAGAAACATCCTTTTGACTTTGTGCTTTGGAAACGTGCCAAAGAAAATGAACCGTCTTGGGCATCCCCTTGGGGTAATGGCCGTCCGGGTTGGCACATCGAATGTTCTGCAATGTCAACTTGCTGCCTAGGTAACCACTTTGACATTCATGGTGGTGGTTCAGATTTAATGTTCCCACACCATGAAAATGAAATTGCACAAAGTGAAGCCTCAACTGGTGAGCAGTATGTGAATTACTGGATGCATGTTGGCTTTATTAACGTTGATGGCGAAAAGATGTCTAAGTCTTTAGGCAACTTCTTTACGATTCGTGACGTGATGGAGAAGTTCCACCCTGAAGTGATCCGCTATTTTATTGTGTCTTCACACTACCGTAGCCCAGTGAACTTCTCTGATGTAGCGCTTAAAGAAGCAAAAACTTCTTTAACTCGTTTCTACCATTCATTTAAAGCTTATCAACAAGTATATGGTCAAACGACAACTGAAACGCTTGATCAAGGCTTTATTGAACGTTTTAACAACGCCATGTGTGACGATTTCAACACTGCCGAAGCAATGGCTGTATTGTTTGAACTCAACAAAGAGTTAAACCGTGCTGTAAAAGAAGAGCAAGCTGACCAAGCGACTGTGCTTTATTCGACATTACGTTACCTCACCAACATTTTAGGTTTGGTACAACACAATGTAGATGATTTCTTAAAATCAGATATTGGACAAGAAGCGCTTGCATTGTCTGATGCTGAAATTGAAGATTTTATTCAACAACGTGTTGATGCTAAAAAAGCTAAAGACTTTGCGAAGGCAGATGCTATTCGTCAGTCTTTACTTGAGCAAGGTGTAGTTCTCGAAGACACCCGTCAAGGTACAGTTTGGCGTCGTGCTGATTAAACGTTCAATTAGATCACAAGAGTGTTGACAGTTTAATGAAACACTCTATAATGTGCTCACATTGCGGGAATAGCTCAGTTGGTAGAGCATAACCTTGCCAAGGTTGGGGTCGCGAGTTCGAGTCTCGTTTCCCGCTCCAAAATTTGTTGTTAAAAATCAATAAGCTGAAAGATTCTAGTAATCTTTTGGCTTGTTTTTTATTGTCGATAGGTCAGCTATGACTATTCAAAATAGTCATATTTCACATTAAAAAACGCTTTATATTTCCGTGCCGCCGCCAGAAAAGTGGGTGTCATTTGTACATCTTCAATTTTTGTCGGCAGTGCGCCACCATGAAATTTGGAGTGTTAAAAATGCAGAAACCGACCCGTCGCGGCAACGCTTGGCGTATTGAAGTTCGATTCAAAGGTAAACGTTACGCAGCCACACGTGACACAGCTAGTGAATGTGAACAGTGGGCCGCAACCAAACTATTAGAATTACAATCTGAACAACCAGTTTCAGAACCTGAAAAAATCCACATCTCTTTTCAAGCCCTCTTTGATATGTATTATCAGGATGAAGGGCGCAAAATGAAAAGTGCTCGTTTAATTGTTCAAATGCTCAAATGCTTAAAGAAAAATTGGGGCGAACTAGCAGATGAGTCTATACACAATTTAACCCCTGCTCTAGTTAAACAATGGCGTGATAAAAGATTGAAGCAGGTTAAGGGCGCAACTGTCATTAGAGAAATGGCGATGTACAGTTCAGTTTTTGACTTTGCACGAAAAGAATTATTTTTAACTAAAGAAAATCCATTCAAAGAAATTACAAAACCTTCAGCACCGCCGCCAAGACACCAACGTATTAGTGATGACCATATTAATAAAGTAATTAAAGGCTTGGATTATGAATGGGGTAAAACACCCACGCAGCCTAGACACCGTGTTGCGTGGTCATTTCTCTTTGCCCTTGAGACTGCAATGCGTAAAGGTGAAATCCTTAGCGTGCAAAAGTCTTTAATATTTACTGACTTTATCCGGCTATTAGATACCAAAAACGGCTCATCTCGTGACGTGCCTTTAACTGCCAAGGCAAAAGAAATGCTTTCTTGGTTGCCAGATGATCCAAACGATAATCGCATGGTACCGCTTACATCGAATGCTTTCCGCTTAATTTGGCAACGTAATTTACGCCGTGTTGGTTTAGATGGTGTTATTACTTTCCACGATTCAAGGCATGAAGCAATCACGCGCTTTGTTCATGACTATCGTTTGCCTGTTGAAATCCTTGCTAAAATTACAGGTCACAAAACTATTAGTGTACTGGTTAATACCTATTACAATCCGACTGCATCCGAAATAGCCAAAATGCTAAACGCCGCATAATAAGAAGCCCCTATCTAGGGGCTTTATTTTACATGTCTTGTTTCTTGGTAAACTGCCACCAAGTTTTGTTGTAATAAACTTGGTTCTGCAAAAAGTTAATTTTTAATTCATTGCCGTTATAATCATAAAACTTGGTTACTTCACCGTTTTTATTTATATCAGCAAGCAGGTTGCATGTATGCTCAGCCTTACCCGCCTCCATAACCATAATCATCACTTGCGCCATTTTAAAAACTCAAATTGCCTTTACGCATAATGATACTTGAATATTGTTATTGATTGAATGCGCTGTGCATCCTGAAAACAGAATGCACAGTAGGCAAATTAATAGCGCAAGCTTTGATCTTTTGCAGTGAAAGACTTTCATGACAGAAACAACTTTTTCTCAGCTGCACGACGGTTTACTAATCCTTTGATCAATTTACCGTTGTCATAAACCCACTTGTCAAATTGATTGGCCGCGCCTGCAAAATTACCCGCATTAAGGGATTTCAACATTGTGCTTTTAGAAAACGCTGTTTCCCCTACGTTGTAAACAAATGAAGCCAATGCATCAAACTGGTTTTGCGTAGGTTGAAATTTTAAGTACTTATCTAAACAAGCATCAACCCAAGCACAATCGTTTTTCAACCATTCTTCAGCTTCAGCCATTGTACACATATCACCTTTCTTAACACGTGTACCATTTGGATATTTAATGGTGCCGTATCCGATCGTCCAGACACCGCCAGTATCCTGGTATGCCTTTGGCTCAAACCCTTCAAAAGATTTAATAAGTTTGTATCCGTTTTCAGATATATCGCGAAAGCCTGTTACAGCATCACTCATCTTATACCCAATGACTTGAGCAAATGTTTTTAGGCCATTCATCGCGATAATTGAATCGCCTGCTGTAACTTGTTCTTGAGTTAGCTTGCCGCCAGACATGGCACGAAGCCATGAATATGCTTGCGCAATTTGCTCTGCATTATCTACTGACATTTGCCCTCTCCTACTTGAATATAGCTTTGAATGCTTCTTTAATTTCAAAAATTAAAGCGCTCATTGTTTTACCTTTCCATAGTTGAATCGCTTGGTACCAAATACCAATAAGCAACATCCCAAAGACGGCAAAAATCAGCATCACAAAGCCTTGGGCCATGTGTGAATAATGGCTTAATTCAAAATATTCAATAAATGCAGAGCCACCATACAAACTAATAGTGATGCTAATAAATAGCTTTAAAATGACGCTACGATTTATTTTTATCATCCCATCTGTATTGATATCACCGCTCAACATGAGGGCAAGAATCCCGCCCATCACCGCTGCCCAGATTTTTAAAACCCATGGTAGGGATTTAGCTGTTAAAGGGTCGTTCATTTTTGCCACCAATCTAATGTTTTCATCATTTTATTGATTGGTTTATTTTTAGTATCGTTTTCTGTTGACAGTAAAAAGCCCCAAATTAATTGGGGCTTTTTATGACTATACTTTGGTAATTATTATTTTCAATCTCGTACCAATAAAATCAGGATCATCTTCAATTAAAACTTCAGTGCTGAACCCTTTCTCAAAAAGTAGATTAGAAATGGCCGTTGTTGTTTCTTCACTTAAAGTCATCTTTGAATAAAGAGTACATACTCCGTTTTGTGCAATATCTGATTCTATTTTAGGCAGTGCACCTTCTACATACATTTCTGCGTAGTTCATATTAAATTCCTGATTCTAATGTGAATGAAACTGAGAAGCGCATCGGGTCAACTAACGCACCTGACAAATTTTTAAAAAATAACTTAACTCCAGCCGCGACTCTATAAGCTGACCAACTACCCTCGTATGCTTCAATTGCTTGAAGCGTTGGTGGCAAAATAACATCCCCACTACCCAGACCTGTGCCAGCAAAAATGCCAGAAACTTCAATGTGAGGATTCGCTAATTCAGTAGTTACCCCTGAATCTCGTTGCAATCTATAGACCCCCGTTGATTCTTTTGAAATCGACCAACCTGCATTGTTTTGTTGGGTAGTAAAAGTGACATCATAAGTCAGCATCATCGGTGCGATAAAACGACCCACTTTTGAAACTTCGTGATTGTATGTATTCCACTTACGAATTTTTTTAGTCCATGAATCAGATGCAACATACGGTGCATTTGCAGCAGTAGCGCCAATTACTCGCTTAAATACAACACTTGAAACTGATGTTTCATCCTGATTTGCGAAATACAATTCACCATTCGGTGCATTAATATAAATCGGTGTTTTATAGTTTGAGTCTGTTGCAGTTGGTTGAGTAGTAATTAATAATCTTCGATTAATACCACCATACCAATTAGCAAAAAGTGTTGCTAAACCAGAAGGAGAAAGTTGTATTTTCGCACCTGTCGCGCCACCTAGGGTAATGCGACTCTTATCGATAACAACACCACCAATATTATCAGATGCACCAAGAGCTGTGGGGTCCGCGCGGTTCAACCAAGGCGTTCTAATGTATAGGTTATTAACCGTACAATTGAACGTTTGTTGATACGAAGTATTTACGAGCCAATCGCGGGCAACACCGTCGCGTGTTTGCTCTGCCCAAATAGCATTGAAGGAGCAATTCGACCAGATACCAGCCGTTAAACCGTACTGCATATATTCAAGAATAATATTATTAAAGACGCACTGATATGCTTCTTTAGCAAACAGCACTGGGTATTTACCCCATTGCCAAGAACAGTTATCAAAATATGCAGTGGTGCTTTGTCTTGAGTCAACATCTGCAATGAAGAAACCGGCATTTGCAGCGCTAATCGACATCAAATTTTGAACGCGGAATGACACCGTTGCATTTGATAAATATACTTGATTGTAAAACCCAGAAATATTTGCATTTGAAAGTGTGAAGTTGTAACCGTCGACTTTTAAACCCGAGATATTCTCTGAAACACCCTCACTTACTAATTGTAAGTCTCTTACTTCGGCGCCAACGTTAATAAATGCCACATTATTAAGAAGAGTGTTTGAATTTGAATAATCACCCGGTCTTACCTTTAGAGAGTTCATTGCATACGCAGTAGCATTTTGTCTGCTAAATCCACCACCAACAATACCTTTACCCTTGCAATCAACTTGTTTATTGATACGGTATTCAACTTGTCTGTTAGCAAGATAAATATTCGAACCTGTGTACGGGCTTAAAGCACACCGAATGAATGCGTCCGCATCGTCATAATTTGGGTCGTCCCCCAGACCGCCAAAATCGTCGACAGTAGGAAACGCAACTGTGATTTTTTCCCAATTGCCCCCAACATCAGCAACAACAATATAGCCATCTGGTGTACGGGTACTGTTTTTATTAAATACAAAAGTACCCCCACCAAGATGTTTATTTCTAATAACCGAACGCACATTCACTGTTCGGCCTTGCCATTTTCTAACTGTAACTAAATCATCAAGACATTCAACAACAGTTACTGCAAGTGCACTCACAGCACCATTTGCAATCGCTTCTTCAAGCATTGCATTTGTATTTTCTTGAAGAAAGTCGATGTTATTTTGCAATTCATTTTTTAGTAAGTCTTCACGGTTTTTTGCATCTTCGTCATATTTAATACCTGAAAGAATCCGCGCCTGTTTTTCAAAACCTAATAAATGGCTCCATTCTTGTAAGATACCTGTTAATTTATCTAGTGATCTTTCAAGTGAATCTGGGTAAAAATTATCATAATTGGTTATATCAAGTTGTTGATCGACTGGTGTTTCGCCCCCAATATAAAATGAGGTTTCGGAATCTGGTGCATTATTAAAAACTACATAGCCGCCCAACTTATCCGCATTGATAAAGACTTGGTAAAGGAGTTCGTCCATCTTTTCAAAGTCTACACCATCGAAAAGGTGTACCGCGACTCCCGTAGCATCTTCTTGATCGAAAACCCTAAATGTAAAATCAAACCGTGTATTCACTCCATTACCAACATATAGTTGACTGAGCCGGTCGGTAACCTGAACTGTCATAAGCTCACCAATAAAAAAGGCTGTAATCTCTACAGCCATTTTATTGAATGTTCAGCCATATAAAGCTATATGCAGTCGTGTCCTGTCAACAGGCTAATCTTTAGGTGCATGTTTCCCTGTTATCGTACCGCGTGTTGCATCGTAAATACTGTCTGGTGCATCTTTCTTGCCTTGAGCTACATCAAGCCAATAACCAGAAGGTTTACCAAGTACAGCAAACGGAATGCCTGTAACAAGGGTTGCAGTGTTCAACATGTCTTTTGCTGCTTTACCTTGGTTTACTTCTTTATCTTCATCCAAAGCACGTCTTGCATGTTGAATCAGTGAAAGCCCACTCTCGCCCATACTGAATACAGGTGACGCCGTGTAGCGGTCATTTACAATGGTATCGTCCGTATTGCTGATTGCGGCATTTACCACATTACCTGCATACGGTACAAAAGCCGCCAACATTTTTAATTGTGAAAGCGCAAGTTTTGCAGATAAGTCATCCCATTTATTATCGTCATCGTCCTCATCTTTTAGACCGCCTGCGAAGATAATCCCAAGCAATTCAGACAGCATCGAAGGAATGGAGATCATCATTAACGCCACATACGCCAAGCGTGGCGATGCTTGCACCCATGAGCCGTTGCTTGCCTCTAACGCTAACTTAGCTTCTGACATTGATGTGTTCCAAACCATATTGAACCAGTTGTAAAACATCAAAAACATTCGTTTAGCAGGTGTTCCACGTTCAAGATTTGAAATACCTTCCGGGGACATATCTGTCATGTATTGTCGAATAACCGCATCAGCAGCATGAACAGCATCGTATTGTGTCATCCCTTGTTCTGTATAGTGATTGAAAGCCGCTTGCCAAGAAATCGTTTCCATCGGGCGCTGTATGGTTGTTTGCAGTATATAAGCATGCTTCATAGTGAAATCTTTCACTGTTTGAATTGCGCCCCTTTGAAAAACAATCTCATCAACAGCATAACGGTATTCATCCGCTGCACGGTCGAATCGGGTTTTCATGAAGTCAGACATTTCCATGATGTTATTTGCCATGTCTTCACGGGTAGCAACTGAAGCAAAATAATGGGCCTGAGCTTTTAGCAATTGTTTCGGCGGTACTGCAACAGCAACTTGTGTAAAACCTGTGAACTGCTCAACAGCATTTTTTAAGTTACCCGCCATAATCGCAATCCCAGTATTGCGGCGAAGTGTGCGGAAAATATTATCAAGCAAACTAACGCCTGAGCTTTCATCAACGGTCTGATTTGCGATTGCTTTCAACCATGGGTTAAAGACTTGTTTAACCCCGAATGGCAATACGCGCTCAATCTCATTTCTAAAATCTTTGTTCAGCAATAAACGTCCGATTTGTCGAATCTGTAATTCGAGATGTATATAGCGCAACTCTTTATCTAAATGGCTCGGCAAGCGCGACATATCTAATTCAAGCTGATCGTGATATCGATCCGCACGTGACTTAGTGAAATTCGCACCAGTCGTTGCGATATCTAAAGCCTGTAGGTTGTTTTCAGCTAAGTTTTTATCTTGAATACGGTCTTGCTCATTTGAGCGCATACGGTCATAAGCAGCCGGAACATAGCCGCCTTCATACTCACCAAATGGGGTACTAATCGGAGTACGTGGCAACTCATCAAAATAGCGACCGTTAATTTTCTTATGAGTAATTTGCGCTTGTTCTTTGAACTTATCGAATAGATTCCAAAGTTTTTGAATAGTATCCATATCGTTTTTGGTAATCACATTCTCGTTAATCATACGATTAAAAAATTTATCCCAAGCGCTGAAATCAACAGAACCGTCTTCTAAACGTGCGCCCCATCCATAACCCAAAACTAAACGCTCTTTGTTGCTCATATTGCCCGTATGCAAAATCGCATGTAGCAACGATTGTTTACCCACAAAGGTAAAGTTATTCAATTCAGGCGCAGCAATTTTTGAATTATCGAGTTTGCCAAAACCCTCAAAGATATCGACTACCTCTTTAAGCATTTTGGCCTTTTCAGTTCTGTATTTTGCTAAGGCGTCTTGCATAGGGTTAATTAAATAATTACGGAATTTTCCATTTGGGCCACCATCTAACCAAGTCACTACCTGGTCAACACGTTTTGCAGATGCGCCTAATTCCATGAATTTTGATTTGAGCTCGGCAGTCTTGTTTTTGCCAAGTAGATTTTGCTGAATTTTCTCAATACTTTTCTTGCTGCTTGATTGTTGTATAAGTTCTTCACGAACCTGTTCTCGTTCAAAAGCTTCATTGGTTGTATGCCAAATCTTATTTTCTTTAGATCGATGCCAAAGTGTTTCGACCGCAGACATTACCGCATTGAACTGTTCAAGCGTTAATTCACGATAATTTTGGTTTTCAGGTAATGCACCGATGTTCTGGATTTCAGCATAAGTTGTAGGGTCGTATTTACGAATTAACTCTAATTGATGTTCGTAATTTGTAGATTCACGGCCAAGATCATATTTACCCAAAATGCCACGGGCAGCGGTCACAAAATCAAAGTCACGATTTTTTGCTAACTTCTCATTCTTCCCAAAAACCTTCTTGACCATATCAAGGTGTTTCTGAATTTGGTCTTTTGCATCGTAGCTGTATTTAGTCGCATAGAACTGGACTAATTGATTGCGCTTGTGGCGTGCAGCTTCTACGGTTTCACCCTTACGGAATGCATCATTAGCCATTCGCCCTAAACGTGCATCGTCTTGTGCACGTACATGTGGTCGAATATCTTTAATTTTTTGGCGCTGTACAATGTCTTGCGCAACTGCTTTTGCTGCTTCATTCAATGCAGACTTACGACCAAGTAAACCGTTTAATGCGGCCATTTCAGCAGCTAACATGCGCGCACGAACATCGTTGTGTAACGCAGCTTCAACTGATTCAACAATGCTTTGCTGATCAAAAAATTCAGAATATTGCACCGCCATACGTGCATCGGTAAGCTCATCAATCTTTTGCTTCGGGCTTGGTGAATTAAGTAAGTCGCGAATCAATGCATCCCCGCTTTCATAACCGAACATCTCAGCAACAACATCGGGGTTTTCCCCACCACGCTGCGCAAAGCCATACGCTCCTTTAGAAATGCTTTGGTAAATATCGCTGTCTTTGCCGTACTTGGCTTCAATCCAATCAAGAGATAACTTGCCCTTAGTTGTGCGTCCTTCTGCATAACGTTGTAGCAAATCCATATCTTGTGAGTAGTCAAATAACTCAGGATCAACTTTGTTTGAATACTGGTTTACGCCGCGTAACTGGTCAGTAAATTTATCTTCAAGTTCACGAGTATCAAATTTGTCATGTTCATCTAAAGTTAAATACCCTTCTTCGCTTAGCTTCTCAGCCATCGATTCAATTGACAGGCCTTTTACTTTTGACTTTGAAGAACGTACGACAGGCTTATTGCCAATACCTGATTTCGTTTTGGCAGCTTCATCAATGCCCCAAGTGCTTTCCACTTCATTTGCATCAAGCCCGCCGAATTTTGCAATGGCTTCAAATAGATTATCGCGCTCAGGTTCAACCTTCGTAGAATCGCGTTTAACTGCAGGGTCAAGCGGCTGACGTAGAAATGCCATAGCTTGATATACAGGTTCTTGCGCAATTTCCTTTGCCATTTCTTCACGAACGGCAGTACGCTTTTTATCTGCTTCTTTTTGCAATGTTTTCATATACTTAGATTTCTGCTTTTGGTACCAAACCATATTGCGCAGAGATTTTTGCTCTAAAGTATTTATAGATAATTCTGTTGCAATTTCATGGTCTTGGCGCATTTCGTCATAATCTTTAGGCGAAATACCGAGACGCATTGCATCGTCTTGATGAATTAACATTTCAAGATTTGAAGCAGCTTGAGCTTCAGCAATGGCACTTGATGATGCAAGCATACG
Organism: Acinetobacter sp. RUH 2624; assembly: GCF_000162375.2. NCBI lineage: Bacteria > Pseudomonadati > Pseudomonadota > Gammaproteobacteria > Moraxellales > Moraxellaceae > Acinetobacter > Acinetobacter sp. RUH 2624. Next base: position 523,157 of record NZ_KI391939.1, on the reverse strand, counting down.
GTCCATTACACCTGTGATATCCGCATTCAATTCTGCACGGTCATTGATGCCCATAAACTTTTCAATGTTCCGGTACACGGCAATCATGAATTGTCTGAATCGGTTGAAAACTTGCTTTAATGCCGCGCTCGGTGCTTTACCCGTAAAAACATACTGTTCAAAAGTTTCTGCAAATTTTTCGTGTACTTCTGTTTTTTCTGCATCGGTGAAAAAATCCCATTCGCCCAGATCAGTTGTTTCTGGTGAAGCCCACTTCATTACCGTTTCCATATCCGCGCGGACTTGTGCGGGCGCATCAGGACTTAGGGCGAGTTGCATATTCATTTCTAAGAAATGATGCCCAAGCTCATGCACAAAGGTTGAGAAATCAGCATTTTTGCTTAATACAATTGTTGAGCCATCTTGACCAATGCTGAAAGTAATAGAGCCGCGTGTACCACCATTTGCTTGATTATATTTGCGACCGTTTGGTGAACGGTACATACTTTCAGAAATTTCATAATCTTTATTGCGGCCTTTATTCTCAACAAAGCCGAGTTTTTTATAAAAGCCTGTAAGTCTGTTTTTGTTCCCACCAAAATCCGAACTTGGAGTAAGTGCAATTGTTTTATTTTGCGAGTCAGCATAGTTAATAATATCCTGCATCGCTTTAGTGCCAGTGCCTTGATTACGCATATCTTCAGGCACAACAATTTTATGCAATGAAAGAACATTACTTGATGTACTACCTTTTAGACCTAATTCAATTCCATATTGTTTTTTAAGGCCCTTAACAAAATCATCTACTGAGATTGTTTGTTCAGGTTTAGCACTTTGATTAAACGATGTGCCCGTACCTGTTGTCGGCTCATCAGCAATACGGATTGGGTAGCGATCAAAAGCATCTTTTGCACTAATGCCGAGTTTATCGCCCAAGGTTGAGTAGAAAGCTGAAGTTAATTCGCCTGCTGCACGATTGTATTTAGCCGTAAATGTTCCGACTTTAGCCAATTGGTTTTGTACTTCTGTTGCTACCAACTCTTTTGCATCTTCAGCACTTTCAAAACGGGCTTGCTCAGCCATATATGTATCGGCTTCTTGCTGCATTTGTTCCGTTGTTTTTGCAAGGTTCTCTTGAGCTTCGCGATAAGTTGGCATGTCTGGGCTTGAACGAACGTTCTCGACAAAATCTGTTGGACGCTCAATAACCGACATTGCAGAAACAAATTCATTTACTGGTATCTGTACAGTGCCGTTAAATATTTCCGCGGTACCCAACTGATCTTGAAGACTTGGAGCACGCTCAAATAAATCGGTTGGCTCAATATTACGGTCACGTAATAACTGGTTGAAGGTCTGACCATCTATATAAACTTCTTCAACCGCGCCGTGTTCTTCAACTGCCTGTTTGATAAATGCTTGGCTTGCAGAGTCATCACGTTGTGCTGTCTTACTTTCTTTGTTGCGGTCAATAAGGTTGTTAAGTACAGCTGCAAACGTACTTGAACGAACAGCATCTTGCTGTTGATCTTGTCGCAATTGGTCTAATGCAAATTGTGCTGTACGTTGGTTTTTAACTTTGGCAGCAGATGTAATTGCTACTTCAGGCGCAGCTGTTGCAACTTCTAACAAACCTTCTAAAGCCATTTCGACTGGATCGGCTTTTTCACCAACAGCATCAGCCGCACCTTTAACGGAATACATGCCTGCCGCTGATTGAATGACAGCTTGACCACCAACAGTGCGCAAAGGGCCGCCAAAAGTTACAGGCATTAATGCACCGCCTAAGGCTGAATATTTTGCTGAGCCCCAAGTTTTTGCAGCTGCATAATCGATCTGTTCTTGTTTGGTTAAAAACTTCTCACGGGCTTCTGCCATGTTCTGCCCATATGACACCAGAGCATCGGCCGTGCCTGCACCTAATGCGCCTTGTGCCGCATTACCTGCGGTTGTTACTCCGCGTACTAACTTAGCCGCTTTTTCTAAGTTCATCACCATAGGTGCATATTTAGCGGTATTTCGGATAAGTGAATTTGTTAAAACACCGCCTGCCCCTGCGCCTGCATAATACCCAACTAATGCGGGGGGCGCTTGTTCAATTAAAAATTCGCCAACTAACCCCGCATTTGCATTGCTAACCAACTCTAGTGCCGCACCCAACACACCTGCATCATTTGTTTGTGCTGCAAGCTGCGCTTGATAAAGTGCTTGTGACATTTCTTGTGATGGCGCTGCTCTGTTTTTAACACGTGTTGCTAAGTTAAGTAGGCTATCGTTTCCAGTGGTTGCATTGATTACCGCACCTTCTGTTTGACCAATTGCAGCTACAGCACGAATCGCGGCATTAACATATCGATTGCCTTGATCTTGTGGATTTGTAGGCTGTGCAGTTGCCGTATGTTCCATCCAGTAGACTTGGTTTTCATAATATTTTTTGAATCGTTCGGCAGACATAACACCCGCATTTTTCTTAATGCGGTCGTAGTTTTCTTTAAATACTTGCTCAGAAGTTTGAGGGACTATGGTTGTACTTAAGGTATCCAATAAATTAGGGTTAACATTTGGCTTGATCTGTTTCTGTGGTTCTTCATAAACACCAAGTTCTTTTAATCGCTTTTTTTGTTCTGGTGAAGTGCCTTTATTTAAGACCTGTTGGATGTCTTGATAAGTAATATTTTCATGCGGTTTATTAAGGCTTGAACCGAGTAACGAAACTTTATCACTAATGCCTTTTAGATTTTCAAAGTCATCAAGTGAAACCGCCGCTTGACTTGGGTTAAGAGCATATTTACCCAAGACAGGATCACTAGCAATAACTTCATTCACTCGTTTTTGTGTGTTGATTTCGTCAGCAACAGATACGACTTGCTCAGGACTTTCTGTTATTTTGCTGTAATCTAGCCCCAATGAGCGCGCAGCTTTTTGTGCACGAGCTTCAGTGTCCGCAATTTGAGTTGGATTTTTGCCTTGGTTTAATTCAAATAATTGACCAATTGTAAGATTTGCATTTTGATCAGACATAATAAAAGCACTTAAGACTACGGTTATTTGTAATCTTAAATGCTGTTATTGCTTAGACGGCCTTTTGCTGTTGACAGCTTAACTATTCACATAGCGACTTGATTTGCTGTCGAGATGTATACAACAAAACCGCACCAACAAAAAGTGAACAAGTCATTGCTAAGTACGCTAGATTCAAACTTTCTTCTCCTTTGTCAAAAAACTCTACAAAAGAAAATAGCGGATTGAAAAGTATGATATTAAAACAGCTTAAAAACAAAAGCCCCAATATATTCCCATTCTGCAAACCTAGAGTTTTAGAATTATCTAAATAGTCTACTTTCTCAACTGACAATATATGACTAAATTTTAAAGTTAAAAAAGCAATAATCATATTAATAAAAAACAAAAATATACTGTAAATATTAATAAGATTCACGTATCTATAATAGCTTTCATAACTAACATAAGAGTAAAAGAAAAAACCAATAACAAATGCGCTGCTAGAAAATGAAAATAAGCTATTTATTAATTTTCTTTTTTCTATAGTACTCATTAATTTATTCATCCTTTTATGACAGTTAAAACTTAAAGGCCGTTCATCAAGCTATCGCAAACATGTTTTTGATTTTCAGAATAGTCAATTCTAAATAGATTACTTGTACCACCAGAACCACTACTTGACTGCCACACTCCATATACAGCTTTTTTATTAGGCGCAGTTAAAAGGTATGCTTCCTCAAAATTCAAAGCACCAAAATTCTTATCACACACTTTTTTAAATTTAATGTTTGCTTTAGTTAAAGACTTAAACGGGGAGAATTCACAATTATCAAAATTTTCACCAAAACAGATACTTTCATTTTCACGTGAGGCTGTAGCAGGATATAGCGAAATTGTGTTTGGACCAAATTTACCAACGGTGCCTTCCATCATTACTGACCAAGGAAGTTCATAAGTCCGATGGTCTACAATAGTGCTTTTACTGCCAAGAACATTTACACGTGCAACCCCTTTTCTGCTTGAATGAAAAGTTCCATCCTCTAATTTATTCTCTACATAAAAACTATCTAACCAGATGATAGATTTATCATTAGAACGAAAATCCCAATATAGCTTTTCTTCATTTTTGTTGGGCATTAGTTTATAAACTAATTGCCCAAATTCCTGTTGTGGTAATTTTTTCAAGGCTACTGGGTATGGTTGTAAAACAGCTTCAGCTGAAAAAACTTGTAAAGGTAGAGCTAAAGTGCACATCATAAAAAAACTTCGTTTCATTAATAACCCCTTCTCATAAACGTATAATAAGCATTAATGTATTCTGAATTAGTTACATTGTTAGGGTTTCTTCCCTGCTTTTTAAATATATTATCAATTTTTGTTCTCATTGAGTCGGTAATATCGCTCTTACTTTTAACCTGATTATAAACCCGATTCAGTTCAACCTTATCATCAAAGAACGGTCTTGAAGTGGTAATTTGAACTTGACGATTAACGTTCTTCAATACAACACGATTCACTTGATCCCAAGTTAAATGACTCCCGTTTTTCGCTTCTGCTTCTAATAACGTTTGCATCAAATCTGTTTTAACAGCGTTATAGTGTTCTAACTGTTTTTTATCGGTAGTGCTAGTAATACCAATCATACCCAAATAAGGTTTTAGAGCACTCGATATTGTAGAGTCATTTACCAAAAATGTTTTTTCTTCTTTTTTCTTAGCGTCCTTTAAACCGTTTACTTCAGCATAAACCTTGGTGACTTCTTTGTAATCAGTAGGCGATAATTTGTCAGCATACTGGTGTAATACTGATTGCGGTTTACCTTTCAGTAATTCATCTTTATTCAGCATTATCATACTTAAAGTAATTGGGTCTGTTTTAACTTCTTTTGAGTAAACAGACTTACTAACAGCCCTTAAGCTATTAATTTGATTTGGTTCTAGGGCTGTGATACTTGCAGCGGGTATTTGTTCAAATGTGTATTGTCCAGAAACAATACCGTTATATAAGCTGCTATAACTTTGATCTTGTTTGTCCTTCTTGGATTTATCAAGTCCACTATAATAACGATCAGTTGCCACTAAAGCTTTTTGCTTTACTTCAACGGGGGCATTGCTATTCCATATTTCGTTGTATGCAGCTTCACGGGTTTTAGCGGGTTGATTTGCATATTTGCCAAAATCATTCGTTAACCATTTATCAATTCGTTGAATATAGTTTCGAGTTTCTGAAGCAGGCGGTTGCCCACCTTTAAGAACTGCGGAAGCTGCATTACCCCCACCGTTGTAATAAGCAGCAATAACAATTGGGTCTTTAGTTTTATATTTTTTACTAATCCAGTCTATAAAATCTAAAGAAGCGTCGATCGTATCAGCAGGATTATTAATATCTCGTTTACCACCATTACTGTATTCTTTCCAAGTATCAGGCATAAATTGCATTACTGATTTGGCACCCTTTGGTGAAACTGCATCATTATTTGATTTTTCACCAGATAACCGAATAGCAAGTAAAAGCGGTGCTGCCCATTCCATTCCTTTTTCTTTTGCAGCATGAACGGTGTAAACATCTAAACGCTGATCATTATATTTAATGTTTTTCATTTGATCAGGTGTAAGACTTTTAAGCTCTTGAGCAATTTTTGCAGATGCTTGAGGCGGAGCATTTAAAGCAGGGTTACTGCCCTCCTGTGTACCGGTTGTTGCGATATTAACTAATGCTTCAACTTGTTGGTCTTCTAACTTCTGATGAATGCGCTGATCTACTCTAAAGCTATCCGCTAATGATATTTCATCTTTATATTTATTTTTATACGCGAGAGCCGCTTTTAAATCTCCGTTTTCTACAAAAGCACTGATATTGGTAATGTGAGCACCAGAAACGTTTTTAAGATAAATATTATCTGCCTCTGTTGCTGCCTTGCCTTCCAAATTCATAAGCTTACCTAAAGAAGCTTTTAGGTTAGCTCGACTCTCATCAATTTTATTGAAGTCACCAGGGTTATCATTTATCTCACGAATAAATCGATCCGCTGAAGAAGAATAAACGCTTTGTTGGTAAGTATCGTTTTCACGTACAAAATAGTTTTGTAATGAGCCTTTAAATTGCACTGCATCTTGAGCGGCCATCTCTTTAAACAATGACCGTTGGCGGTTGTTTCCAAGAGTGCTTGCGATTTCTCCCACGCCATCTTGGTATGCTTTAGCATAGTAATCTACGAAGCCGCCGCCGTTACCATCATCAAAGCTAACAACATCCACGCCTTTTTTATTTATGTAACCATCGACTTCGTTGTTCTGTAGGTGTTGTTTTAGTTCTGCGAGTTTATTTTGCGCATCAATAACACGCACACGATCCGCTTCATCTTGATATTCTTGGTAAGCTTTTAATCCTGAGTTTAGCGCACCTACTAAACCATCTGTTCTGTTACCGACTAAACTTGCAGCTTCACTTGGAGATACACCGCCAGAAACTTGAACACTAGGCACACTGTTATCTGAAACTTGACGATTAAATTGTGGTATACGCATTAACTAGCTCCGAACCAATTCCAATTATAATTTTGCCAAGATGCGCCTTGGGTACCATTGCCTGCGTTATAGAGACTTGATGCAAAGTCAGAACCGCTGCCCAACGAAGAACTTTCCGCTTGCCCACCCAAACTACCTTTACCCATGCTTGACCCGTATGCAGATGCAGCACCCCCTGCTAGGCTTAAAAGCGTGCTTGTTAATGGTCTAATTGATTTTGCGGCTACACGATATTTTTCGGCTCGATTTCGAAAGTTAGTTTCTTGAACCTTATGCCCCCATGACTGCAAAGAGGCATTGTACTTAATCGAATCGATATCACCTTGCGCAAGCATTTCAGTAGATGCAAGCAGATCAACAGCCGAACCTTGAGTTACATCAATCCCATTTTCAGCGAGCGCGTTTATTTGGCTTGATTTAAATGCCGAAACATTACGTTGGTAATCGGTTACGGCATTAGTCCCATCTTCAATAGCTTGCCGTGCTTGATTATCTGAAAGCGTTGCATTAGATAAAGCAAGTTGTTCTTGCTGTTGAAGCGCCTTTTTTTGAGCTTTTAATTTGCCATAAGTAGATAGCGCCTCTACACCCTTTACAGCAGCAAATGCATATGGATTTATCATGCTGCCCCCATTACGAATGGATGGAATAATTCATTGTTATTGCCGTAGGCTTCAGGAGCTTTTAGATCAAATCCTAATTTTTTAAGAAAGCGAATAGCATTTTCATTTTTCACATATACGTGATTAATGAGCACATCGTATTCGGATTTAATCTCATTCAAAATATTTTTAGATTGTTTATAAAACTCGATCGGATAATGCTTAATAAAATTGGTACCAAGCAGCCAAGGACAACCAACATTACCAAGCAAGCTCGACATTCCGACACCACAAATGAAAAGCAACTTGCCATTCACAACTACAGTCCAAGCATCACTTGAATGCTTGATAGACATTTTAATCATCCAATGATAGTTATCATTGAAATATGCTTTCATCTCGTCTTTATCGGCATCGCGCAGGTTTTCAACAAGAATACGAATATCGCGCTCAGTCGGCTTACGAATTTCAATATTGTTTTTTCTCATTTGTATTCAACCTCTAATGCCAATAACTTCATAGGTAAAGGTTTATCATGTTTCACAGTAATTTGAATGTCTCTTTCGTAAGTGCTGTCAACTGGTATTTCTACAAAGCCCGATATTAAATTTAGTGGTGCTCCATATGGTTCAAGGTTACGGGGTTTGTATTCATCAATATCTGTAGGATTTGCAATCTCTTGATTCGCACCGACAAGAATATTTTGTGTTTCACGAACTCTTAAAAACACTTTATTCACGACTTTCGGCTTAGTCGGACTGCTTTGTTCTCTATAAATCGGCAAGGTCTGCATTTCTGCTACATATGGCAAGCCAACTAAAACATTTGATAGTTTACGAGTAAGTTTAATTTTTCCATCTGTAACGACCGCTTCAGGCTTTACACCGCCATCAGCAAATATAGAAACCGTTTGCCCCTCTAACCAATCCAGACCGCTTAAAACATCTGTTGGTTCGCCTTTATATTGAATGCTGCTGTCCAGATAACATTTATCTTTCATATCTAGTGGTTGGCGTGTGAGCATCCGCTCAATAGTATAAAAACCATTACGCTCAATAAAAGCGTATAGAACTGATTGATTCTCTTCAGGTATTTCAGCAACTGATAGAAATTTGCCGTCCGTATGGTGTTCTGCCCATGCCCATACTTGTTGTTGTGGTTCGTAGGTTAATGAAAGCAAAACCCCATCATCACGAACAAAATATATAATATTCAAAGGGTTGCGTATAGCAGCGCAATCTATAATTTTATGCCCATCAAAAAGTTGTGGACACATAATTGATAAATCTAGTGTTTGATAATAAGAAGCATTGTAACCACTTGCTAAAGATGCCTCATGTACATGGCCTGTTTGATCAGAAGCAAATACTGCTGCGCCGTCCACCTCTACGGGTGTAACATCATTTGCACCAGTACTGTATTGTTTATTCATATTTACGCTTGCTGCGGTCATAGCACCATCAGACGAAAGTTTCCACATTGCACCGCTTGTTAAAACAAGCAAATCATTCAGAGTGATTAAGTGTTTAACGCCATTGCCGTCACGTGCAGCAAAACGTATTTGGATTGAGTCAGTATCTTGTGTAGGAATGTGATAACCAAAATTATCATCTGTAGCCGTGCGCGACATTCGTATCCATTGTGGCGATTGGTACCCACCGCCATAAACTTTTCGCTGCCCATGATACGCAACCGCAGTAGGGTTAAATTCAAACGGATTACGGATTAATGGCGGGGTGATTGAACCGTTTGTTTCAATGTTGTCATCGGTAAAACTTGTTTCAGTAGTTTCACCAATATAGCTTGCTAAACCAGAACGTAATTTAAAGATGTTATATCTAGTTGCACCTGTTACAACATCCCACGTAATCGTGTTGTAGTTGCCTGCAAGAGTAATATCGTTTTTAACAGTGACTTTTGTAGATGCAGCAGATTCATTTTGTTCATCAACTGCGGTAACTTGGTATGAGTAATCACGCTCAATATATGAGTCGTGCATATTACCGCCTTCTTTATATTTATCTTCAATATGTGCTGTTGCTGCAACGTTTTGGGGTGGAGTTAATCCATAACCGACACTTACAACTTCAGTGCTCCATTCGGTTGCGCCTTTACGAATAATTTTTCTTGGTGGGTAATCTGGATGCGTAATCGTTACAACATCGGCAGATTGCGCATAGCGAAGCTGCATTAAATGCTCTTCTGCATATGGCAATTCAACTTCTAAAGGTTCACCAACATTGTTTAAAAGCATGCCGCCTCTTGCAAAGAAGTTTACAGCTCCGGCACGAAATGCTAAAACAACCGCTTGTTCTTCACTAAAAACAAATCGTATAAGGCGCATCTTTCCTAGAGTTTTCGGATAATGGTGTACATACCGAAAGCCTGCCCGATAAACAAGCCCCCCAAATAGTTCGACATACATGTTCTTGCACTTGGCAACGCCTGTTTGATACTTGGCTTGATCAATACGACCAAACATATCTGGCGAAATCACGCCACCATTAAACGAATATTGCATTATCGCGCCTCATGCATTGAGCCTACATGCTCAGGCCGTTTTTCAATACGATGTTGTTGAAGGTCAATAAAAATCGCTTTACCCAAGTTCATTGCATAACCCGCCATCATTTGCCTTTGCTTTTCTTCACTTTGAGTTAATGGCCCTGCAATTCGAGCAGCTAATAGGTACGACAAAGCCACTTGAAAAGTTTCAGGCAATAAGGCTAAATCTTTCACATCGTGTACGTATCGCAGTACAGGCGCAGGGTCATCTGTAAATAAGAGATTGCCCTCAACATAATAAGAAGCGCCTGACTCGAGTTGAAATAAACGTATTTTGTCGCTTGGCAAAACGTATGCTCTACCAAACTCATAACCCGCATCTACATTCAAGCGAACACGTTTAACTGCAAAGGTCCATTGATGTTCGTTATCCAGTAACTCGCGTCTGCAAACTGGATAAAATGTATTGCAAAGATTTGCATGTTTTGTCGGTTCGTTTAGCTCTTTAACAACATAGCCCTGTGCGAGATGCGACAGGGCTAAATTGCAAAGATCAACAATTGATCTCATAGGAGTTACCCTGCTTTAGAACTTTTTGTCTAATTCAGCTTGATAAAGTTTTTCTTTAAGAAGATATCCCTCAAGCTGCCATATTTTTTCGCGTGCATTCTTGAATGCAATTTCCTGACCGATAAAAGGGTCAAAATTTTCAGGACTAGCACAAGCGCTTTCACCAGTAACCGTAAAGCCGTTTTCCATAACGATTGTGCAAAAAGTTAAACAACGTAATGTTTGATACGTCTTTTCATCCATTGCCTGTTCAGGGTCAATGGCTGCTAAAGGAGAATGGTAATAAATATGCTTAACTTTTGAATCAATATGAGAAGGAGTTATGCGAGGAGCTGTAAGACCTTTCTCTTGAATTTGCTGTTCAATTTGTTCTTCAGACATTTGATGCACCTTTTAGCTACGTTTGCTTTATGAGGTAAAAGCCCGTACTGATACGGGCCCTTTTTTAATTATTCAGCCTTTAGAAGCTTAATAATTTGTGCTTTAGTTTCTGAACCAGATAATGAAATACCCTTTTCAACCGCAACAATTGCGAGTTCTTCAGGTGTCATACTTGAGTAAGATTTAGCGGGATCAGTTTGTTTTGGTTCAACATCATCAAACCAAAGTGCGGTTTCTTCTTCAGGTACAGAAAAAACCTCACCTTCTTGAACTAAGCGATCGTTATAGAATCCCTTTTGATTTGCTCGAACTTGCTTGTATTCCATCATTAAGCCCCCGCATAAACTGGATATGCTGCGTTAACATCGCGGCTATCAGAAATGTATGAGAACACAGACCCTGCTGTAAAAGGCCCGCTACCGACAGAATAGTTCAAACGAACATAACGCTTAGGTTTCACTGGAAGCATGACCTCAGCAATTACACCTGAATTAAGTTCAACGGCAGTATAAGCACGCGAAGTCTCAATGGTTTCCCAATTGCTGTTATCGCTTGATTGTTGAAGCTGCACAGTAATGGTTGCAGTTGTTGGAGCTAAATTTTTACCGCGTACTAAAACAGGCAAACGATTTACACTTGTTGATGCCTTTTGCAAATCAAGTGTGTCCGTAGATGTCGCAGTAACTGTAATTGCTTGGTCTTGCGACATTACTAATAATTTATCAATAAGCATAGCTAGGCTACTCCTTAAACCACACGAGATTCAGTGTTTAAAATCGCATCGACACGACGGATTGGAATACCGTCGAACTTAGTAACGCTACGACCGCCTTGCTCTTCTACAGTGATACGCACGTTTTTATTGTTAACACTTTGGCGACGAAGGAAAGACGAAATAGTACGGTTGGCATAAATAGCAACACGACCACTTGTTTTACGAGGTAACAACTCAGCAGCTTGGGCCAATAAATCAAACAAGTCCGCGCCGGTCACGGGCTTAATCTACAAGACGGTGGAAATATCCTTGTGTTCTTTTCTCACTGGTGGGATTTGGAACAGTACCAACAAATTATCGAACGTATTGGACCAACACGCCAAGCGCAAGCGGGCTATGACCGCCCTGTTTATATCTATCACATCATTGCAAAAGACACGATGGATGAAATCGTTATGGAGCGCCGTGAGTCTAAACGAGAAGTACAAGATCTATTAATGGAGGCTATGAAAAAGCGATGCGAAGTTTGATTGAAAAAGACACCGACGATTTACCAGAAGAAATTTTAATTAGCATTGGAGAAGTTGCGTAATGGGGAAATATATTGTTGTAGTTGAATCAGAGAAACCGCCACAAATTTTTATACATGACGATGTACCAAACATCGGCAAGGTTTTAGAAATTAAAGCGGAAGAAATACCAAATCGAGTTACAGCAGCATGGTTAATGGAGCGATATAGTTTATCAAGAAAAACCATTGTTGATGAATTACGGGCTCATAATCTTGGTACTAATGGTAAACATCTTTATAACCCTGCCACTGTCATGCCGATTTTAGATAATCTAAATAAGGCTAAAGCCCAAAGGCAAGCAAGACGTAAAAATTAAAAAAAGGCGCTATATGCGCCTTTAATTATTTTAATCCTTTGAATAATTGCTTACGCATATACTCAGTTGCTGCATGTTGCTGCATATCTGTGAAACTATCAAACTTAGTGTTTTCTCGAACAAAAGTATCAATGTCTTCCTGCGGGATAGCCGCAAAATCTTCTTCTGTTTCTACTTTAAACCCCGCCTTCTCAAATAGTTCATCAATATTTTCGAAATCAGTATTAGTTTGAAGAAACCCATCATTAAATAAAGTACCTAAAGAAACTTGTTGTTCACCATTAAGTTTTTTAGCATTTTCCGATAACTTTCTTAATTTGTTAAAACCGTCTTTCATAAATTTTTTGCTTCTTTTAAAATGAATGAACATTATTAATATCTATTTTGCTCATAAAATGATATAAAATAAATATTTTATTACAATAAAATCACCCTGCCCCCATTGCGCCACCACTCAATTTTAAGCAATTGATTTATTTCAAATATTATAACCTTGCCAAGGTTGGGGTCGCGAGTTCGAGTCTCGTTTCCCGCTCCAAAATTTAAAAACCACTTAATTCGAAAGAATTAGGTGGTTTTTTTATTGTCTATTGGTCAATTCAAAATTCGCATTAAAAAAACGCTTTATATTTCCATTGCAGTACCATGAAATTTGGAGTGTTATTATGCAAAAGCCAGTTAAACGCGGGGACGGCGTGGCGCATCACTGTTCGTTATCTAGGCAAACGTTATACGCCTACTCGAGATACAGCGAGTGAGTGTGAACAATGCGCCGCTAAAAAATTATTAGAATTACAATCTGAATATGCTAATCCTGAGCCTGAAAAAATCCATATCTCCTTCTATGCCCTTTTTGAACAGTACTATCAAGAAGAAGGCAGAAAAATGAAGAGTGCCCGCTTAATTGTTCAAATACTTAAATGCCTAAAGAAAAAAGAATAATGAAAATATAATTAATAGACCTCTTGCGAAAGTCGTTATTGCAAGTTCATCCGATTTACCAGTGCAGCGATTAAGTTAATGCGTAAACCGAATCTTTTCCGTCTATTTCGATAGCGTTCACTTAATATTCTAAATGTTTTCAATTGACTATTAATATGTTCGATCACAACTCGTATTTTTCCAATCATTTTATTGTACTTTTTCTCAACATCAAATAAGGGTAAATTCTTCTTTTTCTTTATTGGCATCAATAATTTAAAGCCATCTTGCTCTAATCCGTAGTACCCTAAATCGGTCATAACATATTTACAATGTTTGAATTTTTTAACCGTTCTTCTTGCCAATTTAATGTCATGCTGACTGCCATTCGATATATCTAGCCCTATGATTTGTTTGCTGTTCGGATGATAGATCACTTGTGCTTTTAGCGTATGTTTCTTCTTTTTACCACTGTAGAACTTACTCTGATTTTTTTTTCGGACGTTCTATTGAACATTCTGTCGCATCAATAATGACCCAGTTAAACTGTTCGTCTGCTGTGGTAATGCTTCGTTTTGGCAGAGTAAACCGTCTTGATTTCATCAATGCATCTTCAACCTTTTTAATGGTTCGATTCACATTACTTTCAGCGATATGGTAATTTGCAGCCAACTCCAATTGAGTGCTGTAATTCCGTAAGTAATTGAGTGTTAATAATAATTGATCCTCTATAGCTAAAGTATGAGGACGCCCAGATTTCTTTTTAAGTGATTCTACTTCTTTTAAAACTTCGATCATTTCACTAAAAACTGGTCGAGGTACACCAACCAAGCGCTGGAATTCAGAATCTGAAAAACGATTTAATTTCTGATATCTCATGAAATTTAGATTGAGGTGGTTTTTACTTTCGCAAGAGGTCTAATATTTTATGATTAAACCCATCATTAAGTTTTTATTGATATTGAAATTAAAAATTAGCTTAAAAGTATATTATCGCAAAGTCTCCCGAGCAAGGGCTTTTTTACGTCCAAAATAAAATGTTAACAAGATTTCATTTAACCTTTTGCGCTCAAATAAAAAAAGACCACATCCTCCAACAGAATAATGCAGCCTTTTTTAACAGTTAAGTTAATGTGCTGTCTCTGCTGCTTTAGGTTTAAAGACCATTAAACAGACCACAATAAAAGCCAACAAAACGAAAGATGCGCTAAATCTGCTTAGCTCTAATCCACCATGTGCGATAGGTTTATCGAGGAAATCACCTAAAACCGCTCCGAGCGGTCGAGTAAGAACAAAGGCCAGCCAGAATAATAATGTTCTTGAGATTTTGGTATAGAAATAGCAGATTGCTAAAACCAATAACAAAGTACCAAAAATTAAAGCAGCGCTGGTATACCCTAACCCTTGAGTATCCGCAGTCCAATCACCTAATGCTGTTCCCAATGTTTGAGAGAACATAATGGTTAGCCAATAGAAGGCTTCACTTTTAGCAGATTGAATACTTTTTACCGAAATTGTGCCGCAGCTTAAATACCAGACAAACAAAGAGAGACCTAATAAAATAAGCAATATTAAACTTCCGCCTGCATAACCCACACCTAAAGTTCGGTCAACAAAGTCGGCAATTGTCGTTCCTAATGTGGTCGTGGCAATAATGGTCGCCCAATAAAAAAATGAATTGTATTTTTTGGCTTTAATTTGCAAGCCAACAAAAACTGCAAATATCACTGCGAAAATAGCTGTACTAATTCCATATCCCAAATTAAGGGACATAGATAGCGCATCTCCAGCAGTTTCACCTAAAGTGGTAGCAGCAATTTTAATGATCCAGAACAGTAACGTAACTTCTGGAACTTTACTTAAACTTTTAGATAAACTTTCATGACTCATCACTGCATGTTCTCCAAACATATTCACCGATTAGCCAATATCTAAAAGATCAAGCCTTAAGCTGAAATTAAGAGTAAAAATAAACTACAAAGTTCCCCAATAATGAATACTTTGATCTGTTAATTGAAAGGATGAGTTCTTAATTTGTTGCAAACACTTTGTTATACAAACTTTTTCATCTTAATGTCATAAATATTAGGTTGTTCTTTATTACTCTCAAGTTTTGTAGTTATTTTTATAACTTTCACTTTATCTATAGTTTTTATTTTCTAATAATTTTATTGTTATTTGCTTGAATTAAATAAAAAACCTACTCCATGAGCAGGTCTTAATTATGTATATAGCTCAGCTTATAGAACTCTTCGCTAAACATTTTTCATGCCATATCATTTGAAAGTCTTCAACAGCTTTTGTCTTGGTTAAAGGATCTTCAAATAACTTAGAAGAATATGCTGTATCTATAATTTGTTGATAAAGCTCTTTTGCCTCTGCTTCTTCAAGATGATTAGCAATCTCTTGTAGTTCAATCACTGGTACATCATGTTGTCTCGCATCCATAACGCCTTTTGCAGCATTTTTCACAAGATAACAATAATGCGTTTCCATAGTTTCAGATGCAGCATAGCATGGAAGAGTGATCGCGCTCATAAAGAGGAATATAAATTTCATAATCTCACCTTAATTTCACGCGCAAGGGTAACAAGTTATCCTTTAAAATTACAGCCCAAGTATTTTAAAGGTTCGCTCATCGAGCTCCCTTAGCTCATCCAAAGTATAAAGTCGGCCTTTAGGATCAAAGAATTTGTCAAAATCAAATTGCCCTTCTTTATATAATTTATAGCGTTTAGGGCCTAACCATTCTTTTTGGAAAAAATTATCGGTCAGTTTAAAAAACTCTTTAAAGGAAATATCTGCATCTATTTGACCCATTAATTGAGCCCGTTCATCTTTAGGAATGTCTCGCATCCTTCTTTCATCCATAATAAAAGATCGATTACCAATAAGCCTTCCGTCCTTACTAACAGGAACCAGAATACTCCGGCAATTGGGATGCAAAGGTGGCACCCTTTTCGCTGGATCATTCAATTTCCAAATTGAACCGTCAATGGCTGCACAAACTTTAGAAGTCCTCCCATCAAGTACACTCACAAACCTGACATATTCAAAATTAAATTTTTTGAAGTTATATAAATAGACCTGATTTGAGATATGGCTCCGCAGGGTTCTGACAATACGCTCAATATCAATTCTGGTACTGTTGAGCAATCCATCTTCATACTTAAGGCGTTTCGTACCAGTAATACGCCTAATAATTTGCTGAGGTGTCATGCCTGTATTCATTCCATCGCGAATAGCATATTCAATTCTTTGCAGGGCATTCTCACTAATTTGAGCTAAGGATTCACCAACTAAGGCACCACCCGCTAAAGGCACTCGTTTTATTGACTGATAAAGCTGTTCTCCCTTTAATTCTTTAATAACCTTACCAAATAGTTTGGCCATATAGTTTGACTCATATATAGCCAAAGCAATTGCCGAGTGAGTAAAGATTTCCGGCAAAACAGTGTTAATTGAATTAAACCAATCTGAAATTACTAGTTGAATATTTTTAAGGTGACGAGTTGTGTATTCTCCACCTGCTAAAGCCGCCCTTTCAGTATCATTAAGCTCTTTTATTAAATGCCCCAAACGATCAAGCATAGTTATTGTTTCAGTATTAAAAAATCTAAAAAGCTCATTTACCGATCTGGAAGATGCTCGATAAAGATAGGCTTGATGTTGTGTGAAGACATCAAAAAGCGATTTTTCAGTAATATTCTTCATGAAAGTTACCTCTAAAAAGCGCACTTTATTATTTTTTTTATATCGCTGATCTGTAGAAATTTTAAGGAACTAAAAATTTGAAAAGCTAATTAAACTGGTAATTTTGTTTTATAAATTTTTTCTGAACGCTAATGTTTCCAATAAAATTGGCCAACCATAAAATAAATTCATCACGATACTCAAAGCGCGGAAGTAAGCTCAAGTCAACTTTTATCTCTCTTTCAGAAAGAGGCTTACTTAAACATTCTTCAAAATCAATTTTGCTATATTTTAGTTTTAAATTGATTTGCTCAGCTTCTTTTCTAATTTCAGCCATGACTCTATTAAGATTAGTCACCGGATTATCAGTAATCTGGTACTTTTCATAAATATTGGCGTATACATTTTCAGCAATATCTAAATATTTAATGAGTTCAGCATTCTCATTCATCTCGTTATCTTCCTATTTTTTTGGAAATTATGTACGAGTAAATGTTTCTATACGTAATTTAAGCGTATTTTTATGTGAAAAATATTTTAATAAAAATAACAATTCATTGCTTAACCTACTATTTTTTATATCATTAATATTTTCTCATAAAACATTTCCATATTTTCTGACATTTTTAATTGGCATAAATATGTACCATTAACGGTTTTAACAGAAAAAACCGCCCCAGAAAGCGGTAGCTGAATTCTATCAGCGAGATATAGAAGTATGGTGGATGAATACTTCTATATTTTATGAAGACAGTTTACTATTTTTAATATAGTCCTCAGATTTAAAGTAATTAATAATCATCTCTGCATTTTCTTCTCTACTTGGATCAGCAGCAGCTGGAATCTCGATCTTATCCATTTTAAAGTCTTTCGGAATATAGTTTGAAATTGGAGGCAGCTTTTCCTTTCCGCCTACCGTCATTCGTTCAATAAAACCAGCCAACCATAAAATAAACTCGCCTTCATTTTTA
Organism: Acinetobacter sp. RUH 2624; assembly: GCF_000162375.2. Lineage (NCBI taxonomy): Bacteria > Pseudomonadati > Pseudomonadota > Gammaproteobacteria > Moraxellales > Moraxellaceae > Acinetobacter > Acinetobacter sp. RUH 2624. Next base: position 505,402 of record NZ_KI391939.1, on the reverse strand, counting down.
AACTTAGGCATCAAACTTAAATCTATATGGACTGATTTTTCTTTATTAAATTGATTTAGGCATTCTTCAAAATTTATAAAATTATACTTAAGTTTGAACTCAGTACCTTTAATTGCTTTACGAATCAGGCTAATTAAACAATTCAAATTTTGAATCATATCATCCGTAAATAAATTGTCTTTTTTAATTTCCTTATATACTTTATCCGCTATAGCTAAATACTTTGGCATTTCTTCCTCCTCAATTTTTTATAAATAATTGAAAATAAAAAAATTCATATTTTGATTATGAAGAATTAATTGTAATTGAGTGAAATCAAATTAGCTTTCAATGTAAAAATTACCAATATTATGTAAAATTGCACCAGAATGAACCACAAAAAAATTCATATTACGTTAACTGGTCCACAATTTTATTTAATAATTTTAACTAATTAGAAATGTTTTCTTTCAATTGTAAATGATTATTTTTTAGACATACTCTTCTAAGATAATAGTTTTATAAATCAATGAGAAACTTATTTTTTAAATTGCTTTTTCTATGATAAAACTCAATATCGAGATTGTCTTTCTTTAAGTTGATAATTTAAAAAAACTTAATTAAAGATAAATTTATAACACTGATCTATCTGTTATATTTTTTTGAAAAAATTCTGTATCTATGATTACACATTGTATTTCTTCATGATAGTAACTATCTAGACACGAGGTAGCTAACATGAATTTTTTAAGAAAGAAAAATAAAGCTAGTTTTGTATTATTTATTATCACTCTCTATTCAATGTTAGGGTTTGGCTTAGGCTATGTTATTTGGGAATATTTCCTACAAATTCCATGAATTATTAAGCATGAAAAGTACCTTTCAAAATTTAAGTTATCTCAAGATTGAAAGGTACTTAGCCATCAGTTAACGCTATGTCTGGCAATTTCAGCATTAATCTCTAGACTTATTTCTTTACTGCGATGATAAGCTGCTTTTAAAGCCAGTCGAATATCATCGGAAAGATTGCCTAGCTCAAACATTCGTAATGCAGATTCAGTAATGCCATTAGCTAATGTGACCTTGCCACATAACTCACTTGGCTGAACATTACTTTTACGCACCATGTCTACAGCACCTGACGCTGCTTGAAGTGCCAGATCTAAAGCAAACTGCTTATCTAGCCCCATAGAAACACCAGTTTTTACCATACTGTCGAGGATATAAAAGAAGTACGCTGGGCCTGAACCCGATAACGCGATAATGGCATCACTTTCTGATTCTGAATTTGCCCAATAGGTCTGCCCTGTGGCTGAATAAATTGTCTCAACTAACTCTTTATCTAAAGGTTCTAGATATTCTGAACCAATCAACACATGAGTACCTGTATAAGTTAATACTGGTGGGTTAGATATGATTCTTATAACCTTTTTTGAACCCGTAATATTCATGAGTTGTTTGATATTAATTCCAGCCATCATCGATAGAATAGTTTTATCAGCTAACCATTTTTTTAATGGTGCTAAGATGACTTTTAGATTTTTTGGGTCTACTAATAGAACAACGATATCAGCCTTTTTTACCTCATGCTGCTTTTGCTTTAGAATGATTTCATTATCAAACTTTCCTTCCTCTATAAGATTAATTTTTTCTTTTTGAAATCCTTTTAAAACCAAACCTCCAATTAAAGCTAAAGACAAATTACTACTACCGATGAAGCAAATATTTGGTTGTACTATATTCAACATTTAGAATTATTTCCTTCCTTTAGATATACTACAAAAAGAAATATTATTTATGACTTAAGTCATGGACCGTTAATACAATAAAAATTTAATAAATTTTTATGAATGTTAAGTTTAATTTTACAACTAAACTCTATTTTGAGCTAAGATTACTCTATTACTTATGACGTTATGAATAACAAATTAAACTAAATTGTTAAAAATATGTAATTAAAAATTAATTATAGCTTATCTGATTTAAGCAATATACTTGCCAGACTTAAAGTGGTTTTATTTAACATCCACTTAAAGATCTTTGTTCTTTTTTTAAGAAACTTTCCGCTATTCGTGATGCTTCCTGATAATTTATTTCGCTGTATACCCAAAATGACAAAAGCTTTCCACCTAAATGAAAGTATTGCTTATAGTACTCATTTATATCATCTGAATGAGGGTTTCCAACACAGAAACTATCTTCATTAATTTTTCTTACTTTACCGTTTAAAATACCGCCAATACAAATATCCATTTTTATACCAGTTATAATGTTAACTTATACAACACAAATTTAATTTTTATATTATATAAAACAAATAATCAACTTATTTAATATTTTATATAAAAAACCCACAAAGGAAGAAGTGGGTTTTTTAACTACGTAGATGATTTCATGTTATTTAATTGAGCAAATGGCCAAAAAATAAATCAAATAAAATCATCAAATTATGTTATTTAAGCATTCGTCACAATTGTGATATTCGAAGCTTGAGGGCCTTTTTTACCCTGTGTCACAGTAAACTGAACACGCTGGCCTTCTAGAAGAACTTTAAAGCCTTGTGTTTGAATCTCAGAAAAATGTGCAAAAACATCTTTACCTTCATCAGTTTGAATAAAACCAAAACCTTTAGTTTCATTAAACCATTTTACTGTACCAGTAGCATTAGACATAAATTAATCCTAATTTTAAAAACATTATCATTTGTTATTGGGTATTCCAATTGAACTAAAAAATATACACTCTACTTAAATATCTAATAATATACGGAGGATTATAAATAAAACTACGAAAAGAGAGATTTAGGGTAACATGAATATTTTTGTAGTTAATGTCGACTATACACGCTTCTTAACGAATTGCAATCTCTATCTTGATTAATTGATTTTCCACACAATTTGTGCGTCTCTAACGATCACTTATCTATTGATTTTAAATGCTATTTTTTAATTTAGTTAATTGTTTTAACTTCAATATATTAATTAAATATATCTTATTTTTATACTATAAAATTTTATCTTTTGAAAATTATTAAGCCTCTCTTTACGCTCTAAAACTACTTTAATATCTTACTAAAATATTTTACTTTTTTATAAAATATACAGACCTGTATATATACACTTTATGTATTCTGATTTAAAGTACGTGTGCAGCTTAACATATTGATGATAAACAGGAAGTAGCCACGTGAACGGTCTCTTAGTTTTTATAACCATTGCTTTTCTTACCTTATCTAGCCCTGGACCAGGCGTTTTATTTACAGTAACAAATTCAATAAATTACGGTGTTCGTACCGCTTTATTCGGTATTAGCGGTTTAATCATTGGTATGTTCATTATCGCTGTGATTTCTGCAAGTGGTGTTGGTCTCATTATTACCAGTAACCCCACCATCTTTACTGTTTTAAAGTTTATTGGGGCCTTTTATCTTATGTATTTAGGTTATAAAAACTTTATAAACAAATCTCCTACTCAAGATTTACTAGAAACTGAACACAACGATAAAATCGTGAAGAAATCAAAACTTTTTTATCAGGGGCTATTTGCTTCATTACTTAATCCGAAAACGATTGTCTTTTTTATTGCACTTTTTCCTCAGTTTATTGATATTAAAAAAGAAATATTAAATCAATTTCTCATTTTATCTTTAACCTTTTGCTTTATCGGATTTTTAATTCATTTAGTTTATGCTAATTTTTCTTCAATTTTTAAAGAGAAAATGCTTGCCGGAAATAATTTTGCAAAACTGAATAAAGTGAGTGGTTGTATTTTCTTTCTTCTCGCCATTTTACTTATTACTGGCTTTGTTGCATAAACATTCAAAAGCTGAGTTCTCCCCAATCCATTCAAATTTAAGACACAACTTGGGTGCGAGGTCTACCTAATTCCGTAAATCTATTCAGAACTGCCACACGCGCATGAATTTCATTGACCTGACTTTGAAAATGTCTTGCCGTCAGCCTATCACCTAATAATTTGATGCAATGCATCTTGGTTTCCACCAAACTACGACGGTGATAACCCGACCATTTTTTCCATAGGGTTCTGCCTAAATGTTTAACCGTTTGAAGTAACTCATTTCGTTCTATTGAACTTATTTTAGAATCTTTCCAGGGCTTGGCATTCTTTCTGGGTGGAATTACTGCATGTGCTTGACGATCTGAAATCACTTTTCTGCAGCACTTCGTGTCGTACGCGCCATCGGTATAGACAGAATCTATTCGCTCATCTAGTGGAATTTGATCCAGTAAATCACCTAGTACTTGTGAATCACTGACATTATTTGTAGTAAGCTGAACGGCACGTATTTGCAGTGTTTCAGCATCTATACCAATATGCAGTTTACGCCATTGCCGACGGTATTCAGGCTGATGTTTTTTACGCTTCCATTCGCCTTCACCTAAAAACTTTAAACCCGTAGAGTCGACAAGTAGGTGTAACCCATCATGACTTTTCTGATAGCTTATCGCAATATCAATATGCTTTTGTCGTCTACAAAGGGTGGAGTAATCTGGTGCTGTCCAATTCAAGCCACAGAGTTTAATCAGGCTTTGAACAAAGCCAGTAACCATACGTAAAGAAAGACGGAATAGAGATTTGATCATTAAACAGCATTGAATCGCTGTATCGGAATAAGTTTGATTTCGTCCTTGCTTGCCTTGTGGTTGTGCATACCATTGCGTCTTAGGATCAAACCAGATTGAAATATTTCCTCGCTTGATTAAAGCTTGGTTATACGAGGACCAATTGGTTGTACGATAGATTTTAGGTGTAGGCTTCTTCATCTGGAAATTATATTACTGAAGAAGCCTTCAAGAATAGCTTTGTGCAACAAAGCCCTTATTACTCAATAAAGAATTTGTATTATAAAAAGAAGAATGGATCAACTTGCTATATGTATTCAGCTCAAGCAAGTTGGTCTTTTTAAAAACTCACACGGTTAGCAAGCCATCCGTAAAAGAATTGTTCATACTTTGGATTTTTCTCTGTAATTTCAATATAGCGTTGGCCTTGCATAATATTTAGAAGACGTACCATCACTCTTTCCCCTTCTTGACCGCGATTTTTAATATAGAGTGATAAAGCCTGTAAGGTAGAAGTCCCATATTGACCATCTAATTTAAGATCGCTCCATCCCTCTTTTCCTTGTCTGTTTAACAAATTCAAAGCACGTTGTAGAAGTGGTTTTGTAAAACCAAGACCACAATTTACTCCTGTATCGAGCAGTTCTTCAGCAATGATTGGACTAATCAAATTAATTTGATCAAATCGCGGCTCAAGCCAATATTGCTTTTTATAAATATCTCTTGCAGTTTCTAAAGGTAAATCCTCCATTTCACCTTGATATCCATAGCTACGTGCAACTGCTTGAGTAATTCCAAATTTGGTGGCATGTCCAGAGTCAAGCGTATCATTTACATAACCACCTTCACGTTTTATAAGTGCATCTAGATATTGTTCAACCTTCATGGGCCTGTCCTCATTTATATAACTCGCTGATAGCTATTAACTTTGAATATCATCTTTTGCTTTTTTTAAGTCTTTCATTACTTCAACAATAGTTTTTCCTTCTTGTTTATTAATGAAGTTAAATATCCACCTCACAATTGCCCAACCAGGTAAGCCACAAATAAAGAAGAATCCACCTAAAGTGATCATGCCCCATATATCAGTCACCCATTCATGTAAGTCCCATTTCATGATAATGAATGAACCACCAGTCAAGCTTGAGACAATAGTACAAATCAAACCTACTACCCATTCTTGAGGCGAACGTGGGAAACGCATGATTAAAACCACCGCTACGACTAAGCTTACTGCTAAAGCGATCATCATGACCGTACCATACAGCTTAAAAATAGAAGCTAGTCCATTTAATGTTAAAAAATTTTCCATAATACAATCCTGTCTCATACTTAAAATTTGAAAAATAATCGTACTTACTACATTGTTATTTCTCATATTTTTATAAAAAATTGCTATACACCCGTGCTTAGCCTAGCCGTTCTTTTTTCTTTTAAAACTGGCATACATATATGACTTATCTTTTTTGACCAAAAAGTTGAGATAACACGCTGCCGTATATCGGAAACTTTTGTGAGCCATTAAATTCTTTGTTAGATTCTTCATGTTCTTGATACCCTTTATCGACGAACATTAAGCCTGATCCACGGAATCGGGCTTTTTTTATTCATTTTTTATTTTTTGATAGCCGATCTCTACCACTGATTTACTATCGCCATTTTATATTCTGTCGTCCATTGAGGCAGAATACTGATCACTACTTACCAAGCCATTGATACAAAATAAAAATATGTTTTAGTAAAAATATTGCATTAGTTCTATCAATGAGCTCTTATAATTGATATTATAACTATAGTTATTATTAGTCAATAACTATAGTTGTTTTACTAGATATAACTTTAGTTATATATTTGTGATAAGTTAGCTGGTGCGATCATTATGGCTCTTAAAGACCGTTTAAAAGATTCAAGGATTAAAGCTAAGAAAACTCAGGCAGAAGTTGCTGAAGCAGTAAAAATGTCTCAGCCTGCCTATCAAGCTTTAGAATCGGGAAAGAATTTAAAATCTGCTTTTCTTCCACTCATTGCACAGTTTTTAGGTGTAGACGCTTATTGGCTTACTACTGGTAACACAGAAGACTCTTTTAGAGAAAGTGATGTATTTAGTCCCACCGTTGTCAGCAGTGATGTAGTAGATCAATATGTCTGGATTGAAGTAGTTGAAGCAAGTTTTTCTTGTGGTACAGGTGAATCAATCGAATTTCATTTTGATGCAATTAATGGAAAAATTCCTTTCCCTGCTTCTTTCTTTAAAGAAAAGCGCGTTCCTCAGGAATGTATGCGCATTATTAAAGCTAAGGGCGATAGCATGACTGACTACATCAAAGATGGAGATTTGGTCGGCATTGATATTTCTCAGACAGAAGTAATTGATGGAGAAATCTATGCTGTTTATTTCGCTGGCGAGGGAATGATTAAACAAATTTTTAAAGAAGCTGATGGCTCTTTAATTTTGCATAGTTTAAATGAAAAATTTAGAGACCGCCGTGTAACTGAAGAGAACGGGAAAAACTTTAAAGTAATGGGCCGTCAGTTCTGGCGAGCAGGTTAAATGAGTTATTAAATATAGCTAAAATAATAATTCTATCATTTTCAAATTTCTTACTTTTTTATAATTTTAATTATTTATATGACTTATAGATATAAAAAAACCTATCTCCTTTAAAAGAGATAGGTTTTCTTGCTTTAGTACCATGATGTTATCAACAATATGTATTTAAACGATAAAGTTGATTAAAACCAGCATAAAAGCTTTTTCCATCTTGGTTTAGCTCAATTTCTTCACCAGTTTGAAGCTGAATTTTCTTTCCAACTTCTACCCAACGATATCCATCAAGCGAATTTTGCTTACGCACATGAGGAATAATCCTCACATTGATTTCATTGCCATTTACGGCTGTGGCAATGTGCCACTCATTTACTATATTCACAATCGTATTCACTCATTACTGAGCTCATGTGATTTAACGGTATTTAATTAGAACGCTAGATTTAAGGTATGGACAGTTCGTCTAGAATTTAATATTTAGCTTGATATAGGGTTATTTATAAGCTAATTGCTTTTCATGAGTTCGTATCATGAAAAGTAGTACATCACAGAGCATAATATTTTTTGGATGCGGGAGTCGGATTTGAACCAACGACCTTCGGGTTATGAGCCCGACGAGCTACCAGACTGCTCCACCCCGCAATTGGAAGTATGCTTTATACGCCTATATATTTTATAAAGCAAACTTTATTTTTTAATCGGTTGTAATTATTAACAATTATCTTTTTATTAATTTTTATTTTTACCATTCAGTCCAAATCGACATCGTAATTTCTAATTTTTGTTTCTTTAAATTGTTGTATTTATTTTAAATAGAACGCGATATTCATAGACATCAATTGCCTTGCTTGGATAGCTTTTATACTATCTAGTTTCATCCCATTATTAATAGTTTATATGTCTGATCCTCAGTTCTCTCTAAGCGAATATCTCGGCACTGTGCAGGAAGTCATACGCCTGACCTTTGACGAACCGGTATGGGTTAGAGCAGAGATTCGGAATTTAAATATTAAAGGTGGACATTACTATTTAGAACTTGCAGAGAAAGATGTTGACACCGATAAAGTGATTGCCAGTTGTAAGGCAACCATCTGGAAATTTTCAGCGAGTAAAATTGTTTTAAAGTTTGAACGTGAAACAGGAATTGAGTTAGCAAGTGATTTAAACGTTTTAATTAAAATTAGAGCGCGTTTTGATCCACAATACGGATTTTCAGTCAATATCGAAGAAATTGACTCAAGTTTTACACTTGGGGAAATTGCAAAACGTTATCAACAAATTGTAGAGCGTTTAACCCAAGAAGGTTTGATTCATAAAAATAAACTTCTCCCTACCCCTTTTGATATTGCAAATGTTTTAGTGATTGCTCCTCAAAATGCTGCAGGTTTGGGTGACTTTAAAAAAGATGCAGATGCTTTAGAAAGAAATAAGGTTTGTCATTTTGTTTATCAAAGTGCGACCTTTCAGGGGAATACTGCTGCTGTTAGCCTTATGGAGTCCTTGGCAACAGGTTTAAAGCAATGGGCAAATCGTTATAACTTTCCACCAGATCTGATTGTAATTATTCGTGGTGGTGGTGCTGTAAATGACTTAGCTTACTTAAATGATTATGAGCTTGCCGCACTTCTCTGTAAACGCAGCGTTCCGATTTGGGTCGGTATCGGGCATGAAAAAGACCGTACCATCCTTGATGAGATCGCACATCGTTCGTTTGATACTCCAAGTAAAGTGATTGCTGGTATTCGTAATCATATTGTTGAACATGTACAAGAAGCGGTAGATAGTCTACAAACGATTAAACTGCTTTCTCAGCATCAAATCACGACTTATCAAAGCAAAAATGATCAATTGCTTCATCACATTAATTCTTCTGCACAAAATCAACTTAACTCGGCGCATCGTCTACTTGACCAGATGAAAGAACGTATTCAGTTCAGCTCACAGCAACAAGTTAAATTTTCCTTAGCTCAAATCGAGTCATTAATGAAAGAAATCCTTTTGCAAAACCCTAAACAGGTTCAAGCTAAAGGCTATGCAATTGTCAGATCCGAAGGAAAAGCGATTCGCTCTATACACCAAATTTCAAGCCCCTCCATTGCCATTGAAATGCAAGATGGCGTAGTTGAAGCCAACATTACACAGGTAATCCCAAATGAAGAATGAAGAGTTAACCTTTAAGGATGGCCATGACATTTTGAAGAAAAATGCTGAATTGTTAGAATCACAGGAAAGTCCTGATATAGATAATTTAATGAAAATTGTTGAAGAGTCTATTAGCGCTTATAAAGCTTGCAAATCTCGAATTGAAGCTGTCCAACAAGCTTTAGATGAGACTTTTAAAGAATAAAATTTCCATAAAAAAAGCCCATTTCTACTTCTCATTGAAGAAATGGGCTTAGTGAACACCACTTAGTCCTGAAATGCAAAAATGAGGATTAGGTCACATTTTTGCAAAAACATAGTCCCATAACGACCTGCGATGTTCAATATTTTAATTGTGTCTATACGTTAGTTTGGCTTAATTTCCACCATCTAAGACCGTAAGAAACACAAACTCTGCTGATGCTTATTTTTAAATTTAATTTAAGAGTTATTCCTCACTGCATGGACCAATTAATTGATAAATTTTGCCGTCTTTAGGATTCTCATATAACAAATCCATGTTTGGTAAAATGATATCGTCATTAATTTCAATATGTTCAACACTTTTATGAAGTTCAAGTGCATGGTCATTCATTGGTCTAACTTTTGCCAAAGCGATTGATTCTTTATCAAACTGGTCCTTGATAATTACTTTTAATCTTTTCATAAAAATCTCCTGAAAAATAAATTTTTAATATAAATAATGGGTTAAGTTTAAAATGAGCTAATCGCAGAATAGCCGATTGGCATAGCAAAAAAAGTTAAAATAAATGCAGCTGTACGTTGTAAATTGCGTTGATTTAACCAAGTTACTTTATTTGAAATGAGGACAGTTCCAAACATAATCCATAAAAAAGCAATTGGGGTAATTAAAGATAAAAAGACAACAATGTGAATAAAATACAAATGCGGAACTTCCCACGCTGCATGTGGAAAAATCGCCGAAGCAAAGAGCAAAGCTTTCGGGTTTAAAAGTGTTGCAAGAAATAAAGCTTTTGGCGTAATCAGTGGGCGATCTAACTTAATATCTTCGGTTGAAGTGATCCAAAGTTTAAAAGCGAGATAAAGAATGAAACTCGCACTCATCAATTTTAATATAGCAGGAAGCCATGGAATAAAATGAGATACCGACTCAAGTAAAACACCCCATGAGGTAATCGCGATCAGATAACCTATTACCTCTGCCGGAATTAGCTTAAGAGAGTGCTTTAGCCCTGCTTGCAAGCCAGCCGAGGCTAATAATGTATTTGTTGGTCCTGGAGTCAACAAAATAGTGACCACAAGTCCAATAAATAAAAATGACACCATAGGCCAAAAACTCGATTGATTACGCTAGGCGAAATATGTCAAAAATGAGCATCTATTGTCGACAAAATCGTTGTAACAAGAAATATTACAAATACTTTTTATTTTTTAAAATTAATAATTTAATAAAAAGTGAATTTATATTCATTAAAATTTGTTCCAATTTTAAATTTGCAAAATGCGTCACACATTTATAAAAAAACACTGCATTAACTTAAAAAGATATTAAACTCCAAAATCATATATTTTTTTTAAAATAAGTGATTATTTATATATTTTTTAGGCCATTTTTCCCACTTCTTAAATAGCAAAAAAACAAATATCACACGCCTTGAAATTACCAAATTGATCAATATATATACACATGAAAATCGTGATTTTACTGAATAGATGTATCGTTCCCCATCAATTCATTAATCGCCGCTTTCATCGAATTAAATAGTTGATGGAGGATGCATGATGAATGCTTATGTTCGCCCTCATCCCGATGGTTTTAAAGCTTATTTAGGAAAGGATGCAAAAACCGGTCTCTACATGGTAAGAGTTGGTTGGACAGTATATGAAACTAATGCCAATGGTTCTGTTTTGTATATTGTTAAACAGGAAAGTAAAATTCCATTGGATGTAGAAAAGTTTAAAACTGATCGTCCCAAAATTTATGATGCACTTTTAAGTGAAGTGCAATTTCAACGCAAAAAACAACTGTCTATTGATCTTCAAAAGTCCAATATTCCCTCTTATGATCGTAAAGCCTATAAAAAACGGCGCGGCTTTACAGGCTCTTAAACAAAACTATCAATAGTCAATAGATACAGAAAAAGCACCCGTGGGTGCTTTTTCTTTTAACGACCAGTTGCGATTAATACAAACAGGCTCAGTATTAATGTGCTTAATGATCGTTTGCAGTGTACGTGGACTTCATGCTCAGCTCCGTGAGCGTACTGTTCAATGTTTTCCATTACGTGTGCCCTTAAAGTTCACACTGATAATTTGCCTAATTTTCATCCATAAAAAAATTAGCCAAAAGTATTATATGAAAATAAATTTTGTAGTTTGTCTTGAGCAATCTATTTTTTACCTTTTAAAAAATTTAATTAGAAAAACACTTGTAACATTCTTATACGAGGTTAATTCCTTATTGAGCATTTGTAGACCTTTCATTTCAAAGTGCCCAATAGGAAAAATGATTTTATAAAATGAAAAAAGATAACAATATTCGGTTTTTTAATAATAGCCTTTCAAAAGGAGAATATTAAAATGAATAGCTCGCAAGAACCAAATCAATCTCTGTTTAATCAAGCATCTACTTCAGTTCAAGCCTGCATTGAATGCATGTTTGCTTGTAAACATTGTGCCTCAGCATGTTTGCAAGAAGAACATGTGCATATGATGCGTGAATGTATTAAACATTGTTTAACCTGTGTCGAAACCTGTCAGCTTTGCACATCTTTAGAATTAAGACATTCAGAGCTTGCTGAACAAGCCATGCAATTATGTGCCAGCGCGTGCCAACTTTGTGCAGCTGAATGTAGCAAACACGAACATGAGCATTGCCAGATTTGTGCCAAAGCTTGTTTAGCATGTGCTAAAGCTTGTCTGGCATATCGTGCTTAACTTCTAGTTTTATTGTAGAAACCTACGGCCTATTAGGCTCGTGGGTTTTTAATATTTAAAGAACAAACAATTAGAAAATTAAAGTTTTTAGATGAGATGAAAAACTACTTTTCTTTAGGCATAAAAAAACCCGCATCTTGGGGAAAATGCAGGCTCTTAGATCTCCCACAACGACCATGAGTTCATTATTAAGCTTGAACTTTAAACCGTTGACTAAATGTACCCTTAATAAAAACAAATTGCAATACAGAATAGTCTGTATATTTAAAATATTTTGTTATTTTTACATTACTTTTTCATAAATAGTTTAAAAAACTATAATCTTTCCAAATAAGAAATAGTTTTTACAAGCATTAAAAAAGCCCGTTTCACGGGCTTTTCTGCAACGGTGAGCAATCTAAGATTTGTGTCTATCCATCTCTTACATGCTCTTTGCTAGCTATATGTAAGGTCTTATCGTATCTTTTGCCCTGTCCCAAGTTTCCCTGTGGATCGAGGAGATATTACGATTACCTTAGGTACAGTTATAGCACATTATTTATTCATGACTAGTCTTATTCACGTTTTTTTACAAATAAACAAAATACTTTCAAACCTTCATATTTCAAGGGTTTTCTACCGCATTTGGGTATTGGCGGGCATTATCGCATATGGGATACCACTTCACTTTTGAAGCAACAAAAGCATGAGAGATAACTCGCGTCGATATATCTTCATTAATGAGCCCTACTCTTAAACGCACCACTTCTGGTTTATCTAAACGTTCACTCCAGACAGGCGAGCCACAAGTTTTACAAAATACTCTTTTTTTATTATGCGATGCAAAATAAGCCTGTAAAAGGTTTTCACCCTGTACCACATTTAAGTCACTTTTTTGTACTTGAGTGATGGCCGCAAAAGCAGCGCCTTGGGCTTTTTGGCATTGTTTACAATGACAAACCATAATGGGTTCTAATTCGGCATTAATACGGAGTTGAATGCCATTACAAAGACAAGAAGCTGTATAAGCCATGATTTTTCCTTTTTTATTTTTATAAGGTTTAACTTACACCTACACCTTTTTCAATGTGGTCTAAAATCGCACACGAAGCCTGCTGGTCACCACAGCAATCATCGGCAGAAGCCTGCAAAATATTAACCATTTCTTGTAAATGAGAAATTTTTTGCTTTAATTCAGCAATGTGTTTTACTGTTAAGGCTTTCACCTCTGCACTATGCCGATCGGTATTTTTCCAAAGTGAAATAAGCTCTTTCATCTGTTCAGATGAAAAACCTAACTCTCGAGCATGCTTTAAAAAGTTTAAAGTTTTAAGGTCTGTTTCTGAATAAATGCGATAGCCAGAAGCTGAACGCTGAGCTGCTTCAAGTAAACCGATTTCTTCATAGTAGCGAATCATTTTCGCCGAAATGCCCGAATGTTTGGATGCCTGACCGATATTCATCTCACACCTCAAATATTAAATTTGGTTTAAGACCTGCTGTCATGATCTTAAACTAAAAGTTGATTTTCAGCACGCTTACTCTACTGGCGCATGAAAACGTTTTAAGCGTAACGCATTGCCTAAAACAAAGACTGAAGAAAGTGCCATCGCGCCTGCTGCAAACATAGGTGAAAGTAACACACCAAATGCTGGATATAGGGCACCTGCTGCAATTGGAATCAGCGCTACGTTATATACAAATGCCCAGAACAGGTTTTGACGAATGTTTCGCATGGTTGCTTTACTTAACGCAATTGCGTTCGGTACACCTTTTAAACTACCAGACATCAGCACAACATCGGCAGCTTCAATAGCAACATCAGTTCCAGTACCAATGGCTAAACCGATATCTGCTTGCGCTAAGGCTGGCGCATCGTTAATACCATCACCAACAAAAGCTAAGCGACCATATTGTTTTTGCAATTGGCGAACTGTGTCTACTTTACCTTCTGGTAAAACCTCGGCTACAACTTCATCAATATTCAGCTTTTTAGCAATCGCTTGCGCCGTATGACGATTGTCTCCTGTAATCATGGCAACCTTGAGCCCTAATTGATGTAAGGCTTCAATCGCAGCATAGGTTGTTTCTTTAATTGGGTCTGCAACGGCGATAATTGCAGCAAGTTGTTGATCGATAGCAACATACAGCGGTGTTTTGCCCTCTTCACCTAACTGAGCTGCAATCGTTTGGAATGAGCTGGTATCTAAACCAAGTTGGTGCATATAACGATCTGCGCCAATTTGTACTTTTTGGCCTGAAACTTCTGCTTCAATACCTGAACCCGTAATCGAGTTAAATGCTGTTACTGGTAATAAGTTTAGGCCTTCACTTTCTGCTGCTTGAACAATAGCTAAAGCGATTGGATGTTCAGACTTAGCTTCGACTGAGGCAACTAAAGTCAGCACTTGTTTACGTTCAAAGCCAGATAGCACATTAAAGTCAGTGAGTGTCGGTTTACCTTCGGTGAGTGTTCCAGTTTTATCAACTGCAACAACCTGCGCTTCTTGTAAAAGCTGCAAAGCTTCACCTTTACGAAACAAGACACCTAGCTCAGCACCACGCCCAGTACCGACCATAATTGAGGTTGGTGTTGCAAGCCCCATCGCACAAGGACAAGCAATAATCAGTACCGCAACAGCATTCACCAAACCAAAAGTGAGCGCAGGCTCTGGCCCCCAAATAAACCAAACCAAGAAAGTAATTGCAGCAATTAACATCACTACCGGTACAAACCACATAGTGACTTTATCGACCAACCCCTGAATCGGAAGTTTAGAACCTTGGGCTTGCTCAACCATGCGAATAATTTGTGAAAGTACAGACGAAGAACCAACGGCGGTTGCCCGAATGTTTAGAGTACCGTTTTGATTGACTGTACCCCCAACTACTTGTTGCCCTACTATTTTTTCAACAGGGACAGGTTCCCCCGTAATCATAGATTCATCAATGTAGCTGTGCCCTTCAACCACTTCACCATCGACAGGTACACGTTCACCTGGGCGAATTTCTACAATAGTTCCATTGACCACTTCGGCAACTGCAACTTCCACCACTTGACCACCACGCTGGATACGAGCCGTTTTAGGCTGCATTCCCACTAGGTGTTGAATGGCTTGTGAAGTACGTCCTTTAGCTTTGGCTTCGAAATAACGTCCGAGTAAAATTAAACTGACAATAACAGCAGCCGCTTCAAAGTAAACATTGACGGTACCTTGTGGTAAAACCTGCGGCATAAAGGTAGCTACGACTGAGAAACTGTAGGCAGCCAAGGTTCCAACAGCGACCAACGAGTTCATATCTGGTGCTAAACGCCATAAAGCTGGAATCCCTTTTTGGTAAAAACGGCGACCAGGAAAAATGAGAACTAATGTGGTCAAAACAAACTGTAAAAGCCAGCTATTGTATTGACCAATCGTGTTCATGACCCACATGTGAAAAGCTGGAATGAGATGTGAACCCATTTCCAAAATAAACACAGGTAAGGCCAATACAATCGAAATGATCAAATCTTTTTTAAGCTGATCTAACTCTGAAGCTTTTTTATCGAGTTGTACATCTTGATTTTTTTCAGATGCTTTCGCGTCGTAACCTGCTTTTTTAACAGCACGAATTAGGTCTTCAACATTGACTGAATTATCTGCCTGCACCCAAGCTTGCTCTGTTGCTAAGTTGACGGTTGCCTCTTGAACGCCGTCTACTTTTTTTAGGGCTTTTTCTACACGTGCAACACAAGATGCACAGGTCATGCCCTCAATAGACAACTCCACTGGCGCAGCTTTTGGAACATCATACCCCGCACGTTCAACTGCTTTAACCAGTGCTTCACGCTGAATCGGTTGACTTGAATAAACAACAGCTTTTTCTGTTGCCAAATTAACATTGGCAATCTCAATATTTTCAACTTTCTTAAGTGCTTTTTCGACACGACCTACACACGAGGCACAGGTCATGCCTTCGATTGGAAGTGTTTCACTATATGCTGGCAATTTTGTGGTTTTTGAGTCCATCAAACACCTCTGCAAATCTGCAAAATTTAATATTCTGTATTGAGCATACAGATTCCCATCATGGGAAGGTCAAGCATATTTTTTTAAAAATTTGGTCTTGACCTTACAATCATGACAAGGTTTAGACTCAGTGTTATCCAAACAAATATCTCATTCTTGATGGAGTATGAAGATGAAACTACTTATTGAAAATATGACGTGTGGTGGCTGCGCGCGTGGTGTGACTGCAACGATTCAAGATGTCGATCCAAATGCAAAAGTAGATGTAGACTTAGCGACTAAAATCGTAACTGTTGAAAGTAGTGAAAGTGTCGATAAAATTACCGAAGCACTTGAAGAAGATGGTTTCCCAGCGAAAGTGCAATAGTGAATAAGGCCTAACTTTTAAAGTTAGGCCTTTATTTTTTAGCTTGTTGATATTGACTCAAAGCTGAAATTTTTTAATTCGATAATCCAGTGCTGCCCGAGTTAGTCCCAATAAGCGTGCCGCTTCAGACACCTTATGATTTGCCTTTTTTAAAGCTGTTAAAATTAACTGCTTCTCGTGTTCTTCTAAATTAAACTCTGCCTGCAACAGTTGTTCAAAGTCAGTTTTAACAGCTACAGCCTGCTCTGGGTCATGCTTAATCTGTGGGAAAATGGCATTTAACTTAATCAACTGCTGATCGTCCGTTAATAAAACCGCCCTTTCTAATAAGTTTTCCAACTCACGAATATTGCCCGGCCATTCATATTGCTGCATAAAAACTTTGGTCTTATCACTTACACCCTGAATGGTTTTACCGTACATTTTTTCAAAGCGATGAAGAAAGTGTTCAACCAGTAAAGGAATGTCTTCACGGCGCTCCCGCAAAGGCGGAATCTGAACTGGAAAAATATTTAAGCGATAGTACAAATCTGCCCGAAATCGTCCTGTTTTCACAGCTTGTTCAAGGTCTTCATTGGTGGCTGTAATTACACGGACATCTAAAATACGTGTCTGTGAATCTCCTACTCGCTCAAATTCACCTTCCTGCAAAATGCGTAATAGTGCTGCTTGTGCACGAGGAGAAAGCTCAATCACTTCATCTAAAAAAATCGTACCGCCATTGGCTCGCTCAAACTTACCCAAGCGAGACTGATGTGCTCCTGTATAAGCACCCTTTTCTACCCCAAATAGCTCAGACTCAATTAACTCTGGTGGAATCGCTGCACAGTTTACCGCAATAAAAGGTTGGTCTTTTCTTTGGCTATTTGCATGAACTCCTCGTGCAAAAGCTTCTTTACCAACGCCGGTTTCACCTTGTAATAAAATGGTAACTTTCGAACCTGCTGCTTTGGTTAATAATGCACAGACCTGTTTATAAGATGCTGACTTACCCACAGAACTAAATAATTGGTAATCGGCTTCACTGTCGCTATAAATTGATTTTTTTAGTTCAAAAAGTTCAGCCTGCAACGCAATCAGTTCTTTCTCCATGGGTTCCGGTGACATGAATTGAATCAGCTCATCTGCATTTTCCCACTCTTCTAAAGGCTTACCAATAATACGGCAATGCTCATCGCCGCAAGCTTTACACTCTATTTCTTGATAAATAATGGTCATGCCTGTCGCAAAACTGCTGTATCCGCATGCATAACCCAGAAGCATCCAACACGCAGGTTCATCACTTGGGCCAAAATGCTCTAAATGCACATCGGCTTCAAAAGAGTTAAGCCAATTTAAATCGGCATAAAACTGTTTTTTATCGTGGCTTAAATTGAGCTGGTTGGCCTGTACTTGCACCATTCCACGAATCGCATGCATTTGTGGGCCTGCCATAAAAGCATCGTGTTCATTTAAATCGGGACGCATTTTTGTTGTAACTTCTGCATCCTTTAACCCAGCTTGATACCCTAAACGAATAAAAAAACGCTTGGTTCGCTCAAGCCCAATCATGTGCGCTAAGTCTTTACGCAAATATCCCATAATGCTGGTGTGTAAAAGCAGCATTCGATATTCATCAAACCAGATTTGGCCGTGGGCAGTATCAAAGTGCAGTTTAGAGAGCAAATCGTGAATTTCTTGCGGATGATCTGCGTATCGTCCCGTTTTATCGTATTTTACTCGAGCCATGAGTGATCTGTTTTAATCCATTAAACACATTTTGGTTTTATCTCATCTTATCGAAGAACCAGATAAATGTCCTAGTACCTTAAAGACATAACTTCATACTAAAAAAGTATTTCTAAATCTCTCCTTTTAAAGCCCCAAACAATCTAAAAAGAAATTTTTACGACCCACTTCATCAAATCATGAATATCTCTATTTCACCATTCAAAAAAATTCATGAAATGGTGAATTTTAAAAATGCTGTACTTTTAATAAAAATACTAAACAATTGTTTTTAATTATAAAAATAAAGTTGGCATAGCTTTTGTAAAGCTTATAGCGAGAGCAAGGAGCATTCATCAATTTCAAGACCATGTCTTGATGGAGTACAGCATGACGCAACCTCAAGTCGAAGCATTAACCAAATATATTCGGGTCACTGGCGACTTAAACGCAGAGTTTATCGAATTCGATTTTGCCATTCATGACCCAAGTCTATTTGTGGAACTGGTTTTGCCTAAACATGCATTTAATGATTTTTGTAAGACCAATCAAGTGGTTGAAATGACCCAAGAGCAACAAGCTTTTAATGACGCTCAGGAAGAAAAATGGCGCTATGGCACTGAAGCAACCTTAGTCGGCACGCAACGTAATAGCAACGATCACGATGATCAGATGTAAAAAATATAAGGAGATAAAGCCATGACTTTAGAAATCAAAACGTCAAATGTCGAACCTATCCGCCAGAACTACGCCTATATCGAAAGACGATTTGGTAGTAAGCCAGCAACTCGATATCAAGAAGTAAGCTTCGATGTACAAGCTGAAACTAACTTCCACTATCGTCCTTTGTGGAAACCTGAAAAGACTTTAAATGATAAAACCCATACTGCTCTGCAAATGCAAGATTGGTATGCATTTAAAGATCCACGTCAATTCTATTATGGAACTTATGTTCAACACCGTGCACGTTTACAAGACACCGCCGAAAGTAATTTTGCTTTTTTTGAAAAACGTCAGCTTGCAGAACATTTGTCTGATGAAGTCAAAGCTAAAGTCATCGAGTACCTATTGCCATTTCGCCACGTTGAACAAACTGCAAACTTACACATGATGTCTGGCAGTGCCTATGGATATGGCACCGTGCTAACCCAAGCTTGTATTTATGCCGCGATGGATCATTTAGGAATTGCACAGTACATCTCGCGTATTGGCTTAGCTTTAGATGGCAACAGCGGCGACTCACTACAGCAGGCAAAACAGGCTTGGATGCAACATCCTGCATGGCAAGGCTTACGCCGTCTGTGTGAAGAAAGCCTCACCGAGCAAGACTACTTCAAACTCTTTTTATTACAGAACCTTGTGATTGACGGCTTTGTGACAGAGCTTGTCTATCAACAGTTTGATCAGTGGTTAGTCACTCAAAATACTCGCGACTTAGCCATGCTGACTGAGTTTATGAAAGACACTTTAGGTGATTTACGTAAGTGGTCAGACACCGTCATTAAAACTGCGGCAGCAGAATCCGATCACAACAAACAGCTATTAAATGAATGGTTCACTCAGTCTTTAACTCAAGTAAAAGCAGCTTTTACACCGTGGGCAACAGCAGCCTTATCAGCAGATGCAGTCAATCAAGCAGAACATGCCGTTATTGAACGCGCAAAAAAACTCGGCCTACAACCACTTACAAATGCTTAAGGAGAAGCAACATGTCTAAAGTCTATCTCGCATTACAAGATAACGATACTTCACGCTACATCATCGAAGCGATTGAAGAAGATAACCCTGAAGCTTCAATTCAGTATTTACCCGCCATGATCCGAATTGAAAGTGAAACTGATTTGGTCATTAAAGCCGAAACTGTATCTGAAAAACTAGGCCAAGATTGGGACATCCAATCGTTACAACTCAACATGATTACGCTGGGCGGCAACGTCGAAGAAGATGACGATACTTTCCGCCTTCACTGGAATTAATCACAACATAGACGTTGTTTAACAAAGATTTAAGGATGATCAATCATGACAACTCAAACGAAAGAAACCAGCAAAAAGTTAAATGCTAAAGATCGTTACCGCGCATTAACCCGTGATCTGGACTGGGACTTTTCCTATGCTGACCGTAAAGACGCCTTCCCTTATGAGGAATTTGAAGGCATCAAAATTACGGACTGGTCTAAATGGGAAGATCCATTCCGTTTAACCATGGATGCTTACTGGAAATATCAGGCAGAAAAAGAGAAAAAACTTTATGCCATTTTTGATGCGTTTGCTCAAAACAACGGTCAGATGAATGTCAGCAATGAACGCTACTTAAATGCGATCAAACTCTTTTTAACGGCGGTGACTCCACTTGAATATCAGGCCTATCAAGGCTATGCCCATGTAGGTCGCCAGTTTAGTGGTATTGGAGCACGTATTGCTTCTCAGATGCAGTCGATTGATGAGCTGCGTCATGTACAGACCCAAATTCATGCCATGAGCCATTACAACAAGTTCTTTGATGGTTTTCAGGACTGGGCACATATGCATGACCGTGTTTGGTATTTGTCTGTGCCTAAATCATTTTTTGAAGATGCCCGTTCTGCCGGACCTTTCGAATTTTTATTAGCGATTAGTTTTGCTTTTGAATATGTACTTACCAACTTACTGTTTGTGCCGTTTATGTCGGGAGCAGCTTATAACGGCGATATGGCAACCGTGACCTTTGGTTTTAGTGCGCAGTCAGATGAAGCGCGTCATATGACGCTTGGTCTTGAAATCGTAAAATTCTTGCTCGAACAGCATGAAGACAATGTACCGATTGTGCAGGAATGGATTGATAAATGGTTCTGGCGTGGGACGCGTTTGCTTTCAATTGTGGGCATGATGATGGATTACATGCTGCCAAATAAAGTGATGTCGTGGAAAGAAGCTTGGGAAGTTTATTTTGAACAGGCAGGCGGTGCGTTATTTAAAGATTTAAGCCGTTATGGCATTCGTATGCCGAAATATAGCGATGTGATTGTGAAAGAAAAAGAGCATGTCTCACATCAAGCATGGTGGATTTTCTATAACTTTGGTCATGCTGCCGGTTTCCATACTTGGATTCCAACCGACGAAGAAATGGATTGGTTATCTGCTAAATATCCAGACACTTTCGATAAATACTACCGTCCAAAATGGGAGTTGGCTCGCAAAATGGAAGCTGAAGGTAAACGCTTCTATAGCGCAGGTTTACCACAGCTTTGTCAGGTTTGTCAGATTCCAATGACCTTTACCGAAATGGGCGATGACCCAACTCAGTTTAGTTATCGCCATAGCATCTACCAAGGCGAACGCTACCACACCTGTTCAGATGGTTGTCATGACATTTTCGAACGCGAGCCTGAGAAATATATACAAGCATGGCTACCTGTAAATCAAATTTTGCAAGGTAACTGTGGTGGCGGTGACCTCGAAACCATGCTCCGCGATTATTACCGCATGAATGTCGGTGCCGACAATCTGGATATTGAAGGTTCTCCAGACCAACAGCGCTGGAAAAAATGGAAAGGCAACGCAGCTTAAGCACAAGGAATTGTTCAGGCAGTCATCAAGCTGCCTGATAGGAAATAAGGAGATTGAACATGACTGTTCGCGCGATACACAACAACTATCAATTTGAACCGCTTGATCTGCAAAAAAATTATGGCGATCAATTCTTACTTTACGTGGGTTGGGATCATCACACCCTTTTTTGCTCGGCACATGCCATGCTTGCCTCGCCTCAACAAACTTTTGGACAGTTGATTGAGCAACAAATTACAGGTGGTTTTGCCCAACATCCAGATTTTTCCAAAATTGATTGGTCAAAAGTGCAATACACCTTAGATAGTCAAACAATTAGTCCTGAGAGTACAAAAACTTTGGTAGAGCTTGGTTTTGGGCATAAGTCATTACTTCGTTTCGTTACGCCAGAGTTAAATGGCTATAACGACAGCTACGTTTAATTCGGAGGTGTGTCATGAGTTATCAAGTCACCATTGAACCGATCGGAACAACGATTGAAGTAGAAGAAGACCAGACCATTTTAGACGCCGCTTTACGTCAAGGCGTTTGGTTACCCTTTGCTTGTGGTCACGGTACTTGCGGGACATGCAAGGTTCAAGTCACCGACGGTTTTTACGATGTTGGTGAAGCTTCACCATTTGCGCTCATGGATATTGAACGCGATGAAAATAAGGTGCTTGCCTGCTGCTGCAAACCACAGTCTGACATGGTTATTGAGGCCGATGTCGATGAAGACCCAGATTTCTTAGGTCATTTGGTTCAAGACTATCAAGCAACTGTCATTGAAATAAAAGACCTGTCGCCAACCATTAAAGGAATCCGACTACAACTAGATCGCCCAATCGAATTCCAAGCTGGCCAATATATCAATGTCCAGTTCCCAGACATTGAAGGAACTCGTGCATTTTCAATTGCCAATTCACCAAGTGAAGTTGGCATCGTTGAGCTGCATATTCGTAAAGTTGAAGGCGGTGCAGCGACGACTTATGTACATGGACAACTTGCCACGGGCGATCAGCTTGATATTTCAGGCCCTTATGGTCAATTTTTCGTACGCAAGTCAGATGATCAAAATGCTATTTTCATTGCAGGTGGTTCAGGTCTGTCAAGTCCACAATCAATGATTTTAGATTTGCTTGAGTCTGGAGATAGTCGCACAATTTACCTCTTCCAAGGAGCACGAGACTTGGCAGAACTATACAACCGAGAATTGTTTGAACAGCTCGTAAAAGACTATCCGAACTTCCGCTATATCCCTGCCCTGAATGCACCAAAAGCAGAAGACCAATGGACTGGATTTACCGGATTTGTGCACGAGGCCGTTGCAGATTATTTTGAAAATCGATGTGGTGGACACAAAGCCTATTTGTGCGGCCCACCAATCATGATCGACTCTGCAATTTCAACACTCATGCAAAGTCGCTTATTCGAACGGGACATTCACACTGAGCGCTTCTTAAGTGCAGCCGATGGTGCTGCTGGACAATCGCGTTCTGCTTTATTCAAACATATTTAAAAATAAATCATTCAACAATCCACTTTTTCAAATGAGCTTTGTATTTGTAATTTAGAAAGAAAATACAAAGCTCACAGGAGTTTGCATCCCAAATTTTTAGGTTAAACAGACTTAGATTTTTAAAAATCGTTAAGGAATAACGTTTTTTAGTGACAAGCCAAACAACACAGAATAGGACATTCTATGAATAACAAAATTGCTGCAATCATATGTGGTGTAATCAGTGCCCTTTACCTTCCCTCTGCATTTGCGACAGAAAATGGCTCAGACTCTTTTGCATTAGGTGCCGAAGGTATGATGGCGGGTGCCTTACCACCTGTTGGTGTCTACTTACTCAGTTATTATCAAAATTACCACGCATCAGAGTTTCAAAATGGTCCCGATCAGTTCCATGTTGATGTCAATGCTGTGGTTCCTCGTTTGGTCTGGATGACCGATCAAAAAATTCTGGATGGACAACTCGGGCTTTATGCAGCCCAGCCATTGGTTGATCTAAGACTCAAAATAAATGGAATGGCTGACTCAAACCAAGGACTCGGAGACTTGATTTTGGGTGGTATGCTCGGCTGGCATCAAGGAAATCATCACTGGATTGCAGCTTTAGAAACCGTACTGGGGACAGGTGAATATGAAACTCCAAGTGAGACACATCCAGTTGAAGCTAATCTCGGGAAAAACTATCACACCATTCGACCTATTCTTGCCTATAGTTATGCCAATGCGGCAGGTTTAGATCTTTCAACTAAATTGTCTTATAGCTGGAATACACGTAACGATGCAACCGACTACCAGTCTGGACAATACATTGCAGGTGACTATAGCTTAGGTTACCGCATTAACCCCAAACTCAAACTTGCAGTTGAAGGCTATGCTTTTAAACAAATCACAGATGACAAAGTAAACGGAAATGACATTGGTTTTAAAGGACAGGCTTTTGCAATTGGACCAGGCATTCAATATGCCGATAAGAACTGGTCTATCGAAGCCAAATTTTTAAAAGAAACCGAAGTCGAATATCGTCCCGAAGGCCATACCAGCTGGCTAAAACTGATTTGGGCTTTCTAGAACCATTTAACGCATAGCTTCAACCTTGAGGCTATGCACCTCCCTTATTTAAGAGTCGATACCATTTGAATCATCTATCGGGTTCTGGTCGAGTGTAAAAACAGTCCGTTGATAAGGTATCCCTTCTAAGTCATAAACCTGATAAATACAATCGAACAATGATTGTAAGTCTTCACTTCTGTCCATTGCCCGTGCAGTAATAAAAATTGGACTGACCGCGCCGTTATCTAAAATCGGAATATAGTTTAAGTGTGGAAATCGAATGGTATCGGCACTTGCTGGAATAATACAGATCCCTTCTCCCGCTGCGACTAAGCCCAGAGCCAATAGAATTTCTCGTATCTCATGCATATTTTTTGGAACCAAACTATGCTCGGCAAAGATGTTCAAAAGCTGGGTTGAAAAGTTAGGTTTTGGCGAGGTGGGATACATAAACATCTTTTCATCAATGAGGTCGGCCAGATATACCCCTTCCGTACGCTGAGCAATTGGATGGCTGGTATGCGCGGCAACGACCAAACGCTCTTTACGTAAAAGGATACGCCTCACGGCGGGATCACTAATTCTTAAACGTCCAAATCCAACATCAATACGGCCTTCTTTTAATGCCTGTAACTGTTCAGTAGTACTTAATTCCATGAGCTGAATATTCAGATGGGGTTGCTGCTGACGAAATAAATAAATGATTCGAGGCAGCAAACCATAGAGTAAAGACCCGACAAAACCAATGGTCATGCTTCTTTCGATGAGACCAATACGCTTGGTCATACTTTTTATTTCTTCAGCATTCGACAAAAGTTTAACGGCATGCTGGTAAAAGAAATGCCCTGCTGGTGTGGTTTGTAAAGGGCGGCTTCCACGCTCAAACAGTTGAATGCCAAGCTCACTTTCCAAATTTTGGATTTGCCGACTCAAAGGCGGTTGAGCAATAAATAGTTTTTCGGCTGCCTTGGTGAAGCTCTGTTCTTCTACAACAGCCACAAAATACCGTAAATGTCTTAGTTCCATCAGGTTTCCATACCTTTAAGATATATTAAAATGCAAATTCAGTCTTAGACACAGTTTAACCATTCTTTTAAGGTATATACAAGCAATAACCCGATGAAGTTATAGATCACTTGTATAGCACCGATTGAAATCATACTGGCCAACATTCGATCTATCTATCTTTATCCATTCGCGGTTAAACACCCGACGCGTTTATGCGCTTCATTGACATATTAGGATATCAAGACCTTTTAAATCGTAGCGAAGGTCTTGATGACTTCCACCCTTTGGAAAGTCGGAGAACGGACATGCCACGTATTCCTGTAATCAATACCAGCCATCTTGACCGTATTGATGAATTACTTGTAGACAATATCGATACAGGTGAATTTAAACTTCACCGCTCAGTTTTTACTGATGAAGCCTTATTTGACCTCGAAATGAAATACATCTTCGAAGGTAACTGGGTTTACTTGGCACACGAGAGCCAAATTCCAAATAATAATGACTACTATACGACTTATATTGGTCGTCAGCCGATTATCATTGCCCGTAACCGTAACGGCGAACTTAATGCCATGATCAATGCATGTTCACACCGCGGAGCACAACTTTGCCGTTACAAGCGTGGTAACAAAGCAACGTATACTTGCCCTTTCCACGGCTGGACGTTTAATAACTCAGGTAAATTACTCAAAGTAAAAGACCCAACTGACGCAGGTTACTCTGACTGTTTTAACCAAGACGGCTCACACGATCTTAAAAAAGTAGCTCGTTTTGAGAGCTACAAAGGCTTCTTATTTGGTAGCTTAAATCCCGATGTTCCTTCACTTGAAGAATTCTTAGGTGAAACCACCAAAATCATCGACATGATTGTTGACCAATCTGAACATGGTTTGGAAGTTTTACGTGGTTCATCTACCTATACCTACGAAGGTAACTGGAAACTCACCGCTGAAAATGGTGCCGATGGTTACCATGTTTCTGCTGTTCACTGGAACTATGCAGCAACGACTCAACACCGTAAAGAAACTCAAGCTGCCGATAACATTCGCGCAATGAGTGCAGGTTCTTGGGGTAAACAAGGCGGTGGCTCTTATGGCTTTGAAAATGGCCACATGTTGCTTTGGACACAATGGGCAAACCCAGAAGACCGTCCTAACTTCCCAAAAGCAGATGAATATACCGAAAAATACGGTGAAGCGATGTCGAAATGGATGATTGAGCGTTCACGTAATCTTTGTCTGTATCCAAATGTTTATTTGATGGATCAATTCGGTTCGCAAATTCGTGTACTTCGCCCACTTTCGGTTAATCGAACCGAAGTCACCATTTACTGTATCGCGCCTAAAGGTGAAGCACCTGAAGCTCGTGCACGCCGTATCCGCCAATATGAAGATTTCTTTAATGCCTCAGGTATGGCAACACCAGACGATTTAGAAGAATTCCGTGCTTGTCAGGCAGGCTACGCCGGTATTGCACTTGAATGGAATGACATGTGCCGCGGTTCAAAACACTGGATTTATGGACCGGACGATGCAGCAAACGAAATTGGTTTAAAACCGATGTTAAGTGGTATCAAAACTGAAGATGAAGGCCTGTATCTGGCCCAGCATCAATATTGGTTAAAAACCATGAAACATGCGATTGCATCAGAGAAAGAAATTGCTGATCAGGGAGAAACAGCATGAGTACTCAAGACAAAGCAACTTTAGAAAATATTGCTCAGTTTCTTTATCGTGAAGCACGCTTTTTAGATGATGAACAATGGGATGACTGGCTTGAATGCTATGCGCCAGAAGCTTCTTTCTGGATGCCAGCTTGGGACGACGACGATAGATTAACTGAAGATCCGCAATCTGAAATTTCACTTATTTATTATCCAGACCGTCAAGGTTTAGAAGATCGAGTGTTCCGTATTAAAACCGAGCGCTCATCCGCAACCATGCCGGACACACGTACAAGCCACAATATTGCCAACGTTGAAGTTCTCGATCGCGACGGCGACAAAGTTACTGTTCGCTTTAACTGGAATACCTTGAGTTTCCGTTACAAGACAAATTACAGCTATTTCGGTATGTCACGTTATGTGATCGATTTTTCAGGTGATCAACCAAAAATCTTGAGCAAGTATGTCGTTTTGAAAAACGACTATATCAATCAAGTGATTGATATTTACCACCTTTAAGACATACCCCCTCAGTTATCCGGACTGTTGGCTGAGGGTAAAAGTTTCAAATATTTTGTAGGATACATGCCATGTCAAACCACAATGTTGCACTTCAATTTGAAGATGGTGTTACACGTTTCATTAACGTAGCTCAAGGCGAAACCCTATCTGACGCAGCCTATCGCCAAAAAATTAATATTCCTTTGGATTGTCGTGATGGTGCATGTGGAACTTGCCGCGCATTTTGCGAGTCCGGTAGTTATGACATGCCAGAAGAAAGCTATATTGAAGATGCATTAACCCCGGAAGAAGCTGAACAAGGCTATATTCTTGCTTGCCAATGTCGACCAACTTCAGACGCCGTATTCCAGATTCAAGCGTCGTCAGATGTTTGCAAAACAGAAATTCATAGCTTCCAAGGTACTTTAGCCCGCGTTGAAAACTTATCAGACTCAACCATCACATTTGATATTCAGCTTAATGAAGGCCAACCGGATATTCATTTCCTTGCAGGTCAGTATGTGAATGTTGCCATTCCAGAAACTGGCGAAACCCGTTCATATTCATTTAGCTCAAAACCGGGCAATCGCTTAACGGGCTTTGTGGTACGTAATGTACCAAATGGCAAAATGAGCGAATTCTTAAGTAAGAATGCCAAAACTGGCGACAAAATGACTTTTACCGGACCATTCGGCAGCTTCTATTTGCGTAATGTAGTGCGTCCAGTGCTTATGCTGGCAGGTGGTACTGGCATTGCCCCATTTATGTCAATGTTACAAGTACTCGAAGAGAAAGGTTCAGAACAGCCTGTTCGCTTGGTTTTTGGCGTAACCAATGACTTTGATTTGGTTGCTTTAGAAAAGCTCAACGAGTTGCAGGAAAAGTTCCCGTGGTTTGAATACCGCACTGTGGTCGCAAGCCCTGAGAGCAACCATGAACGTAAAGGCTATGTCACTGGTCATATTGAAAGTGAATGGTTAAACGGTGGCGACGTCGATGTTTATCTATGTGGCCCGGTACCGATGGTAGAGGCTGTACGTGGTTGGTTAGAAACTGAAAATATCAAACCAGCAAATTTCTTGTTTGAAAAATTCTCTGCGAATTAACAGGTGGAGAAATTATCTATGTCAAACCGTCAAAGATTTATCGATAAGGTCGTGATTGTTACGGGTAGTGCCCAAGGCATTGGTCGTGGTGTGGCACTACAAGTTGCAGCTGAAGGTGGACAAGTCGTCATGGCTGACCGCTCTGAATATGTTGAAGACGTTCTCAAAGAAATTCAGCGTGCAGGTGGCGATGCTGTCACGATTAATGCTGACCTAGAAACCTATGCAGGCGCGCAAGCGGTAGTTGTAAAAGCCATTGAACACTATGGTCGGGTCGATGTCCTGATTAATAATGTAGGTGGCGCGATCTGGATGAAACCTTTTGAAGAGTTTTCCGAAGAAGAAATCATTAAGGAAGTGAATCGCTCATTGTTTCCAACTTTATGGTGCTGCCGCGCTGTGTTACCGACCATGATTAAGCAACAAGCGGGTGTTATTGTAAATGTATCTTCCATTGCAACCCGTGGTATTAATCGTATTCCCTACTCGGCATCTAAAGGTGGGGTAAATGCTTTAACAGCATCGCTTGCTTTTGAACATGCCAAAGACGGAATTCGAGTCAATGCCGTTGCGACGGGTGGAACCGAAGCACCGCCTCGCAAAGTACCACGTAATACCAACCCGTTAAGTCAAAATGAAAAAGACTGGATGCAACAAGTAGTTGATCAAACAAAAGATCGAACATTTATGGGCCGTTATGGCACAATTCAAGAACAAGTCAATGCAATTTTATTTCTTGCATCAGACGACGCATCGTATATGACGGGATCGGTCATTCCGGTCGGAGGTGGAGATCAGGGTTAATCCTGATCTTTTTATATGTTTGGGTAAATAACATGATTTGCATGGAGGCAATCACACATGGCAACCCTGTTCAAGACATTAAAAAATGACTGGTCCATATCAGCAACAGTTGCTGGCTTTCTTGCAGTTTTAATTTCTTACTCAGGCCCACTGATTATTTTTTTCCAAGCTGCTCAGCGTGCCCATGTGTCCACCGATATGATGGTGTCATGGATTTGGGGAATTTCAATTGGTGCTGCCGTTTCAGGTATTTATCTTTCGATTAAATATAAAACTCCTGTCATCACCGCGTGGTCTGCACCGGGCACTGCCCTGTTAGTTACCCTATTTCCCAATATCTCCTTGAATGAAGCAGTAGCCGCCTATATTACTTCTGCCATCGTTATTTTTTTAATTGGTATTACAGGTTACTTCGACAAATTACTAAAATGGATTCCGCAAGACGTCGCTGCGGGCATGATGGCAGGTATTCTTTTTCAGTTCGGTATTAACCTATTTACTGCATCTGATAGCATGCCTTTTATTGTATTTAGCATGCTCATTGTCTTTTTAATTGCCAAACGTTTAATGCCGCGCTACACCATGATTTGGGTGTTAGCTGCCGGAGTTTTATTAAGCCTTATTTTAGGCAAGATGAATCCGGTTGATGTAAGTTTTAATTTAGCAATCCCGCAGTGGATTAGCCCAGAATGGACTTGGAATTCAACACTCAATCTCGCCGTTCCTCTTATTTTAGTTAGTCTAACCGGCCAATTTTTACCGGGTATGGCGATTATGAAACTCAGCGGTTATGACACGCCAGCCAAACCCATTATTACGGCCACCAGTATTGCCTCGTTAGCCGTTGCCTGTGTCGGTGGTATTACCATTGTGCTTGCCTCAATTACCGCTGCTTTATGTATGGGTAAAGATGCACATGAACTGAAAGAAAAAAGATATATCGCAGGGATTGCCAACGGAATTTTTTATATTTTAGGAGGCTTATTTGCTGGCAGTATTGTCATGCTCTTTAGCTTACTACCTAAAGAGCTGGTGGCAGCACTGGCAGGTTTAGCTTTGTTAGGTGCTATTGCCACCAATATTTCTGTTGCCATGAAAAATGATGGTCAACGTGATGCTGCACTTATTACCTTTTTAGCTACCGCATCAGGTATGCATTTTCTTGGATTAAGTTCAGTTTTTTGGGGCATTTGTATTGGTGTAATCGCCCATTTCATTCTTACCCCACGCTCAAATCCAGCCACAAATTAAATTTTTATCTAAACGCCCAGCACTAAAATAAAGCTTCAAATGCCAAATCAGGATGCAAATAATCCGCTATTCCTGATTTGGCAATTTTCATTTAATATAAATTAAATTTCATTTTTAAGATGAGTTTCTAAAATAATTGACTTTAATATTTTTATTTATTTCCACTTCAACCCTTAATATAAATTTAGCTATATTTCTAGCTGTGATTCTCAGCAATAAAATCTGTAAAAAGATATCTATAAAAACCTTAAAATTCTCACAATATAATATTTGACCCCATTTTAAAAACAAAAGAAGCAACAACCAAAATTATTAAAATAAATTATAAATTTCAATATATTACTTTATTAAAAACACAATACCTTAAAGACATAAAGATATATCAATTAGGTTTTTGACTCTATTCCAATAACAAAATAGTTTATTAAAAAATAACGCGATGCTTCACAAATTGGAGGTGAAGAAAATGGATATGAGCAAGGTTAATATTAATGAGTTAATTGATAAAGCCCGTTTTACACCTTTTCATTGGAAAGTTTTAATCTGGTGCTTACTTATTATTATTTTTGATGGGTATGATTTAGTTATTTATGGGGTTGCTCTTCCTCTATTAATGCAGCAATGGTCGTTAACTGCTGTTGAAGCTGGTTTACTCGCCAGTGCCGCTCTATTCGGCATGATGTTTGGTGCCATGATTTTCGGCACACTTTCAGACAAACTTGGACGTAAAAAAACCATCCTGATTTGTGTCACCTTATTTAGCGGATTTACCTTTATAGGTGCCTTTGCCAAAGGACCAACTGAGTTTGCCATTTTGCGCTTTATTGCAGGTCTAGGAATTGGTGGCGTTATGCCAAACGTTGTAGCACTTATGACCGAATACGCACCGAAAAAAATCCGCAGTACATTGGTCGCAATCATGTTTAGCGGTTACGCAATTGGCGGCATGACATCAGCGCTACTTGGTGCATGGCTCGTGAAAGACATGGGCTGGCAAATCATGTTTTTAATTGCGGGTATTCCTCTTTTACTACTCCCGTTAATCTGGAAATTTTTGCCAGAGTCTCTCGCCTTTTTAGTGAAATCGAACCATAGCGAACAGGCAAAAAGTATTGTTTGTAAAATTGCGCCAGAAATGCAGGTAAACGCCAATACACAACTGGTGTTAAACGAAAGCACCACAACCGATGCCCCTGTCCGTGCGCTTTTCCAACAAGGTCGTACCTTCAGCACATTTATGTTCTGGATTGCTTTCTTTATGTGCTTACTCATGGTGTATGCCTTAGGAAGCTGGTTACCTAAACTCATGCTGCAAGCGGGCTACTCGTTAGGTGCAAGCATGTTATTCCTGTTTGCACTTAATATTGGCGGCATGGTCGGTGCAATTGGTGGCGGTGCTTTAGCGGACAGATTCCATCTAAAACCTGTCATTACCATTATGTTTATTGTGGGATCGGCAGCTTTAATTCTGCTTGGCATTAATAGTCCACAATTTATTTTATATAGCCTGATTGCGATTGCTGGTGCTGCCACAATTGGTTCTCAAATCTTACTCTACACTTTCGTTGCCCAGTTCTATCCGACGGCACTTCGTTCAACTGGCATGGGCTGGGCCTCTGGAATTGGCCGTATCGGTGCGATTATTGGACCAGTTTTAACTGGAGCGCTACTCACACTTGAGCTTCCTCACCAAATGAATTTCTTAGCAATTGCAATTCCGGGTGTGATTGCTGCACTTGCAATATTTATGGTCAATCTAAAAGCCTCTGTTACCGCACAAACGCCATCAACTTTTAACCCTCAAAACACGCTTACCCAGCAGTAAACACAAATGCGCCGAGGATTGGCGCATCTTTTTGGAAATGGATTATGGAATTATTACACCGCTTTAAACCATGTAATTTAGCAATAGCCACATTATTAGGTTTATTGACTAGCTCAAGTTTATGGGCAGCAGACACCACTCAACAAAGTGAAGATGAATGGAAGTTCACGCTAAAAAATGCCTATATCAACCGTAATTTTGACAATGACACTCTCAAAGACACAGGTAGCTGGTCTCAAGCAGCGTCATTATTTTATAAGTCAAAAATGCATGACACTCCACTAGTCATAGCAGATAAGCCTATAACCATTGGAGCTGATGCTTCTGTTCAATATGCCGTGCGTTTAAGTTCAGACAAACACGTTGCGGACACGGTTTTGCCTTTTAATAAAGAAACTCAATCACAAGCATCCGACTTTTTAAAATACGGTGCAACCTTAAAACTAGGCTATGACAAAACCCTTTTAAGTGTGGGTGAACTCTGGTTGGATTTACCTGTAACGGCTGTCGATGCCAGCCGACAATTACTTGCCTCTTATTGGGGAACCAATCTTAAGTCACAACTTTCAGATCAGCTTTATGCTGAAATTGGTCGGGTTGAAAAAGTGTCGCCACGAAATGAAGAGGATTTTAAAAAGTTTTCGTTCACTTCAAATGGCATTACCAAAGAATCTGATGGCCTGAACTACATTGACCTGCGCTATCAATTTACGCCGACACTCAAGGGTGAATATTACTTTGGTAATTTGGAAGATCTCTACAATAAACACTATGTAGGACTTGAGCATAATTGGAAACAACCTAATTTTGCCCTCACCTCTAAGTTTAAATACTTCAATGCAAAAAATGACGGTAATGCTTTTGATATTGATGCGCAAAACATTGGGGTATTAGAGACACTTAAAGTGAAAAATCATACCTTTGGTTTGGGGTACCAACAAATTATCGGCGAGTCGGCTTATCCCTTACCGGATGGCTTTTTACCAGAGACTTATTTCATTAACTGGAATGCCACGGGATTCTTTAAAAAAGAAGAAAAGTCTTACCACGTTATGTACGGCTACGACTTTAAAGATTACGTGCCGGGCTTAAACGCGATGGTGAAATATGTCTATGGCCATGACTTTAAAGCAGCCAATGGCGAGAAAAACCACGAAACCGAGTCGAATGTGATTTTAAACTATGCATTTCAGCAGCCTTTCTTAAAAGGTCTTGCCCTGCAATACATTCGAATTGATTACAACGTAAAACATGGCAATGACTTTGGTGAAGATCGTCTGTTTGTAAACTACACTAAAAAGTTTTAATCATTTTGATTTAACTTAAGCGGGCCACTTTTGGTCCGCTTTATTATTTTTGAGCCATAAAAAAACGCTCTTACGAGCGTTTTTTAATTAATCTAGTAACTTAAGCAACGTGCTTTTGTACAACAATCGAGCCTACTGAATAACCAGCGCCGAAAGATGAAATCACGCCATACTCACCATCATCTACTTCGTGGCCTGTACGGTGTAAAGCAATAATTACACCTGCTGAAGAGGTATTGGCAAACTCATCTAGAATAATTGGTGCACGGCTTAGATCTGCATCTTTACCAGCCACATATTTCAAGATTAATTCATTCATGTTGGCATTAGCTTGGTGTAACCAGAAACGCTTAATATCGTTTGCAGTTAACTGCATTTTTTCCAACTGGGCATTAATGATTTTTGCCACCAACGGACAAACATCTTTAAAGACTTTGCGGCCATCTTGACGGAATAACTTGTCGTCAACCACTGCATCTTCGCTACGGTTTAAGAAACCGAAGTTATTGCGAATGTTGTTTGAAAATTGAGTAAATAAATGAATATCTAAAATTTCAAAACCAGTTTTAGTAGTGGTTTCTTCAATAATAGAAGCGGTCGCAACATCACCAAAAATGAAGTGACAATCACGGTTACGGTAGTCTAGGTGACCAGATGTAATCTCGACATTCACCAATAAAACACGGCGAGCGCCTGAACGAATTGCATCTGCTGCTTGTTTCAAACCAAAAGTAGCAGCTGAACATGCCACGTTCATGTCATAGGCATAACCTTGAATACCAAGTGCCGACTGGATTTCAATTGCTACAGCCGGATAAGCGCGCTGCATATTTGAACATGCCAAAATCACAACATCGATATCTTCAACAGTTACCCCTGCATTTTCCATTGCCTGTTTTGCAGCAATTACACCCCATTCAGCTTGAAGTGAAAGTTCGTCATTTGAACGTTCAGACAAACGCGGACGTAAACGCGTTGGATCGAGGATACCTGATTTCTCAACAACGTAGCGGCGCTTAATACCAGAAGCTTTTTCAATAAATTCAGCACTAGAACCACGTAATTCTTCGAGTTCACCTGCTGCAATTTCCTCTGCATTCTCTTGGTTATATTGTTCCACATAAGCATTTAAACTGTCGGCCAGTTCTTCATTAGAAATGATTTCTGTTGGGTGAAATAACCCAGTACCTGTGATACGAATGCCCATGTAAAACTCCTAAAAAAATGAATAGGGTCTGTTAATCTTTCATTTATAAATTGCGTTGTAGGCTAAACAAACGCATAAACAAACCCCGATCTATCTTAACTGATTCCCAAACGATCCCATAACTTTTGCAGTCGAGTTGGTGAAATAGGCATCTTGGTTTTCATCGGCTGAGAAAATAAAGAAATGCGAAATTCTTCCAACATCAAATACAATTCTTTGATTCTTGGATCGTTTTTGAATTTAAATACCTTGTCCATCCATGGATCGACATCATCAATAGCGGCATGATCTCGCTGTAGATTATTTGGCAATCGATCTAAACGCAATAGCAGCGCTTTTAAATAACGCGGATATTCCTGCCAAAGATCGACTGGTTGGCAGTAAACAAAGTTACCAAGTGACATGAGATCTAACTGATCTTCAATATCATCAATACTGCGTCCAAACACATCCGGATCAAGTACTAAAAGCTGACGACGAATTTGCTGCCATTGAATGTAAATATCACTTAATTGCTCAAGTGCTTGCTGACCATAACTCAAAAATTGCTTTTTGACCTGATCTAGCAGCTTATTAAATTCATCAGCATTAATTGGCAAAGTTGTAATTGCCATTTGCAACGTAGCATAGACCAGCATCTGCTCAAGCTTAGCTTTATCACCCAAAGGTGAATATGCCAAAGCAAGCGGTTTTGAAATCTGCTTTTTCAACTGGCGAATCAAGTCACCTAGTTGCATATGGACCAGACGGATAATCCCTTCACGATGCTGCTTAATGGCTTCAGCCTGATCATTAAAGGTTTGTATAACCACACCGGACTCATCTTTCGCTTCAAGTTCAGCAAAAGTTTTGGTCGGTACTAAAGCTTGATATTGTTTAACAACAACACCTGTCACCTTTTGTGAAGCTTCAAAGGTAAAGTTTTCAGGGAAAGTTTTAAACTCGCCTTTTTGCTGTTTTACTGGACGATGAGTTTCAACACGACAGCGAGCTTTCAACTCAGCTAAATCACGGCCTTTGGCAATTAATTTACCTTTTTCATCAATGACCTTAATAAAAGGCACCAAATACGGATCTATTCGTTCAAATGAAAAATCTTTATCGGTAATTTGCTCACCGCGTAAAGCAAATGCAAGATAGCTAAAAATATGCTGTCGCAAATGTACCGCATCTATGCCCTGCATTAGCTTACGAGCTGTGTCAGGAATAGGCACTATATTACGACGTTTATCTTTTGGTAGAGCTTTTAATAGCGCTTCAATTAAATCTAAACGCCAGCCTGGAATACCCCAAGACCAGATGTTTTCATCCACTTGCGGCAATGCCTGTACCGGAATTTGAACCGTTGCTCCATCTTCATCATGACTTGGGTCAAATCGATATGTCGTTGCCAAACGTAACTGACCATTATGTAAATGATCAGGGAATTGCTGCGTGGTCGGACGATCATTGAGCCAAAGCGCATCATCTTCTACATATAAATAACGCGGATTTTTTGCTTCTACAGTTGCACGCCAATCTTCAAAACTACGACGACTCGCAATTTCTTCAGGAATTTTAGAGGCATAGAACTGATAAATCGTTTCTTCATCGACCACTAAATCGCGGCGACGCAATTTATCTTCAACTCGCTCTACTTCTTCAAGTTTAAGCAAGTTATGTTTTAAAAATGGTGGAACTGTCCCCAGATTTCCTGTGGTTAATGCATCACGTAAGAAAATCTCATGGGCAGCAGGTTGGTCAACTTTCTCAAAATTAACCAAACGCTTCGGTTCAATAATTAAACCAAACAATGAGATTTGTGCATAAGCATTTACAATACCGGCTTTTTTAGACCAATGCGGCTCGAAATAGTGATATTTCAATAAGTCGCGTGCAGCAAGTAAAATCCATTCAGGATCAATTTTTGCTAATGTACGCAAATAAACTTGAGATGTTTCCACCATCTCAAAAGCCATCACCCACGCAGTATTGGTTTTATGCAACGTACTCGCAGGGAAAACTTTAGCCTTTTGCTGACGCACTGCCATAAAGGTATTACGTTCATCAGTTTTATTGGCAATGAACGATAATAAACCAGTCAGCAACGCACGATGCAAGTTTTCATAATTTGCAGGTTTTTCATTAAAACTAAGTTTTAAACCTTCAGCCAGCTCAACTAACTGCTGGTGCGTCTGTTTCCATTCACGTAACCGTAACCAGCTTAAGAAATGCTGCTTAGCAAATTGACGACGCTTGTTTTCCGACATTCCTACTTCACCTTTAGGATTTAAAGTATCCCAAAGTTTTAAATAAAACAGAAAATCTGAATCTGCCTCTTTAAATAAGGCATGCTTTTGGTCAGCCTGCATCTGTTTATCAGCTGGGCGCTCACGTGGGTCTTGCACTGCAAGTGCACTCACCACCACCAAAATTTCCTTGAGCACACCAAAATGAGCACCGCCCACAATCATACGCGCGAGTCGAGGGTCAATCGGCATACGGGCCATCATTTGACCGACTTTAGTCAGTTCGTTTTTCTTCTCGTTTAGCGCACCTAATTCAATGAGTAGCTTACGACCATCATTAACTAGACGGAAATCTGGCGGCTCAATGAAATCGAAGTTTTCTAGCTCACCTAAGCCTAAGCTCTGCATTTGCAGAATTACCGATGCCAAATTGGTTCGCTTAATTTCAGGTTCGGTAAATTCGGGACGGCTTAAAAAATCTTCTTCGCTATATAAACGAATACACACACCCGGAGCAATACGACCACAACGCCCTTTACGTTGATTGGCCGCAGCCTGCGAAATTGCCTCAATTGGTAAGCGTTGCACACGTGAGCGGTAGTTATAACGAGATATACGTGCAAAACCGCTATCAATTACATAACGAATATTTGGAACAGTCAGCGCAGTTTCTGCAACGTTCGTGGCAATAATAATACGGCGGCCCTTTCCACTTGGGCTAAAAATCTTTTGTTGCTCGGAAACGGCTAAGCGTGCATACAAAGGTAAAATTTCGGTATGCCTTGGCCCATATTTTTGCAAAGTTTCCTGTAATTCTCGAATTTCTTGTTCAGTACTTGAGAAAATCAGAATATCTGCATGTTCTGGATGGCCTTTTTCTTCTGCATCGGCAAAGCATTCTTCTACAGCTTGTACGACGGCACGCGGAAGGTTTTCTTCAAAATCGTCGAACTCGTCATCATCACTACCGCCAATATTCATCTCTGAAATTGGGCGATAACGTACTTCGACCGGATAGCTACGACCTTCTACCTCAAAAATAGGCGCATCATTAAAGTAATTACTAAAACGATTTACATCTAAAGTTGCCGAGGTCACGATGACTTTTAAATCTGGGCGTTTTGGCAACAATTGCTTTAAATAGCCCATAATAAAATCAATATTGAGTGAGCGCTCGTGCGCTTCATCAATAATGATGGTGTCATATTTGGACAGAAAACGGTCATTGCCTAACTCGGCAAGTAAAATACCGTCAGTCATTAACCTTACAATCGAATCTTGTGAACCTTGTTCATTGAAACGGATTTTAAAACCAATTGACTCGCCAAGCTTTTCGCCGACTTCTTCTGCAATACGCTGAGAAACACTACGTGCAGCTAAACGACGTGGCTGCGTATGACCAATCATGCCCGTTAAGCCACGACCCGCTAACATGGCAATTTGAGGAAGCTGAGTAGTTTTACCCGAGCCTGTTTCACCTGCCACAATAATAACTTGATGCTTTTGAATCGCTTCAATTAAACGGTCAGCATATTGCGAAACAGGTAAATCCTGATTCAGTTTAATTTTAGGGAGACGTTCAAAACGCTGTCTAACTTTTGCATTAGACTGTTCAAATAATTTTTCAATCTCTGAAGTATCGGCTTTTTTATCTTTACGCAAACGATTTAAACGGTAACGATCTCTCGCCATCACCCATTGATCTATATTTAAACCATTCAGCACAGATAAATTTTCCTGAAAATTCAACAATCCTCTATTTTACGCTTTAATGCCCCTCAGGTAAAACAGTTGGTTTTTTATATATTTTTAATTTTTTAAAATTTTACCCTTGAATTTTATCTAGATAGACTTCATGTTGTTAGGCAAGTTTCTTTTACTATAACTGTCATTTGATTTACATGTTTTTGCAGTCAAATCGAATACAGTATTTGGGGACTTAAAAATCGGAAATTTTCCAATTATTCAATTTTCCGATTTTAGTCATGTAAAAATACTATTTCCCCAATAAAGAATTTTTATTTATTCTACATCTCGTAAACAAGTTTAAATATAAACCTCAATCATGGAGACAATGATGAGCTTGATTAATACTGAAGTTAAACCATTCCAAGCAACTGCTTACCACAACGGCCAATTTGTTGAAGTTAACGAAACTAACCTTAAAGGTAAATGGTCTGTTGTATTCTTCTATCCAGCTGACTTTACTTTCGTTTGTCCTACTGAGCTTGAAGACTTAGCTGACAACTATGCTGAATTCCAAAAATTAGGCGTGGAAATCTACGGTGTTTCTACTGACACTCACTTCACTCACAAAGCTTGGCACGACACTTCAGACGCGATCAAGAAAATTCAATACCCATTAGTTGGCGATCCAACTTGGACTCTTTCTAAAAACTTCGACGTTTTAATTGAGTCTGAAGGTTTAGCTGACCGTGGTACTTTCGTTATCGATCCAGAAGGTAAAATCCAAATCGTTGAAATCAACGCCGGCGGTATCGGTCGTGACGCATCTGAACTTCTTCGCAAAGTAAAAGCTGCTCAATACGTACACTCTCACCCAGGTGAAGTTTGCCCAGCTAAATGGAAAGAAGGTGAAGCTACTCTTGCTCCATCTATCGACCTAGTTGGTAAAATCTAATCTCTCTTAGATTTTAAAAACTCGAAGAACCATCCTTTATCGGATGGTTCTTTTGTTTTGAATAAGCACATCACATTTTCTACTGATACTTTTACAATTCTGCCCTTCCCCGTTACTTAAACATTGAGTAATGTCAAATAAACAACTGGTTAATTTTTGAGTAAGTTTGATATGAAATAAAGGGGTGCATTTATGGTGAATACAGCGGTCGTCACTTCATGGAAATATAATGCTACATCGCGTCATTTAAAAATCTTTTATAGCGACGGTTCTGGAGATCTATATCATCCTGTCCCTGAGTTTGTTTATGACAACTTATTACGTTCAACAGACAAAGCTGCTTTTGTACATAAATATTTAGAATTTAATTTGCACTTTACTCGACTTTCTTTGGTGATTGCCTCATAACAACTATAAAAAAGACCTGCTCAAAACAGGCCGCGACTGGAATATGAAATTATTTCAGTAAAACTATTTTGTGACCACTAAACATAAACCTGCACCTACAGGCAAAATACTACTCATAAAATCTGCATCCTTTTTAATCAAAGATAAAAAAGGATTTACTTCTGCTGCATGAGATATCACATTATCAACCACTAAAACACCACCTTTAGCCTTAATTAATCGTTTTAAATCTGGCCAATAACTTTCATATACATCACGTTCAGCATCTAACAAAATAAAATCGAATGTTTCTTTTGCCTCTTTTAAGTAATCGGCTGCATCTCCTACCCAAAATTGAACAATTTCACTGAGCTCTAACTCAGCTACATGGCGTTTTGCCTCTGCACTTCGTTTTTCATCGATTTCAACTGTGGTCACCTGCCCTTCCGTTGCCTGTGCAGCTTCAGCTAACCATAAAGTTGAATAACCTGTCGAAGTGCCAATTTCTAAAATAGTTTTGGCTTGCTGCATACGAATAAATTGTGAGAGTAATTTTGCAGACTCTACTTCAATATTGCGATATCGCTGTAAACGATCAGGCTGCTGTGAGTCATGCTGTTTAAAGGTGTCATATAAATCAGCAACTCTTTGTAAGAAAATAGTATTTGGCATCTATTTTACTCCTTCTTTATATGACAGCTGTTTTAGTTAAGTACTTTGGATTAATTTAAAACGCGGTACGACACTACCATCACTCATTTGGACGGTTTCAGTAAACATATCAAGTGGTCGAACCCAAGTTGAATAATCACCATATAAACATTGATAAATGACCAATTCCTCTTCAGTTTCACTGTGTTTTGCTACAGAAAAAACCTGATAGAGATTACCTTTATAATGCTGATAAATACCGCGTTGCAATGACATGAAACTACCTTTTAATGTTATGACATAAAATCTTTACAGCCATATAACATATATAAATTTTCAAACACTTTCACTTTAAAATACCGCAAAAGTAAAAATGAGATTGGGATTCTCTTTTTAATATTTTCAACTCATGCCTAAATCAAACAAACATTCAAAAAACCGATCAAATACATAAAAACATACTGTTTTACCTATTCATTGTTTTCACGTACTATGCATCTATTGAAAGAATTTGGATGCATTGGAGTAAAAACAGATGTTAGATCAAAACATTAAAACTCAATTAAAAGCTTACCTAGAACGTTTAGAAAGTCCAATCGAATTAGTTGCTGCTTTGGATGAATCAGATAAAGCTGCCCAAATTAAAGAATTAGTAACTGAAATCGCTGAGCTTTCTGAAAAAGTAACAGCCCGTTTTGACGGTAACAATACACGTCGTCCAAGCTTTGGTGTGGCTAAAGCAGGTGAACAACCGCGTGTGTTCTTTGCAGGCTTACCAATGGGACATGAGTTTACGTCTTTGATCTTGGCTCTGTTACAAGTGTCTGGCTATGCACCTAAAGTGTCGGATGAAGTTTTAAATCAAATTAAAGGCTTAAACCTAAAAGCTAACTTTGATGTATTCGTATCATTAAGCTGTCATAACTGTCCGGACGTGGTACAGGCGCTTAACCTGATTGCCATTTATAACCCGAACACTACAGCAACCATGATTGATGGTGCTTTCTTCCAAGACGAAGTGGAACAACGCAAAATCATGGCTGTGCCGATGGTATTTCAGGACAACGAACACATTGGTCAAGGTCGTATG
The DNA here is from genome assembly GCF_000162375.2 of Acinetobacter sp. RUH 2624. Taxonomy (NCBI): domain Bacteria; kingdom Pseudomonadati; phylum Pseudomonadota; class Gammaproteobacteria; order Moraxellales; family Moraxellaceae; genus Acinetobacter; species Acinetobacter sp. RUH 2624. The sequence continues at coordinate 463,404 of NZ_KI391939.1, read as the reverse complement.
ACGCTTGAAGAGATTGTGGCAAAACTTGATACCAACTCGGCTGAAAAAGATGCAGCAGCACTCAATGCCAAAGATGCATTTGATGTATTGGTGATTGGTGGTGGACCTGCGGGTGCAACAGCAGCAATCTATGCAGCACGTAAAGGTATTAACACCGGTATTGTAGCTGAACGCTTTGGTGGTCAGGTCATGGATACCATGGACATTGAAAACTTCACTTCTGTGCAAAAGACTCAAGGTCCTAAGTTTGCAGCCGAGATGGAAGCACACGTTCGTGAATATGATGTTGATATCATGAACCTGCAACGTGTCAGCAAAATCACGGGTGCCAACCAAACAGCAAATGGTCTGGTTGAAGTTGAACTTGAAAACGGTGCAAAACTTGAATCGAAAACTGTGATCCTTTCAACAGGTGCACGTTGGAGAGAAATGAATGTACCGGGTGAAGCTGAATACCGTACCCGTGGTGTAGCGTACTGCCCGCACTGTGATGGTCCACTGTTCAAAGGTAAACGTGTTGCCGTGATTGGTGGTGGTAACTCAGGTGTGGAAGCGGCAATTGACCTTGCAGGTATTGTTGAGCATGTAACTCTGGTTGAGTTTGACACTAAACTTCGTGCAGACCAAGTGTTGCAAAACAAGTTAAACAGCTTGCCAAACACCACAGTAATTATGAATGCGTTAAGTACAGAAGTATTGGGTGACGGTTCACAAGTAACCGGTCTTAAATATAAAGACCGTGCGACTGATGAAGAGCATGTGGTAGAGCTTGCAGGGATCTTTGTACAGATTGGTTTATTACCAAACACTGACTTCTTAAAAGACAGTGAGGTTGAGTTAACCAACCGTGGCGAGATTATTGTCAATGACCGCAACGAAACCAATGTAAAAGGTGTATTCGCTGCAGGTGACTGTACAACTGTACCTTACAAACAAATCATTATTGCCACAGGTGAAGGCGCTAAAGCATCACTCTCTGCGTTTGATTACATCATCCGTTCTGGGCAATAAAACTGGTTAAATCCTGTTATTGAGCGAAAGCCTAGCATTGCAAAATGCTAGGCTTTTTTAATGTTGAAGTTACAACTTTTTAACAATTTTTGATCTTTATTAATCAGTTACTTTATGTTTATATTTTAGACATCCATAATTTTGGATGCCATGAATTAGAAGGAAAAACACAATGAATAAATTACTTGTTGCTTTAGGTCTTGCTGCGACTGTTGCCCTTGTTGGTTGTAATAAAGAGAAAGCTCCAGAAACTGGTGCGACTACAGGTGAACATTTAGAAAATGCTGCTAAACAAGCAACAGCAGATATTAAATCTGCTGGTGACAAAGCTGCGAGCGATATTGCAACTGCTACAGACAACGCTACAGCTAAGATTGATGCTGCTGCTGACCATGCTGCCGATACTACTGCAAATGCTGCTGCACAAACTGAAGCGACTGCGCGTAAAGCAACTGCTGATACAGCTCAAGCTGTTGAACATGCAGCTGCTGATGTAAAAGAAAAAGCTCAACACTAAGTTATATTCAATATTAAAAAAGCCCCTATTGATTAGGGGCTTTTTTAATGCATCTAAAAGCTTATGAAATTAAACCTTCATCACGCATCGCGATTTGTACAGATTGACGTTCTGCAACTTTATTACGTAGTGCAATAATATTTTTATATGGCGTTAGATCATGCTCAATTGAATTTGACCAATTTGTTAACACAAATAAGTATGCATCAGCTGGACCAAAATTATCATTTACCAAATAGTCATAATCTGACTCAGCCAGATAATTATCGATATATTTTAAAAGACGGTCTATTTCAGCGTAAGCTTTGGTTTTTTCTTCGCTTGTTAACGGTGCGCCAAAAAATACTGCATAGGCGTCATGTAATTCAGAGTTCAAATAACCCAACCATTCCAACACTTTCGCACGGCCTAAGCCTGAAGGAGGAATCAAATCTTGTTTAGGATCATGCTGAGCAAGAAACGGTAAAATCGCCACGTTTTCCGTCAAAATCAAACCTGGGTTAATTTCTAAAGCTGGTACATAGCCCTTTGGATTAATTTCGTAATAATCTGCACCTTTTTCTGTTTTATGTGTTTTTAAATTTACTCGTTCTAAATCAAAATCAACATTAATTTCATTTAAAATAATATGTGCAGCTAAAGAACATGCGCCTGGCGAATAATATAATTTCATATCTGATCCTTCTTATCTTACATTAACGTTTTAAATTGCTTCTAAAAAACCTGCAAGGTTTGTACAATTCCTTAATTGTAAAAAAGCGTAAATTTATAAATTACTTACACTACCTAATATTCTTGAAAAAGTTTGACCTTGCAAGTTGTCTTGCGTGACGATTGTTTAAAATATGATAAAACACATTCCTATCACGCATTTTTTACCGTTAATTACGTTTAAAAAGTTGGCTAATCCATTCCACTAATTGGTTTAGGAAATCCAAAATAGGATTTTTGTTGCCATTATCAGGATGACTTGAATCTTTACCATTTAAATCTAGATCGACAATGACAGGATCATGGTCCGAAGAACGATAAGCATCTTCACCATAAAACAGAGCCTTTTGCTCATCAGTTTTATATTCTTCGTTGTAATCTAGAACAGTTGGTTCATCTGCATTGATATGCCAAGCAAAAGTACGCACTACTTTTGGATATAAATCTGCATCGGCAATTGCATGGTCTAAGTTACCCGCTCCCCCATTACCATTTGCATCACTTGCCACACCAAACACATAGCTATATGCCTGAGCGCCTTGTCCAACCTTAGCATCATTGAGGAGAACCTTATAGTTAGCTTTTTCAAAAGCTAAAATTGGTGCTTCTTTTGCATAGCTATTCATATCTCCAACGAGTAAAGCATTTTGCTTAGGAACTTGAGTTGGATTTTTCGCTAGCCACTGCACAATTTGGTCAACTGCTTTCACACGGGTTGGATTCCAACATCCTTGACCATCATTTTGATCAGCGTCAGTAGAGTTCGCATCTACTCCAGTACAACCTTTTGACTTTAAATGGTTTGGAATAACGGTAAACGTTTTATTACCACGAACAGCTTGGAAAGTTTGTGCTAAGGTTGTTCGGTTTTTATCACCCAAATCAAGCACAACAGGTTTGTTTAAAGGCTTAACACGCTTGCTGTTATAAATAATCGCAACAGCAATAACATCGCCACCTAAACGATCCAAATTTTCAGGAATAACATATTTCCAATCAGGACCTAATGCACTGGTTAAATGAGCAATTGCGCTGTTTGGACCATAACCATTGTTTGCAATTTCCATCAAACCGTATACGTCAGCATCAATCGCTTTTAATGCACTCACAATTTTACGGTGCTGTTTATCAAACTCTGCTTGTGTGTTTGCACCACGCTCTGTTGGGAAACCTGTTGCACCATTGTCATAGTTCAAAACGTTAAATGAAGCTACACGAATATGATTGGCATTTTTTGTAATGACACTCTGGCGTGGATTTGTTTGAGTAACAACTTCTGGTTGCGTACGTCCAAGCACTGGCTGTACTCGCCAACCATTAAAACGATACTCTAAAATCCCTTCAACATTTTTAAGCTGATAGCCAGAACGCAATGTATTAGCAGCACTAAAATTTGTTGGTAACCATGGCGTACGGTTTTGATTGTTATAACCATCATCAAAGATAATTTTCGATAATAAATTTTTCTGAGCTAAAGCTTTTGCTTCTGGCGACAAGGCAGGATATAAGTTGGTTGGAATATATAAACGGCCTAAACTTAACGATAACTCACCATAACGACCATAATTATAGTTTTCACTCACCGTTAAAGTCTGAGGTAATTTAACCAACATTCCTTGATAGCGCTGTGGAGAATTGGTTGAACCGCCTGTTAAGCTGGTAAATGGTAACTCTAAACTAATTGGCTGAACCTGATTTGCCATATTAGTATTACAGGTCTGAATATCTTGTTGTAATTGGTCGATCTGTAGTTGATTTTGATAGCTTGTTAAACGACCACGTAAGATGACTTCATCACCAACTTGCCCACCTTTTACCATGCTGCTATTTGGTATATAAACAAAAATGGCATTGCTTACATTTGCACGTGCTTTAGTGTCAGGTGTTTGAACATAAAAGCCTGAAAAACCATTAGCATAACGATAGTCAGCAGTAATTACGCCACGTACTGTATAAGTTTGATTTTGTGTGGAAGATGCTAAATCGGCAATTGGTGTATCTGAGCTTGAACAACTGACCGTTTGCACAGGCGGTTGAGTAGTCGAACCCGATAGATTTGAGAAATCATTTCGGTTTGCCCATGCTGACCACGAGTGGTCCAAATCAAATGCTGCGGTTGGATCGATACTCAAAGCTGGGTTTTCCGTTTCAATACGCTTAAAACTATTTCCTAAACTTGAAACGGCTGTTCCCCAACCTGCCTCTGGTCGTTCACCAATACGCCCAAAACGATCGACAGGTGTGCCTTTATAAACCAGCACAACTGCATCATCACCATTAAAAGATAATGCAGCAACCTGATTTACTTTACTACCAAGCTCAGTTTGCAACTCTGAGCGACCTACTAAAAACTTCTGTTTACTTGGAAGCGTACCTTGTAAACGGAAAGTCGCTGTCTTTGCAGTGCCACCATTATTAAACTGTTGAATCTCATAATCGGCTAAGTTAACTGTAGTACCATCTGGGTTATAAATTTCTAAACCCTTTTTATTACTACTGCCATCAACATACTGACTAAACATAAGCTGCGCCTGAGCAACAGAGCTATATGAAAATGCACCAAATGCACTTAAAAAAACCGAAAGTGTTCTTAACTGAAAAGTTTTCATGAGTAAAATTGTTCATGTGAGTTTTAATTAGTCTCTTAGATTAAATATTGATCATGACATCTACATGAAGAAAAACACCGAAATATTTGACTTGACCACCTGAAGACTTAAAATACCGCATTTGAATTTCAATATTGCCAAGGTTATGTCGATCGATCAGTTAGAAACGCAAATTGCAGACTTAGACAATTTGCCTGAACACCGTGAAATTGTGACGTTTATGCGTCGTTCAGCACCACTTAATACGTCTCAACGCACGGCATTAGAACAACATCGCGATTTAATTTTGGAATATCCTGTTGGTGACTTACGTCAACACTTTGAATATCCAGAGCGCCCTTTAACTGTTGAAATCGGTTTTGGGATGGGCCGCTCTTTAGTTCTTATGGCTAAAGCAAATCCTGAACGCAACTATGTAGGCATTGAAGTACACGTACCTGGTATTGCCCAATGTTTATATGAAGCAGGTATAGCGGAACTTAAAAACTTACGTGTACTCGATGCAGACGCGATTCAAGTTTTACGTGAAATGCCAGACAACAGTATCAACTGCGTACAACTTTACTTCCCAGACCCTTGGCAAAAGAAACGTCATTTCAAACGCCGTTTTGTTATTCATGAGCGTATGCAACTGGTCGAACAGAAGCTTGAGCTTGGTGGTACCTTCCATGCAGCAACAGACTGGGAACCGTATGCAGAATGGATGCTTGATGTACTAGACAACCGTCCAAACCTTGAAAACTTGGCGGGTAAAGGCAATAGCTACCCTCGTCCAGACTGGCGCCCAGTGACTAAGTTTGAACGCCGTGGTATTGAGTCGGGTCATAAGATTAATGACTTTATCTTTAAAAAGATTAAGTAAATAATAAAAAAGGCTTAGTAATAAACTAGGCCTTTTCTTTTTAATATCAAAAATAAACATATATCTTATATATTCTATTTCCACTTATTAATTAATGATTGCCAATCTAAACGAATCTAGCTATTTATAGAGACTGGTACTTGCCATACTAAAAAATACTAAGGAAAACCCATGTTAAAAATTTTAGGGCGTGATAACTCCATTAATGTTCGCAAAGTCTTATGGCTGTGTGAAGAATTAAATCTTGAATATGAGAGAGAAGATTGGGGACGAGGCTTTCGCTCTGCTCAATCACCTGAATATTTACAATTAAATCCAAATGGTCAAATTCCTGTTGTTTTAGATGGCGATTTAGTCCTTTGGCAGTCCAACAGTATTATCCGTTATCTCGCCAATGCTTACGATAAAGAGCATAAGCTTTACCCTACTCAAGCAAAAGATAGGTTCTTTGTTGACCAGTGGCTTGATTGGCAAGCGATCGAGCTAAATAACAGCTGGACTTATACGATTATGTCTCTTCTTAGACATTCACCAGATCATCAAGACCCTAACTTATTGCAACAAGGTATTGAGAACTGGAATCATCATATGCAGATTCTTGACCAACAACTTGCAAAAACTCAAGCCTATGTTGCAGGTACTGAGTTTACTCTAGCGGATATTCCAATTGGTCTATCTGTACAACGCTGGAAGGCCACTCCTTTTGACCATCCAACACTTAAACATGTCGACCAATATTTTGAACTATTAAATCAGCGTGCTGGCTTCTTAAAATGGGGCAATAACGGCGAACCTTAATTTTTAAATAAGTTTTAAGCCGAGTGATGGCGCTTCACGATGCCATCACTTAAAAGTTGATAGACCTGTTTTAAGTCATCCCTATTTGCTTGAGTTAATAGACCCTCATGCATTGCCAAGATATTTTCATCTCCCCTTACCGCAGGCCCAGTTTGCATTTGTTTCGGATCATTTTCAGTGGCTTTTTTTGCTGTTTCTACCATTAATGGATAAAGCAAGCTAAAGTCGACTTGTTCTGCATCTACAATCTGTTTAGCCATATCAAAACAGTAGTTACTAAAATTACAAACAAATACAGCCGCCAAATGTAAAGTTAAACGCTGTTTTGAGGTGTATTGATATACTCGATTACTTAGGCTATTTGCTAAATCAGAAAGTATGACTAAATCGTTTTTATTAGTCGCCTCTACAAATAATGGTGTGGCTTGCCAATCGACGTCTCTTTCAAAACTAAAAGTCTGCAAAGGATAAAATACCCCAGCTTTTTTATGAATATTACTAATAACTTCAATATTGGTACTACCCGAAGTATGAACCATAAGCGTTTCTGGAAATAACGCGTGTACTTGCATTGCAAGTTCACTAATAGCACTGTCTGAAACAGCTAAAATAATTAAGTCACTCGCTTGAAACTCTTGAAGAAACTGACATGCTTTTGCTTGAATTTGTTCTGCAAATTTCTGGGTTTTCTCAAAATCACGCGCATAGACTTGTGCGATGTTATGCCCCTTAGCCAAAAGTGCCTTTGCCAAATGAAAAGCAAAACGGCCACTTCCTAACAAACTGATTTTCATACCAACCCAACAATATTGATGTTTATAAAAAAAGCTTCTCAAAATGAGAAGCTTTTTTCAAATCAGAATTCAATAAAATCAAACTTTTTTGTGAATCTATTGATTATTGAGCTACTGAAAACTCAATACGACGGTTTTTAAAGCGTCCTTCTTCAGTTGTGTTTTCTGCAACAGGGTTTTCTGAACCATGGCCTTGGGCAACAAGTTTAGATGCATCTACGCCTTTAGAAACCAAGTAATCTACAACGGCTTGAGCACGGCGTTGAGAAAGGGCTTTATTGGCAGCAGCATTACCTGTTGAGTCAGTGTGACCGCCTACGTTTAATTTCACACTAGTCACTTTATTTAACAGTGTTGCAGCTTGGTCAAGAATGGCTTTGTTATCTGCAGGAATTTCACTTGAACCACTCGCGAAGTTAATAATTTGTAGGTTAAGCGCTTTAACCAAAGCATTTACATCTACATTGTTCGGGTCAATTGAGCCTAAAGCAGTTTGTGAAGCAGTTAAGCTATTACTTACAGATTGCTCAGCTGTTTGTGGTGCAGCTGAAACAACTTCAGTATGAGGAACGAGTGCTTTTACTTTTGCAGTTAAAGCTTCTAAAGCTGCGGCATCACCTGCTTTCAAAGTGATTTTGTCACCAACCCATTCTAAAGACGCGTTTGGAACTCCTTTTAAGGCACCGAGCACACCTGCTAACGCATCTTTATCGGTAAATGCAGCAGCATAAGTTTGACTGGTATCAACATTACAGTCTTTAGTCCCTGAAAGAACTTTTTTAACTTGCGTTTGTAAAGTTGCCAAGAAGCCCTGATCACCAATGCCTGCCTGACATTGACTTACTGCCCCTTTATCGTCCGTACTTAAAGTTAAAGTAGCCGGTGCAGCTGCTGCGGCCGCTACACCACTTGCAGGAGTAGTCTCGGGTACAGGTGTAGCTTCTTTATGCTGGCAAGAGCGCCATAACCAAGCAATTAATAAACCAAGAATAATAAGCGCAATAATCGGTAAAAAACCACGAGATTTACCAGTCGTTTCCGTTGCCGCTGCAAGCGGAGGTGCAGTTGATGTTGTTACTGATGATAAACCCGCACCAATACCCAATGGAGCTAATAAGCCGACTGCCCACCCTGGTAAATATGAACGAATCGTTTCCGCATGTTGACGTAAATAGTTCACAATGCTTTGTTGATCGCTTCCAGCGACTTCAGAAATCGTATTAAGACTGGGTTTGATCGCACTATTGAGTGTACTTTCAATCTCGGCAGATGGTGCAGTGCCACTTAGGTGTGTTAGTACCGTATTTTTAATTTGGTCATTATGAGAAAAAAGATCGGATAATGATGGAGCTAAACTGTTTTTTAACTGTCCAATAAGATCAGGTTTAGCAGCTAATAATGAAAGTAGAATTGGATAAAACTTAGAGAGCGCGTTAGTTTTTTCGCCTAGGAATCCATCCTGATTATTCAATATTGTTGATGATACTTTTTCTTTAAGCAGTTCTATAGGGTTTATCGACATTGTTTATTCTCCCGAATCTTATACGTCGTAACCAGCAATTTTTTGATTATTCAAATACTTCTCTTTGCTGATAGTTTTTTATTCTAATGCGCTCGAAATCTTTTGTTGTCTTTTAAATAATTTATATACAATTTTCCATCTAGTATTTACAAAACAGGCAAATCATTATGATCTGCCTGTTTATATTTTGAATAAGCTTTTAACTATTAAAAACTATACAGCAAAAGTCTGTACTACTTTACCAGTAAGGTTTTGACCCAGTAATGGCGTGTTTTTTCCTTGAGACAAGATAGTGTCTTTAGTTAACGTCCAGCTTAGTTCAGGATCTACCAACACCCACCCAGCTTCAGCTTGCCAACGCGCAGTCATGTTTGCTACCTGTGCAGGAGCACTTGTTACTTTAGTAACCCACTCAAGTGGCTCAAATAAGCCTTCATTAATGAGTTGGATACCTAGAGCTACATAAGTATCAAATGCAGTAATACCCGGTTGGGTTTCAGCAAATGGAGCCATTTTCGCTGAACTGCTTAATGGTTCGTGATGCGTACAAATTGCATCAATTACACCTTGTTTTAAACCTTGGCGTAAAAGCTCTTTATCTTGCTCAGAACGTAATGGTGGACGAACATGTGCAAGTGAGTTAAAGCCATCCGTTAATTGTTCAGTTAAATGTAACTGGTGCATTGCGACGTCGGCAGTAACAGGTAAACCTTTCGCTTTTGCTGCACGAATTAATTCAACCGATGCACCGCAAGACAACAAGCCAAAGTGAGCTTTGACACCTGTCGCTTCAATCATAAGTAGATATTTTGCAATCGCTACAGTTTCAGCAATTGCAGGAATCATTGGCAAACCTTGACGCGATGCGATAAAGCCTTCATGAGCACAGCCATCTTTAGCAAGTTGCGGCTCTTCAGCATAGAACACGACTGTTAGACCAAGACCCGCAGCATACTCAAGCGTGCGGACAACAACATCATCATTTTCAAAAGCAGCATTTGCATTTGAAACAGCAGTACACCCACCCTTTTTAAGACCTGCCATATTTGCTGGTTGCTTACCATTTAGGCCTTGAGTCTGGGCACCAATAATATGCAGATGAATACCGCCGTCATGCCAAGCCTTTTCAATCAAGCCATGAATGAGGGCACCATTGTCTTGTACAATTGGCTTTGAGTCTGGTGGGGTAATCACGTGCAAAATACCATTGGCACGTGCAGCTTTTCCCTCAGACTTAAGCGTACCATGCTGCTGTTGACCCGGTTCACGTAAACGTGCACACAAATCAACCATGGTCGGCATTAACCATTTGCCTTGCCCATCAATGGTTTGTTCAACTTGTTCGACTGGAGCAACGAGCTTACCGTCTTGAATATATACAGTTTGTACGCTGTCTGTTTTTTGGATTGGGTCTAACACACGTACATTTTCAATTTTTACAATACTCATGTGATCCATTCCTTACAACGCAATCGCTTCAATTAAACCTTGTTCTTGAAGTTGCCCTTGCATAGACAACGCCAGTACAGCCATACGAACTGCAATACCGTTAGTAACCTGTTTTAAAATCACAGACTGGTCACCATCGGCAATACTCGAATCAATTTCTACACCGCGGTTCATTGGTCCCGGATGCATAACAATACAATCCGGTTTAGCTAAACTTAGGCGCTCTTTGTTTAAGCCATACATTCTATAAAATTCAGATTGCGAAGATAACGCTGGTGAATCAATACGCTCATTTTGAATACGTAGCGCAATAATCACATCACAACCAGTGACGCCTTCATCCATGTTATTGAACAAACGAACATAGTCACCGTATTCTGAAAAGCCAACTGGTAATAATGTATTTGGTGCAATTACACGAATGTCTTTACATCCAAGAGTTTGAAGTGCAGCCACATCTGAACGTGCCACACGAGAATGTTTAATGTCACCAATAATCGCAACACTCAAATCTTCAAATGGTTTTTTCGTCTCACGGCGAATTGTGAGCATATCGAGCATCGCTTGCGTTGGATGGGCATGACGTCCATCTCCGGCATTAATAATTGCGACTTTTGGACATACATCTTTAGCAATGAAATGTGCAGCACCCGAAGATGAATGGCGAACTACAAAAATATCGGCAGCCATTGCTTCGAGGTTCCAAAGTGTATCTCGTAAAGTCTCACCTTTTGACGTGCTTGAACGTGCTATATCAATGTTTAATACATTGGCAGACAAACGTTTTGCTGCTGCTTCAAAAGTAGTACGGGTACGTGTGGAGTTTTCAAAGAAGAGATTCATCACCGTCCGTCCTTCTAAAAGCGGGCGGTTAATTAAATTATTATTATCGTCTAAAAAGCTTTGAGCGGTATCTAAAATCTTAGTGAGGTTTTCTTTTGAAAGGCCCTCAATCGTTAAAAAATGTTTTAAATTTCCGTCTTGATTGAGCTGAACCTGGCTCGGTTGATGCAATGCTGCAATATGCATAATGGATTCCTATGGGTCGAATCGCGAAAACGTGCATAGTGTAGCTGAATTCCAGCTTTTTCGCAGAAGAACTTTACAGAATAAGACCCTAAATTGACCAGAAAATTTAGGGCCATGCCGATATTACCTTAAAGCACCAATATAATGGTGCGGAACTTGTGCCCGATAAATGTCTTCAGCCGTGATTTCTTTTTCTTCGTTTAACTGAACATTTTCCGCGATTTGTTTTTGAGGAAGCTCTGGTATGGAGTCAGTCAATGAGTTTAATCGTTCAACATAACGTTTTAATTCATCGTCATCTGTTTCCAAAGCCAGCGCTATTACATACTTTGCGTAATCTTTATTTTGGACCACATACAATGCATCTATGACCCGCCCTGTGATCCTACGCATACGCACATATATTTGTGTGGACACTGAAAAAGCTTCCGCATTGGCTACAAAACCATTCCCCATCATATCTTTCATTTATATTCCCCTATGCTTTCAAATCATAAAATTGGTTAAAAACCATTTAATAAATAAGCTTTACTCATAGAGGTTTAGCAAAATACATACCAGTTTATAGGATTTAAGCTTTAAAAATCAGTTTATTGGTTGCCAAGTGATAGGTTGCAATAATTTAAAAACCTTTACACATCAAAATAAGTTAAACTTTGCATCGTTAATATTTATATGTTTTGGTCAATCGAGTTTATGAATACCTCTTTACGTTTAAACCACTATTGGATTACTTGTGCTGATGGTTTAGAAAGCCTCTTACAAGAAGAAATAGAACAGCTTGGCACCAAAGTGACAGAACGTAAAGCTGGACGTTTAATCATTGAAGGGACACTTGAACATGCTTATCGCATTTGCATGTGGTCCCGTCTTGCCTCTCGTGTTTTACTTCCAATCCATACGTATGAACTTGAACATACACATGATGCACGTGATGTAGCGGAAGAGCTTTACGAAGGTGCAATGAGCTTTGACTGGTCACTTATTTTTGCACCACAAAGTACCTTTGCTATTCGCTTACATGCAGAACGTGAAATTAAAGTTAATACCCAATTTGCAACGCTTAGAGCAAAAGACGGTGTAGTCGATTCCTTTATGGAAGCTGTCGGCCGTCGTCCAAGTATTGATACTAAACAACCAGAAATTACGTTATATGTACTTGCTGGCAAGACTGAACATACTTATTGCCTAGATTTATCTGGTGACTCATTACATAAACGTGGCTACCGTCGTTATATGACGGATGCACCGATTAAAGAAAACCTTGCTGCAGCAATTTTACAAAAAGCTAAGCTCAAAGAACGTAATCCAGAGCTTGTCTTCGACCCAATGTGTGGTTCAGGTACTTTTATCATTGAAGCATTAATGATTTTAACTGACCGCGCACCTGGTCTTGTTCGCCGTTTTGGCTTTAATGGTTGGCATGGTCATGACCGTGAACTTTGGCTTTCACTCAAAGCTGAAGCAGCAGAACGTCATGAAAAAGCGCTTGAGCAACCACTACCTAAGTTCTATGCGTTTGATGCTGACTGGGAAGCTGTAAAAGCAACTCGTGAAAACATTATTGCAGCAGGCTTTGAAAAGCTATTAAGCCAAATTCAAATTGAAGAACGTACTTTAGCTGACTGGCCAGATTTTGCTGCTGAAAAGAAAACAGCTTTTATTGTGACTAACCCTCCATATGGCGAACGTTTAGGTGATAAAGCATCAAACCGTTCTCTTTACTTAGGGTTATCGGCACTTTTACAAAAACATTTCCCAAATCAATATGCAGCCATTATTGCAGCTCAAATTGAACAAGCAGATGTTTTAGCTTTTGAAGCACCTGAAACTTTACGTTTAATGAATGGTAAGTTACCAATTTACATTCGTTTTGGTGCAATCAAACCAGAAAAAGTAACACAGCCATTTTTAGCAACTTGGCAAGCTCAACCTGTTGAAATGGAAGAAGCTCAAGACTTTGCGAACCGTTTGCAAAAAAATATGACTGCCTTGAAAAAATGGGCCACTAAAGAAAATATTTACTGCTTACGATTATACGATGCCGACTTACCTGACTTTAATGTCGCTGTCGATTTATATGGTGACCGTTTACATGTTCAGGAATATGCACCACCAAAAACAATCGATCCTGAAAAAGCAAAAAAACGTTTTAATTTAGCACTTGCTGTAATTCGTGCTGTTACCGGTTTAAACCGCGACGCTATTTTTATTAAAACGCGTGCTCGCCAAACAGGTACTAACCAATATACGAAACAAAGCACAGCTTCAAAACGTTTTATCGTTCAAGAAGGTAAAGCTAAGATTTTAGTAAACCTGACTGACTATCTTGATACAGGTTTATTTCTTGACCATCGTCAAATGCGTTTACGTATTGCTCAAGAAGCTCGTGGTAAACACTTCCTTAACTTATATAGTTATACCTCTACAGCCAGCTTACATGCGGCTTTAGGCGGTGCTGCAAGTACTACAAGTGTCGACTTATCGAACACGTACTTGAGCTGGTCTAAAGAAAACTTCGTTTTAAATGGTTTAACTGTAGATCATGCAGATGAACAACACATGTTCTTTGCAAGTGACTGTTTTGAATGGCTAAAAGAAGGTCACGAACAATACGATCTTATCTTTATTGACCCACCTACTTTCTCTAACTCTAAAAAGTTCTACGGTACTTTCGACGTACAACGCGACCATGTGTCTCTTATTAAACGTGCTATGAACCGTTTAACAAGTGAAGGTACGCTTTACTTCTCAAATAACTACCGCGGCTTTGAAATGGATGAAGAAATTGAAGCGCTATACGACGTTGAAGAAATTACGTCTGAAACAATTGGACCCGATTTTAAACGTAATCAAAAAATCCACCGTGCATGGAAAATTCAGCATTTAGGATTGAACTGATATAAATTTGGCGAGAAGTTATCATTACTTTACGGTAATGATAACTTCGCCATGTACATTTTTCGGTTCAAACTCATAACGTGTAAAACGGTCCGCTCGGTCTGGTAGCGCCACCATTTCTAATTTTTTCTTTTCTTTAATATCTATCACCTGATTTTGTTTTTGTTCTTGATAAGGTGATAACACACTCGATCTTAATGAGTTCCAGCGAACTTCTTGTAAATAATTATCTCCTAATTCTTTGCGAGCTTGGTGCTGCTCTATTTCAGGTTTTTGTGCATCATCTTGAGCCTTAGCAATAATGACGGGTAAAGATGTGGTTACCGCACCTGTTTGAGTGGCTAGCGCACTTTCTGTCATTGGTTGTGCTGCCCAGGCATTTGATAATAATACAAACACACCGCTCAAAACTCCCAGCATATACCCTTGCTTATTATTCATTACCTACTTCCTAAAATTGTTATTGTTCGTTATATGAAATCAAACTAGCAACTTTTTAACCTTGTCGCAATGTTATAAAGAAACTTCCCGATAATTAGCATTGATCATTTTAAAATCTGAAATTCTTCACAGGCCTTTCGTGAATATTCAAGTAGTTTTATAGATTGTTATCTCAGACTTGCACCATAACTCCAGATCACTTACTGTGATTTTATAATGTATTTGCATTTAGATTTATTCATAAATAAACACCATACGAGGTGGAATAATGCTTCAGCAATGCTGTCAATTATTAGAAGATCTTCAACTTAAAGTTGCATTTATTGAAAGTGCCAGTTCAGGTTACTTAACCAGTCAGTTTTCGATTCATAAAAATAGTGGCGCTGATATTTTACTGGGCGGATTAGTGAGTTATGACCCCAGTATTAAAATCAGTGTTTTAAAAGTTGAACCAAAGTTAATCGAAACCTACACAGCAGAATCACCACAAGTAACTGAAGAAATGTGCAGGCTTGGTCAAACTCTATTTCAACAAGCCGATATTATTGTAAGTTGTACAGGTTTACTCAAACATGGCGGAAGTGAAACCACGGAAAAACCTGTAGGTACTTTTTTTATTTGTATTTCTTATCTAGGACGTATTTATCATTACCATTATTTTTTATCAGGACATGCCGAACAAAAACTTAAAACTCTCACGCAAAAAGTGGCAGACTCAATTATTGCGCTTATATCTTCCAATCAGCATAAAAGTTAAATATAAAAAAAGAGAATATGTTTCCATATTCTCTTTTCGGTTTTAGCAGAACAAACTTAGCTGAGTTTCATTTTATCAAAGACCAAGTGACCATGCTCACCTTTAACTAAAATGGTATCACCTGCAACAAACTCACCTGACAAGATTTTTTGAGCCAAAGTGTTTTCAACCTGTTGTTGAATTGCACGTTTTAATGGACGTGCTCCGTATACAGGATCGAAACCAGCATCAATCAATAAGTCAAATGCACTGTCATCTACAGTTAAGCTCATATCACGATCAACAAGACGTGAACGTAAACGATCTAACTGAATATCCGCAATACCACGAATCTGCGCTTTCTTGAGTGAATGGAAAATTACAAGCTCATCAATCCGGTTAATAAATTCCGGACGGAAATGCTGACTTACCGCATTCATCACGACTGTACGCACTTCATCATCAGTGGCACCTTCGCCAAGCTCACGTACATCTTGTGAACCCAAGTTTGATGTCATCACAATAACCGTGTTTTTAAAGTCCACTACTCGACCTTGTGAGTCGGTTAAGCGCCCGTCATCCAACACTTGGAGCAAGATATTGAAAACATCTGGATGCGCTTTTTCAACCTCATCAAACAACACCACGCTATATGGTTTACGGCGAACAGCTTCGGTTAAAACACCGCCCTCTTCGTAACCCACATAGCCCGGAGGCGCACCAACTAAACGGCTGACAGAATGTTTCTCCATGAATTCACTCATATCGATACGAATCATGGCATCATCACTATCAAACAAGAAGTTAGCTAAAGCTTTAGTTAACTCAGTTTTACCAACACCCGTTGGTCCTAAGAACAAGAATGATCCGCTAGGACGATTCGGGTCAGACAAACCGGCACGCGAACGACGTACTGCATTCGATACCGCAACAACTGCTTCATCTTGTCCTACAACACGGTCATGCAAGAACTCTTCCATATGAAGGAGTTTTTCACGCTCGCCTTGCATCATTTTAGCAACCGGAATACCCGTTGCAGCACTAACGACTTCGGCAATTTCATTTTCAGTTACTTTAGTACGAATGAGTTTTGGCTCTTCGTTTTCTTCAGCAACTTCATCTTGCTCAAGCTGTTTTTGAAGCTCTGGAATAACGCCATATTGTAAACGTGCTGCTTCGGCTAAATCACCTTCACGCTGAGCTTTCTCAAAAGCAATACGTGCTTTATCAAGTTCAACCTGAGCTTGTTTAGTGCCTTCTACCAAAGTTTTTTCAGATTTCCACACTTCTTCGAGATCGTTATATTCTTTCTGAACTTCAGCGATCTGTTTTTCAAGATGAGTAACTTCGGCCTTACTGCCTGCATCTTCATCTTTTTTCACCGCTTCCAACTGCATTTTCAACTGGATTAAACGGCGATCAAGTTTATCAAGTGCTTCAGGTTTAGAGTCAATCTCCATTTTGATACGAGAAGCTGCCTCATCAATCAGGTCAATCGCCTTGTCTGGTAATTGACGGTCTGTAATATAACGATGAGACATTTTCGCTGCTGCAATAATCGCTGAGTCTAAAATTTGTACACCATGGTGAGTAGCATACTTTTCTTTTAGACCACGTAAAATCGCAATGGTATCTTCAACGCTTGGTTCATCCACCAGAACTTTCTGGAAACGACGTTCTAAAGCGGCATCTTTTTCAATGTATTGACGATATTCATCTAAGGTTGTTGCACCCACACAGCGCAACTCACCACGAGCCAACGCAGGTTTTAACATATTCCCTGCATCCATCGCGCCGTCACCTTTACCAGCACCAACGAGTGTATGTAACTCGTCAATGAATAAGATGATTTCGCCTTCGTGTTTCGCCAAATCTTTTAAAACAGCTTTTAAACGTTCTTCAAACTCACCACGATACTTAGCACCTGCAAGTAATGAGCCTAAATCTAGTGATAAAACACGTTTATTCTTTAAGCCTTCTGGCACTTCACCATTGACAATACGCTGTGCTAAGCCTTCAACAATAGCGGTTTTACCAACACCCGGCTCACCGATGAGTACAGGGTTGTTTTTTGTACGACGTGACAAGACCTGAATAGTGCGTCGAATTTCATCATCACGTCCAATGACCGGATCAAGTTTCCCCGATAAAGCCCGCTCAGTTAAATCAATTGTATATTTATTAAGTGAGTCACGTTGGTCTTCGTGATTATTACTCATGACTTTGTCACTACCTCGAATATGTTCAATTACTTTGCGTAAGCTGTCGGGAGTTACACCTACGGCACTTAAAATATTTTTTGTTTCGCCAGTTTCTGCTAAGCCCAATAAAACCCAGTCAGTCGACAAAAATTCATCGCCAGCTTTTTGCGCATATCGATCTGCCAAATTAAGTGCTTTAACTGCTTCAGGGTTTAAATTGACATCACCCGTCGGGTTAGCAATAGTCGGAGCATCTTTTAAAGCCTGCTCTAGCTTTTGTTTAAGTTCAGGTAACCGTGCACCTGCTTGTTGCAACAAACTAATATTAGACGGCTCTTCCAATAAAGTACTCAAAATATGAATACCTGCTATAGCCGTATGGTCTTTACCCATTGCTAAGGATTGAGCATCTGAGAGGGCTTGCTGCAAGCGGTTCGTAAATTTTTCAAATCGCATTCTTGTTATTCCTCACAACAAATTCGTACTTGTGTAATAGATGGGAACACTTTTTCGGATTTCAAATAATTTTTTATATATTTTTCATGATCTTATAAAAAATACTATGAGTAAAACTCGATTATAATATGGGTTTGTTTTGTATATATTTCAAGTACACTTCAGCTACATTTTATTAAATCGCTTAAATATTTATATTTGGTTTCGTCTGTTCCACTCTTTTCACAAAGTCTTCATTGAGAATTCCAAAAATAGGAATTAATTTATTAGGCTAATTCCATCCTGTTTTTGAAATTAAAATGCGTTTAAAACATATTATATTAACAACTTGTCTTTTTAGCTCGACTCTAGCAATAGCAGAGTTACCCCAAGACTCAAGAAGATCCGGTGGAATTGCAGTCGTTTCATTATCGACCGATATTACTCAAGTCACTTTTCAACACAAACCCGTTTTAATCAGTCAAGAAGGCCATCAACGTTATGCTGTAGTAGGTATTCCATTATCTACACCACTCGGCAGCATTCAGCTTGATACCAATAAAGCGCCTATTCAAATAGAAGTTAAGTCTTATCCTTATGCTGAGCAAAGGATTAAAGTTACCAATCAAGACTATGTGAACCCCAACCAAAGTCAATTAGACCGCTATGCTCAAGAAGCGAAAGAACAAAATGAGGTTTATAGTTCTTTCACAACAAGTTCATGGCAAAGCTTGCCTAAATTTATACGTCCAACTTCGGGAAAATTTACCAACTCTTTTGGAAGAAAACGTTTCTTCAATGGTGAAGAACGTGCACCTCATTCAGGTCTGGATATTCCAGCACCAATAGGTCAAAAAGTAGTTGCTCCAGCAGATGGTGTAGTCGTTCAAACAGGACACTATTTCTTTAATGGACAAACTGTATTAATTGATCACGGCCAAGGTTTAATTAGCATGTTTTGCCATTTAAGCGAGATAAAAGTAGAAAAGGGCCAGCGTATCCATCAAGGTGAAGTACTCGGCTTAGTCGGTAAAACAGGCCGTGTAACAGGGCCACATTTACATTGGGGAATGAGCCTTAACAATGCTCGGGTAGACCCTCAACTTTTTCTAAACCCAGCTCATTAATTTAAAGCTTTACGAAAGTACTTTGGCGCCTCGACATAACCTTCTCTTAGGTAAAATTGATGCGCTAAAGGCCTTTGCAATCCTGAGTGCAGTTCCATCCGGTCACAACCACGTTCCCTTGCCAACCGTTCTGCTTCTTGTACAAGCAAATGCCCCACTCCTTTACTACGCATATTCTCGTCAACATACAAATAACATATTTTGGCAAAGTCCCCTTTTAAGGCAATTTGCGGAATAAAATAAAGTGATAAAACTCCATATACATTTAAATCGTCAGCTGCGACCAATGTAATTGCGTTAGAATCTTTACTTAATCTTTGGAATTGTTCCTCAATCAATCTTAATGGCTGTGAATATCCCATTTGTTTCAGTAAGTGACATATAAATTCGGTATCTTTTGATTGAGCTAAACGGATATTCACCCAACATTCTCCTTTTATTTTTTGAATTGTTCTTATCATAAAAAAAGCCAACATGACTGTTAGCTTTTCTTTTCAGCTATTCATATAAAATTATGCAGCTTCAATAATCTCAAAATCGTGGGTAATTTCTACGCCACCATCAGAAAGCATTTTACTTGCTGAACAATATTTTTCAGCTGATAGCTCTACTGCTTTTGCAACCTGTTTTTCTTTTACGGCTTTACCTGTCACTACAAAGTGTAAATGGATCTTGGTGAAAACAGCTGGAATTGCATCTGCTCGCTCAGCTTTAAGCTGACATACGACATTCGTCACATCTTGACGAGATTTTTTTAAAATAGTCACAATATCAAACGAAGCACACCCACCAAGTCCCATTAATATCAATTCCATAGGACGTGGTCCACGGTTTTCGCCACCATACTCAGGTGAGCCATCCATCACTACACTATGACCACTCTCTGATTTCGCTTCAAAAGCAACATTCTCTAGCCAATGTACACTTGTTTGCATTGCAACTACCCAAAAAAAATTATAAATTTAAGCAGGGTCTGTTGACATTTCATCTATGGATTGCGTAATAGCTAAAAATTAATCCAAATAAAAACGCAAAACACAGACAAGGGCAATCCTTTGTCCCGTTTTGTAAAAAAGTTTGTTAAATTTCAGCCAAAATCTGAGGTGCGATTTAAGCATCTTAGGTGCAGCGCAAGACCAGATTTTTTTGTGCGTTTCGTTGTTAAGCTCTATTTATTTAGAATGACTAAATTCCATAGTTCTTGCTTCGTAACGTCTAGAAAAATCGTCTTATGTCGCAACCATCTGTGAAATGTCAACAGGCCCTTGTTTTGTACACTAACATAAAATGAGTTGATAAGGAATTTCATCTCTTCTGTGTAATAGCTCATCTCGAGCTTGTGTGAATTGTTTACCCTATTCGGAACATATCAAGCATGACTTCAAATTTTTCACAACTCAGCACAGATGCTTTATCTCCGGGGCAACTACCTGAATCCGTTAAAGCATTGTTAAAGCGTGCTCACATCAACAGATATCCAAAACGAACCACAATTGTTGATGCCGGAACAGAGTCAAAATCTTTATATTTAATTTTAAAAGGCTCAGTTTCAATTATTTTACGTGAAGATGATGAGCGTGAAATTGTTGTGGCATATTTGAATCCTGGTGACTTCTTTGGGGAAATGGGGCTTTTCGAACCGAACCCTCAACGTACAGCTGAAGTTCGTACCCGTGATGTCTGTGAAATTGCAGAAATTTCATATGACAACTTCCATGAACTGAGCAAACAGTATCCAGATCTCAGCTATGCCGTTTTCGCGCAACTTGTTCGTCGTTTAAAAAATACAACTCGTAAAATGACTGACCTTGCCTTCATTGATGTGTCTGGTCGTATTGCGCGTTGCTTAATCGACTTATCTTCACAACCAGAGGCAATGATCTTGCCGAATGGTCGTCAAATTCGTATTACCCGTCAAGAAATTGGACGTATTGTCGGTTGTTCACGAGAAATGGTTGGCCGTGTATTAAAGACCTTAGAAGATCAAGGTATGATCCAGACAGATGGTAAGGCTATTCTTATTTTTGATGCATCATTAGAAGAAACTCCTGTCACTGACGAAGACTATGATGACGAAGAATAATTATTCGTAATGATTTAATAAAGAGCAAACTTCGGTTTGCTTTTTTTATATGCAACAATGAGTTAATACATAAAGCTTACAAACTATTCTATTTTTATGATTTAAGTTGAATACATATTTTCCGTTAGGCTAACTTAAAATTTCTCAAGGATTTCGCAGTATGCAATTCAAACCACTTGGTCACACTGGCATTAACCTTCCAGAAATTTGCTTAGGTACTATGACATTTGGTGAGCAAAACACTCAACAAGAAGCTTTCGAACAACTCAATTACGCTTTAGAGCACGGTTTATATTTTTGGGATACAGCAGAGATGTATTCCGTACCCCCTAAACCAGAAACATATGGTGCGACTGAAACCATTTTAGGCAATTGGTTTGCACAACATGGTCAACGTGACAAAGTATTCCTTGCTTCAAAAATTGCAGGTCCTGGCTTTGGTGGAACTCATATTCGAGAAGGTCATACCAAGTTTAATAGTGAACATATTTCACAAGCGATTGATGGTTCTCTTAAACGCCTCCAAACAGACTATATTGATCTCTACCAATTACACTGGCCAGAACGTCATACCAACTTTTTTGGCACGCTCGCTTATGGTAATCAGCAGGCCCACAATAATTACAACACTACGCCTTTAGAAGAGACATTACTTGCTCTTCAAAAAGAGATTAATCGAGGACGTATTCGTTATATCGGCTTATCTAATGAAACGCCTTGGGGCACTATGAAGTTTTTACAGCTTGCTGAAAATTTAGGTGTAAGTAAATTTGTGAGTGTGCAAAACCCCTATAGCCTGCTTAATCGTACTTATGAAATCGGTATGTCTGAGATTGCTAAATATGAAGGTGTAGGATTACTTGCATACTCTCCTCTTGCTTTTGGTTACTTAACTGGTAAGTTTAGAAATGGGGCACGTCCTGCGAATGCTCGCGTTACTCTATTTCCACGCTTTAGTCGCTATAGCAATCCACAAAGTGAATGGGCAACGGAACAATATGCACAGCTCGCTGAAAAGCATGGTTTAAGCCTGACTCAATTGGCTCTAGCCTTTATTAAACAGCAATTCTTTGTGACGAGTACAATTATTGGTGCGACTAGCTTAGATCAGCTCAAAGAGAATATTCAGGCTTTTGAAATTGAGCTTTCACCAGAAATTTTACAAGGCATAGAAGCTATTCATGTACAACAGCCTAATCCTGCCCCTTAAAAACAAAAAAACGGATGCTTAAGCATCCGTTTTTATACTTATATTAAAGTTTTAAAACTTATCTACGGCCATTATAAATAGCTAATGCTGCAGGTAAGTTTTTACGCATATCATTAATACGCTGAGCGTTAGATGGGTGAGTAGACAAGAAAGATGAACCACCAGCACCTTCAAGTTTGTTCATTTTTTCCCAGAGGGTAATAGCAGCATTTGGGTTATAACCTGCACGTGCCATTAACATTAAGCCCCCTTGGTCAGCACGGCTCTCTAAACTACGCGAATATGGTAAGCCCACCCCTACTTGCGAACCTAGTTGTGCAGCAGCCGCACCTAATTGGTTAACGTTACCGCCACCTGCATAGCTTAAGCCAATATTTAATGCCAAATCAGTTAAAGCCTGTGCGCCAATTTTACTTTTAGCATGCTCTTCTAAAGCGTGCGTCATTTCGTGGCCCATAACAGCTGCAATTTCAGCATCCGTTAGGTTGAGCTTATTCACAATACCTGTGTAGAACACGACCTTACCACCTGGTGCAACGTAGGCGTTAACAGTATCTGATTTCAGTACAGCCAACTGCCAGCTAAATGGCTGCCCTGTTTGATTTACTTGATCAGCATAAGGTTTTAAACGGTTGAAAACAGCATTAATACGGCTATAGGTACTTGAACTTGTATCTAAAGTCCCTTTAGCACGTGCTTCCTGCACCATTTTAGTAAAACCTTGTGCAGACTGCGCATTTAATGTTGCTGTATCTGCACCAGCCATGTCAGCCATTGTTGCGCAACCAGAGATTGTTACAACACCTGCAGCACACAAGCTTAAAAAAAGTTTCTTATTCATCAACATGGGTCACCTAAATCTTAAAAAAACTGTTTATTCTTTTGCACTTATTATAAGAAATAGCACATAAGCTTTGAATCTCTCATTTCTTCACGATCATAGTATTTATGTAACGATCAAGCAGATAAAGTCATCAAATAAATCCAGAACAGTAAACATATTATATTTAGGACAAGATAGACATGGCTTAAAGGCTTAACTTTCTCTTCAAGAGAGGGACTTGTCCTTTTCCATAAGAGATAACTGTTTTGTATAAAAACGACCGGGATTAAGACACAAGCAATCAAAACAGAAAGACTCATAAATGCTGTCATGAAGAAGTCAGGGTTATAATTTTGGCCATAAATGACTAGCATAGCTAACGTTGGCGAACCACCGATCGCAAACAAAAAAGAATAAAAAATGGTTTTTGAAATAGTGGGTTGCAATTTCATTTTAGTTCATCATCCATGACATCACTTATATTTCTGTTTTAATCTGAATTAGACAAAACAGAAACTGCACTTTAGTCGGATATAAAAAAGCCCCCTTTTTCAGGAGGCTTTTATCATCTTTGCAAATTAAGCAGAGAATGGGTGACGTAAAACAATTGTTTCTGCACGGTCTGGACCAGTTGAAACGATATCAATCGGACATTCGATTAATTGTTCAATACGTTTTACATAAGCCAAAGCATTTGCAGGTAATTGGTCAATGCTCGTTAAACCAACAGTTGACTCGCTCCAACCTGGCATAGTTTCATAAATTGGTTTCAAACATTCAAAAGAAACCGCATCAGAAGAACCTACACAACCTGAATCAGTATTTTCATAACCTACACAGATTTTCACTTCTTCTAAACCGTCTAAAACGTCAAGTTTAGTCAAGCAAATACCTGAAAGTGAGTTAACATCTACAGAACGGCGTAAGATTTCAGCATCAAACCAACCACAACGACGTTGACGACCAGTAGAAGCACCAAATTCATGACCTACTGTACCCAAGTGTTTACCAATTGGGTCACCAGAATCAGTTGCTGCATCGTAAACTAATTCTGTTGGGAATGGACCTGCACCTACACGTGTTGTATAAGCTTTAGTGATACCTAATACATAATCAAGATGTAAAGGCCCCATACCAGAACCAGAGCTTACGCCACCAGCAGTTGTATTTGAGCTAGTCACATACGGGTAAGTACCGTGGTCGATGTCTAAAAGTGAGCCTTGAGCGCCTTCAAACATTACAGGCTTACCTTCTTTGCGGTAGTCATGTAATACTTTAGTCACGTCAATCACTAACGGAGCAAGCACTTCACGCCATTCGTTGCAAAGAGCCAACACGTCTTCAAATTTAACTGCTTCTACACCGTAGAACTGGGTTAATTGGAAGTTATGTAACTCAAGCATTTCTTGGAGTTTTTCTTCTAACGCTGCACCACCACGAACAAGGTCAGCAACACGCACTGCACGGCGAGCTACTTTATCTTCGTAAGCAGGGCCAATACCACGACCTGTAGTACCGATTTTAGCGTTACCACGTTTCTTCTCACGAGCCTGATCAAGAGCAATGTGGTTAGGTAAAATAAGAGGACAGTTTGGAGAAATACGTAGACGTTCCTTAACTGGAACACCCTCAGCTTCCAAAATTCCCATTTCTTCAATTAATGCTGCTGGTGAAAGCACCACACCATTACCAATTAAGCACAATACGTTTTCACGTAAAATACCTGATGGAATGAGGTGTAATACAGTCTTTTTACCACCTACGACAAGAGTATGACCTGCGTTATGTCCGCCTTGATAACGTACTACCGCAGCCGCTTGATCTGTGAGCAGGTCGACGATTTTACCTTTACCTTCGTCGCCCCATTGGGTACCAAGTACCACAACATTTTTGCCCATAATAGCCTCATTACATCATGCTGTTAAAATTGGAAACCATCAGTAAAAACTTACTGCTGGCGTTTAAATCTTTTCAATATTCCATTGACCGTTTTGCGATACAAGCTGATGCGTCGCATAAGGAATAGAACCTAAATTATCATTACCTAACAATTGGACTACACGTAAGCCTTGTAAACGTGCATTTGCAATTGCCTTAAGTAAATCTGCATCAGTACCTTTAGGCGCTACTACAGTTTCAATTTCGGCAAACTGATTTGCACCTAAGGCATATAAATCACAACTGAAACCAGTAGCAGGACGTGCACGACCGAAGTGTTCACCAATACCATCGTAACGGCCACCTTGCGCTAAAGGTGCAGCACGGTTCGGTGCATAAACTGCATACATCAAACCAGTGTGATAGTGGTAACTGCGAAGTTCGACAACATCAATCCCAACATTCAGTGCTGGCCAACGGTTTTTAATTTGTTCAAGTGTAGTTTTGAGCGCATTTAATGCAGCATCAAATTCAACATCTTTTAAAATATCTGTACTTAAATGAGTTTGTAATGCTTCTAAATCACTTGCATAGCGACCAAGTGCATAGAAGTCTGAACCCATATTTAAATTTTGAGTAAATTCAGCTAACTCAGGTAATGCTTTTCTTTGATAAAGATCAGATAACTCATGCTCTTCATTTTTAGAAAGTCCGGCATATTTTACTAAGCTACGAAATAAGCCTACATGCCCTAGGTCTAAATGTGCACCTTGCAATGTATAAGCATTTTCAATGAGCCCAAGCATTACATCGACCATTTCAACATCAGCTTCAATACTATCGTGGCCATATAGCTCTGCACCTAATTGTAAAGGTGCGCGAGTCGCATTGAAATTTTGTGGTTTTGTATGTAATACAGTCCCTGCATAACAGTAACGTGCAACCCCTTCAACAGGTCTTACATGTGCATCAATACGTGCAACTTGAGGCGTCATATCAGCACGGATACCGAGTAAACGGCCTGAAAGCTGATCAATCACCTTAAAAGTTACTAAATCCAGGTCTTGATTTGATTCTGATAATGAAGACAACGATTCGATGTATTCGATAAATGGTGTATATACCAGTTGATAACCTCTTACTGAGAGGAAATCTATAGCTTCACGGCGAAGTTTTTCAATGACTTGCGCCTGTTCCGGCAATACATCTGCTACCCCGTCAGGCAGCAACCATGTCTCTGAAATGGTCATATTTCAAGCCTAAAATCTGATCAACGTGGAACGACCCCACATAAAAAAATCGGGAACACACCCGATTTCTCTTAGTGTAGCATGATACTTTGTGCCATGCACCTGACAATTTGCATAAATCTTTCTTAATAAACTCTAAAGTCAAAAAGAAGAGATTAACAATTAACAATATTATTCAATACTTTACTCTTATTCACTTTAGTTATTAATAGAGCTTGTTCGACCAAAGAATGGGCCAATATCTGAACTATCACCTTGTTTCCAGTTAACCAACCTTAACTGCTGAACAGCTTTCCTAAGTTATTTCAAATTTAGAAAGAATCACACAAGTCTAATAATCGATTTGCATAGCCCCATTCATTATCGTACCAAGCAAATACTTTAGCTTGATGCCCAACAACCATAGTTTGAGTTAAATCAACAATAAGTGAATAAGGCGAATGATTAAAATCACTTGAAACGAGTGGCTCATCAGTCACTGCCATAATTTCCGCATAATCTGTTTGAGACGCCTTAATCAACAATTTATTAATATGATGAACAGTAATTGGTGATTGTGCGATAAAAGTTAAATCAATGGCAGCCACATTAATGGTGGGAACTCGAATTGAATAACCATCAATACGGTCTTCCATTTTAGGCATTACACGTTTTAATGCACCCAGTGCACTAGACGTAGTTGGAATAATATTTTGACCAGAAGCTCTGGCACGACGTAAATCACGGTGCGCATGGTCAAGCACAGACTGATCTGCTGTTACGGCATGAATTTCTGTCATGAGCGCAGTTTCAATCCCAAATGCGTCATCAATGATTTTTACTAACGGCACTAAAGCCTGTGTCGTACATGACACACTTGATATGATTTGATCAGACGCTTTCACATCGGCATGGTTAACGCCATAGACAATTGCAGCATCGACATGGTCAAAAGGTGCAGCCCCAATAATGACTCTTTTTGCCCCAGCTTCTAAGTGGCGGGTTGCATCAGCATGAGAACGGAACAAGCCTGTACATTCGAGTACAACATCAATTTGCAAGCTTGCCCACGGTAAAAGTTCTGGCTGTTTTTGCTGTAAAACTTCAACTTTCAAATTTCTTTGGTTAGATTGAATATTTAAATAAATCTTTTCATTTTCAATCGCTATGTCAACTTTGCCATTAAAACGACCATGAGTTGAATCATATTTAAATAAATGCACTAGTGTCTGTACATCTGCTATATCGTTAATCGCCACGATTTCAAAATGAAATTGTTTCGGGCTTTCAAACCATGCACGTAAAACATTACGTCCAATCCGGCCAAACCCATTAATGGCGATACGTTGCATGACCTATCCTTATCTACAAAACCAGAAACGAAAGAAGGCATATAGTAAAACACGTGAAGGCCAATTGAATATAGATTTTTAGCCAAATCACAGTTTTGTAAGATATTCCCTCTAAAATCGTTGGTTCGGTGGGGTTTTTCCGTTACAATTTAGCGTTTTTTAAAAATAAGCCCCGTATCACATGCAAGATTTGTGAACAAATAAACTTGTGGTGATGCTTTTAGCCAAATTCGAAAATATGGAGTGACTTGGTTGTGAGTACTCGTTTAATGACATCTGCTGAAATTCGTGAAGCATTTTTGCGCTACTTTGAAACGCAAGGGCATACACGTGTTGCATCGAGTTCTCTTGTTCCTGCCAACGACCCAACTTTATTATTTACAAATGCTGGGATGAACCAGTTTAAAGACTGTTTTTTAGGTCTTGAAAAACGTGATTATGTACGTGCAACAACATCACAAAAATGTGTACGTGCAGGCGGTAAACACAACGATTTAGATAACGTCGGCTATACAGCTCGTCACCATACATTCTTTGAAATGTTAGGTAACTTCTCATTTGGTGACTATTTCAAACGTGATGCACTTAAGTTTGCTTGGGAGTTTTTAACCAGCGAACAATGGCTAGCTTTACCGAAAGATCGCTTATATGTAACGGTTTATCATACAGATGACGAAGCTTATGACATCTGGAATAAAGAAATTGGTTTAGCTCCAGAGCGTATTATCCGTATTGGTGATAACAAAGGCGAAAAATACGCATCAGATAACTTCTGGGCAATGGGTGATACAGGTCCTTGTGGTCCATGTTCTGAAATTTTCTTTGACCACGGTGACCACATTTGGGGTGGCTTACCTGGTTCTCCTGAAGAAGATGGCGACCGTTTCATTGAAATCTGGAATAACGTTTTCATGCAGTTTAACCGTACTGCTGATGGCGTACTTCACCCTCTTCCAGCGCCATCTGTAGATACAGGTATGGGCTTAGAGCGTATTTCTGCAGTATTGCAACATGTTAATTCAAACTATGACATTGACCTGTTCCAACACTTATTAAAAGCTGCTGCAAACATTATTGGTATTGAAGATGAAGGTCAGCCTTCTTTACGTGTCGTTGCAGACCATGCGCGTTCTTGCTGCTTCTTAATTGCTGATGGTGTAAACCCAAGCAATGAAGGTCGTGGTTATGTATTACGTCGTATTATTCGCCGTGCTGTTCGTCATGGTAACAAGCTTGGTGCAACAGGTACGTTCTTCTACAAAATGTTGCAACCATTAATTGAAGTGATGGGTCAGGCTTACCCTGAGTTAGAAGCTCGTCGTGATGTGATTGAAGCAACTTTAATTCGTGAAGAAGAACAGTTTGCTAAAACACTTGAGCAAGGCTTAAAACTTCTCGAAGGTGAACTTGCTCAGTTAAAAGATAAAACTATTCCGGGTGCGACTGTATTTAAACTTTACGACACTTATGGCTTCCCGACAGACTTAACGGCTGATATTGCACGTGAACGTGGCTTTATTATTGATGAAGCCGGTTTTGAAGTTGAAATGGCTGCACAGCGTCAACGTGCACGTGATGCTGGTAAGTTTGCAGTTGACTATAACAGCATTGTAAAAGTCGAAGGCGAAACTCAGTTTGACGGTTATATCAACACAACTGGTCAAGGTCAGATTGTAGCGATCTATAAAGATGGCGTACAAGTTGACGAAGTTTCTGAAGGCGACGAAGCACTTATCGTTTTAAACCAAACTCCTTTCTATGCTGAAAGTGGTGGTCAGATTGGTGATACTGGTATCTTCAAAAATGAAACAGGTATTTTTGAAGTTCAAGACACTAAAAAGTCTGGTGGTGCCTTTGTTCATCAAGGTATTGTGACTGTTGGTAACCTCAAAGCAAATCAAAATGTAGAAGCGATTGTTAAAGCAGACATTCGTGAAGCTACTGCGCGTAACCACTCAGCAACCCACTTGTTACATGCTGCCCTTCGTCAAATTTTAGGTTCTCATGTACAACAAAAAGGTTCTTTAGTTGCAAGTGATATCTTACGTTTTGACTTTGCAAATGACCAACCTGTTTCATTTGAACAATTACAACAAGTTGAACGTCTCGTAAATGCTGAAATCATTGCCAATACTCCAGTGACGACTGAGCTTCTCGACATTGAAGCAGCAAAAGCAAAAGGCGCAATGATGCTGTTCGGTGAAAAATACGGCGATGAAGTTCGTGTACTTTCTATGGGTTCAGTTATTGATGAGAAAAACTTCTCAATCGAACTTTGTGGCGGTATTCACGTAAAACGTACAGGTGATATTGGTTTATTCAAAATCACTTCTGAAGGTGGTGTAGCTGCTGGTGTACGTCGTATTGAAGCAGTGACTGGCACTAAAGCATTAGAAGTGGTACAAAAAGCTGATCATGATATTCAGCACATTAATAGCTTACTAAAAGCACAGAAAGACCAAACAGTTGAGCGTGTACAAGCCAATGTAGAATTGGTTTCTGCATTACAAAAGCAGATTGAACAGCTCAACCAGAAATTGGCAAACTTCCAAGCGGCTGATTTGATTGACCAAGTTCAAACCATTGCTGGTCGTCAAACGCTTATTACTACTGTTCAAGGGGTTGATGCCAAAGCGCTTCGCAACTTACATGACAGTGTAAAATCAAAATTAGAGAACGCAGTGATTGTGTTAGCAGGTGTAGAGGGTGACAAAGTCAGCCTGCTTGCATCAGTCGCGTCACAATACACTGCAAATCTAAAAGCAGGTGACATCATCAAACATCTAGCAACTGAACTAGGTGGTAAAGGTGGTGGTAAACCTGACTTAGCACAAGGTGGCGCGCCACTTAACGAGAAGTTTGGACAAGTGATCGCAGCATTGCCTGCATGGCTTGAACAAAAATAAGACTTCACTTTTTGTGTAACTGACCCTGAAAAGCCTCTCAGGGTCATGGCTTATATGGAACAACTATGGCATTAATCGTTCAAAAATATGGCGGTACTTCTATGGGTACCCCCGAGCGCATTTTAAATGTTGCTCGTCGTGTGAAGCGTTGGCATGATCACGGTCACAAGGTTGTTGTGGTCGTATCTGCAATGAGTGGTGAAACAAACCGCTTACTTGCCCTCGCTAAAGCCATTACCGAAACACCTGACCCACGCGAGTTAGACCAAATGGTTTCAACCGGTGAACAGGTGACGATTTCCATGTTAGCTATGGCACTTAATTCGATTGGTGTGGAAGCTAAATCCTATACCGGACGTCAAGTCGGTATTAAAACTGACAGTGCATTTACCAAGGCGCGTATTGAGTCGATTGACACAGATGTCATGACCAATGACCTAGATGCAGGCCGTGTTATTGTAGTTGCAGGCTTCCAAGGCTTTGACGCTAATGGAAACACAACTACTCTAGGACGTGGTGGTTCAGATACTTCTGGTGTTGCGATTGCTGCTGCACTTAAAGCAGATGAATGCCAAATCTATACTGACGTTGATGGTGTTTACACTACAGATCCTCGTGTTGCTCCTAAAGCGAAGAAAATTGATCGTATTTCTTTTGAAGAAATGCTAGAAATGGCATCATTAGGTTCAAAAGTTTTACAAATTCGCTCAGTAGAATTTGCCGGAAAATATCAAGTTCCTTTACGCGTATTATCAAGCTTTGATAATGATGACGACGGCGCATTTGACGACGAATTTAAAGAAAATGTAGGTACACTCATTACTACTGAGGCAGAAGACACTATGGAACAGCCAATCATTGCAGGTATTGCTTTTAACCGTGACGAAGCAAAATTAACGATTTTAGGTGTACCTGATGAACCAGGTATTGCTTCTAAAATTTTATCACCAGTAAGTGATGCCAACATTGAAGTGGACATGATAGTCCAAAATGTTGAAGAAGATGGCACAACAGATTTTACGTTTACTGTAAACCGTGTTGATTTAGCGAAAGCTGAAAAAATCTTAAATGAAACTGCCAAAAATATTGGTGCACGCGAAGTTTCAACACGTGACGATATTGTAAAAGTTTCAATTGTTGGTGTGGGTATGCGCTCACACGCTGGTGTAGCAAGCAAGATGTTTACTGCCCTCGCAGACGAAGGTATTAATATCCTTATGATCTCAACATCTGAAATTAAGGTGTCTGTCATCATTGATGAGAAATATCTTGAACTTGCAGTTCGTTGCCTACATACCGCTTTTGGTTTAGATCGCGAACACGGTGAAAGCAGCGCCCGCGCTTAATTTTACCAACCGGTCAAGAATTCATTAAAAAATGTTTACTTGTCCGACAATAATCAAAGAAAACACAGAGCCGCTATAGTTTTTTTTATAGCGGCTCTGTTATATTAAACGGAAAGTTTTTTGGCAGAGATTATCAAAATATGACTTTGTTCTCATATTTCTGTTAGAATCTGACTGAAAACTGAGGTTGAGCTTTTTATTTGGGTACCAATATTGCAGTTTTAAGCGTTTAGCAAGGAGATAAACATGCTGATTCTGACCCGCCGTGTCGGGGAAACATTAATGATTGGGGATCAAGTCAGTGTTACTGTGCTTGGCGTCAAAGGAAACCAGGTTCGAATTGGTGTGAATGCGCCAAAAGAGGTTTCTGTTCATCGCGAAGAAATTTATCAACGTATTCAACATGAACGTGCAATGCATGAACACCTTCAACATCTTGATCAAGATTATCAAGTTTCATATGAAGATGATAATTATGCACAGAAAAACTTCAATCGTTAGTATGAAGTTATTCTCTCCCTAATTAAAGCGACTTTATAGTCGCTTTAAATTTTTTGGGAGTATATAAATTTATAGCCCTAATGCACGTTTTACAGGTGCATAACTACGACGATGCTGATCGATTACCCCGTGAGCTGCAATCGCTTCAAAATGCGCTTTAGTTGGATAACCCTTATGTTTGGCAAAACCAAATAATGGATATTGCTGATCTAATTCTGCCATTTGTCGATCACGTGTGACTTTTGCCAAGATACTCGCTGCACTAATCTCGGCATGGCTCGCATCCCCTCCGACAATCGCTTCACAAGGAATAATGATGCCTTTTGGAATTTGGTTGCCATCTACAATGACTTTTTGAGGCTGTGTTTTTAGACCATCCACGGCACGTTGCATAGCCAAAAAAGTTGCTTGCAAGATATTCAGCTCATCAATCTCTGCATGGGTAGCTTCTGCTATTGACCATGCCAAAGCTTTTTCCTGAATTTCGATAAACAACTTTTCACGTTTCTTTTCAGTTAATTTTTTAGAATCATTCAAACCTAAAATTGGATTGTTCGGATCTAAAATAACAGCTGCAGCAACAACTGAACCCACTAGTGGGCCTCGCCCCGCCTCATCTACGCCTGCAACAAACATGTATACTCCAATAAAAAAAGAGGCCGATCAATATGAGTCAGCCTTCTTTGAAACTCAAATTATTAATTACTTTTGCAAAGCTTCTGCTACACAAGCGTTTACAGTATTAGAGACAACCTGATTTACAACTGTTGCACGTGCCGCAGGGTCAAGTGCAGCAGTAGCCAAATCAACTGCTGTAACACTGTTTGGTGCCTTTTCACTTACGCAACCACAAACATTAGTTTGAATACTATCACGTTGTTCAGCAGTCATAAGCTTGGTTGCTGTTTTCCATGCAGCAACATTATTAATTTCTGTAATACATTTCGCGTTTACAGCCACTTTTAATGCAGTCATGCCTAACTGTTGAGTTGCTGTTTCTGTAGAACCTGCACCAGGCGTGGTCGCACATGCCGTTAAAGCTAAAACAACTGGTGCCATAGCAAGCATCAATTTTTTCATCATTTTTTCCTTTGATCGAACGTAAGCAGCGCGTATTTTGCCTAAACTTGTGCTTAGAAGAAACAAATAAATTGATGCATTTGTGCAATCTAACTCTGTTATTTTCCAACTCAAGTTGACTATGTTTCTTCAATTAAAGCGTTCTGTTTATAGCACGCTCCGTTACGAGAACAACATTTCTCAAAATCAACCCTTTCTCATAAAATCTAGCACTAAAATGACAAAAAAATAGGGTCTTTTATGCCTGCCTCATCCTCTCAATACTACAACCGTACTGCACAGATTCTGCATTGGGTCATGGCAATCATTTTCATTACCGCTTGGGTGATTGGCTTTTATAGTGGAAACTTTTTAAGTTACGATGCTGATGGTAGCTTTAAAGGTGATGTCATTACACTACATAAAAACATTGCCACAACCATTATTTTTCTAGTAGTTATTCGCCTTTTCTGGCGTTACACCCACCCAGCCCCACAGCTGCCTGACACCATGTCACCCACTATGAAAACCCTAGCTCACATCGGACATTTATTGCTTTATGTGATTTTAGTGGCTTTACCTGTGACAGGATGTTTATTTAGCTGGAGTGCTGGTCATCCTGCCCCTGTTTTATATTTATTTGAAATTCCACGTTTAGTACAAGATAACCCTGAGATATTAGCGATTGTTAAACCATTGCATATCTATATTTCATGGTTTGCAGGTTTACTTATTGTTGGACATGTTCTGGCAGCTTTAAAACATCACTTTGTGGATAAAGATAATGTTTTAAATAGTATGACTAAACAACCTAAATAAATTCTATGTTAAAAAAAACCGCCTATCACAGGCGGTTTTTTTATTTAGATTTTCTGAATTTCTGAAATCCACTTTTGTTTCTCTTCATCTGAGATGAAAGAGGCTTCAAAAGAGTTAATTGCGAGTTGCTTCAACTCATCATTACTTAAATCTAAGGCCTGCTGAATAGCAATAAAGTTATCATTCATATAACCGCCAAAATATGAAGGATCATCCGAGTTAACAGTCACATGTACGCCTTTTTGTAAAAGACGGCGGATGTTGTGATCTTTCATATCCTTAACGACACATAGCTTTAAGTTACTTAAAGGACAAACCGTTAATGGCATTTTTTCATTAATTAGACGAGCCATTAATTGTTCGTCTTCTTCAGAACGCACGCCGTGATCAATACGGTTTACTTTGAGCAAGTCTAAAGCTTCCCATACATATTCAGGTGGGCCTTCTTCGCCTGCGTGAGCCACGATTAAGAAACCTTCCTCACGTGCCTTAGCAAAAACACGTTCAAACTTAGCTGGTGGATGGCCTACTTCACTTGAATCAAGTCCAACAGCAATAATGTCTTCTTTAAACGGTAAAGCTTGCTCAAGCGTTTCAAATGCAGCTTCTTCGCTTAAATGGCGCAAGAAACACATAATAAGCTGAGAGCTAATACCAAATTTGGTTTTTGCGTCAGCACATGCACGTTTAAGCCCATTGATCACCGTTGCAAACGCAATACCACGGTCGGTATGAGTTTGCGGGTCGAAGAACATTTCTGTATGAACGACACGATCTTCTGCACATTTCTCAAAATATGCCCATGCTAAATCATAAAAATCTTGCTCATGAACAAGAACATTTGCACCAGCATAGTAAATATCTAAAAATGATTGAAGATTATGAAAGTTATAAGCTTGCTTTACTTCTTCAACAGATTTGTAAGGAATCTGAATCTGATTACGCTGTGCAATAGCAAACATTAATTCAGGTTCAAACGTCCCTTCAATATGCACATGCAACTCGGCTTTTGGTAAGGCCTGAATCAGCTCGACTTGATTCATATTAACTCCACATCTAAAGAAAAAAGGGTGTGGTAAGCACACCCTTCTATAATTTCCTTCTTATATCTCTATCAATAAAATAGTTCTAGAAGGAAATTATGAAAAATCATATTAACCGCCAAAAGCGATAAATTTAAATACCCAAAGAGCAGCAATAATCCATACCATGTATGGAACAGTTTTTGCCTTACCTGTGAATAATTTAACTAATGCATAGCTGATGAAGCCCATAGCAATACCATCTGCAATTGAGTACGCAAATGGCATAAATACAATCGTTAAAAAGGCTGGAACAGCTTCTGTAATATCATCCCAATCAATGTGCGTGATCCCTTGGATCATGAGTACACCAATGAACAACAAAGCTGGAGCTGTTGCAAAACCTGGCACAGATTGAGCAAGAGGTGCCAAGAATAAACAGCAAATAAATAAGAAAGCGACCACTACTGCAGTTAAACCTGTACGTCCACCTGCTGCTACACCTGAAGCCGATTCAATATATGGCGTAGTTGATGATGTACCCAATGCTGCGCCAGCAACAATTGCAGTAGAGTCAGCAAATAGTGCTTTTTTCAAACGTGGCAATTTACCATCTTTTAAAAGGCCCGCACGGTGTGAAACACCTACCAAAGTACCCGTACTGTCAAACAAGTCAACAATAAAGAATACAAAGATCACACCCACCATACTTGCAGTAAACAGACCTTTAAAGTCCATTTGCATAAATGTTGGTGCAATTGAAGGAATCTGCCCTACTACACCTTTAAATTCATTTAAACCTAAAGCAGTCGCAATTGCTGTCACCACCAAAATACTAATAATGATGGCACCACGGACTTTAAGCTGATGTAAAACAACAATAAGTAAAAAGCCAAATAAAGCCAGTAGTACAGTAGGTTGTTTAATATCGCCCAAACCCACTAATGTTGCTTTATTTGCAACAATAATTCCGGCATTTTTTAGCGCAATAAGCGCCAGGAATAAGCCAATACCACCACCTATCGCAAATTTAAGCGACATTGGAATTGCATTAACAATCGCTTCACGAACTTTAAAGAAGCTGATTGCAAGAAATACAACGCCTGAAACAAAAACAGCAGCTAAAGCTGTCTGCCATGGCACCCCCATACCCATACATACCGAATAGGTAAAATAAGCATTAAGCCCCATGCCCGGTGCTAAGGCGATTGGATAATTGGCAATAATACCCATCACTAAACAACCGATTGCTGCTGCCAAACAGGTCGCAACGAATACGGCGCCATGATCCATGCCGGTTTCAGATAAAATGAGTGGATTGACAATGATGATGTAACACATCGTTAAAAACGTAGTTACACCAGCAAGAACTTCTGTTCGAAACGTGGTTTTATTGTCGCTTAACTTAAATAAACGCTCTAACCAGCCTGCCGAAGAATTGGGCGCCGCCATAAGTAGCCTCTATGCAAAATCTGAGCTGTGGAATATGTACTTCTATGTAGGTATCTGAGCAATCTTGTTTTTCTGATCAGATCTCTAGACAAAAATCTTCAATAGACGAAGCAACAAATATGCCACTCATTCGATTTCTGCTGTCATACACAGAAAATAGCCACAGCCCCTCTTGAAACACAAAAAAGCTGCATAACCCCTATGCAGCTTTTTTACTATACGTTCAATAAGTTTAACAGATTCAAAAGCAACATGATCAAAATTTATGAAAAGATATGATCAATGGCACAGTTTTTAAATCAAATAATAATGACTACTTTGCTTAGAAAAACACTTTTTTATCGCTGATATATTTTTGCAAATTATATGAAGCTAAATTGCTATGACTAATACGATTAGGATTTCGCTCAATTGTTTGCAAATTTTTTTCAGCTTCCTGAATAATCCTCATGAGCTCTTGATGTCTTTTATTTTGGGTATCTAAATACGCCCAGTACCCTAGTACAAACACGATACTCACACACAACACTATTAATACTTTATTGATCATTATTATTATCTCTATGTTTTTAATGTTAATGATCTTAACAAAAAATAACCAGTTTGTGAATATTTTCACATTTATTTACAATAATTATTAATCACTCAATCTATTGATATAAAAAATGTTTTCTAATTTGCAATTTTAAAAAAGAGTAAAAATAATACTTTTCACTTAAAAATTCATTTTTAAAAATAACTATATTTTTTTAACAAAAACTTATATAGCCTTATTCACCTACTTTTATTTTTAAGTATATTTAAATTTATTTTTCAATTTAACTTCATTAAATTATTGTTCAATCCGTTCAATAATAAAAAGCCCATTTCAATAAATTAAAATGGGCTTTTATAAAGTCATTAACCAGCAACTTCTTCAGCTTTAGGTTTTGCTTTTATCAAATCAGCTTCATAAACCACATCATATTCTTCTAACTTTAAATGATGTAAACGCTGTTTAAGCTTTTTTAACGACCATGGCCATGCCGCGAAGTTGCGACCATTTGCATCGAGATAGTAACTTTTACATCCCCCGCTATTGAATACTGTGGTTTGTAGATGTTTTTGTACCAAGTCGTTGTGCTTTTTAATCACTTCTGATTTCACTGAAAGCTTAGCAATACCTTTTGCCTTCATTTGTAGCAAACCATCTATAATATATTGCAGTTGTGCTTCGGCAAGACCAATAAATGAGTCATAGACCAAAACATTTGGCCCAAGCATAAGAAATGCATTAGGTACATTTTCAATATTGGTTCCTAAATAAGCTTCTGGTGAGGAGTCTTTCCAAAGCTCAGCCAAACATTCCCCTTTTTCGTTATGTACACGTTTACCAATAGGGGGATGAGACACTTCAAATCCAGTACCCCAAATAATCACATCAACTTCGTGGCGTTCACCATTAGCTGCAATCACCGTATTGCCTTCGACTTTAACTAGACCATGTGGAATAAGCGTAGTGTTAGGTGCCTGTAACGCTGGATAATAGTTATTGGCAAACAAAATACGCTTACAGCCAATATCGAAATTAGGCGTTACGTTTTTACGCAAGACTGGATCTTTGATTTGCAGCTTTAACAATTGTTTTGCAGCAAAATTGACAGGCTTTAAAGCTTTTGGGTTGCGTAGGCCAAAATTAATGACATTTAAAGTACCCGCCACAGTCTGTCGCCAAGTCGCTTGAATAGCTGGATATTTGGCAATGACAGATTTACTCAACTCGCCCAAGTCCGTATCGGGCTTCGGTAGTACCCAAGGTGCTGTACGTTGGAATACAAACAACTCTTTGGCTTTAGGTTGAATTTGTGGCACAAACTGAATAGCAGATGCACCAGTACCAATTACAGCAATGCGTTTTCCAGTTAAGTCATAGTCATGGTTCCATTTTGCCGAATGGAACATTTCACCAGTAAAGGTATCTAAACCTTCAAGACGTGGAATTTGTGCTTCGGTAATTGGACCTGTAGCAAATAAAACTGTTTTAGCGATATACAAACCAGAGCTTGTCTCTAGCTTCCAGATATTTTTTTGGTTATCCCACTCTGCTTTTAATAATTCGGTATTGAATTCGATTAAGGACTCAATATCAAACTCACGACTAACATCTTCTAAATAACTTAAAATTTCCGGTTGGCGTGCAAATAAATGGCTCCATTTTGCACTTGGGGCAAAGGAGTAAGAATAAAGTGACGACGGTACATCACAACCACAGCCCGGATAGGTATTTTCACGCCAAGTGCCACCGACGCGGCTGGCTTTTTCAATAATTTTAAAATTGGTTAAGCCTGCTTCGTTTAGCTTAATTGCTGCAGCTAAGCCAGAAATACCTGCACCGACAATAAAAGTGTCATAAACATGTGCAACTTCTTGGGTTTTACGTGTGCGTGTATTTGTTCTAGGTTTAGTGACCATAATTTTTCTGCCTATACAAAATTTTATTTAAATAGCTGATACGAAAGCCCAAGGAACTTTGCATATAGGGTTGGAGACGTTCTTTTCATAAGCCAGAATAATTTGGCGTCGATCTGTGGCGTGGTATACAGCTGCCCTCGATCTAATCGATTCAATGTTAAAGCCGCAACTGCGTCACTGGTTGTCATGGCATAGTT
Source organism: Acinetobacter sp. RUH 2624 (assembly GCF_000162375.2). NCBI lineage: Bacteria > Pseudomonadati > Pseudomonadota > Gammaproteobacteria > Moraxellales > Moraxellaceae > Acinetobacter > Acinetobacter sp. RUH 2624. The sequence continues at coordinate 423,933 of NZ_KI391939.1, read as the reverse complement.
CATGAGTGCATGGTCTGCAAGCTTGGAATAACGGCCCGGAATCCGACCATTTTTAATGATATTGGTAGGTACCAAAGTTGGGCACAGCACATTGACCTTAATATTGAATTTGCGTAGCTCGGCTGAAAGGGTTTCTGATAATGCCAATACACCGGCTTTCGTTACATTGTAGACACTCATTTCTGGTGCTGCGGTATAAGACGCCGCAGAAGCTACATTAATAATTGCACCGTAACCTAGTTTTTTGAGCTTTGGCACAAATGCATGACAACCATGAATAACACCCCATAGGTTTACATGCATACACCATTTCCAGTCTTCCAAACTCATTTCATCAAATTTGCCGCCTAGCCCTACGCCGGCATTATTAATGATGAGTGTTACTGGATGATCAAGTAACTGTTCTGCTTGATCAGCCAAAGCCTGTACTTGTTCTGCTTGCCCAACATCACACTGGACTGCAAATGCTTTTTGTCCAAGCTGTTCAATTAACTTTACAGTTTCTTTTGCAGCTTCTAAATTAATATCTGCACATACTACGTTGCCACCGCGCTTCGCTAGTTCAACTGCAAAGCTACGACCAATTCCACTGCCTGCCCCAGTTACGACCGCATATGCGTTTCGGCTAGGCTGGTCTTTCTTACCAAATAAAATCATAGTAAATCCTAAAAAACTTTAGGTAGACGGCAGTAATTTTCGTATTACTGCCATGACTAATACGCTTATGAAACTGCACGAACTGGTGGTGTAAATTCCTTCACAAAGTAAGGCGCTATAGCACCGCCCTCGTTAAGTAATTTGTTTTTGTAGTACTCAAGGTATTCGGTCGTGTCATGATCATTTGGGTGGAAGTTAGGACGTAAGTAATCAAAAATCTGGCCAATAGTGCTACCAAATACACCATCTTTTGGACTAAAAATTAAGTTGACGCCACGACGTGCATCTTTCCAGAATTTCTTAGTTAGCATTTCTTGTGGTTTACGTAGTACGGGTACAAATAAAGTTGCTGTTGGAATAAGTCCTAAAATAGTGATGAAAGCCATTAAAAAGCCGGTTGCACGTAACGGATAATTACCGTTTAAAACCTGATAGACATCATAAGCAATATCTTTATGCTCAGATTCTTCAAGCATATGCCACATCCATAAAGCACGGCTTTTGGCATCGTCGGTATAATAGAAATTCTTTTCATGCTTCATCATGTATTCGGCAAGTACTGCCGTAAAGTGCTCAATACCCGCCATAAGTGAAAGCTTTAACGGCTGTGGGAATTTTAAAAACACATATTTAAAGAAGTTTTCACCTAAGAAACGATAAAAATCGACCGGATATTCCAGCTCTTTAATTGCATCATTGAACTCATTATGCAATTTTGAATGGATGGCTTCTTGACCAATAAGGGAAGTAACTCGCTGTTTTAAAATCGGGTCTTGAATAAATTCACGGTGGTGACGAGCTGTTTCAATCACCAAATCTTCACCATAGGTCAAGAAAACCGAAAGCGTTGCAAAGAACAATGTTGCAAACTGGTTGTTGACGTAAAACTCGATATCAATTTCTTTACCATCAAATCCGATATTTAAATGGCGAATTGGGATAGTTCCTTTATTTGAGAAATCTATCTTTTGATACTGAGCTATAACTGATTTAGGAGAAATAATATTTCGGATAGCTTGAGCGACCATTTTTGACACCCTATAAAATTTGTTAAATACAAGGCAGCGTCGAATCAAACAGGTAAAGTTGTCTTTAGATTATTTCTTGCAATCTTTAACTGCTCTAGAACAAAAATTTGCTCGAATACATCTGCCTTGCCATGTTTTATGAACCTAAGTGTTGTTAAGTTCACCAAATCAGATTAAATAGTGCGCTTGATGTACCACTCGAACAAGGACAAAAAAAGCCAACCTACTTTGAAACTTTTTGCCAACTTAAATATTTTTTGATTATTTCAAACAACTTATATAACCTACTCTTATTCATAATTATTTAAATAAAATACATTTGTCCTAAAATGATAAAAATATGGCTTTAAAAGATAAAAAATGAAATATTATGCCTACCCTTCCTCGCATCTCATATCAAAATTTCAGCGTTCCAAAAATCACACTAAGCTTTCTGTTTTTAGAGCTTTATTGCATAAATGAAAACGATAAACTGCATTCAGAGAAAAAAATTGGATGAGGAGAATAAATCATGTTTGATATGCGTTTATCTCATGAGCGTGGTGCAGCACATCATGGCTGGTTACAGTCAAAACACACGTTTTCATTTGCAAATTATTGGGACCCGAAACAAGTCGGCTTTTCAGATTTGCTTGTGATTAATGACGATACGGTTGCTCCATCAAAAGGCTTTGGTACTCACCCTCACCGTAACATGGAAATTATTTCTTATGTGCTTGAAGGTGCGTTAGAACATAAAGATTCAATGGGTACAGGTTCGGTTATTGTGCCTGGTGATATTCAGTTAATGAGCGCAGGCCGTGGGGTTGCACATAGTGAATTTAATCACTCTGCTCAAGAAAACGTGCACTTCTTGCAAATTTGGGTGGTTCCAAATGAAGTGAACACAACACCAGGCTATCAACAATTGCATATTTCCGAGGAAGACAAACGCGGTAAATTGCACTTGATGATTTCACCAAAAGGTGGCGAAAAAACTTTATCCATCAAACAAGATATTAATATTTATTCAGGTCTTTTTGATGGTGAAGAAACAGCAGAATTTGCAATTCCAGAAGGTCGTTATGTTTACCTACATGTGGCAAAAGGCCGTATTGATGTAAACGGTAAAACCTTTAATACAGGTGATGCTGCACGAATTCGTGATGGAGGCAAGTTATCATTTACTAATGGTGACAACGCCGAAATTCTGATTTTTGATATGCGTCCGGAAGAAATTCCAACCATGCCATAATCAACAAAAAACACCTGCGAAATATACGCAGGTGTTTTTTTATGTTTATTAAAAAGAAAAATTATGAATGGTCTTCCGAGCGTGCCATTTCAGTGTTGATATAACTCATGATCATAGTTGTTAACCCTTGCACCATTTCATCAAAACTAATAAATGGGTTAGGTAAAATAAGATGCCTTGCTACGTTAAAAATACCGCTATTAATACAAATATAGGTAATTACAGGTAAATTATTAATTTTTAAATATTTAGGATTATGCATCATATATTTCATGATGACTTCCATTAAAGCCTGTTCAATTTTTGGAATATATTTGTCGTATTGCAACTCACCTGCGTAACGTAAAACGGTTAAGTAACGGTCATTATTTTTCTTTAATAAATCACTGAACGTATAAAAAATCATTTCAATGACAGGCTCTAATTCCAACTCTAAAATTGTAGGGGTTAGCTCTTTAATCATGTCGAGAATTTCACTCACAAAGTAGTGATTCATCGCATCATAAATTTCTTCTTTATTTTTAAAATACTCATAGAGAGACCCCACACTCACCCCTGCAATTTCCGCAATATGACGTGTGGTGGTACCACTTGGTCCATGCAAAGCTACGGCAATAAAACCTGCTTCAATAATGGTATCGACCGTGACTTTGGCTCGTGCCTGACGGGGTTTTCGCGTAGACATATTTTCTTATTAATAATCCGAACATAAGCTCAGGTTAGCATGTAATTTAGCCCCACCCTAATAAAAAAACAAAATCCGAATAGTTGTCAAATTTCATAGAGTAATTTTTATAGGAGCATGGCTAAACATACTTATGAGCTCTTTTATTATTAGGTAATTATTTTTAAATAAATTTAAATTATTTAAATAAAAATCAATATATTAATAAATTAAAAAACTATTTTTTTATTCTATTCATGCATTAGATGGGAGCTTATAAAACTTAAAAAGTTACCCGAATTGAATCCGAACATAAACTCAGATTAACATGAAAAAATCCAAAAAGAGGTTGATTCATTTTATCAAGTTCCCCTCTTTTTCCGTTATTCAGTCAAATAATCAAACAAATAACGGAGCAACATCACCGTAGTCAGTAAGCAGACAAAATGCTTTTTGAAAATGGAATTTACAGTGCCCTGTTGGAAATCAAAGCTTTTGGTTTTCGACGTAGCTGCACTATCACTGATTGATCTGAAGGTGTCGCCATGATCTCGACCACAGTTAAAAAATCACTAAACAAACTCAAATTTTACCGTGAAATCGAGTTACCAGATTTTGCCAGTAAAGGATCTATTCCAATCCGTCATTTAAATATCGGGTTTGATGGTAAAGAGATTGATGTTGAATTCTATATGAACAATCAATTTGCCACCTTGTTTTTTGCTACGCTTTCAGTATTTCTAACCTATGGTGAAGATTTGGTGATCGAGACTGCCCGTCACCACCGTGAATTTATTCAAGACCCAGTGTTAAAACAGCGTGTTACTTCCCTTATTGGTCAAGAAGCGATTCACTCTAAGTTGCATAATGAATATAACGATGCACTTAAAGATGTTGAATATCCGGTCGATTTATACCGTTTCTTGGGCGAGAACTTCTTTAAATATGTGTTTTTGAAATTTCCGCAACCGCTTAAATTATCAATGATGGCTGGTATTGAGCATTTTACGGCTGTACTTGCCGAATACATGATGAAACATGAGAAGAATTTCTACTATTCAGACGATGCCAAAAGCCGTGCGCTATGGATGTGGCATATGCTTGAAGAATCTGAGCATAAAGATATTGCCTATGATGTTTATCAATTACTCAATGGTAGCTACCCACTACGAGCTTCTGGCTTCTTCTTAGCTTTCTTTACTATTTTAGGTCTAATCCCAGCAACTACCTTGTTTATTCCTGTTTTAAGAAAACCACAGGAAATGCTGACTAGAAAATTCTGGAAAGACGCTCGCCGTGGTGTCGGACTTATCTTTGGTCCAAAAGATGGCGTATTCGGTAGCACGATTGGCCAGATTTTCGATTACTTACGCCCTGACTTCCACCCAAATGATCATGATACCACTGAATATCTAGAGTACTACAAAGACAAATTACTGAAGGAAGGAGGTGCAATTGCGCCTTACTTTGTGAAGGAATTTACTCCGCCTGTACGCTTGTCTTAACTGGCTTGCAACCAGTCACTCAATGGCTGGTTTTCCTTAAATCTATTTCGGGATGAATCATGATTTTATTTGGTAAAAAGAAAGTTAAACCAAGCCAAAAAGCTTATGCCGTTGTGACTGGCGCAGGCAGTGGAATTGGGCGGAGTTTTGCACTTGAACTGGCAAAACGTGGTGGTAGCGTAGTGTGTGCAGATATTAATTTAGAAGCCGCAGAAGAAACGGTAAAGCTTCTTGAACAAGAAGGCGCAAAAGCTTTTGCCATGCGCTGCGATGTGGGTAATGCAGAACAAGTGAACCACCTAGCTGAAACTGCTGAAATTTTACTTGGTCACCCTGTGACCCTTGTCATTAATAATGCAGGTGTGGGATTAGGCGGTAAGTTTGACGAACTCAGTCTAGAAGACTGGAACTGGGTCATGAATATTAACCTTTGGGGCGTTATTCATGGTTGTCATGCATTTGTGCCAAAGTTCAAAAAACTAGGTTATGGCGCGATTATTAATGTGGCTTCGGCGGCATCGTACACGGCTGCTCCAGAAATGACTGCTTATAACGTAACGAAAGCGGGTGTTCGTGCGCTGTCTGAAACACTTTCGGCTGAACTTCGTAAATTTAACATTAAAGTCAATGTGCTCTGCCCGACTTTGGTACCCACCAATATCATTAAAAATGGTCGTATTCCGGGCCGCTATTCCAAGCTTGCAGACCATGCACTCATGAACTACGCACTCACCACAAGTGACGATGTCGCCAAACTCACACTTAACCGTCTTGATCAGGATGAGCTTTATACCATTCCTCAAATCGACGCGAAGTTGTTCTGGCTCATGAAACGTGCATCTCCAAGCTTGTATACCAAATTCCTTGGTACATCGTACAAATTATTTAAATAAGAAATTTTATAGGTAGTACCCATATGACTGCTCAAATGAAAACAAATACATCAGCAAAAAAAGCTGTCAATTCGACTAGCCATATTTACGATACCTTTATTGTGGGTGCCGGAATTTCCGGTATTGCCGCAGCAATTCGTCTCGACCAAGTGGGCTATACCAACTACAAAATTATTGAAAAAGCAGCACGTGTAGGTGGTACTTGGCGTGAAAACACGTATCCGGGCTGTGGCTGCGATGTACCTTCAGCTCTGTATTCATACTCGTTTGCCCCAAGTGCAAAATGGAGTCACTTATTTGCACGCCAACCGGAAATTTTAAGTTACTTAGAAGATGTAAGTAACGAGTTTAATATCACGTCTAAAATTGAGTTTAACAACGAACTGCTCAATGCTGCTTGGGACGAAACACGCCATTTATGGGTACTTGATACAACTAGTGGTCAATATCTATCGCGAACTGTTATTTTTGCAACAGGTCCAATTACCGAAGCACAAATTCCACGTCTTGAAGGTTTAGATACCTTTACTGGTGAAATGTTCCATTCGGCAAAATGGAACCATGACTATGACTTAACTGGAAAACGCATTGCTGTAATTGGTACTGGTGCATCTGCTATTCAGTTTGTGCCACAAATTCAACCCAAAGCAAAAGAGCTATTTGTGTTCCAACGTACAGCACCTTGGGTACTGCCAAAACCAGATACCGACTTGGGCGAGTTGAGTAAATCCGTCATTGCCAAATATCCAGCGATTCAGGCAAGCTGGCGTAAAAGTGTAGCGCTAACGTTGAATGCAATTAACTTTGGTTTACGTAACCCACTTGCGCTAAAACCAGTAAATGTACTCGGCAAGCAATTACTTAAACTTCAAATTGCAGACCCTGAGTTACGTAAAAACGTAACGCCTAATTTTGATATTGGTTGTAAACGTATTTTGTTTGCTAACAATTACTACCCTGCACTACAAGCACCGAATACCACGCTTATTCCACATGGTTTAGTGAAGGTTGAAGGAAATACGGTGATTGCTGCCAATGGTGAACGCCACGAAGTTGATGTGATTATTTGGGGCACCGGGTTTGAAGTATCTCACCCGCCAATCGGTAAACGTGTGTTTAATGAAAAAGGACAACGTTTAAATGATTTATGGAAAAACACTTCACCAGAAGCTTACTTAGGAACCAACATTGAAAATGTACCAAATGCATTCTTAGTTTTGGGACCAAACGTACTGGTTTATGACTCGTTTATTGGCTTGGCAGAAGCACAGCTCGACTATATTGTAGATGGCTTGCTAAAAATTAAAAACAAAGGGATTAGCAAACTAAACGTTAAGTCTGATGTGATTAAAAAGCACAACGACTTGGTACAAAAGCATCTGCAAACCACTGTATTTAATAGTGGTGGCTGTAAGAGTTATTACCTTGATGCTAACGGTCGCAACTTTGCAGCATGGCCGTGGTCATTGAAAAAGCTGAAACAACGCTTGAAAAAACTAGATTTGAAAGATTATGACGTCATATATCAAACGTCAAAAACACATTAATTTGTAATTTTGACCAAATCAGTTGTAAGTAATAGGCAGTGTATTTTTGTTTTTGATAAAATACACTGCCTTTTTCATTATATCTTCAAGAAATAAAAGAACAGGTTAAAAATGAAAGAAGGTCAATCAAGCCGTACTGCCGAAGCCGCCGCTGCCTTACGCGCAAATCACTTTAAAAATACGACAAACCCTGTATTTTCAGACCCCTATGCTTTTGAAATGACCAGTAAGGGTTGGAAAAAGCTTTTATCTACTCCGCTCATTGTTAAATTAATGAATTCTCCCCTTTTAAACCGCACCTTAGGTTTATTGAGTGGGCAGGTTGTGTGCCGATCACGTTATGCTGAAGACTTACTTAATCAGGCTGTTCAACACAATATTGAACAATATGTTTTGGTTGGAGCGGGTTTAGACTCTTTTGTATTACGTGAGTCACAACATTACCCAACTTTAAAAATTTTTGAGGTCGACCATCCTGATACTCAAGCTGCGAAACAATCCAAACTCAAAAAACTAGGAAATATTCCTACTACTGTTGAATTTGTTGCTATTAACTTTGAAAAAGAATCTATCTCTGAGGCGCTTGCCCGGAGTCACTATGTACGAAAAGCTCCGGCTTTCTTTTCTTGGTTGGGTACTACTCATTATTTAAAACCGGATACTACACTGCAAACTTTAAAAAGTATTGCTGAGTTTGCTGCAAACGGTAGCGAAGTAGTACTCGACTATTCAACCGATTTTCAGGAGCTAAACGGCATTGAGCGACTCGGGAGTATCGGTGTTGCACAGTTTACCCATTTACTGAAAGAACGTTTATTAGGCCAATTTAAACCTTCAGATTTACACAATGCTGTTAAAAACATGGGCTTTGAAGTGGTTGAAGATTTGTCTGGTGAAGCTATTACTGAACGTTATTTTTATAAGCGTGCCGACAATATACGCCATACATCAGCGACGCGCTTATTGCATTTGCGTTTAAAAAAATAAAGATACTTGGGTTATCGGTTATTTAACCGCATGGCATGAGGTGTTTTCCCATGCCATCTTTTATAAGCATGAATAAAGCTGGCAGGCTCTGCATAACCTAACCATTCGGCAATTTGCTCAACCGAAGCTTTTGGTAACGCCAAATATTGCTCTGCTAAAACCTGTCTAACCTCTTCACGAATTTGGATAAAAGTCATTCCCTCTAATGCCAAATGGCGGCGCAGGGTTCTTGTATTTAAATGCAGCCGATCAGCGACTATTTCCATAGATGGCATTTCCCCACGCGTACTCATTAGCTGTTGTTGCACTAAGTTTGTAAATTTATTTTGTGATTGGCGTTTTTCTAATATTTGACGACATTGTTCTTCGGCTGTATGTAAAACTAGATCATTTGCCATAAGTAGCTTCTGGTCTACTTTTTGCGGATCAAGAATCACAAAACTTTTGGCTGCGCCAAATTCCGGCATAACCCCAAATAAATTCCGATAAGGCTCTACATCGCCTTTAGGTTGAAAAGAAAAAGCCAAATATTGGCAAAAATTATCCTGCACCAAATCTCGCTGTACCGTAATGAGCGCAGCCGCATCTCGTTCAATAATGAATTGACGAACTGATAAGGGAATATCTTGCTCATCAATTTCGATACGGATTCCTTCTGGTGTATCCGATACCTCAAAGCGAGTAAAAGCAAAAGTTAACGTGAAATAGGTTAAAGCCAAATCTAGTGCTTCGCGAATGCTGGCGCTACTCATCAGAGCCATGCCTAATGGCCCAAATGTGGTGAAATGATAGCGTGTGCCCACTTCTAAGCCTAATGTCGGTCTGTCTCCTAGTTGCTCAACCAAGTTATGAATCAACTGTAATTCCTGATGGCCTGTCACCACCATATTAGGATCAAGTAATTGTTGTTGGCTAAGTCCAGTCCCTTTTAAAATCGTCTGATAAGAAATGCCTGATTCCATCGCGAAATCAGCCATTAACCGAACACTATGTACACTGCGTTCAAATGCCCATGCATACTTCACTGTATCGCTCAGAATGTCCTCGAATCACAATATTTTGTCCTCATCCATCCTCTAAATCAAGTTAATAAACGTCTATTCTGCATACAGGAAATTGCGATTTTTTCGCTCACTGTTTTTAAGGATTTTAGAGCAGCCTATGTTTAATTCGTCGTCTAATTCAAATAAAAATGTACGCATCGCCATTATTGGCACTGGCTTTGGTGGTCTAGGACTTGCCATTCGTCTCAAACAAGCAGGTTTTGAACAATTTACTCTATTTGAAAAAGCTGCCGATGTAGGTGGTGTCTGGCGTGACAATACTTATCCGGGTGCTGCATGTGATGTGCCGTCGCATCTTTATTCTTTTTCTTTTGAACAGGAACTTGGTTGGAAAAATCGCTACGGGACATCTCAAGAGATTTATCAATATTTGCGTCACTGTGCCGATAAATATGATCTTCGTCCGCACATCAAATTTAATACTGAAATAGCCAGCGCCGAATTTGATGCTTTGCAAGGCGTATGGCATATCCAAAGTACGGCTGGTGAACAGTTTGAAGCAGAATTTTTAGTGGGCGCGGTAGGCCAGCTCAACCGTCCTGCCTATCCAAAACTTAAAGACATTGAAAATTTCAAAGGTAAGGCATTTCACTCAGCACGCTGGGACCATGACTATGACTTAACTGGCAAACGTGTTGCAGTCATTGGTACAGGCGCAAGTGCGATTCAGTTTGTACCTGAAATTGCAAAACAAGTGGCTCACCTAGACGTTTATCAACGCTCGGCACCGTATGTCATTCCTAAACCAGATCGGGTTTATCAACCTTTAGAGAAAAAAGCTTTCCGTAAACTGCCGATCTTGCAAAGTCTAGACCGTGCCTTGCAATATGGTCATCATGAAATTCGCCTACTTGCTTTTACAACTTCACTCAATGAAATGCCTTTGGTGGAATATTTATTTCAGCGCCACATTCGAAAAGTTGTTAAAGATGGAAAGTTACGTCACCGCTTAATGCCAGATTATCCAATTGGTTGTAAACGTATTTTAATTTCTAACCACTGGTATGAAACACTGACTCAACCTCATGTTGATGTGATTGATACAGGCATTCAAGAAATTACCGAACATGGCATTTTAGACACGGAAGGAAATCTACGTGAAGTTGATGCCATTATTTACGGTACAGGTTTTACGGCGACTGAATTTATGGCGCCAATGCAAATTACTGGACTTGATGGTCGCACCTTAAAAGAAACATGGAAAGATGGTGCTGAAGCTTATTTAGGCCTGACAGTAAACGGATTCCCTAACTTCTTTATGCTGTATGGGCCAAATACCAACCTCGGGCATAACTCAATTGTTTATATGATTGAAAGCCAAGTAAATTATATTTTAGATGCGCTGCGCACTACTTTGAAAAATAACCTGCTGTTCACCAACATTCGTGCCGAAATTCAACACGAATTTAATCAAGATATTCAAGAGAAAATGAAAAAAACGGTGTGGGCGCAAGGCTGTACCAGTTGGTACCAAACTGCTGATGGTAAAAATACCAATAACTGGCCGGGTTTCACTCTTGAATATCGTCAACGCACTCGTCGCTTTGACATTGAAAACTACACTCAGGTGTCGGCTATTTCTTAAATAAGCTTCGCCATAGGAAATGAGAAAAATAAACGGAGAATTTTATGAAGTCTTTTAAAAATAAAGTCGCAGCTGTGACAGGTGCGGGTTCAGGTATTGGACAAGCAATTGCCATAGCACTCGCTAAACAAGGCTGTCACCTGGCACTTTCTGATATTAGTGAAGCTGGGTTAGCCAAAACAGTCGAGCTGTTAGCGCCCTACTCTGTCAAAGTCACCACTCAAAAAGTTGATGTCGCTAAACGTGATGACGTTGCAACTTGGGCAAAAGCAGTTGTAGATGAACATGGCCAAGTTAACCTGATTTTTAATAATGCTGGTGTCGCGATTGGTAGTACAGCGGAAGGTGTGAGCTATGAAGATCTTGAATGGCTCATTGGTATTAATTTTTGGGGCGTGGTTTATGGCACCAAAGAATTTTTGCCTTACTTAAAGCAAAGTGGTGATGGGCATATTATTAATATTTCCAGTATGTTTGGCTTAACAGCTCAACCGACCCAAAGTGCTTATAACGCCAGTAAATTTGCCGTTCGTGGTTTTACTGAATCATTGCGCCAAGAACTTGATATGCAAAATGCTGGTGTGAGCGCGACTTGTGTGCATCCGGGTGGTATTCGTACCAATATTGCCAAAGCTGCACGTATGAACAATAGCGTCCAGTCTTTAGGAATGGACCCGCTAAAAAGCCAAGACGCTTTCGATAAATTACTTCGCACTCCTGCTGATGATGCAGCTCAGCAAATTTTGGAGGCTGTTCGTAAGAACCGTCGCCGTTTACTTATTGGAGCCGATGCAAAAGCCGTTGATGTAATTCAGCGTATTCTTCCGCAAGGCTACCAAAAGATCTTTGCAACCGCGACTGCTTGGCAAACTCGACTACTTAATAAGTCAGCAAAATAAAAATAGTGGTCAGCATACTCTTGATTTTCAGAGATGCTGACTAATCTCACCTGCTTAGTATGAGTGCTTATCATGAAGCAACTTCTCGCATGGACCATTCGTACCACACTACGCCCAGCTTTATCTCCTAAAACGCCAGTGAAATTACAACGTTTTTGTAGCGATGCGGCCAGTGCTATTGTGCTTGGGCCACGTGGTTATCAAACTAAAAAGCAAAATATTGCTCAAGTACCGACAGTTCATATTCAGCCTAAAACGACCAAATCAGGGCTCGGCATTTTGTATTTGCATGGCGGTGGCTATGTAGTGGGTAGCTCAAAAAGTCACACGAAGCTTGCAGCTCAGATCGGACATGCAGCTCAGGCACAAGTCTGGTTAGCTGAATATCGTTTAGCCCCAGAACATCCAAGCCCTGCTGCTATTGAAGATAGCATTGCAGTCTATAAGGCTTTACTTGCTCAAGGACAAGATCCCAAAAAACTTGTGATTGCTGGTGACTCCGCTGGTGGCGGCCTGAGCTTAAGTACAGTTATTGCGCTAAGGAACGCAGGTTTACCTTTACCAGCGGCATTAGTTTTACTTTCACCTTGGGTTGACTTAAGTCTTTCAGGAAGCACGCTGAAAACTCATGCTGTTCAAGATGCAATGCTCTCAGAAGACTGGTTAGTTTGGTGTGCAAAAAACTATTGCGGCCAAAAATCGGCAACCGATCCGACCTGCTCCCCACTTTATGCTGACTTAACCGGATTACCACCGGTTCTGATCCATGTTGGTACCGAAGAAGTTTTATTAGATGATGCGAAACGTCTTGCAGAACAAGCCGAGAAATGCGGTATTCCGACCACATTTAAGATTTATGACAAAGTTGGGCACGTTTTTCAATTCCATGCAGGTATACTAAAAGAATCCGATGACTCAATTAAGCGCATTGGACAATTCATTGATAAACACATGCAGTCAATATAAAAAATATCACTAGACAGGAGCCTTTGGCATGGCATCAAACAATTATGACTATGATTATCTCATCATTGGTTCAGGCTTTGGCGGTAGTGTTTCTGCCTGCCGTCTCACCGAAAAAGGCTACTCAGTTGCTGTAATGGAAATGGGGCGTCGTTGGAAAGCTGAAGATTTTGCTAAAAATAACTGGAACACACGCCGCTGGATCTGGCGTCCGGGTATGAAACTTTTTGGTTATTTCAATATGCGTTTTTTTCGCCATGTCACTATTATTTGCGGTAATGCCGTAGGCGGTGGCTCAATTACCTATGCCAATACCCTGCTCGTTCCACCCGAACACATTTGGGATGAAGGCACTTGGGCAGATGCTGCGGACTGGAAAAATGAAATGCCGCAGCACTATGCCGAAGCAGAACGTATGCTTGGAGTGACTGACAATAAAATACTTGGCCCTGCCGATCACATGTTAAAGAAAATGGGTGAAGCGGTAGGTGTAGGCCATACCTTTAAACCGACTCGTGTTGCAACCTTTTTTCCTCCCGAAGGCGAAGAAGGTGGAAAGACTTATCCAGACCCTTATTTTAACGGTGAAGGACCAGATCGTGGCACCTGTACAGCATGTGGTGGCTGTATGACAGGTTGTAAACACAATGCAAAAAATACTCTAGATAAAAATTATTTGTACTTTGCCGAAAAAAATGGCGCCAAGGTTTATGAAGAAACCAAAGTGGTTGATGTTAAACCACTCAATGGCAAAGTCGATGGTAGTGATGGTTATGAAGTCACGACTGAATGCTCAAGCTCATGGTTTAACAAACAACGTCGTACTTGGCGGGTTCGTAACGTAATTTTCTCGGCATCTTCTTTGGGCACCCAAGAAATGCTATTCCGCTTAAAACAATCTGGTTCTCTACCAAATATTTCTGATGATTTGGGTAATCGGGTACGTACCAATGCGGAGTCTATCTTAGGAGTCCGTTTCTTTGATAAAGATGTCGATATGAGTAAGGGCGTTGCAATTGGTTCAAGCATCTATATTGACCATGATACTCATATTGAAGCGACACGCTACCAAAGTGGTTCCGATGCTATGGGTCTCATGTGTACGTATATGGCAAAAGGTAAACCAGGTTGGACACGTATTTTTTATTGGTTATGGGTACTCATTAGCCATCCACTTATATTCTTACGTATGAGCAACCCTGTTGGTTTTGCACGTCAAACCTTAATTTTCTTAGTAATGCAAACTGCCGATGCTTCAATTAACATGCGTTTAAAACGCAATTGGTTCTGGCCTTTTGGCAAGGTTTTGTCGAGTGAAGGAAAAAAGCTTCCTGTTTATATTCCACAAGCCAATACCTTTACTGAAAAAGTCGCCAAAATGTTTAATGGTCATCCAATAACGACCATTACCGAAATTTTATTTAATGTGCCTTTTACTGCTCACTGTATGGGAGGCTGCGCGATTGCATCTAGCCCAGAACAAGGTGTAGTCGATGGCAAAAATCGTGTGTTTAACTATAAAAATTTATATGTTGTAGATGGCTCTATGTTGGGTGCCAATTTAGGTGTAAACCCAAGTTTAACCATTACTGCTCTAGCAGAACGTGCAATGTCTTATATTCCGGCTAAACACACTTTGGATGAACAACCAGACTATCCAATAACGGAAGAAACCATAGAGATCACGAAAGCCTCTGCCTAAACTAGCAAGTTGTTTTATAAAAAAAGCCTATTTAAAAATAGGCTTTTTTATTTAGTTTCTTAAATTACATCGCTACCGCTTTAGCACGAGCTGCATGCAATTTTTTATAACTCTCAATTAGACGTAAATGGCGATCAAGCCCTTCTAGTTTCATGCTTGTTGGCGTTAAACCATAGAAACGAACGCTACCGTCGACAGAACCTAATACCGCATCCATTCGTGTGTCACCAAACATACGGCGGAAGTTAGTCAGGTAGTCTTCAAGCTCTAGTTCTTCATCTAATATTACTTCAAGTACCACGTTCATACATTGATAGAACAAACCACGCTCAACGGTGTTGGTGTTATATTGCAAGTAAGTTTCGACAAGCTCTTTTGCTTCTTCAAATTGTTGTAATGCAACATAAATGAGCAATTTCAGTTCTAAAATTGTGAGCTGTCCCCAAACTGTATTGTCATCAAATTCGATGCCAATGAGTGTGGTAATTTCAGTGTAATCGTCTAGCTCACATTCCTCTAAGCGCTCAACCAACGCCTCAAGCTGTTCATCATCCAAACGATGCAAATTTAAAATATCTTCACGGAATGCAAGTGCCTTATTGGTATTGTCCCAAATCAGATCTTCAACAAGATAAATTTCTGAATAATCAGGAACTAAAATACGGCAAGCGGTCGCACCTAAGTGCTCATAGACTGCCATATACACTTCTTTACCCATCTCTTCGAGAATACCGAACAAAGTTGCAGCTTCTTCTGCATTCGACTCTTCGCCTTCGCCAGAAAAATCCCATTCAACAAAGTCATAGTCAGATTTAGAGCTAAAGAAGCGCCAAGAAACTAAACCGCTTGAGTCAATAAAGTGCTCAACAAAGTTATTCGGCTCAGTCACTGCATTACTTTGGAAAGTCGGTTGAGGTAAATCATTTAAGCCTTCAAAACTACGGCCTTGAAGTAATTCGGTCAGACTACGTTCCAACGCAACTTCAAAACTTGGATGCGCACCGAAAGATGCAAACACCCCACCCGTACGCGGGTTCATTAAAGTTACACACATTACAGGGAACTGACCGCCTAATGATGCATCTTTAACTAATACAGGAAAACCTTGCTCTTCTAAGCCTTTAATACCAGCCACAATACTTGGGTATTTTGCTAATACGTCTTCAGGAACATCTGGAAGTGCAATTTCACCTTCTAAAATTTCACGTTTTACAGCACGTTCAAAAATTTCAGACAAACATTGAACTTGAGCTTCTGCCAAAGTGTTGCCTGCACTCATACCGTTACTTAAGTACAAGTTTTCAATTAAATTTGATGGGAAATATACAACTTCACCGTCAGACTGGCGCACAAAAGGTAGCGAGCAAATGCCACGCTCTATATTGCCTGAGTTGGTATCATATAAATGCGTGCCAAGTAACTCATCATCTGGGTTGTAAATCTCAAGACAATATTCATCTAAGATTTCTTTAGGTAATTCACCATTTGGACCCGGTTTAAACCATTTTTCATCTGGATAATGCACAAATTCAGCATTGGCAATATCTTCACCCCAGAACTGGTCGTTATAGAAGAAGTTACAGTTTAAACGCTCAATAAACTCGCCCAATGCAGATGCCAAAGCACTTTCTTTAGTGGCACCTTTACCATTGGTAAAGCACATCGGAGACTGTGCATCACGAATGTGTAACGACCATACATTTGGGACAATATTACGCCAAGACGCGATTTCTATCTTCATGCCCAAATTTGCCAAAATAGCAGACATATTGGCAATGGTTTCTTCTAATGGTAGATCTTTACCTTGAATATAGGTATGGTTTTCTGAAGTTAAACTTGGCAATAACAATGCTTGTGCATCTGCATCAATGCTTTCAACTTCTTCAATAATAAATTCAGGAACCGTTTGAATGACTTTTTTAACAGTACAGCGGTCAATCGAACGTAAAATCCCTTGGCGATCTTTTTCTGAAATATCGGCTGGTAATTCAATTTGAATTTTAAAGGTTTGCTTATAGCGGTTTTCAGGATCAACAATATTATTTTGCGATAAACGAATATTATCGGTTGGGATATCTCGAGCTGCACAATACACTTTTACAAAGTACGCTGCACACAATGCTGACGATGCTAAAAAGTAGTCAAATGGGCCCGGTGCCGAACCGTCACCCTTGTAGCGAATTGGTTGATCGGCAATTACCGTAAAGTCATCGAACTTAGCTTCCTGTCGAAGATTGTCGAGATAATTAACCTTGATTTCCATGCTGGCACCTAAATATTTTTATGTGTCAGCACAGACACATAAAATTCTAAATATTGAAAAATAAGCCGAATCACAGCGAAGAAATTGACTTAAAAAAATGAGAGATTAAAGCCATGTGTTTAATGAACAACTCAATGGGCTTTAATAAGATTGGCGGTATTATAGAGTGATTTTGTGAAGTTGATAACTAAAGTTAAAACATTGATGGTCACAATGTTTTAACTTGTCTTGAATTTAGTTAAATATTAACCATTAAAATTTAAAGGTGTAATCAACATTCAAACGCGTTTCATTTGCCGAGTGGAAGGTCATATTCGTTGGCATATCATTACGGTAGTGAGAAAAGCGGGCCCGCACTCCTAAGCCTTTTAATTTACCTTCAGGAATTTTATAGCCCAAATCAAACTCCATCGACTCTTCTTTAAAACGCTGATCACCATATTGCAGCAAATCAATATCTTCACCTTTGGCATAACGGGTCATAAAGCGCAGTCCATTCAATGAAACATCCCCCATCCGCGCATTTTTAAAGTCATATTCATAACGAATCGAATAGACTTTTTCATCTTTATTTGAGTAGTCCGAACTCATAAAATCAAGCACAACTGGACTTTCTGTTCCCGACAAAAATGGCAAACCAGTCGAACCAAATGACTGCATATAACCCAAAGAAACCGTATGATTTTGATAGTTCAAACCAAATAGGCCGCTAATATGACGGTTATCAACCTCTCCTATTTTTTTACTTCCAGTTTCCTCACTATTAAAAAACCGCACGTCACTTAAAAAATTAAGCTGGTCATTTAAAGGCTGCTTTCCGTTAAAACCCAAAAATTGTTGCTGATAAATATCTTTGAGTTCAGCATGGTAAGCCCGTAAACGATAGTCTTTTAACTGATAACTTCCACCTAAAGTATAAAACGAGTCAGTGGTGGCAGCTTTGTCAAATCGATGGTTGATATTGTCTGTTCCAACATCGGTATAACGAATGGAATCGCGCTGCCGCACTTCGTCGACATAAAAACCTTCGAGTTGAAGATTTGGAATTTCATTTGAAACAAAGCGAATACCGCGATAAGTCTGAGGGAACAAACGCGCTGGTGATGAAAATATGGTTGGCAATTGTGGAACCAAATCGCCCACAAAAAGCTCATTTTTTCTAAATTTAGCCTTCGCTGTAATGCCTATTTTTCCATAATAATCATCACGTGAGTTATCGGTATTCACTGGGAGTAAGCCACTACGTGCATAGTCATCTGCCCGATTTCCCATTAGGTTAAAACCCGCCATTGCAAGTACATCAACACCGAACCCAACTGTCCCTTCGGTATAACCCGACTGTCCTTTAAAAATTAAACCCTGTGCCCAATCTCTAGCTGCGGTATACGGATATGGGTCTTTTTTATAGTCTCGGTCAAAGTAAAAATTACGCAGTGTCAGCTCAGCTTTACTGTCTGCTATAAACTCGGCATGCACAACTTGACTAAATAATGGGCACAAGCATACCCCCACCCATAATGGTGTCTTTTTCATTTTTTAACTCAACTATTTAATTTTTAGTGGATTAAGGTGCTGTTTTAAGTGAGAAGTTTTGCTCTTTTTGACTGCGGTAAAAAGCGCTACCCAAACTCAAAATCAGGAAAATAGCCAAAATAAACACCACACCGTAATAGGCATACAGCGTTGCAGGTGCAATACCTTTATCTAAGAAAATGCCTGCGACCGTTGGCGATAAAATTGCCCCAATCCGACCAAAACCAATGGCATAACCCACGCCGCGACTACGGATTTCAGCATCATAAATTGTTGGAGAAATAGAATATAAACCTGCCACACAACCGTTAATGAGGGTGCCAAGTAATAAACCGACTATGAGTGCAATGCTGACTTGAGATGAGACAGCAACAAATAGGAAAACACATGCCGAGGTTAGCCCTAAAAACAGACTTAAGGCATAAAAGACTTTCATGCGCGATGCCAATAAACCAATAATGGCCGCCCCGAAAATACCGCCAATACTAATTAAAATGCCGGTACTTACACCTTGTTCAGGCGACATTCCCATTGAAATCAGAATTTTTGGTGTCCAGCTCATGACAAAGTAAAAGCCAAACATCACTAAAAAGAATGCAAACCAAAGACAAAGTGTCTGCAACCCCTGCTGCCCTGAAAATAATTTACCAATATCACCTGTATTTTTTTGATTATTCTGGCCGTAATAAGGTAAAGCTTTTAAAGCAGTTAACCCCATACGATTTACTGTTGCGTTAATACGTTCTAATGCCTGTTTTGGTCTTTTTGCCAACAAATAATCTAAAGATTCAGGTAATAACCAGGCACTAATCAGCAACATCACTATGGTTGTGATCCCCCCTGCCAAAAAGATTGAACGCCAACCTAAATGCTCAATCAAGGCCAGTGAGAGTACTCCGCCTAGTGTCGCACCAATGCCATAACCTGTAGACATTAAGCTCACTGCGAGACTGCGCCAGCGTGCATTGGCATACTCACTTGCCAAGACATTACTACTCGCAAGAATCCCGCCTACCCCAATTCCGGTAATAAACCGAAGTGCTGCCAACATGCCATGACTTTGCACCAAAGCACAGCACAACATGCTAAGACCTGCAATCACTAAACAAACCAAGATAAGTAAACGGCGACCGATTTTATCGGCTAAAGGCGCAAGAAAAATTGAACCGGCAGCCATCCCAAAAAGACCTGAACTCAGCAATAAGCCAATTTGTGCCCCTGAAAGTGACCATTCTGCTGACACTGATGGAGCAGTAAATGCCATTACCATCACGTCAAAGCCATCAATAATATTGAGACAAATACAGATCAAAATGATGAACCATTGATAACGGCTCATATTATTTTGATTGATCTCACTTAGAACATCTCTTTCCATTTATGCATCTCCCAATGTGGATAAGAGATACACACGACATTGCTAATATGAGCGATTGGGTGGTTATGCATATCCGTATCCATCATGACCTAGAGGAATATTTGTTTTTTGGAGCATCCTGCTCTTTTTCTATACTGAATATTTGGATCCAAAAAATCAACAATATTTTTAAAATTTAATAACCATCAAATTAAATAGCTGAAAAATATAAGTATAATTTATTTAAAATTACAAATGTGGATCCATAAAAATTTATCTATTTTCAATTTTACAACTCAAAGGATTTCTCCTTATCCCTCTTTTAACCCAATAAATATGGATCCAAATTAAACTTCAATGACCAAAACTTTTAAAAAATAAAAAAAATCTGAATTAATATTAAAGATATAAACAATCAAGGAAAGTAATGTAAAAAAAGATCCTGTTTATCAATTGACCAATATTTTTATTTACTATAAATTGGATCCAATAAGTGATAAGGAGTCGTCACAAATGTTTATTAAAAATGCATGGTATGTAGCTTGCCGTCCAGAAGAAATCCAAGATAAACCATTAGGTCGCACCATCTGTGGTGAAAAAATCGTTTTTTATCGTGCTAAAGAAAACCAAGTTGCAGCTGTTGAAGATTTTTGTCCGCATCGTGGTGCCCCACTCTCACTGGGATATGTCGAAGATGGCAACCTCGTCTGTGGTTACCATGGCTTAGTTATGGGCTGTGACGGAAAGACCGTTTCAATGCCAGCTCAACGTGTAAACGGTTTCCCATGTAATAAAGCATATGCAGTTGTTGAAAAGTTCGGCTTTATTTGGGTATGGCCAGGTGAAAAAGCTTTAGCAGATGAAGCAAAACTGCCAACTTTAGAATGGGCAGATCATCCCGAATGGAGCTATGGCGGAGGCCTGTTTCACATTCAGTGCGACTATCGCCTAATGATCGACAACCTAATGGATTTAACCCACGAAACCTATGTTCACTCAAGCAGTATTGGGCAAAAAGAAATTGATGAAGCCCTGCCTGTGACTAAAGTTGACGGTGACCATGTCATAACCGAACGCTATATGGAAAATGTGATCGCACCTCCATTTTGGCAAATGGCCCTTCGCGGCAATCATTTGGCAGATGATGTACCTGTTGACCGTTGGCAACGTTGCCACTTCTTTGCGCCAAGTAATGTTCACATTGAAGTAGGTGTCGCACATGCTGGACAGGGTGGTTATCACGCACCAAGTGACAAAAAAGTTTCCTCAATCGTGGTCGATTTTATTACGCCGGAAACTGAAACATCACATTGGTATTTCTGGGGAATGGCACGCAACTTCCAGCCAGATAATGCTGAACTCACCGATCAAATTCGTGAAGGCCAAGGCAAAATCTTTACTGAAGATTTAGAAATGTTGGAGCAACAGCAACAAAACATTTTAAATAATCCACATCGCAAATTACTGATGCTCAATATCGATGCAGGCGGTGTCCAGTCCCGTAAGGTCATTGACCGACTACTTGCCGAAGAAAATAAAACACCTCCTGAAACATTCACACAGAAGTTTCCAAACATTCGGATTATTTAAAGGAGCATGGACATGGACGTTATTATTCAAAAAATTCACCAGCTCACCCCGACTATTCGTGCGTTTGAATTGGTTGCAGCAAATGGTACGGAGCTGCCGAGTTTTGAAGCAGGTGCACATATTGATGTGCATCTGAAAAATGGCCTCACTCGTCAATATTCACTTTCAAATTGCTGTAGTGAAAAGCATCGTTATGTGATTGGTGTTTTACATGATGCCAATTCACGCGGTGGCTCACGTTGCATTCACACCGAATATCGTGAAGGCGATCATTTAAAAATTGGTGAACCTCGTAATTTATTTGAAATTCACCCTCAAACCAAACAAGCGGTTTTATTTGCGGGTGGTATTGGTATTACCCCTATTTTGTCGATGGCGTATCGGCTTAAGTCGGCCAATACTCCTTTCGAATTGCACTACTTTGTTCGTAGTCATGAAATGATTGCCTTTTATGGCAATTTAACCGAGCACTTTAGTGACCAAGTCCATTTTCATATTCAAGACCAACCTAACACCGAATGTAATATGGCAGAGGTTTTGGGCCAAGCTTCACCTGATAAACACTTATATGTGTGTGGGCCTACAGGATTTATGCAGTTTGTCATGAATTCTGCCGAGCAAGCGGGTTGGCATAGCGAACAGTTACATCAAGAGCATTTTGTCGCGCAAAAGGTAGATGCATCTAACGATGAAGCTTTTACTATCGAAGTGAAAGGTACGGGCCGCCAAATTGAAGTATTACCAGAGCAGACTGCAACAGAAGCATTAATTGCGAATGGTTTTGATATTCCTGTTTCATGTGAGCAAGGTATTTGCGGCACATGTATTACTCGCGTTGTAGAAGGTACGCCAGATCATCGGGATCTATTTATGACCGATGAAGAACATGCTTTAAATGATCAGTTTACGCCCTGCTGTTCTCGTGCAAAAACTAAACATCTTGTGATTGAGCTTTAATACCTCAGTTCCTTTATTCAAAAATAAAGGAACTTCTTTTACCTTAAGCGCTGAGAATATTTCTTAGGGTTTCACCTAAAATTACCACACTACTGTGTTCACGCATTAATGTTTCAGCACGCCCTGCCTGACGATTTACCAATGCATCGAAAATCGAACAATGCTGCAAATGTGCATAGTGCAAACGGCGATATTCTGACAAAGCTTGGTTCTGGTCATAAGTAATGGCTTGAGCAGAAGCCATCGGCAATTGATTGTTTTTAGCCAACGCTTGGATGAGCGCAACGTTTTGCGCGCCTTCAATAATCGTGTCATGAAAGATGACATTAAAATGATGATAACGTTCTAGTTCAGCATCACCAAACTCGTCCTTTTCATTAAAGAGTTTTTCAGTTTCCTGAATGCAATGTTGCAACGTCTTTTTCTGCTCTTCGCTTAAACCTTGTTCTGCCAAAGTTTTCGCAGCCAATCCTTCCAGTACCCCTCGCACTTCAAGTGCGTCATGCACCAGTTTTCCGGAAATTTCACGAACCGTGTAACCACGAGTTGGGTTTTTAATGAGGAGACCTTCTTGTTCGAGCAACCGAAAGGCTATACGAACAGGCTGGCGCGAAACACCAAGTAACTCGGCAGTAGGAATCTCGGCAATTCTGGCACCGCCTTCAAGTTCCCCTGAAATAATCATTTTTCTTAGTTTTAGTAAAACTTGTTGTCCTGAAGACATTCGTTGCCACACATCATCAAAAACGTCACTTCGATGCTAGCAAGTTCATTTGCAAAATGAAATCAATTTTCTGTGTGAATCAGTACTTAGCAATTTATCTCAACCTAAACAAATACACTTATTTAAAATTTTTAAGATTATTGACCATAATATCGAGATTATTACGAATTAAATAAGCCAGGTTAATATCAATACCTTCAAGCATTTTTTCTTCGACTTTTAAAACCACTTCATTGCATTTGTTTAACTTTTCAATCCCGCTTTCGGTCAAGGTAATTAAAATACGTCGGCCATGTGTCGGATCCGGCTTTTTCTCAATCCAGCCATTCACCAGTAAATCTTGCAAAATTTTATTGGCAGATTGCGGCTTTATGAAAGAACGCTCAGCAAGTTTGGCATTGGATACATTACTTTTTGAAGCTAAAACAGAAAGTGCGGTAAATTGCGGTAAGGTAATTTCAAGCTCTTTTAAATGTTCTGTTAAATGTTTACTAATAATTCGGTCAACACGAGCAATCATGTAACTTAACTTAGGCTCATCTTCTACTTTTTTTTGAACTAAATTCGAACGTACCATAACCTTTCAATCATCATAAGAAAATCTGTAGTGAAAGTATGAGGTTCTAACCCCATACTTTCGTTAAAACTTAGCGAGCACCTGAGCTTTGTACTAAATGTACAGGCTGTTTAGGTTTTTTGACAAGAAGTAATGCAGAGATCGCTGCAATTAAAATCACTGGAATACTTGAACCAATCACAATGGTCGAGCTTTGTCCAAGTGAGAGTAAAAAACCAGCCATTAAAGGCCCTGCAAATGAACCAATACGCCCGATTGCAACCGCTGCGCCAACTCCGGTTCCACGCATTTCGGTTGGATAATACATGGCAGCCAAACCATACAATGCCGATTGTCCACCCACAATGAATAAACCACAACCCACTGCCGAAAGTGCAAGTAAAGCCACGGTCGGAGAAATTGCTAAACAACACAGCGAAAATAAAATGCCGAGATAAATCAGCTTAATCACAAAACTCATGCGTAATTTATCAAGCAATACACCCATCAGAACCGAACCTAAAATTCCACCAACGTTGTAGCCCATCTGTACATAGTTCGCCTGTAGTTTCGATAAGCCTTGCGCACCCATCAGCAACGGCAACCAGTTCAACAAAAAGTACAACACCACCAATGTGCAGAAAAAACTTATCCAAAGCTGAATGGTCGACATACGACGTTCTTTGGCAAATAAAACTTCAAAGAATGGCGTGGTTTGCTGTGCTTGAACTTTACGTTGCAGATAATCATTTGACTCAGGTAAAAAGCGCATAATCAGTGGGATTAGTAAAATAGGTGCAATCCCTCCGATATAGAAAATATGACGCCACTCTGCATCGCCTGCCAACGACATAGCAACGACGGAAGTGAGTAAGCCACCAAAAGGAATGCCACTATACATCACACTAACCGCAGTACCTTTGTGCTGGTCAGGTACGGCTTCAGAGGCAAGCGTAATCATCATGGGTAGTGCCCCACCCATTCCTAAACCAGTACAAAAACGAATGAGTAGTAACAGACTAAAATTGGCCGCATAGGCGGTTAGCAAAGACATAATTCCAAAAAGTAAGATACTAAAAATCAGAATTTTCTTACGCCCGACAATATCGGCAAACCGACCACCTAATATTGCGCCTGGGAGTGTTCCCAAAATTGCAGCACTAAATGCCCACGCCATCTGGGCATTATCCAACATAAACTCAGCCCGCATTCGTGGAGCGGCTACCCCCATTGATTGAAGATCAAAGCCTTCAAAAATTGCTATGGCAAAGCACAGTAGCAATGTGATTTTTGCCCTTGAAGGCTGTCCTGATATTTTTTCCATTGTGTTGTCCTTTATTGACTAGTCGTTCCATTTAGCCCTTTGTGTATTATTTTTAAACACACCAAAAATATCAGTTAAACTTATTAAAAAATCAACACATTTTTATTTAAAATTAATTTTTAAAATAATTAATATTTAAAATACAACAAATTATAAAATATTTATGAAATTTTCCAAAAAAGACTTTAATGTAAGTTTAACTGATATTAGATTAAATCCCAGAACAGCAAAAAATCATTCAAGGAGTATGAAGATGAGTTATGAAAACCGCTGGGAAACAGTAGATGTTAAAGTTGAAGATGGAATTGCATGGGTCACTTTAAACCGCCCTGAAAAGAAAAATGCCATGAGCCCAACCCTCAATCGTGAAATGATTGATGTGCTTGAAACACTAGAGCTTGATCAAAATGCCAAGGTTTTGGTTCTGACCGGTGCAGGTGACTCTTGGACAGCGGGTATGGATTTGAAGGAATATTTCCGTGAAGTCGACACTCAACCAGAAATTTTCCAAGAGCGTATTCGTCGTGACTCATGTCGCTGGCAGTGGCAACTTCTTCGTATGTATTCAAAACCAACGATTGCTATGGTTAACGGCTGGTGTTTCGGAGGCGGTTTCTCACCTTTAGTGGCGTGTGACCTAGCAATTGCAGCAGATGAAGCAACTTTCGGTTTATCTGAAATTAACTGGGGTATCCCACCGGGCAACCTTGTAAGCAAAGCAATGGCAGATACCGTAGGTCATCGTGCATCTTTGTATTACATCATGACGGGTAAAACTTTTAGCGGTAAAGAAGCCGAAACCATGGGCCTTGTGAACAAAAGTGTACCGCTTGCCCAATTAAAAGCAGAAGTAACTGAACTTGCAAATTGCTTACTCGAGAAAAACCCTGTGGTTCTTCGTACTGCTAAAAATGGCTTTAAGCGTTGCCGTGAACTGACATGGGACCAAAACGAAGATTACTTATATGCCAAGCTTGATCAATGTATCCACCGAGATACCGAGAATGGTCGCCAAGAAGGTTTGAAACAATTCTTAGATGAAAAATCAATTAAACCGGGTTTACAGAGTTATAAACGTACTGGTTAACTTTTGATTCTTTAATGGCAATGTAAGGACGCAACCCATGCAAAATGTACAGTTACTTATTCACGGTCAATCTGTTGATGCATCAAATCAGGCAACTTTTGAGCGTATTAGTCCAATTGATGGAACGGTGGCAACTAAAGCTGCTGCTGCAACACTCGAAGATGTTGATCGTGCAATCGATTCAGCGCAGCAAGCTTTTAAAGTATGGTCGAAACTCTCGCCTACCGAGCGCCGTTTACGCTTATTAAAAGCAGCCGATTTAATGGACCAAAAAACCGAGCAATTCATTCAAACTGGAATGCAAGAAACAGGTTCAACTGCAACATGGTATGGGTTTAACGTTCACCTTGCTGCCAACATGTTACGTGAAGCAGCAGCAATGACCACACAAATTGACGGAAGCCTGATTCCGTCAGATGTGCCGGGCAATCTTGCAATGGGTGTACGGGTTCCTTGCGGTGTCATTGTTGGCATTGCACCTTGGAATGCGCCTGTGATTTTGGCAACACGTGCGCTTGCCATGCCTTTGGCTTGTGGTAACACCGTTGTATTAAAAGCATCGGAAGCCTGCCCTGCAACACATCGTCTCATTGGTGAAGTGTTACATGAAGCAGGACTGGGTGAAGGTGTCGTGAATGTGATTACACATGCCGCCGAAGATGCCCCACAAATCGTGGAGCGCTTAGTGTCTCATCCAGCTGTGAAACGCATTAATTTTACCGGTTCAACCAAAGTCGGCAAAATTATTGCCGAGACTGCTGCTAAATATTTAAAACCTGTTTTGCTTGAACTTGGTGGTAAAGCCCCTGTTGTGGTTTTAAATGAGGCTGATATTAATGAAGCTGTAAATGCAGTCGCTTTTGGAGCATTCTTTAATCAGGGGCAAATTTGTATGTCGACCGAACGTGTTTTGGTTCAAGACAATATTGCCGACCAGTTTATTGAAAAACTGATTGAGAAAACCCGTTCCATTCGGGCAGGTAATCCAACCTCAAAAGACAATGTACTCGGTGTTTTAGAAAGTCGCCGCGCTGCAAACCGTATTCAACATTTGCTTGAAGATGCTCAAAACAAAGGGGCTGACTTACCTTTAGGTATCCATATTGAAGACACCACCATGCAACCGACGTTAGTGCTCAATATTAAACCTGACATGCTGCTTTACCGCGAAGAATCATTTGGCCCTGTATGCACAGTTCAACGTTTTTCAAGTATTGAAGAAGGTGTAGCACTGGCAAATGACAGCGAGTTCGGCCTTTCTTCAGCAGTGTTTAGCCAGAATATTTCACAGGCATTAGAAGTGGCTAAACAGATTGATTCGGGTATTTGTCATATTAACGGCGCAACCGTACATGACGAAGCTCAAATGCCATTTGGCGGAACAAAATCAAGTGGATACGGACGATTTGGTAGTAAAGCATCTATTGCCGAGTTTACCGATTTACGCTGGATTACCATTCAAACCCAATCACGTCATTACCCGATTTAGTCAGGCTAATGCGAATACCGACATATTAAATAAAAATTGTATGATGCAAAAAAATAAAGCGCAGTGATGCGCTTTCCATGGAGTGAAAGAAATGCAAATGAATGCCACTCAATCACAAGACCGCGAACGGTTCGTAAAATTAGGGCAACACGATATTCATTATCACTATAAAGATCAAACGCTCTATATCAGCCCAAAAGAGCAATTAAAACCGTATCCACAAAAACTGACAGATCGATTAATTCATTTTGCACAAACCAAACCCGACCATATTTTTGCAGCAAAACGCAATGCTCAAGGTGAATGGGTCAAACTAAGTTATGCAGAAGTTCTACAACGCGCATGGCACATTGCTCAAGCTTTGCATGACCGTAATTTAAGCCAAGAACGACCACTGGTTATTTTAAGTGGCAATGACCTCGAACATTTAACACTTTCTATGGGTGCCATGTTGGCGGGTGTGCCTTTCTCTGCTATTTCCCCTGCCTACTCTCTGATTTCTCAAGACTTTGGCAAACTCAAACATGTATTTGAAGTGCTAACACCTGGTATGGTTTATGCCAGCGATGGTCAGGCCTTTGCCAAAGCCATTCAAGCGTGTATTACATCCGACATTGAAGTGGTAACCAATAAAGGTATTGTAGGCGATCAGATCTGCACGTCTTTTCAGTCGCTGTTAGATACGCCAGTTTCAAATGTACAAGAGTTTTATCAAACCCTTGATGAAAACCAGATTGCCAAATTTCTGTTTACATCAGGTTCAACCAAATTGCCTAAAGCTGTACCGACCACGCATTTAATGTTGTGTGTTAATCAGCAAATGTTATTACAAACTTTCCCTGAGTTTGAAGAAACGCCGCCTGTCCTACTCGACTGGCTGTCTTGGCACCACACCTTTGGCGGCAGTCACAATGTCGGCATCGCGCTCTATAATGGCGGTACGATTTACATTGATGATGGCAAACCCGTTGCAGGAAAATTTGACGAAACCATTCGTAACCTCAAAGAAATTTCTCCAACAGTTTATTTAAATGTGCCAAAAGGCTGGGAAGAACTCACTGAAGCGTTAGAAAAAGATGAAGAATTAAGAGACCGCTTTTTTGCCAAAGTTAAAATTCTATTCTTTGCAGGTGCAGCGCTTTCAGAAGCGGGCTGGAACAGACTCGATAAAATTGCTCAGCAACATTGCGGTGAAAAAATTCGCATTATGAGCGGCTTAGGCATGACTGAAACTGCACCATCTTGTGCTTTCACAACTGGTCCACGCGTGATGGCTGGCTTTATTGGTTACCCTGCTCCGGGATGCGAAATCAAGCTAGTGCCATGTGGTGACAAACTTGAGTTTTGTGTTCGTGGCAAACATGTCATGAAAGGCTATTGGCGGTTAAAGGCAGACCAGCAGAGCACTATTTTTGATGATGAAGGCTTTTTCCATACAGGCGATGCTGTTCGTTTAGTCGACATCAATGATCCAACCAAAGGACTGATGTACGATGGACGAATTGCCGAAGACTTTAAACTCAATACGGGTACTTTTGTGAATGTGGGCACACTACGCAATAAAGTACTCATTCAAGGTAACTTACTGATTCAAGATGTCTGCATTACAGGTTCAAACCTGAATGCTATTGGTTTTTTGATTTTTCCAAAATTAGAAGCGTGTGCTCAATATGCTGGCCTTAAGCTTGGTGAACATTCTGCAATAGAGATATTGCAACACCCTAAAGTCCAGCAATGGTTCCGCCAATTTTTAACGACCTTTAATAAAGATGCGACTGGCAGCTCAAATACAGTCTCAATGCTTTATTTAATGACCGAGCCACCTCAACTCGATGCAGGCGAAGTAACCGATAAAGGCAACCTCAATCAAAGCAGTATTACCAAGCGTCGTGCTGCTTTAATTGATGAACTTTATCAAAAGCAGACTGATAACCCGCTGATTATTCGGGTGCCCACCTTAAAACAATAAGCAATTGAAATAAAAAAGGAAGCTCAAACTTCGGTTTGGGCCTTAGCCTCACTTTTGCCAAAAAAAGGTTCAACATGCTACACGATACAGAATTTGAACTATTTCGGGACAGCTATCGCAGGTTCTTAAAAGAACAGGTTGCTCCGTATTATGAACAATGGGAACACGAAGGCCTCATCCCACGTGATCTATGGCTTCGTCTTGGGGAAAATGGTTTTTTGTGTGTCGATGTGCCTGAGGAATATGGCGGCTATGGCGCTCCTGTTCATTACTCCCTCATGCTGGTTCAAGAAACTGCTCAAGCTGGCTTTGCGTCTTTGGCAGTTGCCATTGGTGGGCAAAATGAGCTGGTCTCTCCTTATCTACAAAATATTGGATCTGAAGAGCAAAAACGTTATTGGCTACCCAAAATGGTGACAGGTGAAGTCGTCACTGCAATTGCCATGACAGAGGCCAATGCTGGTTCAGACTTACAGGCTATACGCACTCAGGCCATTTTAGAAAATGACCAATATCGTGTGAATGGTTCAAAAACATTTATATCAAATGGCTTGCATGCCGACCTGATTGTTCTTGTAGCAAAAACCGATCCGCAAGCCAAAGCAAAAGGCATTTCGATTTTTTTAGTGGATGCTGCATTAGACGGCGTTAAAAAAGGTCGCTCTTTACAAAAAATCGGACTCCATGCCCAAGATACAGCCGAACTATTTTTTGATGATGTTTGTGTGCCTGCAACTCAGCGTTTGGGTGAAGAAGGACAAGGCTTTGCTTATTTAATGCAAGAGTTACCGCGTGAGCGTTTAAGCATTTCCATGATGGCTTTGGGGTCGATTTTAGGCGCCATCGAACTGACCAAAGACTATGTACTGGAGCGTAAAGCTTTCGGACAACCTTTAAGTCAAATGCAAAACACACGCTTTGTGCTGGCAAACGCGCAAATCAAAGCGAAAGCCGCCCAAGCCTTTGTAGATCAATGTGCGGCGCTGTATCAACAACACCAGTTAAGCGTGACTCAAGTTGCCGCACTGAAATGCTTTATTACCGATGTCCAATGTGAAGTGATTGACCAATTACTTCAGCTTTTCGGTGGCTACGGTTACATGCAGGAATACCCGATTTCACGCTTTTTTGTAGATGCGCGGGTACAAAAAATTTATGGGGGAACCAATGAAATTATGAAGGAAATCGTGGCCCGAGAACTGCTCGGAAAATAATTCGATTTAAAAACCGAATAAGACAGACACAACAACTATGCCTTGTTGAAAACAAAAAATGTTATTTCAGGAAGAAATGCTATGTCGAAATTATGGATGTACTCTACCCTTATGCTCTCAGGCTCGGTCTGGGCTGGCAGTTTTATTGATAATAGTTCAGTAGAACTCACCACACGAAATTTTTATTTTGACCGCGACTACCAAGAACAATCCGCTTACCCTGCTGCCAAGGACTGGACACAAGGGTTTATTCTTAAAGCCAATTCAGGCTATACCGAAGGAACCGTTGGTTTTGGGCTGGATGTACTTGCAACGGCAGGCTTTAAACTGGATGCCAGCGCAAAATACGCAGGTACAGGAAACTTACCTAGAGACACGCGTACCAATGAGCCTGCTGACTCTTATGGAGAAATTGGCGTCACAGCAAAAGCTAAAATGAGCCAGACCGAGCTACGCATCGGTACATTAATGCCAATGAACCCTGTTTTAGTGGCTTCACCTGCTCGTTTGCTTCCTCAAACCTATCGAGGAATTTCACTCACCAGTAAAGATATTAAAGATTTTGATTTACAGGCAGCTTACCTCGATAAAGTGAATCATCGTGATTCGACCAACTATGAAAAAATTAAAATTTCAGGCGTAAATGGACGATTTAAAAGTGCTGAAACTGATGGGCTTTATTACTTAGGTGGAAACTATCAGTTTAATCCTGCACTAAAACTCACCGCTTTTTACATGGATGTTGATAATCTTTATAACCAAACTATGGTCGGTGCATTACACCAATATAAAATTAATGATACGTCCAATCTGAGTTCACAATTACGCTACTACCGCAGCCGAGACGACGGACAAGCAAAAGCAGGCTTAGTCGATAATGACCTTTACCATGCGCATTTCGAACTCAAACATCAAAACCATAAGTTTATTTTTGGAACTTTCCAACATCACGGCGATACCGCTTTCCCGTATTTGACTGGTGGTGAATCTGGACTCCTTATTGATACATGGCCGGGCGAGTTTTTAAACCCAAAAGAAAAGGCCTATAGCTTCCGTTATGAATATGACTTTAAAGATTTTGTACCGGGTTTACGTTTTATGACCCGTTACACCACAGGTCACAATATTTATGCACCTAACTTAGGCGGAACTAATCTAAAAGAGCGAGAAACAGACTTTGATTTAGGCTACACCGTTCAAAGTGGCTGGTTAAAAAATTTAGGTCTACGCGCGCGCTATGCCATTTATGACAACAACATGCTCTCTACAGCCAATATCAAACCTGTAAACGAAACCCGTCTCAACATCGACTACACATGGAAATTTAAATAATTCAAAACAGGAGGTTCTATTACACATAGAACCTCTTTTTATTTTCGGGAAATAAATAATTCAGCATGGACCCTTCATTATGGATCAAAAAACTTTAGAACACTTACCGCCCATTCATCACCATTTGGGTGGACACAATATCCATTGGAATGACCAAAACACTGAACTTAACATCCACTACACAGCGCTAGAAAGCTTTACCAATCCACGCGGCACCGTTGAAGGCGGCATGATCTGCGCCATGCTCGACGATGTGATGGGACTTTTTGCATTTCTCGCCAATGACCGTAAACCAGCTACTACCATTAACTTAACGATGGATTTTTTAAGGCCCTGTGCTGTGGGCGAAGTCATTACAAAATGCCGATTCATTAAACAAGGCAAAACCGTACTGAATCTCGAAAGTGAAGCTTGGCAAAACAACAAAATGATTGCACGAAGCACAGCTAATTTTCTGGTTTTAGATTAATTACGACCATTCATTCAATAAGGATATGAATAAATGAATTACACCAATAATAAACGAATTTTGACTCACTCTGCTTTAGTACTTACCATGCTTGGTTCTTTGGCAGGCTGTGGAAGTGATAATGATGACACATCGGCTCCTTCTACAAACAAACCACCACAGTTATCTCCTGCTGTTGGCGTAAAAATGACAGAAAGCTGTACGGACTTACTCGGATTTCAATACAACAATACCGTTATTAGCTCAGCTACCCTTCAAGAAGCAGGCACATTGACTGTCGCCAACAAACCGATTGGCGCTCATTGTTTGGTTAAAGGTTATATGGATCAACGGGTAAGCCCTGTTGATGGACAAACTTATCAAATTGGTTTTGAAATGCGCTTACCAATAGACTGGAACGGCCGTTTTCTCTATCAAGGCAATGGCGGAACCGATGGTAATTTAGTCCCTGCAACAGGTCAGGTTGGTAGCGGTGGCCCACTCACCAATGCCCTGCATGATGGTTTTGCGGTTATTTCCTCTGATGCCGGACATAATGCCTCACAAAATCCAATGTTCGGTTTAGACCCTCAAGCCAGAATTAACTACGGCTACGGAGCCATTACCAAACTCACGCCTATGGCAAAAAACCTAATTAAAGCCGCATATGGTAAATTGCCAGACCGCTCCTATGCAGGTGGTACATCGAACGGCGGACGTCATGCCATGATTGCAGCAACTCGTTTGGGCGACCAATATGATGGAATTTTAGCAAGTACACCAGGTTTTCACTTACCTCGTGCAGCCGCGACTCAACTCTACACCGCACAACAGCTTCGTCGTGTCGCAACAGATGAAAATGACTTAAATACCGCCCTGACCCTTTCAGAGCGTAAAGTTTTAGCAAAAGCGATTTTAGATCGATGCGATGCTTTAGACGGTGTTGCAGATGGACTGGTTCAAGACGTTGAGGCTTGCCGTACAGCTTTTGATATTCACAAAGATGTACCCGTTTGCTCAAGCACAAGAGATGGCACCTGCCTAAGCACCGAACAAATTGATGTATTAGCCAACATTTACCGTGGTCCTGCAAATTCGGCTGGACAAGCCCTTTATGCAACCCAGCCTTTCGACCCCGGTTTAGTGGGAAGCAACTGGGCAAGCTGGAAATTCGAATCTTCGGTGGGAACAGCACGTGACCCCGTTGCAGTCGGCATTCTTTTTCAGGTTCCACCAGACCCAACTGTGACTCAAAACTCTAGACAATTTGCCTTTAATTTTAACTTCGATACCGACTATCCAAAACTCTCGGCAACCAATGATGTGTATACCGAAAGTTCGATGTCATTCATGATGCCACCTGACGAACTTAATCTAGATAAACTTCGTAATCACGGTGGAAAAATGATTGTGGTACAAGGCACAGCAGATGGCGTTTTCTCTGTGGATGACACCCAAAATTGGTACGATCAACTGCTACAACACTATAAAAATGATGCGAAAGGTACAGCACTCGAATTTGCACGTTTCTTTAGAGTTCCAGGCATGAACCATACCCGTGATGGCATTGCGACCGACCAATTTGATGCATTGACTGCTTTAGTTAATTGGGTGGAATATGGGCAAGCACCTGACAAAATCATTGCGACTGCACGCGGCGCAGGTAATCCGAGTGGTCAAGTGAATACTGAACTTCCACTAGACTGGGCACCAGACCGCACTCGTCCACTTTGCCCTTACCCACTGATTGCTCGTTACAACGGTCAAGGTGATAGCGAAAAAGCTGAAAACTTTAGCTGTAAATAGCACCCTAAAAATTAAAAGAGAGCTGACCTAGGCTCTTTTTTTATTTTACTAAGTATCACTATTGAATCATTATCAAATGATATTTCATCCAATGCCTACATCGCTGCTAAGATAACACCGAAAACTAAAAACTCATTTCGTTATGCAAAATCAGACTGCTCCCAATCTCCCCTCTACACAACTTGGAAAAGCACTGCTTTGTCTTATGACATCGGCATTATTATTTTCCATTATGGGAGTGTGCATTCGTTTTGCTTCGCAAACGGTAGACAACGCGACCGTCGTGTTTTTTAGAAATGCAGTCGGCTTATTTATTTTTATTCCGATGCTCTTTAAACAGGGTCTAGATTTTATTAAAACCGATAAACTCTGGATGCACACGTGGCGAAGTCTAGTTGGGTTAGCCGCCATGTATGGTTTTTTCTATGCAATTGCGAACTTAAAACTATCAAACGCTATGGTTTTTAGTTATTCATCTCCTATCTTTATTCCACTGATTGCATGGCTTTTCTTAAAAGAAAAAATTACCAAATCGATGATTTTTGCCGCTGTGATTGGTCTCATTGGGGTTTTATTTGTCGCTAAACCCGACCAAGGTCTATTTAACGCATTATCTTTTATTGGCTTGGGCGCCTGCTTTTTATCAGCAATGGCCTTTGTCACTGTAAGAGCTTTAACCAGTACAGAGCCGCCTGAGCGTATTGTTTTTTACTTCTGTATTTTTGGTAGTTTAATTTCCTCTATTCCAATGTTCTGGCATTGGCGTATTTTCACTTGGCATGAACTAGCCCTGCTCATTGCCGCAGGACTTTTAGCAAACATTAGCCAACTGTTTATGTCTTATGCCTACAGCCTAGCCCCGGCAGGACAAATTGGCCCAATGAACTACATTGCTATTATTTTTGCAGGAATATGGGGATTTGTTTTTTGGCATGAATTACCGGATCTGTTTAGCATTATCGGTATATTTATTATTTTATTTGCCATTTTGCTCTGCAATCCATTTTTGCAGAAAAAGTTACTCTCTCGATTTAAATAACAAACAAACCTTAATCTAATTTAGGTACTGTATTCGATACTCATTTGGTGAAATGCCTGTCCAATGGCGATAGGCTTTTCGAAAGTTAGAAGTATCTGAAAAGCCAATTCTCTCAGCAATTTCATCTATGGTTAAAGTTGTCTCTCGCAAATATTCATCAGCAAGACGGCGCCGTGTTTCATCTAACAATTCTTGGTAAGTCAAATTAAACCCTGCCAAGCGTCGATGTAAAGTACGCTTTGACATATGTAAGCGTTCAGCCATTTCTTGAGCCGACGGAAAAAGCCCCGTTCCATCCAATAATATTAAACGAATCGTTTTCACAAGCTCAGGCTCTTCAAGTTCAGCAGCACCTAGCATCCGCTCACAAAACGACTTACACATATCAGCAGTAATCGGGTTAGCATTTGGGCAAGGTACATCGAGCCACTTTAAATCAAAGTGCCATTGCATGACCACAGCATTAAACTGAACGGGACAATGAAAAACTTTTTCATATTCTTCTGCATAGTCAGGCGCTGGATAGGGCAACAAAAGCTTCTTGGCTTGAAACGGTCCTTCAAGCACCCGTTCAATTAAGGTTTGCATGGAGCTAAACCAAAACTCGCACACCAAAGGCAGAAGTTTACCCAGTGCAATAATGTCCTGCCCTTCAAAAACGGCAACATCATCTCGAATATAAAAAGACTTCTTTAAAATAGGCCCTGCAAGCTTAATATGTCGAATGCCAAGCTCGACTGCTTGTCTAAAATTACGCGAAGAATATAACGCATAGCCATACACTCCAAAATCTGACAGTCGCTGCTTTTGCCCTGCGCGCAGACCAATGAGTGGATCATTTGATAGCTTTTGAATATTTTGAAATAGCTGAATTTTTTGGACTTGAGAAATATATAAAGAAGGTTGATTTATAGCATCTGGCAAAATATTTGTGCCCGATAGAACTTCTACTATTGAATGACCTTGCAAGCCCATTTCATCAAATAAACTGGTTAAACCCAGCAAATATGTATTGGCTCCTAAGGATGTATTATCATAATTTCCTTCAATAACACTATTTGCATTTTTATAAAGATTTTTAGGCATTTAACTCACACCATCCCTAGAGTGACGTGCATAATGGCACTAAACTACCTCTTGTTGTCTCAATTTAACATCGACCATACAACGCTTCAAGCATAAAGTATGATAAGCAAAAGTATGGAAGGAATAATAATGGAACAGTCCACCTTAAAAGAATATAACGGCTCTGCCACTGAACATATGGAACTTATTTTTTCCAAACAACGCGCCAATTTTGAGGCAGATCCCTACCCAAGTCTTGAGTCACGCCGCACAAAACTGCATCAGCTTAAGAAACAAATTATTCGCTATCAAGATGCTTTAGCTACCGCGATTAATGCTGACTTTAGCTCAAGATCACTCGATGAATCTAAACTTTTAGATTTGCTTGGCTCTGTGTTGGAAGCCGATCATGCCATTCATCATTTACGCCGCTGGATGCGTCCAAGTAAACGCCGTACCGAGCTTTTATTTTTATCAAATCGTTTAAGTGTGCAATACCAACCTAAAGGTGTGGTGGGTGTCATTGTTCCTTGGAACTTCCCCGTTTATTTAGCACTTGGCCCACTCATTGCCGCGTTAGCTGCGGGCAACCGAGTTATGATTAAACTGCCGGAAATTACCCCAAATACTAATGCCATGCTACGACGCATGCTTGCCGAAGTTTTCAATGAAGATGAAGTGGCGGTTTTTGGTGAAGAAATTACAGATCCTGCTAGATTTACCACTTTGCCATTTAACCATATTGTATTTACTGGCTCTCCTGCCATTGGCAAAGTCGTCATGCGAGCAGCTGCTGAAAATTTGACTCCAGTTACTCTCGAATTAGGCGGAAAATCACCAGCAATTGTAAGCCGCAATTACCCGCTCGCTGATGCTGCAAAACGTATTACCCATGGTAAAGCAACAAACAGTGGTCAAATCTGTGTAGCGCCTGACTATGCATTGGTTCCAAAAGAAAGTATTGAGGAATTTGTAGATGCTGCGAAATCAAGCTTTATAAAAATGTTTGGTCAAAACATCACAAACAATGAAAATTACACATCGATTGTAAATGACCGCCATTTAAAACGTATTCAAGATATTTTGACCGATGCACAAGCAAAA
The DNA here is from genome assembly GCF_000162375.2 of Acinetobacter sp. RUH 2624. NCBI lineage: Bacteria > Pseudomonadati > Pseudomonadota > Gammaproteobacteria > Moraxellales > Moraxellaceae > Acinetobacter > Acinetobacter sp. RUH 2624. The sequence continues at coordinate 386,348 of NZ_KI391939.1, read as the reverse complement.
GGTGCACGTGTTATTCCTTGTGATACTTACAGCTTTGACCAACAAGGTCGCAGAATGCCTGTACAGATTGTGCTGAATTGCACGCCAGACATGCGCATTATGAAAGAAGAACTTTTTGGCCCTATTTTACCTGTGGTTGCATATGATTCTTTAGATGATGCAATTACCTACGTGAAATCGGACGAACGACCTTTAGCACTTTATTGCTTTACACATAGTTCAGTAGAACGCGACCGAATTTTACGTGAAACTCATTCAGGTGGTGTGACCATCAATGACTGGGGTTGGCATGTAGTTAACCATGACGCTCCTTTTGGGGGTATCGGCAACTCAGGTATGGGGTCATATCATGGTGAAGAAGGTTTCCGTGAACTTTCACATGCAAAAACTGTATTTATCCGTCATCGATTTTTCCCGACCCAGCTTTTCCACCCTCCTTATGGAACATTCTTGCAAAAACTGGCAATTCGCTTTTTCTTGAAAAAAGGCGATCCAAATATTAAATAATAGATTATAAAAAAAGCCTCGTAATGAGGCTTTTTATTATTTTTTAAACAAATAAAATCACTACACTTTGTTTAAATATAATCAGCCTTTTGTGCTTTTAAAATATCAAGCTGCAACATCTTTTTCTTTTTATATTTATAGGCAATAAATAAACCAATAAACCAGATTGGTGAGCATTCAAGTGCAATTAAAGTGTCGTGATCTAAAGCTAAAATGACAATAGTAAATACTAAAAACAACATAGTCATCCATGCCATAAATAAACCACCAGGCATTTTATATTTTGATTGAATATGTAATTCTGGACTTTTCTTACGATAATAAATATATGACATCACAATCAGCATAAATGTAAAAAGGCTTTGTTGCACAAAGCTATTCTTGAAGGCTTCTTCAGTAATATAATTTCCAGATGAAGAAGCCTACACCTAAAATCTATCGTACAACCAATTGGTCCTCGTATAACCAAGCTTTAATCAAGCGAGGAAATATTTCAATCTGGTTTGATCCTAAGACGCAATGGTATGCACAACCACAAGGCAAGCAAGGACGAAATCAAACTTATTCCGATACAGCGATTCAATG
>NZ_KI391939.1:191951-384181 GCF_000162375.2 Acinetobacter sp. RUH 2624 | reverse complement strand
AGATTTACGGAATTAGGTAGACCTCGCACCCAAGTTGTGTCTTAAATTTGAATGGATTGGGGAGAACTCAGCTTTTGAATGTTTATGCAACAAAGCCTTCGTGAATTACCAACCCCAACACGTTCCTGTAGCAGGTTTTCCACATAACTTGTAATTTACCGCATACCAAATACTTCCACCTGTACGCGGTGTTTTATCTTTCTTAATTTCGTCACGGGTCAAATCTGCAAGATTAGAAATTGAAGTCGCAGTAACAGAACCTTTAGCAGCATTTTTCACAAGCTGTAATGCGCCCAAATCTGCGGCAGTTGAAGTACCATAAATAATATCAGTTGGTTTGGTACTTCCCATCAATAATGAATAATCAGCAACCGCTGCCTGATAGCCGGTTGCACTGCCCGATACAGTTAAGTCACTTTTTATTTCAGTAGTTGCCAATACATCTGCAGCGCCATACACACTCGCATCGGTATGATAGAAACTTAAAGGATGTACCAGATTATTAGCAATTTGCTTATTAAACCAATCTTCCCATAAAAACTCAGTATAGTCCGTTGCATTGGCAACTTTGCTATAACCAATATCACGTGTGAAATAGACTAGTGAACGATATGGATTATTTTGCATACCATCAGGGTTAGTTGCAGATTTCAGGCCTAAGTTTTTAGGTAATTGTTGATATGAAATTGGTTGGTTTTTCCCATCTCTTAACCATGCTTGGCCATTGGCAAGCATTTTCGCCCAAAACTCATCCGCAGTTTTACTATCGCTATAATTCCCAACAACTTTTACCCATACTTTAAGTTGACCACCGCCATCAGGCAGCTCACGGAATTCGGTCATTGTATGATGACCATCGGTCAAATAAAGGCGCCCATCATAACCAACAACCACTGTTTTCAAATCAGCCGTTTCAGTGCCCGGCTGTTCTTGACAGTTAAATGTCTCCAATTGTTTTAAATTGGCCTTTTGTAGGTCTTGCAGACTTGTAAAATCATCACGACCTTTTGCACCAATCGCTTCACAATAATCGCTAAACTTTTTGCCAATGGTTTTATTTAAATAAACTAATTGATTGACTGGATCTGCTTGCCAAGTTGGGCGCTGTAAATCACCTTGCCAACGCCCTAATTTATAATAAATTTGATCATAACCAATTGCACCCTGCGTTGGGATCAAATCAGCAATCGTAACTTGAATTACATCATTTGTTTTTGCTGTTAGAAAACGCTGGTCACGGGTATCTGTAGGGGTTGGGGAAACTACTGTAGATTGCTGATCTTGGCTATCATTGCAGGCAGTAATAGCCATCATGCTCGCAACAAGAAATACTAAACTTAGAACTTTATAAGATTTTTTCTGCATGTCTGGAAACTACCCCAATAAATTGGATTACTTTTAATCAACAGAGTTTCATTTAGATGACTAATCGATGTCATTTTGATGAATATAGTTATAGATCAATCGATTAGAGTAACGAAAAAATCGTCAATAATATTATAGTCCATATTAAAAATGGTCTTGTAATATGCTATTTTTAAATTATGCACTGATAAAATATCTATCTTACAAACATAGACCAATACTTCATATAGATCAGTTGCTAGACTGATACTATCTAATTTAAAAACTAGAGAATTAACATCTTCAAATATATCTAAATTATGAGCGTTATTTTCATTAAAAAGCTTTTTTAACTTTTCTATTGAAATATTTTCAATATTCAAATAACTATTATCTAATGTTTTAGCATGCATATTATATACAATACCCTCTATTTAACATTACGTAATATTTAAAGTAGATTTTTCGTTTAAAAGTTCAATTAAGTATTCAAAATCATCAGGGTTATCATAGTTATTAAAAGAATACTTTGTTTCTTCAAAATACTTCCAAGTAATGTTCAAAGGTACAGTTATACAACCAATGCCACCAGTGAGACTATCCGACAAACCACCAAAACTAGAACCAAAGTAGCCCATCAATCCATTCACTTCCTCACCTATACAGCATAAGAAATCATTAAATGACTTAATATTTCTACCATCTATAACTATTGAACTTACTAGGTCTAGAGGCTTGTACTGTTGAACCCAATGCGAAACTTCTATCCACTTCTTTTTCTCTTCTTCGTTTAAATTACACCAATCTTGTAATCTAAGCTGATTTTTTCGATATTTCTTAATTAAATCAAATTTAAACTCATCAAAATAAGTCTCCTCTTCGCATAAATTTAATATCAATTTATTATCTTTCACTTCAAAAGATTCAATACTAGAACCTAAAACCCCGAAATATTCGTTATTTTCTTTTAAGAAGAATAAATTAATGCCATAGATATCATACTTATACTTTTTACTTTTTTTATCTTTATTTATTTCACCCTCACCAAAAAAACCATGAAAAACAACTTGAGTATCAGTGATTACACAATTTTCTGAAAGATATCCGCTCCAAATAGTTACATCATCATCAAACTCACTAAATTCACTTATTTCAATATAAAAAATATACTCTTCTGTAAGTTCAGAACTCATATAATATTTTCCTCTATCTCTGCTTTATTTTTAAATTTTGACGGGTTACTAATATGAAATTTCTAATGACGAGTATTTTTTTAACACTTCAATAAAATCATCTAAATGATAAAAATCTTCTTTCGACTCAAAATTATCTTTAGAGTACTGAAAATTTATCCATTTAACTTTTAAAGGCAAATCCCGCAGTACATCAGCAAATGCATTAAAGTTATAACCTAAGTATCCTAATACCCCATAAACCTCCTCTCCAAAATAACAATACACATCTTCTTCACACAGTAGGTATTTACCATCAACTGTTATATTTAATGATAAAGGTTCCCCTCTTTCGTTCATTCTAAAATAAGCAAAATCTAACCAGCAATTTTTTTCTAGCTTTGTAAAATTTAGCCATCTCTTTTTACCTATAGTTTCATTTGAAAGACGAATCATTAGCTCTTCTTTCTTTTTAAATTTTTCAAAATCTTCTAAGTTGTTTTTTGTTATAAGATCAAAATCTGGATCAAATTCAATAGAGAGTTCTTCAGCATTAAAAGTAAAGTTTTCAGAAAGAATTAAACGATTTGCTATATTATTTTCTTTTAATTCTGTAGTGAGCTTATGCCGAGATTCAATCATTATATAACAATAGCAATAATTATTTTTTCCGAGATAACTATTAAAAATCTCCAAAGATTTTTCAACCTGTTGCAAATTATTAAAATTACTTACTACAACTTTATTATTATCAACGCATATTTTTTCAAAATAAATTTCATCAATAATTTCTTTTTTTTCTTCTTCATAAATGTACTTACATAAGTTTAGTTCAAACAATTTTCGATTGTCCTAATTCTCAGATATATTTATTAAATATCTTATCATATATATCTAATATTGAATAATTTTTATAGATACATGTATGAACTAAATCAGATATGTATCAACTCCTGTTTTTCTTAATTCATATTGCAACCCAGAAGCCAAAGCAACAATCGTTAATACAGCAAAAAATGGATTCCTCTTAGATTCTTTCAATGAATGGTCGTAAAGCATGAGCTTAATCCCATCTGTATATCCTCTTTCATTGACGATAGCGAACATTGTTCCAATTTCTAATCCTTTTAGACTTGATAAATTATCTGAATATCGTTGTTGTATTGCCTTATTTGGTAAGGAAGAGAAGACCTTTAATTCAATTTCATCAAAATTATGATTAATTGTAATAACCCAAAACTTTTTATTAATTTCAAATATTATACTTTCGACTGGGTCTTCAGAATTGGACTCTCCATCTACAACTAAATAAAGATCATCTATTTTTCGAACTTCATCAATATTTTTAATTGCATCAAAAATATCGCTTTGCACCATATTTTTACCTTATTATCAATTTCCAATTCCAAAAGTTATATATTTAAAAAAACCACTCTATGAGTAATTTAATTTCTCAGACTATGAATACTAACACAACAACTAACTTTAAATATCTTCCCTACTTAATTTTCTAATGAAGTTAATAAATATTTTATTATAAGTTAGCTTAAAAACAACATTATAAATAAAAAGCTAAGCCCCGATTAGCGTGACTTAGCTTTTAAAAATAATTCTAATTAAGAAATTACTTATTTGATGTCTGCAAATTCAGAAACAGGTTTGTTCACTTCAACTTTTGTGCCACCAAATTTTTCACTCACGAATTTTTGTACTTTAGGTAAGTGGTAAAGTTCACCAAGTTTCGTATAGATTGGGTCATTTTTGTTTGCTTCAGCTACACCCAATAAATTGACATAAAGTTTAGTAGACTGATCAATTGGCTCACGGAAGATAGAATCTTTCATTACATTGAGGCCACCTTCAAGTGCCAATGTATTACCAAGCACAATTGCATCTACATCGTTTTTAACACGAACCGCTGTAGTCATTTGAATTGGTTTTAATTGTAAATTTTTAGGGTTTTCAGCAATGTCGTTCGTAGTCCCTTTTACAGGATCAAAGTTTGGTTTAAGTTTAATCAGTTTAGCAGATTGTAATAATATTAATGCACGAGCTTCGTTAGCAGTATCGTTTGGAATTGCAATGGTCGCGCCTTGTGGGAATTCATCAACAGTTTTAATTTTATCTGCATAAATACCCATTGGTTCCAAGTAAGTTGTTGCAACAGCAGCAACTTTAGCTTGATTTGAAGCATTGTATGCTGCCAAATAGTTGAACGACTGGAACGCATTTACATCTTGTTCACCATTTGCAACAGATGTATTGAGCACAACATAGTCAGTCAAATTGGTAACTTGAAGTTTAATACCCGCTTCTTTAGTCTCAGGAAGCGTTGCAACATATTTCCATACATCCGTATCTGAACCTGTTGAAACCAGTTTAATTGTTCGAACAGACTCAGTTTTGTCTTTGGTTGTTGCAGTATTTTCAGTTTGTGCAGGTTGTTTATTACATGCAGTCAGTGTTAGTACAGATGCGCTGAACAATACACTAAATAATTTTTTCATAGGTACATCCTAAAATAGGAAACGCCTACCCTACAAAAGAGTGAGACATTCCCAACCATTGGGTCGAAATGCAATATTTGGCCAGAAATAATTTCCAGATATAGGGTTTAGAAGCCTGAATTCAGCACTATTCATTCCTTGAACTTGCTCGCTAAACAATAGAATTATGTTTTGAAACAGCCTCTAAATATGGGATCATCATATATCAACAAGTGAATATTCTACAAATAACTTGTTCAATTCTGATATATAGTCATGCTCACAGCAACATATTGAAAACATAAACATTTTTCAAATACAACATACATATTTGATTTATATGAAATTTTTAGGATTTATTAGCAATATTTAAGCTAAATAGAGTTGTAATTTTTATTTTAGGCATAAAAAAAGCCCCTGCTATTAACAGGGGCTTTTCGAATTTGGCGGAAGCGGTGAGATTCGAACTCACGGAGGACTCACACCCTCGTCGGTTTTCAAGACCGGTGCATTAAACCGCTCTGCCACGCTTCCATGTGCGTAAGAATACAAAGCTTATTCATTTTATTCAAGAAAAATATCATCGCTTTGTGTTCAAGTGCATATTGTTTCATCAATTTTACAGTTGAGCGGCTAATTCTGCTCCTTCTTTGATCGCACGCTTCGCATCTAGCTCTGCTGCAAGCTTTGCACCACCAATAATATGGTAGTTCGCTATAGTCGACTCACCTTCTTTTGGCATCAAGTCTTTTACAGACTCTTGACCTGCACACACCACAACAGTGTCTACACGTAAAAGCTGGTCTTGACCGTTATGTTCAATCCACAGCCCTTCATCGGTAACTGCTTTATATTGCACGCCGCGCAGCATACGTACGCCATGCTTTTTAAGCTGGGCGCGATGTACCCAACCCGAGGTCTTACCAAGACCAATACCGAGTGGTGTTGTTTTACGTTGCAGTAAATAAATTTCGCGTATCGCTGGTTCAACTATAGGAGGTTGCATCCCTCCTTCAGAAATGTAGTTCGGATCTGGGTCTACACCCCACTCGCGCTGCCACTCGGCTAAAGGTTGAGGCTGTGGTTGATGTGGTGGTTTAAGTAAAAATTCTGATACGTCAAAACCAATACCACCAGCTCCAATCACTGCGACTTTTTGTCCTACTTCTGCACCCTGTAAAACTTGAGCATAGGAAAGAACTTGTGGTGAATTACTTCCTTCAATTTTTAAAGCACGTGGTATTACACCCGTTGCCACAATAATTTCGTCAAAACCTTCACGCTCAAGTTGTTCACGATTTACACGAGTGTTTAAACGTACATCTACACCTGTTTTTTGAAGCTGTACTTTAAAGTAGCGAATTGTCTCGTGAAATTCCTCTTTACCTGGTACAACCTTGGCAAAGTTGAACTGACCACCTACATCTGTATTGGCTTCGAACAAGGTCACAGCATGACCACGGCTTGCAGCAACAGTGGCAGCAGACATACCTGCCACACCACCACCAACAACTGCTATACGCTTAGGCTGTTTAGTTTTTAAATAAACCAGTTCTGTTTCATGGCCTGCACGAGGGTTCACTAAACAAGACACACGTTTATTTTTAAATGCATGATCTAAACATGCTTGGTTACAGGCAATACACGTATTAATTTCATCAACACGGTTGGTCGCAGTTTTATTTACCCAAAAAGCATCGGCCAATAATGGGCGTGCCATTTGAATCATGTCTGCCTTGCCTTTTGCCAAAATTTCTTCGGCAGTTTCAGGCATATTAATACGGTTAGATGCAATTACCGGAATTGAAATATGCTGTTTTACATGAGCCGTGTAATCGACAAACGCTGCACGAGGTACAGACGTTACAATAGTTGGCACACGTGCTTCATGCCAACCAATACCCGTATTTAATAAAGTGACACCCGCCTTTTCTAAAGCTTTAGCAACAGTGACTACTTCTTGCATGGTGTTACCGTCATGCACAAGGTCGAGTAGCGATAAACGGAAACAGATAATAAATTTTTCACCAACTTTTGCGCGGATCGCTTTAACAATTTCAACCGGAAAACGCATACGGTTTTCAATTTCACCGCCCCAACGGTCAGTACGCTGGTTTACATGGCGACTTAAAAACTGGTTAATCAGATATCCTTCCGACCCCATAATTTCAACGCCGTCGTAGCCTGCTTTTTTGGCAATATCAGCGCACTGTGCATAGTCTTCAATGGTGCTGAGAATATTTTTTTCAGAAAGTTGACGTGGCTTAAATGGTGAAATTGGTGACTTTATAGCACTTGAAGACACTACAAACGGTTGGTAACCATATCTGCCCGCATGTAAAATTTGCATTAAGATTTTTGAGCCATGCTTATGGACAGCATGAGTCACTAAACGGTGCTGCGGAATGTCAAATAAGCTATTCATCGTTCCGCCAGCTGGAGCCAACCAGCCTTGACGGTTTGGAGAAATACCTCCCGTCACGATCAGACCAACCCCACCTTTTGCACGCTCTTCAAAATAAGCTGCAAGTTTTGGGTAATTATAAAAACGATCTTCAAGTCCCGTATGCATGGAACCCATCACCACACGATTTTTAATAGTGGTAAAGCCTAAATGTAATGGTTTTAATAAATTGGCGTAACTTGTCATGCTGCGTCCCAATAATTTTTTGCAACTTGTTGCATAGTACTTTAATACTTTTTTAAAATGTTAGGATGACCACACATATTTTTTTACGTGTTGAAATTGTCAATTATTCGAGCTTGTGTCCCTTCATCTAATTTTTTATGGGTAATTGAAACGTTGAATCTTTTTCCCATTTAAATAAAGAGAAAAATAGCATCACAACAGCAATTACAGTTCCTATAGGGAACATATTAAGCATTAAGATAGATATCACAATTGAACCGATACGGCTGCTTGTAGTTCCAGTCTTAACACTTCTAGCGCATAAGAACTGTGTAGCGATTGCTGCAATAAGCCCTAAAATACTACCAATAAAGTATTTGGGCGTATGCACAAATATATTGTAAATCGCATAGATAAGATCTGAAATTACAATAAACCCCGTAATACGATGCAATGTCGATAAAATTTGATTGTGATGAATCAACATATTTTGTTTTTTTCCTTTTTAGCATTTCGTCTAAATTGTCATACTTATCGTAAAACTTTATATTTTTCCAATATTAATCTATTTTTCAAATTAAAAAAAAAGAATTCCTTTCCTAACAGAAAAAAAATCGATTTGAAAAGTGATATAGTACTGAGCGAATAAATTCTCTTGGTCACCGAAGTATTAGGGTGCCTATTTCGAAATAGTTAGGACTAGCAATGACTGATAATGCAACGATCTTGCAGCATGTACCAGTAGGCAAAAAAGTTGGGATTGCCTTCTCCGGAGGCTTAGACACTTCAGCTGCTTTATTGTGGATGAAACAAAAAGGCGCTGAGCCTTATGCATACACTGCAAACTTAGGCCAGCCAGATGAAGATGACTACGATGCAATTCCAAAGAAAGCAGAACAATACGGCGCTGTAAAAGCTCGCTTAATTGACTGCCGCTTACAATTGGCACTTGAAGGTATTGCTGCAATTCAGTGTGGTGCATTCCATATCAGTACAGGTGGTGTTCCTTATTTCAATACGACTCCACTCGGTCGTGCAGTAACAGGTACTATGCTCGTTACTGCTATGAAAGAAGATGACGTAAACATCTGGGGTGACGGTTCAACTTATAAAGGTAACGATATTGAACGTTTCTATCGTTATGGTTTGTTAACTAACCCAAATCTTAAAATTTATAAGCCTTGGTTAGATCAAAACTTTATTGATGAGCTTGGTGGCCGTGCAGAAATGTCACAGTTCCTCATCGACAACGGTTTTGACTACAAAATGTCAAAAGAAAAAGCGTACTCAACTGACTCAAACATGTTGGGCGCAACTCACGAAGCAAAAGATCTTGAATACCTAAATGCAGGTATCAAAATCGTTGATCCAATTATGGGCGTTGCTTTCTGGAAAGAAGAAGTTGAAATTAAACCTGAAGAAGTAACTGTACGTTTTGAAGAAGGTGTTCCTGTTGCGTTAAATGGTCAAACTTTTAACAATCCAGTTGAGCTTATTCTTGAAGCAAACCGTATTGGTGGTCGTCATGGTTTAGGTATGTCTGACCAAATCGAAAACCGTATTATCGAAGCGAAATCTCGCGGTATTTATGAAGCACCGGGTATGGCTCTTCTTCATATTGCTTACGAGCGTTTGGTTACTGGTATTCATAACGAAGATACGATCGAACAATACCGCATTAATGGTTTACGTTTAGGTCGTTTACTTTATCAAGGTCGTTGGTTCGACTCTCAAGCGCTTATGCTTCGTGAAACTGCACAGCGTTGGGTTGCTAAAGCGATTACTGGTGAAGTGACCCTTGAACTTCGTCGTGGTAATGACTACACCATCATGAACACTGAATCTCCAAACTTAACGTATGAAGCTGAACGTTTAACAATGGAAAAAGGCGATTCAATGTTTACGCCAATGGATCGTATTGGTCAGTTGACTATGCGTAACCTCGACATTACCGATACACGTGCAAAACTTGGTATCTATACAGATGCTGGTTTGCTTTCAATCGGTCAAGGTTCTGCGATTCCTCAATTAGACAATAAGAAAAAATAATTTTCTTATAACGTCAAAAAAGCCACCTCTATAGGTGGCTTTTTTAAGTCTAATTTCAAGCTAAGCAATTTCTGCAACTTGTAGAGGCTGATAATAAATTTGATTACGGCCAAGCTGCTTTGCTCTATATAAAGCCTGATCTGCGGCATGAATCAATTTATCTTGTCCCATCTTTAATCCACCTGTATATACGGTAAATCCTAAACTGATCGTGACATACTTTGACACTAACGAAGCAGCATGAGGAATGGCTTGCCGTTCAATTGCTTTATAAATATTTGCAGCCACTGCATATGCACCCTGTGCCGGTGTTTCAGGTAAAAGTACAACGAACTCTTCACCACCATAACGCGCAACAAAATCGACATGACGAATCGAGTTTTTAATTGCTGCCGCAATACTAGAGATGACTTTATCCCCCATCTGATGTCCATAAAAATCGTTATAGTTTTTAAAAAAATCGATATCAATAAATAAAACAGCTAACGGACGTTTCTCTTGATTTGCACGGTAATAGAAGAAGTCAAACATTTCGTCAAAGGTACGACGGTTTGAAATTTGAGTAAGCGCATCTTGCTGACTTAAATGCAGAAGTTCAGATGCTTCAATCCGTAAAATCTGCTCATTAATTTCAGCAAGTTGGTTATTTAAAAAAAGACTTCGCTCTCTTGAGATGAGCATAGTGCTAATTGAGAAACCTAAAATACAAGTGCCGAACAAGGCCCGACCGAGGGCAATATAATCACAATTTACATTCAATAAATTAAGAAAAACAAAAACCAATATTGCTGCTGATAAGCCAACGTACAGCATATGTAATGGTTTGATGCCACTTAGAATAAAACCAAGCATATATAAAAATGAAAGAAGCAACATCGACTGATTTTTAAGTGCCATATTTTCGACACTGAGCAACAACATGGCACTTGTAATAATTGAGAAGAAAACAATGCCACAGGCAGCGAAATAAAAGTGATTAGAGAGTTTTTTAAATTTGGCAAAAATCCAAAATAATAAGAGTGCAAGTGCAATATTCATTGCACTCAACAAACAATGAATAAAGTCTAAAGTAATATATGTTTCACCAATTACCAAGTAGTCAGTTGGAAGGGCCAGTAAAATAAAAATTAAATAAGTAAGTACTCCACTTGCTAGAAACTTAGAGATGTTTTGCCGAGTACGATCAAGGTTTAAACACCAGAATTTTTTTTCTAGCTGCTTTGGTAAAGGCATATTGGCGTAACGATGGGTATGTAGTGTGACCAAATACTCGATTTCTTCTTTCGATTTGAGTAATTGATGGACATTTCCCCTATTCGCCACTAGTCGATTCCTACATATTTCGCGTTAACAAAATATAACATTATTTTTTAAAGCTCCCTGCGCTTTATTTTGCCATTTGTCCGTAATTCTCGTTACCATTTTCACACTTTATCGATTATCATTTGTTTTATTTCGAAGTTTGAACTGCCTTGAACTCTATTACCCTGCTCCAGCCAGATGATTGGCATGCACATTTACGTGATGGTTTAGCATTAAAACGTACTGTTCCAGATTTGGCTAAACAATTCGCCCGCGCGATCTGTATGCCTAACCTTGTACCGCCAGTAAAAACAGTAGAAGAAGCTTTAGCTTATCGCGAGCGCATTCTTGCTCATGTTCCGGAAGGCAATAATTTTGACCCTCGTATGGTGCTTTATTTTACTGACCACACTTCACCAGATGAAGTGCGTAAAATTAAAGAATCAGAACATGTCAATGCGATTAAGCTTTATCCTGCTGGTGCGACCACAAACTCTGACAATGGTGTGAGTGATATTCGCAAAGTTTATGCAGTTATTGAGCAATTAGAAGAGCACCAAGTTCCGTTATTACTTCATGGTGAAGTGACTCACAATCATGTAGATATTTTTGATCGTGAAAAACGCTTCCTAGATGAGGTATTATCACCTTTATTGAAACAGTTCCCTAAACTTAAGGTTGTGCTTGAGCACATCACGACTAGTGATGCAGCACACTTTGTTTTAGAACAAGACCGTAATGTGGCGGCAACAATCACTCCACAACATTTATTATTTAACCGTAATGATATGTTGGTCGGTGGTATTAAACCGCATTTCTACTGTTTACCAATTTTAAAACGTCAAACGCATCAAACAACTTTACTTGAAGTTGCAACAAGCGGTAATCCTAAGTTTTTCTTAGGTACAGACAGCGCACCTCATGCACAAAATGCAAAAGAGAATGCTTGTGGCTGTGCAGGCTGTTATAGTGCACCAAACGCAATTGAGCTTTATGCACAAGCGTTTGATCAAGTCGGTAAATTAGAGCGCCTAGAAGGTTTTGCTAGCCATTTTGGTGCAGACTTCTACGGTCTACCACGTAATACTTCTACCATTACTTTGGTTAAAGAAGATAATCTCGTTCCCGAATCTTTTGATTATTTAGATAATCAAAAAATCATCCCGCTGCATGCCGGGAAAACGCTGCAATGGAGAAAAGTGTGACACAAGAAAATTCTGTCCCGGTCATTGGCCAACGTTTTCGTGGCTTCTTACCTGTTGTTGTCGATGTTGAAACGGCAGGTTTTAATGCCCAGACAGATGCATTGCTAGAAATCGCGTGCATTCCAATTGTGTATGATGCTCAGGGACAATTTGTCCCTGGTCCTGCATTTCATGCACATATTAACCCTTTTGAAGGGGCTAACCTCGATCGTCGTTCGCTCGACTTTATTGGTATTGATCCATTCAACCCAATGCGTATTGCAATGGCTGAAGATGAGCGAACCGCTTTACGTCGTATTTTTAAATCGGTCAATGAAGTTCGTAAACAGCAACATTGTACTCATGCAGTACTCGTAGGCCATAACGCGCATTTTGACCTTGGCTTTTTACAAGCAGCGATTGCTCGCTCAGGTACAAAAAACCAAAACCCGTTCCATAGTTTTTCAGTCATGGATACAGTTACTTTAAGTGCAGTAATGTTTGGACAAACAGTGCTTGCAAAAGCATGTATTCAAGCTGGAATTGAGTTCGATGGTAAAGAAGCACACTCTGCTTTATACGATACCCAGAAGACTGCTGAACTGTTTTGCTATATTTTGAACAAACTGTCACCTTACCTCCTTGACAGTTTGGTGGCGGCTTCTTAAGATACCGCCATCCTCAACGTCCCTATCGTCTAGAGGCCTAGGACATCGCCCTTTCACGGCGGTAACCGGGGTTCGAATCCCCGTAGGGACGCCATATTCTTTCTACAAAGAATCATCGCTTCAAATTATTTTATCTCACTTCAAATTTTATCCATGAGATAAGTTCCGTATTTTCAAAATCAAGACTTCAACTTTACTTCATTAATATGTTGTGCAGGTTGCATAGTTGGCTCATCTCTCTCAATAATTATTGCATCAGCAATTAACTTTGTTTTTGTTAAATCTGGTTCTATTGGGACTGGAGCTAATGAACTTGATGCAATATTAAAATCACGATGTATTTGTGCCAGTTCTGGCGTTCGTTTATAGCGTATAACTTTAAAACCTGCTTCTTGAATTAAAGTATCTCGCTCTGCATCAAACTTTTCTTTCCCTTTATGACTAGAATCGTCTAGTTCAACAATAGCAACGATATTAAATGCTTTATCTAACACAACAAAATCAGCAACTTTGCGATTAAATAAATTACGCGTCGCGTATCCTTGCGCTGTCATAAAAGCACTGAAAGCAACTTGCGCCAAAATAATATGTTCCGGCAAAGCTTCCTTTAGTTTCATAAAAGTAGGTTGTTCATTCATAGTAATGATACGCTTTCCCTTGAGGGGGTTACGTTTTGCATTTCTATTTTTGCTTTCCCCTTTCTTTAAAACACTTAAAATCGCCAATATCATTATGGCTATTAAAAATATGCCAACTATCGCAAACATCGAATTTCCCCTAAATAAATATAAAAACTATTTTGATTTTGAAAATACAATTAAAAACGGCTAGCTATAAATTATTTATATGATTTTAAAAGCTATTGTTCTATGTATTTGATACTCTATTTTAGACTTTAATTTATAATTTTTTAACCCTATCTTTTTTGTTTTTAATTTTTGTCATTTATATTTCCAAATAAAATACACTTGCACAAATTTATCACTGATTCTGTATTCCTTTTACATACAGTTACATTATAATAATTCTTATTTTTATACTGATATTTATTATCAACAAGGTTTTAAATGGATCTTAAGCTTCGCCTCCTCTCCCTGAGCATTGCTCAACTATGCTGTATCTCCTCTGCTTTTGCAGATACAGACACTTCTTCAACTACTCTTGCCACTATTAAAATTAAAGCCCAACAGGCATCAGATCAAACTTATAAAGTTGATAGTTCGAGTAGTGCAACACGCAGTGAAATTGCTTTAAAAGATACCCCTCAGTCGGTCAGTGTGGTCACCCAAAAAGTAATTGAAGATATTGGCGCTACTCGTTTAATTGAGGCGCTTGATTTAGCTGGCGGCGTGACTCGTGCTAATAACTTTGGTGGTCAAGGTCTAACTGGTTTTAACGTGCGTGGGTTTACCAGTGGTGAGTTTTATCGAAACGGGTTTCCAATTAACCGTGGCTATCCAAATGCGCCAGATAGTAATACCATTGAACGCATAGATGTTTTACGTGGGCCCTCTTCTAGCTTATATGGCCGTGGTGACCCAGGCGGTACTTTTAACTTAATTTCTAAAACACCAAAGTCTGAGCAACAAACAACTTTAGATGCCCAGCTCAACAGTGAAGGTTTATACCGCACGACGGTAGACACGACAGGAACTGTACCTAATGCGGAAAACATCGGTTATCGCCTCAATGTGATTGCAGAAGGTGGTGATAGTTATCGTGATCATGTTGAATCTAAACGTTATGGCATTGCTCCAGTCATTCAATGGCAGGCCTCAGACATGACTAAAGTTACCTTCGAAGCCGATATTTTAAGGAACCAACATCCGCTTGACCGTGGCCAAACACGCTATGCAGGTCAGAAGTCTTTTATTAGTTCACCAGACACTTATTTGTGGGAAACGGGTAAAGACAACAACCGACTTTACAATGACAACAATATGGCTCAATTAAGAGTTGAACACGAGCTTGGAAATGACTGGAAGCTCAATGCTGGTGTGCAATATTTAAATGGCAAGTTACATGGCTATGCAGTAGAAGCAAATGGAATTCAAAATGATGGGGAAACGCTAAGTCGAAATTACAACTACCGTGAACTAAAGTGGCAAGATACCGATGCTCAAATTAACCTAACAGGTAAATTCCAGTTTTTGGGTTTAGCAAACACCTTAGTGACTGGGCTTGAATATGAAAACTATGATTATAAGTCATACATTATTCGCTCAAGTGGAGATGTCGGTAGCTACCCTATTAATATCTACAACCCTGTTTTAGGGCAGCCTCTGCCTGAGCTTTATCGTGTAACTACACATGACCGTGAAAACTTAAAAACCACTGCCCTTTTTTTACAAGACCAAGTCGATTTAAATGAGCGTTTAAGCGCGCTACTAGGCTTACGTTTTGAACATTATGAGCATGACTATAAGAACCTATTACCGAATACCGCAAATTGGAATACCAGTCATAATGCATTTATTCCACGTTTAGGTTTAGTCTATAAAGCCAGTGACGATCTTTCCATCTACAGTAATGCTGCAAAATCTTTTAAGCCAAACACTGGTGCTAGCCGTAATGGAGACGGGTTTGATCCTGAAGAAGGCTTAGCTTACGAGTTAGGCTTTAAATGGCAAGCACTTGATAATATGTTATCAATTGATTCCGCTATTTTTTATGCCAACAAAGAAAATGTCTTAACCCTAGATCCTGTTGATTCAGTCTATAAAGTAGCAGCAGGTGAAGTTCGTAGCCGTGGTATAGAGTTAAATATTGCAGGGCAAATTACGCCTGCTTGGAAAATTATTGGCGGCTATGTCTATACAGATGCAGAAGTAACTAAAGACAATAGCTTGCAAAAAGGGACGGCTCTAGCCAACATTCCAAAAAATAGTTTTAATCTTTTAAATATTTATGAATTTCAGAATGGGCCTTTACAAGGGTTGGGCTTAGGTATCAATCAAAAATATATTGATAAACGTGCAGGTCAAACAGCCATTAGTACCTACACCATGAAAGGCTATGCAGTTACTGACCTCGTGTCTTATTATCAGGCAACGCCAAAATTACGCCTTAACTTAGACGTGAAGAATATTTTTGACAGAGTTTATGATGAAAGTGCTTTTAATTTATATGCCTATCCTGGTGAATCACGTACTGTTCAATTAGGTATAAGCTATACGTTCTAAATTAAAAGAACCAAACATCAGCCTTTTACCGCGTAAGATCTCACTAGGGATATTAGTCATTAAAAAAGCCACTGTCTAAAAATACGGTGGCCTTTATTTCCTCATATAAAATATTATAAATTTATGATTTATAAATATTTTATTATACTTAAGCTATGTTCTACCCTATACTAAAAATAGATCAAAACTATAATTTGAACATGACATGCAAATTCGATTATTTCATTTACAAAATTCACGCTCTCAACGCATTATTTGGTTTTTAGAAGAATTAGGGCTCAACTATGATCTCATCACTAAATATCATTCGGACGAAGACAAAAATAATAACTCACCGCATCAACTATCAAAATTTCCAACTCTCGAAATTATTGAACAAGAGCAAACTTCAATTTTGGCTGAAACCTCAGCAATTCTAGATTATTTCTCTCATTTACACCCACAACTGAGCCAGAACAATTTACTAAGCCAACAACTTCAAAACTTTTATTATTGGAAGAATTATTGTGAGGCGACATTCATTCCAGATCTGGTACTCAAGCAAATCTTTCACCAAATTGCAGAACGCACGCCTTTTCTGGTCCGTTTCGTTCCTAAGCTTTTAAAATATGGATTTGATCAAGGCTATCTCAATCAATCATTACAAAGACACATGAGCATGATTGATAAACATTTAGAACGTCACTTATGGTTCGCGGGAGATCAGTTTACTACTGCTGATATTTTGATGTGGTTTCCATTATTGGCTTGCTCACCAAATTACAGCCACTTTAAACATATACAGCGTTATCTTGCCCAGATAGAAAACAGACCCGCCTTTAAAAATGCTCTAATTAAAGGTCAATGGTCTGCTTCTACTTTTCAAACTTACTGGGCTATTGCTTGGTAATTTATTTATGCAGATTTACGCGAATTCACGCGTCCTTGAACAACAGCCTTAATATTGCCCTTGGCATAATTTAAAAACACAATTAAAGGTGACAGTTTAGGATTTGGCTTTTTACCTTGTCCAATAGCTTTAAATTGTGCTGCGTACCAAATGATTTCCATAATCGCCATCTTATCGACAAAAGGCAAACCTGTTTTAATTGGTTTTACGGCATAGCGAACGTCTTGGCCTGCAATTAAACGATCAGTTAAATCCGTTTCGACTGCAAGTGGACGAGCAATGCCAATAAAGTCACATGCACCACTTGCCAGAGCAGCATTCATACCTTCGACTGTACGGAAGCCACCTGTCACCATAAGTTTACATTTTACATGCTGACGGATTTTTTCAGCAAAGTCTAAGAAGTATGCTTCACGTGCAATGGTACTTGCCTTACGTTTATCAGCTTTGACGCCAGCCATTGCTGGTGCTTCGTAAGTTCCACCTGAAATTTCAATTAAGTCAATTCCGGCTTCATCAACGGCTTTAAATACTGAAATCACATCTTCTTCGCTAATACCACCGCGCTGGAAGTCAGCCGAGTTAAGCTTAACTGAAATAATAAAATTCTCTGAGGTTGCTTCACGTACAGCCTTATAAACTTCTAGTAAAAAGCGAGTACGGTTTTCAACTGAACCACCCCATTGGTCTGTACGCTTATTGGTTAATGGTGATAAAAACTGGCTAATTAAATAGCCATGTGCACCATGTAACTGCACCCCTTCAAAACCTGCTTTCTCACAAATGCGGGCAGCTGTTGCAAAGCGTTTAATAATATCTAGAATTTCTTCATGTGTAAGCGCACGTGGCGTACCAAACATAGTCGCTAAAGCTGGGCTAAAAGGAACTGCCGAAGGTGCAACTGTTTCTTTATTTAAGCCTTTAGGGCACTGACGGCCTGGATGAGACAATTGAATGAGCTGTACCATTCCATATTGTTTACCAACCGCTGCCCATTCTTTTAAACGCTCTAGGTCACGCTCGGTTTCAATCACCACCACGCCTGGTTCGTTTTTAGCCTCTACATTGACCATAACATTTCCAGTAATCGCACAGCCCAAACCACCTTTGGCCCATGCACCATACAAACCTAAATGTAAATCATTTGGCTGCCCCTCATAGTTTGCAAGTGCCTCACTCATTGCACCTTTAATAATTCGGTTTTTAAATGTGGTATTTCGAATTGTGATTGGTTGTGCAATCTGGCTCATGGTTAACCTCTTTTAATACTTTAGAGTAATTACTCTAATTTAGATGAGTTATAGGTCATGTCAAGGGAAAATCGATAACTGACAATAGCACATGTCAAATTTAAAAAGTATAGAGAAATGCAACTTTTTGCATAAAAAATTTAAATAATATTTATTATTATAAAACATAGACTTATTTAAATAAATTAAAGACTCGCCGTAATTAATTGCTTGGTATATTCAGTTTTAGGGTCATTAAATAACTGTTCAGTCAGCTGATATTCAACAACTTTTGCATGCCGTAATACCATCACTTTATGACACAGTGCTTTAACCACATTTAAATCATGACTAATAAAAATATAGCTTAGGTGCTCAGTTTGTTGTAAACGTCGCAATAATTGAATCATGGCTTTTTGAGTCGTTCGATCTAAGGCGGACGTTGGCTCATCTAAAATTAAAAGTTTAGGTTGAACCACTAAAGCTCGTGCTAGAGCAACGCGTTGACGTTGTCCACCCGAAAGCTCGTGCGGATAGCGGTGTTGAAAGTCTTTAGCCAACTCAACTTTTACTAAAGCAGATTTAACTTGCTGTTTGATCTCGTGATCGGCTACAGCTTTCACTTTTAAGCCTTCAGCAATAATCTGCCCTACCGTCATACGCGGGTTTAAACTACCAAATGGGTCTTGGAAAACAATTTGTAAGTCTGACCTAATCTTACGCAAAGCTTTTTGTTCTAAGTAGTTTATGTCTTGCCCTAAAAAGATAATTTGCCCCTCACTTTTAATTAATCGAACCAGAGCCAAAGCCAATGAGGTTTTACCCGAACCACTCTCCCCCACAACGCCTAATGCTTCGCCTTGGGCAAGCTCAAAGCTTACATTTTCAATAGCAGTGGTATAACCCTGAATACGGTTAAAGAAACCACGTCGAATTGGATATTTAACATTGAGTTGTTGAACAGATAAAATGTTATGACTGATTGAAGGCTGCTCAGCAAAACCAAGATCATGATCTAACAGTTGCTGAGTATAAATTGACGCAGGATTTTTAAAGATTTGCTGAAGCTGACCTTGCTCTACAACTTGTCCTTCGTGTAATACAATCAGCTCATTGGCATAACGGCGTACCAAATTTAAATCATGGCTAATCAAAATTAGCGCCATGCCATATTTACTTTGCAAAGACCTCAGTAACTCTAAAATTTGCGTCTGTAAAATCACATCAAGCGCGGTAGTTGGTTCATCTGCAATTAAAATTTTAGGTTGAAGCGCTAGCGCAGCCGCAATCATCACCCGCTGTTTTTGTCCACCTGAAAGCTCATGTGGATAACGTTTTAAAATGTACTCTGGATTAGCAATTCCTACGTCTTTTAATAATTGAATTACCTGCTGCTGAGCTTTTGCCTTTGACCAACCTTGTAAAATGAAATGTTCACCGACAATTTTTTCAACACGATGCAATGGGTTTAAAGCCGTAGAAGGCTCCTGAAAAATCATGGCAATTTGGCGGCCACGTATATGTGTTTTTGTCTTTTCATCTGTTTCTAAAATATTTTTTGAATCAATAATAATACGACCAGATGTTTTTAATTTTTCTGGTAATAATCCCATCATTGCCAAACAGCTTATTGTCTTACCTGAACCACTTTCCCCTACAATTGCAAGCGTATCTCCAGCTTGCAAATTTAAATTGAGACCCTCCAATAAAAGCTGATCTTGTGTAGAGATTGAAAGGTTTTCTATATTTAGCAATGTAGCATCTACATTT
The DNA here is from genome assembly GCF_000162375.2 of Acinetobacter sp. RUH 2624. Taxonomy (NCBI): domain Bacteria; kingdom Pseudomonadati; phylum Pseudomonadota; class Gammaproteobacteria; order Moraxellales; family Moraxellaceae; genus Acinetobacter; species Acinetobacter sp. RUH 2624. The sequence continues at coordinate 364,277 of NZ_KI391939.1, read as the reverse complement.
AAGTTATTTTCTTGGGTCAAATGCATCGCGTGCCGCCTCCCCAATATAAATTAATAATGACAACACAAAAGCCAAGCTAAAAAAGCCCGATAAAGCCAACCACGGTGCATCTAAGTTATTTTTACCTTGCAACAACAACTCACCTAAAGAGGCAGCATCTGGCGGTAAACCATAGCCCAAGAAATCGAGTGCGGTTAAAGCAATAATATTAGTAGTCAAAATAAAAGGTAATTGCGACAGGCTAGAACTTATGGCATTTGGCAAAATGTGCTTAAAGATAATTGCTCTATCAGTTACACCTAAAGCCTGAGCCGCACGCACATAGTCAAGTTGACGCGCTTTTAAAAATTCGGCACGGACAATTCCTACCAGTACAGTCCAGCTAAAGAACAGCATAATAAAAAATAGCCAATATACATTTGGGGTAAACATGCTGACTAAAATCATGACCATAAAGAGCATGGGTAAACCATTCCAGACTTCTACCAGTCGTTGCCCCAACAAATCAACCCAGCCACCATAGTAACCTTGTATAGCACCCACAAAAATACCAAGTAGTGCTGCACAAGCTGTTAAAGCCAAGCCGAAAAGTAATGAGACTCTAAGCCCATAGAGAATACGTGCAAGCACGTCTCGCCCTTGGTCATCTGTCCCTAACCAGTTCTGCTTAGAAGGTGGCGATGGCACAGGTACAGCCAAGTCTAAATTAGGAGTCTGGTAAGAAAATCTTATAAGGGGCCAAATTGCCCATCCGTTATGATTGATAAGCTCTTGTACAGCGGGGTCTTTATAATCTGCTTCTGTTTCAAACACGCCACCAAAAGTAGTTTCGGGATATGATTTAAAAACAGGCAAATAATAAGCGTCCTCATATTTCACCAACAATGGTTTATCGTTAGCAATGAACTCAGCAGCTAAAGACATCGCCAAAATGAGGCTAAACAAAACAAAGCTTGCCCAACCTAATTTATGTTGCCTAAACTTTTGCAGCCGTGACTGCACAATTAAAGACATTATTTGCCTCCTTGTGCGTCAAAGTGAATACGCGGATCAATCCATTGATACAGCACATCGCAAATAAGTCGTAAAAGTAGACTAAACAGCGTGAAGAAAAACAATACGCCGAAAATAACCGGATAGTCTCGTTGAACAATCGCTTCAAAACCTAATAATCCCACACCATCTAGGTGAAAAATAATTTCAATGAAAAGGTTTCCGACAAAGAAAATACCTGCCAAAGTCTCCGGCAATCCGGCGAGTACCACTAAAATGGCATTGCGAAATACATGTTTATATAAAACTTGCTGGCTATTTAGGCCTTTTGCGTAAGCTGCCAAGACATAAGGTTTATTGAGTTCTTCTAAAAATGAATACTTAGTTAAATAAGTTAGGCTCGCAAAACCACCTAAGACCATCGTAATAAGTGGCAAAGTCATATGCCATAAATAGTCCGTAATTTTTCCAAAAAAACTCAATTGATGAAAGTTATCTGATACCAGGCTTTGCAATGGAAACCAGTGAAAATATGACCCACCCGCAAAAAAAACAATAAGCAGTATGCCAAAGACAAAGCTGGGTACCGCATAACCCACCACTAGCAATAAAGAAGTGGAACGATCAAACCAAGAACCTTGTTGTTTCGCTTTTTTAATTCCAAGTGGAATTGAAATAAGATAAATCAGCAAAGTGCTCCATAGCCCAATCGAGATCGACACAGGCATTTTTTCCCAAAGCAACTCAACTACTGGTTTATCTTTAAAAAAGCTTTGTCCAAAGTCTAAAGTCAAATAGCCCTTTAACATCAGTAAAAAACGTTCTACTGGAGGATGGTCAAAACCGTATTGTGCTTTAATTTGCTCTACCATTTCGGGGCTTAATCCTTTAGCACCCTGATAGTACATTTCAGTACCTAATATCCGCCCTGCTCCTACGCCACTTTCTACCTCATGGATTGCTTGTTCTACAGGTCCACCCGGTGCAATTTGCACGACCACAAAGTTGATCAATAAAATAATGAACAACGTTGGAATCATTAAAAGAAGTCGCTTAAGAATATATGAACCCATATAACAGGATTTCCTTTAGATACGTGCTTTTATTGTTGATGTAAATATTGGGCAATTTTTTTGGCTTGGTTTGGATTACTCCACCAATACTCTATACCAGCCGAGAGCACAGGTTTCACTTTAGGTTGCTGATACATATTCCAGTACGCATACCAATAATCCCCTTTCCCATAAGTCGGGATCTGGTAATATCCTGCGCGAAGCAATCGGTCAAGAACATGAGTATAAGTGATTTGCTGATCACGGTCTTTGGCAGTCACCAGTTTTGAAATGACTTCATCAATAACCGGATTACGAATACCAGCGTAATTATAGTTACCATCTTGAACTGCTGCGGCACTTCCCCAGAACTGAGCCTGTTCATTGCCCGGATTTAAAGATTGCGGCAAATTCATCGTAGTCATGTCAAAGTCATAACGGCGTGTACGCTCTAAATATTGCGGCGCATCAACCTGCCGTAAATTAATATTAATTCCTAATTTTTTTAAATTTCTTACAAATGGCATCAGTGTTCTTTGTTTGCCATCTTGCTGAATGAGGAACTCAATTTTTACAGGCTGGCCTTCAGGAGTATATAACTGCCCTTCTTTGATTTTATAGCCTGCTTGAATGAGTAATTGTCTTGCGATTAATAAGTTTTGACGGTTAAAACCACTGGCATCCGAGACCGGATATTTCCAGTCTGTCAAAACAGCTTTTTGCATGACTGGAGAAAGCTTTGGCAAAAGAGGCTTTAATATAGTGAGCTCACTCTTTGAAGGACGTCCTGTTGCTGACAACTCACTATTTTCAAAATAACTTTGTAGTCTTAGATATTGTCCATAAAACAAAGCTTTATTTTGCCATTCAAAGTCATAGACATAGGTTAAGGCTTGTCTAAAGTGAATATCGTTTAAAGGTTTTTGTCGTGTGTTAAACACATAACTTTCAGTTGCAATCGGATTATGGTGTCTAAACTTATATAGCGTGATTAAACCTGATTTTACCGCTGGAAACTTGTAGTCAGTGACCCATTTTTTAGGATTAGTTTCTTCATGCAAGGTATATTGCCCAGATTTAAAACCTTCGAATGCAATATCCCAATTTCGGTAATAAACATATTTTAAATGGTCGAAGTTATAGCGCCCTTTATTAATAGGCAAATCTTTTGCCCAATAATTTGGGTTTCGTTTATAGCTAATACTACGTCCAGCATCAATCTTCTCAACCACATACGGCCCTGAACCTATAATCGGTTGCAAAGTAATACGAGTAAAGTCACGGTTCTGCCAGTCTGCTTTTGAGTAAATCGGTAAGCTCGCCACAACAAATGGCATTTTTGGATTATGGCTAGACTTAAAAGTGAATTTAACTTGATGAGGATTTATAACTTCTGTTTTTGCCAAGTCGGCAAGATACATTTGTAGGCCAAAATTAGATTTGGTTTGATAGATATCAAAGCTAAATTTTACATCCGTTGCTGTTAAAGGCTGTCCATTACTAAAGCGTGCTTTGGGATTTAAATAGAAGGTAATCGATTGCGTTCTTTCTGGATCATAGGAAACTCTCTCAGCTAAAAGTGGATATAAAACTCCAACTTCATCGAGTGACTGAGTCATTAAAGTATCAAAAAGATAATTTACTCCTTCTGTCGCGTTCCCCTTACCGTTCATGCTGTTTAAATTATCAAAAGTCCCTTGCGCAGCCCGACTCAATACTCCACCTTTTGGTGCATTCGGATTGGCATAAGGCATTGCAGCCATTGTTAAATATTTAGGCTTAGAGTGAATTGCGATATAAGGCGTGATTTGCTGTGCAGAGAATACAACTTGTGAAAAGACACTGAGCCCGACTAGCAGGCTCAGTTGAGGATATAACTTTTGCATAAAGTTCTAATTATTCTATAAATTAGGCACTTTAATAATATCGCCAATACGTAATTGAGTCGACGGTGTTAAGTTATTGAGTTCCGCCAGTAAAGTAGTTTCTAAACCATATTTACTTGCAAGACCAATTAAAGTATCACCACGTTTAACTTTGTATTCCACAACAGTTTTTGGAATTACAATATTTTGTCCGCGCTGTAAGTTTGCATTTGCTTTTAATGCATTCATTTCAGCAAGTTCACGAACTGAAATACCTGCACGGCTTGCAATCGTATGTAACGACTCGCCAGCTTTAACCGTATACTTTTCAGTATTTTTTCCGGCTGCAACAGGTTTAGCTGCTGATTTCGCCGTATCAACTTTTGCTGTTTCTACTGGTGGCACATCACCTGTTAATTTTAAACGTTGACCAACACGAACATTACTGTTACGAGATAAACCATTCAATGAGGCAAGGTAATCTAACTGCAAATGATAGCGGTTGGCGATATTCCCTAAGCTATCACCAGATTTGACCGTATAAGTCTCTGGCGTTTCTTCTTTGACATTTTTAGTAGAAGTCTTGCTTGGTGTTTCAACCTCACCTGTCAATTTTAAACGCTGACCAGCACGAACACCTGCTGTACGCGACAAACCATTTAAATCAGCCAAATAACTGGTTTGTAAGTTATATTTAGCTGCAATCGCATGCAAGCTATCGCCAGATTGAACAACATAGTGATCTGGAACACTTACACCAGCAGGTACTTTTAAGTTTTGACCAAGCTGTACATGGCTATTGGCTTTTAAGTTATTTAGTTCAGCAAGTTCAGCTAGGCTAATTTTAGACTTGATCGCGATACTTGATAATGTATCACCACGCTGCACTTTATAGCTTTCAGTTTTATACGACGGTCCTGCTGCAAGTTTTTCATATTTACCAGAAGCTTTATTATCATCAACTTCATCGACAGTAACTTCTTTTGCAGGTACATTGATTTTCTGACCAACCATTAAGTTACTACCAGCCGACAATCCTGGCGTTAGCTCTGCTAATTCTTGGTTAGATAATGCGTAACGATCTGCAATTAACTTCAAATATTCGCCGCGTTTAACTGTATAGCTTTTTGTTGCAATACGACGTGTACTTGCCTGAACTGCTTTAGGTTGTTCTGCTTTAGCAGAAGTACGGTTGCCTTTAGGCTCTTTTAAATGCAACTTTTGGCCAACAAATAGACCATCGCTTACCGATAAATCGTTGTATTCAGCAAGCTGTTTCACAGACAAATTAAATTGATTTGCCACTCCCGTTAAGCTGTCATTTGCTTGAACAACATATACATCAGGTTTAGCTGCCGATTTTGCAGTAGATTCAACCTCTTGCGGTTTAGCATCATACAAATACAGGCTAGTTCCTACAAATAATGTCTTTTCAGGATCAATCTGGTTCCACTTAGCGACATCGCGCCAGTTCACACCATTTTTCATCGCAATAATTGCTAATGTATCACCCGGTTGTACGGTATAGGTACTACGCTTACCTTTAGGCTGTACAACAACAACATCAGTATCCGTTTTAATGTAAGGCTTATCTTTATTACGCTGACCATCTTCAGAGTTCGCAACACTTGCATCTTCAGCTAAAGTTTTCGGGTAAGCAAAGCCTTTACTTAATTCTTTACCTTGCTGTTCAGCAACTGACAAACTCGTTTGAATCGCAGTTAGCTTAATTTTACCGTCATAAGGATCAACAATTTCGGTACCTTGCGGTGCAATTGCTTTTAGCTCGGCAACCACTTGGTCTTTTTCAGCTTGTGTAGCTTGCGGCTGTAAAGCTTGCTCAACTGTTTCTTTCTCACCTTCAGCACGAACTGCCGCTAAAATTTTCTCACGCTCAACTGCTGAAATTGGCGGTTCTGTTCTTACAGGTTTTACATTGGTCGCAGGTGTGACTGCAACTGGAATACGTGGTGCACTCGGTACATCAGCTGAGGCGGCAAAAGCAGCTAAAGCATCAGATCCACGAGGTGTAGAAGTTTTTACCGTTACAGAGCTACCGGTTGTTTTGGTAGGTGTAGTTGGTCTTACAGGCTGAACCTGTGTCGCCGGTGTAGTTTTAACAGTAACTGAAGTTGAGGTGGTTGTAGTTGGTTTAGATGGAGATGTGACATTTGCCCACCAACCTGAACTGCTACCACCAGCTTTCATGGCTTTTAATTTGTTATCAACTGACGGGCTTACATCAGCTGGAATTAAAATACGCATTGGGCTTGCAGGGTCTACTGTTTCACCACGATAGCCTGGGTTTAATGCATATAGCTCAGCACGGCTAAGACCAGTTACTGATGCAATTTCATTTAAAGACAATGGTGCAGATAACGTGACTTCACGGAAATGGGGTCTGTTTGCAATCGGCGGTAATGAAACCCCATAAGCACGCGGATTTTTAATAATTTGAGCAACTGCCAAGAAACGTGGAACATAGTTCATGGTTTCTTGTGGAAGTTTTAGTGACCAGTAGTCCGTTGGTAGACCTGCAGCCTGATTTCGGTTAATCGCTTGTTGAATACGCCCCGGACCAGCGTTATAAGCTGCTAAAGCCAACTCCCATGAACCAAACTGGTTATATAAGCTTCCTAAAAACTCATACGCAGCACGTGTAGATTCAACAACATCACGACGACCATCGTACATACCCGTTTGTTGTAAACCATAAATACGACCAGTACTTGGAATAAACTGCCATAAGCCTGCTGCTGCTGCACTACTTGTTGCAGCAGGGTCATATGAACTTTCAATCACGGGTAATAATGCAAGTTCGGTTGGAAGACCACGGCGTTCTGCTTCTTTCACAGTATGATATAAATAACGACTTGCGCGAGCACTTAAACGGTCAAGGTAGGGCTGACGTGAGATAAACCAACTACGCTGCGCTTCAATGCGTGGATCCCAATGATTGAGGTCCATTTTGAAGCCTACAGCCATACGCTTCCAGACGTCACCGTGTTTTAAAATAAGTAAACGGTCGCCTTCTACAGCACGCATATCCGTTGCTGAAAGTAAATCTTCTAACGAGTCCAGACTGCTTGCATCAAGATAGCCTGCTCCACTGACCTGTTTTGTTTTCGAGGTTTTTGCAGATTGCGGAGTCGAAGAACAGCCTGTTGTAATACCCAACGCAGCTAAAGCAGAGCTAAGTACTGTAATTTTGAATAATGATGCTGCAGATGGCTGCCACACAAATGTGGTTGGTTTATACATAAAAACTTCCAAACAACTCGCGTAATATTTCTTGGGGTCTGCCCACAAACCCTAGGTCTTCGATGCCATTGTAGTAAAGCATGCAAGATAGACAAGGCAATAATTTAATGTCATTTGCATGGAAATGTTACAAGAAATTAAAAAAAGCTTGCTTTGTAACGATGGAACCGAACTTTTTGCGTATACAATACACCATATTCAGTTCTTTTTCTTTCAGTTTAGGTTTCGATTTATGTCTCAAACAATCACACTGTATGTTGATGGTGCATGTCGTGGCAATCCCGGTTTAGGTGGTTGGGGTGCATATGTCATTACCGAACAGGGTGAACATAAATTATTTGGCGGCGAACCCGACACAACCAATAACCGTATGGAACTTACTGCGGCTATTGAAGGAATTTCTTTTTGCCCTCCTGATGCACAATTAATTGTCTGGACAGACTCAAATTATGTAAAGCAAGGCATTACAGAATGGATTCATGGCTGGAAAAAGAAAAATTGGAAAGATGTTAAAAATCCTGACCTATGGCAAAAACTTGATGCTGTTTGCGCAGGTAGAAATATTGAATGGAACTGGATTAAAGGTCATGCAGGACATCCTGGCAATGAAATGGCAGACCAACTTGCAAATTTAGGTGCAGATAAAACAGCTCAAGAAATCAAGCAACCACAGTCTGTGGCTGCACCGCAAGATATAAAAAAGCCTGAACAGGACTGGTTGCTAGATGATCCTTTCGGGTTTGATCTGGTTGAAACAAGCGAAGATGAAGATGTGGCTCTTGAACCATCACAAGAAGTTGAGATGAATACTTTAGACGAAGAAGTAAATGAGATTGAAGCTGTAGAGCAAGAAACAAAGCAACAAAGTAGCAATATTCATCCTCAAATTATTGTTACCGAAGCAAAGCTTAAATTACAAGGCCCTCGTCAGCTCATTCTCGATACTGAAACGACTGGTTTTTATTTCCAAGATGGCGACCGTATTATTGAAGTCGGCGCCATCGAAATGATTAACCGTAAGCTTACAGGCAGTTCGATTCATATTTATATTAACCCTGAAAAACCAGTGGGTGAGTCAGAAAACATTCACGGTATCAGTGATGATTTCTTAAAAGATAAACCTGTCTATGCGGACATTGCAGATACTTTATTTGAGTATCTAAAGGGTGCAGAAATTATCGCTCATAACGCAACCTTCGATATGAACTTCCTAGATATGGAGTTTAGACGTGTTGGGTTACCTGCTCTTTCAGAAGTTTGTGAAGTTACCGATACTTTAGCTTTAGCCAAAAATAAGCATCCTGGACAGAAAAACTCACTTGATGCCTTAGTTAGACGTTATGAAATTCCAGCGCGCGACCGTACCTTCCATGGTGCGTTACTCGATGCTGAAATTCTTTCTGATGTTTACTTGGCAATGACTGGTGGTCAAGTTTCCTTTGATATGGATGCGCTCTCTCAAAGCGAAAGTGATCAACAAAAAACAACCAAAGCTAGAATTCAAATTGATTTACCCGTTATTTACCCTTCAGATGAAGAGTTGAACATACATGAGACTTGGGTCAAAGAATTTGAGAAAAAACATGGAGAACCTTGCTTTTTTGCAAAATAAATTTTTGATTCTCTAATGTTTTTTTAGTTTCCCCTTTTGCAAGTTAAGTTATATTAGTCATATAGATTTTTAGCTCAAAATATTGAGCCATGACGAATATAACAATTGATTTTTTTTGCAAAGGGGAATTTTTATGTCTGAGCATAATTCGATCCAATTTGATCCAACAGCGTTACTTATTATCAAGAATGAAATTGATAACTCAATAAAACTGGTGGAAGGTGCTGTAAGTACATTAATTGAAGAGCAGGCTCTCCCTTTTGGTATTGATGATGCATTAGAACAATTTAAACAATGCACTCAAGTATTACGCCTCATTGATATCCCCTATTTAGCAAAAATCACTCAATATTCAACCGAGTTGATGCAAAAAATTATGGCTAAGCCCGAACACATCAACACCGATGAGGTTGTTGCTCTAAGTGAAGGCACGACTATGGTGAAACGCTATATTGAGTTTATTTGTTTACGTGAAGTTGAAGTCCCTCAGTTTCTTTTGGACACTCTAAACAATTTAGAAAAAGCCTTAAACAAGCCATTAACTTCATCTGGCCAGCAGATTGCTTCAAACCTTACAACAACTTCACTTGAGTTACCGTTACCCGAAGTGCTCATCAATGAAAAAACTCAATTTATCCATCAACTTTATAAATTATCTTTGCATCAGTTTTTAAATAAAACTGAAAGTGCTCGAGACTTTCAGGCATTCAAACTTGTTGGTAGCTATTTAATCAGTATGGCTCATGGTCAACCAAGCCAACAATATTGGCAATTAGTGAACTCCACCTTTAATCATATTGATGAACTTGTTTTAAATGATGCTCGCTTACGTGTATTGATTAATCTTGAAAATGCTATAGGCCTATTTTTAGCATCGCCAGAAAGCTTTGAAGCAAAATTAACTGCATTAGCAGATATCATCAGTATTGTAATTGGACAAGAAGATCACCTCGCAAAGCAAATTCGTGGGCAACTAAACATTGGTCATGAGTTTCTCACCGACACTCAACTTAAAGCACTGAGCCAACATTTGTATGGACCAGACTTTGATACCATGCAAACGGTCAGTCAATTAATCTTAAGCGAAATGAATAAAGTTCGTAATGATATTGAATATAACTACCAAAACATGTCGCCAGAAAAGGCTCAGCAACTTCAAAGCAGCCTTATGCAACTTGCTCATACTTTTAAATTACTTAACTTAAATGAAGCTGCTTCAGAGCTTTCCCAACAAGCCAGCAGTTTAAGTCAAATCAATATATTGAGTAATGAAAACTATGCTCAGCAGCTCATGAAGAGCATTTTATCTGCTATGAACGCTATTGGTATTTTAGTACGCAATTATTCATCCAACCGTCTACAAATTCGTGTGAACAACACTAATATTTCTTTAGATCGCTTAGATGAAGCACATGAAATGTTATTAAATGAGACAAAAAATTTAATCGATTTTGTATGCCAAAGTTTGACCTTATATGCCAACGATCAAACTCAAAATATTGAAGCGATTGCAGGCTCATTAAAAGAATTGGCTGGCGCGGCTGAATTTTTAGGAAGTACGGTTCAACAAAATGCTCTGCTTGAAACTGCTAAATTTGTACAGCAGCAAATCGAACAGAACCAACCTTTTAGTCACGACCAGATTCACTGTATTTTTAACGTATTAGCTGGACTAGATATGTTAGTTGACAATTTAAAAAATAAACAGCCTGTTCTACAATCCATGTTTGATGTAGCATTGCTAAGTAGTCAACAACTTCAAAAAAAGGCAGCTTAATGTCTGAATTATCACTTGCTTATATTTTTCATCACCAACAATTATTGGTTGACCAAAACTTCCAATTACCCAAAGTCGAAAAGTTAGCAAGTGATCTGCTTTTCACTCATGACGAACAGGTCATTGCACGTGACCTGCTGAGTGAAGAAGCTATACCGGAAGGTCTGCAACTCGTTCCAATTCGTCAACTTATTTCCAACTGGTCAAAAGAGCAATTTTTACAGGCAAGTCGTGCTGTACAGTTGCTCGAATGGCGACGTAATCACAAATTTTGTAGCCACTGTGGACACGCTACCGAAGTCCACTCAACCGAATATGCAATGGTATGCCCTGCTTGCGGTTATCATCAGTACCCTCGCGTAAACCCATGTATCATTACTATCATTACTAAAGGTGATGATGAAATCTTATTAGCAAAATCAATTCACAATAAAACCAACATGTATGGTTTGATTGCAGGTTTTGTCGAAGTTGGCGAAACTCTTGAAGAAGCTGTTCAACGCGAAGCTTTAGAAGAAGTGGGGCTTAAACTCAAAAATATCCAATATATGTCAAGTCAACCTTGGCCGTTTCCAAGTAATCTTATGATTGCGTTTAGAGCTGAATATGAGTCAGGTGAAATTTCTTTGCAGGAAGATGAAATTGCCGATGCGCAGTTCTTTAAATTTGATCAGCTTCCTGAAATTCCATTTAAAGGCAGTATTGCACACGCAATGATTACGCAGATTACTCAAGCAAAGTAATCTGCGCGCTCTCAAACAGATGTTTTAGAATACTTCATCAAGAAAGTGCAAAATGGTTCGTTTTGTTCTGAAGTAGTGACTTACAAAACTCGATAGACTGGCCAAAATCGTTATATGGCCAGTTTTAGGGATAATAGCAATATGACTATGATTTCCCTTCTCTCTAAGGGCTTGATCCATATCCAAAGTATTATGCTGCTTTACGAGCTGATCATTTTCAGCCATGAGTAGATAATGCTTAATATTATTTTGTTTTACAAGATAATAAGGCATCACCTCTTTATAAGAAACACCTTGATCAAAAGCATCTTCAGCAAGCGGATCACCCTTATAATCAAAATGATACGGACCAGCTAATCCGACTATTGCCTTAATTTTCCCTAAACATTCAATCTTAGGTGAGTCAGGGTGATAAACAGCCGACATTACATTAAATGCACCTGCCGAATGTCCCATAAGCACAATATTCTCAGTCGAGATTTCGTGTTTTTCCTGATTTTGATGCAAATAATTTAACGCTTGCGTTAAGTCATCTACATAACTTGGAAAAATATTTTTTGGCGCAAGTTGATAGTTAATGACAGCAACGTCATAACCTTCTTTTGTAAATGCTTCGCCAATAAATAAATAGTCTCGTTTATTACCATGTTGCCAAGCACCACCGTGTACAAAAACAATGAGTGGTCGATGAGCTAAGCGTTTAGTAGAACGATAAATATCTAGACGATGGCGAGGCTTTAAGCCATAACGCACATTTAAAACCTGCTCAAAACCATCTTTTGGTGTAAAACGGTTTAAAGCAAAGCTCCCCAAATCATACAGGCGGAACTCTTTATAAAGAGTTCTCGCCTGCTCAATTTTACTTTGTAATTGTTCAATCAGGTTCATATTTTATTGTGCAGTAGATGATGCTGGATCTGTTTGGTCCGGATCAATTGCAACAGGAGTTTGAACTGTTGGTTGAGCAAGAACATTATTAATTACCGGCGTAGTTGTTGTGTTGCCAGTCGATGCTGCCGGAGCAGGCGCTAAATCAATGTTATCAATAAGCGTTACAATCTTAGTCACGTTACCGACATTTTGCAGCACATTGTTTAAGTCATTAATTTCAGCTGTGTTTAAACGACCCATTACATATAAAACACCATCCTCGGTATGGACAAGTACTTTACTGTCCGATACAACTGGCGCTTTCATTAATAAAGCACGTGTATTTGCGGTTACCCCAGCATCTTGCATGATCGTGTTATAGCTTACTTTGTTACCCACTGTAATATAGTTATGTACAGCTTTCACATCACTCATGGCTTTAACGTTATCTTCTGCCAACTGTTTCAAGTATGGATCTGGCACCTGACCAGTTAACAATACTGTGCTATGGAAGCTTTCGATGTTAATACGAGATTGTTTAAAACGCTGATCAAGCTTATAGAGGTTAATATTCGCTGTACGCTTAATTGAAGAATCAATAAATACTTGGCCTAAGCTACGTACACCACTATCTGTTCCAACTGGAGCTGTACCTGTTCCACCAGAAATAAAACTTGCGCAACCTGACAAACTTGCGACACAAAGCGCTGTTACAGCAATACGTTTCAACACTCCACCAGACTCCTATCAATCTCTTCTTGGCTTGATCATAAACATCGGTTTTAATTTGCTCAAAAGAGTAATGAACTCTTAATCCAAAGTAAATGCATTTTCGATCCATTGCAGATCATAATGGAATTTCGAAAAGTCTTGCTGTACTGTTTTTGCAATTTTCTGTGGAAAATCAAAACAAATCACATCAAAACGACAATAAAAATCCTGATAAGATGGGTAGCGCTGTAAAAACCTCATCGCCGTCTTAATTATTTTTTTCTGTTTACTTAAAGTCACCATTTCACAAGCTTGACCATAATTTCCCTGCCCTCGCGCTTTTACCTCAACAAAAATCAATTCGTTACCGCGTTTTACAATCAGATCGACCTCTCCACGGCGTGAATGATAATTACTAGCGACCCATTCATAATTTTGTTCTTTTAAAAGTTTTAGTGCTGTTTGTTCAGCCCATTGGCCCAACTGCTGTGCAACTAACATGATTTTTTTGTTTCCCCCTTTTTTAAATGTAAATGCTCTTAATACCGATTCTGCGTTTTTATATTTTGAATTGAGTAAATCAAAAGCAAATGTTTTGAAAAATAAAAAGCCTACTGACATTGTTCACGCCAAAAACAGAATTTCGGGTACACTAACCGATTAAAATTGTTTATCTGTACGGAGTAAAAACCAAATGAGTGCTCAGTTATTTGTTGTAGCCACCCCAATCGGGCACTTAGATGATATGACTTTCCGTGCAATTGATATCTTAAAATCAGTTTCTGTTGTGGCTGCCGAAGATACACGCCAGTCAGCTCAATTATTCAAACACTATAATATATCTACCCCACTTACCGCATGCCACGACCATAATGAAAGTAATAAAATTGAGCAGTTAGTTCAAAAGCTACTTGCTGGTGAAAATATTGCTTTGATTAGTGATGCAGGCACACCACTTATTAGTGACCCAGGTTTCAAACTGGTTCGAGCTGCTCAAGAAAATGGCATTAGAGTTGTGCCTGTACCGGGTGCATGTGCTGCAATTGCTGCGTTAAGTGCTGTGGGCTTACCAAGTGACCGTTTTAGTTTTGAAGGCTTTTTGCCATCAAAAGCTTCTCAACGTATTTCGCAACTCGAAAAGCTTAAAAATGAAACTCAGACCTTAATTTTCTATGAAGCACCACACCGTATTTTAGAATGCGTCAAAAATATGGCTGAAGTATTTGGTGAAAACCGCCCTGTGGGTTTCGCACGTGAAATTACCAAAACTTTTGAAACGATCAAAAAAATGACCTTAAAAGATCTGGTCAGTTTTATTGAAAATGACCATAACCAAGAAAAAGGTGAAATTGTTCTTGTAGTTGGCGGTGCACCAGAAAAAACAGATCTGGAACAAGAAAAACTAGATGAACTTTTAAAGCGCTTACTTCAAGACTTATCAGTTAAAGCGGCATCTCAACTGGCTGCCGATTTAACGGGTATTAAGAAAAAAGTCGCTTATCAACGTGCGCTTGAGTTAACACAATCTTAATTTATTAACTAAACGGTGATGACCAACGCCTATGTCATCACCGTGCATGAATTTTGCATAACAATATTAAAGATAAAAACAAGAGTAGTGATATGACTGAGTCACTTGGAAAGCTTGGCCCACATGAAGGGCAAGAACTAGAATTATTACTTTCAGGCAAAAAACCTATCGCTTATTTTTATGAGTTATTACCTATTGAATTTATAAAACATCTTGAGCAAGGGTCTTTATCTATGATCAGTAAAGACATTGAAACTTCTCTGCCTTTCCCCTTTTCAATTATGCTGATCTATAAAGATGCTTCTTTAGCAGATTTGAATGAACTCATGTTATGTATTGAAAATTCATTAAAAGCAACTCAACTTGAAGAGCGCCTAGAACTCGACCGTAGAATCGGACAACTTTTAGGTTACTCAGTACAAGATATAGAATTTTATGTTCAACACATCTCAAATCGACATTTAAGAACTAAGATCTAAAATTATCTCAATATCTCTTTTGCTGACTGAACAATCGTTTCAGTCAGTACATCGAGTTGCTTCGACTGTCTTTTCCAGTGATGCCAATATAAAGGAACATCAAGTTGAGCCTCAGGCATAATATCAATAAGTGTTCCATTTTCGAGTAATGGTTGAACCTGAAGCTCGGGCACCATGCCATAACCTAAACCTAGTTGAATTGCTTTAACGAAAGCATCTGTTGCCGGAATAAAACTATAAGGATAACTCTGCATTGGTAAACCGTATCCTTTTAATAAAACCTCTGAATGCATTAAATCTTTATGGTTAAAAATAACCGCCGGTGTTTTTCTTAAAACTTCTCGGTTAATTCCACCACTAAACCACCGATTTACAAACTCGGCCGATGCCAGCATTTTATAGCGCATTTTACCAAGAGGCTGAGCTAAGCAACCCGCCATCACTTGCTCTTCTGCTGTAATACATGCATTGACCTGCCCTGTTTCTAGCAAAGTATGTGTGTGTGATTGATCATCAATTTTTAGCTCTAACACTATTTTTTCTTTAAAAAGTGTTTGCTGAATACTGGGTAAAAGCCAAGTTGCTAATGAGTCTGCATTTGAAGCCAACGCAATTTTATAAAATTCCGATTCGGATGATTTTCCCATTAAGCCCTGTAATAGATTTTGCTCCATTAATCTTGTATGCCTTAAATGTTGTAGCAAGGTTTGCCCTGCTTGTGTAAGCACACATGGACGGCCACGTATTATTAAAATCTGCCCTAAATATTTTTCTAGTGCTTGTACACGTAGTGATACAGCAGATGGAGTGATACATAAATGTTCTCCTGCTGCATCGAAACTTCCGACTTCTGCAACCGCAAGAAAAGCTTCACACTGCTTACTATCCAACATATAAAACCTAAATTATTTTTAGCCAAACCTAAATATTCTTAATTTTACTTATTTCTTTATAAAAAGACAGATAATTCCCGCATCTGATTTTTTCTACTTAATGGTTATGCTTTCTCTGAGTGTATTTTTTAAAGGTTTAGGTATTGGTAGCGGCCTAATTGTAGCGATTGGTGCTCAAAATGCTTTTGTTCTAAAACAAGGGCTCAAACAGCAATATGTATTTTGGTTATGTTTAATCTGCGCACTGTCCGATTCGATTTTAATTGCTTGCGGTGTATTAGGTTTTGCCGAAATTATGACAGCTTCACCTATCTTAATTACAGTCGCGAAATATTTAGGAGCAACGTTTTTATTTGTCTATGGTGCAAAAGCCTTCTATGCCGCGTTTAAAACGAATCAAGGCATGGAACTTGATAGCAGCCAAAAGCAGACTTTAACCCAAGCACTTGTGACTTGTCTGGCATTTACTTGGCTCAATCCACATGTTTATTTAGATACTATTGTGCTGATTGGTTCGGTTGCAACACAGCTAGAAGATAAAATTAGTTTTGCTTTAGGCAGCATACTTGCTTCTTGGATTTTCTTTTTCAGTTTGGGTTATGGTGCAAGATTCCTAAAACCATTATTTATCAATCCCAAAGCTTGGAAAATTTTAGATTTTATTATTGGTTGCGTTATGTGGAGTATTGCAATATCAATTCTCATCTAATGCATTCAAAAACAAAAAGTACCATGCTTAAATGGTACTTTTTTGTTTATACGATCAAAATTAAGCTTCTGAGCTCAACATTATCTTTGATTGTTTTCTTTCTTGTAATGACTGCTTAATCACAGCATAACCCGAAGAAACACCTAAATATGCGATCACAAAGGCTACTAATAAATCCGGAAATACAGTGCCTGTTCCAAATACGCCAACCGCCGCTAAAATTACAGCAATATTGGCAATAGAGTCATTTCGACTGCATAACCAGACAGAGCGCATATTCGCATCGCCATCGCGGAATGCATAAAGCATTAAAGCAACTGAAACGTTAGCAATTAAAGCAATTACCCCAATTGCCCCCATAACCATCGGTTCAGGTGAAACACCATGAAAAAATGACCATACCACTTTTGCAATGACGAAGAAACCAAAAGCGGCCATCGTAATACCCTTAATAAGAGCTGCGGTTGCGCGCCAATAAAGGCTCATCGAGAGTACAACTAAAGACAAAGCATAATTTGCTGCATCTCCTGCAAAATCTAATGCATCTGCCCATAATGAAACAGATTGAGCTTTGTAGCCACCTACAATTTCAACTACAAACATGAGTGCATTAATCACAAGTGCAATCCATAGCGCTTTTTTAAAGCGTGGGCTGACTTTCTTTGTAGGTGAACATGTTGAAGCACATCCACATCCGGCCATTTTATTTCCTCAAGAACTCTTTTATAGTCATTAAAAACCCTTGAGTAGCTCCAGAGTCAAGTCTTATGAGTCTTTCTATTGGCCAATTATCAAAAAAAGCAGATGTTCCAATCGACACTATTCGTTATTACGAAAAAGTAGGTGTACTCGACCGTATTCAACGCTCAGAAAATAATTATCGTGTTTACACAGATCAAACACTTGCGGACCTATTATTTATTAAACATTGCCGCGAATTAGATATTTCTCTTAGTGATATTAAAACGTTAAAAGAAATGAAAGCTCAGCCAAAGCAGGCATGTACGGAAATTGATAATTTGGTGAATAAATATTTGATTGAAGTATCGGAAAAAATTGAACGACTTTTGCTTTTAAAAGAAACACTCATCGATTTAAAACAACATTGCTCGACCGACCGTACAGTAGACGAATGCGGCATTTTAAAAGAGCTGCAAAACAACCTTTAACTCAACCTAAAAGCCAATAAAAAAGCATCACTCATGTGATGCTTTTTTATTATTAAAGGTCGCTATGTTCATCTGGCGGAACTTCAGTAATTCTCCCACCACGAGCTAAAAATGCAGCAACTTCATCTTCCAATGCTTGGCGCTGTTTTTGTTTCGCAGTTACGGTAAGCGTTTCTGCTTCAGCAAGATCAGCATCAGTTAAGTTGCCTGCTTCTTCGTCAGCCGCGCCACTCTCAGCCGCTTTGGCTTCATCTTCATCTACAGCAGAATCTTCTGCATCTTCATAATCATTGATATCTGTCATATTTACACTCCCCACAATGATTTGTATTGCATCATCGCTATGGTCTTTGAGACCTCAGAAATTTAGCAATCTCTTTGCATTTAGCAAAGAGCCAAATTGGTCAAATCCGTATCTTTTCTGACCGATTTGGTAATGATATATAAATGATTGTTTAAAAAATATCTACTGATATTTATTTAGACCAGTAGAGCATAAACTTCGTAATTATTTTAACGACTATACTGGGTGTTTTGTAAAGCCCCTAAACCATTTGCTTGTTGCATAAAACGCTCTTTTAAGAGTGAAATTTGTTCAACCTGCTTGAGTCCGGCATTTCTGGCCCAAATCAATGGAAATAGCTCAGAACTTTCCAACCAACCGATAGCCGACATACTATGCATCATCGCATCGTTTTGTCCTTTACGGCGGTGTTCATAACGCATTAAGGTTTGTTCATGCGCCCATACGCCACGGCCTAAATCATGCAATAGTGCATCACAGAGTACCGCTGCATCTAAACAACCAATATTCACCCCTTGTCCAGCAAGTGGATGAATCACATGAGCTGCATCACCGATTAGGGCTAGGCCAGCTTTAACGTATTGTTTTGCAGCGCGCGCTTTCAATGGAAATTGTGCTCTTGAACGAACATCTAACACTTCACCCAACATATGTTGGCTTTCTCGAGTTAAAAGCTGCATAAACTCGCTATCACTTAAAGCCGAATATTCATCTGCATAATCATCTGGCAGTGTCCAGACAATAGACTGCCAATAGCCGTTTTCACTTTCTTCAAGACTTGCCATCGGCAAATATGCCAAAGGGCCTCTAGGTAAAAAGATTTGACGAGCAACATAGTGATGAGGCTTAGAAGTCTTAATTGCACAACTAATCGCTGCTTGCTTGTAATCTAGTACGTCTAGATCAATAAAGGCTTGTTCACGTACAAATGAATTGGCGCCATCTGCGCCAATAAGCAGTTTAGTTTTAAGTGTTGTGCCATCTGCCAATTGAATATGCCAACACCCAACACCTTGCTCAATACGTGTCACGCGGACTTGAGTACGATAATCTGTTAGCTGCTCAAGCATTTTTTGTTGAATAGCAACATTCAATACACTTGGCTCAACCATAGAGCCCAAAGCTTGCTCTGGCATTGGTCTTTGTACAGACTCATGGCAAAAATTAATTTCACCATAGCCATTTAGGTTCCACACTTGCATGCCGGTATAAGGCATTTGGCGTGCCAGATCATCCCAAACATTCACTGTTTTAAGTAAATGAATCGTCGCTTGGCTGAGCGCTAAAACACGCGGATTCATCACGCTCAATGTCTTTTCAACATCAAGTACAGGGGCAGCATCAAGCACGGTAGCCTGTACTCCACCTTGTGCAAGTAATAAAGCAGTTAAGCCACCAACCAGTCCACCACCAACAATGACGACATCTAACACTTCACTCATGCTTTTAACCCCATTGCATAGTTCGCTACCAATGGCTTAACACCCGAAATGACATCAAATGCAATTAATCCCGTATTACGGATTAATTTTAATAATGGGTTTTGGTTACTAAAGCCCCGAACGACCGCATCGCAGAACTTAATCACGCGCTGTTGGTCAGATAAACGGGCTTGTTCATAGGCAAGTAAATTATCTGGATTACCAATATCATCAGATGTACTTAACTGATTTACTAAATAACGAAGCAATACATCTGCATCACGCAGACATAAATTAAAACCTTGCCCTGCAACCGGATGGATTGTATGCGCTGCATTACCCATTAAAATAACGCGTCCAACAGCTTGTTTATGCGCAAGTACTTGTGAAAGCGGATAGCTAAAGCGTTTGCCTGTTTTTTCAAATTTACCCGCTCTGTCACCATAAGTTTTTTGCAAGGCATCTAAAAAGTGTTGGTCATTTTCTTCGCCCAACCACTCATATTCAGTGCCCTTTTTAACAGGCCATACCACTGAGCGACGATATTCACCTGGTAACGGCAATAAAGCTAAAGGTCCTAATGCACTAAAACGTTCAAACCCTACCTGTTCATGCGGTTTTGAAGTCTGAACAGTCGTAACGATCGCAACCTGATCATAGTCGTGGACATCAACACCCACACCAATTGCTTGACGACAGAAAGAATCACGACCATCTGCTGCAATTAATAATTTTGACTCAAGCTTTAAAAGTTCATCACCACGCTGAGCTTCAATATGTACCTGTTCAGCGTCTTGAGTTAAAGCGGTTACTTGTACGCCATCAATCAGTTCAATCAAAGGTTGTTGGCGTACTTGCGTTAACAAAACTCGACCAAGCCACGCATTCTCAATGACTTGTCCAAAGCTTTCGACTTTTTCTTGTTCTGCAACTAAACGTGCTTTACCAAAACTGCCTTGCTCAGTAATGTGAACTTGCAAAATTGGAGTGGCATGCTGTTGTAATGCATCCCATAACCCTAGCTTCTGATAGATCTGTACGCTACGACGCGATAAAGCCGTATTACGTGCATCAAAACTGGAATGATAAGGGGCAACATTTTGATCATCATAGTTTGGGTATTTCACAGCTTCTAATAGCTTTACCGCGATATTAGCCTTCGCCAGCATGAGGGAAAGGCTTAAACCCACCATACCCCCACCTACAATAATCACTTGTTGTTGCATCGAGTTTTGCTCCTTTGGCGAATACGTTTAATTATGCTTTAGCTTGCGCCATTAAATGTTCAATATCTGCAATATCTTTAACCACGTCGGCCGTTAATACTCGTGGGCCTTTTGAAGTTGCGACTACATCATCTTCAATACGAATACCAATACCACGCCATTTTTTATCTACTGTTTCATCGTCGGGCGCAATATATAAACCTGGCTCAACAGTAACAACCATGCCCTCTTCATATTGGCGCCAGTCGTCATCTTTCTTATAAGAACCGACATCATGTACATCCATACCTAACCAATGGCCTGTACCATGCATATAAAATTGACGATATGCCTCGGTTTCAATCAGTTCACTCACATCACCTTTGAGCAAACCTAAATCAACTAAGCCTTCCGTTAAAATTTTGACCGCAACCTCATGAGGCTCACGGTACGAATTACCAATACGTACTGCATCAATCGCCGCATATTGAGAGGCCAATACCACCTCATACAATGCTTTTTGTTCGGGACTAAATTTTCCATTTACAGGAAAGGTACGGGTAATGTCCGATGCATAGAACTCATATTCACAAGCAGCATCAATTAAAACTAAATCACCATCTTTGAGTGGTTGGTTATTTTCAACATAGTGCAAAATACAGGCATTAGCCCCACCACCAACAATACTGTTATATGAAGGCACACAGCCGTTTTGCCCAAATATATAATTGAGTTCGGCTTCTAGTGCATATTCCATCATGCCAGGGCGAACAGTTTGCATCGCACGGGTATGTGCTTTAGCACTAATTTTTGAGGCAATTTGCATCAACTCAATTTCTTGCGGTGATTTAATTAACCGCATTTCATCAATAATGCGATCAAGTTGAACTAACTGGGCTGGAGCGGCTTCATGACGATGCTCGGCATTCGCTTTTTTGATCCATTGGCTTACTCTGGCATCAAATGCAGCATTGTGTCCGATTCGATAATAAAGACGCTCTTTATTTAATAATTTTTCAATAATTTCTTCATCAAGCAGATCAATTGCATAAGCTTCATCTGCTTCGTACTCTTCAATTGCGCCGTCAATTCCCGCACGATATCCATTCCAGATTTCCATCTCGCGATTACGTTCACGGCAAAAAAGACTATAGCTATAGTCTGTAACGTCATCAAAGGTTTCAATGACAGCAACTGCCTCAGGCTCTGCAAAACCCGTTAAATAGAAAAAACTACTATCGGCACGGAATTTATAATCCGCATCACGATTACGATACATTTCCTCACGCGTCGCAATAATCGCAATGCTGTTTGGGCCCATTTTTTCTGCTAGACGGTTTCTGCGATGTTGAAAATCAGCTTGAGGCAATTTCATAATGATCTACTTGATTTAGAATTTTAAAGTCAAAAAATTAAACACAGCCAATAACACATCGCCTCAATTAACTTGGGCGATGTGGTGTAAACATTTCTACAATATTTTGATCTAGAGTGCCTACAGTAGAAGTTTTACTTTTTGCATAAAAGTTTTTCAACAATGAACTTTCAGCCACTGTTACTTTCTTTCTACCAATAGATAAGCTCACTGGAATAAGGCGTACAAACTCATACAATTCTTCGTAACTGCTTTCGCCTTCTTCGTCGTTATCAGAGTCTTCAAACTCTACTGCTGCCACATCTTGCAAATGTTCAATTAATTCGCGCTCATCAGCACGAACATGGCCTGATGCCAAACCAAAGCCAAGAACAACACCAGCACACCAGTCTGATAATGCTTGCACACGATCTTGAAGCGTATGTTCATCGTCTGGAAGCATTGGCAAATAATCCAATTCATCTTCCGACAACGCATGTGCTACATCTTCTGTTTCATCGGTTAAAAGCGCTAAAGCTTCTTCATTTAAATCAGGAACATTAAGAGTTGTTAAAATTTGTGTCCATTCTTCACGCGTAGGCGCTTCTGTCACACAAACAATACCTGTTAGTAAACCATGTAACTCACTAGGGCTTGAAATTTCTTCAATTCCTTCAAAATGAGCGTTCCATTCTGTCCAGCCTGAAATATCGTCTTGCATTCGTTTATCCAATCTCTATACTTCGTATATATTACCTTTGATTGCAATTCTGTGCGACCTCGTTATGTTAGAACAATTACAGCGGCTACAAGCGCATATTGGCGTTTTAAAAACACGCTTACATCATCTAGAGAGTGAAAATTCTACTCTCTTGGAAGCTAAAGAACTGGCTGAAACAGAGCACCACGCACAAGTTGTGCAAAAAAATAGCATCATCACTAAAAAACAAGAGGAAATTGAGACACTAACTGAGCAACTCACTCAGCTACAAGGTCAATTTCAACAATTGAATCAAGATGCTAACACACTTGCCGAGCGTTACAGCCGCCTAGAAAAAAGTACGACCGATTTAAAAAATCGTTTTCAAGAAATTTTGGCTGAGCGTAATGAGTTACGCGTTACCAAAGAAAAACTTCAGTCACACCAACGTCAAACTCAACAAGAGTTACACGACTTGCAGCAAGACCGTGACCGTTTGTTACAAAAAAATGAACTTGCCAAAGCAAAGGTTGAAGCAATTATTCAACGTTTAGCAATTTTAGGTACAGCTCAAGATCAACACGCGCAAGAAATTCAGCAACTTGCTCACCCAAATGCTGAAGCTGGTGAGGAGACCCAATCATGAGTGAACAAGTCATGGTAGAGCTTCGTCTGATTGAGCAAACATTTAGACTTGCAACAACATCAGATAAAAAAGATGAGCTTGAACGTGCAGCTGAACTTCTTAATGAGAGATTCAACGATATGCGCCGTAGTGCCCCTCGTGTTGAGCACAATAAGCTTGTTATTATGGTTGCCTTACAGCTTACCCAAGAAGTGTTAAGTTTAAATAAATCTTTGCAAGAATATACACACTGTGAACGCCTATTACAGGCTATTTTGGAAGATGTTGAACAAACTGTTTAATCGACTTGTATCAATAAAAATGCCTTGCTCTATTCATTTATAGTGCAGGGCATTTTTGTATTGACCTATCTTATGTACCACATGATTGTTATATATACTTTTAGTGTACAAAGCTTCATCAAATGAAGCCTAACTTTACAGTTCAATAAACTCAGATGATTGCCAATGGAACCAGATCGGTTATACTTAAGCTATCTCTGGGATGTTCGCCAGCGGGTCTATTCCCCTGCCGATACTTAAACTTATGGATTGCGTTCTGTATATTTAGAGTGTATGCCTACCTTAGAGTAGGAAACCCAGCAAGTATACGTCGCGTCCACCTTGAACTCGTCGGGTTCAGGGTAACGACACATGCAGCGGCATCTTCGGAGCATTAATTTTATTATATAATTATAATTTAAAGACAGACCTGTCAGTCTATTTTTAGTATTTTGCCTTTCTAGCTCATTAGCTAAACTTAAAAGTTAAATATATTTCTGTTGCTACTTATTGCTCATTTCGATGTAAGCATTCTTGATACCACCCTGTCTGAAAATCTTCGATGGCTTTACGTTTAAAGAAGCTTGTTTTGAATACTTTAGCAGCATAAGCTGAGTTGATTAAGTCTTGATAAAGCTGCTTTGCTTTTTCTTCTGTAAGGCCATCAGCAATTTGTTGTAAATCTTGTGCAGGTACTTTTTTTTGCCTTGCTTCCATTACGTTATAAGCGACTTTTTTTACGATATTACAAATATCAGGATCATTTATATTATCGTTAGCATAACAACCTGTGGCAATAAAACTGAGTAATAATATTTTAAATTTCATATCTCTACCTTACATTAATTATTAAATTTCACTTAGTTAAAAAACGATTTCCCTTCGTAATTCTGCATATTTGCTAGCAAGATAGAGGCAAGTGTTAAATAGCTACCGACCGTATTAAAACTCTGCAAAAATTTTAATATTTGCATCTTAAGTCCAGCGAAAAATTTAAATAAGGAGCAGAAAGAAATTTAGCACAACTAAATAATGCCAATCAACTCACAATTATTAATTTTTACGTGATAAACAACAAACTTTAATTATCACATTTTATTCCTAAACTTCCCTTATAGTAATCTGTTGCGCTTTTCAGATCTGATAGTAATTTTTCTTCGGTATAAGGCTTAGGCGAAATTTTTATTAATGCAGGCATGTATTGCTTTTTGTAGAGATCAGGATAATCATGGCACAAAATTTTAACTTTAACTTCTTGCGGTGTCTTTGGACTATCTAATTGATCTAAAAACTCGCCAATTTTTCGATCAGACTCTTCGAATTGAGTCTTGTAATCAACTTGAGGAGCCTCAGATTCTGCCTGTTTCGTGCACGCACTGAGCAAAGCAGCACATAGCATCATCAATAAAATTTTTAACTTCATAGACTTTAAAGTTTCATATTCATCTTTAAATATACTTATCCTGATTAAATGTAAATAAATACTGTAAATACGTAAAAAAACTAAAAAATATTATATAGAGGCTTTTTAGGAACACAGTTATTTTTATTTTCGATTCAACTAGACTGTTTTTATAACGTTTAAAGTTCGGTGAAGCTAAAGAAAAATGGATATAATTTTGCACGAATCATCTCAAGTCTTTGTTAGATTTATCCATGAATGAACTCAGCTTTATTAGAAAAAATTTAAGATCTAAAAGACGTTCTTTAACCCAATTTGAGCAAAAAAAGGCTCAGCTTAATGTTTTACACTACCTAAATTACCTTCCTATTTTTCATTCATCCAAAAAAATTGGTTTATATCTGCACGCTTTCGGTGAAATTCATACTGATCTTCTTATCAAATTCTGTTTTAAAAAGAATAAACAAGTTTATTTACCAATGATTTGCTCGATGAATCAACGTTTAGTGTGGATAAAGATAAATAAAAACCAGTATTTAAGTCGTCGCTTTTCTCACCATCCTTTAGGTATGAAGGAGCCTATGGCAACGCGAGGAAGACATGTGTCACAGCTTGATTTGCTACTTATGCCGCTTTTAGCTTGTGATCACTACGGAACACGTATTGGTATGGGTGGTGGTTATTATGATCGTACATTAGCAAGTGCAAAGCATAAACCTTATCGTTTAGGATTGGCTCATCAATTTCAATTTATTGAACATACCTTAGAACGTCAAAGTTGGGATCAACCATTAGATGGTTTACTCACGCCACAGCACTTTTATAATTTTAAGAGATGATTTTTATATAAAAATTTAAATATATTCTTTTGTTTTTTTAGCCTCTTAAAACGAAAAAGTAACCACCTTATGGATGGTTACTCTTACGTGACAGGCTGTTACCAACTTATATTAACACGTCTGTTTGGTGCTAAACATTGAATAAGTTGTGAATTATGTCCACCCGAACATTGCTGATATAAATCAGTCTGGCTATTCGCATGGATTTGAATACGGTTCGGATCTACACCTTGTTTGACAAGTAGTTTTGCCACCGTATTCGCTCGTTTAGATGATAACTCTTGGTTATAACTAAATTTACCTAATGGATCTGCAAATCCAGAAACAATAATAGGTGCTGTTGATGGGCTTTGCTTAATTTGATCGACAACGTTGTCTATATTGTTTAAACCTTGCTGTATTGCACTAGCATCAGATCGATCAAAAGCAAATAAAACGCTCGCTGTACGTCCATTAACCGCAGTACTACTTGCAGGAGGCTGATTATTTTCGCCCCAAGCCATCAACCCTTCACATGCTTCACCTTTCCAAGATAAATGTTCAGCCAAATATTTTTTATTAAAATCAATGCGTAACTGACAACGTTGGTATTGATTACTATTTGGTACACGTATATCTAGTACATAGTTCCAGACTTTTACTGCAAAAAGTCCTTCACTAAATTGTGGATTGCCTAGTAAAGCTCGAATTTGGTCTTTATTTAGCCCTAAATCCAAGCGCGCAACGTCATCGTACTCATAACGCTTAACTTGCTTAAGATAGCTATCTGATACTTTAGGAAATGTGACATTTTTTTGAGATACTGCTTCTTCTTGTGCATAACTAACCATTGCTAGGCCAGAAAGAACAGCAATAAATAACGCTTTAACTGTATTTTTCATATTTTTACTCTCGAAATGGAGAATGAGGAAGGACTATGCCTTCCTCGCCTAGCGAAATTAGTCAATTACACCACTAATACCGATACGAACACTTGGATCACCTTGAGAAGCTGCAGCTACACCACCAGTCAGTGACCAACGTCCATTATCAGCAGTTTTACGTAAGGTCACACCAACAGCATTTTCACCACCGTGATAAGCAGCACCAACAGCATAGGTATATTTACCAGCTACAAATGGTGCATTTTCTAATGCCATCGCAGCAGCAATACCAGCATTCGCTCTTTTCTCGACATCATCAATACGTTGATTTGTCGCATAGAATGCTTGCTCAAGCTTGTTACTTACATTATCAATTTTGGTATTTAATGTTTGGTCAGCTTGATTCAATGCACCTATCGCATCACCAACATTGTTGTAAGATTTATCACCTACGTTATATGTCGGATTTGAGAAGCTTTGGGTAATATTGTCATAACCTGCTCCACCACCTAAGTAGTTTACAAGTGCCTGATTTGTTGTATTAAGCTGAGAACCATTTACTGCATCTTTTGAAGTCGCTGTAACCGCTCCCGCTTTAACACCAGTCACCGTACGGTCACCTGCTGTTCCTGCAACATTAACCTGGGTGCCGCCAGTATCTTTACCAACAGTAATCGCAGCATCTTTATTAGCTTGCTGAACTAAACCTGATTTACCATTGTTAATATTGCTGATGTCAGTCTGAAGGTTCGAGATATCACCTGTATTTTTGTCGACCTGTTGTTGAACAGTCCATAACTGGCCTCCATTAACAGCATCTTTAGAACCTTCTGCTATAGTACCGTTTGCTACATTTTTAATGGTTGTACCATTAGCACCGCCAGCTAAAGTAATAGAGTCTTTGTTAACTGATCCATCACTATTTTTATCGTACTGCACAGCACTATTAGCAAGAGCACCAACATTATTGTTTATGCTACTTATTGCGCTATCCAGTTGTCCTTTGTTTACCGCATCTGTAGAAGAAACACCTGCGGCTACATTACTTATCGTTTTATTACCAGCACTAATTCCAGAAGTAGTGATACTCGGACCGCCAGCAATGATTAGACCTGTTGTTCCTAACTGAACGTTATCACCAACTTTTACGCCAGTCGTATCGATAACTGTAGTACCAGTCGTGACACTATCAACTTTCAAATTTTTGTTTAGCGCAACTTTAATATTGCCTTCATTGTCCGTTTGACTAGTCTGAGCAACAGTTAAGTTATCATCACCCGTAAAATTCACTTTACCATTTGGTTTGATGTTTTTAGCAGTAGCAGCATCACCATTGGCTGAAATTGTCCAGCCTGCATTCGCTGCTGTACCTGCATCAGTAACTGCTTTATCCAAGGCTGTTAAAGCGTCACCAACATTGTTTGCACTTGTACCTGCAACATTATAAGTCGGGTTAGAAATCGAACCATCTGGATTAGCTTTAGCATCACCACCAAAAATATTGGCTATAGAATCACCATTCTTAGTCACACGACTATCGAGAGTATGTAACTGACTACCATTCACTGCATCTGTTGATGTAGCAGAAACAGTACCTGCTGCTACGTTAGTAATCTTCTGACTAGCTGCATCAATGCCAGACTTGGTCACGCTTGGGCCACCAGCAATGGTTAAACCAGTGGTGTCTAGCTTGCTATTACCTGCTGTTACACTGTCAACATTTAGATCACGGTTTAAGCCATACTGAATCTTGTTACCAGTCTTGGTTACTTTTAGGTTGCTTTCACCTGCAACCGTACCAATGTCAACTGTATCACCAGCTTTCACTGCACCTGCATTGGCACCATTGCTTTGTAGTGTCCAGCCTTTATCCAGTGCTGTGATCGCGTCACCAACGTTGTTCACGTTGTTGCCATTCACGCTATAGATCGGTGAACTGACTGCACCTGTAACCGGATTATAAACTGCTCCTCCACCCAGATTGCCTGCCGTACTTGTACCTAAAGCATCTGTTCTAGTATTCGCTGCTGTAGTTATTGCCCCAAGTTGACTTACATTAACAGCATCAGTTGCATTGGTTCCTGCTGCTACATTGGTAATTTTCTGGTTACCCGCATTAATACCTGCAGTCGTTACACTTGGGCCGCCGGCAATGGTTAATCCACTGTTATCAACCTTGGTGTTACCGACCGTTAAACTACCCGCATTGGTTAATGCAATGTTGTCATTTACATTGTATTTATAGGTATTGGTCGCAGGGTCATACACTGCTGTGGTGTTAGTGCCATCTGCAAAATTAACCGTTTCACCCAGCTTCACGTTGTCTGCTGTACCACCATTCACACTAAAGTTCAGGCCTTTGTCTGCCGTCGCTTGTGCTGCAGCTGCATTCGTCACTGCCGTGTTTGCAGTATTTTGAGCATTGGTTACATTCTGGTTCGTGGTATTTAACTGACTACCATTCACTGCATCTGTTGATGTAGATGAAATCGTACCTGCCGCAACGTTAGTAACCTTCTGGTTACCCGCATTAATACCTACAGTCGTTACACTTGGACCACCAGCAATGGATAGACCACTGTTATCAACCTTGCTATTCCCAACCGTTAAGCTACCCGCATTGGTTAATGCAATGCTGTCATTTACATTGTATTTGTAGGTATTGGTGACAGGGTCATAGACTGCTGTGGTGTTGGTGCCATTAGCAAAGTTAACCGTTTCACCTAACATCACATTGTCTGCCGTCCCACCATTGACACTAAAGTTCAGGCCTTTGTCTGCCGTTGCTTGGGCTGCTGCAGCATTGATCACCGCTGTGTTTGCAGTGTTTTGGGCAGTGGTTACGTTCTGATTAGTCGTATTTAACTGGCTACCATTTACTGCATCTGTAGAGGTCGCAGAAATAGTTCCAACCGCTACATTAGTAATCTTTTGGTTACCCGCATTAATACCTGCAGTCGTTACACTTGGGCCGCCGGTAATTGTTAAACCAGTGGTGTCTAGCTTGCTGTCGCCTGCCATTACACTATCAATATTTAGATCACGGTTCAGTCCATACTGGATCTTGTTACCAGTCTTAGTTACTTTCAGGTTGCTTTCGCCTGCAACCGTACCAATGTCAACTGTATCACCAGCTTTCACTGCACCTGCATTGGCACCATTGCTTTGTAGTGTCCAGCCTTTGTCCAGTGCAGTGATCGCATCACCAACGTTGTTCACGTTGGTGCCATTCACGCTATAGATCGGTGAACTGACTGCACCTGTAACCGGATTATAGACTGCTCCTCCACCCAGATTGCCTGCCGTACTTATACCTAAAGCATCTGTCTTGGTATTCGCTGCTGTAGTTATTGCCCCAAGTTGACTTACATTAACAGCATCAGTTGCATTGGTTCCAGCAGCTACATTGGTAATTTTCTGGTTGCCAGCATTAATACCTGCAGTCGTTACACTTGGGCCACCAGTAATGGTTAAGCCATTATTATCAACCTTGATGTTACCTACCGTTAAGCTACCTGCATTGGTTAATGCAATGTTGTCATTCACATTGTATTTATAGGTATTGGTTGCAGGGTCATATACTGCTGTGGTGTTGATGCCATCTGCAAAGTTAACTGTTTCACCTAACTTCACATTGTCTGCCGTACCACCATTGACACTAAAGTTCAGACCTTTGTCTGCCGTCGCTTGGGCTGCAGCAGCATTGGTCACTGCCGTGTTTGCAGTGTTTTGGGCAGTGGTTACATTCTGGTTCGTGGTATTTAACTGGCTACCATTCACTGCATCTGTAGAACTCGCAGAAATAGTTCCTGCTGCTACATTGGTAATCTTCTGGTTACCCGCATTAATACCTGCAGTCGTTACACTTGGACCACCTGTAATGGTTAATCCACTGTTATCAACTTTGCTGTTGCCTACTGTTAGGCTACCGGCATTGGTTAATGCAATGTTGTCATTCACATTGTATTTGTAGGTATTGGTGGCAGGGTCATACACTGCTGTGGTGTTGGTGCCATTGGCAAAGTTAACTGTTTCACCCAGCTTTACGTTGTCAGCCGTGCCACCATTGACACTAAAGTTCAGACCTTTGTCTGCTGTAGCTTGTGCTGCTGCCGCATTCGTTACTGCTGTGTTTGCGGTGTTCTGAGCAGTGGTTACATTCTGATTCGTGATATTTAACTGGCTACCATTCACTGCATCTGTAGAACTTGCTGAAATAGTTCCAGCTGCAACATTGGTAATTTTCTGGTTACCCGCATTAATGCCTGCAGTCGTTACACTTGGACCACCGGTAATGGTTAATCCACTGTTATCAACCTTGCTATTCCCAACTGTTAGGCTACCGGCATTGGTTAATGCAATGTTGTCATTCAGATTGTATTTGTAGGTATTGGTGGCAGGGTCATACACTGCTGTGGTGTTGGTGCCATTGGCAAAGTTAACCGTTTCACCCAGCTTCACGTTGTCTGCTGTACCACCATTTACACTAAAGTTCAGACCTTTGTCTGCCGTTGCTTGTGCAGCAGCAGCATTGGTCACCGCTGTGTTTGCGGTATTCTGAGCAGTCGTTACATTCTGATTAGTCGTATTTAACTGGCTACCATTCACTGCATCTGTAGAACTCGCTGAAATAGTTCCAGCTGCAACATTGGTAATTTTATTTCCGCCATTGTCTAGCCCAGTATTCGTTAATTTTACTGGACCATTAGCTCCGCCATTAACTGTAACCCCTGAACTATTCAGGGTCGTATTACCAGTTGTTACACTATTTAATGAAATATCATCTGCTAAATCAAAAGTAACATCAGTATTGCTATTTAATTCGTCCGCTACTTTAGCAATAGTATTTTTACCATTGATAAAGCTGACTTTATCAGTAGTACTATCACCAATAGTTGCTTTATTTGTTGTTCCTTGACGTACCGTAAATGTATTCGCATTTACAGTATAAGTCGTTATACCGTTACTATCAGTTCCCTGAGCAACTGTCGTACCTGTTCCGGCTAAAACTTTAGAAGTTGCTTTCTTTAACTGTGCGACATTGGCTGCATCTGTATCATTCGTTCCAGCCGCAACGCTAGTAATCTGACGAGTTCGTGTAGTTCCATTTCCAACTGAAACAGCAGCATCTGTCGCCTTCCAAGTACTATTCGTATTTGTCGTGCTCGTTTCAGTTAAAGGGTCATATCCGAGTGACCCCGAAGCTCGATCAGCCACTGAATCAATACCTAGAGCAACAGAGTTAGTTTGTAAGGTTTGTGCTCTTACACCAATTGCTACAGATGTTTGAGAGGAAGCCGCACTATTTGAACCAATAGAAACACTTTGGTCGCCAGCTGTGGCAACTGAACCAACCGCTACAGCCAGATTTGATGCTGTTGATTGCGTACCTACAACTACCGCATTTGTGCCAGTCGCAGCAGTGTTAGTACCTATTGATATCGAGTTTGCTCCAGATGCACTAGCACCCTTTTTACTCGCTGACGCACCTGATTGAACATAGGCTGTGCCTTTTAAGTCACTTCCAGCACCAATTGCAATGGAATCACCTCCTGTAGCAGCGGAGTTAACACCTACAGCAACATCACCTGTATTTTTGGTATAAGCCAGTGAACCAATCGATAAACTGCCTTGCCCTTGTGCTTCTGCTTTTACACCTAAAGCAACTGAAATTGGTGCCCCAGCCGTCGCTACTGCCCCTAAAGCTGTACCCAAATCAGTAGCTGTAGCCTTAGGGCCTACTGCAACTGCAGCTTCACCTGTTTGTACTCTGGTATAACGATTTCCTATCCCAGATGCACCGCCATTTGTTTTTTCAAAATCAACCAAGTAATCGCCTGTCAAATTTTTATATGCAGCCGCTGTAGCAGTATTATTATATAGAGCGTTATCTCCGGCAGTTGGTGTGTAGTTATAAGCTGGCGGGTTTGTACTAGCAACTTTATCCATATCGTCAGCACCGATCGCTACAGATGAATTACCTGTTGCTGTCGCCTGACCACCTATTGCAAGAGCCTGAGATCCGCTTGCTCTGGATTCAGCACCAATAGCAATCGATTCATTATAATTTCCGATGGCATTTGCTGGATTTGCAGTAGATGCTTGGCTTCCAATTGCAATATCTCTATCTGAGTCTGTTACAGCACCGCAACCTAGCGCTAATGATCGGTCTCCCCCCACATAAGCTTGACCAGTGGTCGATCCAGATGTTGTCCCAGTACATGCTGAAATTGCTGTAGAATTAGTAGCTCCATTAGGACCAAGAGCACCGCCAGAAACTCCAACTTCAGCAAAAGTAATAGACGGAACGAGTACAGTTAATATGCCCCAAGTAAGTGGTTTAATTTTAAAATTAATTGAAGTTGAGGACTGTAGAAAATCGGTGGCTTCAGTAGAAGGCATCAAAGCATTATTTGTTCTTTGACTACGAGTTTTTGAATGACCCTTTGCAATTTCTGAAACAGCAACCCAAATTCCTAATGAAGCATTCCAAATTACTTTGTATATCTTATTCATATACTTACTCGCATTTTACAAAAAACAGACAATACTTACCTAAAGCTACACAAAGTTTCAAAAAACTAAAGGTATGAAAAATTTCGCGAAATATATCAAAGAAAAAATGAGAGGTAAATCACAGAAATTTACTGTAATGCGATGAAAAACAAGAAAAAAGAACAATATATAATCAAATAAATACAAAAAATATATTATGATTTTTTACTACAAATTTAACTTTGCAATTAAGTTCTGTGTTTTTTAGGCTAGAAAGATAATAAAAATAAAATATTGAGTTTAAATTTATATTTAAAAACTATCGTTTTACTTCATTAAAAAAATTTTAATTATTTCGATAAATAATTTTTTTAATAACTCATTGGTAAAGATATTCTTTGAAACATGAAGGGTAGATTCAAAAATTAAATGACTTACTAACCTCACCACACTTTTATAATTTTGAAAGATGATTTTTATATAAAAATTTAAGTATATCCTTTTTTGGTTTTTTAGCCTCTTAAAAACGAAAAAGTAACCACCCTATGGATGATTACTTTGCCGTGACAGACCGTTTTACCAACTTATATTAACACGTCTATTTGGTGCTAAACATTGAATAAGTTGTGAACTATTGTTACCGCTACATTGCTTGTATAAATCGGTCTGGCTATTTGCCTGTATTTGTATTCGGCTTGCTTCAATACCTTGTTGTACCAATAATTTAGCAACCGTATTAGCACGTTGTGATGACAATTGCTGATTGTAACTAAATTTGCCTAACCGATCTGTAAAGCCTGAAACAATAATAGGATTTGTTGTTTGGCTTTTCTTAATCTGCTCATATCTGGCGAACCAATTGCAATTGAACGGTAACCTTCTGCAGTTGCCGAGTGACCAATTGCTAAAGAGCCTTTACCGGTAGCAGCTGCAACATTACCAATGGCTTGAGAAAAATCAGCAGTCGCGGCAGATTGTCGTCCAAGTGCAAGAGCAGTATTTCCAGAAGACAAAGCTCCAGTCCCAATTGCTACGCCTGAAATACCTTGAGTTGTCGCATAAGAACCAATTGCGGTACCTAAACCTTTCTCAACTACAGCGCCAGTACCCACACTGATCGCACCGCCTTGTTTCATTGCACCAGCATAAGCACCAGTAGAATTATTATAAGGATTATTACGGTTTGCGATGTTAGAGCCCATTCTGTCTTGTGTTTGAGCTCCACAACCAATAGCAACATCTTTTTCATTGGCTGTACTCGCATTCCCCTCACGACATGAAGTTGTACCTGAAATAGAGGTTCCTTGACCTACTCCCCCTTCGGTATTTGTCCCTGCGAAAGCATTTGGAGCAAAACTAATTACACTTGTTAAAACTACCGCTGATACATTTAAAGTTTTTGATTTAGTCTTTGTTTTACCTTTTGCAATTTCAGATGTTGCAACCCATGCTCCAATTGAAGCATTCCAAATGACCTTATAAACTTTATTCATAAAACTTCTCAGACAAATACCAAAATTAAAGGTCAATAAAAATGTAGAAATACATTTTTAAAAAAATTTGACCAAAAAAAAGAGGCGGCATCCTAATTGAATAAATTTAAGGGGTAAACATTAGATCCTTTAAATTTATGAAAAAGTGAGACAAAATTCACAAAACAAAAATATTGATTAATTTTTAATTACTTGAATTTATTAATATATTTTAAAAGCAAATCATATTATCTCTATTGTGTTAATAATTTGTAAATTTATTTTAAAATAGAATAATAACTCTAAATATATGGTTATTTTTTATAAAATTAATAAAGAAATAAACTCTTTAAAATACACTTGTACTCTATTAAAAATAGAATATTAACTCTAAAATAAATATTACTATTAATATAATTATTCTGTAATCACCATCCATTTAAAATACACATGTATATTATAAATAATAATGCTTTTATACTACTAATAATAAATTATAAAATAAATAAAATTTTAAATATACTTAATAAAAATACCTATTATAAAATAAAACTAAATAAAGTTTTTTTGAAAGCTGACCGCCTTACTTGTACGGAAAAGTATAATTATTAAGTAAAAATGCTCAGCTTCACTACAAAATTTCATTCTTCTTAAGAATTAATCTATTGATTCATAACATTTTTAAAAAAAAGTTGACTAAATTAGTCCTTTTTTCAACATTTTCTATTGTCATGCCCTTGTAATTTTTAAAATACACATCACTATAAAAAACATGGCAACCTCGTTGTCACTCATTAGGAGTGCCCATGTCTGAACTTATTATGAATGAAAAAACTGACTTAGAGCCTCAGGTTCCAAGTGTATTACCACTATTAGCCTTACGTGATGTGGTGGTTTATCCACACATGCAAATTGCGCTATTCGTGGGTCGTGAAAAATCGATCAATGCAGTTGATGTGGCTCGTAACAGTGACAATTTAGTATTTGTAGTTGCGCAAAAAGATTCGCTTACAGAAGAAATTGATCACGACAATTTATACCAGTACGGTACAGTCGCTAAGATTGTACAAGTAGTTAATCATGAAAATGATGAAAACTGCATTAAAGTACTTATTGAAGGCTTACATCGTTCTAAGCTCACAAAAATTATCGATGAAGATAGTTATTTGACTGCTGAACATGATTTAAGCCCAATGACTATTAATGTAGATAAGGCAACTCAAGAAACTCGTTTACAAGAGTTACGTAACCTATTTGCTCAATATGCAGAAGCAAAATTACGTAATGCACGTGAACTGGTAGCTGCTGCCAATAAAATCGAAGACTTATTGCAATTGATGTTCTTCGTAGCAACTCGTGTACCTCTAAATATTGAAATTAAACAGAAATTTTTAGAGTACGATGAGTTTGAAGCTCATTTGCAAGAGTTGATGAACTACTTGATGAATCAATCTGCTGAACAGCAAATTGAGCAAACTTTACATGACAGCGTAAAACGCCAAATGGAAAAGAACCAACGTGAATACTTTCTAAATGAAAAAATGAAAGTCATTCAACGTGAGCTTTCCGATATGAATGGCGGTGCTGAAGATGACGTTGCTGAAATTGAGAAACGTCTTGCTGAAGCTGATTTACCTGAACACGTACGTAAAAAAGCCGAAGCTGAGTTCCGCAAACTTAAAGCAATGCAGCCTGCATCTAGTGAAGCTGCTGTGGTACGTAACTATCTAGAAGTGATTTTAGATACGCCGTGGAACAAAGCAAGTAAAGTCAGTATTAACTTAAATAAAGCTCAAGAAATTCTTGATGCTGACCACTATGGTCTTGATGATGTTAAAGACCGTATTGTTGAATACTTAGCTGTTCAATCACGTGTGAAAAAACTCAAAGGTCCTATCCTTTGTTTAGTAGGTCCTCCTGGGGTTGGTAAAACTTCACTCGGTGAATCAGTAGCTAAAGCAACAGGTCGTGAATTTGTTCGCATGGCGCTTGGTGGCGTACGTGACGAAGCAGAAATTCGTGGACACCGTCGTACTTATATTGGTGCGATGCCAGGTAAAATTGTGCAGTCTTTAACAAAAGTTGGCGTGAAGAACCCATTGTTCTTACTCGACGAAATTGACAAGATGGCACAAGATTACCGTGGTGATCCAGCTTCTGCATTGCTTGAAGTACTTGATCCATCACAAAACAGTAAGTTCAACGATCATTATTTAGATCTTGATCTTGACCTTTCTGAAGTAATGTTTATTTGTACTGCGAACAGTATGAATATTCCAGAAGCATTACTTGACCGTATGGAAGTCATTCGTCTACCGGGTTATACCGAAGATGAAAAAGTAAACATTGCTGAACGCTACCTTGTTCCTAAAGCAATTAAGAACAACGGATTACGTCCAAAAGAGTTAACAATTCATGAAGAAGCGATTCGTGACATTGTTCAACGTTATACACGTGAAGCTGGTGTTCGTAGTTTAGAACGTGAAGTTTCTAAGATTGCGCGTAAAGTGGTAAAAGAAGCCGTAAGTAAAAAATCTAAAAACTTACAGCTTGATGTTACCTCTGCCAATCTTCCTGAATACCTAGGTCCACATAAATTTGACTTTGGTATTGCTGAAGATGAAGCACAAGTAGGCCGTGTAAATGGTTTGGCATGGACTTCTGTAGGCGGCGAGTTACTTACTATTGAAGTTGCAGCTGTTAAAGGTAAAGGTAAATTTATTACAACCGGTTCACTCGGTGACGTAATGAAAGAATCAATTACCGCAGCAATGACTGTAGTACGTACACGTGCTGATGAACTTGGTATTGAAGCATCTCGTTTTGAAGAAACTGATGTACACGTTCACTTACCTGAAGGTGCAACTCCAAAAGATGGACCATCTGCTGGTTTGGCATTAACAACTGCACTTGTATCAGCATTTACTGGTATTGCGATTCGTCCAGACATCGCGATGACAGGTGAAACAAGTCTTGGTGGTCGTGCGATGCGTATCGGTGGCTTGAAAGAGAAACTTCTTGCTGCACATCGTGGTGGAATTAAGCTTGTCTTTATTCCTCAAGATAACGTTCGTGATTTGGCAGAGATCCCTGACAATGTGAAAGAAGGATTAGAAATCAAAGCTGTGAAAAGTATTGATGAGATCTTGCCTTTAGCATTAACTTCAATGCCAAAGCCTTTACCAAAAACACCGATTGTAAAACCGGTGGAAGGCTCAAAAGCAGCACGTCACTAATTAAAAAATAAAAAAGAGAGCTTCGGCTCTCTTTTTTTTGTTACATAATTTGATTGAAAAATATCCAACCATCCTCATAATAAGAAGTAAGAGTGATTAATTTTATTATTTACTCTTATCTATCTTATGTTACAGATAGCCTTGTTTTTATTCTCTATGATCATCTGAACTCCAGACAGATGATCATTTGATCGCAGTCCAACACTGTTTTTTGGACTGCGTTTTTTATGCTCACTTACTCCCCCGCAGTTATTGTCTCCTCAGGTATAATACGTCAGCTGTTTTGACTGAATAGACCACATGAAAATTCGTATTCTGACCATTGGTCAAAAAATGCCTGCTTGGGTACTTACTGGTTTTGAAGATTATTTCAAACGCATCCAACCTTTCGTTCAGACTCAAGTGATTGAACTTCCAATGGCAAAACGCGGCAAAAATGACTCAGAAGCAGATATTTTAAAATACTGCCAAATTGAAGGTGAAAGTATTTTAAATGCTTTAAAGCCCAACGAGACACTTATTGCTTTAGAAGTTGGCGGACGCGAACTTAGTACAGAAAAGCTGGCTGACACCATGAAACAATGGATGCTTGAAGGTAATGATGTTGCACTGGCTATTGGTGGCCCAGATGGCTTGTCTGATCAGGTACGTAAAGCTGCTGCCTGGCATTGGTCACTCTCAAAACTTACCATGCCTCATCCTTTAGTTCGTGTTTTATTAATCGAACAACTTTACCGAGCGATGTCTATTAATCATAATCATCCTTACCACCGTGCATAAAAAGAACAAACGTTTCATTTTAAGAACAATCCGTTGAAATCAGGATACTTTTAACATGTCCTGATTTTGGCATAATGACTATTATTCTGCTTTTCAACTCAGGTGTAATGAAATGGAACTACAAACCCTTCCCGGACTGTTTATTTCACATGGTTCACCCATGCTTGCACTTGATCCAGAACAAGTGGGCCCTGCATTACATCGCCTTAGTGTGAATCTACCTACCCCAAAGGCAATCATCGTGATGTCTGCTCATTGGGAAAGTAAAGCGCTTGAAGTAAGTAGTTCAACACGTCCAGAAACATGGCATGACTTCCGTGGTTTCCCGCCAGAGTTGTATGAGATTCGCTATAGCGCACCAGGTCAACCAGAACTTGCCGAAGAAATCTTAAAGTTGTTGGCAGATGCTCACTTCGTTGCTCATGCCAATAGTACCCGCCCTCGCGACCATGGTGTATGGATGCCTCTTTTACATATGTATCCAGATGCAGACATTCCTGTTGTTGAGATTTCCTTACCAATGAGCTTAAGCGCACAAGAAATTTATAGAATTGGGCAAACACTTGCGCCTTTACGTGAAAAGCAAATTTTAC
Source organism: Acinetobacter sp. RUH 2624 (assembly GCF_000162375.2). Lineage (NCBI taxonomy): Bacteria > Pseudomonadati > Pseudomonadota > Gammaproteobacteria > Moraxellales > Moraxellaceae > Acinetobacter > Acinetobacter sp. RUH 2624. The sequence continues at coordinate 325,042 of NZ_KI391939.1, read as the reverse complement.
TGATTGGTTCTGGAAGTATTACCCATAATCTTGCTGAATTGTCATGGCAAGGTGATAGTTCAAAAGTTCCTGAATGGGCTTCAACGTTTAGAAATACTGTTGTTAATAAACTTTCTCATCAAGATTACGATGGCGTGTTGGAATGGCAATCATTACCTTATATAAAACGTAATCATCCAACTCTTGAACATTTTGCACCGTTATTTTTTGCAATGGGAACTGGCCATCGTTTTACGATTGTTCATAGCAGCTTCACAATGGGCTCGTTAGATATGGATATACCGTTTTGATTAATTTTTAGGAAATACCCCGTTTTTGCGGGGTATACCACTATTTTTATTAAAAATTCGAATAATTTACAAACTTATACATTTTAAAAACCGAAACAATCATATGTTTACATTTTATTTTTTTAAGAATGTTTTAAGCTTAGTGCTGTTGTTTTTTTACTTGAAGTTTTTTAAATGAAAATTAAATATTTAATTCTTGCGTTGTTACCTTTTTCTTTGATGGCGTGTCAAACAGTTTCAAATACTCAAGCTCCAATTGTATCTGAGCAACAACAAAATCTTGCAGCAACTTTAAATGAATATGCTTGGACTTATCAAAATGTAAAAGCTTCTAAGCCACTTGTTCTTAATTTTAATGCAGATGGTAAATTAGCAATTAACACAGGTTGTAATGGTCAAGGTGGTACTTGGAAAGTTGAAGGCAACCAACTTGTAACCTCTCCTCTCGCATCGACAATGATGGCTTGCCAAGACGATTTAATGAAACAAGAACAATTGTCTAATAGCATCTTTAGTGAAGCAAAATTGCCAATCGAAATTAGTAATAGCAATGGTCAGGTAATCTTAAGCGTGACAGATAAAGCAGGTCAAAAGCATATTTTCCAAGGCGTAAAAGCAACTAATACTCAAGCTTTAACTGATTATTCATGGGCATATCAACCTGAAAATACTAAAAAGCCGATCGTTCTTAACTTCACAAACGACCGTTTGTCTATCGCAACAGGTTGTAACCGCCAAGGTACAACTTGGAAAGTTGAAAACAATACTATCGTAACTGCTGATGTCATGTCGACAATGATGGCGTGTGAACCTGCGTTAATGAAACAGGAACAATTCTCTAGTAGCCTGTTCCAAAAACGTGCGATTCCATTTGAGCTTAATACGACAAATGCTGATCAACCAACATTAACAATCCTTGATGCTCAAGGTCAGAAATATACTTTCACAGGTAAAATGACACCTGAAGCAAAATACCAGTCTGAAGGTAAAACTGTTTTCCTTGAAGTAGCACCAGAAACTAAATCTTGTACGGGTGTTGCGCCACAAACTTGTTTGCAAGTTCGTGAAGTTAAATATGATGACAAAGGCGTAAAAACTTATGCCGACAAAAACTGGTCATTATATTATGGTCAAATCGAAGGTTTTGAACACAATCCAAACCAACGCGTAATCTTACGTGTAAAACGTTTTGAAGTGAAAAACCCAGCAGCTGATCAATCTAGCCAAGCAGATGTGTTAGATATGATTGTAGAGCAAGAAATGGTTAAAAAGCCTAAAAAATAATTTTTAGACTAAAAAAATCCGATGCATAAGCATCGGATTTTTTATTTCTATATTTTAATAAATACCTTGTGCAAGCATCGCATCAGCAACTTTTACAAAGCCGGCAATATTGGCACCATCTACATAGTTCACAGTACCGTCTTCTTTTGTACCATATCTAACACAGTTGGCATGAATATCTTTCATAATTGCATGTAAGCGTTCATCGACTTCAGCATGTGTCCAGCCCAAACGAATTGCATTTTGGGACATTTCTAAGCCAGAAGTTGCCACACCACCTGCATTAGATGCTTTACCAGGGGCATATAAAATCTTAGCTTCAATAAAATGCTCAACTGCCTCAAGTGTAGATGGCATGTTAGCGCCTTCAGCTACACAAATGACACCATTAGCAATAAGTGTTTTAGCATCTTCGCCTGTTAATTCATTTTGTGTAGCACATGGTAAAGCAATATCTACAGGAATATGCCAAGGGGTTTTACCTTCAAAATATTCAAAACCATGCTTAGAAGCAAACTCCGAAATACGCCCACGCTTAACGTTTTTCAGCTCCATGACCTCAGCAAGCAACTCATCTGTAAAGCCATTTTTTAGATAAACAGTACCGTTCGAGTCTGACAAGGTAACCACTTTCGCACCTAAGAACATTGCCTTCTCTGCCGCATATTGCGCAACGTTACCAGAACCAGATACTGAAACAGTTTTACCAGCAAAAGATAGCCCACGTGTTTTTAGCATTTCTTCTGCAAAATAAACCGTACCATAACCTGTTGCTTCCGGACGCATTAAGCTACCGCCAAATGAAATTCCTTTACCAGTAAATACACATGCCGTGTCATTACTGAGCTTTTTCATCATGCCAGCCATGTAGCCTACTTCACGCGCACCCACGCCAATATCTCCAGCTGGAATATCGGTATTGGGACCTAAATGACGGTAAAGCTCAATCATGAGTGCCTGACAGAACCTCATAATTTCAGCATCAGATTTACCTTTAGGGTCAAAATCTGAACCTCCTTTTCCTCCACCCATCGGCAAAGTAGTCAGTGAGTTTTTAAAAGTTTGCTCAAATCCTAAAAATTTTAAAATAGATAGGTTGACCGACGGATGGAAACGCATACCGCCCTTGAATGGACCAATTGCTGAATTGTATTGAACACGGAAAGCACGGTTTACTTGAGTCTGCCCTTGATCATCCATCCATGAAACACGAAATTGAATCACACGCTCAGGTTCAACCAAACGCTCTAACAATCCCTGCTCTGCATATTCCGGATTTTTTTCAATGAATGGCCACAAACTTGTCATGACTTCTTCGACAGCTTGTAAAAACTCAGGTTGATGCGGATCACGCGCTTGCACGTAATTCAGGAATTCATTCAGATTGTTATATTTCAATGCACGGTCCTCAGCATAGTAATGAATTAAATTGGTGCAATACATTTTAAAATGCATCATTTAGCAGCAAAATATTAAATCCCTTTCCATCAATTTTAACAATAGTTATTTTAAATTATTTTATTTTACTTAATTATCATAAACTTAATTTTAGAAAAACTATCTAAAAATCAAAAATAGTCATTTATCTTTTCAGTTTTATTGATCTATTATTGTGCAATATTAGCTACATTTTAGGTCAATCAAAAAGCCAATAAATTCGTTAAAATCCATTGACCTTACTTAGGTTTTTCTTCATTATCGCATCGTTTTAAGCAAGCTATTTTCCTCTATGAATCCATCTATTTCTCTCATACGCGAGATTGATGCGTTATTACCACAAACACAATGTGGTTTATGTGGACACCGTGACGGCTGTCTACCTTACGCAAAGTCCATTGCTGAAGGTGAAGAAGCAAATAAATGTGTTCCTGGTGGACAGCCAGTGGCAGATGCGCTCGCAAAATTATTAAATCGTTCATCGTTACCTGCTGAAACAAGTGTCTGGCCTGTACAAGCCGATGGACGCCCGCAACGCATGAAAGCGATTATTCGCGAAGACGAATGTATCGGATGTACAAAATGTATTAATGCTTGTCCTGTAGATGCCATTATTGGTAGTGGTAAGCTCATGCATACCATCTTGACTGATTTGTGTACAGGTTGTGAGTTATGTATTCCACCCTGCCCAGTTGACTGTATTGATCTGGTCGAAGACACTCAAGCTTTGCCGAACGAACAACAGCGCATTGCAGAGCAAGATGATTTAAGACAACGTTACTACGCGCATATTCAACGCGAAGAAAAACGTCGTATACATCGTAAAGGGCCTGTTGTACGCGCTGAAATCGATACACAACTTTTTGCACAGTTTTCTCAAGCACTTGATGATTTACCTTCAATTCAAATCATTGAGAAGCCAAAAGAAGCGGTTGTAAATGATGCAAAAACTACGATTGAATTAGCTAAAATTCGCACACAAATTAAAAAGTTGGAAAAGCAGCTCAGTGTTCGAGAAGATGCAAAAAAACGTCTTCAACTTGATGAACTACAACAGCAACTCATTCAATTACAGGAGGTCTGAATGGCCGTCAAAAACATGACGAAAAAGCAGATTCAAATTTTCTTTGAACGCCTTCGTGAACAAAGACCTTCTCCAGAAACCGAATTAAAATATTCATCACCTTTTGAATTATTAATTGCCGTCATGTTATCGGCACAAGCAACCGATGTTAGCGTAAACAAAGCAACAGATAAGCTTTATCCTGTCGCCAATACTGCTGAAAAAATCTATAACTTAGGTGTAGACGGCTTAAAAGAATATATAAAGACCATTGGCCTTTATAACGCGAAAGCTGAAAATGTTATTAAGACCTGTAAGATTTTAATGGAGCAATTTAACGGCGAAGTTCCAAGTAATCGAAAAGACTTGGAAGCTTTACCAGGTGTAGGTCGTAAAACAGCCAACGTGGTTTTAAATACAGCATTCGGGCAACCAACTATGGCTGTCGACACACACATTTTCCGTGTGGGAAATCGTACTGGCTTAGCAGTAGGTAAAAATGTTCTTGAAGTTGAACACCGTTTAGTTAAGGTAATTCCAAAAGAATTTATTATAGATGCACACCACTGGCTGATATTACATGGCCGTTATTGCTGTATTGCCCGTAAACCGAAATGTTTCGAGTGTGTTGTTGCTGATGTATGTAACTGGCCAGACCGCTTTGAATTTGGCGCCACAAAAGCAATTCCAACAAAAAACCTCAGTTAATCCTGAGGTTTTTTAAGCTGCTGCAATTTGGGATGTAGTTGACGTTCTCGTCCGTTCTTTTTATTTTCCAAAGCCTGTTGTTTCTGCACATGACGCAACATTTTTTGACTTTGATATAGTAAAAATAACAATAGTGCCAGACTCAGCAATACCACTAAAAACAAAATGATTTTCATATCGTTCTCCCGCACTCAATGAAAGAAAAGAGCCCTCATAAAGAGGGCTCTTTATCACAAATAATATTAAATTATTTGTCTAAGATGTTGAACAAATCTTTTTGTACATCTTCAATAGTGCGCAAGCCATCAAGCTTGTCATAAGTTGGCGCATTTTCACCAGAAGCAGCACGGCCTTGATAGAAACCAACTAATTGCTCTGTTTCAGTATGATAAGACGCTAGACGCTTACGGATGGTTTCTTCTTGGTCATCTGGACGTTGAACAAGATCTTCACCAGTTTCGTCATCTTTACCTTCCACTTTAGGTGGATTGTATACAGTGTGGTAAACACGGCCAGAAGCTGGGTGCTGACGGCGACCAGAAAGACGTTTTACGATTTCTTCGTCAGGTACATCAATTTCAATCACGTGATCGATGCTGATGCCTTCTTTTTCCAATGCTTCTGCTTGAGGAATCGTGCGTGGGAAGCCGTCAAAAATACAACCATTCACGCAGTCCGGTTGAGCAATACGTTCTTTTACTAAACCAATAATGAGTTCATCTGAAACTAAACCGCCAGATTCCATTACACTTTTAGCTTTTAAACCTAATTCAGTACCTTCACGAATTGCAGCACGGAGCATATCACCGGTTGAAATTTGTGGGATATTGTAGCGCTTACAGATCAACTGAGCCTGAGTACCTTTGCCTGCCCCAGGTGGTCCGAGTAAGATAATGCGCATAAAAAACATCCTCATTTAAAACAATGAATGTGAGGTCTGGCAGATTTAATTTCGTTGATCCTGATAGATCCTGCCCGACTTCGAATTATAAGAAAGCCACAAACAAATGTATTGTACCAGCAATAAATCCGGTTACCCCACCTAGTACAATAAGAATCCACTCGTCCTCTTGGAATGCTGGACGTAACAAATTCTGAAACTCTTTTGGTGTCAGTTCACGAATACGCTCTTTAAACATTTGAAAAATCTTCTGTGCCCGGCTTGCATTCAGTGCAGGGTCACATACGGGTCCCATCGTAATTTCAATTGAACGATCAATCAAGTCCGTCTTTAATCTTGCGTACTCTCTTGGGCCCAAAGAAAGCTGTAAAGATGTACGAACAAGTGGAGTTTCCATAATTTCGTTAATATGACGTTTAACAATACGACGTGTTTTGTCCTTGCGTGAACCGTACATCATTTCTGTCATAATCGATTTTAACGTAATTAGGTCTTCTGTCACTACACTAGAAAAGACTTCAGAGACTTCTTCTTGACGCTTCATGAAAGCACCTTGGAAATTATAGGTACCGATTCGTAAAACAGGCACAATCCAAGGGAACTTGCGATCTTTGGTTAATCTAAATATTTGCGGATAACGAACGTAATGTGGCTCAATTGGGTTAAATACCATCCAGATTGCAATCCAGTTGGTTAAAAAGCCCCAAATAGATGCCCAAAATGGTACCGTCCAATGCCAAGGTACAACAAACCAGACAACCATCTGGAAAATACCGAAGAACATCCCGATTAGAGCACTAATATGCCAAATAAAGTTGATTTCTTTTTGCCCAACTTTTAAAAACATACGTACCATTAAACGGCGGTCACCTTCCATTTGGCTCACCACCATTTCACGCATATCAACCAGTGACTCGACATTCATGGTCAGTTCAGTTACTAATTCTCTTAGCACACCTGGTAACTGCTTATGTGCTTGAGCATAAATACGGCGTTTAATCGAATAAGGTAAATTTTCCCAAAGCACTGCATTACGATCGATCATCACTTCATCAATCAAATGCTCAAGTTCAAATCCGACTTGTTCACCAATAATACGTGCCATGTCTTCAGGGTCCATTGCCTCTAAAAACTCACGTAAAGAGCCTAACTTAGATAGAGTATTATCGGTAATAATTCCTGAGATACGCCCTGCTTTACGTGGCACAATACCTTGCCAGCCGACTGGTAAAGGTCCTAAATGGAATCCCCAAAACTTGATTGGGTAAAACACCATTTTTAAAGCCATCCACACATGTGCCCATGTGACAAAGGCAGTGACCGGAATGATACTCAAAACGGCCCAAAAATCAGGTCTGTGTAAAAAGGTCTGCCACAATCCGCTGACGTACTCTAACATGTAAGACTCTCGTATTTATTTGTGCTCTGCTTATGGCGAGTTAACGATAAGCTGCTTTGTTTTATAAACCAAAACTTAGAGAATAAGAAAATTGTATTTGCGGTTTTGTATTGGCAGCAACGGCTCCATTTTGATCAGTTAATTTTTCAGCTGCTCCAATACCCACACTAAAGGTACTAATCCTTTCTGAATTCAACAATACATATGCCAAATCGACGCCAGCACCTAAACGAGATTTATAATCTCCGTCTACAGATTTGCTATCAAGATGTCCAGCATAAAAGCCAATATAGTAACCATTCTTATCAGTTCCGGTAAGGTAGTAAGGATAGCGAAATCCGACTTGTCCACCGGCAGTTTTATCACCATTTAAAAATGCACCAACTTTTGCATAAGCAATCCCATAAGGATTTACCCACTCACCATTGAGATGTAACAATTTTTGAGTAAAACCTGCGCCTACATTCCAAGTTGCTGCTTTATGATCTGCTAATTTTGCTTCTGGAAGAAATGAATAATCTTGAGCATGAGCCCAACTACTTACTGTCAAAACTGCAAGTAAGGGATAAATTTTTCTCATTATTTTCTCCATTTTCCCTAATCGTATGGTGAGAACAACCCTATTCTATTGAATGAGAGACTTTAACAGAATTATTTTGCTTCTTATATACAAGACTCTACAATTTTGTTGTCTACAAAGTCAAAAAAGCCAATTTGTTTCTTCACTGAAACTTTGAAAATTATGCAATATTTTAACTGCGCTTGCGTTAGAATAAGCAGCTATTTTTCTCATCCTATGTCATTAAGTCGATCCGTATGAAACAGCACTTTCCTTTAAAAGATATCCAGCAAGAAAAGCGCATTTATCGAGGTCGTATATTTTTTGCCGTAGGTCTTGTGATTATTTGTCTATTAGTATTAGCAAGCCGATACGCCTATCTACAAATTTTTCATTACGATGAGTTCTCGACCGCATCGGATAAAAACCGTATTCGCTTACAACCTCTCCCCCCTGCTCGTGGTTATATTTATGACCGTAATGGCGTTTTATTAGCAGATAACTATCCTGTTTTTACCGCAACATTAAGTAAGGCTGATGTTGAAGATCCGGATGCGGTTATTGAACAATTACAACCCATTTTAGAGCTGACTCAAGAAGATGTAGACCGCTTTAAAAGCCGTATTAAAACGGCGCGTAAAACTGAACGCGTAGCAATTAAGCTGAACTTAACCGAGACAAATATTGCCAAGTTTAGTGAAGTTAAATACAAATTCCCTGGGGTGAGAATTGAAACCCAAATGACGCGCTATTATCCGCATGGTGAGTTGTTTGCTCATGTGATTGGATATGTGGGCCGTATTAACGATAAAGAATTAAAAAGTATTGATAAAGATTTATACGCTGGAACAAACCTGATTGGTAAAATCGGCGTAGAGAAAAGTTACGAAGATTTACTTCATGGAACACCGGGTTATGAATCTGTGGAAGCAGATGCTCATAGTAATGTATTGCGCCATTTAGGACGTAAAGACCCAACTCGCGGTAATGACCTGTACTTATCATTAGATTATGGTTTACAAGTCGTAGCATCACAGCAACTTGCTGGACGCCGTGGTGCAATTGTTGCGATAGACCCACGTACAGGTGAAATTCTTGCGTTGGTTTCAAGTCCAAGCTTTAACCCAAACTTATTTGTGACGGGCATTAATCATAAAGATTATAGCTCGCTACGTGACAACATCGATCAACCTCTTTATAACCGTGCTGTTCAAGGGGCATACCCTCCTGGTTCGACCATTAAACCAATGGAAGCGATGGGTGGTTTACATTATGGTATTGTCGACTGGTCTACTGCTATTTCCGATCCGGGCTACTTCCATTTACCTGGAGACTCTCATAAATTCCGTGACTGGAAAAAAACTGGTCATGGCATCGTGAACATGCATAAAGCGATTATCATGTCTTGCGATACCTATTTTTATATTTTGGCAAATCAAATGGGCATCGACCAGATGAACCAATGGATGCGCCAATTTGGCTTTGGTCAAAAAACAGGTGTCGACTTACCAAGTGAAAGTGAAGGTTTATACCCAAGTCCAGAATGGAAAATGCGTACACGCAAAACTAAATGGATGAAAGGTGAAACAATTTCCGTCAGTATTGGTCAAGGTGCATTTACTGCAACTCCATTACAACTTGCAATGGCAACTGCTATTACAGCGAATCACGGCTCTCATGTAGTTCCACATGTTTTACGTGCATCGCATGGTGCAAAACCTTTTACAGTCCGTAATGCGCCTGATGGAAAAATTAATTTCAACGGTACAGACGAAGACTGGGTAAAAATGCGAGAAGCCATGATTGATGTAATTCAATCAGGTACTGGACGTGGTATCCGTACATCGCTCTATCAAATTGCCGGAAAAACAGGTACGGCACAGGTTAAGAGTATCGCGCAAGGTAAACGCTACAACGAAGCTGCGCTTAGTGAACGCCAACTTGACCATGGTCTTTTTGTTGGGTTTGCACCTGCCGATAAACCAGAAATTGCTATTGCGGTCATTTGGGAAAATGGTCGTCATGGTGGTTCCGCAGCTCAACTTGCTAAGCCAATATTTGATTACTGGTTATTAACCCGCAATAAAAATCCAATTCGTCCAGCCAACCATCAAGTTAATGGTGGCCTTATGACAGCCGGAATTAAACCGGGCGAGCTTCCAAGTGGCGGCGAAACAGCTAGCTCTACTCCAGCAGCTGCTACAACTACCGCAGCAGCAACATCTGCTCCACAAGCTGCTCCTGCTCGCCCTGCTACAAATGAGATCGATGAATAATGAAAAATCAGTTGCGCATTATTGGGGGCGAATGGAAAAGACGAGTTTTGCCATTTGCCAGTATTGAGGGTTTAAGACCAACCCCAGATCGTGTCCGTGAAACGTTATTTAATTGGCTCATGTGGGACATTCAAAATGCTCAGGTTCTCGACATCTGTACAGGTTCTGGTGCATTAGGCTTTGAAGCACTTTCGCGCGGTGCCGCATTTGTTTATATGATTGAACCTGATAAGACTCAAGCACGATTTTTAAAAGAGAATATCCAGCTTTTAAAAGCGCAAAATTGTCATTTAGTTAATGCAACTGCTCAACAAGCATTACCGCGCCTAAAAGAACAATTTGATGTAGTTTTTTTAGATCCGCCTTATAGTCTCGATCTATGGCAAGAGCTCGCTCACTTGGCAGATTCACATATTAAAAAGAATGGATACATTTATGTTGAAGCTGACCGAGATTTATCTCAGCTTCAACTTCCTGCAACATGGCAACAAGTTAAAACCACTAAAGCTGGTACAGTCCATGCAGGTCTTTATCAGAAAATTTAATCATGTAGAATTTTTATAACGAATTACTTTAACTGATCTATTTATCTGAATTAGATTATTTTAATTTTGCATTTCAGAATAAATAGATCGTAAAAAATCGTATGAGTTGAGCTCGGTCGTAAGGAAAACTCGAAATATATTCATAACCAATTTTTAGTCTTGGATTAACACTATAGTTAACTCCATACCCAACTGAAATGGATAAATCTTGAATATTAATATGATTCGTTAAACCAGCGATGCTTTTGCTGTGAAGTTGCCCCGTATCATAAGCTGTATAATTATAAATCACCCAACACTCATTTGAATAAAATTCGTTTTTAAGCACATTATAGTTATTAATTTCATCATCATGCTCAATTGCCAACCGCCTTTGTTCCAAGTTTAAATCTGATTGATCTAACAACTGATCTGTATTTAATAAAGCAGAATCATCGCTTTCTGGTTGAAAAAAATCATAAGCCTGAATATATCCACTATAAAGCATAGTGATCACTGTAAAAACAGTATAAAAAATTTTCTCTACACACATTTTATTTTGCAAATTCAAAAAGGTAGCTTAAAGCTACCTTTTTTTGCAAGGTTTTAATTAACTTAAACCAATGACTGCCACAATTGCTGCGCAGGTACCCATAATTTTTTTGCCATAAGGTACATATCGTGTAAATATTGCGCCTAATGCAAGTCCAGCACAATAAATAAGTGCCATACCGGTAACCATACCAGTTACTAATGCAACAATATGCCCTGCATGTGCTAACTCAACTCCATGAGCTACTCCATGAAAACTTGCGAGTAAAGCAGCAGCCATAGGCCATATCCGATTTGATTTTGTCCATAATGCAATCGCTGTAACAATCAAAGAAGCAATAATCCCATATTCAGCGATACTCTCTGGTATTAGACCTTGGGCACCTACTAAAAAGCCTACAATCAAAGCAATACTTAGAGTAATGACACCGGCAATTTTCCATTGTTTAGCTGCTGACCATAATAAGATACCAAAACCTAAAGCCATCACTAAATGATCGAGACCAGTAAAAGGATGAATAAAACCTGCTACAAATCCAGAATGCTCATGATCATGACCCGGGTGTGCCATAGCTAACACAGGTAACATGCTAAGGAGCCCGACACTACATTTTTTAATGAAATTCATAGTTACTCCTTAAGCTTTAAACAGCCCTTGCTTCTCAATAAATTGAATAATTTCTTCAAGCCCATCTTGTGTTTTCATGTTTGAAAATAAAAATGGTTTTTCACCACGCATACGTTTCGCATCTTGGTCCATCACATCAAGATTTGCACCAACCATAGGTGCAAGGTCAGTTTTATTAATAATCAGTAAATCTGACTTGGTAATACCCGGCCCACCTTTACGTGGAATTTTTTCACCACCTGCCACGTCAATAACATACAAGGTTAAATCAGAAAGTTCTGGGCTAAATGTTGCGGCCAAATTATCGCCACCGCTTTCAATAATAATGAGTTCTAAGCCATCAAATTTCTCACACAAATCATCAATCGCGGCCAAGTTAATTGAGGCATCTTCACGAATTGCTGTATGAGGGCAACCACCTGTTTCCACACCCACAATACGATCTGGTGACATCGCTTCATTACGGGTTAAAAAGTTTGAATCTTCTTTGGTATAAATATCATTTGTCACTACAGCCATATTGTATTTATCACGTAAGGCACGGCATAAGTTAAGCGTAAGTGCTGTTTTACCTGAACCGACTGGTCCGCCAATTCCAACTCGTAATGGACTACGTTCTGTCATGATTTTTATCCTTTTATTTCCTAATTTTAAGATCTGAATAATCGTGAATATTGTGTTTCGTGTTTCATACTCAGCATGGCATAGCGAGGTAAAGCACTACTCAGTTGCTCATCTTTAAGTTTTAAAGCCTTCTCTACAGCGTGTGGTACTCGCCCATGCAAATGCCACAAAATTCTTTGTCCTGCCATTTGTCCCAATGGGACTGTTTTTACGGCTGCTAAAACCTGATTTTCTAAAACAGTAAAGGTATACGCCGTGAGTACATCAATATCTTTAAGCTCTAAACGCCCACAAAGCTGTGCATAGACAGGTACAAAACCAAACTGCTTTTTAACCTCAACTGGCTTTTTCAAAACATCTTTAATCCATGCATTTAAAGAAAATGCGAGTTGCTGAGATTCAGCAAGTAGCTCTTTACTTTCTCGGCTTGCCTTATACAAATGTGCCCAAGTCAAGAACTCGTCTGAGTCATCATAATGTTGCATAAGACGCTTAAGTACAGGTAACTCAAAGCGTACCAACAACATTTCAAGCACTTCTTCAAAGTAAGCAATGGCAGAGCTTTCATCGTGTATTAAGCCAATATCAATGGCTGTTTCTACACCTTGTGAATAACAATACGCTCCAACTGGCAATGCCGTCGAAGACAGTGTCAGCAGTTGAAGTAATTGCGCTGCGTTATGAATGGACATGGTGCAAAGCTTTGATTGGGCTTAAACGATGATCATGGCTATGCTGTGCATAGGCACCACTTTCAGGCTCGAACGGATGATCGGTTTCTGTCACAGTAAGCCCCAAACCTTCTACCATTTCAGCAAGTACATGATCAGGCTCAAAATATAAAGCTGTTGGTGTCAGCATTAATGGAACATGTCGGTTACCTAAATGATAGGCCGCTTTAAGCAAATCAAATTCAGTCTGAGCAGTAACTTGCATTAACCGTTCAGGTTTTGCATCAACTCGCAATACATCGCCCTCTTGCGTTGCAATATATGAACCACTACGCAAAATGCCAGTACGAGGCAAATCCGCACCGATATCTACGCCACTTGCTAAAGCCGCTCGAAAACGTGATTTCTGACGGGTATCAAACGTTAGCTCAACCGTTTCAAATGTCTGATCAGGAGAAATATCTTCAAGACGTTGGGTGTAAATTTTCATTTAGCTTTTCTCTCCTTACTTATTTCTTTCATATAAGTTAATGAGGCAAATCACCTCTATAAAATTCATTAAAATAAGAAATAACGCTGTGCCATTGGTAACACGTCAGCAGGCTCACACGTTAGTAATTCACCATCTGCTCGTACCTCGTAAGTTTCGGGATGCACATGCATAACTGGACAATATGTATTGTGTTTCATATCGGCTTTGGTAATTGAACGCGTATTTTTACATGGGCTAATTAACTTTTTCAGATTTAGTTTCTCAGCAACTTTTTCATCAATTGCTGCTTGAGATAAAAAGGTAATACAAGTGTTATGCACACCACGCGGATAAGCCCCAAACATTGGACGGTAATGCACAGGTTGAGGGGTTGGAATGGAAGCATTAATGTCACCCATCGGTGCAGCTGCAATCATGCCACCTTTAATAATCATGGAAGGTTTTACGCCAAAAAACGCAGGCTTCCATAACACTAAATCAGCAAGTTTTCCGACTTCAACCGAACCGATTTCATGGCTTAAACCATGGGTAATTGCTGGGTTAATTGTATACTTGGCAATGTAGCGTTTAACCCGATTATTATCATGAAGCTCATTGTCACCCTCTAATGGGCCACGTTGTACTTTCATTTTGTGGGCAGTTTGCCAAGTACGTAAAATGACTTCACCCACGCGCCCCATCGCCTGCGAGTCTGATGACATCATGGCAATTGCACCTAAGTCTTGTAAAATATCTTCGGCAGCAATAGTTTCACGGCGAATACGACTTTCCGCAAAAGCAATATCTTCAGCAATTGCAGGGTCTAAATGATGACAAACCATGAGCATATCTAAATGCTCGTCAATGGTATTAATGGTATAAGGTCGCGTTGGGTTGGTCGAAGATGGCAAGACATTACTTTGCCCAATTGCTTTTAAAATATCGGGAGCATGTCCACCACCTGCACCTTCAGTATGGTACGTATGAATGGTACGATCTTTAAAAGCTGCTAGGGTTTCCTCTAAAAAACCACCTTCATTTAAAGTATCCGTGTGAATTGCGACCTGAACATCAAACTCGTCTGCCACACTCAAGCAGTTATCAATTGCTGCTGGTGTTGAGCCCCAATCTTCATGTAATTTTAATCCAATTACCCCAGCCTTAATTTGCTCACGAATAGGGTCAGGTAAACTCAAATTCCCTTTGCCTAGCAGGCCAATATTCATAGGCAAATCATCAATCGCCTGCAACATGGTCGCAATATGCCAAGGCCCTGGAGTTACTGTGGTTGCCGAAGTTCCGGCTGCTGGTCCTGTACCCCCACCTACCATTGTTGTTGTCCCAGACATCAGCGCGGTTTCAACCTGCTGCGGGCAGATCCAGTGAATGTGGGTATCAATACCACCTGCCGTTAAAATTTGCCCTTCACCCGCAATCACTTCTGTTGCAGCACCTAAAGGAATAGTAATGTCAGGTTGAATATCGGGGTTTCCAGCTTTTCCTATTTTCCAGATTCGGCCATTTTTTAAACCTACATCGGCTTTAACAATTCCCCACCAATCCAGAATTAAAGCATTGGTTATGACTGTATCGGCAACTTCATCAGCTAAAAGTTGCGATTGTCCCATCCCGTCACGAATGACTTTACCACCGCCAAATTTAACTTCTTCACCATATGTCGTTAAATCTTGTTCAACCTCAATAAAAAGCTCTGTATCAGCTAGTCGAATACGATCTCCAACCGTTGGACCAAACATCTCAGCATATGCACGACGTGACATTTTCATACGATTAGTTCCTTATTTTTCTGATAGCAAAGCATAATATTTTGTCATCGGGATAAACCGGATTCCCCATTTTTCAGCAGCATCACCACTTACAATAAAACCAAATTTTTCATAGATATCTTGAGCATAAAAACTTGAATTCACCGTAATTTTTTCAACGTCTATATTTTCATTTTTAATTTTTTCTTCTATGAAATCCCAAAGTTGTCGCCCTAGACCTAGTTTCAAATATGTTTTTTTAATAAAAAAATGCATTAAATGTGAGGGTTCCATATAAGCGACTATACCCACGACCTGTTGATCAATCTCTCCAACAAAATAATGAATATCTTCTCGATCAAAAATTGTTTGTATGACTTCTGGTTTAAAGCGTGAGCGCCCTTCATCATTTGCAATCACTTGATCTACATATGGAGCAATTATGGCAACAATATTATCCGTGTCATCTTTCGTTGCTTTTCTAATCAACATTTTCATCCAAACGCCCCATTACCCGACCAGCAAAACCATATACTTCTCGCTTACCAGCTAAAGCAACAAGTTCCACTTCTCGGCTTTGCCCTGGTTCAAAACGTATCGCAGTACCCGCCGCAATATTTAAGCGAAAACCCTTTGCTATCTCACGATCAAACTGTAAGGCATCGTTTGCTTCATAAAAATGAAAATGTGAACCCACCTGAATAGGCCTGTCGCCAAGATTAGCCACCACAACTTTTAAAGTTTCTCGTCCGACATTCAGTTCAATATCAGTGTCTGGAGTAATAACTTCACCGGGGATCATAAGCGTTCCTTTTATACTATTGGCTGATGAACAGTGACTAATTTCGAACCGTCAGGAAAAGTTGCTTCGACCTGAACCTCAGCAATCATTTCCGCTACGCCATCCATAACATCTTCACGCTTTAATAAAGTC
Source organism: Acinetobacter sp. RUH 2624 (assembly GCF_000162375.2). Classification (NCBI taxonomy): domain Bacteria; kingdom Pseudomonadati; phylum Pseudomonadota; class Gammaproteobacteria; order Moraxellales; family Moraxellaceae; genus Acinetobacter; species Acinetobacter sp. RUH 2624. Next base: position 308,954 of record NZ_KI391939.1, on the reverse strand, counting down.
GTGCCAAAGTGCATAAGTTCACTCACCGTCATTCCATCTCGAGCACCTTCAAGTAAGGCTGCCGAAATAAACGCAACAGCTTCTGGATAATTCAGCTTTAAACCTCGTGCTTTACGACGCTCAGCCACCAAACCTGCGGTAAAAATGAGTAACTTATCTTTTTCTGTTGGATTGAGTTCCATATCTCTTTCCTAATAGCATCTAGTTTTCTTTAAGCAAAATGCGTGCTCAAAAGCAGCATACTTGTTTTAATCGTTTTTAAAATACGCAATTTAACGTAAATTAAGTTTTCCAAATTCTTGGGAATTCCTCATCTAAATCAAACCAATACCGTCTTAATCTTGCTCTTATAGCCGCGAAAGCATCATGGCAAACTCGCACATCATTTCCTAAAAACCGCGCACACAGCACATCTTCTAGTAACGTCAAAGTCACAGGCACATCCATACGCATAATGAGTTCACGAATGAGTTCAATATGTTGCTCTAAATAAAATGAAGAACGGAATTTTGCTGGCGGTACAGCCCAGAAACTTGCCATTACAGCCAGATTATTCATTCCTAAACATGAGCTTAACCAGCGATCTCCCCCCTCAAAATATAAAGTATCGGCAACTAGTAATTTATTCTCACGCCATAACTTAAATTGATTGTGATAACTTCCATGAACAAAATTCTCAGCTCGAGCCTGTCGGCCCAAAACCAGCATATCCCATCCAATAAAACTTGCTGTTTGTTCAAGGTGAATATGTGTTTCCGAATGTGCTACAGCACCATCAAATAACATCGTTTCTTGTGGCATCCACTCTAAAATAGAGTCATTTTTTACAGTCAGATAAATATGCTGAAAAGCCTGTTTACCATTGGTTCTATACCATTTCCCAGCTCCAGGTGTGGTAATAACTGCATGTGCCTGCTCTGCTGTTTCAATTTGGAAAGTAAGATGATCCCCTCCTGCAATTCCTGCTGGTGGATGAACAATAATAGCGTGGCAAACTCCAGTTTTTTCGGGCCAGAGCATTTTTTGCACCCGAACAGGGCCATGATGTTTTCTATGACTCATTATGGTGCGAGAATTTTTAAAACTAAAACCAAGCTCTAATTGTGCATACCAAAATGGTGCTAAAGAAGTCTGAGAAAATTGCTGAATCCGATTCATTTTGGCTCATTTTTAATAATGGCTTTTTTAGTAAGCAAAATATGCACCAAATACAAAAAGAGGTCATTACAAACTTAGAAACAATTTTTTTATTTTAATGAGTTAAAAAATAGTCAATGTCTAACATAAAACCACAGTAAAGCATGGAATTATTTATACAATAGCGCCCATCCTCGCTCTTATAAATTTTTTCCATGAAAATCTTTTTCGTGTTAGTACCTTTTGTATTTTTAACTGGGTGTATTTTTGGCCAATCTAGTGAGCTCAAACGTGCAGAAAAACTATTAAATAATTTTCAATGTAAAAATGTTGAAACCAGTGAAATGCCTACAAGCTCTATCAATTCTTATTACCAACAAACTTTAGCCGTGAGTAAAGATAAAGCGACCACTTATGTAGAAAGTTATAAAGAGGGTGAAGAATTATTCGCTATGCCTTTAGATGAAGTGGTAAAGAAGCAATATGAACTTTATAAAGCAGCATGCGACTCTCTAGGTGGAGTTTCTGCACAGCCATAATTAAAAACAGGTATCCATTAAATCGCCCGAATGGATACCTCTACCCCACCAACTTAATTTTAAAAATTACTATTAAAAGGTTCCTAATAAGCATTCACTTTACCTTTTGATAAAATTAAGCAACATAGTAACGCTTTTATTTTATTTTCTTTTTTTCTAGGCTTTAAATACTTTTTATTTTTTATTTTGAGGTTTTGGTCATTATGAAAAAATCATTATTAGCAATTGCACTTATGAGTACTCTCCTTGTCGCATGTAATAAACACGAAAATAAAACAGAGACAACTTCTGATGCATCTACCCCTGTACAAACTACTGAAGCAAGTAATGCTGTTGCCGTAGATACTGAACATACAGCAGAGAACTCTCTCGACTGGAATGGTAAATACAAAGGAACACTTCCTTGCGCAGACTGTGAAGGCATCAAAACTGAATTAAAATTAAAAGATGATAAAACTTATGAGTTGAATGAAACTTATTTAGGTAAAGGTGATACAAACCCATTTGAAACACACGGTAAGTTTGCTTTCGATAAAGACAATACTTCTGTTATTACCTTAGATGATAAAGCTCAAAACCGTAAATTCTTTATTGGTGAGAATACTGCTACTGCATTAGACATGGAAGGTAAAAAAGTTGAAGGTTCTTTGGCTGAACATTATGTGTTGAAAAAAGAAGACTAATAAATTTTTTCAATATAAATAAAAAAACCGCTCATTTGAGCGGTTTTTTATGAAGTCAATTCTTAGTGAGCTGAGAATTGGTTCATTGTGTTTTTAGAGTCATCACCAGCTTTAAGTGCGTTTTCACCAGCGAAGATTTCTTTGTGATCATCACCGATGTCTGAACCAGCCATTGCTTGGTGTTTCACACATGCGATACCGCCACGGATTTCTTTACGTTGTACGCCAGCAACATAAGCTAACATACCTTGATCACCGAAGTAACCTTGTGCCAATTCGTGAGTAGAAAGAGCAGCAGTGTGGTATGTAGGAAGTGTGATCAAGTGATGGAACACACCAGCTTCACGCGCAGCGTCTGCTTGGAAAGTACGGATTTTTTCATCAGCATCAGCAGCTAATTCAGTGTTGTCGTACTCAGCGCTCATTAATTTAGCACGGTCGTAAGCAGATACATCTTTACCTTCAGCAACCCAACGGTCATACGCTTGTTGACGGAAGTTTAAAGTCCAGTTGAATGATGGGCTGTTGTTGTAAACAAGCTTCGCATTTGGAACCACTTCTTTAACACGGTTAACCATGTGTGCAATTTCTTTTACGTTTGGAGTCGGAGTTTCGATCCAAAGTAAGTCAGCACCATTTTGAAGGCTAGTGATACAGTCAAGTACAACACGGTCAATCTGAGTACCTTCACGGAATTGATATAAACCAGAAGCTAAACGAGTTGGACGGTGTAACTTGCCATCACGTTTAATTAAGATTTCATCATCAGTTGCTTCAGAAATATCAATTTCTTGAGTGTCTAAGTAGCTAATATATTTAGAGGCGATGTCACCTGGTTCTTTAACTACTGGGATGCTTTGAGTAAGGTCAGCACCTTCAGAGTCAGTACGAGCAACAATAACGCCTTCTTCTACACCTAATTCTAAGAATGCATAACGAAGAGCATGGATCTTAGCGATGAAGTCAGCATGTGGAACAGTTACTTTACCAGCTTGGTGACCACATTGTTTTGCATCAGATACTTGGTTTTCGATTTGAAGCGCACAAGCACCAGCTTCAATCATTTTCTTAGCAAGTAAGTAAGTTGCTTCTTCGTTACCGAAACCAGCATCGATGTCCGCAATAATTGGCACAACGTGAGTTTCGAAGTTGTCGATTTGAGCTGTGATTTCAGCTACTTTCGCAGAGTCACCCGCTTCTTTTGCTTTGTTTAAAGCACGGAACAAGTCATTTAATTCTTTTGCATCAGCTTGACGTAAGAAAGTGTAGATTTCTTCGATTAAAGCAGGTACTGAAGTTTTTTCGTGCATAGATTGGTCAGGAAGTGGACCGAATTCTGAACGAAGTGCAGCAACCATCCAACCAGAAAGGTAGATATAACGTTTGCTAGTAGTACCGAAGTATTTTTTGTTAGCAATCATTTTTTGTTGAGCGATGAAACCATGCCAGCAACCTAATGATTGAGTATATTTGCTTGAATCAGCATCGTATTCAGCCATATCACGACGCATAATCGCAGCTGTATACTTAGCAATATCTAAACCTGTTTTGAAACGGTTTTGAAGTTGCATACGAGCAGCATCTTCTGGGCTAATGTCTGCCCAAGTGTTGCCGAATTTTGATTTTAATTCACGTACTGCATCAATCGCTGTTTGATATGTAGTCATGATATTGTCCTGTATTCATTTTAGGATTTCATCGATCGAAGCCTAGAGTCATGTTACTTAAATTTCTTATGACACCAGCTGCTTCTTCATGTACACAGCTTAGACTTAGCCAATCAATTAATCCAATATCCTTCGTTAATCTTCAGTATTTATTTAAAAAATATACCAATAAATCGATATTATAAGTAAAACTAAAAAACATAACACTTTGTTTATAAAAACAAAATAATCCTAAAGGAGTATAGTATTTTGATCAAAAAACTCTCCAAGTTTTATTTTTATACAGTTCTTAAGATTTTTCCATTCATTTTTAGTGTTAAAAGTCAATTGTAAATTAGGCGACTTTTGCCAATGAAAAAAGTCAATCAACATGCTAGAACAATACTAAATATTAATTAAAAATATTTCTTCCATAACTACAAATATAAAAACATATCAAAGATAACAAAATCGAGCATTTGAGGTGCTTTTCAGGCATACTTAATTTCAACAAAAAATGTCGTTTTTCTCATCATTTTTTCACACAATGTTCTTTAAATATGGCATAATTTGAAACAATTTTAGGGTTTTATTTTCGGTATTTTTTTTATGAATCTGGAGCGGGTAGATCTTAATCTATTAATATATCTTGATGTTCTTCTTCGTGAAAAAAATGTTACTCGCGCAGCCGAACAACTTGGTGTTACTCAACCTGCCATGAGTAATATTTTACGCCGTTTGCGTAATTTATTTAATGACCCTCTCCTGATCCGTTCATCTGAAGGGATGACGCCGACAGAACGTGCGCTTGAATTACAACCACGTATTCGCGATGCCCTTTCTGATCTTTCCATGATTTTGGAACCGCGTACCGAATTCCGCCCTTATACCAGTAATCGCGTTTTCCGTATTATGACTTCTGACTATGCAGAAGCAACCCTAGTTCCTCGTCTTGTTAAAGCTCTACGCTCTGAAGCACCCAACGTTGTACTCGATTTTCTCACTCCAAGTGACGTGTCATATAGAGACATGGAGCAAGGTAAAGTTGATCTAGCAATTAATCGCTTCAATGAAATTCCACAAAGCTTCCACCAAGTTTTAGTTTGGCGTGATAGCTTTAGCTGTATTTTAAATGACAAACACCCTGCTGTTACTCATTTAAACTTAAAAAGCTATTTAGATGCTCAACATATTTGGGTATCTAAAACTGGTATGGGTGTAGGTTTTGGGGTAAACCCTGACAAACAAGGTGGCCTAGGCTGGATTGATCAGGCATTAGAACGTATTGGTCAACGTCGTAAAATTTCTGTGTTTACGCGCCACTATCAAATGCCAGCATTACTTGCTCAAAATGTTGATTTGATTGCGACGCTTCCAACTCGAATGGCTCGTTTGCAAGCACAAAATCCAAAATTAGTCATTAAGGATCCACCGTTTTATATTCCTGAGTTCGAACTCAAGATGGCATGGTGTCCATTATTACATCATCATCCAGCTCATCGCTGGTTACGCCAACTTATTTTATTCGTTGCTCGCCAAATGATCGAAGAGGAAAATCGTGAATTCCTAACTAATAATTCACAATTTTCCCACTATTAAATAAATTTTAATTTAATTGTCTCTTTCAAACATTATCTTAAGCGCTGAGCAATCAATCTGATTACCTCAGCGCTTTTTTGTGTTAAAACATAGTCATAATAATGATGATCCTCGGGTGATTTGTGAGTCTCTTTCAAAATATCATTATCATCGTACTGCTCATCATCGCAGCAGGCTTTTTATCTTTAACTGAAATTGCTCTAGCTGGTGCCAGAAAAGTAAAGTTAAAAATTTTGGCCGAAGCTGGCGAAGAACGTGCTCAACAGGTACTTGATTTACAAGAACAATCTGCAGACTTTTTTGCAGCATCCCAAATTGGCCTAAATGCTGTCGCAATCTTAGGCGGTATCTTGGGTGAAGCTGCATTTCGTCCTTTCTTTGTCAACTTAGTTGACCGCTTTTACCAAGGTCCGTGGACGCAAACAATTGGTTTCGCCCTATCTTTCACCTTGGTAACTTCTTTATTTATTTTATTTGCCGATCTCATGCCAAAACGATTGGCAATGATTGCACCTGAAAAAATCGCAATTAGCGTGATTAATCCTATTCAGATTTTTATTAAAATCTGTAAGCCTTTAGCTTGGGGAATCAACGCAATTGCAAACTTGTTATTTCGCTTATTTAAAGTAAATACAACACGTGAAGATAATATAACTTTTGATGATATTTCAGCAGTTATGGATGCTGGTGCCCAAGCAGGCGTACTTCAGAAACAAGAACATCACTTTATTGAAAATGTATTTGAGCTTGAAGAACGCACAGTGCCGTCAAGTATGACAACGCGTGAAAATGTTGTGTATTTTACTTTAAATGAACATGAAGACAGCATTCGACAAAAACTAGCGGAATATCCTTATTCTAAATTTTTGGTTTGTAATGAAAATATTGATCAGGTTATTGGTTATGTAGATGCCAAAGATTTTTTAGTTCGTATTTTAAATAATCAATCGCCTACACAGTTAAATGAATCAACTATACGTAATGTTCTCATTATTCCTGACACTTTAACACTTTCTGAATTACTTGATCGCTTCCGCTCAACAAAAGAAAAATTTGCCGTTGTAATTAACGAATACGCGCTTGTGGTCGGTGTTATTACCTTAAGCGATATTATGATTACCGTTATGGGCGATTGGGTTACCCCAATTGAAGAAGAGCAGCAAATTATTAAACGTGATAATAATTCTTGGTTAATTGATGGAAGTACACCAATTGATGACCTAAGACATGCTCTAGAAATTGATGAAATGCCTGATGAAGAAAATTATGAAACATTAGCCGGATTTATGATGTACCGTTTACGCAAAATTCCTCGCCCCGCAGATTTTGTTGAATTCGGTGGTTATAAATTCGAAGTTGTCGATGTGGACCATTTTAAAATTGATCAGTTACTGGTAACACGTGTATTAGAAAAATCTGACCTCCCCTCAACACCAGATGAAAATTGATTTATTTTGGTGCAAAATATCCTGCTAATTAAAGCGGGATATTTTTTTAATAAAATAATTTTTAAACTCATACTTATTTTAAGATATTGTCATTTTAAAAGTTTAATTTATTATCTTAATCATATTTTTAAATATATAAATTAACTCTTTAATTAAAATAAAAATTTTTAATTAAATAGAAATAAAAATTTGCACATAAAGCATTTACAGCTTCCTCTTACTTATGTAACGTAGCTATAGCAAGCAATGTAAATGGGTATACTTCTCATTTCAGCATTCAAAAACAAATATAATTGTTAAAAATATATGATAATTCCAAATATGATAAAGGTTTTATATGCTCTAATAATAACTACTATATATTATAAATAGACTATACCAATAATATATATATTCAGTATTTTCCTAGAATATACCTTTCCAAGTGAATATATATTAACCAAATAAACTAAATATATTATTTGTCTTTTTAATAAAAATTCATAAGAATAATCAAAGTCAGAGTTTTGAATAAACTTGTTCAGTAAAACTAAAGGCAAAGGATTGATTGTATGCTGACATTACTTGGTGTTGGCATGATTTTATGCTTCATGTATTTAATCATGTCCAAACGTTTAAGCCCTATTATTGCTTTAATTCTTATCCCATTTATTTTTTCTCTTATCGCCTGGGGCCTTGGTCATTATTTTGAAAGCTTAAGTCATATTGAGCTTAAGGGTCTCAGCGAAATGATGCTAGAAGGCATCAAAAAACTTGCGCCTACTGGCGTAATGCTATTATTCGCGATTTTATATTTTGCCTTAATGATCGACGCAGGTCTTTTCGATCCTCCGGTTAAATGGATTTTGAAAAAAGTTAAAGGTGACCCTCTAAAAATTACATTAGGGACCGTTTTTTTAACTACATTAGTTTCTCTTGATGGTGATGGCTCGACTACATATATGATTTGTGTCGCAGCAATGCTTCCTCTCTATCAACGTCTAGGTATGAATACACTGATCATGACAGCACTTATGTTGTTATGTAGTGGTGTCATGAATTTAACACCATGGGGAGGCCCTACTGCTCGTGCAGCGAGTGCGCTTCAAGTCGACCCAAGCCATATTTTTGTACCAATGATCATTCCAATGGTGATTAGTATTGGCTGGTTATTCTTCTTGGCATATTTATATGGTCGTTATGAGCAAAAACGTCTAGGGGTAATTGAGCTTGAAAGTCACCATGGTGACAACATTACCGTTTCAAAAGATCCGGAAGCGACTCGTCCACATTTACGTAAAGTAAATATGGTACTTACCATTATTCTTATGATTGCGTTGATCAAAGGTATTTTACCAATGTCAGTGTTATTCATGCTGGCGTTCTGTATTGCGATGCTTATTAACTATCCAGATGTTGATATGCAGAAGAAACGTATCGCTATGCATGCAGATAGTATCTTGGCTGTTGTCGGTTTAATTTTTGCGGCAGGTATTTTTACAGGTATTTTATCTGGCACAGGCATGGTTGAAGCGATGTCTAAAGAATTTGTCGCAATGATTCCTGCAAGCATGGGACCATATCTTGCACCAATTACAGCGTTGGTAAGCATGCCTTTGACGTTCTTTATGTCAAACGATGCATTCTTCTATGGTGTATTGCCTATTCTTGCCGAAGCTGCTTCACATTATGGTATTAGTCCAGAAGCGATTGCTCGTGCTTCAATTGTAGGTCAACCTGTACACTTATTATCACCTCTTGTTCCATCAACTTACTTGTTATGTGGTCTTGCTAAAGTCGATTTTGCAGATCATCAAAAGTTCACTTTTAAATGGGCATTTATTACTTGTATGGTGTTAATGGGTACAGCTTTAGTGATTGGTGTTTTCCCACTTTTTAGTGCAATCTAAGCATATTCTGCTATAAAAAAAAAAGCCCCAATTGGGGCTTTTTTTTATTTATTCACATACTCAATCATGGCATCTAAGAACGCATGAAAGTGCAAGGTAATATCTTCTTCTAAAATTTTATAGGCATTATCAAATTGCACCATTGGCCAACCTTCTTTCCAAAATGGGAAGATATCATGTAAGTCATGGGTAACTATCCCATCTTCACGAACAATTGCTTGTGAAATTTGTGCCAAAACTTGCGCTGTTTCTGCCCCATCAATAGCTAAATAATCAATACCACGTGCTTTTAAAATACGAATTCGATCTTTTTTATAGCGAATTTTTTTAGCTTGAGCTGCATTTAAACCTAGTGCAAGAGTAACTGCTTCTACAAATTTCTCTTCAAAATTTGTATTTAGTGCTACCAAAGCCTGTTTATGCGCTTCCTGACGTCCTGCTTTCCCCCCGCTACGGATGATCTCATGTGCTTCCGTATCTAGCTTATCTTTTTTCATCGACTGTAAAATGTCTAAAATTTCGATATCGCTTAAAGATTCAGGAGATTGCTCAAACATAGGAGTCCTTATACATACAACTAAAGACACATTCTCTCATAAAAGCAATATTAAAGCAGAACAAAATTTTAAATGGTCGATTATCTTGACTATTTTTATAGTCCTAATCTAAGAGACTACATTCATAAAACCTGATAATTCTTTGGTTATGAATTTTACTATTTGCCAAATTAATTTTACCCTGATAATATTATTTTACCCTGATAAAAATATACGGCTAAAATGAATACTAAAATCACCTATACTGCTTTCACTGGAAGCACGTTTATTGCGAGTGACTCCCTTGTTGAACTTGCAAAAAAACTCAAAGAACTTCCGAAAACAACGGAAAATATTCTGATTTTTAATGATCAAACAGGTCAACAAATTGATCTTGACCTTTCTGGTTCGGAACAAGAATTTCAACAACGTTATGCTGAGCCGGAAGAAATTAAAAAAGTTGGACGACCTAAACTTGGCGTAATTTCGCGTGAAATCACTTTACAGAAAAAACATTGGGATTGGTTAGATCAACAAAGTGCGAGTGCATCAGCAGTGATTCGCAAGTTAATTGATAAAGAGTTAAATAACCCAAATTCGGAAGGCAATATTATGCTCGCCAAACAAGCCATCGATCGTTTTATGTCTGCCATGTTAGGTAATATGCCAAATTATGAAGAAGCAACACGTGCCTTATATCAAGGTGATCGAGATACATTTTTAAAGATGATTCAGAACTATCCTAAAGATTTAAGAGAATATTTAATGTTAAAAACTCAAAATATTTTCTAAACTCAATAAAAAAACCCGCTTACGCGGGTTTTTTTAGAACTCATTTTCAATCTATTAAAGACGAACCAATTCCACGATTTTTTCTACTGCTTCTTCCACAGTTTCAGCAGTTATCTCTGTATCTATACCTTCCACAGAAGTTGTGATAACCACAACACCCGTCTCACGTAATAGAACCAATTGCTCAGCTGTTAAGCTTGCTTTTGCAATTGCAACTACACCTTGCTGAATCAGCAAACTTTCTAAAGCTTGAGCTTTTTCAATTAATTGTGCAGAAACACCAATAGCGGCAGGTTTTTGACCTAAACGAGCAGCACGGTCTTCGGCAGTAACAGCATTGCTATGAGCAGTCCATTCTACAGCCGCCTCTACCATGCCCGCACCAACGGTCACGTTACTTAAACGGTCAATAAATATAAATGAACCTGTGTAACGCGAATCTTGATAACGGTCAAACACGACTGGAGCATCGAACTCAACCACAACATCCGCAATTGCATTTAACTCAAGCTCTTCGACCTGAGTATGCTCAAGTGTATTCACATTTACACGGTAGTGAATGTTCGTCACTTTTGCTGGAACGGTTTGTGTACCAATCTTAATATTGTACAACTTACCTTTTACAAGTGGATGCTCATTCATCCATACCACAGAAGCACGAACGCTACGTGAAATTAATGGTTGCTCACCTGCACGTACCAGCACGTTTCCGCGACTAATATCAATTTCATCATTTAACGTTAATGTAACTGCTTGGCCTGCAACTGCCTGCTCAAGGTTACCGTCAAAAGTAACAATTTCTTTAACTGTAGAACGCTTACCAGAAGGTAACGCTACAATTTCATCACCAACTTTAATTTCACCTAAAGCAACCGTACCCGCAAAGCCACGGAAATCGAGGTTTGGACGGTTCACATATTGAACTGGGAAACGGAATTCATGTTTATTTGACTCACGGCTAATTTCCACAGACTCAAGAATACTCATCAAAGTCTGGCCTTTATACCAAGGAGTATGAGCCGATGGATTTACAACGTTATCGCCATTCAAAGCAGAAATTGGAACAAATAAAATATTGGCTGGGCGACGATCACCTAACTGGCTCACGAATGCATCATATTCAATCTGAATTTCATTAAAGCGCTCAGGTGAATATTCAACCAAGTCCATTTTATTAATGGCAACTACAATATTCTTAATACCAAGCAAACTTGCAATAAATGTATGGCGACGAGTCTGAGTTTGTACACCATAACGTGCATCAATCAAAATGATTGCAAGATCAGCAGTCGATGCACCAGTTGCCATGTTACGGGTATATTGTTCATGTCCCGGTGTATCAGCAATAATAAATTTACGCTTTTCAGTCGAGAAATAGCGATAAGCTACATCAATGGTAATACCCTGCTCACGCTCGGCCTGCAAACCATCTACAAGTAATGCCAAGTCCGGTGCATCACCTGTTGTACCCACTTTCTTACTGTCACGTGTTACAGCTTGCAATTGATCTTCATAAATCAATTTTGAATCGTAAAGTAAACGGCCAATTAAGGTACTTTTACCATCATCTACATTACCGCAAGTCAAAAAGCGTAAAAGGTCTTTTTGTTCATGTTGTTTTAAATAAGCCAGAATGTCTTGGCTGATTAAGTCTGATTGATGAGACATTGCTCAAACTCCACAAATTTAGAAACTGTCTTAGAAATAGCCTTCTTGCTTTTTCTTTTCCATTGAGCCTGCTTCATCATGGTCAATCATACGACCTTGACGCTCAGAACTTGTTGCCAATAACATTTCCTGAATAATTTCTGGCAATGTATCAGCTTCAGACTCGACTGCACCTGTTAATGGATAACAGCCTAGCGTACGGAAACGTACAGACTTCATTTGCGGAACTTCACCCTCTTTTAAACGCATGCGTTCATCATCCACCATAATGAGCGTACCACTACGCTCAACCACAGGACGAACAGCAGAGAAATAAAGAGGAACAATTTGAATATTTTCTAAATAGATATATTGCCAAATATCTAACTCAGTCCAGTTTGATAATGGGAATACACGAATACTTTCGCCTTTGTTCACTTTACCATTGTAAAGATTCCAAAGTTCAGGACGTTGGTTTTTAGGATCCCAACGGTGCTTACTATCACGGAATGAATACACACGCTCTTTCGCACGTGATTTTTCTTCATCACGGCGCGCACCACCAAAAGCAGCATCAAATTGATATTTGTCCAGAGCCTGTTTTAAAGCTTGGGTTTTCATAATATCTGTATATTTTGAGCTACCATGATCAAATGGATTGATACCTGCTTCACGGCCTTCTTTGTTCTGATGAACAATTAAATCAAAGCCATGCGTTTTTGCCATGTTATCGCGAAACGCGATCATGTCTTTAAACTTCCATCCAGTGTCTACATGTAATAAAGGAAAAGGAAGCTTCGCAGGATAAAATGCTTTTAATGCAAGATGGAGCATTACAGCCGAGTCTTTACCAATTGAGTAAAGCATGACTGGGTTTTCAAATTCTGCCGCAACTTCACGAATAATATGAATACTTTCAGCTTCAAGTTGCTTGAGATGTGTAAGTCTTGATTCAGTCATGAACACGTCCTTCTCTATCCATTTTGCCCATAAAATCTAGAAGTGGTATTAAACCACCACTTAGAAGACCATGTGGAGGAACGAGTGCCATAACAACTCCAATTTTTTGTGATAAATAATCCAACCACAAGCCTTTATGAGGCTTATAGCATTAGTTATGCATTATAGTGATTTAAAACTGTTTTCTTTTGCTTGTTTTTTCATATTGATATTCAAATTCATCATATAAATGTAAGATACTGATTCGCATAGATAACATGTCCATCCTAGCTCGCATCGTTAACCGAAGCAAATCACGATCTCATCTTTAGATTTCTTTAAATACAATAAAAAAAGAGAAGCCATTTTAGCTTCTCTCTTTCTATAGCATTATTTAATTCTTAGAAACCAAACATTTTACGTTCTAACGGAATTTCAATACCAATAGATGCACCTGAATCATTACCCTCTAAATCAGAGTCACTAATCCAACCATTAATTTTTAATGGAAGATCTGGTTTGATGTAATGCGTCCAAGTTAAATCAAGCGCTTTAATTTTATCTTCTTTAGGGAAAGCTTTATTGATTGCCAAGTTAGATTCATTCACTTTAACAACCATTGCACGACCACTTAAGCGATTCATCGTGTCAAATCGAATATCGCCACCAACAGAATACATTTGACCATCACCACCCATTGCATGCCCTAGAGGGAAACCATGCTGGTAATAACCATCTGTATAAATATAATGGTTATAAGAAATTCCTTTTACATCGCCATTAGTACGTGTATCTGCCCATTCAGCATAAAGTTGATAAGGCATATTTTTATAGCTAGAAGAATAATCAGCACCAGCTAAATACATTTTCTTCGATGGTAAGTGCCCCGCTTCATCTTCACCTACATATTGACCATAAATACCAACAGGGGCATTTAAAAGTGATTGAAGATTTAAACGAGCATCAAATCCAGCAATTTGATTAGATCTGTCTTCAGCTGCATCATAAACATTATCATTACCTTTAATTGCATTCCATAATGAGTTCCAACTTTCAGAACGCCCTTCACCACCCCATTGTAAAGTTCGTGAAGCACCTAGTTCCAAGTAAGGTAATGGACTTGCAGTAACACGCAAACCTAATAACTTAGCATGTGGAATAGCTTTATAATCATCTAACTGACCTGCAAATAGTTGGTATTGCCAAGGCCCAATCCAAGATAACCATTTGGTATCAAATGCATTTTGTATAGCTCTTTGAGCTGTCACCCCATAAACAGGACGACTTGCATCACCACGGATTAAACTACCATCATGCCCAGGTCCCCACCATGTTGGAATTTGACCGGCAACAACCCATTGGTTCCAGATTTTACCAGCGACATACGAACCTTCCACATTGGCATCATGACCATTATCAATTTGCGGATCTTTTTCTGCGTTTACACGGATTTTTGCATCCCAGTTTTCACCACCAGCATTAAACTCTACAGAGCCTTGATACTGTGATTTATGATTATTCCCAAATGCTTGAGGAATATCTTTGATATCTGTTCCAGCAAAAGCACCCACTTTAACTGTATCGTTATCTGCCTTTAATGCATTGAGAACTGAGTTAATAACTTTTTGTTGAGCTGGATGTGTTACTTTAGCCTGAGAGAGTGCACGCTGAATTTCATCACCACTTAAAGGCCAAGTAGAAGTACTGATGTTAATGACACCTTGCTGATTTAACCAATTTAAATCTGTACGTAAATCATCATTATTAAGCACCAAACCTTGGGCAAAAACAGCTGATGAGGCAGTAGCTAATAATGCAATTGAAAGTGTTTTTCTTAAAAACATGTCAGCACAATTCTCAAAGTTATTTATGAGCAACACATTAATTTTTTTATTGCAAATTTGCAATTGTTAAACTGTGCAATTACATTTTTTAACGAGGTCTTAAGTTTTCTATAATTTAAGTTTTTTTTATATATAAATAGTTAATAAAAAAGGCAGTTTACACTGCCTTTTTTATTGAATATTAAATTAACCTTCTTTACGACGCATATGCGGGAATAAAATTACATCACGAATACTTGGCGCATCTGCAAAAAGCATAACCAAACGGTCAATACCAATACCTTCACCCGCTGTTGGAGGTAAACCATATTCAAGCGCTTCAACAAACTCTGCATCGTAATGCATTGCTTCATCATCACCTGCATCTTTTTCCGCAACCTGAGCTTGGAAACGTTCAGCCTGATCAATCGGATCATTTAACTCGCTAAAGCCATTTGCCAATTCACGTCCGCCGATGAAAAATTCAAAACGATCGGTAATGTGCGGATTGTCATCATTACGACGAGCGAGTGGAGAAGTCTCGGCTGGATATTCAGTAATAAAAGTAGGTTGACGGAGTTTAGTCTCAACCGTTTCTTCAAATACAATTGTTTGAAGTTTACCTAAACCGAAACCAGGTTTAACTTCTTCTTTCAGCTCTTCACGCACAAATTTTGCAAGGAACTCACGATCACCTACATTTTCAGGTGTGAACTGAGGGTTATTCTCTAAAATCGCATCGAACATAGAGATTTTCTTGAATGGCCCTTTAAAGCTAAACACTTCACCTTGGTAAGGCACATCAGTCGTACCTAAAATATCAAGAGCTAGCTTTTCAAGCATGTTTTCAGTTAAAGCCATCAAGTCTTTATAATCAGCATAAGCTTGATAAAACTCGATCATTGTAAATTCAGGGTTGTGACGCGTTGACACCCCTTCATTACGGAAGTTACGGTTAATTTCAAACACGCGCTCAAAACCACCAACAACCAAACGCTTTAAGTAAAGCTCAGGTGCAATACGCAAGAATAATGGCATATCTAGAGCATTGTGATGCGTTTCAAACGGACGTGCAGACGCACCACCTGGAATCACATGCATCATTGGCGTTTCAACTTCCATGAAACGTTCATTTGTTAAAAATGCGCGAATACCTGCAACAACTTTGGCACGAATTTCAAAAGTCTTACGGGTTTCTTCATTTACGATTAGATCAAGGTAACGTTTACGGTATTTAACTTCTGTATCGTTCAAACCATGAAATTTATCTGGCAACGGACGAAGTGATTTTGTAAGAAGTTCAAAACCTTCAAGGTGTACATACAAGTCACCTTTGCCTGAACGACCAATATAACCTTCAGCAGCAATAATGTCGCCTAGGTCTAAACCTTTAATCGTTTCAAGCGTATCTTTTGGTAAACCTTTACGGTCAACATATAACTGAATGCGACCAGTCATATCTTGAATCACCATAAAAGAACCACGGTTTAACATGACACGGCCAGCGACTTTTACATATACATGTTCAGCGCTTTCAATTTGTTCTTTCGACTGATCTTTAAATTGTTCTTGTAGATCAGCAGCGTAATGTTCACGTTTGAATGTATTTGGCCAAGGACTCTTTCCAGTATCCTTTGCAACATCTTGGATTTGCTTTAATTTGGCATGACGCTGTGCAATTAAATCGTTTTCGGAAATAGTTGGTTCAGAAGTCGATTGAGCGTTTTGTTGCGTCATCTCTGCCTCGATTAAGTAAAAATGAAGTGGCATAGCTTAACAGATTGCTGAGGTTTTTCGAATGATTTCAATCAAACAAAAATGAAAAAAGTCAAAGCCATCAAATTAAAGGCGGTTTGAATGATGAAAATTAGTTAGACCAATCGCTAAGATCATTTTTTTTAGCTTTAAGTAAAATATAAAAAAATCCAAATAACCTCGATTTTTAAAAGGCCTATTTTGCCTTTTATTTTATCTATGAGATTGTGTAGCAAATAATGAAAATTCTATTTTTACATGGCTTGGATTCTTCTCGTGAATCAACAAAATTCCATGCCATCTTGCATCCTGAAAAATTTTGTATTGATGTGGATTATCGTAACTTGAGTTATGCCTCAGTGAAGGACTTTTATCATCAAGCAATTGAAACGATTAAACCAGATTTATTAGTTGGTCATAGCCTTGGTGGCTATTGGGCTTTAAAAACAGCTGCTCAACATAAGTTAGCTGTTGTTGTTGCCAATCCAAGCCTTAATCCTAGTTTTCGTAATGATTATCCCGACCTTTGTGATGAAGATCTTGATCACTCTAATCCTAAAATGGCTTATTTAGAATTAGGAGACGAGCAACTTGATATGTACCAAGTACAGGAAAAGCTTTCACCTTATATGACAGTAGAAACATATGACGGAGGCCATCATCGTCTTGCTTATCCTTCTCGTCTCAATGATCTTATTTCTAAAATTCATAAAAAATACTTTGCCTAAACAATTAACTGAATAAGATAAATTAACTTCCTTCAGCAATATGTTTTACAACTTCAAAACCTTGAACAAAGCCACTTTTTAACATACCGATATATTCAGGTAAGGTGGCCAATTCAACTTTTAAAGTTGTAGTATTCCCATTTTGGCTTAAAAAATATTTTTCTAACGAACCACTCCAGCTTTTCACCTCTTCACTTTCTAAGTCTTCTTTTCCTTCTTTAATCATTCCTAAATGTTTAAAAATTAATACTTCAGGCTTTTTCATTTCTTCAATGGTTGAAACCATTCCATTTCCTTCTCCGTCTAGAAAATATGTATTACCGCCAACTTTCCAGTCCGTCTTCATTGAAGAATCCGGTGCAAAGAATTTTGTCCATGCATTATATGTCTCGCTATTCCAGAGTATGTCCCATACTTTTTCTATAGGCGCATTAATTTCTACTTCATATACTAGAATTTCCATATTCAATTTCCTTATCTCTGTTACTCAAGTGTTCAATAAACTTTCTCGTTTTATATAAACATCAATTTATCTGTCTATTTATTAATCAGCTTATGTTTTTAAGAGCTTTATTTATATAAATGCTTTGTTCTTTTTGTAACCCTTCATATCACGTAAGGTCTTATTACATTAGTGAGTGAATAAAAACATATGATTTATTATGCGTTTAAGTGGAAGTTTTGCCTAAATAACCACTTATTTGTCTCGATATGCCATTCATCTTTGCTTACGAATGATTAAACTCCCTTATGTGCTTTACTTTAAATGTAGAACTGCGTAAAAATTTGATACCCGATCAAAGCTACATTAGTTATTATTGAACGGATCGTAGTTACATTATTAATAGATGGAATAGTTTTACTGAAAGGCAGCTTTGAGCAAACTTATCAGTGCGGAGAGTCTCATGAAAAAATATCAATGTATCGTTTGTGGATGGATTTACGATGAAGCAGAAGGTTGGCCACAAGACGGCATTGCAGCTGGAACAAAATGGGAAGATATCCCTGATGATTGGACTTGCCCTGATTGTGGCGTTTCAAAAGCTGACTTTGAAATGATCGAGATCTAATGTCTTAAATTAAAAGGCCATGATTTACATGGTCTTTTTTATATATCACCAATCACCGTATTAAATGAACAATTCTAATTCTGGAGAAAAAAATGCATCCAATCGTCATTATCGGATCAGGCATGGCGGGTTATACCTTAGCACGTGAGTTCCGTAAGCTTAACCCAGAGCAAGAACTTGTGATGATTTGTGCGGATGATGCAGTGAACTATGCAAAACCAACGTTATCTAACGCTTTTGCAGGTAAAAAGGCTCCAGAACAGATTCCTTTAGGTGATGCCGCAAAAATGAGTGCGCAGCTCAATATGCGTATTGAACCTTTTACATGGGTAAAAGAAATTTTAGCTGAGCGTCATGAGCTTGTTCTGGAAAAAGATGGGGTAACTTCAAATCAGCCGTATTCAAAACTGATTTTAGCCGTTGGTGCTAACCCGATTCGTCTTGCAATTGCAGGTGATGGCAGTGATGACATTCATGTGGTGAACTCTCTTATTGATTATCGTTCTTTCCGTGAAAATCTAGCTCAGCGCAAAGATAAACGTGTTGTGATTTTGGGTGCTGGTTTGATTGGTTGTGAATTTGCCAATGACTTACTTCATAGCGAATATGATGTAACGGTAATTGATTTAGCGCCTCAACCGTTAGGCCGTTTATTACCTTCACACATTGCTTCAGCTTTCCAAGAAAATCTTGAAGAAGCTGGGGTTAAATTTGCATTAGGCACAACCGTTGAAAAAGTAAGTAAAATCAATAACGGTGAAGATTACGCGGTTACATTGGCAAATGGTCAGACTTTGGTCGCTGATATTGTGCTTTCAGCCATTGGCTTACAACCGAATATTTCTCTTGCTCAAAGCGCAAATATTCAAACTAGCCGTGGTGTAATTACCAATAGCTTGCTTGAAACCAATCAAGCCGATATTTATGCAATTGGTGACTGTGCAGAAGTGAACGGTACCCTGCTTCCTTATGTAATGCCAATTATGCAACAAGCGCGTGCTCTAGCAAAAACATTAAGCGGTCAACAGACAAATGTACATTACCCCGCTATGCCAGTTGCGGTAAAAACTCCGGCTGCACCGCTTACAGTTTTACCGGCTCCGGTTGATGTCGATGTAAATTGGGAAACTGAAGAATTCGACGATGGTATGCTTGCCAAAGCAATTGACAATGAAGGAACATTGCGTGGTTTCGTATTGTTAGGTGCAACAGCAGGCAAGCAACGTTTAACGTTAACTAAGCTTGTTCCAGATCTTATTCCTGCCCAAGCATAAGGTTTAAATTGGGAATGCTCGCTCGAGAGTATTCCCTTCAAGGAATGCATAACATGAATAGCGCCTTACAATTTAGTATTTCACCCTACACTCCTTTTATGCAAGAAACTAAAGTCAACTTAGGCAATGGTATTGAATTGCATGTAGAAGTAGGAGGAAAAGCAGAACATCCCACCATTTTGCTGATTATGGGTCTAGGTGCCCAAATGCTATTTTGGCCGGACTTTTTCTGTAAATCGCTCATTGATCAAGGTTTTCGTGTTATTCGTTTTGATAACCGTGATATTGGCCTTTCTTCGAAAGTACGTCATCAGGGTAAACGTTTAAATACCATGAAATTGATGGGGCGCTTTGCTTTAGGGTTAAGTAATCAAGGTGCACCTTATACGCTCTATGATATGGCAGATGATGTATCGATGCTTCTCGACCGTTTAGGCATAAGTAAAGCGCATGTGATCGGTGCCTCAATGGGCGGCATGATTGCTCAGATACTTGCTGCAAAATATCCGGAAAAAGTAGAAAAATTAGGTTTAATGTTTACAAGTAACAACCAACCGTTTTTACCTCCACCGTTTCCTAAACAACTTTTAAGCTTAATTGGCAAGCCAGAATCACGTGATGAAGAAGGGATTGTTAACCACAGCTTAAAATTATTCCAATTGATTGGTTCTCCTGGTTATATTAACCATATTGAAGCTGTACAAACTGCACGAAAACTTTATCAACGTAGCTATTATCCTGCTGGTGTACTTCAACAGTTTTTAGCAATATTATGTACAGGTTCCTTACTGCAACTGGACCGTGAAATTAAGCAACCCACTATAGTCTTACATGGCTCGCGTGACCGCTTACTTCCACCAAGCCACGGTAAGGCTGTAGCAAAAGCAATTTCCGGTGCTAAGTTTGAATTAATTGATGGAATGGGGCATGATATCCCTGCCCATTTTATTCCACAGCTTAGCGGTTTATTTGCGCATCATTTTAAATCATCATACTAGGACACTATGGCTGCATTACCCTCACTAAGACAGCTATCATATTTAGTTACGTTGTCGGAAACTTTGCATTTTACTGAAGCAGCACGACGCTCTTTTGTTACCCAATCGACTTTATCGGGCGGTATCATGGAGCTAGAAAGGCTATTAGGTGGCGTTCTGGTTGAGCGTGACCGTCAAAATGTGCGTTTAACGCCATTAGGTGAACAAGTCGTTGCTCGAGCCCGTGTATTGCTAGCAGATGCTCAGGATTTAATGCGTTTAAGCCGTGAAATGAGTGAACCATTAACTGGTGATCTTCATTTAGGTGTTATTCCAACCATTGCACCTTTTATCCTGACACGGTTACTTGATGAAGTGCATCAACAATTACCGAAGATTCAGTTGCATTTACATGAAGCTCAAAGTGAGAAAATTGTAGAACGCTTAGAACACGGTAATTTGGACATGATCGTCCTTGCTCTACCTTTTGACACAAGAAGTCTAAAAGTAGCTGAAATTTCAAAAGAAAATTTATATCTTGTTTGTAGTAAGCAAGATACAAATGCACTTCAAGCAAACTCTCTCGATGACCTTGATTTGTCACGCCTTATTTTGCTTGAAGAAGGCCACTGTTTACGTGACCATGTATTAAGTGCTTGTCCAATTGGTGAACGTAAAAACGATAACCGTTTAAAAGCAAGTTCACTACCAACATTAGTCGAAATGGTTTCTTCTAATTTAGGTTTTACGCTTTTACCAGAAATCGCAATTGAAAATAGTATGATCAAGTTTAATGATCAGATTACTGCAAAACCAATTGAAGATGCACCAAGTCGTACTCTAGCACTCGTTACGCGTAAAAGTACGCCATTGCAAAGCGAGTTTGACGTACTACTGCAAATCATGCAGAAGATCACAACAAATTTATATGAATAAAAAAAAGGAGTCTTCAGACTCCTTTTTCTTTTACTGTGCTGTTAAAGAAGCCCATTTAAAAACCCAAGCCGATCTTAAATCTAAACTCTCATCTGAAATTATTTTTTCTCGAATAATTTGTGCAATCGCAAAATCATTAGCGGGGTCTACCATAACCCTTATTCCTTTTGTGGTTGGGCTAGTCACAATCTTATATCCTTTCGCCTGCAATTGTGACTGGATCATATTTGCTTTATTTTGATTAGGTGCCAACGCTACCTGTACCATCCATTTTTTTTCGCCATTTTCTAAAATTTCTTTAGCGACTGCTGCATCAAGCTGTTTTTTATTCTCAAGATTTTTCTTTTCATCTATTTTTTTTAATTGAGTATCTTCAACTTTCTTTTGTGCTACCAGTTCATCTTGAGTAGGTTTTCTTTTCTGGACCGTTATTACCTTGGTTTGTGATTCATTTTTCTTATTTTTTTCCTTAGAGGGTTGTATAAAGTAGGGATATATCATTTGATCATCATATTTATGAAAAACAATAATATCTCCATAGCACTTTTGATCTGCATATGCAGTCACTGGCATTACCCCTAAAAATATTCTAATAAATAAACTTTTAATAAAGCCTTGCATATTATTCACTTACCAAAGTTAAGTATATTTAATGCCGCGTATTAAAGTAGATTTCACGTAATTTGTATATTTTTAAAATTCAATGTTTTATGTAAAGAATCACATATTTTTAAAACATATTGCGGTGTTTCAAATTATTATCGTATATCCTGCAACCATTTAAGAAATCATATTAAATTACTATGAATTTCAAATAATTAAAAAGCCGACACGAAGCCGGCTTTTTAATATTAAGTTTTATTTAAATGTTTCTAATAATTCTCTTTGAGCATTATGTAATTTTTCACCCTCAGCAGGCTGCGCACGTATCCAAGTACCATCCCCTTGTAATAACCAAGCTTGCTGGTTATCTTGCAAATAATTAAGAAGACCTTGCTGATAAATACGTTTTTTCAACGCAGGATCTTCAATTGGGAAACATGCTTCAACACGATTAAATAAGTTACGGTCCATCCAGTCAGCACTTGAACAATAAATGCGGGCATCACCATTATTACTAAAATAATAAACACGTGTATGTTCAAGGAAACGTCCTACAATTGAACGTACACGAATATTTTCCGATAAATTTGGTAAACCTGGACGTAAGCAACAAATCGAACGAATAATGAGATCTACCTGCACGCCAGCTTGAGAAGCTTCGTATAATTTATTAATGAGTTGAACTTCAGTTAATGCATTTACTTTCACAATAATTTGGGCTTTACGACCAGCCTTTGCATTGGCAATCTCTTCATCAATGAAATTGATGAGCTGAGCATGCAAAGTAAAAGGAGCATGGAGTAATTTTTTCAGTTTTGCCATTTTGCCCATACCAGTCAGCTCTTGGAAAATGCGGTGTACATCTTCACACAAGTCTTTATCGGTCGTCATGAGACCATAATCGGTATAGATACGGGCATTCATAGCATGGTAGTTACCTGTTCCTAAATGAACATAACGTACCAGTTTATTGTTTTCACGGCGTACCACCATAATCATTTTGGCATGTGTTTTATAACCCACAATACCGTAAACAACTACCGCCCCTGCTTCTTGAAGTACATTTGCCACTTCAATATTTGATTCCTCATCAAAACGGGCACGTAATTCAATGACTGCTGTTACTTCTTTTCCATTACGTGCAGCTTCGGCCAAGACTTGAACAATTTCAGAGTCCGCTCCACTGCGGTAAAGCGTTTGTTTAATTGCGAGCACCTGTGGGTCACGTGCTGCTTCACGGAGTAACTGAATAACAGGAGCAAATGATTCAAAAGGATGATGCAGTAAAATATCCTGCTTTTGCATAGCCGAGAAAATACTCTCGGTCTTTTTAAACACTTTCGGTACGACTGGCGTGTGTGAGTCGTAACGTAAATGAGGACGTTTAAAGTTTGAAACCAGACGGGCTAAGTTTACAGGGCCATCAACTTTGTATAGTTGTTCTTCGTTTAAGTCGAATTCTTCAAGCAAATATTCATAAATATGTTGTGGACAGTTGTGAGTTACTTCCAAACGAACTGCACGACCAAATCGTCGTGAACTTAATTCACCTTTTAAAGCTTTAGCTAAATCTTCAACGTCTTCATTGAGCGCCAAATCCGCATTACGAGTTACGCGGAATTGATAGCATCCAGTTGCAGTCATGCCAGGGAACAAGTCTGATACGTGTTCATGAATAATTGCGGACAGCATAACATGATGCTCTTTGCCACCCGTTAGTTCGTCTGGTAATCGTACAACACGTGGCAATGAACGCGGCGCTGGTACAACAGCTAAATCAATTTGACGGCCAAACGCATCTTTACCTTCTAAGGTCACAATAAAGTTTAAGCTTTTATTGACTAAGCGTGGAAATGGATGGGCTGGATCTAAGCTAATTGGTGTCAACACAGGTGCGACCTGTTCCTGAAAATACTTTTTCACCCACGCCGATTGAGCTGGTGTTAACTCCCCACGACGCAAGAAGCAAATATCTTCCTCACGAAGTTTAGGTAAAATTTCTTCGTTTAAAATACGATATTGACGTTCAATTGCAGCGTGAGCAGTTTCAGAGATTTTTTGTAAGACTTGTCTTGGTGTTAAGCCATCTGGACTTCGACTTTCATTACCTAGAGCATATTGCTCCATGACTCCCGCCACACGAATTTCAAAAAACTCATCTAAATTACGCGAAAAAATCAGTAAGAAATTCATTCGCTCTAATAGAGGATGTAAAGGGTCGACTGCCTGTTCCAATACACGCAAATGAAAGTCAAGAATAGACAACTCACGATTAATATAACGGTCGTTATAACTATATTCTGTTGGGGTCGTTGCTGTAATCGCTGTATTCATGTCTAAATCTATCTCTTTCCAACCAAAATCTCTGCAAAACAGTATGCTGCAAAATTATGTCAATTTTATAAAAATTAAAAAAATAACACATCTTTAAGACAGTGTTATTCAGGAATTGGGGTGCTATTCATATAACGTAAAATTACGCGTTTTCGATATTGTAGTTTACGATCATTGCGGTGATCTTGATAATATTTCGGATCAGGCAATAAGGCTGCTAAAAAAGCTGCTTGTTCGCGCGTTAAGCTTTTAGCACTTTTACCATAATAATATTGAGCAGCTGCTTCAACCCCATATAAATGTTTACCAAATTCAACCGAGTTCATATACACCTCAAGAATTCGGCGTTTTGACCACATGCGCTCCATCATCCACGTTGCTATCGTTTCTTGGCCTTTACGAATAAATGAGCGCTGATTATATAAGAACAAGTTCTTTGCAAGTTGTTGAGACACGGTAGAACCACCTGCGACAACTTCACCTTCTTCATTATTACGCTCTAGAGCAAAACGGATACCATCCCAGTCAAAGCCATGATGATGAATAAATTTTGCATCTTCGCCTGCCAAAATCGCATGTTTGAAATTGTCGCTAATATCATCATAGTCGAGCCATTCATGAACAATCGGCCGAGATGTATCTGACCAATAATCAATTCGCATAAACATGGTGGTATCAACTTCATGTGTACGCCACCAAACCAAACTTGAAAAGATCCAAAGCTGAATAAGGAGAATTGCCCCAATAAAAATTAACAACACGCGAACAATAAAAGCTTTCATGTTCGTCTTGATCTCCTGTATTCAACTTTTTTCATGTTAAGCTGTAAAGCATGTTCATATATAACAAAAGCATAGCATGACTCAAACTCAGCCTCCGCACATTAATCGTAAACTCAATGTACAAGCTTGGTGGCTGACCGCCCTACTGATCTCGATCAATGTAGGTTTGTTCATCTGGCAAATTGTATCTGGGGTGGACATAAGTGACCCAGCTATAAAAGATGCACTTCGCTGGGGAGCAGATTTTACACCACTTACTTTCTCTGGACAGCCAGAACGTTTATTTACCAGCATGTTTTTTCACTTTGGTATTATTCACCTTATGCTCAATATGTGGGCCCTATATATTTTTGGTAATGTCGCTGAAGCTTTATTTGGTCGCTTATATTTTATTGGTCTATATTTACTTGCAGGTTTGTTTGGTAGTCTTTTGAGTAGTTATATCAATATTCAAAATGGACATGAATTACTACAACATTTTGATCAAAGCTTACTTCCTCACGTAAGTGCAGGTGCATCGGGCGCTGTGATGGGATTAGGTGCAGCGTTAACCGTTCTTTCTTTATTTCCACCCTTGCCACATCAAGTCTACATACTTGATAAAAAAGCATTATTAATGATTATGGCCATTAACCTTATATTTGGTCTGGTTGCCACAGGTATTAATAATGCTGCACATGTCGGCGGTATGATTATGGGTGCCTTACTCGCACTCATTTGGTATTTAAGCTACCGCACTCAATTTAAAAGCCTCCTAAAATTCTTAGGGTTAGTGGGAGGACTTTTCATGACTGTCGGTTTCTATATTTACTGTAATCAGCTTAACTCACCATTACTTCCACTTTGGCATGAAGTTTTAATTCAGAATCCAGAAATACTGCCCTAACTTAAATCTGGTTCAACTCTCTTAAACTTTGTAGTGGCGGTAAATTACAAAGATAACCGAGTCTATATCGACCAATAAGAGCACAAAGTAACATCATGGCAAGCGGTAAAATTAACCATATTTCAATATGCCACTGTAAAGCCATATTCATTTTATAACTTGCAATTGCACTAATTACCTCGGCAAAACAGCAGGCAACAATGCCTGCTAACAGCCCTAAAAATCCAATTTCTAAACTGAGCATTTGCTTCATTTTATTTTTAGACAAACCAAATGAACGTAACAAAGCCACTTCCCGACGGCGTTCATCCATTAATAGATTTAAACAAGCAATTAAAACGAGTATTCCAGAGAAGCCAACTAAAGCTGCAAGCACAGTCACAATTTTAACCAAGACATTCATTAAGCGCTTTACTTCATCCAAAATACGGTCAACATCAATAAAAACCGTATTTGAAAATTGCTGAATCATATGGATCATTTTAGGTTGATCTTGTTTTGGCACATAAAAACTGCCCAAGTAACTACCAGCATTTTCATCTAAAGTTTTAGGTGAAAATATAAAGAAGAAGTTTGGGCTAAAACTTTCCCATTCAACATTTCTAAAATTCACAACTTTAGCCTGTAAAGTACCGTCTGGCAGGCTAAAAGTAAGCTTATCGCCAAGCTGGATACCTAGACTTTCAGCAGTTTTTGCCTCGACCGAAACTTGCCCTACAGCATTAAAAGTGGCCTGCCCCTTTGTAATGACATTGTCATTTGGCAATGTACTTGACTGAGTTAAATTTAATTCACGTCTTAAAGAATTATTTTGCTTGATCGCATCTTCAGAAAAAGGAATATCATTCTTTGCGAGTAATCGCCCCCGAACATTGGGATATAACGGTGTGCTTTGCCAACCATTTTGTTTTAATTGTTGCTCAAAAGCTTTTAAATCAAATGGAGGCAACCCGTATACAAACTGGTTTGGTGTACCCTCAGGTAACTGCTGTTGCCAGCGTTCTAGTAAATCTGTTCTGAGCACGCTTAACACTGTAATAAGACTTAACCCTAAAGCCAAAGCAGTAATTTGTAAGGCACTTTGCGATGGTGAACGAATATAAAAAGACAAACGAGTTTTCATCTTTTTTAAACTACGAAGCACACCCCAAACAACGGTGTATAGCAAAATACAAAGAACGAAAATGGTAGCCAAAACTATAATGCTGAGCATTAAGTTTTCACTTAAAACTAAGCTAAAAATAACAAGACTGGTGATGCCTGCAAAAAACATAAAGAATAATGATTTTCGGGATTTTGCCTGTTCGCGAATAACTCGAATAGGTGGCGTATTTAACAATTCCCAAATGCTTGGCAAAATAAACCCAAGTAGCACAATTACACTGGTAAAAATGGCAATTGGTAAGGGACCAAGTAAAAATCCAACCACAGAAAAACTTAATTCCAGTTGTGGAATCAGTTGTAACATGAGCTCAAGTAAACCATAGCCCATCATTATTCCTAATAGACTACCAATCACAATTGAAATTACGCTGACTACGCAAAGTAGCCCAATATAGGCCCATAAAATTTGAAACTTGCTAGCACCAAAGCAACGTATTACAGCAATATGATCTTGGTTTTGCTGAACATAACGTTGGCTTGTTAAAGCAATGGCGATACCACACAATAAAATCGTTAAAATATTGGCCAATTGCAAAAAGGTATCTAGGTTTTCTAACGGACGTAATAATCTGCTATTTGATTCACTAGCATCGCGTAAACGCAACCCTATGGTTTCTTCCTGATCGTTTGCAGGTTGATGTTGTTGCTTAAATAGTTTACTAAAGTTCTGAACCTGTTCAGGCTGACCAGACATTAACAGTCGATAATCAATTCTACTGCCTGTTTGAATTGCATGGGTTCTAGCAATATCTGCTTGATGAATAATAACTGTGGGCGAAAAACCTGAAAAACCGAGTTCTTGATTTGAATCTCGCACAATTACGCCGCTAAAGTGAAATTGGGCATCTGCAATAGATACCGTATCGCCAAGTTTAACTTTAAGTAAATCAGCTGCTCTTTGACTTAGCCACACTTGACCAGGTTGAATACTCTGTGCACTAGGCTCAATCTCAAGTTTTCCTCTTAATGGGAACGCATGTTCTATAGCTTTCACATTGACCATGACAAACTGATCTTGAGTATGTGCCATTGAACTAAACATAGTCACATGAGTCTGCTTTAAGCCAATCTGTTCCGCCTTTTTTTGCCATTTAGTGTCTAGAGGTTCATTATTCGACAGAACCAAATCAGCTGCTAACATTTGCGAGGCTTGTAGGCTAACCGCATTTTTAACTTGGTCATTACTAAACTTAAGAGCCGTGGTCGCACTAATCGCAAGTGAAAGCGCAATGATGAGTAAATATAACCCTCCAGTGCGAAAGCTTTGTAGCAAAAGTGGCTTAAGTAGATTACGCATAGTCTAACCACCCTGTACTGTCTTTAAACAACCATCATTTAATTCAACATGACGCTGGCAAAGTCCAGCCAAATTGCGATCATGTGTGACCAAAATAAGCGTCGTACCGAGCTCTTTATTTAAATCAAAAAGTAGCCGTTCAATTTCTTGGGCTGTTTGACCATCTAGGTTTCCAGTAGGTTCATCTGCAAAAATAATTTGTGGTTCTGCAATAAGTGCCCGTGCAATTGCCACACGTTGCTGCTCACCACCAGATAAGACTTTAGGCGTTTGTTCCGCTTGACGACTTAAACCTACCCGATGCAACCAGTCTAAGGCCTTCTGCTCAGCAATTTTATAATCAAAATTTTTACGTAACCGAAGCGGCAACATCACATTTTCAAGCGCACTTAACTGCGGTAAAAGTTGGAAAGACTGAAATACAAAGCCAACATGCTGCATTCTGATCTGGGCGCGCTGTTCCTCCGTCAACTCATGAACAGGCTGACCACATAACCATACTTCGCCTTCAGACGGTTGGTCTAAAGTCGCTAAGATACCAAGTAAAGTCGATTTTCCTGAACCGGAACGTCCCGTAATGGCTACCTGCTCCCCTTCATAAATATCTAAATCGATATTTTTTAAAATCGTAAATTGATTTTGGTTAATATGAATAGTTTGTGTAACTTGATGGGCAGCAATGATAGGTTGTGGCATGATGGGGACAGTCCTATATATTTAGTATTCGGGTCGAAACACAAATGTATAAATCTTATTTGTCTGGTTCTAAAAGTCTCTTGCTCATCGCATTGAGCATGTTGCCTATGTTGGTCTCGGCCAAAACTATTTTAATTTTAGGAGATAGTATTAGTGCCGGTTACGGAATAGACCCTAAACAAGGTTGGGTACAATTACTACAAAAACGTCTAGACCAACAGTATCCCAAACAACATAAAGTGGTCAATGCAAGTATGAGTGGTGAAACCACAAGTGGCGCTTTGGCCAGATTACCTAAGCTTTTACAAACGTATAAACCCGAAGTCGTAGTTATTGAATTAGGTGGGAATGATGGTTTACGAGGTCAACCACCACAAATAATTCAACAAAATCTGTCGCAGCTCGTCCATTTAAGCCAACAACAAAAGGCGCAGGTTATTCTTTTTGGTATGAAGATTCCGCCTAATTATGGCACAGCTTATAGCAAAGCATTTGAAACCAATTATAAAACTGTAAGCCAAAAATATCAGGTGAAACTGCTACCGTTTTTCCTTGATGGCGTCGCTGGACAAAAACAACTAATGCAAAATGACTTGATTCATCCAAATGCCCAAGCGCAGTCAAAATTACTTAATTTAGCTTATCCATACATAAAAGGTGCCCTATAGGCACCTTTTAGTTTTAAATCTTTATAGACTGATTAGAAGTCAAAAAAAGTAACTTCACCAGTTTCTAATGAATACTCAGCACCAACAACAATCAACTCGCCTTTTGCAATCAGGTTCTCTAACACAGCCGAACCATGACGTAATTGATTGACCGAAGCAAAAACGTTTGAACGTACTGCATGACATGAAAGTTTTTTCAAATCATTTTTCAGATCAGTTTGCATTAAAATTTCAACTGATGGACGAACACGGTTCACAATCGACATTAAGTTAGATGATGGCGGATGATCAGGGTTCATCAACGTATCAATAGTCGCTTGAATCGCACCGCAATGACTATGTCCTAATACAACTACAACCGGACAATCATAACGTTCTGCCGCAAACTCAACACTACCAACTTGTGAAGGCGCAACAACATTACCAGCAACACGGATTACGAATAAGTCACCAAGACCTTGATCAAATACCATTTCTGCTGGTACACGAGAATCTGAACAGCCTAATACAATTGCAAACGGATTTTGATCCTTTGCCATTTCAGCGCGTTCATGATGCGATAAGGTTTTTGCAAGGGAAGTATTTCCATTTACAAATCGTTGATTACCTGCTTTCAAACGATCTAAAACTTCTTGCGCAGTAGGCATTTTATATTTCCATTGTTTTTTCAAGGTTAGAAATCATTTTAATGTGTCAAAATTTGAATGTCACTGACAAAAAATGAATCCTTTTCTAAGAAAATATTTTTAAAGCTTTAATGAGTTTTCTCTGTACACGACAAATTTCATAGGATCCTTGTCCTATCAGGCTTTTTCTTTCTTAAAATTGCTAGCACTTTCTTAAATTCTTCTTTTTTTCCAAAACCAATCAAACGTAGAATAGCCATTTGAACATAGTCCAAACCGTAGCGAAATAAACTTACTGAAAGTCGTCCATGCTTCTTTATTTTTATCGCTTTTTTTCGATCATGTTGCCATTCACCTGTTAAATAGCACCAACAGAAACCGATAGCTAGCACTGCTATCAATTTCTTGACTCGTCCAGGGTCTGTTAAACGAGTATTTTCAAGATTGAATCCACGTCCTTTGAGACAACTAAATAAGGTTTCGATTTCCCAGCGTAATGCATAATCACGAATAGCAGAAGCATTAAACATAGGAGAAACAACAAGTAAAAGTTCTCCATCTTCTAATCGTAGCGCACTAATATACAGTTTTACTCGACCAACCCAAATACGTCGTTTACGACATTCAGTTTGACCAACTTGAAGATGACGAAATAAATCACTAATTTTATGATTCCTGGCTAAGTGATTGGTCACAATAAAGTTTTTTTAACACGTATACAGAAGTTAATGTCATTTTCAATTAACCATGTAAACCATTTCTCACCGATAAATTCTCTGTCTGCGAACACATTCACAATACGGTCTTTACCAAAAATAGAGATAAAGCGTTGAATCAAAGCAATACGCTCTTTTGTATCTGAATTTCCACGTTTATTGAGCAATGTCCAAACAATAGGTATCGCTATTCCACGATAGACGATGGCTAACATCAAGATATTGATATCTCGTTTTCCCCATTTCCAATTGGTTCTATCTAAAGTCAGTTGCACTTTGTCGAATGAAAATATATTGAAAATTAACTGAGAAATTTGACGATAATCAAAATACTGACCTGCAAAGAAGCGTTGTATACGTCGATAAAATGATTGTGGTAAGCACTTGATGGGTAAGGCTTTAGATGCAGAAGAAAGATTACATGTCTGTTTTACAATTAATGCAATCATAATCAGTGTAAAACATTTTACATGTGACTTGTTCCACTTTAGATATTTGTTTAAGATGAGATGTAACTCATTGAAATGTGTCATCATATTCGTCGTCAGAAAACAAGTATTATGCCATTATTTCAATGAGTTATCTTTTTTTGTCGTGTACAAAGATGAGTTTTATAAGAAGGATAACCGCACAATTCCCTACTGTTTAGTGAAAAAATAGACATACTTTAGTTTATAGATTGACTATAATTTTCTTCATTCCAAACGTTTGGCAAATGACTCATTGGCAAAGTTTTTCAATAATTTTTCAAACTCGTTTAAGCTTCAAGGATGAAATGTATGATAAGGCTGTCCGCTCCAATTAAAGCCTCTATGAAAAAAACTGCTACTGCATTGACTCTAGCTTGTAGTTTGTTGTCAGTAACTAGTATTTCTCAAACGCAGGCAGCCGATAATATTGATGTCAGTTTTCAAACAATATTACAGCAAGAACGTAGCTGGGCCGGACTGCAAAGTAAAAAATTAAAAGTAGGTGATATTACTTGGTCATATAGTGAAGGTGGTTCAACCACAAAACCGACCTTGTTACTTATTCATGGTTTAGGTGGCAGCCGCGACAATTGGAATCGCATGGCGCATTACTTAACTACGAATTACCACGTGATTATTCCGGACTTACCAGGTAGTGGCGAAACTATCGTTACGCAAGACTTCGATTATTCGGTTCCGAACCTTGCTGAAAAATTACGCCGCTTTGTTGAAGCTGCAAATTTGAAGGGGCCTATTCATATTGCGGGGCACTCACTTGGCGGCTCAATTGCCCTACTTTATGCGGGACAATATCCATTTGAAACTAAAAGTCTATTTTTAGTTGATAGCGGTGGTATTTTCCGTTCTGCCAACACAATTTATCTCAAAGATCCTACCTATCTAAAACAACTGTTAGTCTCTAAAAAAGGTGACTTTAACTATTTGTTAAAACAAACCATGTTTAATCCTCCGTTTATTCCTAAAGAGTTCTTACAAGCTCAAGAAAAATTGATGATTAATCAGGCACCTCAAACACAAAAACTAGTTGATCAATTGATTGCACTCAATAAAGTCTATACTCCAGATTCATTTGCTGTACTTACCAAAACGATCGACGCGCCTACACTTATTTTATGGGGCAAACAAGATAAGATTATTAATGTAGAAGTGGCGAGTGAACTCAAACGACTTTTAAAAAATGCACAACCGCCAGTTATTTTAGAAAATGTAGGTCATATGCCGATTTTGGAAGCTGAACAACTGGTCATTCAACAATACGTACCATTTTTACTTAAAGTAGAATCGAATCAGTCAGTAAAAACGGCAACACCTTAAATAAAACTCCGGACTTGTGAGACCTTATGTCTACCCAACCAATTATTGAAAAACTTATTGAAGCTCATCTAGATTTTTTAGATGAGCAATTTGTTCAGGCTCAGGTGATTCAACAAGAGTTTGAACAGTTTTACCATTGGTTGGGGAGTCGGCAATTACAACACCTTTGGACTTTTGAACAGATTCAACATCTCATTCAAAAGCAGATTTTAGATACCCCCGCTTCTGATTTTCTGATCGAACAAATTGCAGAGCATATACGCTTCGCCCTGATTCATCCTGCAAATGAGACGGCAACAGTTGAAGATGTTATTCCTGTTTTAACGATTGACCGCATTGCACAGTATGTTGCAAGTAAAGAAGAGCATCGTAAAAAACTGATTAAAACAATTGTAAATAATCCAGCTTTTTCAGCTCTTTTGACTCAGTTGATTCAACAAACAATGCATGATTATTTAGATGAATCAATGTCAAAACGCGTGCCAGGTGTAGGACGCTTCATGAAAATGGGTAAATCAGTATTAGAAACAGTGACCGATTCTAATCTGGACGATACCATTAACCATTATTTGCAAAAGAATATTTTAAAACTTAGCCAAATGAGTGAGCGCGTTTTAAACCAACATTTTGACAATGATAAGCTCTATCATTTTCAGGCAAATGTTTGGCACAAAGTTAAAACTATGCCACTTGCTGTTTTAAAAAATTATGTAGAAGTTCAAGATTTAACAAAAACTGTAGGTCTAGGGCATGAAATCTGGGACCACATTCGTCAAACCGATTATCTAAAACAGCAAGTCCACGATGGTATCTATACTTGGTATGTCCGTAATCAGGAACGTAGTTTTGACTTACTACTCCGTGACCTCAATATTGATGAAAGTTTGGTGAAGCATGAACTCACCGACTTGCTTGTACCCGTATTACAACAACTCGTTACAACAGGACATTTAAGACGCCGTGCCCGTGTGTATTTAGAGAAGTTTTATTATTCTGAAAAAGCTTTAGATATTTTAAATAACAAAGGCGCTTGAAGCGCCTTTGTTACTTTTATTGATTAGAAAGAATATTTTAAAGAAGCGTAATAAGCTCGACCTGGCTCATTATAAGTTTGGCTAATAGAATTACTGTCTCTTAAAATTTGTTTATCAAATAGATTACTTACACCAACGCGTGTACTTATATTGTCTGAAAATTTATAACCGACATTAATTCCAGCAATACTATAGCTTTTTACAGTACTTGGCTTAAGCGCAGAATTCGCACCTCCTGAACCTATACCAGATTCAAGTCTATTTTCTGCAAACTGGCGTGATTTTTGACGACCATATTGAGTAAATACAAAATTTACATCTAACTGATCCGTAATGTCATAATCAAAAATTGAGTTAATCGTATAGTTTGGTACTAAAGATAATGGGTTCCCTGTTTGTTTATCTTTCGAGTCCATCATATAAGTAAAGTTGTTAGTCCAGCGGATATCACCAAAGTCTAATCCTAAGCTTCCCTCAAAACCTTGAATTAGAGCTTTAGGCGTATTTTCCCAACGCAGAATATTCCACTTCGTATTCGTCACAGCTCCTGTATTTGCATTGGTACTTGAACCATCAACTGTTCCGACAACATTTGTACCAGCCACAATTTTATCTTTATAGTCATTACGGAACCAAGTTAAGCTCGCATTCACAATATCTTTTTGGAACTGAATACCGAGCTCTTTGTTTACCGATGTTTCAGGTTTTAAATCGCCATTACCTTGTAACAAACAACGTGACTCAATATTGGCTGGACAACCATTACCATTTGTACTTAATAAATACCCTTCGGCATTTTGATACATATTTGGTGCTTTATAAGCTTTTGCTACCCCACCTTTTAAAGTGAAATAATCGTTAAGTCTTTGGGTAATATTTAAGCTTGGGCTCCAGTTAGAACCAGATTTACTATGGTCATCAAAACGTAAGCCTAATACAACATCTGTGCTGTCTGTAACTTTCAGGTTATCTTCAATATATGCAGAAGCAATACGTGATTCCATTTTACTACGATCACCTTTCGCCAATTGATCGCCATAACCTGAACCACTGCTGTCTTTACCTTGATTTGTCGAGACATTATCTTTAAATCTGTCTTCAACCCATTCCGTACCTACAGTTAATACTTGGGGTACATAGTATTCGAAAGGAATATTAGCCTCACCGTTAAAGCGAAGAGTTTCTAAACGTGAGGTGGCTTTATCATCAAGGTTATTAATTTTTCCTTCTACACTCCCCGCCAAGCCTTCGGGTAGACGTTTGTTATGCGTTTTATCATATTGAGCAACGAGTTTACTCTTACCCCAAGACCAATCGCCCTCGTGCGTTACCGCATAGCTATCACGATACATGGTATTGGTTTCTTTACCGATGAGCTGCGAAAGAATCGCATCTGCTTCTGCGTTTGCATTTAACTGAGAGTCACCAGAATAAATATTACCTTGTTTGCTAGAAGAAACATCGAACAAGACAGTTTGTTGGTCTGTTGCCTGCCAAGCTAAACGGCCTGAAATATCTTTATTTTTAACACCTTCACGGCCAGCTGCTGTACTGCCAATAGATTTATTAATATCAACATCGTCAGCTTCCGTTTTATTGTAATTACCATATAAACGATAAGACAAAACGTCTTTAATTAATGGCCCACTTACATTAAAACCAACACGATTTGATGAACCTTCTTTGGAGTCTTCAGGCTGTGAAGTATAAAACTCTACTGAACCATGAGTTTCATTAGTTACTTTTTTAGTAATGATGTTAACCACACCACCAGCAGCACCTGAGCCATATCGAGCAGCTGCTGGTCCGCGTAAAACTTCGATCGACTCGATTGCTTCTGCTGGTACCCAGTTTGAGTCGCCTCGTGTATCACGCTCTCCTTTCCAGCCATAACGGACTGAGTTACGAGAGTTAATTGGTTTACCGTCCACTAAAATAAGTGTGTTTTCAGGCCCCATTCCACGAATATCAATTTGTCTATTATTACCACGCTGCCCTGTTGCGCTATTGCCTGTCAGGTTGACACCTGGCATACGACGTACATAGTCAGAAATATCATTACGAACTGGTAGTTTTTCTAAATCTTCTTTGGTAATAACCGATACACCAAGCGATTGCTTCACTTGCTCTTCCGCTGTTACGAAAATTGTTTCCAATTTCACAGGTTCAGCAGGCTTTTCTAATGTTTGTTCAGCTTGTTCTTGCTCATTTTGTGCGGCAAAAGCCATAGACATCATACTTGCCAGTACTGAAACAGAAAGCACTGACTGGATAATACGCTTCGACATAAGTATTCCCAATATATTGATTTATTAAACATCTCTCATTTTCTGTTTCGCATTGTAACAAAGATAAATAAAATTACAAATGATATTGATAATAATTATCATTATTCATATTGAGTAATAAAAAAACCTCATTTCGAGGCTTTTTTATTTCACTTTTCAAATAATTTAATTATTTGAAATAAGCACCTTCTGCTTGCGTATGGTCTGTTTGGTCAACTACACGTTGTAGTTCAGGAATGTGCTCTCTTAATGTTGTTTCTACACCTTGTTTCAAGGTTACATCAATTGCAGAACAACCTTGGCAACCACCACCGAACTTCAATACAGCAGTTAAGCCATGTTCAGGATCATCTTGCACTTCAACTAAGCTACAGTTACCGCCGTGTCCTGCAAGACCTGGATTAATTTCCGCTTGAAGTACATAAGTAATACGCTCTTCAATTGATGCATCTGGCCCTACACGCGGCACTTTAGAGTTTGGTGCACGGAAAGTTAGCTGACCACCGAAACGATCTTTGTTGTAGTCAATAACAGCGTCTAAAAGATATGGAATAGACGGCGCATCAATGTATGCAGGGAAATCAGGATAGTCCTGTTTATAGTCCGTTGGCACCACTTCTTCTGGTGCACTATATGCCATACAGCACTCTGCACGTGGTGTACCCGGATGTTCAACAAAAATTCGAACGCCAATTCCCGGAGTATTTTGCTTCGCCAATAATTCGTGCAAATACTCTTGTGCAGATGGTGTAATCAAAAGGTTCGGAATTTCTTCTGCAACAGCAGTGTTGGTGTTCTCAGTCGACATAACAATATTCCTCAAGCTGATGCCTTTATATTAACCGAAGATGAGGTGGATTTAAAAAAAATCAACTAAATTTGTCGGATTTATACACAACGGGGTTTCAAGTTGTATTTTTAATGGCATTATTGACCTCAGTATCGATCATTTTTTAAATATTTCTTATGTTGCATTTGCCGTTTAACCATACCATTACCCTTATTATTATTACGGTCATTATCTCTTTACTTGCTTTTAGCAATCAAAACGTTATGAACCGCCTAATCTTTTGGCCGCCTGCGATGCAACGTGGACAATTTGATCGCTTCATCACACATGGCTTTATTCACGCAGATGGTACTCATTTACTCTTTAATATGATTACCCTGTTTTTCTTTGGTAGCATCATTGAAAGTTTTTATCGCCAATATTTCTACGACATGGGCTTTGTCTTGTTCTATTTGGGCGGGTTAATTTTTGCGATTTTACCAAGCTATCTACAACATAAAAATGATGCAAACTGGGCAAGTCTTGGAGCTTCAGGGGCAGTATCTGCTGTTCTATTTGCCTATATCCTGTTTCAGCCATGGAAACTTATTTTTGTATTTTTTATTCCAGTACCCGCTATTATTTTTGCAGTTCTCTATGTTGCTTATAGCATTTGGGCAGGTAAACGTGGCAATACACATATTAATCATAGTGCCCATTTATGGGGAGCAGCTTACGGCGTAATTGTAACAATTTTGATTGAACCGCGAGTGATTCCACATTTCTTAGATCAGCTTACCCGCTTACCGTTTTAAACTTAATATTTTTGAAAAGCCCGATATGGGCTTTTCTTTTTTTCTCATTTATTTATCACGATAAATTCTCAGATATTTTTCTGATTTTCTTTGATCAATTCCTTGTTTTGATTGCAAAAACCATCTGATTAAACTCAAGCACAATTCTTTTAATAATTCAGATGATACAATGAAGTACAAAGCTCTTTTATCTAGTCTTTCAATTGCATTATTTAGCTTATCTTTAGCTGGCTGTAACGATAATGATTCACAAGAAACCACGGTAAGTACTCCAAAGCAGCCCAATATTTTATTTATTATGGCCGATGACTTAGGCTATTCAGATTTAGGAGCATTTGGTGGTGAAATTCATACGCCTAATATTGATAGTTTGGCGCAAGAAGGTCGACTTTTAACGGATTATCATACTGCACCCACTTGTTCCCCTACTCGCTCGCAGCTTATTTCAGGAACTGATCATCACCTAGCAGGCATAGGTGCTATGGCAGAGCTTACACCAGACCATTTAAAAGGCCAACCAGGTTACGAAGGCTATTTAAATGAACGCTCTTTATCAATTGCGCAGGTGCTCAAAGACAATGGTTATCGGACATATATTAGTGGTAAATGGCATTTGGGGCTAACCCCTGAAACCAACGCACATGCCAAAGGTTTTGATCATTCATTTACCTTATTACAAGGTTTAGACCATCACTTTAAACAAGCTCCAAGCGCGTTTAAACGAAATTCAACCTATACCGAAGATGGGCAAATTATTCCAATTTCAGCATTACCTGATGACTTTTTCTCGACCAATTATTTTACCGATAAATTGCTGAGCTATTTAGAGTCAGGTAAAAATAGCGGTAAGCCATTCTTTGCTTATGCTGCCTATACAGCACCTCACTGGCCTATACAGGCTCCAGCAGAATACCGTGAAAAATATCGTGGCGTTTACGATGTCGGTTATGACGCCATTAGAAAAGCACGTATAGCACGTCAAAAACAGCTTGGAATTATTCCAGCAAATTTTGAAGCAGCAGAACCAATCGCCACTCAAAATGCACCACAAAAATATGGAAAATGGGAGGAGTTAACAGCTGAGCAGAAAGCACTTGAAGCCCGTAAAATGGAAATCTACGCAGGTATGGTAGAAAATCTTGATGCAAATGTAGGCCGAATTATCCAATACCTAAAACAAAATAATCTTTATGAAAATACTTTAATTTTCTTTGTTTCTGACAATGGTGCAGAAGGTTTCATTCGTGGTGGGTATGGCAGTGAATCTGGTTTTGATAACTCTGTAGCAAACGTAGGCACCCCTACTTCTTACCACTATATTGGACCACGTTGGGCTGAAGTCAGCGCGGCACCTTTTCATTTATGGAAAGATACAGCTGGCGAAGGTGCAACTACAGCTCCTGCTATTGTGAAATTACCAAATCAGAAAAAAGCTGAAGAAACCAATCATAGCTTCGCATCTGTACTCGATGTTTTTCCAACATTATTAGATTATGCCCATATTCCGGTACCTCAAGGACAATATAAAGGCCGAACCATTAATACACCAAGTGGTTACTCTTGGAAGTCTGTACTTGAAAATAAATCACAAACTATCCGTCCAGCTAATTTCAGCTTTGCCGATGAATTACACGGTAGTAAATATGCTAAACAAGGCGAATGGAAAATTGCACTTCAAGGACGCCCTGAATTAGGATCAGGTTCTTGGGAACTCTATAACATTGCTACTGATCGTGGTGAAAATCATAATGTTGCGCAGCTTTACCCTGCAAAAGTACAAGAGTTGCTCTCGGTTTATCAAAAATACACCGAACAAAATGGCGTACAGGAATATAACGCCAAATGAAATTGAAACTGGTTCTAAGCACTACAATCAGCCTGTTATTCATCACAGGCTGTAGTAAGTCTGAACATAGCTCTGACACAAAAACAGTTTTACCAAAGCAAGCCACCTCATCGGCTGCTTTGGGTTCTATCGAACAGTGTAAAAGCTATACAGGGCTTCCTACAAACTGGCTTAAAAATAAAACCGCAGGTATGGTATTCATACCAGATGGACAATTTAATTTTGGTTCTGAAAAAGCTTATCCAGATGAACTTAACTTTGGGAAAAAACAACGGGAAGTTAAAGGTTTCTGGATTGATCAAACTGAAGTCACTGTTGCTCAATTCGCAAGTTTTGTGAAGGCAACTGGTTATATTACCGATGCTGAAAAACAAAAACAGGCTGCTGTTTTTACTCCAGATCCACGTCATCCCCAACAATGGTGGCAACTCAAATCAGGATATACATGGAAAACTCCAAATGGCAAAAATGGAGCTCTCCCTCATCCTCATGAGCCTGTAAGATACGTAACGAAAAATGATGCTGAACATTATGCAGTTTGGCTAGGACGTGATTTACCAACAGAATTAGAATGGGAATACGCCGCTAAAGCAAACTCAAAAACTGACACACCTTTACACCAAGCACCTACCGATGAACATCAGCATCCACAAGCAAATTACTGGCAAGGCACATTCCCTTTTGAAAATTTGAATCACGACCATTTTACTGGTGTTGCTCCTGTCGGCTGTTTTAAATCCAACGGCTTTAAGCTATTCGATATGATTGGAAATGTTTGGGAATGGACATCCTCTCCCTATCAAGGTGCGCATGATCAACATATGGGTAATTATTCTGATTTAAGACAAAAAGAAATGAGCAGCACTCAATATGTGATTAAAGGGGGCTCATTTTTGTGTGCTGAAAATTACTGTTCACGTTACCGTAATAGTAGTCGCTACCCACAAGATTTTGATTTAGCCGCTACTCATGTAGGTTTTCGTACAATTTTACGTACGCCTTAATCGCTAAAAAAACTAGTTTAGAGTGTTGATATTTCTTAACCAAAAATAGATCGAAAAACAATCTAATAATTTCTATAGTAAATAGTAAAAGGGAGAATGATAAAAAGAGAGAACAATATGATGAAAAAATTTCTAGTTTGTGCAGCAGCAATTTTCACACTATCACTATCGGCTTGTGCAGTTTATACCCCTGCTGGCAGTGTAGTAGTTGATCCGGATTCGCCTTATCACAATCATCCAGGAGATTTTTGTCCACCAGGTCAGGCCAAGAAAGGTCGTTGTTAAAAGTTTAGATAGACTATAAGCAAATTAATCTGACTATTTAGAAAGATGATTTACAGCTTATGTATAGGGCTTCACCCAAAATTAGATGGGGCGAAACTAGAAAATTATGGTGTAAAAAAATCACCATATCCCCAAGATTTTTAAAAGACAATCTTACGTTGTCTTCCATCTAGTTTCACCCCAATTCTTTCTTATTCCGTTTGACTTTTCTTATCGTTTAATAAAAAAGTCTAGTTTTTTACTCATCATCGTATCTTTTTTATTGATACATTTTGAACATTTTATCTTCAGCTTAGATCTGATGAATTCGCTCTATACAAAATAATCATTTATGTAACGTAAGTCTATAAAAATGTTCTAGAAATGTGAAAAAAAATGAAGTTAAAATGAGATCAAATTATCATAAAAATTCACTCAAACTACCTTCATCACAAAAATAATTTAATTTTCATTTTGTCAGTTATTGCCACTCGTTTCTTTTAATTGGCATAGATAATGTATACACCTGTATATTAATACTACCGTCCAAGTGAGATATTTTATGTCCAGCCAGAGTCCAGACGAAGGTCTACAATTTCCGATACACGCTTCAACAAAAAAACAAAGTACTTCTCGCACAGGCCAAGAGATTTTGTCAGAAGCTTTATCTATTGTAGATAATAAAACTGCTCAACAGATTTTGACTGAAAAAAACTGGCGGAAAAACTATCCAAGATACTTTAAATCACTTGTTCAACATGGGCTTTCTAATAGCAATAACCCGATTACTATCGCCAAACAGGGCTTACATAAGGCTCATCATCTTTTTGACTATTTCCGCGATGGTAAACACTATCTTTTAAAAGATGCTCTGCACATCCCTACCACTAAGCCTTTAAATACAGTTAAATTTAAAGGTGAAAGTGAAGCTGCACCAGAATGGTATGTTCCATATAAAGGCCAAAAACTTAGCGGGCAAAGCTTACTTGATCAAATTCAAAAATGGGAAAATGCAGGTATTATTGAACCAAGCCATGCCAAGGCTTTACGTGAAGCTGCCGCTCATCCAGAATGGTTTGATTTATCTGATCGAACCATGGTTCTGTTTGGTGCGGCTTCAGAAGCTGGTCCTTTACCTTGGCTAGCAAAGTGGAAAGCGAATATTGTTGCAATTGATTTACCGAACCCACGAGTTTGGGGGAAAATTTTAAATACAATTCAGCAAGGAAACGCAACGCTGATTGCACCTACAATTGAATCAGTTGACTCAACAGCAAAAGCTTCTGAATTAAGAGATAAATTAGGTGCCAATTTACTGACTCAACTACCAGAAATTGCACAGTGGTTAGTTCAATTTCCTCAAAAATTAGATTTAGCTGCTATTGCTTATCTAGATGGTGAAAAACATGTCCGCGTCTCAATGGCCATGGACAGTATTATGCAATATGTGAGTGAACATAAACCTGATACAAGCTTAATGTTTATGTGTACTCCAACCGATGTTTACGCAGTACCTAAAGAAGTTGCAGAGGCAGCTCAAGAGAAATTTAAATCTCGTTCACAACTACAAAAAATGGCTGCAAAAGGTATCTCTACACTATCGCTCAAACGTTTTTTCCAAGCACCTTATCAAGACTTGATTACCAGCGAAAATGGCAAAACTTATGGTATTGCAGACTGCTTGGTAGTTGAACAAGGGCCAAACTACGCATTAGCTAAACGTATTCAACAATGGCGAGCAACACTTGCCCGTCATCAAGGCCAACGCGTGAGTATTAATATTGCTCCATCTACGACAACTCATTCGGTCACAAAAAATCCACTCCTTAAGGCCGCTTTTAACGGTGCGGAACTTTTTGATGTAGAAGCGTTTAGTCCAGAAACCACAAATGCCATTATGGCGGCACTCTGGATCCATGACTTAAGAAATGAATCTTCTGTCGCAAATCCTGAAACTGTGCTTGACCATCCTCTAGAGTTGATGATGGAAGGTGCCAACCATGGCGGTCTATGGCGTGTGGCTTATTTAGCCCGTACAGCCCTTCCTTTTGCTGCAATCTATGGTTTTGCGGCCGAAAAGCTTCCATTTAAGAAATTTTCTAAAAAATAATGAGGTTAAAAGCCCAATTCTAAAATTGGGCTTTTTTTGTGCAATTATTTGTTTTGACTATGTGTTAAATACTTTTGCATTTCATCAGGTGGAACCATACCACCACCAGTCGCCCATACCACATGTGTCGCATGCTGTAACTTTTCAGCTGACAATTGATGCAAGGCCAAATAATCACGAGTAGTTTGCACATAATATGGCCCCATCATGCCTGCCGCTGCCGAGGGCTCAACTTGGATATTCTCAGTTTGATTTAAAAGCGCAATCAGCTCATATAAACACTCATCATGAATGGTGTAGTAACCGTCAATTAACTGCTGCATAGCACGGCCGACAAAACCAGAAGCACGGCCAACAGCCAATCCATCTGCAGCAGTAATGTTATCTAAACCAATATCGTTTACTGAAATCTGATCATGCAACCCTGTATAAACACCTAGTAACATACATGGAGAGTGAGTCGGTTCTGCAAATATACAATGTACATGCTCACCAAAAGCGAGTTTTAACCCAAAACTCACTCCACCAGGGCCACCACCGACACCACATGGCAAATAAACAAATAATGGGTGTTCTGCATCGACTTTAATCTGTTTTTGCTCACACTGTTGTTTTAAGCGTATTCCTGCTACTGCATAACCTAAAAATAAAGTCGTCGAATTCTCATCATCAATAAAAAAACAATTTGGATCTTGTTCTGCTGCTTTACGTCCCTGCTCTACAGCGACACCATAATCACTGGCGTATTCCACAACATTGACACCTAATGAACGCAGTTTATCTTTCTTCCACTGTCTTGCATCGGCAGACATATGCACGGTCACTCTAAAACCGAGCTTCGCGCTCATAATACCGATTGATAAACCAAGATTACCTGTAGAACCTACTGCAATTTGATATTTGGAAAAAAATGCTCGAAATGCATCTTGGTCAAGTTGACTATAATCATCATCTAACTTGAGAAACCCTGCCTCAATTGCTAACTTTTCAGCATGAGCCAAGACTTCATAAATTCCACCACGTGCCTTGATTGAACCCGAAATAGGTAAATGACTATCTTTTTTAAGCCAAAGCTTTCCAGTAAGCTTCTGTTGTTTTTCTACAGATAAGGCTTGTTGCATATCTGCAATTTCAACTAGTTCTGATTCAATTTTTCCATGTAGTGCTTGAGTTTCTGGAAATACTTTTGCTAAGTAAGGTGCAAAACGTTCTAGCCTTGCTTCGGCATCTTTTACATCTTGCTCTGTCAGTCCTACTTTCATGAGAGCTTCTTTTAAAGGATAACGGTTCGGATTAAACCAAAATGTTTCTTGGTAATCTTGTAATGTTTGAATGAGTGGGAATTGTTGTTTGAGTTGATCGAGTTGAACCGTTTTCATCCTATATCCTTTCATCAATTTTTGAGCTAGTCACCTAGCAATAAGTATTTGCAGTAATCATTCATTCTTTACTGAGTTTATTTGAAAAAAGCGATCTTTTTTTTAAATGTGACAATAAAAAAGCCACTAATAATAGTGGCTTTTTAGATTTAAGCAGACAACTTAAATGAACTTTAAGAACAACCAATATAAACCACCTGACAAACAGATGGTCGCAGGTAAAGTAAATATCCAAGCTGACAAAATTGTCTTAATGGTATTAAAGTTTAGACCTGATTTATTTGCAACCATGGTACCCGCAACAGCACTGTTTAAAACATGAGTAGTTGAAACTGGCATACCTAAACCATCTGCTGCTGCAATAGTACTCATTGCAATAAGCTCAGCAGACATACCTTGACCATAAGTCATAT
Organism: Acinetobacter sp. RUH 2624; assembly: GCF_000162375.2. NCBI lineage: Bacteria > Pseudomonadati > Pseudomonadota > Gammaproteobacteria > Moraxellales > Moraxellaceae > Acinetobacter > Acinetobacter sp. RUH 2624. The sequence continues at coordinate 264,037 of NZ_KI391939.1, read as the reverse complement.
GGTTCTTACCAATACGCTCACCTACAGTCACCACAATACGTTTCCAACCAACCATAGTGCCAAGACCAAGCGCTAATGCAACCGCAACTTTCACCCAGTTTGGAATGTACTGTAAGAATGAATCCAAGCTACCGCGATAATCTTTCACAAGCTTTTTCTGTGAATCATCCATTTTTGGTAAAGCATCTGCTTTGTCCAAACGTTTAAACGTGGTTGTGCTTAAATACATATCATTACGAATTTCACTAATCGCAGCTTCAGGAATATCTTTTAAGTCGCTATAGCTAGAAACACGAGCACCTAAATGATCAGTCATACTTGCCAATGCAGGTACAACTTCAGGTGTCTGTTGCTTGGTTTGAATATATTTAGTTAAAACTTCACGCGCTTTTTCATCAGTCAATTCTTGCTGATTATGGTTTAACAAAACAGCAGTTTGAGAAGAAAGCTGGTGGAATGATTGAACCTGTTGTGTATCTAGGTTTTTATTTATTGAATAAGCTAACGGTACTAAACCAACCAAAATGAGCATGATGAGACCCATACCTTTTTGGCCGTCATTTGAACCGTGTGCAAAACTTACACCTGTACAGGTAAAGATTAAAATTGCACGAATGATTGCTGGTGGTGGCTTATTACCTTCAGGTGGCTGGAATAATTCTAATTGGCGTTTGAAAATAGTTTTAACCAACAAGAATAAGATTGCTGCAAAAGCAAAACCAATTAAAGGTGAAAATAATAATGCCTTACCTACTTTAATCACCTGGTCCATATCTACACCACTGGTCGTTACGCCAGTCGATGCACTCAATAGATGGTTCATAATACCCACACCCAAAATTGAACCAATCAAGGTGTGAGAGCTAGAAGCTGGGATTCCTAAGAACCAAGTACCAAGGTTCCAAAGAATTGCAGCGATTAACAATGCAAAAACCATTGCAAAGCCAGCACCGCTACCCATGTTCATGATAAGTTCAACAGGAAGCAATGCAATAATGCCATAAGCAACAGCACCACTTGCGACCATTACCCCAAGAAAATTACAAAAACCAGCCCACATGACTGCAACTGGTGCAGGCAATGCATTTGTATAAATGACCGTTGCAACTGCATTAGCAGTATCGTGGAAACCGTTTACAAATTCAAAGCCCAATGCAATGAAAAGTGCAGTAGATAAAAGAATAACCGAATAAAGGCTCAAAGGTGGAACATGCGCTAAATCAGCACTAACCTGAAACCCAATATAAATAAGTGTTGCAACAATAATCGTCAGAAACACCGGCATAAAAAATTTCGGTGTTGGGACGTGTACATTCGTCGATTTTGCTTGCAGGTTTGCCGCAAGTTTTGAATCCGAAACAGGGGGTAGATTAGAATTCATGCAGACGGTAAGAGGATAATAAAATCCTCTGTATTCTTAAATTAAATTATGACAATTATATGACAAAGAGCCGCCTGATGAAGTCAATTTTTTATATTTTGACCTCATTTGATGCACCTTTCCCCGATCATTTTTATTTTATTTTTAAAATACAATAACTTAATTCATTATTTATGAGCTCCTTTTGTGCTTATTTTTACAGCAAAAAAATAAATAAAATGGCCTATATGTCTATTTTTCATACAGAACAACTGTAATATTTCGGCATATTGAGCATGAAATATTTCAATATCATGATCATTTGATGAATATTTCATGAAAATTCTTTCGTTTTTGTCATAAAACACCCTCTTTTTTATTTTTTTACTTATTGTCTCATGACCTTCGTAGGTCATCATTTGTGCTGCTATTCTGTTACAATAGCGCCGCATTTTTAAATTCATATAAAAGATCGGGGTTTTCTATGTCTACGCTTGCCACCCTAAAAGCGCTTCTTGCTAAACGCATTCTGATTATTGATGGTGCTATGGGAACTATGATCCAGCGCCATAAATTAGAAGAAGCCGACTACCGTGGTGAGCGTTTTGCCGATTGGGCACATGACTTAAAGGGTAATAATGACCTTTTAGTTTTGACACAACCTCAAATTATTCAAGGCATTCATGAAGCTTATCTTGATGCTGGTGCAGATATTATTGAAACCAACAGCTTTAATGGCACGCGTGTTTCAATGTCTGACTATCACATGGAAGATCTTGTTCCAGAGATTAACCGTGAAGCAGCACGTTTAGCCAAAGCAGCTTGTGAAAAATATTCAACTCCAGAAAAACCACGTTTTGTTGCTGGTGTACTTGGGCCTACATCGCGTACTTGTTCAATTTCACCGAATGTAAATGACCCTGCTTTTCGTAACATTACCTTTGATGAGTTAAAAGAAAACTACATTGAAGCGACTCATGCACTGATTGAAGGCGGTGTAGATATCATTTTGATTGAAACCGTATTTGATACATTAAACTGTAAAGCAGCGATTTTTGCAGTCAAAGAAGTCTTTAAACAAATTGGTCGTGAATTACCAATTATGATTTCAGGGACAATTACCGATGCATCAGGTCGTACTTTAACGGGTCAGACTGCGGAAGCTTTCTGGAACTCTGTGCGCCATGGTGATTTGCTTTCAATCGGTTTTAACTGTGCCCTTGGTGCAGATGCTATGCGTCCTCACGTAAAAACCATTTCTGATGTCGCAGATACTTTCGTTTCAGCACACCCCAATGCGGGCTTACCAAACGCATTTGGTGGATATGACGAAACACCTGAGCAAACTGCAGCTTTCTTAAAAGAATTTGCTGAAAGCGGTTTAATTAATATTACTGGTGGTTGCTGTGGTACGACACCAGACCATATTCGCGCCATTGCCAATGCAGTCAAAGATATTGCACCTCGCCAAGTACCTGAAACCGTACCTGCTTGTCGCCTAAGTGGTTTAGAGCCATTTAATATTTATGATGACTCTCTCTTTGTAAACGTTGGTGAACGTACTAACGTTACCGGTTCTAAAAAATTCTTACGCCTCATTCGTGAAGAAAACTTTGCCGAAGCTTTAGAGGTTGCACAGCAACAAGTGGAAGCTGGCGCGCAAATTATTGACATTAACATGGATGAAGGGATGCTCGATTCGCAAAATGCGATGGTGCATTTCTTAAACCTTGTAGCATCAGAACCTGATATTTCACGTGTGCCAATCATGATTGACTCATCAAAATGGGAAATCATTGAAGCTGGCTTAAAATGCGTACAAGGTAAACCGGTTGTTAACTCCATTTCCTTAAAAGAAGGTTATGACGAGTTTGTCGAAAAAGCCCGCCTCTGCCGTCAATATGGTGCCGCAATTATTGTGATGGCCTTTGATGAAGCTGGACAAGCTGACACTGCTGAACGTAAACGCGAAATCTGTAAGCGCTCATACGATATTTTAGTGAATGAAGTAGGCTTCCCTGCTGAAGATATTATTTTTGACCCGAACGTGTTCGCAGTAGCAACTGGCATTGAGGAACATAACAACTACGCGGTCGATTTTATTGAAGCAACAGGTTGGATTAAACAGAACTTACCACATGCCATGATTTCTGGTGGTGTATCGAACGTTTCGTTCTCGTTCCGTGGTAATGAACCCGTTCGTGAAGCCATTCACTCGGTGTTCTTGTACCATGCCATTAAGCAAGGCATGACCATGGGTATTGTGAACGCTGGGCAAATGGCAATTTATGATGATATTCCAGCCGAGCTAAAAGAAGCTGTTGAAGATGTCATATTAAACCAAAACCAAGGTGAATCTGGTCAAGCTGCGACTGAGAAACTGCTTGAAGTAGCAGAAAAATACCGCGGACAAGGCGGCGCAGCTAAAGAAGCTGAAAACCTTGAATGGCGTAATGAGTCGGTTGAAAAACGTCTTGAATATGCACTAGTTAAAGGTATTACGACTTATATTGACCAAGACACCGAAGAAGCGCGCTTAAAATCTAAACGTCCTTTAGATGTGATTGAAGGACCGCTGATGGACGGTATGAACGTGGTTGGTGACTTGTTTGGTTCAGGCAAAATGTTCTTACCGCAGGTTGTGAAATCTGCCCGTGTAATGAAACAAGCTGTAGCATGGCTCAACCCCTACATTGAAGCTGAAAAGTCTGAAGGACAATCTAAAGGTAAAGTCCTCATGGCAACGGTAAAAGGCGACGTACACGATATTGGTAAGAATATTGTAGGCGTGGTACTTGGCTGTAATGGTTATGACATTGTTGACCTTGGTGTAATGGTACCTTGCGAGAAAATCTTACAAACCGCAATTGATGAAAAATGTGACATCATCGGGTTGTCTGGTCTGATCACTCCATCTTTAGATGAAATGGTATTTGTTGCGAAAGAAATGCAACGCAAAGGCTTTAACATTCCTCTATTAATTGGTGGTGCGACGACATCTAAAGCCCACACGGCAGTAAAAATTGACCCTCAGTATCAGAATGATGCAGTAATTTATGTTGCCGATGCTTCACGTGCTGTAGGTGTTGCTACAACCTTGCTTTCTAAAGACATGCGAGGTGCATTTATTGAAGAGCACCGTGCTGAATATGCCAAAATTCGTGAACGTTTAGCCAACAAACAACCAAAAGCGGCCAAACTGACTTATAAAGAGTCGGTTGAAAATGGTTTTAAAATTGATGAAAGCTACGTGCCACCAAAACCAAATCTTTTAGGAACACAAGTTTTAAAGAATTATCCGCTTGCAACACTCGTGGATTATTTTGACTGGACACCATTCTTTATTTCATGGAGCTTGGCAGGTAAATTCCCGAAAATTTTAGAAGATGAAGTGGTTGGTGAAGCTGCAACAGATTTGTACAATCAAGCTCAAGCAATGTTGAAAGATATTATCGACAATAACCGTTTTGATGCTCGTGCCGTATTCGGTATGTTCCCTGCTCAGCGCACTGATGCAGACACAGTGAGCGTATTTGATGAAGCGGGGCAAAATGTTACGCATACTTTTGAGCACTTACGCCAGCAATCTGACAAAGTGACAGGTAAACCAAACTTGTCTTTGGCAGATTACATCCGTGCTGATAGCGAGCAGCAGGACTACTTAGGCGGATTCACTGTATCGATTTTTGGTGCAGAAGAATTGGCAAATGAATACAAAGCCAAAGGTGATGATTACTCTGCAATTTTAGTTCAGTCACTAGCCGACCGTTTTGCAGAAGCTTTTGCCGAACACTTACATGAACGCATTCGTAAAGAGTTCTGGGGTTATAAAGCTGATGAACAGCTTAGTAATGAAGAACTGATTAAAGAGAAATATGTCGGTATTCGCCCTGCACCAGGTTACCCTGCTTGCCCTGAGCACTCTGAAAAAGCAGTATTGTTTGACTGGTTAGGTTCTACCGACAAAATTGGTACTAAACTGACTGAACACTTTGCAATGATGCCGCCATCTTCGGTAAGTGGTTTCTATTATTCTCATCCACAAAGTGAATACTTCAACGTAGGTAAAATCTCTCAAGACCAACTTGAAGATTATGCAAAACGTAAAGGTTGGACACTAGATGAAGCAAAGCGTTGGTTAGCGCCGAATTTAGATGACTCGATTGTTTAAGTTTAAATAGTAATAAAAAATCCCCTCTAGTGAGGGGATTTTTTATCATATTTAATCAATAATTCCTGGAATATAAATCATTCCATTGAAAACATCTTCACCTAATTTAACATTATTAAATCTAAAAGTTTTTTTATCATTATCCATAGATAAACCTGAACAAGATTTATAGCGATCTCCACAAACTATTTTTTCATTTTCTTTCGTAGTTTCAATTGAAATATGACCATTGAATTCTTGAATTACTTCCAATGGATAAGCTCCTGTTTGCCCTATTAAACTAATAGAATATTTTTTCTGATCATTTACGACATAAGCGAAACCATAATTTTGGCGCAATATAGGATATATTTCTTTATTAATTAAAATATTAGAAGTATTCCTAGGAATATTATATTCCAAATCTAACACTCTAAATTTATTTCGTTCTTTATCAAATAAATTCAAGTTCTGTATATTAATAGATAGTATCTTTTCATTATCTCCCCACGAGATCGACGAAGCAGGAACTAAGCCATAAAAGGAAAAACCTGGTTCATAATTTGTTAAATTATAATTTCGAACTTTAAGTTGTATATCTTTAGAATATTGATTATTATTACTTTCTTTAAATATTTCAATATTCACAATATCATCATCTTTTTTAAAAACAAGTTCATCTACACTACCAATGTTTTTATTATTTCCATCTTTATAAATAATAATATCTGAATTCATATCAGATAATTTATATACTTGATTATCTAATTCGAGGATACCTATCCCACTTTTTCTTGGAAATCTATCTTTATTAAAACCCACCCAGTTAGAGGGTATTTTTAATTCTAAGTTACCTGTAATTTTTGCCGTTAAATCTTTTTTTTCTATCCAGTCAACTAAATAATTTTTCCATAATTTATTAAAATTATTTTTAAATCTTATATTTAATTGTCTACTATCATTATCAAAACTATATTCCGTATTATCTGAACAGTCTTCATAATTTATACAAAATAAAACACTCATATCATTATATTTATTTATCCAAGCAAGTGAGGCAAAACGTGCCTTATTACTTTCAGCCAAAAGCTGTAATTCACCATAAATAGGAAGGTCCGTTTTATCGGGTTTGTTAAAATAGAGAGTTACATCTGAGCTATTTCCTTGGGCTATTAAGCTATATTCCTCTTCTTTTACATTCAAGTTAACTTTATCATTAAAATTTTCAGCTTCGATTGTAAGCATATTTTTTTCATACTCATTTTCTTCTCTTTTGGACTCCTCCCCACAACCAATTAAAAAAATAGTACTTAATACACTTATTTTGATTAGTTTATAACTCATAAGATCCTCATATTAATTTTTTGTTTTTTAAATCCCTACAGATATTATCATCAATTACAAATATTAATACCATTAAATTCAATTATTTATTTTGAAAAAAAGATAAAATCAACCTTCCAAGTCTCTATCATAATTTTTAGTTTTAAAAAACTCGATATTTGAAGCAGCTATGCATGGACTAGGATTTGTTTTGGAAAGTAATTTACTCACTCAAAATTATTTGGACTCAGGAAAGTTGGTTAGAGTTTTTGCAGATGAACTATCGATTCCTATTTCTGCTCATCATTTGGTATATCCTCGAACGCATCAATTTATTCCTAAAATTGAACTGTTTTTAAACTGGATTCATGATGAGTTAGCAGATTGAGAAAGTGATTTCTTAAATGATCTGAATTTCCTCAACTCTTAAGTGATGCATCATCTCTCGAACAAATACAAAGTAGGTAAAAACATAAACCTGATCTCGAGCCACTTGGTTTGTGTAGTAGCTTAAACGCTCAATAAAATCATTAAATCCATGCTCAAGCTCAATACGGCTGATTTGCTTTTTAGCACTAAAAAATAACTCACTGAGTTGTGCCATGGCGGTATCAGCCGTAACAACTACCCCACTTATCTTTAAATTTCTGAGGGGCTGAGACTCGATGATTTCTTCAATAAAATAAATCATCTTTTCAACCGCAAGCTCATCAACAACGCCATTGCTGATACTTTTTGAATTAATAAAACCCAAACCCAGTTCAAGTTGAATGTGCTGGTTGTCTAAATCAAATGACAAGCCATTAAGAGCAAGTGAAAATTTTAAAACTGAGACAGAATGAGTCATAAAAATAGCTTACCGCTGAGTTTTATTAATAGGAGTAGGGCCAGTTTGTTCAATAGTTAGAGTTAACAGCGCTAATCCTCATTAACACTATATATAATAAAAACCTCTTTAAAAAGACGAAAAATCAATCTTATATTCATGCAATCTAACTATTAAAAAATAGAGTATAAGCATGAAAAAACTAGTAATTTTAGGTGTTACGATTTACAGCTTTGCACAACTGGCAAATGCAGCAACCTTAAATGTAAAGCCATATGGCACGACTCAAGACGGTCAAAAAGTTGAACTCTATACCATGAGCAATAACAAAGGAGTCTCGGTATCTTTTATTAGTTTCGGTGGTGTAATTACCCAGATTTTGACTCCCGATGCACAAGGCAAACAAAATAATATTGTTTTGGGCTTTGATGACTTAAAAGGCTATGAAGTCACTGATACCAAGGAAGGCATTCATTTTGGTGGTTTGATTGGTCGTTATGCGAACCGGATTGGTAATGCTAAATTTAGCTTAGATGGAAAAACGTATAACCTCGAAAAAAATAATGGCCCGAACTCATTACATAGCGGGAATCCTGGTTTTGATAAACGTGTTTGGCAAGTTAAACCCCTCGTCTCTCAAGGTGAAACCGTTAAAGCTTCTCTGAAGTTAACCAGTCCAAATGGTGATCAAGGTTTTCCCGGAAAATTAGATGTAGAAGTAATCTACAGTCTTTCAGATCAAAATGAATTCAAGATTGAATATAAAGCCAAAACTGATCAACCTACAGTCGTCAACCTTACCAACCATAGTTATTTCAATTTATCAGGCGCTGGCAATAATCCTTATGGTGTGCTCGATCATATTGTCCAACTCAATGCAGACCGTATATTAGTAACCGATCAAAACTCTTTACCAACAGGTGAAATTGCTTCAGTTGCAGGTACGCCTTTTGACTTTCGGAAGCCTAAAGCAATTGTGAAAGATATTCGAGCAAATAATCAGCAACTCGCCTATGGATATGGCTATGACCAAACTTGGGTAATTAATCAAAAGTCTCAAGGGAAACTCAATCTTGCAGCGATTGTGGTTGACCCAAAATCTAAACGGACCATGCAAGTCTTAACCACTGAACCAAGTGTCCAAATGTATACAGCCAATCATTTACTCGGAAATATTGTTGGCGCAAATGGCGTACTCTACCGACAAGCAGACGCACTAGCATTAGAAACACAGCATTTTCCAGACAGCCCAAATCAACCGGCTTTCCCGTCTACACGTTTAAACCCAAATCAAACTTATAACAGTGTTACTGTATTTAAGTTTGGTGTTCAAAAATAGTCTTTTTAATGAGGCTATGTGCATATTAAAAAGACTCTCAGTTGAATATGGCTGAGAGTCTTTTCATTTATTTAACCTTTGTGTTTGGTAAAAGTGCTGTTGCAAAACCAAGTAATGGCAACAATGAACATAAACCAAATACCCATTCAATACCGTTAATATCCGCTAAATGCCCCAGCCCAGCTGCGGCAATACCACTTACCCCAAACATAAGGCCAAACATTAAACCCGCAATCATACCCACACGGCCCGGAACAGCTTCTTGCGCATACACCACCATCGCTGCAAAAGCCGATGACAACACCAAACCAGCAATAATTGAAAAAACTGTTGTCCAAAATAAGTTTGCATACGGCATCATTAATGCAAATGGCGCCATACCAACAAATGAAACCCAAATCACAGCTTTACGGCCAATCTTATCGCCAATTGGGCCACCAGCAAATGTACCTACTGCCACAGCCGCCAAAAAAGCAAATAGGTGTAATTGAGCTGTTTGAATACTGATATGGAACTTTTGAATTAAGTAAAAGGTAAAGTAGTTACTAATGCTCGCAATGTAGGTAAATTTGGCAAACATCAACACACTAATTGTGCCCAAGGCGATAATGAGCTTACGGCCATGCAATTTAGTATGTGCTTGGGTAGCACGCGCAACTACCTGACTTTTAGCATGACTCACGGTCCAACGGCTTACGCCAAATAAAACCCAAATTGCTAAAAGTGCAAATATCACCAAGCCCGCAACTGCATGTTGTCCAAATGGAACAATTAATAACGCTGCTAATAATGGGCCAATGGCAGTACCTGTGTTTCCGCCCACTTGGAAAGTCGACTGAGCTGTACCGAAGCGCCCGCCCGATGCCATTCGTGCTACCCGTGAAGCTTCTGGATGAAAGGTTGCGGACCCGACTCCAATAAGTGCAGATGCACATAACAACACAGCAAAACTTGGTGAAAATGCCAACAAGATAATGCCGCAGAATGTGACGACCATTCCGAGTGGGAGAAGATACGGTTTTGGATGTTTATCGGTATAAAGTCCAATCCAAGGCTGTAGCAGAGAACCTGTAATTTGATATACAAACGAAATCAGGCCAACCTCCGCAAAACTCAGCGAAAAGTTTGCTTTTAGCATTGGATAGATGGCTGGTAACACCGCCTGAATTAAATCATTCAGTAAATGTGCAACCGCCACGGCGCCTACAATTTTAATAATCATTCCTTGAGGCTGATCATTTGCAACGGTATTGGCAATACCATCTTTCAATTGTATTGAAGACGTCATACCTGAAAAACTCCAATATTTTTAAATGAGATGCTTATTGTAAATTGTCGCTTATAAAGTTATCTTCCAATAATCATCGTATAAGTGACAATTTCTAGGATAATTTATGTCCGATTCTCTTATTCAGTCCGATTTGTCTGAACTGGTGATTGGGCTATCTTCCGAGCATTCTTACCGAGAAATCACCCCAACCCATACGCATACACGTGCGCAGTTTTTATATGCATCTACTGGAACTATTCAGGTGTTTACACCGAATAATGTGTGGATTGTGCCACCCATGTGTGCGTTATGGATTCCAGCACATGTAGAGCACAGTGTGATTTCACTGAGTCACGTGAAGTTAAATACGGCATTGGTTGAAGTAAATGCAGCCCCTCTAATGGGACAACATTGCTTTATTATTCGGGTGAGTAACCTGTTGCATGAACTTTTAATACGTTTAAATGAAATTAAACGAGAGGAAATTCCAAATACACCGACCTCTCAAGAGCTTTCCCGTTCTTTACAAATTTTGATTTTTGAAGAAATACATCGGGCCAATTTGTTGTCTATCCAGATTCCGTGGCCGAAAGACAAAAGACTCTTAAAAATTTGCCAAGAGTTATTACATACCCCTGACAGTTCAAAAGATTTAACAGATTGGGCTGATGATATTGGCACGAGTTCTAGAACTTTAATGCGTATGTTCCAGAAAGAAACTGGGCTATCTTATCGGGCATGGATACAGCAAATGCATATTGCACTTGCCTTGAGTAAAATCGCGAATGGTGAATCTATTTCTCAAATTTCAGAGTCACTGGGGTATACAAACCCCAGCGCGTTCAGTGCGATGTTTAAGCGACATCTAGGAAAAACACCTCAGCAATTTAGAAGTGCCGCGATGTCGCTATAAGTCTTTTTTTTTGCAGGGAGGTCATGCTTTTCGAGCAAATCATCGAAATCGTGATAAACATGAAGTTCTCTGTCTTTACCAGTTCTCGCATGATCTAGGCGCTGTTCTGGATCGACTAGAACAAGTGTATGTCCATCATCAATTAAACGATCTAAGCCTTCTAAAAACATACGTTTACCCACATCGTGGATAAGTGAAATCTGAGTTAAATCAATGACGATTGTGCTTTGATCAATTGTCTCGTCTTGTAAAATACGCAATAACATTTCAGCTTCAGTAAACTTCAACACACCACGCAGCACATACACACTCAATGATGCATCTTTTCCAGTACGATAATGGCTTTGTACAATGGTTTGTGCAGAAGGTGTTCCTTCCATGAGGTGTAACCCCATGTCACGAGATAATCGTTCTAAAATATCAATACCTCGAACACTATGACCATGTTCATCTAGTCGAGGTGAAAAAGCAGCCATACTGACCTGACCAGGTAGCACGCCCAAGATACCACCTGCTACACCACTTTTAGCAGGAATACCTACAGTTGAAAGCCAGTCACCCGCGGCATCATACATACCACAGCTCATCATGACACTGAGTACTTGTCTAACCACAGATCGATTTAGTAAGCGCTTTCCAGTTTTAGGGTCGACCCCACCATTGGCAAGCACACTGCCCATACGTACCAAGTCTTTCACTGTAACCATAATCGCACATTGGCGAATGTACCCATTCACAATATCGACTGGGTCAGTTTCTAAAATCCCTACCGTTCGCAACATATAACCGATCGAAAGATTACGGTAGGCTGTTTTGACTTCCGAATCATAAACAGACTCATCAAAACTTAATTCGCGGCCTGCAAGCTCGCTCATAAAACGGCGTAGAATTTCTGCGCTATGCAAACCATGTTTGACCTGAATCAAGGAATGTACAGTAATTGCGCCAGAGTTAATCATTGGATTTTTTGGTCGGCCGTCTTTACCCAATGAAATTTCATTAAAGGCTTCCCCTGAAGGCTCCACCCCTACTTTCGCGAGTACTGCATCAATGCCAAGTTGTTGCAAAACGTAGGCATATACAAAAGGTTTAGAAATCGATTGTATGGTGAACTCAACATCATCATCGCCGACCGAATAAATTTCCCCATCTACCGTAGACATTGCTAAAGCTAATCGATTTGGGTTTGCATTTGCCAACTCAGGAATATAATCGGCGAGATGACCGCTATTATCGACGTCACAGGCTTCTATAACATTTGCCAAATAATCTGGGAGAGGGGTTTTCATGGTCAGTAACCTTAAATGAGGAGATTTACAACATCGCGCAAAATTTCAGCACAACCTGCTGATAATATTAAAATTATATCTTTTGTAATGATTTAAATATCACGCTATAAGTATTGTAATTCCTATAACTTCTCCATTTCAAGCTCATTATAGGTTTTTCAAAACTTTAAAGAGATGGTTAGCTTATTCTTTCTACAAACAAGATCCCATTTAAATGATCAATTTCATGTTGAACAATACGAGCAGGAAAACCATGAAAAACGCTTTCAATCGTCTCACCCTGAAGTGTTAAGTATTTCACCTTAACCATTTCTGCGCGTTCAACTTGTCCACGTTCGTCTGGCACACTTAAGCAGCCTTCTTCACCTAAACAAACTTCGTTTGAGAACTCTAAAATTTCAGGATTTACCATAACCACAGCATCCATTTCAGGTGCATCCGGATAGCGTGGATTTGGTCGAGATGCCACAATAATGACGCGTTTAGAGATATAAACTTGCGGTGCTGCAATCCCCACCCCATTACGCTCAAGCATTGTTGCATGCATAGCGTCAGCAAGCTGATAAAGCCAATTACTGTTTAGCTCATTTGCCGAAACAGGAGCCGCGATTAATTTCAAAATATCTTCACCGCGCTTCGCGACAGGTAAAACTACGCTCATCCTTTGAATCTCTCATTAAACTGGCTATGACAAGTTTTATTGTGTCGCTGAACAGGCCAAAAGAAAAGTCATTCCGACATCTGTTTTTGTTTCATCTAAAGCATTTTTTGTTTTAAAGCTTTTTTAGCTTACTAAGTAAAATCCACATATCCCTATAGAACAAATTTCCTCCATTTACTTTTATTTCACTTTTCCATTAATATCCTAACTTCAATTACAACAACTAAGTAAAAAATGGATCAGGAATTAACTTTGCAGGACGCGAACTATCTCACTAAAGAAGATAAACGAACCCTCGCCCTTTCTTCATTGGGTGGCGCTTTAGAGTTTTACGATTTTGTGATTTATGTATTTTACGCAAAAATCATTTCCGACCTCTTTTTTCCAAGTACGCTTAGTCCGTTTTGGGCCATGCTCAACACTTACGGCATTTTTGCAGCAGGTTACTTTTTCCGCCCTTTAGGTGGGGTTATCATGGCCCATTTTGGTGACTTGGTCGGGCGTAAGAAGCTCTTTTCACTTTCAATTTTGCTGATGGCACTGCCTACCCTATTTATCGGGATTTTGCCCACCTTTGAAAATATCGGATATTTGGCACCTCTACTTTTATTGCTTATGCGTGTGGTGCAAGGGATTGCGATTGGGGGGGAAATTCCAGCTGCATGGACCTTTGTATCGGAACACGTCCCTGAAAGAAAAATCGGACTGGCAAATGGGTTACTCACCGCTGGGCTTTCTTTAGGAATTTTACTGGGTGCACTGATGTCTTTATGGATTTCACTGAATTTTAGTGAAGCACAAATCCATGACTGGGCTTGGCGTATACCTTTTATTGCAGGTGGTATTTTTGGTCTAGTTGCACTTTATTTAAGAACGTATTTAAAAGAAACACCTGTATTTAAAGCCATGCAGGCACGTAAAGAAATTTCAAAAGAAATGCCTGTAAAACAAGTCTTAAAAACGCATAAAACAGCGGTTGCGATTGGCATGTTATTTACATGGTTTTTAACGGGCTGTGTGGTGGTAGTGATTTTAGCCATGCCAAATTTGTTGATTGGTTCATTTGGTTTTGATCGTGCACAGACTTTTGAAATGCAAAGCGCAGCCATTATCATGCAAATGGTCGGCTGTATTTTGGCTGGTTATTTTGCTGACCGTTTTGGTTGTGGCAAAGTCATGATGATCGGTGCGCTTGCTGTGGCACTTACAGCGGCAGTTTTTTATCACAGTTTAGGTCATGCCGCACATTCAACCATTTTTGGTTTATATATGTTGTTAGGTCTATGCTCAGGTACTGTCGGCATGGTGTCGAGCAGTATGGTTAAAATGTTCCCCGCGCCTGTTCGCTTCTCTGGCATTTCGTTTTCTTATAATTTGTCTTATGCAATTGTTGGTGGTATGACCCTACCTTTAGTTCATTGGCTCAGTCAATACAGTGATATTGGTGCGATGTATTATATTTTCGCGCTAACAATTTTGGCCTTTGTAACTGCCTTTGTGTTTTGGAATAAGTTTGAAAAAAACAGGTATTAAAAATTTTCACTTATTAAATAAAAAACCACGCCGATTGCGTGGTTTTTTAATACTGCTTACTTTAGAAAGTAAACCCGATATTAAAGTTAATACGGTATAGCCATTTATCACTGTTAGGTGAAGTGGCAGAGGTATACCCTGTTGAGTTGGTCGAGCCACCAATAATGTTGGAGTTTTTACCCCACGTATAGTCTGCCCAAACCATAAATGGCGAAGCAATAAACATCATGCCTGTAGTGTTCATTTGCGAATCTGACCAATCATCACGTTTTTTATCGAGATAACTATAGTCATTATAAAACTTAATGGCTTTTAGTTTGCCCATATTGGTCACAGGTAACGTATAAGCAAGGTTTAAACTGGCAATCGTACCTTCTGAAGCAATGAAATAAGCAGGTGTAAAGCCATTATTACCCATTAAAGTCATGTCATTATTTACACCATCTGGGTTTTTAGCATCATATTGATAGTGAATGACAGAACTTTGTAAATTAAAGCGATTGTAGTTGTTTTCGGTATGTAAACCGACTGCATAATATTTGCCGTCTTTATCGGTCACTTTGTTATGTAACTGTGCAATCGCGCCAGAAACACCAAACTCCTGCTTACCAAAATCGGTTTCTAACTTGCGAACAATGCGGGTATTGATTTGATTGCGCTTTTCATTTTGATAGGCTTTTTGAGATGGAAATGCATTTCCTGCCAAATCATCATAAGTTGCACTCTCAGGTGAATAACGCAAGTTGGTCTCTAACATTTGCGGGTAGTAACCGAGTTTTACATCCCAATCTTTGTCGTGATAATTCCAGTTAAGTCCCGGCGCAATGTTATTTCCATACCCTAAAAAGAATGGAATGTGATAGGTCCAGCCATTTTGCGGATAGGGATAAATTGTAAAAGGTTTATAAACCAGACCTGCTTCAATGCTGTTATTGGCATTTAAGTTATAGCCAACGTATGCCTTTTCAATAGATGTTTTCTGCTGATCTTGAAATAGATAGCTGGCATTGATGTAAGCATCATCAAACTTACCTTTTAAATCGACTCTGAAAATATCAAAATAGAGCTTACCGAAACCGCGGTTTGGGCCTTCCCAATCTTCATAGCGCTGATTTAACCGAACCACCCCACCTAACTTTAATGAGTCGGTGCCGTCATCACTTTTCCATTCAAGCAATGAGTCTTTTGCAAATGCATTGACGCTTACCCCCATCGTAAGCTGCGCAATGAATGCCATGATCAATGAAGTCTTTTTCATCTCTACATCCTTGATTGAGTTCCAGCGTCCTGCTGGAACTTTATTTGTTTTACCTGTAAAACTTCGTTTTTATTGTTTTTTAGACAAAAAAATTTATCTAAAAAAAGGATGGCTTAGCAGCTCCCATCGCATATGTACTAAACCATCCAAACTGGTTAATACAGTTTCTTTTGCGGTGGACCCGCGAAGTTTAATGGTCCAATCGAGTTCATATCGAGCTCGATCACTGTTGGCCCTTCAAAAGCGACAGCCTCTTGAATAACCGTTTTAAACTCTTCTGCACTACCCACTTTCCAGCTTTTCACACCCATTGATTCACCAAGAAGTTTGTAGTCTGGAGTATGCAGTTCGTTGAAATACTGGCGACCACCGAAGTAGTTATTTTGAATGCCACGCATTACGCCATAACCACCGTCATTCATAATCATTAGGACCATATTGGTGTTTTCTTGTACCATAGTTGCAATTTCACCAATGCCAAGCATTAAGCCGCCATCGCCGACTAAACCAATTACTTTTTTGTCAGGGTTAGCAACTGAAGCACCGATTGCTGTTGCAAGGCCTAAACCAATTGCACCCGCAAGTGAGTGGATGTTTTGGTTTGGTGCTTGTACAGGGAATAAACGACTGCCCCATGTACTACCCGACATAGTGATGTCACGTACAAAAATACCGTCTTGCGGTAAAGCCGCACGCAAGTGATCACAAATTAATGCATACTGATCGATTTGCTTGCGCAGTGCATCAATGGCAGCTTGTTTAGCCGCCACTACAGCAGCATCGTAATCGGCATCAACTTTTGAAGTACCTTGAAGTTGTTCTAACACACGTGTTAAGACATCTTTGGCATCGCCACAAATGAAGTTACGAATTTTGTAATTACGTTGCTGAGCCACTGGGTTGGCATCCACCTGAATAATGTTTTCAGGGAATTCAACCGAATAAGTTTTGGTTTCATTACTACGTAAACGAGAACCCAACACAACCATTAAGTCAGCATCTTTTAATAATTGCTCAACGCCTGCCGAGTTATGGAACGCACCTAAACTACGTGGATGATCATCTGGCAAAACCCCACGAGCATGAGTCGATGAAACAACCGGAATACCTAAATCTGCAATTGCTTTAACTTCAGCAACGCTATTTAAAGTTCCACCACCAATCCAGAAAATCGGACGTTTTGCTTTTTTGATTTCGTTTACCAGAAGATCAATTTCTGCTTGCTCTGCCTGTGGTAACTCAAGTGCTTTGACTGGTCCTAAGTTAAGTGGCAAATCAATTTCTGCTGCCTGCACATCAATCGGCAGCTCAACACTTACCGGTCCCATTGGAACTGTGGTTGCTACACGGATGGCTTCACGAATCACACCAACAGCATTGTCTGGGCTGGTAATACGGAACGCCGCTTTGCTTGATGCTCGTAAGAATGTAAGTTGGTCTTTGGTTTCATGAATGAAGCTTGCATCACGGTCAAGATATTCACGCTCAACCTGACCAGTTAAATGCAATACAGGGCTACTCGCATTCATTGCTTCAATCAGTGAACCCACCGCATTACCTGCCCCAGCACCCGTACTGGTCAGCGCTACACCTAAGCCTTTAAAACGTGAGTGTGCATCTGCCATGGTGACTGCACCCGCTTCACCACGTGCTGCAACAAAGCGCATTTTTTCACGGCGCCCAACTGCATCAGCAATAGGTAAATTGTGGATGGAAATAACACCATAAATACTATCAACTTGGTGCGCTTCTAATACTCTTGCGATTGCTTCGCCTACATTTACACGTTCAGTCATGTCTGTTCCTCAAAATTTGTTTTCAGTCCTTGAATTTATTAATCGCACCAAGGGTTGGGCTGTTCATTCAGCCCCATATAAATACTCTTTTGTTGCATGTACGATAAAATGCCCAAACGGCCTTTTTCGCGCCCAATCCCACTGTCTTTAAAGCCACCAAACGGCGCACTAATCGAGAATTTTTTGTAGGTATTAATCCATACCGTTCCCACTTCTAAAGCACGTGCAATTCGCCAAGCTTTGCGATAGCTTTCAGTCCAGATACCTGCGGCAAGACCAAAACAACTGTCATTGGCTTGGGCAATTAAATCTTGCTCATTGTCATATTTCATAACGACTAAAACAGGGCCAAAAATTTCTTCCTGACAGGTTTGAGCACTGTTATTTAAACCCGTAATAATCGTTGGTAAGTAATAGCTTCCTTTGGCATAGTCACCATTCGTAAGTGCCTCACCACCAATCAGAACTTGACCACCTTCGCTTTTGGCAAGCTGTACATAGCGATCAACTGACTGCAAATGCTTGTCATTGACCAGTGGTCCTAAATGCACACCAGCTTGTTCTGGATGGCCCACACGTAAGCCTTTAGTAATTTGAACCAAACGCGTTAAAAACTGATCGTAAAGACTGCTATGAATAAATAAGCGAGAACCTGCGATACACGCTTGGCCTGCCGAGCTAAAAATACCGTACGCGACACCTTTAGCTGCCAGTTCGACATCTGCATCCGGTAAAACGATGGTTGGTGACTTACCACCTAACTCAAGCGAAGTGGTAATGAGTTTATCTGCGGCAATGTGTGCCAAATGACGACCCGTGGTTGTTCCACCTGTAAAAGAAATTTTACGAACCAATGGGTGCTGAGCAATTGCATCACCAATCACAGAACCGCGCCCAACTAGCACGCTGAGTAAGCCTTTTGGTAAACCTGCTTCTTCAAAAATTTTGGCAAGCTCTAAAGCAATCAGTGAAGTTGCTTCTGCTGGTTTTAACACCACGGCATTTCCTGCTGCCAAAGCTGGAGCAAGCTTTTGAACTTCACTCGCAATTGGAGAGTTCCAAGGGGTAATGGCTGCCACAACGCCCACTGGTTCATGCACACTCATGGTCATAAAGTCTGGAGCACGCTGAGTGGTGAGCTCATCATTCAACGTTTCACATGCCGCAGCAACATAGCGTGCAGTTGCCGCCGCGCTCATCACTAAACCACGAGTTTCGGTTAAAGGCTTTCCATTATCGCGGGTTTGTAGTTTCGCTAATTCATCTACACGCGCTTCAATAATGTCTGCAACTTTATAAAGAATACGTGCACGCTCATGCGGCAAGCTGTTTCTCCAGCTCGGTTCACGCCAAGCCTGATCTGCCTTTTCAATTGCTTCATTTACATCTTCAAGCGTTGCTGTTGAAAGCTCAGCGTTTACCGACTGATCTGCCGGAAACAGGCTTTGAATGACTGCACCACGGCCTAATCGCCATTCACCCGCAATATAAATTTCCTTTGCCATGATCAAATCCTTCTTAAATCTGTATTGCTTCTACACTATTGCGACAAGCACGAATCACGCTAAGCGCAGCCAAAGTTGATGTTTTCGGGTTACTTGGCAACGGTACTCCCACCAGTTCAATGGTCATTTGTCCAAAACCACCTTCTGCTACAATGGTGTGTTTATTTTTGTTGATGGTTGGATCAACAGTTAACTCAACCATGGTTTCATCCATTCCAAGCCCTGCAAGTGCAATGGTTGCTGCAACATTGGCGTTGGCAGGAAATTTCATGGCAGCTTCACGGGCAGTTCCTGTAAAAAAGACCGTAGGTTCTGAAACATGGTCTAAATCGACTAATTGCTCTGCATAACTGCCCTTCCAACTTTTTGGACTTTTACAGCCTTTATAAGTGACCTTTTGCAAGCCACCTTCTTTAGCAGCAGAAATACCGTCAATACCTGCGATAGCCCCTGCAAGTAAATGCAGATGGGCATCATTTTTTTCGGCAGTTTGCTTAAGCTGAACCAAAAATTCACTATCAGCCAAAGTACCCACCGAAATCAGTCCAATGGTCCAGCCTTTCGCTAAAACTTTTTGAGCATGCTCTTTCACTGCTGCTTGACCTGCCACCTCAATGACATAGTCTGGCGTACCATCACATTGCTCAATATCTGAAATCACCTGAATGTCAGATGAGACTTGTGATTGAACTTTCTCAATGCTGCGAGATGGCACTACAATCCATTTGAGTTGCAGATCTTGAGGCAAATGGGCATACACTTCTGCTGCCATTGCGCCAAAACCAATCATCATCAACTTTTTCATGACAGCACCTGATATTTATAAATGTTTGTTAAAACCACCTGAGACATCTATTGCCGAACCTGTGGTGTAAGATGCCAATGGTGATGCCAAGAAAACTAAAGCACGTGCAGGCTCTTCCGGGCGGCCTAAACGCTGCATTGGGATACCACGGTTTTTTGCGATATTGCCTGTCCACTCTTCCCATGACAGATTTAAATCTGAACGGGTCTCATAACGGCGTTTCCACTGCGCAGATTCGACCATACCGAGTAAAATCGAGTTCACACGAACGCCATACTGAGTAAACTCATGCGCCAAAGAATGGGTTAAATTCAACAGTGCAGCGCGTGCAGATGAAGTCGCAATCATGTGCGGTTCTGGTTGCAATGCCAGTAACGAGTTCACATTGGTAATTGAGGCATTTGCCGACTGTTTTAAGTCGTCAAGAAAAGCACGTACCGGATGTAAAACACTGAAATATTTCAGTTCAATTTCTTTCATCCAGTCTTCATCTTGTGTGTTTTCAAAATTTGAAACACGACCTTGCCCGGCATTGTTAATGAGCATGTCTACATTGCCCAAATTGAGTTTGACCTCTTTGGCAAATTGCTGAACTTCTTCTTTTTTCAACACATTACATGCTTTGGTAAAAATATTGGCATATGGAAATTTTTCTAAAATATAGTGCTTAGAAGCATTTAAACGTTCTTCATCGCGACCACACCAAGCAACTTTTGCATCCTCTGCAACCAGTATTTCAACAGCAGCCAGCCCAATCCCAGATGAGCCACCGGTAACAACTGCAACTTTTCCTTCAACTTGGAAGCTCATAATCCTTAATCTCTCTTACGATTGTTCCTGAATCGTCAACATAATTTGGTTAAATGCTTGCGGTTGGTCGACATAACTTAAATGTCCTGCATCTTCTATGACGAAGCGCTGTTCCAACTGCAATTCCTGAGCAAGCTCTTGTATACCTAACGCAGGAGTGATTTGATCTTGCTGCCCTGCAATCACTGTGCATGGGACTTTTAAATCGGTTAAGTAATTACGTATTTCGTCATATGCCAGTAAGTACGATGCATGTGTGAAACCCTGTAGGGTCAACTGTTGCATCACTTCTGAAACTAAAGCTAAGGCTTGTGGCTCTTGTTTATAAATCAAATGAGGTCCACGGCTTTGGGCCATTCCTTTAGCACCGAGTTCTTTCAACATTTTTGGTCTTTTTTCAAAAACCTGAATTTGTGTTTGTTCATCGTGACGTTGGTAGCCTTGAGCTAAGTTAGCAACAACCAAGTGTTCCACTCGCTCTGGGTAAAGTGCAGCAAATGCACTGGCCTGTAAGGCGCCTAATGAGTGTCCGACCACAATCGCTTTTTTAATTTTTAAAACATCGAATAACGCTGCCAAACGCTTTGCGTAGTCGGTTGCATTCGGTTGATCCGTTAAAAGTTCATCTGATTTGCCATAGCCCGGTGCATCCCAGGCAATGACATGAAAATGATGAGACAGCACTTCAAGTTGGTTTACCCATGAAGCAGAACCTGAACTAATGCCATGCAACAGCACAAGGTATTCGCCCTGACCAGCTTCCCGATAGGCTTGCTGCTGGCCTTGAACATTGACCGTTTTCACCGGAAATTCTGCTAACTTTTCAATGAGTGTCATCATTTTCAATTCTTTCCCTTCATTCACTTCATCAAACAATTAACGTTTGATTTGAGACAATGGATGCTCTGGTGGATAATTAGGAATTGTTGGTTTACCTGTTCCCAACATCACGCACATCAAGGCATCTTCTTGACCTGGGTTAAACAAACCACGGTAGATCCCCGGTGGAATTGAAATCAGATCACGCTCTTTTAAACGGGTCTGGAATTTCTCGCCGTTGTGCTCAATAAACAAATCAATTTCGCCGCGGAGCATAAAGAAAACTTCTTCAACGTCGTGGTGAATGTGCAAAGGACCTTCACACTGTGGTGGTAGCACCATAGTCGAAAACGTAAAGTTCTCTGCAGGTACAGTGTTGCTGTCATTTGCAACACCAGTTGCACCCGTACCCATATAGCGCATTTGAGCACGACGATATTTCGGGTCGTAATCGGCTTGAAACTTCAAAGCCTCAAAGTCATATTTACGAGTCTCAAAGCGAGCAATACGTGTGTTTAACCAATCTTCTAAAGAAGCGCCTTCCGGCTGTTTCCACGTTTCGAATTGTTGTGTAGTCATTTTTTAAACTCCTATACAGTGAATTAATAACGTTTTAAAAGAGGAACCAAGAACAACGACCCAATGACAGCGACTGCAGCCAAGAAGGTAATTCCCAAATTAAAACTATGTGTTTGCATCACGATGTAACCGATAAGAACAGGCGCAATTGCACTTGCAAAATTGCCTAAACCGTTAAATATTCCACCCGCAGTCGCCCCTACATTTGAGGTAGTTACTCGGGCAAGCAGAGCAAATACCGCAGCTACTCCAAAGCCCCACGCCATCGCACTTAAAGACATGGCAGCAATAATCAATAATGGCTGGGTCATAATGACCATCACATACATGAAGATGCCCGCCAGTAATAAACCGCTAAATACCTGAATAGCGCGGCGGCCTAACTTGTCAGATAAAAACGCACCCACCACCTCGCCAATTAACATGGCGATGAATGGAAAGCTTGAATACATCCCAAACTCTTTGAGATTGAATCCTTTGTCTTGCATAAGATAAGAAGGAACCCAACTGTTTAAGCCCCACAAATAAGTCATCAATGCAATGTTAAAGAGGCAAACCAACCAGAATGCGCTGTTGCTGAGCAGCAATTTAGTATTGGCAATGTGACCCTTGAAGTTGGTGCGTTTACTCTCGCCCTCAATTTCGACAGTTTTCTTGAGCTGTAAGTTACGTAAACCAAAAACAATGCTAAAAATAGCGATCAGTGTTAAACCAGCCATCACAAAAAAAGTGGAGTGCCAGTCGTGATGAGCTAAAACATTTGCAGTGATCGGGAAACCAAGGAATGCACCAATCGGTGTACCCAGTAAGAACATGGTTGAGGCACGTGCCTGCTGACGGTCTGTGTAAGTCTGTTTAACAATGGTGTATGCCAAAGCAAATAGCGGACCTTCTGCCAAACCAAGTAAAACCCGTAAAATCAACATGCCTGAGTAGCTGGTGGTAAAGCCCATGCAAAGCATGAGTAAACCCCAAGAGGTCACACTCCAGAACAGCATTTTCTTTGGGTTAAAAATGTCGCCTAAAAAGCTTAGAAAGACTGATGAAAACCCATAAGCAAGTAAAAAGCTTGTCATGAGCCATCCGAGCTTGGCTTTATCTTCAGCAATTCCCATCGAGCTTTGAAAATGGGGGTCTGAAAATAAAACCGCAATACTGATCTTGTCGAAAAAGGCCAGTACTACACACACCATAAGGACAAAAGCAGGCACCCAATGCTTTAATCCACTTTTTTCTTCATTACTCATGTGTCATTCCTTCGATTTGGTAATGAGAACCAGATTTAATGTTTACGGTTTTAACTTCATGACATTAAATTCAGCATCTGCTAATAATTTTGGATCTAAAACGGTATTGGCTTGCATCCAACGCTTTGCCAGCTTGATTAACTTCGAGTCATTAATGGCAATCATATTCAGCAAGCGATTTTCATGGTCCAGATATAAATAGCTCACCTGATCTTCACCGCCTTGGCGAATCACCATTTCTTTGGTTTTTTCAGGTTGATACGTTCCTAAAATCTGGATATTAAAGTGGTATTGATCAGACCAGAGCCAAGGAATATCGGTATATTCAGTTTCAATTCCGAGCATTGATTTCGCAGCTGCAATCGCCTGATTTTGTGCATTTGCCCAAGACTGAATGCAATAACCCAAGCCCGGATGAATCGCGACATCACCTGCGGCATAAATGTCTTGATCTGAGGTCTGTCCAAAACAATTCACCACAATGCCATCTTTCACATCGAGCCCAGCATGCACGCCTAACTCTTTAGCAATTTCGGCACCTGCACCCACTACAACACAATCAAATAACTGGCTATGTTGAGGATGGTTCACCACTTCAACTTTTTGATCTGGTGCTTCCACCAAATGAAGGCTCTTGCTGTCTAAATGAATTTTTGTACCTTGGGTCTCATGCATATTTTTTAAAAATGCAGAAACTTCCGGACTCACACTTCTTGCACACAAACGGTCGCCATATTCAAAAATATGAACCTCTTTGCCTTGCTTACGTGCGGTTGCAGCGATTTCCAAACCAATCCAGCCGCCGCCAATCACAGCAACATTTTTTGCATTCTTTAAAATTTCAGCCAGACGTTCACAGTCACGTACATTTCGTAAAGTCACAACATTAGGAATGAACTGCCATGTATTGACGGGTACACGTGCACGGCTTCCAGTTGCAATCAGCAATTTGTCATACGGCAAAATCTGACCACTTTCTAAATGAACCTGCTTTTGCTCGCGATCGACTTTTGTTGCAATTTCTGGTTTATGCCATTGAATGTTGAACTCTTGGACCTGTTCTGGGGAGAACAGATTCAAACTTTCATACGTTGCTTCTTTTGAAAGTACTTGCTTAGACAGAGGCGGACGCTCATAAAACACCTGATCTTCATTTGAGACCACATGAATTTCACCCACATAACCATTTTGACGTAAGGTGCTGACTGCCCAACCTGCAGCTTGCCCCGCCCCTACAATTACAATCTTTTCCATAGCCTTTCTTCCTTGTAAAGCAATACCTGTTACACAGGCTTTACCTGACGGCGGGTTTTGTCATCAAGACCACCTTCAATCGCCCACTCAGTGAAAAGCTCTAGACGATGTTCTTCTACACGTGGCTGCCATTCTTCAGTCAAATAATCATCGTTGGTGTAATATTCAAATGCACCACCCAATGGTGAGTTGACGTACCAGAAATAAGCAGAAGAAATTGGATGACGTCCCGGTCCAATAAAGGTTGACCACTCTGAACGGTTCATATGTAATCCGCCTCCAATCACCTCATGAATATCACGAACAACAAACGCAACGTGATTTAGACCAGCAGGTTTATTTGGAACGCTAAGTAAGAATAAATCGTGGTGATAACCTTCACCGCGGCAACGTAAGAATGCACCGCGATTTTTGTAAGCATCAGATAAATGAAAGCCTACTTTTTCAATATAGAAGTTTTCAGTAGTTGCTAAATCCGGTGTGAAAAACACCACATGTCCAATCGCAACAGGTTGACCTTTTTCATAAACAGGACTTGCTGCATTAACACGTTGAATGTTGCCGTATTGGTTAATGCCTTCCGTTTTAAGTTCTGGTACTTCTTTTACAAAACTTTGTTCAAAACGAATAGTCATGCCATTTGGGTCAAGACACTGAACTGTATTTTCAGTACGTTTAAAACCGTCTACATCGGCCAAACGAGCTGCCAAGTCTTCAAGGTCTTGAAGACTATCAACACCCCAAGTGACTTCACGTAAAGTTGAACCTTGCTCAATAGCAGGCGGCAAACGGTTATCATCACAATTAAATAGATAAATCTTGCTGCCGTTTTGAGTCTGGTATAAATCTGCACCTTCAATATCTGAAGTACTTTGGCTTAAACCAAAATCTGCCAAAAATTTGTTTGAAGCGGCTCTATCTTCAACTCCAAACTTTAAAATCTCGATCCCTGTAATCATTTGACTACTCCTTAGTTAAAGACAAAACCGCCATTGACCGGAATATTTTGACCTGTCACAAAAGAGGACAAATCCGACAGTAGATACAATGCTGTTCCATTTAAATCTTGTGGAAGTTGCTGGCGTTGAATCGCTCTTCCGTTGACATATAAATCATGACGTTCCTGTGGCACATACTCGGTTGCTTCAACCAGAGTCAGCCCCGGAGACAAAGTATTGACACAGATATTGAACTGACCCAACTCTCTTGCCATTGAACGTGTCATGGCAACAATTGCACCTTTACTCGCCACATAAGCCATCAGGTTCGGTGCGCCCCAAAGTGCTGTATCTGACGCAACATTAATAATCTTGCCGGCAGCCGATTGTTTTAAATGTGGAATACACGCTTTTGTAATTAACCATGTGCCTTTCACATTAATATTCATAACCCGATCCCAAAGTTCAGGATCGTAATCAATCATATTTTTTCCACCCACATTGGTTGCAAGCGCTGCACAGTTCACAAGACCATCCAAACCATTTAACAGTTCAACGCTTTTTGCGACAGCATTTTCAATAGAGTCTGCATTGGCAAGGTCAACAGTGACTGCATGGACCTTGAGTCCTTGTTTTTGTAAGGCTTGTGCTTCTTGTTGCACGAGGTCAGATAAAATATCTGCCATTACAACTTCAGCGCCCGCCTCAGCAATGGCTTGAGCGAAATCTCGCCCTAAACCACGTGCGGCACCAGTCACTAAAACTTTTTTGCCTTGCAACAACGCTACATTAGCCATGAGCTTCTTCCTGCATCTCGATACGGTTTGATGCATTTAGTGCAGCAATTTTCTTTAATTGCTTCTCAGCTTCTTTCTTCATTAAACGGCGTAAACGTGCAAGCCCAACATCGTGTTGATATAAGAATTCTCGTGCACGTGCATTTGGCGCAAGGTTTTCTAAAATAATTCGGTCTTGTTCCAATACATCCCAATGCAATTGTTCTAAATGATTGCGATATAAGAAGCGCCATACATTACGTTGCCAACCACTCACCTTACGGCAGCGCCAGAAAAATACACGGGTATTGTTGGCATCAATTGGCGTTGCGTAACCCACAATCCAGAATTCACCACCCGGACCAAACTGTTTACGGTAAGGAATTGAAAGGCGTAACCACCTTGCACCAGTCGAACCATATTCAACCCAGTCAAAGTTCACACCTGTTTGGCCTTCTTTTTCAAAAACAAAACCATTTTCAGTTGTGCGGTGTTTCATCTCTGCGGTACGTTCACCTTCTGCCATTGAGTGTGACGTACAGTGCAAATATGTACCGTGCATTGGGTCCATGACGTTATCAATGGCATATTGATGGTTTACTTTCCAGTCTGCTTGGCAAAGGAATGAACTCCACTCTTCGCTTGCCAGTTGTTCTGGGAACTCAAGCGGTGCGGGTTGTTCATTTGCATCAATCCCAAACCAGATGAAGATAGCACCATGCTGTTCAATGACCGGATAGCTCTTTAAACACTTGGTTCCAGTCATTGGGCATTCATGAACGGCTGGTACATCGGCAACCACACCATCGGCACGAACTTCAACACCGTGATACCAGCAAGCAACTCGATCACCCAAGTTCCAGCCGAGTGAAAGACGAGCACCGCGGTGTGGACAGCGATCTTCAAGTGCATGAACCTGACCTTCGGCATCACGCCAAACCACAATGTTTTCACCTAAACGGGTAATCCCAACCGGATTAGCAGCGACTTCCCAACTTGCTAACACCGGATGCCATTGGTCACGTAAACCAAGTTCTAAATATTCTTCAGCGCTTTGTGAAGTTGATACGATTGCGTTCATTTTATTCTTCCCTGAATCAATAACCTAAACGTTGCATTTCTTCTGTAAAGCTCTCAGAAGTCCATTCATCACCAGATTCACAACGGAAACCTTGCTGATTAAGTGCAGAAACAACCTCATCTAATTCTGTTGCGCCCGCAGAAAATGCCTGAATCAAGTTCTTTACAAAGTCTTGTTCGTAGAGAGTCGGTTCTTTATAACGTGTTTGCCAAACCAACAATTCAGATTGACCTGGAACTTGAATATTGTTGATACCTGCTTCGGTTGCCGGCGTTGCATGAATCCAGCTTGCCAACTTTTCATTAAATGTCTTCATTGTTCTGCTTCCTTGTACATGTGAGGACTAGAGTTGAATTTGAATATCCTGTCCTTCAACACGAACTGGGTACGTACATAGGTTTCTACACCCGGGTCCACTTTTTAGCTCACCTGTCTGAATGTCAAAAATTGCTTCGTGCAATGGACATTCCACAGTTTGATCTTCAATAAATCCTTCCGTTAATAAGGCATACGCATGAGGGCAAACATTTTCGATAGCGAAGTAATTTTCATCGACAAAAAAAACACCAATTTTTTTCCCTTCAACTTCGACGGCTTTCGGCTCATCTTCG
Organism: Acinetobacter sp. RUH 2624; assembly: GCF_000162375.2. Lineage (NCBI taxonomy): Bacteria > Pseudomonadati > Pseudomonadota > Gammaproteobacteria > Moraxellales > Moraxellaceae > Acinetobacter > Acinetobacter sp. RUH 2624. Next base: position 235,894 of record NZ_KI391939.1, on the reverse strand, counting down.
CTAACGTCACCCTGCTGACAAACTGAGATCCAACTCATACCTTGCGTCCTCATTTTGTTTTATATACAAAACATAATTTGATTTTCAAAACACAAGCTAAGCATAATCCTCTTGGTTATTTTTTGTCAAAGTAAAAATAATTATTTAAATCAATTAATTAATAAATTTTAAATAATTTGTTACGTTTAAGAATGGAAACATTGTTTTAAATATAAAAATTGTTTTATGTAATCTTTATAATTACAATTGTTCTAAAATAAAGCATAATGCCCTAATTCGAACCCTGTTTTATTTATAGGAAAACAACACGAATGAGCCTAGAGATTGAAGAAGATTTGCAAGAATCAGAAACAACAAAAAATGATGATCGGTATTTAGTACCAGGGCTTGTGCGTGGTTTAGCCATCTTGCAAGCATTTAATCAACAAGCACAAGAAATGACGATTACAGAAATTGCCGAAATTTTGGAAGTGAACCGTTCTAGTGCATTTCGACTTATCTATACACTTGAAGCTTGCGGTTACTTAAGAAAAGCTTCACAAAAAACATATGCGCTTGATTCAAAAGTTATGGAGCTTGGTTTTAACAGTTTATCAAAGCTTTCATTACTTGATTTATCGACTCCTTTAATGAAAGAACTACGTGACCAGACCAAACTTGCAGTACACCTGACCGTTTTAGAAGGTACACACATTGTTTTTGTAAATAACGTTCAATCTATGGGGACATTTACCAGCAATATTAATTTAGGTACTCGCTGGCCTGCCCATGCAACAGTTATTGGTCAAATGTTATTGTCAGATTTACCAGAAGCAGAAGTACGCCAACGCTATCGTAATTTCAATGACTGGGATAGTTACTCAGAACTGACCCCAACCAGTTTAAAAGCGTTATTGCAAAAATTGAATTATGTAAAAACTCAAAAGTCGATGGTGAGCTGGGGTCATTATAACCATGATATGGCTGCTTGTGCTGCCCCTATTTTCAAACAATCAAATGGAAAAATGGTGGCTGTCCTTTCGGTAAGTTGCCCAATTACCACTTATGATGAAAAGACCTTTAAAGAAGATATTGCCGCTCTGGTCATCGCAACGGCAGATAAAATTTCAAAATTTATCTATTAAAAAAAGCGACGTTAAGTCGCTTTTTTTGTGCTTTGATTTCATCAATTAAAAATTACACTTAAAAGTTTCACCATTTATATTCTGAAAACTCAGTGTCGAATGATTTTCTTTAATATCAAATTTTAAATACTGCTGTTTAAACTGTACTACTGCATAAAACTCTTCGGCTCCATCATCTAAACCTGTCGCAGAGAACTGAGTCCCTTGGGGAAAGTCCTTGAGCCAAACAGCATTATAAAAATCCGATACTGAATTAAAATCTATATATTTTGCAGGCTCAGCCATAATTTTTTGGGCCATCGCATCAAACTGTTGCTGTTTATATATGACTAAATTCAGGATCATGGCTATTCTTAAAGATTAATCATTAACAGTCATCAATAGAGTACGTATAGTAATGTAGTTTTCCATTACGGAAATGAAAGTGCAAGCCATCATTACTACCTTCCCAAGGAAATATAGAGTAAGTATGATTTTCAGATATAATTATTTGTTTACCAAAAAACTTTTTAAAATCATTCTCGGTAGTTAAATGATTAAATAATCGAGAACCATACTTTAGACCATTTTGCTGGCTTACATATACCTTATCTAAAGATCCCGTAGAGAGTATCACTCCATCTTCATATACCCATTGATCTGGAAAATAACCACCATTGCATTCATCAGCCTCACCTTTAATAAACTGCTTTGGCTTTTTCAGGTTATTTAAAGGAATATCAAAACTGTTCAATACTTTACCATGCCATAAAGGTTTAATATTTACTTGCGCATAAGAGGTAGTTGTTACTAAAAAGCCAATACAAAATAAAAATATATGAGTTAAATTTTTCATAAAAATCCAGAAATTAATGATTTAAAAGTTTTGTGCCTTACTCTTATTTATGATCAAACCTTTTTGTTTGTCTTTCATAATGATTAAAGGAGATCCAACTTTTTTAGTTTTGGTATTATCCAAATATTTTTTCTTCTGTAAATAAATCTGTCTGTCTTTAATAAAACTATCTATGGAAGTTTCATCATCCGTATAGTAAGAAATATCTTGTGTATAAATATTTGACCAGTCCGCTATCCAAAAAATAATAAAATTTCCACCACGCTCCTGATAATTGTCTATTGCAAAGGTTTCAGAATCAATTTTATGTATAGTCTGACCTGCTATTGAGGATATATCCTGAGTTTGCGCTTTAAAATAATAGGTTTTATTTTTATCTAAATTGATAGCAAATACGTTATAGCCTAGCGCATCAGCTATATCAGGCTTAAAGCAAGAATAGCTTTGTATTTTTACCTGTGCCGTCTGTATAGCTAATTTATTATTTTCAACAGCTTCATCTTTCTGACATGAATCCGGTAATTTACTAAGCTGCTTTAAAGGAACAGCGTTAATCTGAGCATTTGCATAACCAGAACAAAGAAATAAACAAAATAAAAGTTTTTTTAAAGTATGAGTCATCAAATAATTTCCAAACAGGATTATTGTTTTAATATTTTCTCATACATTAAATAGTTTTTTTTAAATCTATATGATCAACCTGCTTTCTTTTAACCTTTTCCCATTGATACCAACCATAAGCTGCCATTAATACAAAGGCTGCATATAAAGCAGAAGTTAAAAACAGATCTTTATAAATAAACATTCCCACATAAATAATGTCGACAAATACCCAAAGTATCCATGTCGCAATATGCTTTCGGCTGGTCCAGTAAGTGGCAAGCAAACTAAATGCCGCAAGCTGAGAGTCGAGCATCGGCACCGCTGCATCGGTAAAGTTTTTAAGAACCAAACCAAAGAGCAAACCACCTACCGCGGCAATAATCATTTGAATAATAGCGGTTTGAACTGCAATAGGCTCGATTCGAATGTCATGATCTTGCTGCTTTCCTTTGAGCCAATAGTAAAAGCCATAAAAATTTACAGCCATAAAAAAGAACTGCAAAATCGTTTCACCATAAAGCTTAAATTCGTAAAACAAATAAGCGTATAAAACAAAGGCGAAGAAATTAAACAGCCAGCACCACATATTACGGATTACCGTTAATCCGACTCCAATGAGGCTAATTAAGACTGCAAAAATTTCTAGAGGTGACATAAGAGAAGCTGCTTATTGAGATCAATTTAACAGCGTATTATGAGAAAAATATGAGACTAAGCAAACTGCTAATTTAAATAAATCATGAAAATTGACATTATCTTAGGATCTGTCTTTTCGTATGAAATTGATTTACTTCAATACATAGACAAAAGAAATACTGATCAAGTCACTAACAATTTCTATTTGCTAGTTTTTAAATGATTGTTTAAAAGATAATGAGAGACAAATAAAAGAGCTTGAAAATATGTCAAATCAAGAAGGAAAAGTCAGCCGTGAAACTCGCGGACATATTTTTTTAATTGGCTTAGATCGCGCAGCAAAACGTAATGCCTTTGATAGTCACATGATTAAAGACTTATCACTAGCGCTCACCGAATATGAAAATAATGATGTCCTGCGCTGTGCGATTGTTTTTGCTCACGGTGACCATTTTACAGCTGGCTTAGATTTAGTTGAGTTACAACCTAAGCTTGCTACAGGTGTTTTTGATTTTAGTGAAAATGAAATTAACCCGTGGGGCACAATAGGTCGAAAGCTGAGTAAACCTTTGATTGTGGCAGTACAGGGTTATTGCTATACCGCTGGTATAGAACTCTTTCTCAATGCAGATATTGCGATTGCAAGTGAAAATACTCAGTTTGCTCAAATGGAGGTTCAACGTGGCATCTTACCTTTTGGCGGAGCAACTGCACGTTTCACTCAAGCCGCGGGTTGGGCCAAAGCCATGCGCTATTTGCTTACAGGTGACTCTTTTGATGCCAAAGCAGCCTTGGATATGAACCTAATTACAGAAGTTTGCCCAGAAGGTACGGAGCTTAAACGTGCCATAGAACTCGCTGAACATATTGCTCAAGCAGCGCCCCTTGCCGTAAAAGCCACTCTTGCCTCTGCACGTGAAGCAATTAATGAAGGCTACGAGGCGGCCTTTAATCAATTGCAAAACCATCTTCAACCTTTACTAACTACAGAAGACGTTCAAGAGGGTGTTTTTGCTATGCTACAAAAAAGACCTCCAGTGTTTAGAGGCAAATAAAACCGATTCAAACACTACGCTTCGGGGTCTAAATTTATAACTTACTAAGAGTGAATATGCAAAAAAGAAAGCCCACATGATGTGGGCTTTCTTTTATTTATTAGATTTATTCAACTCTAACGATTTTACCAAATTCATCATGGTGAACGACCGTAATTTTTTGGCTACGGCCCTGTTCAATTTCTTGTTCTGGCAAATCAAAGTAACGTGCATAATCATCTGTCTGTTTCATGTTAAGTGCATTCCCTCCAACACGGCGTTCAGGCAACACATGACTCCAGAGCAGCAAGCCAATTGCACAAGCAATCAGAGCAGTAATGCCATGTTCAATTCCTACACCAAAAGCACTAAACAAACGATGTACTAAATGAGTTTTTTGGAGCTCTGCCAATACCCAGATAAATACAAACGGACGCCACAACAACAACCAACCGCCCCACATCATGGCTGTGCTTGTTGTAGAAACATAGCGTTTGTGCCATGGTAGTTGACGACGTAAATCAATAATCAACGAATTTGTCTTCATTTCTCTTTACCTAACGAAGTGCTGCGGTTTTCCCCAGACATCAATACAGCACGATCTTTAAAATCTCATGACTCTTGCATTTCATCTAACGAATGCCCCGATCCGGGCTCACCCAACGTGCTCGTTTCTCATCTCCACGTCGTAAGACCTTTGGAAATGCCACAATGGTTGCCGAAATGGTGATTAGCCAAAAGACCAATGGATACCAGATCATCCAGAAATAATTTTTTCCTAGATGTGGTTCATAGCGACTATCCATCCATTTGCTTAAAGCAAACTGAATTAGACAGGTTGCCCCCAATAAAATACCGCTACCATACGGTAAAAATGGGGAACTCACAACGGCTAAAGCAGGGATTGGTAAAATAAAATGTACCAACCACAATAAAGCCATTGCCAGCATTAAATATGACCATACTAAAGTTAAGCAAAGCTCAAACATGAGAGGCCATAAAAAATTCAATTTTGGTTTGGTGAACACATCAATGTTTTTAATTAAAACCTGTGCTCCACCCATTGCCCAACGTAAACGCTGTTTCCATAAACCATTTAAAGTTTCAGGCATCAAAATCCAAACCAAGGCATTCGGTTCAAAACGAATGTCCCAGCCTGCACGCTGCAACTTCCAAGTAATGTCGATGTCTTCAGTCAACATATTTGGTGACCAATAATCGACTTGATGAACAGCACTTTTACGGAAAGCTGTAATTACACCAGACACTGTAAATAAACGACCAAATGTACGCTGTGCACGTTTAATCATTCCCACAATCGAAGAAAATTCACCGACTTGAATACGGCCTAACAAAGTTGAACGCGTACGTATACGTGGGTTTCCAGTTACAGCTGCAACCGTTGGGTTCTGAAGAAAATGACGAATCATCCATTTTGCTGCATGTGGGTCAAGCAAAGCATCGCCATCGATACCAATTAAAAATTCGGCATCGGTCATCAGGCTGCCCGCCTGTAGCCCCATCGCTTTTCCTTGGTTTTGTGCAAGATGAACAACACGAAGTTTTTCGTATTGTTCAGCTAAACGATCGAGCACTTCACCCGTATTATCCGAACTACCATCATTAATCGCAATGACTTCAAAATTTGGATAATCCAATTTTAAAGCATGGCTAATGGTTTCCTCTGCATTATCACCTTCGTTAAAGCAAGGGATGAGTACAGCAACTTTCGGATAGCTTTCTAATGGAGCGGGTTGATCATAAGGTGGAGCCTTACGTTCCTTCCAATAGAAAATGATCGCACCAATCATCCATAGATATGACATAAACAATGGATAATAAAAAACGAATTTTAGGGCGTGCGACCATATTGCAGCAAAGATTGTCATGTTTCAGCCTCGTCTATGGCACAAGACGAGATGACTTTTCAGCAAATGCTTTATGCATTACGTTCACGTCCGGATGATCTTTAATTGGGTCATCTGGATAGTATGCAACATGCATTGCACCTTGTTCATAGAGAGAATGAATCGTCGCAGCCATTTCAGTTGAAGGTACCTTTTCGTTATTACGCCAGTTTGTTGCCTGTAGCTCAAAAACTGTTTTCTTAATGCCATTTGGATATTTTTTCACGCGATCAACCATATCTTTATAGAATTGATCTGGATTTTTCACTTGCTCCATATAAGGCATCGCCATAATAGCAGTAAAATCATAACGGTTTAGTGACTCTTCAAGTGACTGAGAGTACCAGTTTTCCGCATATGGTTTTAAAGCCACTTGCGCATATAAATTACGTGCTGTTAACAGGAACGGTTCATATTGACGAACCTCATCAACAAGCTGCATTGCAAAATCATCTAAATATCTTGTTTTAAATGCAGTCCACTTTTGCAAATCTTCGTCATTCGCACGAATTTTTGCCAAGTCTGTTGGTAAGCCTTGTTTTGCATAAGCTTTTAAAGCATCTGGACTTGCATCTTCATAATCAGACAAGGTCACATCGTCATGGAATAAAATTCCATTAAAAGACGATGATTTTGCTAAATCTTCATATATTTCACGGATAGTTTGACGCGCTTCTGGTGAAAAAGGACTTAAACGAATGTATCCCATATTGAGGTGTCCACTCGTCTTATCCTGTTGGGTCACAACCAAGTCTTTTGATACTGGATCAGTTTTTGGTAGTTCCCATGCCAATAATGGCATCCACGCATAAATACGGCTTACAGGAGTACGTGTTTGAATTTGCCATGCAACACGGTTGAATAAATCAGCACGCATAGGAATATGTCGATTTGGGAAGTATACCATATCGGCAGAACCATTCGCATCTGCATCAGAGAAAGCCTGCAAATAAACTGTATTTACACCCATTGCATTAATACGGTCGAGTAAATTACCTAAATTACGCTCTTGTTGTTGCGGGTCTGGATCATAAATATAGTCGAGATCCACATGCATGATTTTTTGCGGACGATTATTATCCGTTAAATTTAACTCACGATTTTTAATTTCTTGAGCTAAATCATTTGTGCTCATTCCACCCTCGACCAAAATACGACTCATATTTTGTAGAGACTGTTTTGCATGATCGGCCCCATCATCAAGTGTGATAGTAATTGGCATACCAAGCTTTTTAGCAATTTGAACAGTTTGCATATTATAGCGACCATATGGCCACACCATAATACGTGGTGAACGTATACCATGTTCTTTAAGCAACTGATTATTCTTTTTTAAATCATTATAAATTCGGGTCTGATATTGGCTGTCGTTTTCATACGTTTTAGTTTTTACGTCATAAAAACGAGTTGTCGCTGCAGGTTCAGAGTTGCCTTGAGGGTTACCGGTAATACCACGGTGTAAATGATAGCTGTGGCTTGCAATTTCAACAAAACCGCTGTCTTGCATTTCTTTAAGTTCAGGCCAGCTTAAGATTTTATCACGTGAAATTTCTTCGCCAGAAAAATCTACTTTTTGATTTGCTTTTGGCTCTAGCCATGAACCGACAACAGCAAGCACTACCGGGATTTTTTTAGCCTTAATAACTGGATAGGCATTTTGATAAAAAGACTGATAACCGTCATCTACAGTTAATAAAACTGGCTTGGTCGGCAGTGCAGCTTTGCCCTGATGAGCGCGAATCAACTGATCTACAGTAATAAAATGGAAACCATTTTTTTGCAGCCAATCGATATGCTCACCAAATTGTTTTGTGGTCACTGCATATTGAGGAATTAAGGCATTTTTAGTATCGGTAATTTCATGATAGCCAATAACAGTAAGTTCTGAAGCATCTATTTTAGGAGGCTTAGCTAGTGCCATACCTGACAAGCCTGCTAAAGCTAAGCCAAGCGTTAGATTCAACAAAGGAGATGCAAAACGGGTAATCATGAAATAGCGTCTCAATAGCAATATAGATTATTTATGTGAAATTTAAACTTAAGAACTAAAACTCTTATTTATTTAGTTCTTAAGCTCAAACTGCCCCAAAAGAACAGTTTTTCAGTTCACCTTTATAATGAAATAAACTGAAAATAATCTTAAATATTCAAAAAGCTAAAATATAAATAACGAATATATTCATATTTAAAGCTTATATAAAAAAATCAAACGGTAAAATTTTGATTTCATTCATCACGAGTTTTTACATCAAACAATTCAATTTCAAAAATCAAGTTTGAGTTTGCCGGAATAATTTTACCCATTTTGCGTTCGCCATAAGCCAAATGCGCAGGAACAATAAGTTTACGTTTACCACCAACTTTCATTCCCATGATGCCTTGGTCCCAACCTTTAATCACACGGCCTGTACCAATGACACATTCGAAATAATTTCCGCGATCAATAGAAGAGTCAAATTTAGTACCATCTTCTAACCACCCTGTATAGTGAGTGGTAATCAAGGCACCTTTAACTGCTTCTTTACCTTCGCCTACTTTTAAATCGATAATTTCTAATTCAGTGATCATAACATTTCCGTTTCATTTAATTTCACAGCTCAGACTCAATCTTTAGTCTAGCAAGTGAAGTTGTAAAATTTGTTGCGCTTTTCAGTTTTACTGTAATTGTGTCCACACTACATTTGCTTGGCCCTTGTCACTTAACAAAGTCCATTCGTTATCCATAACATTTAACTGTAGCTGCATCGTACGTTCACAAAGTTGTTCTAACTCTGCTGTACTTTCAGGCGCGATTTGCCATACCTGAACATTACCCAGTGTTTTAATTTTACTGTTTCTCTTCCACCAGTCTTCGACTTGGGAACCATAGGCAACAATTGCCACAGTTTTACAACGAGCACTGGCTTTTCTGACTTTATCTTCAGATGGTAAACCAACTTCAATCCAGGTTTCTAACTGCCCTGTTAAGTCTTTTTGCCAAAGTGCCGGCTCATCGGTTTCAAAAAGGTCTTTGGTGAATTCAAGACTATCACTGGCAAAGCGTGCAAATGCCATAACACGAACCATTAATCGTTCTAAAGTTTCTGAAGGATGTAAGGCAAGAGTCAATTGATAATCGCCATAAATATGGTCATCCATATTGGCAATATTCAAGTCTGCCTTATAAATTGTTGCTTTAAGCGCCATAGTTGAGATGTCCAAAAATTTGGCGCTAAGAATACTCGATTTTAATTAAAAAATTATAGAAAAAACTCAGTAATACAACACTTCTTTCATGCTTCATTTGCATCTTATTCCAAAACAGCCGAGTACTTACAAAGTTGGCGGGCTTTTTGCTTTAAAGGGTTGTACTCCTCTCTTTTGATTTGATGACTTATGTGGCAAAAACTTAAACGTAGTTTATTTCTACAAGTCCTCTGCTCTCTCTTCCTTGGTATTGCAGTGGGTCTTGCTTTTCATGATTTCTCCCTAGCTTTAAAACCTCTTGGTGATGGTTTTATTTCTCTCATTAAAATGTTGATTGCTCCAATTGTATTTTGTGTAGTAGTACTGGGAATCTATGGTGCGAACGACATTAAAAAAATGGGCAAAGTCGGTGCAAAAACCATTCTTTATTTTGAAGTAGTCACCAGTATTGCTTTAATTTTGGGAATTATTGTTGCTTATGTCTTTAAACCGGGCGTCGGCATGAATATTGATATTAGCCATTTAGATGCTAAAGATTTAAGCACCTATACCGAGCGTGCTCACGACATGCATACGGGTTCGGACTTTCTGCTTAATATTATTCCTAAAACATTTACGGCTGCTTTTGCCAACGGCGATATTTTACAGATTTTACTCATCGCAATTTTGTTTGGTATTTCTCTCCTTTTAATTCCTAAACATTTAGCAGAACTGGTACGTCAGGCACTTGAAGCTTTTTCTGAAGTTTTCTTTAAAATTATGGGACTGATTATTCGCCTAGCTCCAATTGGTGTATTCGGTTCAGTTGCCTATACCACTGCAAAATTTGGATCAGACTCACTCCTGCAACTCGGTTATCTGGTTTTACTCTTTTATGCAACCTGCATTTTATTTGTTGTGATTGTTTTAGGTTCAATTCTAAAGCTTACCGGCCTGAACATTTTCAAGTTTGTGGGCTATTTTAAAGATGAGCTCGCGATTGTATTAGGGACCGCCTCTTCTGACTCGGTACTTCCTCAAGTCATGAAAAAGCTTAAAAACCTAGGCATTAAAGATTCAACAGTCGGTCTGGTCATCCCAACCGGTTATTCTTTTAATTTAGATGGCTTTTCAATTTACTTAACTCTAGGGGTGATCTTTATTGCACAGGCCTGCAATATCGATCTTTCTATGCATGACTTGTTGGCTATTTTGCTGGTTTCGCTCATTACCTCTAAAGGCGCACACGGTATTCCAGGATCTGCCTTAGTGATTCTTGCTGCAACACTTTCAGTCATTCCAAGCTTACCTGCAATTGGTTTAGTACTTTTACTGTCTGTAGACTGGTTTATCGGGATTATCCGTGCCTGTACCAACCTCATTGGTAACTGTGTTGCGACCGTAGTCATTGCCCATTGGGAAAAAGACATCGACCATGCACAAGCAAAACAAGTACTTGATATAAAAAATTGAATTTCTTATGGAGAATATTGAACTATCTTTTCAATATTCTCTATTCAGCAATTCTGCACGCTAATAATTCAGTTTCAAAGGCCAGCCAGTCGTGGTCATGTTGACTAATCATTTCAATACGATTATCAATCCCTTCTTCACCAGACTTATAGTTAAACTGTTCAGGATTAAAGTTAAAGGTCTTCCATCCCTGATCTGTATTAAAAATTCCTTTAATACGTAGCCAGTCTTTCTGTGCACATAACACATCGAGCAGAGCATAAAATTCAAATTTCCAACGTTTAGGTAATTTCCAACCCGCCACAATATAACCTTGTGCCGACTCAACATAGTGATATGGCAATTGATGAATTTCTTTAGCAACTTCAGCTTCGGTCATTTGTTTTTGAAGCTTCAGTAAAGGTTGTATAGAGCGTGCAGTTAAACGAGCAGGCACATCAATTTGTGCTAGTTCAAGTTGACCATGCTCGGTCTTTAGCCATTGCTGCTGATAAGGTTGGTATTCTTCTTTAAGCTCAACCAGTGCCTGTTCATCTTCAAAAGTCATGGTGTCAGCATGAGAGACCACCACAATTTGTGCAGCCTTTAACTGATCTTCATACAGGTTTTGTTTAACCCAATTGGTGTCATGCAAACGGCTACCATCGACAACTGTAATCAATGCACGCATAGCCAAGCTGTTTTGCCAATGCGGTTCGGTTAATTGATCAAATAATTGCGAAGGGTGCCCAAGCCCAGTAGGCTCAATAAAAAGTCGGTCTGGCTTTTGTTCACTTAACAAGCGAGCCAAAGCAATATGCATTGGGAGTTGACTACTACAACATAAACAGCCGCCCAATAATTCCTTTACTGCATAGCCCTGATCTTGTGGTAAAAGCTGTTGATCTACTCCAATTTGCCCAAACTCATTCATTAAAACCGCCCACACTTCATTTTTGGGTTTCTGACTTAACAAATGCTGCAATAACGTCGTTTTCCCTGCTCCTAAAAACCCTGAAATAATATGGGTAGGAACAGTTTTTTGGGCTAAAATTTTCACAGGTGGCTCAAATCAACAAGGTTTAAAAACTAAAAAAGGTATATCACTGTTTAACTACTATGAAAATGTTTTTTCATTTTGAAGCTATAGTTTTCAATTATCCGGCTAAAATAACCTTTATGTGACATAAATCTCATCAATTATTTAAATTAACTTTAGATAAAAAAGAATTAAACGGAATATTCTATTTATAGGCATTCATAATTCATGCCAAAGTGTTTTGTTTACGTAAACAATTTGGCTTTTTTTTACTCAACAAGAAATATTCTTTCACATTTTTAGCGTTCAACTAGCGCTTTAATTTTACAGTAGACGCACATAAACGGCTCGTATATTTCATATTGTTAAGATAGGCGTAATAGATTGTTAAGTTAATTGATGTAATCCAAAGCTCGGCTTAGCATGTGTCCTAGCTTAGTCATTTAGCCATACATGTTTTATCTCCGTTAGGTTGAACGATTAGGTTTGATTTATTTTTTAATGAATTTAAGGATGCCATAAAATGAAATTAGCTAAAACTTTACTCGCTACTACCCTAGCTTTAACTGCTGCTTCAACTTTTGCTGCTTCTAAACATGATAAAGTTCATGCTCCAGCAGAAGATAAAGTTGTAGTTTCAACTCAAGAACAAGCAAACACTGCAAATGCTGCATCTGAAGCGGTAGGTTCTGCTTCTGAAGCTGCTCCTGCTGCTCAATAATTATCTCTGTACTCTCCTCCAAGCTCAGAGATAATTTTGCTGAAACGAAACAGGAAGTTGAATTTCAGTGAATAAAAAAAGATCGAACCATGCTGCGGTTCGATCTTTTTTATTTTAGTCGTTTTTCTTTTTAAGAAGTTTTTTTATACATGCTACAAGAAGGATTATGATTTTCTTGTAGGCGTAATACCTTGCGGTGTTCTGCCGCTTCAAATCGACAGCGTTTCCACTCTGTATCGAGTTTTAATTGAGGCACTTCACGAGGTTTACCATTCTCATCAACCGAAACCATCGTGAAATAACAGCTATTGGTGTGGCGCACGGTACGCTTTTGAATATTCTGTGCTTCTACACGAATACCCACTTCCATTGAAGTACGACCCACATGGTTGACACTCGCTAAAAATGTAACGAGTTCGCCCACATAAATCGGTTCTTTAAAATTCACTTTATCTACAGACAACGTTACGACGTAGCTGCCTGAATAACGACTTGCACAAGCATAGGCCACTTGGTCTAGCAGCTTTAGAATTGTTCCACCATGAACATTACCTGAAAAATTTGCCATGTCCGGTGTCATTAAAACTGACATGGTTAATTCTGACTGATCATCAGTTACGGTTGTCATTTCATCTAATGTAGGCTTGACTCAACTCTGTCTCAAACAAGCTCAGAAAACATTATGGTTGATAATTCACAAAAAAAACATGCTTAAATCCACAACATAGCATCGTATTTTTTAATATTCTTAATTCTTTTTTTGAACGAATATTTTTTAAACTATTATTTTTAATTATTTTTTAGTTTTTCTTAAATAAAAATTTGAGAAGCAGCCAAAAGTAATCAAAAGATGCTATGCCATTTTGTTCCATTTTAAATGACATAGCATCGTTTTATATGAGCCTGACTATACTTTATGGATCAGTCCGGTAATACCATTAATAATCATATCAACAGCAATCGTACCGATTAATAAAGCAGATAAACGCCCGACTATATCAAAATAGCGATCGATGTATTTTGCATGTTTGTAGCGTAAATGATCATGTGAAAATTTCATCAAAATCAAAATACTGCATGTTAAAAACATGGTAAATCCGATCACAAGTGCCGCAGCACCAATCGACATTTCAATACCTGTCACCACAGCCGCACTAATGGTACCCGGCCCGATCATAAAAGGCATCGCGATGGTTCCAGCTAAATGCTCAGGAGCACCGCGCATTTCACCAATGGTGTCGGCCCCCTGAAACACGTAGCGATAGCCAATCACCAAAAAGATAAGGCCACCAAAAATCTGGAAAGCCTCAAAGCGTACATTCAGGTATTTACTAAAGATTGCTTCACCGCCCCATGCAAACAGCATAAAGACGATATAAGCAATCAAGCTCCCCTGAATTAAGGCTTTGTTAAACACCTTGGTTTCTGAATGGCGGATCAGGCCAATCATATAAATGCTCATTAAAAAAGGATTGAGCAAAGAGAAAAATAAAGCAAAAGAATGCAGATATGGTGAGACCATGCATATTCCCCTTAAGCTTGCGGATCTGGGAATAATGGACGGTTCCCAGGGCTAATACGATTAATATGCAAGAACGTCATATGTCGTTCATATTTATCTAAAATATCATTAATGACCTGCTCTTTACTGTAACCAACAAGGTCGTTGTCTTGAGAACCTTCATAAAGATAAGTTTCGAGACGGTAATAGAACTGTTTGCCTCGTTTTACACGTTGACTAAAGTTAGGCGCGCTATAACGGACTGGCCAAATCTGATACACGAAGTTTTGCTCTTCTTCCAAATGAATGGTGATATCGAGGTGATATAGTGCCTCTTCATCTTCAAGTGGGGTTTGCTGCACATCTACGTTCATACCTTGCTTAATGAGTTCGTCAGCTACGGCCTGAACAGCAGGTTTGCAAACGGTATCGAGCATTCGTCTGGTTTCAGAGGTTCCCGGATGATGCATAACCCGACTCAAACGCTGTTTCCAATTGAGAATGTCGACGTTACCCACCACAGGTGCTGCGTTCATACTTCGGCTTGCATGCCTGTAGTCTTCAAGTCTGAGCGATTTATAAAGCCCCGCCATCACAAGGAACATCACGAAACTAAACGGCAGTCCCATAATGATGGTTGCATTTTGCAAAGCGGTAATCCCGTTGGTCATCAGCATAGCGAGCGTTAATAAGCCAATGGCAATTGCCCAAAACACGCTTAACCAACGCGGCGCATCATTATCAATATGGGTAAGCTTGGTCGTGAAGTTACCTAAAACCAATGCCCCCGAATCGGCAGAAGTCACATAGAATAAAAGGCCTGTTACTGTTGCGACTGAAGCAATGAAAGTAAAGCCCGGATACTGCGCTAACAGGTCATAAAAACCATGTGCCGGATTAGATAATACCGTTGCAGCTAAAGTCTGGTTGCCTTCAAAAATCACGCTGTGCAATGCGCTATTACCAAAAATGGATAACCACGTTAAGGTAAATAGCAGAGGAATAATTAAAGTCCCGCACACGAACTCGCGAATAGTACGGCCTCTAGAAATACGAGCCAAAAACAACCCTACAAATGGCGACCAAGCAATCCACCATGCCCAGAAGAACAAAGTCCAACTGCTCATCCAATCTTTAGGTTGCTCAAAAGCAAAACTTTGTAAGGCTAAGGTTGGGAAGCGAGTTAAATAATCACCAATATTTTGTACCAGCGCATTGAGTAAAAACTCGGTATTGCCCAAGAACAAAATAAACAGTAAAAGACCAATCGATACATAAATATTGATTTCAGACAAAATCCGAAGGCCTTTATTTACCCCAGATGTCACTGAAATAATACTAATACCGACTGCAATAGCAATGAGTGCAAACTGCATCCAGATATTCTCTGGCAGTCCTAATAAAACATGTAAACCATAGTTCAGCTGTACCACGCCAATCCCGCAGGTGGTCGCAATACCAAAAATTGTCCCAATGACGGCGGCAGTATCTACACTATGGCCAATTGCCCCATTAATTCTGTTCCCAAAAATTGGGTAAAGTGCAGAACGAATGGTAAGCGGTAAGTTATAGCGATAACTGAAATAACCAAGTGCCATACCAATCAAGGCATACATACACCATCCGGTCAAACCATAGTGAAACAGCGTCCACACCATACTTTGGCGTGCCGCTTCATAGGTCTGGCCTACACCAACAGGTGGCTGCATATAATGAGATAATGGCTCGGCCACCGAGAAGAACATTAAATCGATACCAATACCTGCCGAAAACAGCATGGCAGACCAACTCAGTAAACTAAACTCAGGCTTTGAGTGTTTAGGACCAAGTTTAATTTCACCATATCGTGAGCAGGCAATGAAAATTACAAACACCATATACAGCGTAGCAGCCAGTAAATAATACCAGCCAAAGGTTGACGTTACCCACGCAAGAACGGTGTTAATGGTTCGATTTGCGAAATCGTTAAATAAAAAAGTAACGAGAGAAAAGATTAAAATGATTAGAGCTGAAATATAAAAAACCACACGGTTAAGCGGGTCTTTTTTAGATTTAGATAATGTTAAATCATCAACTGCTCTTGGATTATCTGTTGCCA
Source organism: Acinetobacter sp. RUH 2624 (assembly GCF_000162375.2). NCBI lineage: Bacteria > Pseudomonadati > Pseudomonadota > Gammaproteobacteria > Moraxellales > Moraxellaceae > Acinetobacter > Acinetobacter sp. RUH 2624. The sequence goes on along the minus strand of NZ_KI391939.1, from coordinate 219,779 downwards.
TACAATCCTCAAGGAATAGAAGAAAAATAAAATATTCAATTTAGTCTTTTCACTATTTAACAATAATGAAAAGACTGCTTTGAACGCAAAAAATATAAATAAATGTGATGAACCAAGGTTATAAAACTTCGGTCACTTTGTTCTGGTCACAATTCGATGGAATAGAAATGTCTTTTGAAATAGCTAACTGCTTTTTCGCAACATTCGGGTCAAAATCATCTTGCTTTAGGGCTTTGGCTAGGCCAAACATATAAAGCAAAATAATCACAGAAAATGGTAAACCACATAACACCACTGCACTTTGCATGGAGTTAAAACTACCTGCTAATAATAAGCCGATACTTACAATGGTAATGACCACGGACCAAAAGATGCGTAACCAGATCGGTGAATCACTATCACTGGTGCCCCCTTTCGAGGACAAATTGGCGATCATTAGTGTACCAGACCCAACCGGTGTCAAAAATAAAACGAAACAAATTACAACAACAATCCCGGCAATATACGGATTAAACGGGAGATATTCGAGTAATTTGAATAATGACAACGCAGGGTCACTTAAAACCATATCACCTAAAACTTTCTGTTTCTGGTTAAGAATAAAATGAATTGCAGTATTTCCAAAAATCGAGATCCAAGCCAAGGTAAAACCTAGTGGAATGAGGCATACACCCAAAACCACTTCTCGAATGGTTCGGCCTTTAGAAATTCGGGCAATAAACATTCCTACAAAAGGTGCCCAAGCAATCCACCATGCCCAATAAAACACAGTCCATGAACCCAACCAGCCACTGGCTTTTTGATTGTATAAATACATATCAAAACTTTTACCCATAAAATTATTAAGGTAATCGCCCGTATTTTGTACAAGACCATTTAACAAATGGTTAGTCGGTCCGGTTAAAAATACAAATAAAAGTAAAGCATAGAGCAAACGTAAATTAATACGCGATAACCATGCTAAGCCTTTTTCAATCCCGATCACTGTAGTGACTGTCGCCACAAACATCATGATTAAAACTGCAGTGATTAAAGTTGCAGAGCTATGCGGTATTTCAGGAATTAAATAACAAATACCTGAAACTAACACCAAAGCACCAATACCTAAGTTGGTCACTAATGAAATGACAGTTGCTAAAATACCAAAGCCATCAACAAAATCGCCAACTAGACCATGTACTCGCTCTCCAAAAATTGGATAGAGTGCCGAACGTAGTGCGAGTGGTAAATCTTGTCTAAAGGCAAAATAACCTAATGTCACACCCAGCAAGGCATAAAGCACCCAGCCATGAATACCCCAGTGCAAAAAGCTATAGGTCATGGCATTGCGGGCGGCCTGAATAGTACCGGCCTCACCTTCTGGCGGTCTTAGAAAATGGTCAACTGGTTCCGCAACACCATAATAAAGTAGCGCGATACCAATACCTGCTGAAAACAACATAGAGGTCCAAGCCAAATAACCAAACTCAGGTTTGTCGTGGTCTTTTCCTAAAGGAATCTGTCCCACTTTTGAGAAGGCAAGCCAAGCCACAAAGCCTAAACACAGCACAATGACTAACATGTAATACCACCCAAAAAAGTGGTTTACCTGCTCTTGCACATAGGTCAGCCAAAACTGACTTTTTTCTGGAAACAGTACAAATAATAGGCCAAAAATGCCGATACTGACTGCCGAACTCCAAAATACGAAACGATTTAACCGAATATGGTCTGAAGAATATCCATCACTTTTCAACACCATCTTATTGCTCCTTGCAATCGGTGTATTTTTTCCAAAATAACGTGATAAGTACTGGACTTATGCGCATCATCCTATCCGTAAGAACTTCTGATTCTACCTCTTCTTCCCCGAAGTCAGATTCAAAAATTCATTGATTTTTACACATCATACTTGTTATTGATTGAACGTTCAATCAATAACAAGTATGATAAAAAAAGTGCTATGATGCTCTGCAAGTTAACATGCTGAATTTAAAGCACCCCTAAAAGTGCTGATGTGGAAAATCATGACAAAACGCAGAGTAAAACCAGAGCATGTGCGCCGTGAAGAGATTATGAACGCTGCACTCGACGTAATTTATGAAGTGGGGTTATCCAATACCACCATTGCACAAATTGCAAAAAAAGCCGAGTTGTCGACCGGTATTGTCAGCCATTATTTTGGCGACAAACAAGGGTTAATAAATACCTGTATGCAAGAAATGCTCAATGTTTTGCGTCGGAAAACCGAACAATACAGAGCAGAAGCAGATTCGCATCCGGAAAGCCAGATTAAGGCAATTATTGACTCTAACTTTGACATTAGTCAGGTAAATGAAAAAGCAATGCGGGTCTGGTTAGACTTTTGGTCTGCAAGTATGCATGTACCGGACCTGAGCCGTTTGCAAAAGATTAATGATCAACGCCTGTATTCCAACTTGAAGTTTTATTTTCTCAAGTTAATGGATGAACAACAGGCCAGTGTTGCCGCAAGAGGTCTGGCAGCATTGATTGATGGATTATGGCTACGTGGCAGTTTAAGCCGTCACAATGAATTTGATAGCGAGCTGGCCCGTTCCATTGCTTACGATTATGTAAAAACGCAATTGCAATTTGCGAACAAGCCTTTGCAGGAGAGACAAAATGAGTGATGTACAAGTTTATCAACTGTATATCCATGGACGCTACGTTGAAGCAACCAGTGGTAAAACATTTAATAGTATTAACCCTGCCAACGGCGAAACAATCGCGACTCTTCAACAGGCATCTGAACAAGATATTGAAGCTGCTGTAAAAAGTGCTCAACAAGGACAAAAAATCTGGGCAGCCATGACCGCTATGGAGCGTTCACGTATTTTACGTCGCGCTGTCGATATTCTCCGTGAACGTAATGATGAGCTTGCCCGTCTTGAAACACTCGACACCGGTAAAGCCTATAGCGAAACATCTACCGTCGATATTGTGACTGGTGCAGATGTACTCGAATACTACGCAGGACTTGCAACAGCTATTCAGGGCGAACAAGTTCCACTTCGCGAATCAAGTTTCTTTTATACACGCCGTGAACCTTTAGGCGTGGTTGCAGGTATTGGTGCGTGGAACTATCCAATCCAAATCGCTTTATGGAAATCTGCCCCTGCCCTTGCTGCTGGCAATGCCATGATTTTCAAGCCAAGCGAAACAACGCCACTTACTGCATTAAAACTTGCAGAAATCTATACAGAAGCTGGCTTACCAGACGGCGTATTTAACGTAGTACAGGGTGCTGGTCGTGAAATTGGTCAATGGCTGACTGAACATCCTGTGATTGAAAAAATCTCATTCACGGGTGGTGTGGAAACTGGCAAAAAAGTCATGGCAAGCGCTGCTGGCTCTACCCTTAAAGAAGTGACCATGGAGCTTGGTGGTAAGTCACCACTCATTATTTGTGAAGATGCTGACATTAACCGTGCAGCAGATATTGCGGTTATGGCGAACTTCTTTAGCTCAGGTCAAGTATGTACCAACGGTACCCGTGTATTTGTTCCAAAATCACGTTTAGCCGACTTTGAAAAAGCGGTTGTAGAACGTGTAAAACGCATTCGCATTGGTGACCCAATGGCTGAAGACACAAACTTTGGTCCGCTCACTAGCTTCCCTCATATGGAAAAAGTGTTGTCTTTCATTGAGTCGGGCAAACAACAAGGCGCTAAAGTGTTAATCGGTGGTGGTCGTGCGACCGAAGGCGAACTTGCCAAAGGCGCTTATGTACTACCGACTGTATTTAGCGACTGCACTGACCAGATGGCGATTGTTCAAGAAGAAATTTTTGGACCAGTTATGAGCATTTTAAGCTATGAAACCGAAGAAGAAGTGATTCAACGTGCCAACGACACGACCTTTGGTCTAGCTGCTGGCGTAGTCACTCAAGATATTAGCCGCGCTCATCGCATTATTCACCAAATTGAAGCTGGTATTTGCTGGATTAACACTTGGGGTGAATCACCTGCCGAGATGCCAGTCGGTGGCTACAAGCAATCTGGTGTGGGCCGCGAAAATGGCTTAACCACGCTTGGGCACTATACCCGTATCAAATCTATTCAAGTTGAACTTGGCGATTATCAAAGCATTTTTTAATGCCTCAATCGCACTAAAACCTTCAACCTAAATCACATATGCCGAGCAGTCTTTATAGATTGCTCAGGCAAACTGTTAGTAAAAAAAGGATAGTTATGAATATTAAAGAATATGATTACATTATTATTGGCGCAGGATCTGCCGGAAATGTACTCGCTGCGCGTCTTACTGAAGACAAAGATACCACCGTTTTACTGTTAGAAGCAGGTGGACCAGATTATCGCTTGGATTTCCGTACACAAATGCCGGCAGCTTTGGCCTACCCTCTTCAAGGTCGTCGCTATAACTGGGCTTATTTAACTGACCCAGAGCCACACATGAACAACCGTCGTATGGAGTGTGGTCGTGGTAAAGGCTTAGGTGGCTCATCTTTAATTAATGGTATGTGCTATATCCGCGGTAACGCCATGGATTTAGAACAATGGGCAACCCATAAAGGCCTTGAAAACTGGACTTATGCCGATTGTTTGCCTTACTACAAAAAAGCCGAAACTCGTGACATTGGTGGCAATGACTATCATGGTGATAGCGGTCCTGTATCAGTGGCTACACCAAAAAATGGCAACAACGTGCTGTTCCATGCCATGGTTGAAGCAGGTGTACAGGCAGGTTACCCACGTACTGACGACTTAAACGGTTACCAACAAGAAGGTTTTGGTCCAATGGACCGTACGGTTACGCCTAAAGGCCGTCGTTCAAGTACCGCACGTGGTTATTTGGATATGGCGAAAGGCCGTCCAAACCTGACTATTTTGACTCATGCAACGACCAACAAAATCTTGTTTAATCAAAAGCAAGCGATTGGTGTTGAATACATTATTGGTGCTGACCAAAACAACCTGCAACGCGCATTGGTTAAACGCGAAGTATTACTTTGTGCAGGCGCAATTGCATCACCGCAAATTTTACAGCGCTCAGGTGTAGGTCAAAGTACCTTCTTAAAATCAATGGACATTGATGTGGTTCATGATTTGCCGGGTGTGGGTGAAAACTTGCAAGATCACTTGGAAATGTACTTACAGTATAAATGTAAGCAACCCGTTTCTTTATATCCGGCTTTAAAATGGTATAACCAACCTGCCATTGGTGCCGAGTGGTTATTCAATGGTACAGGTATTGGTGCAAGCAACCAGTTTGAAGCGGGTGGATTTATCCGTAGTTCGGATGAGTTTAAGTGGCCAAACATTCAATACCATTTCTTACCCGTAGCTATTAACTACAACGGTAGTAATGCTGTAAAAGAACATGGCTTCCAAGCACACGTGGGTTCAATGCGTTCGCCTTCACGCGGTCGTATCAAACTTAAATCGAAAGACCCATTTGCGCACCCAAGTATCTTGTTTAACTACATGTCGACTGAACAAGACTGGCGTGAGTTCCGTGATGCAATCCGTATTACGCGTGAAATCATGCAGCAACCTGCGCTTGATCCATATCGTGGTGATGAAATTAGTCCGGGCAAACATTTGCAGACAGATGCAGAGCTTGATGACTTTGTTCGTAACCATGCAGAAACAGCTTACCACCCGTCTTGTAGCTGTAAGATGGGCGAAGACGAAATGGCTGTTGTAGATGGTCAAGGCCGTGTACACGGTATGAATGGTTTGCGTGTGGTTGATGCCTCAATCATGCCGCTCATTATTACCGGTAACTTAAATGCAACTACCATTATGATAGCTGAGAAAATTGCAGACCAAATTCGTGGACGTGAAGCATTACCACGTTCAACTGCACCTTTCTATGTAGCTTCATAAAACCATTTAGGGCATATTTCTTATATAGGAATATGCCCTAAATTTAATACGTAACGCAGAAGCATTAATAAGAACTATGTATGACAAAAAATAAGCGACTATAAGGTGAACATTTACATAAATCGGGTATGAAAATAAAAATTAATTTATTTTTATAGGCATATTACTATTAAGTGATTCAAGTTTAATCAATATTATTTTATTTATTAAATTTCAATTATTTAAATTAAAATAAAATCTAAAAACAATCTTATAAAAGCCTAATTTGATCAAATATAAATCATATTTATGATTTTAATAGAACCCATTTATTATAAAAATTGTCTTGTCAATGCAAAATTAGTCTAAAATATAGAGTGTTTGCGATAATCCCAAGTAATTTTTCTTTTTTCAAAGTTCTCTGTTTTGGAGAATTTTATTTTCGCATTTATATCCGTTTTGTCTGGATACGCTGTCTAGGTTTCCTCACACCTTAAGTGACTCAAATAACTTATTTTAAGGTTCCCCTTGCATGAAAAAGTTTTTGAAATACCTTCTGGTATTAATCATTCTTATTTTAATTGCAGGTATTGTTTTCTTGTTTAGACCGATTGCGTCAAAACAGGTACAAACTGCAAAAGATGAGCCAGTTGTTGATGCCGTTCTTGTTGGCGGCGGCATCATGAGTGCCACTCTCGGTACTTATTTCACTGAGCTTGAACCGAATTGGCAAATTCGTATGTATGAACGTCTTGACCAAGTTGCTCAAGAAAGTTCAAACGGCTTTAACAATGCCGGAACAGGCCACTCTGGCTTTATGGAAATGAACTATACCGAAGAGAAAAACGGTAAGATGGAAATTGCCAAAGCTGAAAAAGTTGCTTCTCAGTTTGAAGTAGCAAAACAGTTCTGGTCATATCAGGTAAAACAAGGTGTTTTAGCTGAACCGAAAACATTCATTAACCCAGTTCCACACATTGCTTTTGTTTGGGGCGATAACGTTCAGTTCTTAGAAAAACGTTATGCTGCCATGATTCAAAGCCCGTTGTTCAAAGGCATGAAATTTACTGAAGACCCAGCTGTAATTAAACAATGGGCACCTTTAGTGATGAACGATCGTGATCCAACTCAAAAAGTTGCAGCGACTCGTATGGAAGTTGGTTCAGACGTAAACTACGGTTCAATCACGAATCAGTTAGTGAAACACTTAAGCCAAAATCCGAACTTCAAATTACAGACTTCAACTGAAGTGACTGGCATCAGCCAAAATGATGACAAAACTTGGACGGTGTCTTTCAAAGATTTGAAAACTGGTAAAACAGACCACGTTAAAACACGTTTTGTGTTTATCGGTGCAGGCGGTGCAGCAGTTAAATTATTGCAACTTACTGGTTTACCAGAAGCAAAACAATATGCTGGCTTCCCTGTAGGTGGTGAGTTCTTAATTACTGACAACCCTGCAATTACTGCTCAGCACACTGCGAAAGTATATGGCCGTGCTGAACTTGGTGCGCCTCCAATGTCTGTACCACATATTGATACACGTTATATCGACGGTAAAAAATATGTATTGTTTGGTCCATTTGCAACGTATTCAAACAAGTTCCTGAAAAATGGTTCTCAGCTTGACTTGCTTGCATCAACAAACAAAAACAACGTCTTACCAATGACGACTGTTGGTTTAGAAAACCTTGATCTTGTTAAGTACTTGGTAAGCCAAGTGATGATGTCGGACAAGGACCGCCTAAACGAACTTCGTAAGTACTACCCAGATGCGAAAGCTGAAGACTGGCGCTTAAGCCAAGGTGGTCAACGTGTTCAGATCATCAAGAAAGAACCAGGTAAACCTGCAACACTTCAATTCGGTACAGAAATCTTTGCCTCTAAAGATGGTGCTGTAACTGCATTGTTAGGTGCGTCTCCGGGTGCTTCGACTTCTCCATACATCATGCTTAACTTGCTTGAAAAAGCTTTCCCAGAGCAAACTGAAGGTAAGTGGAACCAGAAGCTTCATGAAATTGTGGTTTCTTATAAGCAAGACTTAAGCAAAGACCCTGTGCTACTCGACAAAGTTCGTCAGTACACAAGTTCTACGCTTGGCTTAAACTATACATCTCCGTTCAAAGCGGCAAACGATGAAACTGCTGCTGCCCCTGTTGCAAAAGCAAACTAAGTTTGATGATGTATAAGTAAAATATGAAAAGGATGAATTTCGATTCGTCCTTTTGTTTTTTTAGACCTCAGTTGAGATATTTAAACTTGCCATGACGCTTTTAAAATCATCACCTCGCCTCTTAACGTTTTGTTTTAAGCTCGTACTTGTTTTGCTACTGGCTTATCTTTTGTTAAGCGGATTTTATATGTGGATGATTGGTGGTACAGCTATTTACGTCAGCTCAGCCGTATTATTTATTATCACTGCTTATACGTTTAAGCTCGGCAAGTACCAGAAAATCTGTTCAGTTTTAAATATGCTCATGAGCACACTCGCGTTATATTTCAGCACCGCTCATCTATTTTTCTCCCCTATTCAGTTCTTTATATTTTTACCAGCCTTATTTTTTGTTGTGTTGGCTTTTACTCGCCTAAGTAAAGTTCGCAGTTTATCTAAAGTACTCATATTCATTAGTTTATTGGTGTGGTCAGGCATACATTTTACGCAGCTCGAACAACTTAAAGCGTATTATAAAACACAGCATACCGGTGAAAGTTGGCAACAATATGGTGCTTTGTAAGATCATTTTTTATTCTATATTTTCAAATAAATACGTGTTCTTTTTCACATGAAGTTCATCAGTAAAACTGAACAGCATTTGCAGAATTCCTTTTAAGAAAAAATATTCATAACAATCTAATTTATTTAGAAATATAACGAGCATATTAGCGATTGAATAGCATTCATCTACACGCTAGATTAGCTGAATTATTTTTCTCCCTTTACGTTATATTTTATGAAAATTTTAGATGGCGGTTTAGGCCGTGAATTGGCCCGCCGTGGCGCTCCATTTCGTCAACCAGAATGGTCTGCTTTAGCACTTATTGAAGCACCTGAAACAGTAAAAGAAGTCCACCTTGACTTTATCAATGCTGGTGCAGAAGTCATCACGACTAACAACTACGCGGTTGTACCATTTCACATTGGTCAGGAACGCTTTGAAACTGACGGCGTACGTTTAATTAAAGTTGCCATCGAACAAGCGAAAAATGCAGTTAAAGAAAGCGGCAAAAATGTCAAAATTGCAGGCTGCTTACCACCGTTATTTGGTTCTTACCGTGCAGACTTGTTCCAACCAGAACAGGCTAAAAACCTAGCTGAGCCTATCATTAAAACATTGGCACCAGAAGTAGATTTCTGGCTCGCTGAAACCCAGTCTTGCTTAAAAGAAGTTGAAACAGTGCATGCCTTGTTACCACAAGATGGTAAGGACTATTGGGTGTCATTTACGCTGCAAGATGAAATTAAACAAGAACAAGCACTCCTTCGTTCAGGCGAAAATATGCAGCAAGTGGCTGACTTTATTAAGCAGTCAAATGCTAAAGCGGTGTTGTTTAACTGCTGCCAACCTGAAGTGATCTTGCAAGCGATTAATGAAATTAAAGCGCTCATTCCAGTGTCTGTACAAATTGGTGCTTATGCCAACGCTTTCCCACCGCAAGATGAAAGCGCTACTGCTAACGATGGTCTGGATGAAATTCGCAAAGACTTAGACGCTCCAGCTTATCTTGCTTTTGCCAAACAATGGCAGCAAGCAGGTGCAAGTTTAGTGGGTGGTTGCTGTGGTATTGGACCAGAACACATTGCTGAACTTTCTCAATTTTTTAAAGAATAAATACCATGTCTGCTGCCAAAATCGGATTACTGTCTCTTACAGCGCTGGTATTTAGTTCTATGGTGGGGTCAGGCGTATTTAGCCTTCCCCAAAATATGGCTCAAGTTGCCAACGGCTCTGCCCTTCTTATTGCATGGCTCATTACCGGAGTCGGCATTATTTTCTTGGCTCTCTCATTGTTGCATTTAACCCGTCAACGACCAGACCTAGACGGTGGTATTTATAACTATGCACGCGAAGGCTTTGGAGACCTCATCGGGTTTTGCTCGGCGTGGGGCTATTGGTTATGTACTACCATTGGTATTGTCGGTTATGTAGTGATTGCCTTTTCAGGTGTTGGCATGTTTACCGACAGCAAAGACCACGTTATTTTTGGTGAAGGTAATACACTCTACTCTCTGATTGGCTCAAGCATTTTTGTATGGCTGGTACATTGGTTAGTAAGCCGAGGTATTAAGGAAGCAGCCATTGTGAATTTACTGGCGACCATTGCCAAAATTATTCCAATGGTCGTTTTCATCTTCTTTACCTTTATTGCCTTTAAGTTTGATTTATTCAAACTCAACTTAAATGACTTTTCTTTAAAAGTTCCCCTTTGGCAGCAAGTAAAAGACCTGATGCTCATTACCCTTTGGGTATTTACCGGTATTGAAGGTGCAGTAGTTTTATCATCACGTGCCAAAAACCGTCATGACATTGGCAAAGCGACCATTTTAGGTGTGTTGCTGGCATTAAGTTTTTACGTCATGGTCACAGTATTGGCTTATGGTGTGGTGAGCCGTGAAGCGCTTGCAGGCATGCATAACCCATCTATGGCGACCATTTTGCAGCAACTCATCGGTCTACCAGGTACCATCATTATTACTATCGGCTTGATTATTTCAGTTTCTTCGTCTTATTTAAGCTGGACGTTATTTGCCACTGAAATTCCATTTTTAGCTGCAAAAAATGGCGCATTCCCTAAATTATTTTTAAAAAATAATCAGAACAATGTACCGATTTCATCACTATGGCTGACCACTATTGTGGTGCAAGGCTCCCTCATTGCCGTGTATTTTTTCAATAAAAACTACACTCAGCTTTTACTGATTTCATCGGTAATGATTTTGCTGCCTTATTTTCTGGTATCGGCGTTTTATCTTAAAGAATCGATTCGCCATAAACGCACGCCACATATTGCCATTGCAAGTGTCGCTTCAATCTATGCACTTTGGTTGCTTTATGCAGCAGGTTTAGACTTACTTCTGTTGTCTGGTGTGTTGTATTTGGTTGGCTTGGTTATTTTTTCAATTAGCTACTTTGAGCATAAAAAATCGCTCAAACAAAACCAGCTTAATTAATTATTTCAACCACTGTTGAGCCATTTCAGCAGTGGTTTTCTAAAAACAAAATTTCTATTTTGAAGGCTGCGACTGCTTTAAATGCAACCTTAAAATACGACGTAATTCTAAAATTGCCTCTGGGCTAGTTTGAATCGAATGCCCACCTTTAATAATCAGCTCCGACTGCTCCCCACCCAAATGCGAACTTTGATACGGCACAATTCCATCACTCATTTTTGACTTATCTGTGGTGCCATTTATATTGCCCATAATTGAGTGATAGACCACGTTAGACGATGGCTGAATGGCTTGGGTCAACTGCATAAAGTTAGAAGAACGACTTAAATTACTTGCTCCGTTTTCAATTAAACCTTTTCTGAGTTTTGTATTTTTCTCATCTCTCATTTCGACCGCAATAAAAAAGTCGGCGGGTAAACGAATAATACGGCGAGCAATTTGGGTAAACCATCGGTCAGCGTAGTCAGTACCATGATGCGGCGCCGAAACAAAAACAACCCGCTTAAAATAGGGCAAAGTTTTGAACTGAAAACGTTCTCGAATAACCGGATTTTCTTTTAAACGCTTTAGCTGTGCTTCATTCATTTTTTGCATGGCTTGCACTGCAACATCAGCATCGCTTACCAATAGGCGGCTAATCACTCCGCCCATACTATGCCCAACCAACACTGCATCGTGCGCAGCGTAACTGTCTTTGGCGACGTTTTGAAAAGCTTGATTCAGCAAAGAGTAAATCTGAAAACGACTTTCAAAAATCGGCATATTGGTTGAATAAAACACCTGCCAAACTTGATAGTTTTTTCTTAATTCGGCATCGCCCATAATGTCATTGGTTAGGCTTACCCACGCCTCTGGGCTACTTGCCAAGCCATGAATAAATACAATAATTTTTTTATTGGGATTAAAAGGTTCCAGCATATATAAATGCGGCATGATTAAATTGGCTTCTTTATTAATTAAAGACCAATAACCTGCTGCACCTAAATTATATTTTGATAGCCAAAGCCCATAAGGTGCCGAATAGTTGGCAGTGAGCGGATAGTCCACGCCTTCAACTTTTACACGGTCCTGTCGGTATGGGTCAAACATGGCAATTTCTAACTCTGCCCCATCAATGACTTGATCGGCTGTGGCCTTTTGTTTTGGGTAGGCAATGGCCGTGACCGGAAAGAAGCGTGGTAAATGAATATTGGGATTACTCTTGTGAGCATAAAAAGCGTCGGGGTCTAAAATAAAACCATGATTTACATCATGCTCCTTACGCCCCACAATAAATTCAGCGCCTAACCCATCCTTACGGTTGACGGTATTAAACCCTGAAAAGTTCATGTTATAGCTAGAGCGAAAGGTATCGATCTCAATGTTTTGTACATCTACTGCATGGTCAAAATTGACATGGTACTCATGCCCATCTGCTTTTAGTAAAGGTGGAAAATGAAGCGTATTTAAATGATTAAAATACGTGGTCATGAGCTTCGACAAGGCGACGTTATAAAAAATACGTACCTGATTTTGTCGATGGTCAAATACCCGATCAAAAGGCGACTCTTCAGAATCAAACAAATAGACATAGCTATAGCGCAAGCTTTTATCAAACAACGCCAGCTCTTGCTCGACACAACTGTTACTTTTAAGAGTGACATTACACTGGCTACTACGCCCAACATCTAAAGCTTTTGCCAAGTAAATTTCACTGAGCGCAGCATAGCGTTCTTCTCGGCTGCTATTTTCTGACAATCCCTGAATTTTATTTAAACAAACATTAAAATTTTGCAGACAAGACTTTTCATTTTCTTTGACCAAATACAGCAGGTTTTGGGTTTGATGACTTAAAGTATTATCAGTCAAAATACTTTCATTTTTACTTTTTAAAGCACTGCTTAAGTTACTTTCTTTTAAATGAATAACCTGACAACCGCTCAGCAGTCCCATTATAGTAAGCACTAGATAATGGCTGGATTTTGTCATTGTGCATTCCTTTCGCGAATGTATTTCCCCACTCATCATTATGCCCGTAAAGCTGTGAACGAACAATTTCAGCTCAACTTCGATTTTGCTTTATTGAAAAAATAAAACCCCGAATTTATTTAAATTCAGGCTATTTCAATCGCAATGTTTAAGCTTGTTTAAACTTCTGCTGTGAAGCCAAATAAGAAAAATAAAGGATGGGTAAAATAAACGGCGCTACACTCCAAAAGTCAAAATAGACATACAGTACCGCCCCCATTAAAGCACCAATCACAAAGCCAATGACAATACTGGCACTTTTAAACAGACTTGCCCGATTGGCCTCATTATTATTTTTAAGCAAGTTGGCAATATCAATCCCAAGCTGGGTGGTGTTGCCTGTCATCATGGTACTTGGGCTAATATTTTTAATGAGTGTTTTACTTGAAGTATTACGAATAGCTAAGGCAATTAAACCGAGACCACCTGTGATTGCAACCGTAATCGCATCGGCATTTTTAAATGGCTCGAAATAAAGCCCAGCAACCATAAAGGCAAAGAGAAAAATAGCCTCAAATAAAAATAAATAAGACAGCGTTTTGTGTTTAGCCTGACTTCGGTCAATTAAAAGTTTGGTAATCACCACCGTCAAAATAAACAATGGAATAGCCGCAAGTTTAATCCAGACACCTGTACCGCCCTTCACTAAAGCCGCTCCTGCCAGTACCAAGTTACCCGTTACGTGCGCGGTAAAAAAACCAAATAACGCAATAAAGCCAATGGTATCAATTGCCCCACCGACCATAGTCAGTAAAACAGGATCTCGACATAGCGCCCATGTGCTTTGTGTTTCTTGTTGAATTGAGGTCTCTGGCATTACCTTTCCTATCAAATATTGGTTTTTAATTAGAAAATTTTTGTCAGAAATTTAATATAAATTCCATTCATTAATAACAACAGATCTTAAAGTAAAAACCTAGCTGTTCATTTTAAGACAGAGTGTATTTATACAAGATACAATGCAATTGGACTTTTTATTTTTAAAGATAAGGGATTTTAAATGCATCACTAAGATGCATTTAAAAAGTTCTCTGTTAGTTGAGCTTGTTCATAAGCATCAATAAACTGCGTTTGCGGTATCTCTTGTTTAGGGGCACTACAAGTTACTTTCTGTTCGGCAGCTTTTTTATCCCGCTCTTCTCCACTGGCACTACGACGTGACTCATAGACCCTTCTTTGACGGAAATAACTAAATGGTTCTACGTTACTTAAAAAACCATACTTAGAGTCATGAACATAATTTAAATAGAATTTTTTAATATCATCACTGACATTTGTATTCCAACTCTCAAATTGCCAATCTTCGATACTAATCATATATTCATATGCAGTTGAGACAGGTGAAAAAACTCTAAAAATATTAAAACCATCTTTCTTAGAAGCAGTTGCTTCTTTTAGTTTCTTCAACCTTTGCATTTCAGTTGCCATATCGGATGGGCCAACTGGTATGTATTCACGAAATTTATTTTCCTGACGTACACGCTCACTCACAGAAAGTTCTTTTCCAGCACGGGCAATGGTACCATATGCACTGTAATAAAGTTTCATACACCCTTTAATCTGCTCTTGAACACTTCCTTGACTCGGCGTAGCTGCTTTTACAGCATCATAATATTTTTGAGAGTCTGGTTGAATTTCAAACTGTTCTTTGAATAAATCCTTAAAGTTCTGTTGCAGTTCTTCATAACTATACATTCTGACACCTGCTTGTACAGCGTCATCAAGCATATGTTTTAACGGAATTCGGGCAAAATTGTCATTTACTCCCTGACTATCTGGTTCATACCCCCCACCCACGTCAGAATGTACCCCCGGATATACCACCTCTTTCCAGTTAGGGTTTGCTAACTTATTGTCTTTATGAATAACATCTACTGGGAAAGCAAAGCGCAGTTCATTACCAGCGATATAATGTGAACAGTTTTGAACCCGCTCATCTACCACCAAATCACGTTCTAAAAAAGGTAAGCTATTGCTTAAATTTGTAGCAGGCAAACCAAATGAAGCAACCGTATCGAAAATTCCTAAAAACTTAAACTCAATTGGATATTTGCCTTGTCCATAGGTAAGCCCATCGCAGTTTGATTCACACTGCCCTATAAATTGATTTGTAAATGCACGGGCAAGTGCAGCACCACGCGAAAAACCAAACACAGAAATATTAATTTTCTTAATTAGTCTGTGATCTTTTAAATTTTTGTCGACTTCTGCAAAGCTATAATTCTTTTTTTCACCTACATATTTTTTAACATCTTTTTCTGCCTTTTGTGCATTAAAAATTAAGACTTGTTTTAAAGCATCATTTAACTGGTCTTCACCATAATCTAGTCGTCTTGCACCACCTAAACCAACGCCCATACCTAACAGGCTATAGTGATCCTGAAAGTCAGAAATCGCTCTTTGAAAGATATTTAACTCAGCATTAAATCTGGTTCCAACACCAGAGACATATATTGCATAATCATTTTTTGCTTCGTTTTTATCACTATGTGTTCGAGCATTACGCCATAAACGGGCAGGATTGGACCATTTTTTTTCTTTTTTATCAGCATCCTCATTATTTCCAGTACCATCAAAAAAAACTGAAATATTCACGACATCGCGACAATCTTGCTTGCAAGATGGCTGATTATTTGCAACATCATTATTTATATTAACTGTACGTTTTAATTGAACGGCTAACATTTATTGACCCTCTCTTTTTATTTTTTCTCTCCACTTCATCCCCTTTTCTGTTGGGTCAGGCCAATTATTTGAAGTCGTTATTTCTACAGTATCATCAGGATAAATATGAGCTGCTAAATATTTTTTTCCTTTTAACTGTTCTTTCGTAATAATTACCTGATTTTTAGCAGCATGTTTTTCACCCGTATTTGCATCTTTCCATGTAATGATTTGCTCTCCCACTTTAATTGGGTTAGTAGATATTGCTTTACCAAATCCTCCTCCAATTTCAGAGCCATTTACTTCCATCATATAATCTGTATATCGAGGATCATATTTAAAAGATGTTGTCGCCATATAATAAGTTGCATTTGGACCAATACCTGCACAACCAGCTGCACTCAACATTAGACTTACTGGTAATAACAATATTTTCTTTAAACTCATTTCATTAAACCTCTCTCTGTAACCCAATTATTAAATTTATAAAAACTTATGATTCTTATAAATTTAAGAACTTACAATAAGTTTATTTACTCACTAATTAAAAAGTGAAATATATACCACCTTACGAAAATAATATTTATGAATTTCCTCATCATTTAATATTTTTATCCTATTTAAATTTTATATTCATTGTATAAGTCTTTTAATTTATATGAATCTTCTTCCAGATTTCAGTTCGCCAATCTAATCCCTTTTGAATAGGTTCAGGCCAATCATTTGAAGTTGATATTTCAACCGTATCATCGGGATATAAGTGAGCTGCTAAATATTTTTTGCCTTTTAACTGCTCTTTGGTAATAATGACTATATTTTTTGAAGTATGTACTTCCCCTGTGTTTGCATCTTTCCATGTAATTGTTTGTGGTCCCAATTTTACTGGTTCTGAACTCATCCCCCCACCAAAACCAGCTCCAATTTCATAACCATTTAATGTCACGTCATAGCTTGTATAAGCAGGATTATAGTTAAAAGATGTGGTTCCCATATAATAAGTTGCATTTGGACCAAAACTAGCGCAACCAGCCATACTTAACATCAAGCTCATAGGCAATAGTAATATTTTCTTTAAAACCATAGTATTTAATCTCTTTACCGTCTGAATTGGTCTAATAAGCTAAGACCTTTTTCAGTTGGCATAGGCCAGTTATTTGAAATCGTTATTTCTACGGTATCATCAGGATAAAGATGTACAGCTAAATACTTTTTACCTTTTAACTGTTCTTTTGTGATAGTCACTTGATTTTTAGCAGTATGTTTTTCACCTGTGCTTGCATTTTTCCATGTAATGACTTGTTCTCCTACTTTAATTGAACTAGTAAGGGTTGCATTCCCAAATCCACCTCCAATTTCAGAACCATTCATCTTAACCATATAACTATTATATGAAGGATCATAATTAAAGGATGTTGTACCCATATAATAAGTCGCATTTGGACCAAGGCTAACACAACCTACAAGACTAAATATCAAACCAAGTATTAAAAATAATCTATTCGACCGTTGCATTTTATTCATCATAAAATTTATTAGCTCGCATTTGCTACAAGTTGGACCATCACTTCATCCATAGATATTTTTTTATCTTTTAAGCGTTCTAGTTTTTGATTTAACCCTTTATCTGTTAAAAAGTTTTCTTTATAAATCAATTTTAAACAAATAAAATTTAAAATATCTCGTGTACCAAATAAGTTATACGCTCTAGCCTCAGGAATAGATTTAATAACAAATTGATATAATTCATTATCTGTCATATCACTAATAAGAAATTCATTATTGAGTTTTAAATAATAAATAAGATTATCAGGGAAAGTTGCCTCAACCATCATTTCTTCTTGTTCAACGGTAAAATGTAAAGGAACTTGCACATAAGGTAATTGTTCAACCCGTTCGTTTATTCCCCAAATTACTTGAAGTTTTCCTAACCTATCCCAATACCACCAACTTTGAAGAGGAGTAAGTAAGTCTTCAATCTGCTGAGCATTAAATACAGGCCCTTCGACATACAAAGTTTTATTTTCTTTATGGCCAACCAAGGTAGCTAAGATTACAGGGTCCCAAAATGCCAAAAACATTTCGAGTCCACCTTCAAATTTTACTTCTAAAAATTTTCGTAGGTGGTCAAACAAATAATTGAAGGACAAAGGGCTTACTATAATTGTCATGCGAGGCGTGCCTGCAATATTTTGTTGTATCCATTGCCATTCTTGTGATGAAAAATCTTGAGGGAGTTGAAGTAAATGAGGAGACACCGCTTTTGCTTCCTCACCACTCGCTTCTAACAAAAGGCATTTTTGACGTAGGTGCTCAAATTTCTTTAAGAAACTATTATCTTGTGCAGCATCTGCAAGTGTAAAAACGTTTAATCCAACTTCTGCTAAAGAGTGTTGCTGGAATGTTTTAAAAAATGTCTGAAGCGGTAATTTAGCAGCCATTTATTGACCATCTCCTTTGTTTATAAATGCACCTTTTTGTGCTGCTCGTCTCGCCAAACATTCCCAACACACGTTATTTGGAAAAATCGGTAAGGTCGGTGCTTCACTTGCTCCAGTTGTAAAAAGATGCTGACCAGCTTTAGCTGTAAATTTTTGCGGAGTAATTACTGTTACACCTGATGCATCAATTCTTAGTGCACTCTCTTTAGCCCTTAAGACAATTTCTTTAGGACTATTGATTTCAACTTTTCCTTCTGATGAAGTAATTTTGATATCTAATCTTGCAGATGCATCTAGTACATTATCTTGAGCCTGAATATCAAACTTACCTTTAGCAGCATAAATTTTTAAATCTTCTTGTCCTGCAAATAAGCTTACTTTTTTCTTCGCATTTAAAATTAGATTTTCATCTGTACTTGTATTAATAGATTTTCCACTACCAAGCGTAATGCTTTCAGATGCTTGAATATGGATATCTTTTCCTGATGTTAAACCAATACTTTCAGGAGCAGCTAAAAGTATGAGTGCATCTTTCATGGCTTTTAGGTCTTTCCATTGAGATTCTATTTTTTTGATATAGATCTCAACATTTTGAAGCATATCTGCTGCCTCAGCTTGCTGCTTACCTGCATATTCAGATAAAGCTTTCATACGCTCCAAGCCCTCGGAAAGATTTTCAATCGCTTCCTTTGCTTCGAGTTGTGTTTTTTGAGCACCCGGTTGAATGAAAGTTGAAACATATAGTCCTTTACTACGAATCGCACCAGATAAATCAGACCTTAATTCAAATCCCTGACCTCTTCCATCACTTTCAGCCTGCTCTTTAGGATGACTTAAATTACCTAAATTTAATTGACTTGCCCCATGACTACTATGGAGCTGAGTACTAATTTGCCCAGTCGTATCATCAAACCGAAGTTGGTTAAAACCAGACCCACTTACTTCTTTAGTACGAATACCACTTAACTTTTTGGTATCCGGTAGCTGGCCTTTAATATCAAATTTGGTAGGTGACCGTTGCCCTTCATGGACTCGCCCTGTAACAAATGGACGGTCAATATTTCCATCAAAAAAGTCAATTACGACGATTTCACCCACTCGTGGCAAAAAGCGTGCACCGTATCCTTCCCCTGCCCATGGCGTTAATACATCTACCCAAGCCGAGTCAGTATCATTGTCATTGCTTCCTGCACCTCCATCATGTTGATGGTCATCGGTACGGGTGAATAAAAAACGAACCTTGATACGCCCCCATTCATCTACATGAATTTCTTCTCCATCTAAACCCACTACTTTGGCCCGTTGCACATGGGCCGAGGGACGATGTATTAATGGGTCAAACTCTGGAACAATATCGATATAGCGGCGTACAACCATGAGTTCATTGGCTTGACGTTCTTGCGCTCGATCATGACTGACTTGCCAATGGCTCAAACTTAATAGTTGTTCAACTTGATCACGTATATCTTTTGGTAAATTGTTCTGGTTATAAAACCGCTTACTTAAAATCAAAAACTCTTTATCAGAACTTTCATGATTTCTTTCAAGTTCAGGATGTTCATTTAACTTGAACCAATAACCAACTTGAGCATCTCGTACGCTGCTTCGAGCAATAAAATACTTTGCCTGCAAAGCTTGATATTGATTTAATTGTTTATTTAGTTTTTCAATCTGACTATTGCTTGAAGTGGTTGCCTGATCTTCTCCGTTCAAGTCCGTAATCCAAGCAGGTGCAATTGTCCATGCCTGTTCAAGACTTAAACTTTCATTATCACGTTGTGAACTATGCTGATGTGCGCTTAAAACACTTCCACTTGCATCTTCTTGACTTAAGTTATCTGCTTGCCAACGTTGAAGATGGATTGCCGTGGGCTGCAGCTGTCTTTGTGCAATAAAACTGGTAATACTGTCATTTTGTTCAGTTGCATCGCTTCTATGATAGCGAATAGCTCGACGCTCTAAGACTTTATATTCATTATTATGATCAATAAGGCGTAGTTTTTGAGGCTCAATCGTCTGGCTATTACTCAAGACCATAGACTCTGATTCATCAATTAACCAGTTGATACCCTCTTCCCGCATGAGACGGGTTAAATACGCATAATCACTTTCATTCGACTGCATAGAAAAAGGTCGAATATCATAATTCTTAGTTAAGCCACTGCTATCTAGTTGTAAGCTTGCGGCAAATAAAGAACTTTTGTTTTGCCACTCTTTAAAAATAATCTCAATAATTTCTACTGCACTTTTATTCATAAACACCCGACTATTACGTCGTTTGTGCCATAAACTGGTCGCATCTTGCATAGTCAGTTTATATAAACAAAGTGCGCCATCACTTTGCCCTTGACTCGCCCCTATGATAATTCCTGTCGTTCTAAATAATTTGCCTGAATCTGTTACTTGTTCTACGGCAACTTGGCATCCAATAAATTGTTTTAAAGAAATATAAGGGTTTATTGATAAGCAAATAAGCTCAGCAGAAAGCCCTTCATTTATAGAATGAAAGCCATCAATACGTTGTAAAAAAACCTGATTATTTATTTCAGGATTAGTAAAATAAATATGTAGAGCCCGTTTTTGTGAAGCAAAACCAATTTTATCTAAGAAATCAAAAATATTATTTAACATTGTTATTTTAACCACAAATTAACTTACTCATATTAACAAACAGATACAAAACCATCAAACAAGTAAACATGCGAATTTTTAGTAAATTTTAATAAAATCAAAGATATAAATATAATAATATTTTTGTATTAAAAAGTTATCTTAAATAAATTATTTCACTTTATTGAATAAATATTCTGCAATATTTTTATTATTAATTAAAAATAAAATATTATTAAAATTTTACTTAATAATATTCATTTCAAAAACATAAATGCTTCTATCGTCAAATCAATTTGGCCTCTAAAACCGCTCCGACTATGATGAAACAGTGACTTTTACTTAAAATTTATAGTTGCGCGACCTGTCTGTGTATTTATCATCGTTTAGAACGCCAATACTCCCCAAAACTCATGCAGAAGCTTGGAAGGTTAAGTCTACAAAGCCCAGAAGTGCCGCGTGATTTTGTAAAAACCATGCTGCGTACGATGCAGCAGTGCCAGTCATGAAGTTACAAGTTTTTTTAAAGCAAATCGGCAAGATTCCTGATTTCTTCCATCACCGCCTTACACGCAGGCGTTAAATAGCCATGTTTAGAAATAGACAAAGAAATATAACGCTTGAGCGCGGGGTTAATAATTTTTGCAGCTTGAATTGGAGTGTATTGGCTAGCTTTCTTTAACGCTTGCGGCCCCAGCATGGTATACATGCGAGACTCGGAAACCAAATGGGTTTGTAAACTAATCGAATCGGCTTCAAACACAATATTCAGCTCTACCCCATTTTCATAAGCCATGTGGTCTAAAAAATTGCGCCAGTTACTTGGCCTGCAAAACGTGACCAGCGGTAACTGGCTTATCTTTTTAAAGTCGACTTCATTTTCACGAGTTAACACATCTCCTTCACAGCCGACCAAATAGGTATCGGCTTGGGTAAGGTAAACATCGCCCTGTTTAGGCGTTGGGTTAAAGCGATAGAGTATGGCTAAATCGACGCTGCCATCTTCTAGCCATTTTTCTAAATGCACGCCTTGCCCTTCACGTACTGAAAGTTTAATTAGGGGATATTTCTCTTGAAGCACTTTATACAAAGTCGATAACAACGGATGTGCTGTAGACGGTAAGCTAGCTATGCGCACCGTACCAATTGGGGTGTCGGTCGAGTGCAAAATTTCATTATTCAGTTGGTCGGTTACGTTCAGCCATGAACGAATTTTAGGAAGTAAATGCTGGCCTAAATCGGTGAGTTCTACGCCGCGTCCAGTTCGGTTAAATAAACGTCCGCCACATTGGGCCTCAAGCTCGTTCATTTGCCGACTGATTTGCGGTTGGTTGGTGTTATGCAGCATCGCGACTTTACTTAAGCTACCGAGTTCCACCGCATCTAAAAATATTTTCCATAATTCATAATTCATCGATTCTTCCTAAATCGTAAATAGGCAGCATTTTGAGCCATACATTTTCAGTATAACTGAAATTCAAGAATTGGTAATTCCTACATAGCTCACCTATTTCTATACTCCAATCATGTTCTCTACAACACGATTTAAGTCAGATTAAGAACCAGAGAATATTTAATTACACTGTATAGGAAGTACGATTATGAGTTTAGATTTACGTGGATTAACCCCAGCACCTGTGACTCCTTTTACCCGTGACGGACAAGTAGACCATGATGCAATTCAACGTTTAGGTTCATGGTTAGGCAGTATTGATGGTGTGAAAGGCTTGGTTGTTCTTGGGCATGCAGGTGAAGGAACATTCTTGTCGCAAAAAGAACAAATGCAGGTCATCGAAAGCTTTGTTAAATCGGTAGATGACAAAATTCCGGTAATCGCAGGGATTACGCTCGAAGGTACTTCGGTTGCAGCAGAAGAAGCAAAACGTGCAGTGAGTGCAGGTGCTTCAGCAGGTTTGATTTACCCTTCACATGGCTGGTTGCGTTTTGGCTATCAAAAAGGCGCACCACAAGACCGCTATAAAGCGATTTATGAAGAAAGTGGTTTGCCATCTATTTTATTCCAATATCCAGATGCAACGAAGGCCACTTACGACCTAGACACTCTACTTGATATTTCTGCACAGCCGGGCGTATTTGCCATGAAAAATGGTGTGCGTAACATGCGCCGCTGGGATGTCGAAATTCCGATTATTCGCCGTGAACGTCCAGACTTACAGGTGTTGACGTGCCACGATGAATATTTGCTTCACACCATGTTTGATGTAGACGGCGCTTTGGTTGGCTACGGCAATATTGCCCCTGAACTATTAATTGAAATGATTAAAGCAGGTAAAGCCAAAGATTACGCCAAAGCACGTGCGATTCACGACCAATTATTACCAGTGACTCGCAATGTTTATCACCGCGGTTCACACATGGAAGGAACAGTCGCACTTAAACATGCACTGGTTGCTCGCGGAATTTTGGACCATGCCACTGTGCGTTCACCTCTGCTTCCACTAGCAGATGGTGCTGAGCAAGAAATTCATGATGCAATGCGTCAAGCCGGAATTGGCAAGGTCGATTTAACCCAAGCCGTTGCTTAAATTCCATTCGGGCTAGCATATACGCTAGCCTTTTTTTCCTGTACGCTGCCTGAGGCCAAACATCGGGCATGTCTCTTAAAAACAATAATAAAAAGCATGCAAACTGTGGTGAACAGGTAGTGCGAAATAGAACAACAAAACTACGAGGAATGTAGTGATAAGGAGATATAAGATGACAAATCTAGCGGATGTAGAACAAATTAGTCATCATCAAAAAAATGCGGAAATTATTGCAAGACTCGAACGGCTACCCGTCACCGGACGATTGCAATTTATGCGAATTACCATCGGTATCGCGACCTTTTTTGACGCTTATACTGTTCTTGCGATTGCCTTTGCTTTACCCCAACTCATTACCGAATGGCACCTCACGCCTGCCTATGTCGGTGCGATCATTGCCGCGGGCTATGTCGGGCAACTGGTCGGTGCGATCTTTTTTGGTTCTCTTGCCGAAAAAGTCGGTCGTTTAAAAGTGCTGTCTTTTACCATTTTACTGTTTGTGGCAATGGATATTTCTTGTCTGTTTGCGTGGAGCGGAATGTCGCTGTTAATTTTCCGTTTCTTACAAGGCGTTGGTACAGGTGGCGAAGTGCCTGTTGCGAGTGCCTATATTAATGAGTTTATTGGTGCAGAAAAGCGCGGTAAGTTTTTCTTGCTCTATGAAGTTTTATTTCCACTCGGTCTTATGTTTGCAGGTATGGCAGCGTTTTTCCTGATGCCAATTTACGGCTGGAAAGTCATGTTTATTGTGGGCTTAATTCCATCAATCTTGGTCATTCCTTTACGGTTTTTCTTACCTGAGTCACCGCGTTGGCTTGCCTCAAAAGGTCGTTTTAAAGAAGCCGATCAAGTCGTCAAAAGCTTTGAAGACGGTGCCATCAAAAGCGGTAAAACTTTGGCTGAACCTGTGGTTAAAGAAATTAACCCGCAAGGCATGGCAAAAACCGACTGGCGCGAGCTATTCCGTGGTATTTACCGTAAACGTACCTTTACCCTGTGGGGCATGTGGTTTTGCGTATACATGGTGAACAATGCCATGGTGACTTGGCTGCCATCTCTCTACAAACAACACTTTGGTCTGTCGCTGCAAACCAGTTTGGGTTATGGCTGGATTACTTCGGGCGTAGGTGTGATTGCTTCTATTATCTGTGCGTTAATGATTGATAAAGTCGGTCGCCGCCCTTGGTACAGTGCAGCATTTTTCTTGGCGATTATTCCACTCATGAGCCTTTCGATTTTAGGCGCAAAATCGGCCATGCAAGTGGTGATTTTAGCAACGCTGAGTTATGCCATTTTGCAGACTATTTCATTCTCTTTATATCTTTACGCTGCCGAACTTTACCCAACTCGCCTCCGTGCGATGGGCATTGGTTTTAGTACTGCTTGGCTTCGTGCTGGCTCTGCAATTGGGCCTGTGATGGTGGGCCTCGTGGTTGGTGGCTATGGCATTCAATATGTGTTTAGTGTGCTGGCTGTTGTGGCACTCGTTGGTGGTCTGGTGACATTCTTGTTTGCCATTGAAACCAAAGGCCAAGTGCTCGAAAAACTATCTCCTTAATTCATCCATTTCATAAAAAAGCTTGCCTAACCTCAGCGTTAGGCAAAGGGCTTATTCATGCTTAAAAAAGGAATTTAAAATGAATAAATATTTGCTATGGGGCTGTATCGGTTTAGGCAGCGTGAGCAATGCTTATGCAGAGCTTCCTCAAGAATTTGGCAAGTTAGAATTAAAACTCAACACCCGTTACTGGAACGATGAAGGCACCGCCCACCCCACGCTTGCGAACCCTTCGCCTTCGTCGAGTGAATATGAGCAAAGTGCCTTAGGCCTGGAGTTAAATTATCAGTCACCTTACTTGTGGGACTGGCTTGGGGTAGATGGTTCAATCTATGCAGTCACCAAGTTATTTGACTCTGGCAAGCCTAGTGCTCAGCTTTTAGAAGTCGAAAATAACGGCAAGCTTGATCAAAACTTTGCAACTTTAGGGCAGCTCTACATCAAAGCAAAACTCGGCGACAAAGGTGAAATTAAGTTAGGCCGCCAGTTGTACGATTCGCTGTTGCTTAAAAGCACCAACAACCGCGCGGTACCCGACACTTTTTCGGGGGCGAGTGGTCAGTTTCAGCTGAATGATCAGCTACAGACTTACATCGCCTACTATGATCGCTGGAAACCGCGCAGCATGGACTCATTTGAAAAACTGGTGACTGAAAATGACGAGCGAATTGATTATGTCGGTTTGCTTGGTGCCAAGTATCAATACAAAAACTGGAGCGTGAATGCCGAATATTTAAATAGCAAAGATTATTTAAAAAAGTACGGGGCGATTGCTCAATATAAATTGCCTCTGCATAGCCTTGTGTGGACATTCAACACGGGTGCTTTTTTCTCGCGTGATGATGGCAAGCTGTTTAAATGCAGTGCCGAGTCCGAGCTGGACTGTGTCAAAGGCCAAGACATTAACAACCGTGGCAATGGTTACTTTGTCGATGTAAATATGGCCAAGAATAATCTCGAAGGTGGCATTGCCGTTTCAAAGTTTGATGGCTTTTGGATTGAAGATAACTTTGCCGTGCATTCCGACCGTAACTCGGTTTTAACGCAAGACCACGGCACCAACCCGTTTCCGACCTCGGCGACCATTGGCCCTGATTTTACCAATAACGATGAAACCGCCGTTGCCCTTCGCTTGAAATATAACTGGAAAGACTACGTGAAAGGTTTAAAAACCGAGGCGAAGTATATTTATGGCTTTGGCGCGCACCAAAGTAACATCAGCAGTGATATTGAGGGTAAAGAGCGTTACTTTGACTTTACGGTGAGTTATGCCTTGCCGTGGGTGAAAAACTTAGATGTGCGTTATTCATTTTTGCATTATGAGTCAAAATTTGAAAATGCAAACCTAGGTGAAAAAATAAATGGCATGTCTCGGAAAGATTGGGACCAGCACCGTGTATTTATTAATTACCGTTATATATTTTAAGAACAAGCTAAACGTTTAGTTTAGCTTTATTATTTTTATTAATTTACGGCTTTAAATACATTAACTTTTGAGCTTAATTAAAATATAAATTTATATTTAAAATTTTTATAATATTTTATTTAAATTGAATTGACCTATTAAAAACTTATGATTATTATGGTCTCGCTGGCCTACATTGCCAGACGGTTTTAGCAGACCGTAGATCCACGGCGGGTTATAGTTCTACTATAAGTCGTTAGACCCTTGCGTCCCTTTTCTTTGCGGTAGGACGAGAGGGGGACGCGCTTGCGCGTGCTGGTTCCATGGATCCCAGTCTGCTAACCCCTTTTCGTTCTACCACCCTAATCAATTGACGGTGATTTTCGGTGGTAGAGCTCCATAAATTCTAAGGAGTTGACCATGCCACTATATAAACTTATCCCCTCTCCCTTATAAACTTTTTATTTATTTAAAATTTAGGTTTTCTATTATCTAAATTTTCAAATTTATAAATTATTTTTATTTTAAAATTTTAATCATTTTATTTTATTGCTTTTATAGGCAGGTTAACTATTGCCTAAAAAATGATTTTAAAACTTAAAATATAGCAGTTTATTTTTTCTCATTGAGATATCCCCAAATCATCACGAGAATAATATGAAATTTTATAAAACTATTTTGGTTTTAGGCCTTGTTGTCGGCGATTACGGCGTTTCGGGTTGTGACCTCCGCACGCAGCAGGAGTTTGAAAAAATTTGCCTGTCGGGTGGGCACACCCAAGCCAGTTGCGACTGTATTTACCAACGGCTTGAACAAGTGTATTCACCTCAGCTTATGCAACGCCTAGAACATGTCAGTTTGCAAAGTCCTGCTCTCCCACAGGACTTTGCCCCTACTTTTTTTAGTGTGATGCGGCGGTGCGATAAAAACGACATGGGCTAAGCGTTTGGCTTAGCTCCCTTATCTCTGTGTCGCAATGGTGGATGACTTTAAATCAGCGCAAAAAATTAAAGTTCTGTTGTGGCACGGGGGCCTTGGGGGGAATTTCGTTACTTCCTTTTCTAAGGATTTATTCCTACCATTTGTCTTGAAGTATCTAGGTTAATCAAAAAACTTAGTCTATTCTTTTTACATAGAAAGAATTGATCCTAGCCAAAATAATGGACAGTACTTCCCTCTAAAGATAACGTAACGTTAACTTTGGAGATCCAAGAAATGGCCAAACGTTTTAGTGCTGAATTTAAACAGCAAGCAATTGATTATGCACTTTCAAACTCACACGAGCCTATAGCTGCAATCGCCCAGAAATTAGGTGTGGGTTATTCAACTTTAGACAAATGGATTCGTGAAACCAATCCAGTGGGTTCAAGCAAACGTCAACTTTCACCAGAACAACAGCGGATCTTGGAATTAGAGAAAGAAGTCAAACAGCTCAAGGAAGCCAATGACATCTTAAAAAAAGCGCATGTGTACTTTCTAACAGATCATGCCAAGAAAAGTACACGGTAATTCAAGATCTAGATATGAATGAAGTCACGGTATCTTCTGCCTGTAAATACCTAGGTGTCAGCACTTCAGGCTATTATGCCTGGCGAAAACGTC
>NZ_KI391939.1:98259-191641 GCF_000162375.2 Acinetobacter sp. RUH 2624 | reverse complement strand
CATTCTGCAAATGGCTGGTTAAGCCCTGAAGCCTTTGAGAAGAAATATTTTAAGAATTTAGAGGGATTTGTTGTCCACGATACTGTCTAGGATCAAATACTCAAAAAAATTAATCAGTTGATTTTAAAAAAATTGTTCATCTAAAATTTAATATTTCAAAGCGAGCCATTTCTATGTCAATTGAAGATTTCTTTATAAAAGACTCTCCCTCTAAGAGATATCTTTTAATGAGCTTAGCCCTATTCATGTTAATAATGGCTTTAATTGCTTACTTTAAGGAAAAATTGGGATTTGAATATGTATTTTCACTTATTGCAGGGTACGCCTTAATATTCTTTATTTTAAAAAATGCAGCATTACCACTTTTCCCCCCACTTACGGAAAAAAGTAGTGATGCAAACGCTATGGCTAGAACAACAATAGCAATTGTTTATATCCTTGCTTTCATAGCTCTAACTATTTCTTATTCTTTATAATTAATTACTCTTCAATTTTCTTGCTTCGCTCTACAGTAATATATTCATTTGGAATCACTAACTGCTTTTCTATATCTTTCACTTTGTAAGAAACTAAAGTACTTTTACCAATGCCTTGAAATAACACTTTAACATCTTTAAAAATAAAGGTTTTATACTGATTCAGCTCCTTAGTTGTTGTTTGTGGCAATTCAATTAAATTTGCATACGGTTCTTTAATATATAAGGTTGCCTTTTCTATTCTTACACCAGTTTTTTCCATAGTGTAATATAAAAAAATTTTGCCCACGTCTTCAATCAAAGACATAAAGATTAGTGGAGTTAGAATAAGAAAAAGAGCTGACTGTATAGAATTTTTAATCCATATTTCTAATTGCTTTAACTTTGTTTCTGCAAAATTTTTTAGATTTTTACTCGCTTTAGGATCATCAATAATTTCTCTTAAATTTTCAAACTTTAAACGGTATTCTTTGACTCTCTTCTGATTAACATAAAAAGCATAATAAGAGAAAGAAATTAGACTTATAGTAATGCCAATATAAGCATTAATTTTCCAATCTAGGAAAAATAAACCACGAATAATGTAGAGAAGGTAAACAGATACGCCCAATGTAATAATACTAATCTTTGGAAATGGAAGTTTTTCTCCGATTTTGATATGAGATGGCAGATATCTATCAACCACACTTAAGATGAAATAAGTCACTGGCAGTAAAGAAATACCAAAGAAAAATAACATCATGCAGAATGCGGTATAAACAATAGAAAAAGCTGCAAAAATCAGTAAAAAAATAAGTGTATCGCCAAAGCTAATTTCTGAAGGGATATAGCTAATTGTTAAAAGGTATGCAACTAAGCACAACACTCCTATTGCAACTATCGCTTTAGTCATTGTCAGCGCAACTTCATGCCACTGCCTCAGATTATTTACACATCTCGTTATAAAGTTGTTCATTTGATCTAACCAAATCTTATAAATTATTTAAGAATCGATGATTACCCTTTCTTAAACCGCTCCCCAGCGGAGTAATCATGTTTTGAAATTTCCCCAATTTTCAGAGTATGTTTTCACATATTATTCAAAAACTATCCGATATATCTCTTTCTTATCAATCGTTTAAAGTTTACTCTCAAAATTTGATAAAGAAATAGATTTTATAAAGTCATATGGCTTATCTAAATTAAATGGAATAACCCGCAGCATAGCTTGATCATTTTGAACATTAAATTTAAAGCAAATTTCGTCTTCAAACTTATTTTTATGATAAGGATAAATTAGAATTACTTCACTGGCATGGTCTAAATAATAATGACTATAGGCAAACATTTGTTGCACATCACTATCTTTCAATCCAAAGCGTCGATTTCGATCATTTTGGTCTAATAATTTCCATTTGGTATCTAAAATAATTTTGTACGGGGAACACTTGTGCTGAATATAAATATCAGGTTTCAATCTAAAAAGTGGTTTTTCATTAAAAGTACAAATATGTTGATTCGATACTTGTGTTTTTACATCCCACTCTTTTAACTCATGATGTAAATGATAAGCAACATAATGCTCAAAAAGTTTTTCCATAGGAAATAGTAAACTCATCCCACGCCAACCACCATGAGTAGATACAGGCATATATTCACTTAAAATCAGCTCAGTCCATGGTCTTATATCTACATATAGTGCGAGTAAACGCCCTGATTGCCACTGCTTGAAATCTTGAACTATATTTTGACTCTTTGGAATTTCTCCAGTCATTAAGCGAAGCTCTTGAGCAAGTTTCCAATTTTTAGAGCTTCGTGTTTTTTTACAAACGACATCTAATGCAGTTTTAATTAACCTATTTTCAGGGCGATCAACTTCATAGATGTCGTGTTCAATCGGAAAAATATGCTTTCTTGCTGGGGATTGTCGCATATGTTTGACATGCAGTAATTGTCCTCTTAAGTACTTTTGTTCTTCCTGAACACGTTGATAATCAAAACGCAAACCATATTGAATAAGTTTTTCAAAATTACAAAGAAACTGTTCTATGATCCACTCATGTATAGGTTGTTTAAAGCGATTTAGGCTAGCTTCCCCAGCATCACGGTATGGTAAATGTAGAGATACTTTGAGCATCTTTTTTAAGAGCTCGCGTTCTTTTTCAATCGCAGTTTGATTAGACTCACTAAGAATTATATCAACATGCTTGGGCAATATTTCAATACGCGTACCACATCTGGTTTCGATAACTCCAACATATTGATCTAGTCTAAGCTTTCTATGCCCAGCTAATTCAAATACTTTTGCCCCATGTTTTGAAAAAGAAGCTGAAAGTTCGCACAAATATTCAAATGCAGATTTAGGAATATAAGCGTGATCGAGTGTTGACTGAGGACATCCATCATAAGCAATACTTATGAAAGCATATTCTCTAACGGTAAAATCAGACATGCCTCTTCTCAATTAATGCTTAATAATCTTTGCAAAGCTTTGAATATTATCAAATTCACTTTCTACCAAATTCCATATTTTTTGTTCATCAAAGAAACCTATTTCTTCTGTATTAACGTTTGGAAAAATCTTTGATCTTTCTAAAGAAGTAGCTTCCAACATACCATTCCTATTTAATACCATATTAATTTTTGACCAATCATCAAAAAAATATTCTTGAAGTTGTGGAATAATTTTTTGTTTAAAAATTTGAGCCAATTCCTCTACTGTCGACTGGCTATTTAGCGACATAAAGTTAGCATGCCCAATGCAATGATCTCGATCCAACAGTACTTCAATACGTTGGTTAATAACTGTAAGCAATTCAGAAATGTTTACAGACATATTCACGCCTTCTTGATTTACGGCATTAATCTGAATAGGTTGTCCATTTTTATCTTTAAGTAAATCTGGTCTAGGTGGCATTTCAATAAAAGTGAATCGACGGCGTAGGGCAACATCTAAACCGGTTAATGAACGGTCAGAAGAGTTCATAGTACCGATAATGTAAAGATTACTTGGTACAGTGAATTCCTGTTTAGAATATGGCAAAGTGACAGATAGTTCTTCTTCTGCCCCTGTACGTTTTGATTCTTCTATTAAAGTAATTAACTCACCAAAAATACGAGAAATATTCCCACGGTTTATTTCATCAATAATTAAAATATAAGGTTCTTGAATATAATCAGATTTATATTTTTCTTTTTTTACTTCTTGGCGTAGCTCTTTCGCGATTGCCCATTCATAACTTTTATTTGCAATTATTTCATCTGATTGATCTTTGAGATATCTAGCAATTGCTGGATGAGATAATGAGGTTGTACTGCCTTTACCCGATACCGCTCGTGCAGCAAGTTTTCCATTTTGGTTTAATCTTAATATAAACTCATAGCCAGTCTTTGTAAAAAATGAAGTTTCCTGTTTTTTGACTTTTTCAATTAACTCATTTAGTGCTTTTTGAATACTCTCATCACTAACGTAATCATCACCAAAATCAATCCTTTCTTTCTCTTTTTTTATATTTTCACAAATTCTTTTAAATATGCCCGATATTATAGGGTAGTGAACAATATATTCATTTTTTTCATTTTTTTTACTTTCTGCACGAATCCCCTCTACAAAATCCTCGTAACTGAAACTTTGATGAAAAGTTACAAACTCTATTCTTCCTTGTTCTCTGTACTCGTCAAACTGTTTTTTTAAAACTTTACGACCAAGTTTTCTTTCTTCGATTAAAATTTTCTCTAAGGAACTATTCTTTATAATTGAAAGTGCATGATTGATCGTATGGTATGTCTTACCTGTACCAGCAGCGCCAAATAAAATACGGTTTAAAGGTTGTGCTATTTCTTCCATTTGACTTACTTCCAGCTTTGATGCTTCCGAGCTATCTTGATTACTTTCATTTAACTCATCCCACCAATTACAAAATGCCTCAAGTTGCTGCATGTTTGTAACTATCACTTGTACAAACTCATCATTTCTTGTGAGTGTTTTTGTACTCTCTAAATTACTATTAGGACTTTTTCCTTTAAGAATTGAATTTACTTGTAATCCTTTTATATATTTAGGTGGTATACATTTAAGAAATAGTCGTGGACTAGATTTATCAAAATTTGTTGTTTCTAAAGCTAATTCATAGTTATATTTATTTTCTATAACAAATAAATATTCAGTATTTTTTTCAAATTCAGGATAACGTTCATGCATATAATCATATGCAATTTGCGTATTAAACTTATCTTTTGGATTTGCTTCCAAATATTTTTGAGTCAAAGCACTATTAAAATCAAATAAGTCCTGATCTCCTTTCTCGCTTATTAATTGCTGGTACGCCTTCTCTATGGTGAAATCTTTATCTTTAAGGCCTACACCAGTTAAATAACGTAATCTTTGCTCAGCAAAAGTTGGAATAATTTTTAAGTTATTTCGATCTTGATATAAAAACGCGATTTTCCACTTCACTGTTTTAATTAGATCTATGTCTTCTATTTTATGAAGATCATTATTCTGAATCGCTTTAATTACAGCTAAAATTTGAGTCTTTACATGCTGAAAAGCACTCTCCTTGGTGCGACCATAAGCAACTCGCCAAGCATATTGATCTTCATAGATATTATTTTTTGTATTTGATTTAGCTGTTTGATCTTTTCTACTATAAATTCCAAATATAAAAGAAGATGTACCCGAAATAGTTGCAAGTGGTTTGGTTCTAAACTCAACCCAATTCATAAATGAATCAGGATCACCAGCTTTGGTATATTCTTCTAATGTCATTGCTTCTACTCGTTGTACAGGCCATGACTCTAAAAACTCATCCCATAATTGATAAAGTTCATTACTATTCATAAATTATTCACTAAATACTATTTATCTATAACTGATTGAGGTACTAATCAGCTTTCCCCTTTTTTAATTTTACGGCACTCAAACTAATTTACCGATTTATTCTCTTTGCTTGCTAATACATCATAAATAATATTCGCAAACTGACGCATCTTAGCTGGATCGCTCATCAACTGCATAGTTTGTTCATTATGTGCAGTATTACTATCTAAAACAGCATCATCTAAAGCACTATCAAACTCCCCCAACATTGCTTGTTCACGAGTATTATTTTGAATTTGTTTCATCATTTTAGTGTTTTCAGACATCTTGTCTGCTACCGTATATACATAATTAATCATGTCCTGATCTGTCAGCTTATCGGTAATAAATACTTCATTTACACGCTGCAAGATGACTGATAAAAATTCTTCATTTTTATTTTTTGGCTTTGCCGTACCCAAATCATTAGCTGGTTCTAATTTATGTTCAGTACTATTGGCTTTAAGTTGGATATCCTGCTGCCGAATCTTAGAGAGTCGATAATGGCTCATAGCAACATTACTTAAGTCAATCACATCTTCATCAGCCGCTTGCTCACGCAATAAAGGACGTAAGTTACGAGCGAATAAACTGATTTTTTCGAGTTCTTTATCGTCATATTCTACAATCTGCGACATAAACTCATAAAAGCGCGTAAAACTACCTAAATCCTTTTTAAAGATTTCGAGTGCATCACGCGCTTTTTTCGCTTCGGCAAATTCATTTTCAGCATTGGCAATTAAAACGGGTTCGCCTGTTCGTTTAGTAATTTCCAAACGATTTTTTGTCACATCATAATCATTAATTGCTTTCGTATAACTTTGCTGCCAACGTTGCATCGCAGGTTTACAGATATTGGCAAGTGCAGCATTGGATTTATTTTTGCTATAGAAAGCATCAACAAATTGTTCAACTTCGGTCATTAAGAAAATACGTGCCGCTTTAAGTTTTTCAGCTAAGTCATAGACAATATCAGGATTAGAAACGTCTGCTAGTTCTGCTGTTTGGTAATAAGGTTGGAACGCATCCAAAATATCTTGCGGATCGTTAAAGAAATCTAGTACAAATGTGCCAGACTCTGCCTTACCAGGATAGATACGATTTAAGCGTGATAAGGTTTGTACACATTCCACACCACCTAATTTTTTATCGACGTACATCGCACAAAGTTTTGGTTGATCAAAACCTGTTTGGAACTTATTTGCCACAATCATTACTTGAAAGTCATCACTATCAAATGCCTTACGCATTTCACGTCCTTTCAAGTTTAGGTTCATATTACTCTCAGTAAATTTTTTCCCAATTAAATGACTACTATCTGCATCATTTTCCGAAAACTCAACCTCACCTGAAAATGCTACCATCGCTTGGATATTGGTATATTTATGTTCTGCCACATATTTATCAAAAGCCTGCTTATAGCGTACCGCTTCTTTTCGTGAACTGGTAACGACCATGGCTTTAGCTTGCCCACCCAATAAGCCCATTACATTCTTTTTAAAATGTTCAATAATCACTCGTACTTTTTGCGAGATATTATGGTCATGTAGACGTACCCATTGATTGAGTTTGATCTTAGCTTTCTTGGCATCAACCTGATCGTCTTTTTCTTCAATCTTTTGCTTAAGCTTATAAATGACTTTATAGTTGGTATAGTTCTTTAGAACATCCAGAATAAACCCTTCCTCAATCGCTTGGCGCATTGAATAGACATGGTAGGCTTCGGGCTTATTGATTTTGGATGGCGGTAGTTCAGGATTCGGCAAACGACCAAAGAGCTGTAATGTTTTATCTTTTGGTGTTGCCGTAAAGGCGTAGAAACTTAAATTTTCACTCCCTTTACGTGAAGCCATGACCGCATCTAATACATCTTCTGAAGTAAGCTGATCATCCTCATCACGCTCCTCAAGCATCAAAGTTTCTTTTAGCTGGCGTGCAGTTGAACCACTTTGCGAAGAATGTGCTTCATCGGCAATTACGGCATATTTACGTTCTTTTAAGCTGGTACTATTTTCAATAGCACGCAGTACAAATGGGAAAGTTTGAATGGTCACAATAATAATTGGCTGCGCCATCTCTAAAGCTTTTGCCAATTTTTCAGATTTGGAACCATCACCTTCTTTATTATTAATTCGTCCGACCACACCGTCAGCATGTTCAAACTGATAAATAGTATCTTGTAGCTGTGCATCGAGAATCGTTCGGTCAGTCACTACAATCACAGAATCGAACATCTTTTTATTGTTAGCATCATATAGGCTAGACAGTTGATGTGCGGTCCATGCAATTGAATTAGATTTACCTGAACCTGCACTGTGCTGGATCAAATATTTTTGTCCTGTGCCTTGTGCCAAGGAGTCTTCGACTAATTTGGTCACGACTTTCCATTGGTGATAACGGGGAAAAATCAGGCTTTCTTTTTTATATTTACGCCCTTCCCAATCTTCTTTTTCTTCAATCTGTAAATGAATAAAGTTACCAATAATATTAAGCAAGCTATCTGGGGTTAGAACTTCATTCCACAGATAACCTGTGGCATATTCATTCACATCTTCAGGTACGTCATTACCTGCCCCCTGTTCTTTGGTGCCTTTGTTAAATGGCAAGAAATAGGTATTGTCACCATTGAGGTGAGTTGCCATATAGACTTCATACTGGCTCACCGCAAAATGTACCAATGCACCTCGTTTAAAGGTCAATAACGGTTCTGGCTTATTGGTTTCAGGGTCTTTTGGCAGACGTGTTTTTTTATATTGTGCCATGGCATTTTGCACGGCTTGTTTAAACTCTGACTTGAGTTCCAGTGTTGCCACAGGAAAGCCATTAATAAACAGGACTAAATCGATGCGCCATTTTTTTGCTTGTTTACCTGTTGCTTCGAGTTCGGCTTTGTTAGCATATGGGCTATACACCAACTCAGGTACAACACGACAAATATTCTGTTTATAAATTTCATTTAAGTGTGGGTTTAAACCATGTTCAGGTTTAAACTGGCAAAATGAAAAGCGTGTACCACGGGTTTTCAGTCCATGACGCAATACGCCCAAAGTCCCATAACTGCGGGATTCAATATCTGTGGCGTTAATGTCCGCTTTCTTAAGCTGTGCTACGACGGTATCTAAAAAATGACGCTCAGTATCATTGGGGAAAATACTTTTAAATTTTTGCCACTCTAAGTCTTGGGTCTTTTGTACAAAGTCTAAAACATCTTGCTCATAAAGTGCTTTTTCACGGTTGTAGCCCTGCGCTGAACCCACCTGCCAACCGCGGCTTTGCATTTGATCAATAATATCTTTCTGGAAAATCGTTTCTAAAGTTACATCTGATCTCATGCACTTAACTCCATGTTATCTTGATTATTATTTTTATTCAAATGTTGCCAGTTACGAACGTCAATTTTACCTGTTACGACTGCTGAAATAAGGGCTGTACGGCGTTCTTGCA
This sequence comes from Acinetobacter sp. RUH 2624, assembly GCF_000162375.2. Lineage (NCBI taxonomy): Bacteria > Pseudomonadati > Pseudomonadota > Gammaproteobacteria > Moraxellales > Moraxellaceae > Acinetobacter > Acinetobacter sp. RUH 2624. The sequence continues at coordinate 182,884 of NZ_KI391939.1, read as the reverse complement.
TGAGTTGAATAGCCTTTTCAGCCGATCCCATTAACTTAGAGAAATGATCAATTTTCTTTTTGATGTCTACAACAATTTTCTTAATTTCATTTTCAGGTGGAATTGCTATCGGAATAGCTTTGACGATATCTGTATTTAAGTTTGGTTGCCCTGAACCTTGCTTAACTCTTTCACGTAAATCATTTGTCAAAATGGATAAATAAAAATAAGCATACTCTATGTCTATTTTTAAATCCTCAAATCCAACTACACCATCGTTTGCATTAGCATTGATAGACAAGATTTTAGGAACTCCAAGTGTTGCACCACTATTCGAAAGCAACAAAGTGCCTGATTGAAAAACTCGACACTGCTCACTACCTTTCTTTGTCAGGAAAGTTTCTGTACTTGTAAGATATAGCTCATCATCCTTTGTAATTTCGGCAACTGTTACCCATGGTGAATAATCACCATTAAACAATGCTGGATCACCAGCAGGACGTGGCGAACCACCACGGACTACTTGAGAAATATAACCAAATTTACTCACAGTCCAATGCTCAGGCACTTCCCCTAACCATTCCACACCTGAATCTTTCATCGGTACATTTGGATTTAAACCTTTAGTCACAGCATGACTAATCACTGCTTGGCGTTTTTCTTTAAGCAGTGCAATCAACTCTTCTTGTTTGGCAATAAGGGTATCAATTTTTGCGGTTTCATGGTCGAGATATTGTCTAATTTTGACTTGTTCAGATAAAGAAGGATAAGGGACTTTAAGTTTTTTTAATTCACCTAAGTTAATCCTAATACGTGTTGTGCCTGTTGAAACGAGTTCAGCGTTTTCCCTTACACAATCTGAATTAATCGCCCAAATTAAAAAATTTAAATCCACTAATTCTAAGTCAGGGCTTAATTTGACACAGTCTGCAACAATTACGTATTCATCATATTCATCTGATACAACGGCTGCTCTAGCCACTGGCTCAGCCATTTTAGCTATCACTATGTCTTGAGGTAATGCTAAGTGTCGAATCAAATCTATTTTTTTATTTTGCGAGATAAATTTCATGTTGCGAAGAATATGCTTTCCATCTCGTATGTTATTTAATTGGATTAAAGGTATACCTTCATCCAAATAATCATCCGATTTTAAATCTGAACCAAAAGGTCCGTCTACAAAAGCATTTTTTGTTTGCATAGAAAGAAAGCCCAACCGCTTTTCTTGCCAGTGCGAAGGTAATTCAGTTTTAAAATAATCACTATATTTGAATTCAGAATAGCTCATCATTAAGAATGCACCTCTTGCAGCAGTGCCATAATTTCACGGCTCACCGCATCTAAGTCAGCATCGATCTCCGCCAAATCACGTGGCGGTTGATACACATAAAAATGACGGTTAAACGGAATCTCATAACCGACTATGCCAATCTCGCCATCCTGTGCATCACGCTTATCGGCATTAATCCATGCATCAGGCACATGCAGTTGTACTTCACGCTTAAAATAAGACTCAATTAAATCGATGGTGCTTTGGCTTGGGTGGTCAAGCGCAATATTTTCTGCATCACGCAAATCGCCATCCTGTACAAACTCAACTACTTTAGCTTTATAGCTAAACTGACCATATAGCGGGTTTTCTTTACCCTTAATCACTTTATTAATGCATGGTTCAGCTTCTGGATTTTTCCAAGTGACGGCATCCAAGAACTGCTTTTTCTCTTTGCCTTCGAGTTTAATGCTACTGTCTTTTAAAGCCTGTTTAAGTAGCTCATCAAAGATATTAAAATCATCAAACTGTGCTGTACCGATCTTGGTTTGTAAGCTTTGTGCTTTACGCATTAAAGCCCGTTGTTCAAGCCAGAGTTTTGGCTCAAGTACAGTTTTAATATCTTTTTCTTTCAGTTCGCTAAATTCAGCTTTAATCAGAGCACGAATTTCAACTTGAGCATCGTCACTCAACTGCCCATAGCTTGTCTCAGTCCAATCTTTGCCATAGCTTTCATAGACTTTTTGCATCACGGCATTAAATGGCTTAGGCGCAAAACGTAAAGTTGCAATTCGGTCATCAGACAATTGCGCTGATAAACGTAACGGACGTTCAATGGTCACACGGCGATAGCCAAACTCATAGCTGTTAAAAATTTTGCTTGAGAATGGTTTTTGCTGTTCACTTTCACCATCTAAAGTCAGTGTATCTACTGCTTCAAACGCGCCATAGTTTTGGGTAATTGTCCTAATTTCTGATTCTGTTAGATAGTTACGCTTTGAACCAAGTGACTTACGCATTTTCGAGCTGAGGTTCGACGCATTAATTAAATGCACTTTGCCTTTACGTTCAGCATCTTTCTTATTGCTGAGCACCCAAACATAGGTCGCAATACCTGTGTTATAGAACATGTCTGTAGGTAAGGCGATTATCGCTTCGAGCAAATCCGCTTCTAAAATATAACGACGAATTTCACTTTCACCACTGCCAGCACTACCTGTAAACAATGGTGAACCATTTAAAATAATTCCAATACGGCTGCCTTGACCAGTGCTATCCACATCGCGCATCTTGCTAATCAAATGCATCAAGAACAACAGTGAACCATCAGATACACGGGGTAAACCAGCTCCAAAACGACCATTAAAGCCCTTTTGTTGGTGCTCATCTTTAATCTCGTCTTCAATCTTTTTCCAGTCCACACCAAATGGAGGGTTAGACAGCATATAGTCAAACTTTTCATAAGCGAGTTGGTCGTTAGATAATGTGTTTCCGAGCTTAATATTACGGACATCCTGCCCTTTAATGAGCATATCCGCTTTACAAATGGCATAAGACTCTGGATTCAATTCCTGACCAAAAACACGCATCACTGCTTCAGGATTATGTTCATAAACATATTCCGTACCTGAGGATAAGAAACCACCTGTTCCAGCAGTTGGGTCATAAATGGTTCGAATCACACCCTCTTTATTTAAGGCATCATCATCTTGGCTAAAAATTAGGCCAGTGGTGAGTCGTACAATATCTCGTGGAGTAAAGTGCTCCCCTGCGGTTTCATTCGAACTTTCAGCAAAACGTCGAATAAGTTCTTCAAATACTAAGCCCATATCATGGTTAGAAATATTTTCTGGACTTAAATCGGTTGAAGCAAATTTCTGAATGACTTTATAAAGTAAGTTTGCATCATCCAGTAAACCCGTAAACTCATCAAACTTAAAATGTTCAAAGATTTCACGCGCATCTTTTGAGAAGTGTTGAATGTAATTACCAAGATTTGCTCGAATATTCTTTTGCCCTAAACTACTCAAGTCAAGCTCTGAGGTATTAAAAAAAGATAGGCCATCTGTTGCTTTTAATAAAATTTTTTCTTTTGCTTCTTCTGGTAAAGGCATAGCCTTCACTTTCTCATTTGCCTCTAAAACACTGGCTTTACTAGATTCAAATACACATTCTAAACGGCGTAGTAATGTAAAAGGTAAAATTACTCTCCCATACTGAAATTGCTTAAAATCTCCTCGTAATAGGTCAGCAACAGACCAAATAAAAGCAGCAACCTGAGAAAAGTTCGTATTTGTCATGTTTACTAAAACCTTATGTACAACCGTTAATTTTAATTGGTCAATAAAAAAGCCCCAAATAATTAATATTTGGGGCTTTTTCGAATCTTGGTGGAGATGGCGGGAGTTGAACCCGCGTCCGCCAGCACTACGCTCGAGAATACTACATGCTTAGATATCGTCTATTGTTTTAACACCAAGTGACCCGACGAACAGGGTACAAGGTGCGATCCTCTAAGTTTGGTATAAAGCCCCGAGGCTTGACTCTATACGGACTTGTGTGCGTGCGCTTCAGTCGGGTTCCCAGACCACAAGTATTCTAGGAAGCGGACAAGCGGCCCTTAGGCAGCTAGAGCGTAAGTTTCGTCGTTTGCGACTATTTAAATGCAAATTTTATTTACGAGAGAAAATGCGCTCTCGGCATGCATCTATGAGTTTCATCACCGGCGTCGAAGCCAATAACATCCCCATGAATGTCTGCACATCATAGCATAAATAAAATAAAATGCTGTGCATTTTATCAACAGTCTGCCACTGATGAACATACTTACATAATTGAGTGCCTTTTGTTTTTTTCAAGGCCCCTTATAAAAAAGCTGCCAAAAATGACAGCTTTTTTTTAAAGTTTAGCCTATAAAGCACCATTGCCTAACACAATCCCTTCACGGCGTGGGTCTACCCCACCTGCGTATTTGCTTTGATTATTTATATTTACTTTCATAATCGTTGAAATACCACTGGTTTGCGCAGTATTAGAAATGCCATGCCCTTTTGCTTTTAAACCTTCAATTAGGTCAACTAAGGAAAGCTGTACATTCGAGCTATCAATATTGGTATTTGGACTATTGGTCGCGCCAAAGTTTACAAGCGAAGTGGCCTGCTGTGCATTTAAGTTCCAGTCCAACGCTCCCACTAAAGTTTTAACTACATATTGAATAATCGTACCGCCGCCTGGTGAACCCGTTGCCATATAAAACTCATCTGGCGTGGTGCCTTTAAACACTAAGGTTGGTGCCATAGTACTACGTGGGCGTTTGCCACCTTCTACACGGTTGGCAACCAGCGCCCCAGTGCTGTCATAAGGGTTCGCGCTAAAGTCAGTTAACTGGTTTGACAGCAAGAAGCCATCCACCATGTGGAATGAGCCCATGCTCGATTCAACAGTCGATGTCATTGAAACCACATTGCCATAGGCATCTACTATCGTAAACTGAGTTGTGCCATGTTCAACAGTGGTATCTACACCTGCCGCTGTATTGAAATTACCTGCTGGTGCTACGCCCATACTTTGGTTCGGGTTAATCAGTGCTGCACGTTGTTTTAAGTAATTTTTATCAATAAAACTTGGAATACCCTGTGCCGGCAAACGAACAAAGTCGGTATCTGCGACATATTTATCACGGTCAGCATAGGCCAAACGCTCTGCTTCAGACACTAAATGCACACCCATGACATCGGGCACACCACCTTCATTTTCAGGGTTCTTAGGTGGATACAGCGACATATCAAAGTTTTCTAAAATACCCAGCGTCTGTGCAACTGCAATTCCTCCCGAAGATGGAGGCGGCATGGTACATACGTAGTAACGGTCACGGTACGTTGTACAAATCGGGTCGCGTTTTTTCACCTGATAGTTCGATAAATCCTGCAAGGTCATCAAACTTGGGGTAATTGGAGTTTTTGCTGGGTCATCCCCTACGGTTTGCCCTGCTTTTGCCACAATGGCTTGTGCAATAGGTCCAGTGTGGAGAGCATTTGCCCCTTGTGAAGCGAGTGCTTCAAGTGTTCTGGCATAGGCTTTATTGGTCATGGTCTCACCGACTTTGCGTGGTGATCCATCTGGGTAGAAATAGGTTGCCATTGCATTTGCATCGAGTGCTAAATTGCTTGCATTACTTGCAATAGCATCTGCCAAACGCCCCGGAATACGAAAACCATTGTCAGCCAAACCAATCGCTTCACCAAAAAGCTGGTTCCATTTAAGTTTGCCATGTTCTTTTTGGGCTTGTTCAAGCAAACGCATCACACCCGGCACACCAATCGAGCGACCACTACGGCGCGCACTTGGTACAGGCGGAGGTGAATTTGGGTCATATATATTTTGGCGAATTAAATAAAATTCGTTGGCTGCCGCTGGTGCGGTTTCACGGCCATCATAAGCAGTGACTTGCTTGGTTTTGGCATCGTAATACATCATAAAACCACTACCAGCAATGGTGCTCGACTGTGGCTCGACCAAACCAAGCACGGCTTGTACCGCTACGGCTGCATCAACTGCGCTACCGCCTGCTTTTAAAACATCACAACCTGCTTTTACTGCAAGTGGCGTGTTTGCCACCACCATATATTTATCTGCGTATTTAACCGTGTTACCGAGTCTATAACCCGATGCACCCTCTGGCGCTGCTGGGTCACCATTTTGGTTTGAACCGACCACCACGCTTGAACCGTCTTGTGCCAGTTTGCTACAACTGGTGGGGTCATTATCTACAATTAAATTGGGCAGGGTTGTATTTGAATCATCCTTGGGCTGATCTGACGAGGAGTCATCTCCACATCCTTGTAATAAACCGACTGCTAATAAGCTACTGAACAAAAATGAATATCTTTTATTCACGTGATAACTCCAATATATACGCCTGCCTATCCATGCAATTGCCATGCAAGCTTCTTTGTTTTCAGGTCTTCAGTTTTTTAATCTTTGATAAAAATAAAGTTTTAATAATATTAAATGATTAAGGGCATTAATCCTGTGCCCTGTGTTATGCCTCCTCGCTTGATATCACACTCTTTTATAACTGATTTGCTCAACTCTGGCATGTTTTATTTCTTAAAATACAGGCAAATTTTTCTATTTATAAACTCGCTATTTTTTAGTAGGCCTAAAAAAAGCACCTCCGAAGAGATGCTTTTTGATGTTTAGTGAGAAGGCATGCCGCTGACCTGTTTGGGTTTTGGACACAGCCAAATCACCAGCCCAGCAAAGACAAACACAATCGCAAATAGCAAAAACACATGGTTTGCTGACATAGTAATGGCTTCTTTATCGACAAGGTTTGAAATAATTCCAAGCGTCGAGTCAGTCGTAAAACCATTTTGCAGAAGTGTGTTTTGTACTTCGGTTGGGTTCAGGTTTGATACCATTTCACTACGGGCAACTTTGGCATGGTCATCCCATACGGTCACTGCAATTGAAGCACCAATCGCCCCTGCCATGGTTCTTAAGAAGTTCATGAGGCCTGCAGCAGATGCAATCTCTTGCTGGAGCACTGAACCAAGTGCAATGTTAGACAGTGGAATAAAGAAGAATGGTACAGCAAAACCTTGCAAAATTTGCGGCCAAGCCAGTGCCATAAAGTCGGCATCTGTGGTCCAGAATGCCCGCATTAAAGTCACAATGCCCAGCAAAATTAAACCAAAGCTCGCCAGCGCACGTGGGTCATGTTTGGTCGAAAGTTTTGCCACAATCGGTGACATGGTCAAACTACCAAAGCCCATGGTTGCAGTTAAATATCCGGCCCACGTCGCGGTATAGGAAAGGTTCATTTGCAGCCACTGTGGTATCAATACAATGCTGCCAAAGAATGCGCCAAAGCCAAGCGATAAGGCCAGTACCGAAATAGCAAAGCCCCTATGCCTAAAGACTTTGACATCTACCACAGGATGTTTATCGGTGAGTTCCCATATCAGGAACACCACAAAGCCAATGGCGGCAGTTAAGCCTAAAACCACAATGCTCGTGCTATTAAACCAGTCACGTTCATGCCCTAAGTCGAGCATAAGCTGTAACGCACCAATCCAGAGAATTAACAGGCCTAAACCAACGGTATCGATTCGTAAAGAAATGGTTTCTGTTTCTGCTACTCTTAACAAGCGCATTGCTGCTAATACACAGACAATACCGACCGGTAAGTTAATAAAGAAGATCCAGTGCCAAGATAGGTTGTCACTAATCAGACCACCCAAAATTGGCCCTAAAATTGGTCCAACGACTGTGGTCATTGCCCATAGGCCCATTGCCTGCGCATGTTTTTCTTGTGGGAAAATACGCATAAGCAAGGTTTGGCTGAGTGGCATAAGTGGACCACCACAAAGGCCCTGCCCAATACGGAAAAACACCAACATTTCTAACGATGTTGCCAAACCGCACAGGAAAGAAAAGACCGTAAAGCCAATTAAACCAAGAATAAAGACCCGTACCGTCCCAAAACGGCCAGCCAGCCAGCCTGTTAAAGGTACACAAATCGCTTCTGCAACTGCATATGAAGTAACGACCCATGTCCCTTGTGTACTTGAAACAGCAAGGTTACCGGTAATGTGCGGTACAGAAACGTTGGCAATGGTCGTATCAAGTACGACCATAAAGTTCGACAAGGCAATAACAAACGCTGCCAGTAGTAAACGTCCACCGCTTAACTCGGCAAAAGGTGTTTGCGTTTTCATAAGCGTTTACTTCGCAGATAAGTCGACTTTTGCTTCCATCGACAAGCCAACACGTAGTGGGTGTTCAGCAAGTTCTTTCGGATCCAGTGCAATACGAACTGGTAAGCGTTGAACTACTTTAATCCAGTTACCTGTTGCATTTTGAGCCGGAATTAAGGCAAAGGCAGAGCCTGTACCACCAGAGAAGCCCACCACTTTGCCGTGGTATTCAACATCATCGCCATATAAATCAGACGTTAATGTGACTGGCTGACCTGGGCGGACTTTTTTCAGCTGACTTTCTTTGAAGTTAGCATCTACATATAAATCGTTCAGCGGCACAATCATCATCATACTGCTACCCGGTGCAACGCGTTGTCCAACCTGAATATTACGACGTGTAATGACACCATCAACTGGTGCACGTATTACGGTACGTTCCAAGTCAAGCTGAGCTTGTTCCACATGTGCTTGTGCAACTTGTACATCCGGAGTCGATGTTTCGCTTACACCCTGAATTAAGGCTTCGTTTGCAGCTAAAGTGCTTTCGGCAGCTTTACGGCTAGAAGTCGCTTGTGCCAAGCCAGCTTTAGCAAGCTCTAGTCCTGCTTTAGCAGTTTCAACTGCACTTTGTGCTTTGGTGAGTTCTTCTTTAGATACCGCACCAGAAGCAGCAAGCTGCGCACGGCGATTAAGCTCTAAAGCAGCTTTGTCATAGTCGGCCTGTGCTTGGGCAACTTGTGCTTTGGCACTGTTAATTTCGTCAGCACGGACCACAACTTGAGAGTTTAATGAGCTACTGTTTGCCGCAGTCTGTTTGTATTGGCGTTTTGCTTTGGCAAGCTCTGCCTCGGCTTGTGCCAATGCAATTTTGGCATCACGGTCATCAATACGAACCAGCACATCACCCCGATGTACTGTTTGAGTATCATTTACCAAAACCTGAGCGACCTGACCACTCACCATTGAGGTAATTTGCGCGGTTTCTGCACCGACATAAGCATTATCTGTACTCACCGAGTGATTTAAAAATAATGCCCAGATTGCATATAAAATAGCGGCGATCAATAAAATCAGCGCAAAAAAACCAAGAAATTTTTTGCGCTTGTTTTGGTTGTTGTCATCCGAGGCAGATGTTGTTGGCACTGTTTCTTGTACATTGCTTTGTGCATCAGTCATGGTATGTTCCTAAAGATGAGTTGGCTTTGCCATCAATCTTGCACTACACCTTGTTATAGAGTTTTTATTATTCTATAAACAAGACATATCGCATTGTCAAAGCAGTCAATTTTAACGCTAAAACCTCATGATGTGAGAATAAAAAAATATAACTCATGCGTTCGTTCTAATTAAATTAATGTTTATCTCAAGATTTTTATGAAAATTCTAGCTTTTCAAGCACTAAAAAAAGCGCACATGGCGCTTTTAAAGTGTTCAATTCATCGCCTAATAGGCATATGAAGCGATCCCCGCAGCGATGGGTTTATCTTCATCATTCACCATCGTCATACGCATAGTGCAGCCTTTACGACCTAAACGTAACACTTCTGCACGCGCAATAAAATACTTACCGCGTCCCGGCGCCAAATAATCTACACGCATATCGACGGTCGCCAAGCGTGTAACCTGTTTAATGGTTTCAGGCAGGGTTTCCGGCGTTGAGCGACGATAGAGATGTTCCATTGCCACAATTCCACCAATGCTATCGAGCAAAGTTGCAGCCACACCACCATGCAAAACCTGAAAAGCCAAATTGCCAATGAGATCAGGTTTCATTTCAACATAGCCTTCAATATGCCCATCTACCACACGCATAATCATTCCACTATGCTTAAAAAAAGGACAATTATTAAACGCTTTACACAATTGGTTGAGAACCACATTTAGGTCAGTTTTAGCGCCTAATTGTATGTTCCCCGTCCAATTTTTCTTTTCATCACTCATACGTTGCCTAAATTTAAAAGCATGATAAATACCCATAATTTTGTACAAATCTAGCATTATGGGTCTACAATACAGCAGTCGGTTGACAGTAATGGAATATCCGCCAACCTATCCTAGTGTAATACCGAACATCGAGATTGTTATGACTTATACGTTCAATCGTCCTGCATTTCCAGCTACTCGCATGCGCCGTATCCGTAAAAATGACCAGTTGCGTGCGATGGTCAGCGAAACACAGCTCACTACCAATCACTTGATTTATCCAGTATTTGTATTACCGGGACAAAATCAGACCCAAGATATTCCAAGTATGCCAAACATTCAGCGTTTGTCGGCAGATTTATTACTGAAAAAAGCTGAAAAACTTCTGGAATTAGGTGTATCAAAACTGGCTCTTTTCCCTGTAACACCTCAAGAAGATAAAAGCCTTACCGCAGAAGCTGCATGGCGTGAAGATGGTTTAGTTCAGACCACTTGTCGTTTGCTTAAAACAGAATTGCCAGAAATGGTTTTAATTACTGATGGTGCACTCGACCCATATACGACTCATGGTCAAGACGGCATTATTGATGAAACTGGCTATGTACTCAATGACGAGACTGTAGAATGCTTGATTAAACAAGCATTGAGTCACGCAGAAGCAGGCGCCGATGTCGTTGCACCAAGTGACATGATGGATGGCCGTATTGGCGCAATTCGTCAAGCTTTAGAAGCCAATGGTCACATCTATACCAACATCATGGCCTACTCTGCGAAATATGCATCAAGCTTCTATGGTCCATTCCGTGATGCTGTTGGCTCTGCAACCAACCTAAAAGGTGGTAATAAATATAACTACCAGATGGACTTTGGTAACCGTGCCGAAGCATTACACGAAGTTGCGCTTGATATTCAAGAAGGCGCCGACATGGTGATTGTAAAACCGGGCATGCCATATCTGGATGTGGTACGTGAAGTGAAAGATACCTTTGGTATTCCAACATTCATTTATCAAGTGAGTGGCGAATACGCAATGTTAGCGGGCGCAATTCAAAATGGCTGGTTATCAGAATCAGTGATTTTAGAATCACTCATGTGCTGCCGCCGTGCAGGTGCAGACGGAATCTGGACTTACTTTGCAGAAACCGCTGCTGAAAAACTCAAGGAAATGAACTAAGTTCGCAGAGAAAGGATAACACTGCATGCATATTGCAATCATTGGCGCGGGCATAAGTGGATTAATGTCTGCGCTGGAGTTGGTTGAACACGGCTGTACCATCAGCATTTTTGATCAACAACAAGCGGGACAAGCAGCCTCTTGGGCTGGTGGAGGTATCCTCTCTCCGATGTACCCGTGGCGCTATGTGCATGCAGTGAACCAACTCGCTCAATTTGGTAAAGCCTCTTATCAAGCATGGAACCAAAAGCTCTACCCTATTACAGGGATTGATTTTGAAATTCATGACACAGGCATGCTGATTTTTGATGAAGAAGATTTTGACGTCGGGCTTTCCTACGCCGAGCAGCATCAAGAACCGATGCAGCGCTGTGAATATCTACAAAGAGATGCCCTAGAGCAAGTCAATCCGCATATCTCCGATCAGTTTCAAGAAGCGATTTATTTTCCTGAACTGTCTAATATTCGTAATCCGCGTGTATTACAGTCCCTGATTCGCTATTTAAAGCAACATCCAAATGTTGAGTTTTTTGAACACACTCCGGTTAAAAAACTGATTCAACAAGGTGATGTGATACAAGCGCTCCAAACCGAAGATGGTCGCAAACATACAGCAGACCATTTTGTAATAACTTCAGGCGCTTGGAGCCATTACTGGAACTCTCAATTACAACTCGAAATTCCAGTCGAACCTGTGCAAGGTCAAATGCTGTTATTTAAAACCCCTGCTCACTGGCTACCGACCATGTGTATGAATCGAGTCATGTATTTGATTCCACGTATGGACGGTCATATCGTGTGTGGGTCAAGTATGGCACATCGTGGTTTTGACACCTCTACCGACGAAACGACTCAGCACAATATTTTAGAAGCATGTTTAGAAATGGTGCCTGAACTGGCCGATTTCCCGATTGTACATCGCTGGGCAGGCCTCAGACCAAGTTCACCAAACGGTGTTCCATACATTGGCAAAATGCCTGAAATGGACAACCTCTGGGCAAACTTTGGTCATTTTAGAAATGGTTTGTGTATGGGCGCAGGTTCTGCACAATTGCTTCGTCAGCTTATGCTAGGTCAACCAACATTAGTTGATGCCAAAGCATATTCACCAGAGCGTTTGCAAAATAAAATATTAGCCTGAGGCGAGTATATTCTCTAAAGCCATTTTTAATTGAGGATAAGCAAACTCAAATCCTTCAGCTTGTAAGGCAGCAGGTTTAACGTATTGCCCATTCAAAATCAATTGCGACTGCTCTCCTAACAAACAGCGGAAAACTGTGCTCGGCGCTGACAACATTGGTTTCTTATTTAAAACTTGTGCAGCTTGATCAACAAAAGCTTGTTGGGTCACATTTTCTGGCGCTACCACATTATGAATTTGAGCGGATTGAGGATGCTGAAATATAAACTCGATGGCATTTAACACATCTTCAATATGTACCCAAACCACAGGCTGGCGCCCGTGACCAATTTGACCGACTAAATTAAGTCGTATAGGAAATAACATTTTAGGCAAGATACCACCACCCTGCCCGAACACTACGCCTAAACGAATAATTTTAGTATTTTGCTGAGCGTCTGCTAACGCTGCGCGCTCCCACTCTTGGCAAAGCTCGGACATAAAAATAGGCTGTGGCGAGCTTTGTTCAGTGCACACCTCTGTCCACTTTTCTTGAGCATCTATGCCGTAATAACCAATGGCAGAGCCAGAGACAATCACTTCGGGAAAAATTTGAGATTGCTTGAGCCACGCATAAAGTTTTCGGGTTGTATTCACACGGCTTTCAATGAGTTGTTTTTTACGTGACTCGGTCCAGCGTTTCTCACCAATATTTGCACCCGCCAAATTCACTACATAATCAATTTTATGGGTTGAGATATCTTCGAACTTTTGCACCCACTGCAAGGCAGGATGGTCAGATTCCTTTCCAGCCTGCCGTGTCACCGCAATCACGTTATAATTTTTTTGTAATAGGAACTTAATTAAATGCGTTCCAATAAAGCCACTGGCACCAGTAATTAATACATTCTTATTCATATTTCCTCCTAAGCTGAGGATTCAAGTTTTATTTTATTGTATAAGACTCATTTATATTTAATCGTATGAGTTTTCGTAGTGATCTATTGCACATTAAACATTTTGTCTGCCATACGCTGTGCCTGTTTGCCATAAAACCAGTAAGTAATTAAATACAACGGAATAGCCAACATTAAAATCATAATGACCATAATACTTAAGAACTGAGGCTGCTTGAGGTAAAGCATAAAGTTTTGCAAAATCTCAGGGTCTTTTCTGGCAAATAAAAACAGACCGAACAAAACACCACACAAGTTATAGCCCCAAAATATGAGGGTAAAGCCTAAAGTAAATTTCTTTTTTTCTGGTACAGTCGGTGCACGGCGTTCTTTCTTTAAAAATCTAAATAAGACAAAAATCATTGCGCCTAAATATGGAACGGCTGTTAAAATACCGCCTACACTCGCTGGTAATAGTGCTGCAATCACACCGACAATTAAGGTAAGCACGATGCACAAAGCAAAAAACCAGAGAAAGTAAGAGCGTAATTTGGTCATATTTTTGCCTAATTTATGGGTTCAAAAAATAATTATAAATTTTTTTCGATTTTTTTTCATTTTTCTGTCAACCAATCCTGATCTCTTGACGTTATATAGGGTAACAAGGTCGCAGCAACCGAATACTTCCTTTGCACGGCATCCGCAAAATTGTTTCGGTGACCTTTCATTACGACTCTTTCTTCCTTCGGATTAGGTTTTGTTAGCAGCCGAAACCCTTGATGAAGTCTTTGACCGACGATTCTCTCATCACTCGAATCGTCGGTTTTTATTTTCTAGCACTTTCATTTATTTTACGCTCACCATACACAATAGTGCTTTCGTGGCTATAAAGGCTATGCGTATACTTTTTACACCATAAAAATACGATTTAAATAATATGAACAATATTGCCTATTTCGAAATCCAGTCTTCAAACCCTGCCCGCGATGCGCAGTTTTATCAAGCTGTGTTTGGCTGGCAATTTAAACTCGATGAAAGCTTACCTATTGAATATTACCGCATAGAGACACCTTCAATTATGGGTGGTCTATTAAAACGCCCTGCTCAAACACCGCCAATGGAATATGGCACCAATGCATTTACTTGTTCGGTTCAGGTGGAAAATTTCGATGAGATAGCTGCAAAAATTTTAGCGCAAGGTGGTATTGTCGCAATGGATAAATTCGCTATTCCGGGCCGCGCTTGGCATGGCTATTTTGTCGATTTAGACCACAACGTTTTTGGTATTTTCCAAGTCGATGAAAATGCAGCTTAAAGATTTTATTTAACAACTCTAATTTATTTTTAATGTATAGCCACCGCTTTTTATCGGTGGCTATTTTATTTTAATTATTCAACAAAGCTAAAGCTGGCTTCACATGTAATTGGAAAATTTACCGAGTTGGCAATCATACATTCGTGATGTGCTTCTTCATGTAGTTTTGCTGCAAGCTCTGGGTCAGCACCTTTTTCTAACACAACCTCAGGCCTTAAAATAATTTGGGTAAAGTGACCACGTTTGACCGGATCTGTATCTTCCATAAACCCAAGTGCATGGTCAACATAACTCACAACGTGAATATGATTGACTGCACAAAGGTGTAAATACCAAAGCTTATGACAAGCTGAAGCTGACGCGACCAATAAATCTTCCGGGTTCCATCTGGTCACATCGCCTAAATAGGCAGGGTCTGATGAACCTTGAATAGTAGCCTTTTGAGGATGCTGAATACTAAAGTCTCGTTTATAAGAACGATAAGATGAAGTGCCTGTACCCGTATTGCCTTCCCACTGTATTTTTACTTCGTATTTATGAATAGCCATTTTGTTCTCAAAGTTCATGGTTTGACCTGATAGTAACAAAGCAAAGCTTAAAGGGACAAAATAATTCAGGTTTCATTGCTGGCTTAAATAACGAGCACTTTAAAATGTCTTGATAAAATCTCCTGCCAATTTATGCTAACGTATCTGTGTTTATTTTGGCTTGATGTCTGTTTCTATGTCCGTACATTTTCTACATACTTCTGACTGGCATTTGGGGCAGTTTTTTTATAATCACTCACGACATTACGAACACCAACAATTTTTAAGCTGGTTGCTCACTCAAATTCAAGAAAAACAACCTCATGCCCTGCTTATTGCTGGCGATATTTTTGATGTCATTAACCCGGGTTCTCAGGCACAAAAACAACTCTACCAATTTTTAGCAGATGCACATCGTATTGCACCGCACATGCAAACACTCATGATTGCGGGTAACCATGACTCAGGCTACCGTATTGAACAAGTCGAACCGCTTTTAGAAAAATACAATGCAAAAACCGTGGGCGTAGTTCGCTGGAATGAAGATAAAACCCTAGATCTCGACCGACTACTTTTACCTATTTATAATCAAAATCAAGATATTGTGGCGTGGTGCCTGGCCCTGCCTTTTTTACGCTCGGCTGAAATTACGGGCTTTAACGAACATACCACCAATAGCAAAAACGCAATTGCCTATTTGCACCAGCAACTCATTGCCGAAGCCAAACGTCGTAAGACACCGGACCAAGCGCTTATTTTGATGTCACATGCCCATATGCAAGGTGGCGAGACATCCGACTCTGAACGCCCCATTATTATTGGTAATGAAGAGGCACTTTCAACGACGTTATTTGAAGATGCGGTCGACTATGTGGCTTTAGGGCACTTACACAAACCACAAAAAGTAGGCCAGCCGCACATTCGTTATAGCGGCTCACCCATTCCACTTTCTTTCAGTGAAATTAACTATAAGCATCAAGTGGTTGAGGTCAAAATTGACCCTTCTCAAGAGACAGATAGCCGTTTGCAATTTGAAGCTATCGAAATTCCGCGCTGCATACAATTGCACCGCATTCGTGGTGAGCTAAACGAAGTACTGCAACAACTCAAAGCCTTACCACACGGCGTGATTGAAAATATTGACCACCGTGAATATGTCGATATTGAATATTATAGTTTAACGCCGCCACAGCCGAATTTACGTCAGCAGTTTGAAGCAGCTCTACCACCTGACCGCTATCGTTTAGTGCGTATTTCACGTCAATATGTAAATAAAGACACGACTGATTCAAATACTACCCAGCATATTGCACTTGAACCGCCAACACCAGAAAAACTCTTTCAAAACATCTGGGAAAAACAAGGTTACAGTGCCGATGATGCGGTCTTAAAAGATTTTCTGAGCCTAGTACAAGAAGCACAAAAACATCTTGAAAATGATGCAAGCCATTAAGGATATGTCATGAAAATTTTATCCATTCGAATAAAAAATCTGGCATCGCTTGCTGATGAACATTTTATTGATTTTGAAAGCGCACCTCTGGCCCATGCAGGTCTTATTGCGATTGTGGGAAAAACTGGCGCAGGTAAATCGACCATTTTAGACGCGATGTGCCTAGCCTTATTTAATCGGGTTCCCCGCCTTAAAGACAGCGATGGCAAATTAAAAGATGTCGATGGTTCCGAGTTACTCACTAACTCACCTTTAACTGTCTTACGCCGTGGTACAGGACATGGTTTTGCTGAGCTTTGCTTTATTGCTCAAGATCAAAAACGCTATTTGGCTCGTTGGGAAATTAAACGTGCACGTGAAAACCCAAATGGTAAATTACAAAGTGTACAGCGCCACTTAAAATGCTTAACCGATGGTGTGGTACTTGCCGACAAAGCCAAAGCGGTTGATGAAAAAGTTAAGCAAATTACCCAGCTTTCTTTTGAACAGTTTACGCGTGCCGTATTACTTGCTCAGTCCGAAGTCACTGCATTTTTAAAAGCACGAGACAGCGAACGCGGTGAGTTACTTGAGTACCTAACCAACTCCAGCATTTTCACCAAAATCGGTGAACTGGCTTTTCGTAAAACAGCAGATATTGCAAAACAGCGTAAACAGCTGGAAGAGTTTTTAGGTCACATTGAAATTTTGTCTGATGAAGAGATTGCTGCATTTACCGAGCAATACCAGCAAGCTGAACAAAACTATCAACAGTTAGAACAACAAAAACATGTCTTAGACCAACAGCAACAATGGTTTGAACGCAAAGCAAAACTTGAACAAGAAGTTCAAGCGAAACAGCAACAGTTTCAAACTCAGCAAAATCACTATCAACAACTGGCTAGTGAACGTGAGCAATTAAAACGTCTCGAAGTTTTCTCCGAAATACGCCCACAAGTTTTTCAGCAAGCTCAAAATTTACAAACACTAAAACAACTTGAGCCGCAAATTCAGCAAGCTCAAACCAAGTTTAATGACCTGCTACAAATTTTTGAAACTGAACAAAAACAATATCAATTTGCAGAACAACAGCTCAAACAAACCCTCGATTTTGAGCAACAGCATCAATATGCTTTAAATCAAGTTCGACAGTCCATTCAAGAACGCGCTTTTATTGCCGATGAATATAAAAAGTGCAAAGAAAAAAGACATGTACTTGAGCAAAAGCTAAGCCCATTGCAACAACAGCAAAACGCTGTACAACAGCAGATTGCACAGCTTGAGCAGAACAAAATTCATTTACAGCAGCAGCTGATCCAGACTCAGCAATATGCTGTATTAGACAAAGGCCTCTCAGCACATCTACATCAGCTCGGGCAATTTATTCAAAATTACCAAACGATTGAACAGCAGCTTGGCAATCCTACCCTTGCTCGCCAAAAGCTATCGGAAGCTAAAAGTGAACTTGAACAACTGACAGCTTCACACGGTACAGTTGAACAAATTGAGTTAAAGCTTGAACAGCAACGTAAAGACAAAGAACAAGAGCTTGCTCAAGTCACGCAGTTAGATCTGATTCAACAGAAAATAAAAATTTATCATGAGCTATATACTGAGCTTCAGCAATTCACCGAAAAACATACTCAAGCCTCCGCGCAAGAGCAGCAGCTTAAAACCGTTTGCCAGTTAGCTGAACAAGACTACCAAACAGCAAAAACTGAACGTGAAAAGTTACAACACATCCTGCAACAGCAGCGTTTACTACACACCGAAAATATTGAACAGTTACGTGCCAATCTTAAAGAAGGTGAAGCGTGTTTAGTGTGTGGAAGTACCCATCACCCCTACCGTATTGATGACAGTGCGGTCTCCAAGGCCTTGTTCGATTTGCAGCAACAGCAAGAGCAACAAGCTATTGCACTCGAGCAAACCAAGTTTAATGCATGGCAAACCCAGCAACATGCACTTACTCAGTGCCGTGCCGAGCTTGAACAAGTTCAGAAATACCTAGCTCAACTGCAAGTAAAACAAACGCACTTACAGCAAGAACTTGAGCAAGGGTTTAACCTCAATCAATTACAGATTGAGCTTAATCAAGCACCTGAACAAATCTTGCAAACGCTTAACGAACTCAGACAAGCAGCACAAACTGCCATAAGTTCATTTGACTCAGAAAACGTACGTTTAACCCAAGCCATTAAACAACACAATCAGCTTGTTCAAACGATTCAGCGTAATGAAAGCTTGCTCAATACGGCACAGCAATGGCAACAACAAGTTCAACATATTGTTGAGTGTTTATCGGAAACCGAACAGCAGGCATGGCAGCAAGCAAGTAGCCAAACAGCTAAGCAGACTTGGGCTATTCTGGATGCACGTGCTAAGCAACTTGAACAACAAGAACAGCTTTCACAGCGTTTTGAACAACAGCAGCAAGAACTTAAAATGTTGACTGCTAGTCTTGAACAAATGGCCAAGCAAATTGATGAGATCGATCAAAACCTCCAAGAGATTACGCTTAAAGGTCAACAAAATAATGAAAAAGCAGTATCGCTCATTCAGCAAATGACGGGCCGTTCGGATATTAAGCCGCATGAATGGTTAATTGAGCATGACGCTAAACGTCAGCACCAACAAACGGCGTATCATGAGGCTAAACAGCGTTTCGAACAAACCAGACAACACTTTGAACAACAAAAACAGGCGCTTGATCAACTTAAACATCAGTATCAACACACAGAACAACATCAGCAGCAGATTGATGGGCAAATTCAAAACTGGTTAAAAGCCCATACTGATTTTCAGGCATCTGATCTTACAGCGCTCATGCAAATTAATTCTGCACAAGAGCAAGACATTCGTAACCGTCTTAATCATGCCGAACGTTTATTAAGTGAAGCCTCTTCTGCCCTTAAAACGATGCAAGAGCAATTAAGCGAGCATTTACAAACTCAGCCAGATATTGAATACGAAAAGCTCGTTACCCTCATTCAAGACAATATTGCAAAGCTCAGAGCACAGCTTGAAGTGCGTGACGGGCTAAAGCTGAAGCTTGAATTACATCAGCAAAACCTTGCCAAACAGCAAAAATACGCCGAGCAAATTCAAAATATTCAGCAAGAAGAACACCGCTGGAGCAAAATTTCAGGCTTGATTGGTGATGCCAAAGGTAAAGAGTTCCGTGACTACGCTCAGCAATATCACCTAGATATTTTAGTTGAACATGCCAACCAACAACTGGCGATGCTTTCTCAGCGTTATACGCTAAAACGTCTTGATCAGTCCTTAAGCCTTGCCATTATTGACCACGATATGGATGGAGAAACCCGCTCCGTCGCTTCTTTATCTGGGGGGGAGTCATTCTTAACTGCACTGGCCTTGTCTTTAGCAATTGCCAATATGGCGTCGGGTTCAATGAAAATTGAATCACTGTTTATTGATGAAGGCTTTGGTACTTTAGATGCTTCTTCTTTGCACATGGTGATGAATGCTTTGGACCAACTGCAAAATCAGGGACGTCAGGTCATTCTCATCTCACACATTCAAGAAATGCATGAACGTATTCCAGTACAAATTCAAGTGAAACCACTTGGCGCTGGTGCAAGTACCATTGAAGTCGTAGGTTAATTTAATCTAGGTAGTTATCTTAAATTTGATTGAATCTTATATAACAAAGGGGCGTATGAATTACGCCCCCTCTTTTATTGTATGGTCTTGTACTAATTTTTTATTTTTTAAACATCAAAAAATTAATTCACGCAGAGTACGACAATTGCGAAACCAATACAGTACAAACCAAATAAATGCCAGCGTCCATGTTCTAACCATGAAGACAACCATTTTAATGCTAAAAGGCCAGCACCAAAGCTAAAGCACATCCCTAATAGGCTTGGAACTATCGAATGGAAAACTTGTCCATGAGCTACGGTTTGTAAGCCTTGAGCGTGAACTAAACGATATAATTCTTTTAGAATTACTGCTGGCGTTAATACCACAGCCAATGCAAAACTGAACTCTTCAGCTTTTTGGCGAGATACCCCTAAAAATAATCCTGTAGAAATGGTTGCACCAGAACGTGAAAAGCCACGGAAAGGTAAACATAACGCCTGTACTGCCCCAATAATAGAAGCACTACGCAAACTGATTTCACCTGATTGTCCGCGATCTAAACGCGAAGATAAAATAATCAGGACACCTGCCGAAATCAGTGCAGCCGCCATTAATTTTGAGTTACTAAACAAATGCTCAATTTCGAAACTGCTCGCGCCGCCGAAGAATACATGTTTAATAATAGATTGGAGCGCTAAACCGAGTACACCAGTAATTAGGGTTGCTAAAATAATATAGAAGGCTTGTTTTTTAAAACTTTCCCAAGAAGAAAAATAAGTCTTTTTCCAAGATTTCCAAAAGTAAACGATCACGGCAAACATCGTACCTGTGTGCAACATCACAAGTAAGAAGGTCATGTCAGGTGCAGATGGATCATACCCCATTAACTTTTCAGCTAAAATAACGTGTGCGGAACTAGAAACCGGCAATAATTCAGCAAAGCCCTGAATAATTGCCAGAATGAAAACATGCAACAAATCCATACATTACATACTCAAATATTAAAATATCTGGTTTATAAATGAGGAAAATTAAATTTAAATTAACCGATTACAGTTTCGCCACAAAATATTTAACTAAACCTTAAAAGTTATTTTTTTACAACAGGATCACGTTTTCCAAACAAAGCAGTTCCCACACGAACCATAGTTGAACCTGCAACAATTGCAGCATCCAAATCGCCTGACATCCCCATACTTAACGTGTCCCAGTCTTGCGCGTGGGCATGTTGCTCTTTCACCTCATCAAATAGTTTTTTAGCATCTGCAAAAGCAGCAATATTGTCTGGTGCCGGAATTACCATTAAGCCACGCAGCTTGATTTTCGGCAGTTGACTTATTTGAGCAACCAATTCGGCAACTTCTTCTGGTGCGCAGCCATCTTTAGTGTCTTGCCCATCAATATTGACTTGCAAACAAATATTAAGTGCAGCTTGATCATCACCACGTTGGTTAGACAAGCGCTCTGCAATAATTAAACGATCTACTCCATGTACCCAGTCAAACTCTTCAGCCAAATGCTTGGTTTTGTTACGTTGAACATGTCCAATAAAATGCCATTCAATATCTAAGTCATGCAGAGCTTCTATTTTATCCAAAGCTTCTTGTAAATAATTTTCGCCGAATGCTCTTTGTCCCGCTGCATACATTTCACGCAACCTTTCACTCGGATGTGTTTTAGATACGGCTAAAAGTTGCACAGTTTCAGGCGCACGCTGAGCATGTTCACAAGCAGTTCTGATTTGCTGTAATACGTGCTGCCGCGCATCTTGCAGGTAATTCATTGACAAGGTTCTCATTTTCAAAAAACTTTTTTGCTTTTCACCTAAAGCGAGGTGTTGGTAAGCCTCGGTGAAAGCCGTATATTATTCTACAAAATAATGACATATTTTGATTTACTTGGGGAAATTATGGATATTACAGAGCTACTCGCCTTCTCTGTGAAAAATGGCGCATCCGATTTGCACTTATCAGCTGGTATGCCACCAATGATTCGTGTCGATGGTGAAGTTCGTCGTATTAACTTGCCAGCCTTAGAACATAAAGATGTCCACCGCCTCGTTTATGACATCATGAATGATAAACAGCGCCGTGACTATGAAGAAAAACTCGAAACTGACTTTTCTTTTGAAGTACCGAATGTTGCGCGTTTCCGTGTGAACGCATTTAACCAAAACCGTGGTGCTGGTGCAGTATTTCGTACCATTCCATCTAAAGTCCTCACCATGGAAGATCTAGGTCTAGGGCAAATCTTTAAAGATATTTGCGACTATCCTCGTGGCATTGTACTGGTCACAGGACCAACAGGTTCGGGTAAATCAACTACGCTTGCAGCAATGCTCGATTATATTAACGAAAACCGCTATGACCATATTTTAACGGTGGAAGACCCAATCGAATTTGTACACCAGTCTAAGAAATGTCTGATTAACCAGCGTGAAGTGCATCGTGATACACATGGCTTTAATGAAGCCCTTCGTTCAGCACTACGTGAAGACCCAGATATTATTTTAGTCGGTGAGATGCGTGACCTTGAAACGATTCGATTAGCACTTACTGCTGCCGAAACAGGTCACTTGGTATTTGGTACGCTTCACACCACATCGGCTGCAAAAACCATTGACCGTGTGATTGACGTATTCCCTGCCGAAGAAAAAGACATGGTTCGTGCCATGCTGTCTGAATCTTTACAAGCCGTTATTTCACAAACCCTGCTTAAAAAGAACGGTGGTGGTCGTGTTGCGGCACATGAAATTATGATTGGTATTCCGGCTATTCGTAACTTAATTCGTGAAAACAAAGTCGCACAAATGTATTCAGCTATTCAGACTGGTGCTAACCATGGTATGACAACCCTCGACCAAAGCCTAAAAGGTTTGGTTTCACGTGGTGTAATTAGTCCACAAACAGCCCGTACAGCGGCGAAACAGCCTGAATCATTCCTATAAAAACAATAAAATAGCGAGAATACAATTATGGATTTTAATGACTTGCTCAACCTGATGGTTGAAAAAAAATCATCCGATCTTTTTATTACAGATGGTGTTGCACCATCGATGAAGATTAACGGGCAAATTGTTCCAATTTCAAAAAATAGCCTTTCAGGTGAAGTAATTGGTCAACTCTTACATTCCATCATGAGTGAAAAACAACGTAAAGAATTTGCAGAGACTCGTGAATGTAACTTTGCCATCATGAACCGCGATAAAACGGCGCGTTTTCGTGTCAGTGCTTTTCAGCAACGTGACATGCCGGGTATGGTACTACGTCGAATTGAAACGAAAATTCCTTCAATTGATGACTTACAGTTGCCGACTGTGCTTAAAGATTTATCGATGACCAAACGCGGCATTATTATTTTCGTAGGTGCAACAGGTACAGGTAAATCGACTTCATTGGCTTCAATGATCAGCCATCGTAACCATAACTCTAAAGGCCATATCATTACCATTGAGGACCCGATTGAGTTTATTCACGAACATGCAGGCTGCATCATTACTCAACGTGAAGTCGGTATTGATACAGACTCATTTGAAATTGCTTTAAAAAATACGTTACGACAAGCGCCAGATGTCATCTTAATTGGTGAAATCCGTTCTCGCGAAGTCATGGACTACGCAATTGGCTTTGCTGAAACAGGACACCTTGTATTAGCTACAATGCACGCCAACAACGCCAACCAAGCACTCGACCGTATTATTCACTTCTTTGAAAGTGACCGTCATAGCCAGCTTTACATGGACTTGTCTCTTAACTTAAAAGCCATGATTGCACAGCAGCTTATTCCAACACCAGATGGTAATTCACGCCGTGCTGCGATTGAGATCTTAATTAACTCACCATTAATTTCAGACTATATCCGTAAAGGTGAAATTCATGAAATTAAGGACTTGATGAAACGCTCACGTGAGCTTGGTATGCAGACCTTTGACCAAGCTTTATTTGATTTATACAAAGCCGGCCAAATTACTTATAAAGATGCGCTTAAACATGCCGACTCACCAAACGATTTACGTTTAACGATTAAACTTGCAAATGAAGGTCCTGATCAAATAACAGACGAAAAACAGCATTTAACTTTTGATCGTCAGTAATTTCTTCATAAAAAAAGGAAGGTTAAACGTAACCTTCCTTTTTTTATTTGTTTTCTTTGTGTGAAAACGATTATTTCTTGCGCAATGCATCCTGACATTCAGGTTCATTACAGTAACCATAGAGATTTAATGAGTGACCCGTTAAGGTAAACCCATGTTGTTCTGCTACAGAATGCTGTTCTTTCTCGATAACATCATTAGTAAATTCAATAACTTTGTTGCAGTTTTGGCAAACCAAGTGATCGTGGTGATCTTCTTGCATAATTTCGAAAACAGAATGATTATTTTCAAAATGATGACGTTGAATAATACCCGCAGCTTCAAATTGTGTTAACACACGGTAAACTGTCGCAAGTCCGACATCTTCCCCTTGCTCTAACAAAGTCTTGTAAATATCTTCAGCGCTAAGATGATGTTGTTTTGAATTTTCTAATAATTCCAAAATCTTAATTCGTGGAAGGGTAACTTTAAGTCCAGCTTTGCGCAAATCTTGATTGGAAATAGGCATGAAAAAAGGTCTCTCAACAAATCTCAAGTTGGAATAGGCAATAGAA
The DNA here is from genome assembly GCF_000162375.2 of Acinetobacter sp. RUH 2624. Classification (NCBI taxonomy): domain Bacteria; kingdom Pseudomonadati; phylum Pseudomonadota; class Gammaproteobacteria; order Moraxellales; family Moraxellaceae; genus Acinetobacter; species Acinetobacter sp. RUH 2624. The sequence goes on along the minus strand of NZ_KI391939.1, from coordinate 158,288 downwards.
TTTATATGAAGTATGATCTATCCTTTGATCAAATGCATCATAATTTATTGGGATAGTGTAGCAAAATGCAAAAACTCGTGCTGACGTTATTCGTCACTTCACTCCTAGCTGGTTGTTCAATCTTTGGTGTATATAAGGTTGATATTCCTCAAGGGACTCCATTGACTAAAGCTCAAGCCTCTCAAGTACAGGTCGGCATGAATTTCCAGCAAGTGCGCTTTTTGCTTGGTAGCCCAACAGTGACTGATCCCCTCAATCCACAACGTTGGGACTATATCTACAACTATATCCCGGGAACATATGCTAAAAAAGCGAAAATCCCCGCAGCACATGGTCAGCATTTAAAAATTTACTTTGATGGAACTGGAACTGTAACTAAAATTGAAGGTTTAGAGACTATTCCAGAATCGCAACCAGGTTTACCTGCTTCTAAAGAAGCAATTTTAACTGCCCCACCACTATAATCGTTTTTTCTAATAAAAAGAAACCCCTCAAGTGAAAAAACTTGAGGGGTTTTGCTTATTGAGCTGATTGCTTAAAGCGATTGCCTTTAATGTATCTGCCTACAGGGTTCTTCGCGGCACGTTTTCTACGAATGTCTTTTGGATTAATCGTTAAAGGTCTATAAACCTCAACTCGATCACCTGCATGTAGCACGGCATCAGCTTCTACTTTTACTCCAAAAACGCCGAGCTGAAGTGGTTCAGGCAAATCAACTTGACTTGATAAACCACTGACTTGAACTGCCTGTGAAGCAGTCATTCCCTCTTCAAATGGAACAGAGATTAGAAACTGTTGCTCTGGCGCTGCAAACGCAACCCAAACTTGTTGAATGCGTTCCATTAGATACTTTGCCCAATTACAGCAATCATTGCCACAATAATTGAAAGCGGCAACACAATACGTACAGCAATACGCCATAAGTTATAGAAAAGCTCATTGCTGAAATTCATCGATTTACGTAAGTGACTAATTTTCATAATCCAACCTGCAAAAATTGCATAGATCAAACTAATGAGTAAGCCCCAAAGCATAAGAATCAACGTAAATAAGTTATGAAGTTCAGGCACAGCCCAAATTGCAATCGCAACAATAAGAATCACCCATTGTAAAACAGGCATAAGCTGACGCTGAGCAAGTTGTTCTCTTGCTAACTGCACAAATAATGCTGATGTCATCACGCCAGTAAATATCCACGTAAGGACTGGTAATTGAGCTTGAAGCGAGAAGAAACCAAAAGCAATTACAGCAATGAGCTGAGCCAACCAAATTGGAAGAACAGTTTTAGTTGCACCTTCTTGAGTCTGAACAGTGCCAACACTATTTTGCCAGTAAAGTCCTAAACCTAACCCGCTCGCTACAAGTGCAAGTACGGTTGCATTACCCCACTCTTTAAACTCTACATTGGTCCAATGCCAAGGCTGTAACGTGGTACCCTTCATATTTGCCAACACAATAGAAGCGATTACCCCTATGGTCATTAACAAAACAAGAATTTGACGAGGAATAAATGATAAGACCAAGGCAGCAACTGCAAGGCCCGCAAAAATGATTTGACCGGAAACGCCTGGGGCAAACTGCGCAACTAATATATTGCTTGCAGTGCTCAGTACATTACCCGCTAAGAAAGGAATAAAAACAACAGCAAGCCAGCCAACCACGCGCCATTTAGGTGAACTATCTGCTTCACGAGTTAAACTCGATAACGCATTTAAAGCGGTTGTTTTAGATCGTTTTGCTAAAGCAATTTCCAAATAACAAACTGGTAATGCCAATAACAACATTGTGCCAAACCACAATAACCAGAAATCGAGCTGACGATCAATCTGGATGCCCATGGTTGGTGCCAAAGTGGCCATGATGACAAAAGATAAGCAAAACGCCATAAGAGGCGATAACCAACGTGACATAGGTATGTCCTGCATTATGCATTCCTTGAAAAAGTCTTTAGATATTTTGCCCGTCTCATGCATGAAAATCAAAGTCTGCACAATAAAAAAAGCAAACCACCGAAACGATAGTTTGCCGCGCTAACTGTATATTAGAGTTTTTCGAGTTAAATTTATGAGAAAAAACGGGCGAACCAGTTCTTTCCTTTCTTCTTTTCTTTTTCTCTAATAATCCCCATCATATTTTCTTTTACTGCCCCTACATAATCAGCATCATCATGTTGAATATGATTAATTAACCATTTAGCCAAAATTTCTTGTAATTCAGCTTCTATAGTATGCCCCATTTCAAAACGCTCACGATATAACTCTATTTTTTTAATAAACAAATCATGTACGCGTTTATGAGGTACTCTATATTTATAATCAGCTTCTTCTTGCAAACTTTCTTCAAAGGTAAAATGTGACTGTGTATAATCGATAATATTGTCTAAAACATCTTTAATACGACGTCTATCTTCATCATCTTTTACATCATCAATCTCATTAATATAATCGAGTATTCGTTTATGTTGCTCATCAATAACATCAATACCCGTATTATATTCTGAAGCCCATTTCATTTTCATACACCACCCCCAATGATGTTCAATGACTGTTGCATAAAACGCATCTTATCTTTAAAGGGTATAAATAAAAACAAACCTATTTTGTCGGCTTTATATAAATAAAAATAAATAATTAATTAAGTTTTTGATTTATAAAATATTTAATAATATTAACCAACTAAAACAATAAAGTATTTTTTAAACAAAATACTTTATTGTTAATTAAGTGAAATATATATTAGTCAAGCAATTACATTTATTTTTACTGAAGATTTAATACTGATCTGCACGAGTAATACGTTTAAGTTCAGGATTTTTTTCTTCACGTATTAATCTTTCAACATGTGTTATTGCTTTTTTTATAGGCTGGCCATATTGAAATAAAATCATTTCACCAGGTTGATATGCTGTCCAAGTTTCATTATGTGTTAAAGGCTCAGTGGTTATTACTGCAACCCGATCTTCAGGAGTCGTTACTTGACTAAAATCGACTTCGACATCTAAATCGATTAAATGCGCATTATTAAATGGATATTCACGAACGAGCCAATGCAATTTAGTAATTGCATAACTAAATAAAGCTTTGCCATTAGATAAACAGAAATTAAATGTGCCATATTCTGCAATTTGTGGAGAAATTTTCTCTAGCACTTCAAATATCTGTTCAAGACTTGGTTCTTCATAGCCAAATACTTCTACAAGCTGGTCTAATAAATAACAAAATGCTCTTTCACTATCAGTATTTCCTACTGGTGTAAAACGCCCACTCAAGGGTGGATTAAAATCATGTAAATCGCCATTATGAGCAAAAATCCAGTGACGTCCCCATAGCTCACGAATAAAAGGATGTGAGTTCTCAAGTGTAATTTTGCCTTGGGTTGCCTTACGGATATGCGCGATTACGTTACGTGATTTGATAGGATAATTACGTATAAGATCAGCAATTGGTGATTCAACTGCAGACTGGTTGTCTACAAATAATCGGCATGCCTTATCTTCAAAAAAGGCTATACCAAAACCATCACTATGGTCAGAGGTAATTCCTGCGCGCTGTGAAAAACCACGGAAAGAAAAAGTGATATCCGTTGGTGTTGCACAATTCATTCCTAATAGCTGGCACATATTGTTTTAAACTTTTCGCTTCATTACCTCATACATACTATTGTGCATGAGAGTAAAATAGCTTGTAAATCCCAATATGCGCTCGCTATTACAAAATATAAGATATCTTTATCGCTGAGCCATTTTGTTCATTACAAAAGAAGTTGCGATTTTATTCACTTCCAAAAATACAAAATAGTCGAGACAGTTAAATTCAGCATCAAAAAAGGCATCTTTAGATAGTTTAGACTGCATACTCAAATACATTTGAAACAGTTTCGGCATGCGCTCATCTTGAGGAAAGCTAAACTCAGGATATTCAGGTTCATAAATTTTTTTAGAACGAATATCGATGGTTTTACTGTCTGGTAATTGCTGAATCTGACGGTGCGTATAGTACGCTCTGGCCAAGTTATCTTGCAGATGAATACTGACACAGCCCATTAAATATTTAGCGCGCATTGACCACAAAACTTTAGGTGCAAGATTCAACCATAACGTTGAAAGGGCCTTTCCATTACGGAAACGTGGATGTACACAGGTACGCCCTATTTCTAATACATTTGGCAAATGTGATAAGTGGGGAACAATATCAAATTCATGAGCACTATAGCTTTGTGCAATTTCATGGCCCTGAAAGAGTTTGAGGCGTGTATAAGCTACAATCTCTCCCGTCCATTTCTCACGTAATACTGCATGCTCACAGCTAAAGTCGTAAATATCTTGATCTAAGTTATCTTCAAAATGAATACCGAACTGTTTACTAAATTGTTGTGCACGAAACCGTTGTACATCTTGTAATTCTTTTAAATTATCAACCCATTCAAAGCGAAATTGTGTTTGATTCGTAGCCTTATGGCGATTTAGAGGTAAAGTCCACGTTTGGCGATATTGATTAAATTTTTCCAGCATAATGAACGCTCCTAGTGACACCCCCTACACTAGTCAAAGCTCATGACAAAAAAATGACCAAAATTAAATGGCATAAAAAAAGACCACTTAGCGTGATCTTTTAATGAAAATAATAATTTTAGTGGGCTGAATGAGTACGGTTAGAAATAAGCGTACCTACACCATGATCTGTAAAGATTTCAAGTAATGTCGCGTGCGGTACACGGCCATCAACAATATGAGCACTCACAACACCGCCTTTTACAGCATCTAATGCACAACCTACTTTAGGAATCATTCCGCCGTAAATCACACCTGTCTCAATTAAACGGTCAACTTCTTGTGTGGTTAATCCGGTTAAGAGATTTTTGTTTTCATCTAATACGCCGGTAATATTCGTAAGCAGAATTAATTTTTCTGCGCCCAGTGCTTCAGCAACCTTGCCAGCTACTAAGTCAGCATTAATGTTGTAAGTATTACCTTTTTCATCAACGCCTAAAGGAGCAATAACAGGAATAAAGTCACTTTGAGTAAACATCTCCAATACGTCTGTTTTTACCCCAGTCACTTCACCCACCATACCTAAGTCGATATGTTTGATAGAACCGTCTTCTTCGTGCTTTTCCATTAATAATTTACGGGCACGTAAAAGATTGCCGTCTTGACCCGTGAGGCCAATCGCACGTCCACCATGTTTATTAATTAAATTAACAATGGATTTGTTTACACTACCACCTAATACCATTTCAACCACTTCCATAGTGGCTTCATCGGTCACACGCATACCGTCAATACGGTCAGACTCACGGCCTAATTGCTTCAAGAAAGAGTCAACTTGTGGGCCGCCACCATGTACAACAACCGGGTTTAAGCCCACAGTTTTAAGTAAAACGATATCGCGAGCAAATGAACTTTCCAATTCCGGATCAGTCATCGCATTACCACCGTATTTCACCACCAGCGTCTTACCAGAAAAACGTTGAATATATGGCAAAGCTTCAATCAAGATTTTTGCTTTGTCGACGCCGAGATGCTGATCTTGTGGCATTGCGCCTCTCCTTATTAGGCCTCAGAAAGTTCTTGTGCAATTTGCGGGTAACGCTCTTGCAACATATCAATAAATTTTTGCTGGATTTCCTTTAAACGCAAAGGACTATCAGCGTCAAATCTTACGGTAAAATACTCACCCGTATTTGATGCTCGAATAATGCCAAAACCATCATCAAAATCAAGACGTACGCCATCAATTTTACTAATATGAGCGCCTAAACGATGGCTCAAAATTTCAATGTCTTGCAGTACATGCTTAGGATCTGATTGGTGAGTACTAATATAGGTATCTTCGGTACAGCATCTTTCAGGATAAATAGAAAATAAATCCGAAACTGTTGCGGCACTAGACTCGGTGAAATATTCCATTACACGCAGTGCAGCATATATACCATCGTCATACCCAAAACCACGTCCGTCATTAAACACATAGTGGCCAGCATATTCGCCACCAAAAATGGCTAGGCCTTTGGACTTAGACAAGTATGAACGGAGGAAACTGCTACCCGTACGAATCATTTTCGGTTTACCACCGAGTCGCTCTACGGTTCTTTGAACCATAAGCGAACATTTCACATCAAATACAATTTCTTTATCGGGCTGCTGTTCCAGACACATTTGTGCAAATAGCGACAGTAACCGATCAGCTGTAAGTATGTTGGCTTTTTCATCGAGTAATACGACGCGGTCACCATCACCATCAAGTGCAATACCAATATCTGCTCTTTGTTCGACAATTGTTTTACGCAACTCTTTCAAATGTGCAGCATGTGAAGGGTCTGGCGCATGATCCGGGAATTCACCATTTGGCGTCGTACGTAAGGCAATAACCTCACAGCCCATCTTTTCGAGTACCAGTTTCGCACAGTGCCCTGCCGAACCTTGTAAACCATCCAGCACTACTTTTAATGGACGTTTCAGTTGGATGTCGTCAAAGATGGCTTGCTGATATTTTTTGCAAAATTCTGATTTAAATTGAGGGGTTGATAATTCTAATAATGAAATCGGATGAGTAGGAACATAAGTTTGCGCGAACTCACCTACTTGCTGAATCATTTCTGGAGATGGAGGTTCGCTTCTTAAAATCCACTTAATACCATTATCTGATTTTGGATTATGGCTAGCTGTCACCATAATTCCATTACCACCAAACTCACGTGCAATGTAATACATCATCGGAGTTGAGCAACAACCAATGTTTGTAACTGTGAGGCCCTGCTCTACTAATATCTCTTCAATTAAATGCGCATAAGCTGGGCTTGTGAGACGGGCATCATAACCAATGACCAGTTGAGTTTGTTCTGCTTGTTTATATTGTTGTGCCAATCCATAGGCAATTGAACGGACGACATCCGTAGTTAAATAAGAAAGTTTGCCTCTAATATCGTAAGCACGGAAAATATTTTTTGGGAATGAGTGTCTTACATTCATAGCGTATCTTCTATTTAAAGATCAATCTGATCTATCGCAAAAATATAGAGTATTCAAAAAGGTATTTGCTAAAAAAGTTAAAAGAGTATGAGTAAAGCGTGTTGTAATATAATTCATTGTAACATTCAAGGTATAAAAAGAAACACCTGTAAAACAGGCGTTTCTTTTCATTATTTTTTATAAGTTAATTATTGTTTACCAGTGTGACCAAAGCCACCAGCACCGCGTAAAGTTTCTTCAAATTCCTCTACTTGTTCAAACTCAGCCTGCACAACTGGAACTAAAACATATTGTGCTAAACGTTCACCTGGTTCTAAACGGAATGTGGTTTGACCACGGTTCCAAACTGAAACCATCAATTCACCTTGATAGTCTGAGTCAATTAATCCGACCAAGTTACCAAGAACAATGCCGTGTTTATGACCTAAACCTGAACGTGGCAAAATTAAACCAGCAAAATTCACATCATGAATATAAATTGCCATACCTGTTTTAACTAATACAGTTTGGCCTGGTTCAATATCAATTGCTTCATCTAAACAGGCACGTAAATCTAAACCTGCTGATCCTGCTGTTGCATACGAAGGTAAAGGCCATTCTTTACCTAAACGTGGATCGAGCAATTTAACTTGAACTTTCATGGGATTTCCTAAAAATTAAAAAAATTAACGCTTTAATAAAGCTTTTAAATTTGCCAAATATTGTTGAGCCTGTTCTTTAGGGTCAACATTTGCTGCAATTTTCTTTTTACGCCCTAACCATTCGAGCTCGTCTTGTGGAAGCTCATCAAGGAAACGGCTTGGGGTCATTTGTTTCATTTGACCACCATTTTTACGCTGTTCTGCCAAAGTTAAAGTTAAGCCTTGACGTGCACGAGTGATTCCCACGTACATAAGACGGCGTTCTTCTTCAATGGTTTCAGCTGCAATCGAGTTCTTATGCGGTAAAAGCTCTTCTTCAAGTCCCATAATATACACAAATGGGAACTCCAAACCTTTTGCTGCATGCAAAGTAAGTAGGTTTACTTTGTCAGTGTCCTCTTCTTCTTGCTGTTGTTCTAACAAATCGAGCAAGACCAGTTTTCGAATAACGCTTTCAATGTTCTTTTCATCAACATCTTCTGCACGATTAATCAGATTTTGAATACTGGTAAATAAATTCTCGATGTTATCGAGCTTACTTTTCTCTTGAGCAGGTGTTGCAGACTGCTCACGAATATAGTCGATATAACCTGCCTCATTCATCATTTGACGAACTTTAGGCACAGGCTCATCATCTTCTAGCAACTCACGAGTAAACGTTGCGATAAAGTCAGCAAACTCATGTAATTGAGTTTCTGCTTTTTTAGGAAGGACCATGCTTAAACGCTGGTCAGAAGAAGCACCAAGTAAAGACAAATTATTTTCTTGCGCAAATAATCCTAGCTTCTCAAGAGTAACTGGGCCAATCGCACGTTTAGGCGTATTAATGATACGTAAGAAAGCACTGTCATCTTCAGGGTTAATAATAAGACGCAAGTAGCTCATTACGTCTTTAATTTCTGCACGAGCGAAGAATGATGTACCACCAGAGAGCTTATACGGAATCTGCATTTGGCGAAGCTGGGTTTCTAATACACGCGCCTGAAAGTTTCCACGGTATAACACAGCGTAATCTTTCCAGTTCTTACCATTCATCAGTTTATGAGTCAGCAAGTCTTTAACTACGCGTTCAGCTTCATCGTCATCATTACGACAAGTAATAATTCTAATGACCTCGCCATGGCCTTTATCACTCCACAATTTCTTATCAAAAATATGCGGGTTATTTTGAATCACACAGTTTGCAGCTTTCAAAATACGGCTGGTCGAACGGTAATTTTGCTCAAGCTTAATAATATGTAAATTTGGAAAATCCTGTTTAAGCAAAGCCATGTTTTCAGGCTTCGCCCCTCGCCATGCATAAATCGACTGGTCATCATCACCAACGGCGGTAAACTGCCCCATTACACCAACCAATAGTTTCACTAAAATATATTGTGCAGTGTTGGTATCTTGATATTCATCGACCAATAAATAACGAACACGGTTTTGCCATTTATCACGTACCTCTGCATTTTCTTGCAGTAATCGTGTTGGCATAACAATTAGATCATCAAAGTCGACTGCATTGTAGGCACGTAAATTACGCTCATAAAGTTGGTAAAGATGGGCAAATTGAACATCTTCGGGTGTTTCACACGTCGAATGTGCTTGTTCTGGCAAAATCAGATCATTTTTCCAATCTGAGATTTTCTTCATTGCCTTGGCAATTAACTCTTTACTCTCTGCACCTGATAAATTATCGCGATGCATCAGATCCATCAAAATACGTTTACAGTCATCTGCATCCAAAATCGAAAAATTGGCTTTTAAAGGTAAATTTTTAAGTTCTAAACGTAAAAGATTTAAACCAAAAGTATGGAAAGTCGAGACTGATAAACCTTTTGCTTCTTCGCGTGATAAAAGCTTGGTTACACGCTCTTTCATTTCACGTGCAGCTTTATTGGTAAAGGTCATCGCTGTAATACGATGCGCTGGAATACGACAATGTTGCACCAAATAGGCAATTTTACGAGTAATTACCGATGTTTTACCTGAACCAGCACCAGCAAGCACCAATAAAGGGCCTTGAGTATATTTCATGGCTTCTTCTTGCTTGTCGTTCAATTGACTGGCAGATGACATCGTGTATTACCTCTTAATTTTTCGAGCATGATTATAGTCATCTCTTTTTTAGAATCCCAATAGTAAATCTACGGATATGTATAAATGATGTCTAATAATGCAATTTATGCGCCGCAGAATGTCGTGATTATTTCTTGTACTGCACCCATAAAAAAACCACCCGAAGGTGGTTTTTGAAACAATAAATTAAATCTTATTGTTTAGCATAAATGCTGATTTCTACACGACGGTTTTGTTCACGACCAGAAGCAGTTGAGTTGTCTGCGATTGGGTTAGAAGAACCATAACCTTGTGCATCGATACGGCTTGAAGAAACGCCTTTACCAGCTAAATAGATTTTAACTGATTGAGCACGTGCTTGAGATAATGGAATGTTGATAGAGTCATTACCAGTGTTATCTGTGTAACCAGTAACTAAAATCGCACTCTTGTTATCTTCAGCCAATGTTTGCGCTACTTTGTCCAAAGTTGCATAGAAGTTTGGCTTGATGTTTGATTTGTTGGTATCAAAAGTGATGCTACCAGGCATGATCAATTGAACAGAACCATCTGGGTTACGGCCTACTTCTACACCAGTACCCGCCATTTGTTCACGTAATTTTTTCTCTTTTTGGTCAAGATATAAACCACCAGCTGCACCAAGAACTGCACCGATTGCCGCAGCACGGTTGTTTTGACGGCTAGAGTTTGCACTTGATTTAGAAATACCATAACCTGCTGATGCGCCGATTAATGTACCTAATGCGGCTTTATCGTATTCAATTCCACCAAGGTTGTTACCTGTTGTCTGACAACCAGAAAGTACTACTGCTGCCCCTACGACTGTTGAAATAACTAATGCACGCATTGCATGCCTCCTCACTTTGTGTGTTTTGTTGTCTGGATGAATAATGAAACAAAAAGGAAGTATAAAACATTGATATTTTGTTAATAATAAACAGTTTAGTTAGTTTTTTGTAATATTTTGATGCACTTTAAGACGTGCACTCATCACAATTTCTTCATTGTTGTCTAAGATACCGTTGTATTTCATTTCATGATAGTTATAGTTGAACAACTTTCTATGGATTTTGGATATTCGGGGCCATTTATATGTCAACTGCACCCAATAAGCAATCTGCGCTAAAAAAAATTACACGTGGACTCACTGTCGGTACAGTCATTACAGGTAGCACCTTTTTTCATGGACCACCTGTATTGGCTTTGGGTTTAACCAAGTTATTTAAAAAATCATCCAAAGTAGATGAAACCAACATTCAAATTACAAATAGCTGGCTCAGTGTCAACAATTGGCTCATTGACCATGTTCTACCTAATTTAAAATGGGACATTACGATCGACGAAGGTCTTGATTTAAGTATGCAAGGCCGTTACTTAATGACTTGTAACCATCAAAGTTGGGTTGATACGACTGTAAACCAGTATTTCGGCTTAACCCGTATGCCACTTACCCGTTTTTTTACCAAGTGGGAACTCATCTTTATTCCATTCGTTGGTCAAGCATTTAAAATTTTAGGCTTCCCAATGATGAAACGTCATACCAAAGAGCAAATCGCGAAAAACCCTGAATTAAAAGACCGCGATATGATGGAAGCACGTAAAGCATGCGAACAGCTCTTAAGCCAACCTTTTACATTATTAAACTATTTGGAAGGTACACGCTTTACTCAGGAAAAACATGATCAACAAAATTCGCCATATAAACACTTACTAAAACCTAAAGCAGGTGGTTTGGCACTGGCTTTAAATATTTTAGGCGACAAAATTGATGCTTTAGTTGATATGACGATTGTTTACCCTGACGGTGTACCAGGTTATGGCGATTTCTGGTTAGGTAATGTTTCACAAATTGCGGTAAATCTTCGTAAAATTGAAATACCAGCTTGGGTACTCGGCGGTAACTACGAAGATGACCCAGTTTACCGTGAGCGTTTTCAACAATGGGTACATGAACTCTGGACTGAAAAAGATCAACTCATCGAACAAATGAAAGCTCGATATACTACTTCAACTCATTAAAAGCATTTATAGCTATGCAAAACAGTTCCAGAAAACAAGCACAATATTACCATATGGACCCAAACAGCATTTCATTTAAGCTGTTTTTGGTTTATGACATCTTTATGGTGTTTATTATTATTTTCAATCTGTTCTGTCTTGCAGCAAATTTCTTTTTAATGAGCAGTATTGGGGCATGGTTTTTCGAACATATTCACTTGCCCCAAGTACTCAGCTTTTATAAAACCTATTTACACCCATGGGTAATTACGACAGAAGCTTGGTTTATTGGCTTTTTAATTACTGAATTTTTTGTCCGTTGGGGCATTTCTATTGTTTATAAACACCATAAACGTTGGTTCTTCTTTCCATTTATTCACTGGTATGAAATTTTAGCCATCATTCCGCAATTGCGTTTTTTACGTTTGTTTCGTGCCGGTATTATTGCCTATCGCTTATATGAATTAGGCTATCCGGTTATTCCTGAAAGCTGGAGAAAAAACGGTTTATTTTATTATCGTGTCGTTATGGAAGAGCTATCTGATCGCGTGGTTATTACGGTTATTGATGGCATTCGTAATGAGCTTCAAACAAGCTCAACACATAAGCAAATTATTCATGAGCTGGTTAACCATCATCGTGAACAATTTACGGTTACCCTGACCTCCATATTACAAGAATCCTTAGCTACAGCATTAAAAGAACAAAAGCCTGCAATTACAAAAGGTGTTGGACAAATTGTTGATCAAGCCATAGAAGATACGCCAGAATTAACCCAATTATTACGCTTAATTCCTTTAGTCGGAGGCCGTATTGAACAGCAAATACAAAGTATTGGTCAAAGACTTGGGGAAAATATCAGTGCAGGTTTAATAGAACCTTTAATTGAAGGATCAAAAGAACAGCCCAATGCAACTTATCAATTAATTTCAGAAAAAATAAGTAACGTGAATATTAATAACCGTGAGCTTGAGCAACTTGTAGAGTCTGTAGTGTTTGAAAGTCTCGAAGCAATTCGCAAACAAGTTAAAGTCAAACAGTGGCAACAAACCCTTGCGGAGCATGATCGAATCAAAGAATAAGCATTTACTTAATTTTTTATGAAACACGCTAGAGAATTGGCACGATTTGTTCTAGCATTTGCTCTATTTACAATAAACTTAACGATATTACAGCTCGTTTTAACGCCTTGAAGGAAGACTTATGGCTGATATCCGGATTACCGGCAGAATGGTTAACTTTAGCAGGATAACCTTCGATACGAATGATCATGATGTGATCCGCCAGCAATTATCAAATATTCTAAATGAAGGTTCCTATCAGGGAACTGTCGTTATTATAGATAGTACTGTTGAGCAAGAGCTCATTGCTTTAATTCAGTTGTTAGTCAGCTTAGGTTTACAGCCTATGGCGGTTATTGACGGTATTTTAGGTGATGAAGCACGCGCCATTCAGTTCCCTGTATTACCGGCAGACCAGCCATTACAACGCATTAAAGCAACTGCGGAGCAAGTTGCAATTGTAGAGAAAGCTGCCCCTGCACAAGCTTCAACAGAAACAAAAAAACCACTAAATAATAATGCAGTTGCCCATATTACCTCTTATCATGATGAAATTTTGCGTACAGGCCAATCTCTTGTACAAGACCAAGGCGATATTATTTTAAAAGCTGGCATGAATAGTGGATCTGAAGTGATTGCTTCAGGAAATATACATATTTATGGCACGGTTCGTGGTAGAGTCATTGCTGGTGCGGGTGGGCACGCTGCTGCACGCATTTTTTGCCAATCTTTAGAGGCTGAACTCGTTTCCATTGCCGGAACATATTGTGTCGCAGATGATATCCCTAAACATGTGGTAAAAAAGCCAGTACATATTTATTTAAATGAAAAGCAAGAGCTTGAATTTGAAGCTCTAGAACTTTAGTTTATTAAGCAAATCACCAAAAAACAGCCCTTTTAAGGGTGTATGTATGACCATAATAGGAGTGGATTCGGTGGCCAAAATTGTTGTCGTAACATCAGGCAAAGGTGGTGTAGGTAAAACTACAACGAGTGCATCTTTTGCAACAGGTTTAGCCCTTCGTGGTCATAAAACTGTTGTGATTGACTTTGATGTAGGCTTACGTAACCTTGATTTAATTATGGGGTGTGAGCGTCGTGTTGTTTATGATTTCGTCAATGTAATTAATAATGAAGCACGTCTGCAACAAGCCCTTATTCGCGATAAAGATATCGAAAACCTTTACATTTTGCCGGCTTCACAAACCCGTGATAAAGATGCTTTGAGCGACGAAGGTGTTGCTCGTGTAATTGATGAGCTTTCTCAAGAATTTGATTACATTATTTGTGACTCACCTGCGGGGATCGAGCGTGGTGCGATTTTAGCAATGTACCATGCAGATGAAGCAATCATTGTGACAAACCCTGAAATTTCTTCAGTACGTGACTCTGACCGCATCATCGGAATGTTAGACAGCAAAACTAAAAAAGTTGAACACAACGAAGGACGTATACGTAAGCATTTATGTATTACACGTTTTAACCCTGAACGTGCTGACCGTCAGGAAATGCTGACGATTGATGATATTTCTAAAGATATTTTACGCGTACCGACATTAGGTGTTATTCCTGAATGTCCAAGTGTATTACAAGCATCAAACGAAGGTAAGCCAGTTATTCTGTACTCAGAAACTAAAGCTGGCCAAGCGTATGATGACTTGGTTGCTCGCTTTCTTGGCGAAGACCGCCCTTATCGACACATCACAGCTCAACCTAAAGGCTGGTTAGCACGACTATTTGGAGCGTAGATATGGCAGGATTCTGGAGTAAATTATTTAGCAGTGAAGAAAAACCATCAAGTGCTCAAACTGCCAAAGATCGTTTAAAAGTTATTGTTGCATCAGAACAAGGTTTAGGCCGTCGTTTAAGCCAAGACAAGATTGACCAAATGAAGAAAGAAATCATGCAGGTGGTCAGTCGCTATGTAAGCGGTGTAGGCGAACAGCATATCCAAATGCAAGTTCGTTCTGAAGCAAATATCGAAATGTTAGAAATGAATATCAATTTACCTGAAGAACGATAATTCTATTTCTGACTATTCAATAAATCAGAATCAAGGCAAAATAACGCAAGTTATTTTGCCTTTTTTAAAATGAGGAGATTGTCATGGCATTATCACAGCCAGCAACTTTCAATGAAGAATGGTCCGATGAGCGTGTTTTTGCCTACCTCAACCAACTTCCTCCAAATGGTGTGAACGCAGACTTTCATGTGCTCTACCATGCTTTCAAACATATGCGCCCAAATGACTATGAACGTCTTTTGACTAAATTCGTTGCAGATGGACGAGATATCAATGCAACAAATCCTGAAGGCGAACGCATTCATGACGTAATTGCTAAGTTTCCGCGTCAATCAGCGCCGTTTTTAGAAGTTTTAGCAAAATTTGCTTAAGCTTAAGAATAAAAAAAAGCCTCTTTAAGAGGCTTTTTTTATTGTCTAGATTTACCGATTTCCAATAAGGAAAATACCAAATACAGTAAAAATACCACCTGAGATCCCATCAATCCATTTTGAAAAATTACGGTAAGCCACTCTCAAACTCGGTAATGAGAAAATAAAAGTCACAAAGCAGAACCATAAAATCGTTTCAACCGACACAATAATAAAAAGCAACCAATGAACTTGATCAAGCTGAGGGTTAGCTAAAAATAAAGAAAACACACTACCAAAATAAATCACGGCTTTAGGATTCGATAAATTGGTGAGTAATCCCTTCATAAAAAATAAGTAAGGTGCTTTAGGCAACTCAACAGCTGTAGCCTCTTGCTGCTGATCTTTTGAAAATGCTGAACGCAACATTTGATAGCCTAACCAACATAGGTACAAACCACCTGCGATGAGTAACCCTTGCTTTAACCAAGCCATTTTCTCAAAAATAATATTTAAGCCCATCAATGCTAAAGAAGCCCAAAACATAACACCTGCTGTTATTCCTGCCACAACCAACATGGCTTCTTTACGAGAGCGGCTCACTGCGGTCTGTGATACCAGAAAAAAATCAGGTCCTGGAGTAATAAGCGCACAAAAATGAATAAAAGCTAACGTAATTAACGCGACTAACATGTTGTCCTCCTGATTTGTTTCATTGTTTTTTATTTAGAAGCACACATTAGCATTTTTTACTATTTGATAAAATCTCAAACTACAACTGAATAATGATTATTTTTAACCATAAAAAAGCCTCCGAAGAGGCTTAATTTTAAATGTAGATATTAAACTAAAATATCTCGCTTACCATTGGCGCCCATAGCACTCACAATACCGTTCTCTTCCATTTGGTCGATAATACGGGCAGCACGGTTATAACCTAAGCTAAACTTACGCTGTAATGATGATGTAGATGCCTTACGAGTTTCTAGGACAAACGATACACATTGATCATAAAGAGCATCACGGTCTGAAGCACCATCACCCTCTTCAAAGCCACGCGAAGCTGGCTCTTCATCAAATGGTGTTAAGATCTCATCTACGTAGTCTGGTTCACCACGTTCACGCCATGCATCACAGATTCGGTTAACTTCATCATCACTAATAAATGCACCATGTACACGTTCTGGCTCAATCTTACCTGGCCCTAAGAACAGCATATCACCATGACCTAACAAGTCTTCTGCACCACCTGCATCCAAAATAGTACGTGAGTCAATTTTACTGTTTACACGTAAAGCTACACGCGTTGGAATATTGGCTTTAATAAGACCTGTAATGACATCTACCGATGGACGCTGAGTTGCAAGCAATAGGTGAATACCAGCAGCACGAGATTTTTGCGCCAAACGCGTAATCATTTCTTCTGCTTTCTTGCCTACCTGCATGATCATGTCGGCAAACTCATCTGCCACAATCACAATTGATGGTAATGGCGTTAAACGAGGTGCACGCTCTTGTGTCGCTGAATCACTTGGTTTCCATGTTGGATCAATCAAGTCTTCTCCATTCGCAATTGCTTCTTCAACTTTTCGGTTGTAGTCACTTAACTTACGAATTTTAAGGAACGACATAAGCTTATAACGGCGTTCCATTTCATTTACACACCAGTTTAATGCACTAACTGCATCTTTCATGTCAGTGACTACAGGCGTTAATAAATGCGGAATATCGTTATAGTTAGCCAATTCAAGCTGTTTCGGGTCAATTAAAATTAA
Source organism: Acinetobacter sp. RUH 2624 (assembly GCF_000162375.2). Taxonomy (NCBI): domain Bacteria; kingdom Pseudomonadati; phylum Pseudomonadota; class Gammaproteobacteria; order Moraxellales; family Moraxellaceae; genus Acinetobacter; species Acinetobacter sp. RUH 2624. The sequence continues at coordinate 141,406 of NZ_KI391939.1, read as the reverse complement.
ACGTAATTGATCTGGCGTATATTTAAGTAACATCGATAAAATCATCGAGTTAACGGCAACAGATTTACCCGAGCCAGTTGTACCCGCAACTAACATATGCGGTGCTTTGGCCAAGTCTGTTAGTACCGGATTACCCGAAATATCTTTACCCATTGCCATACTAATCAGAGCACTTGGGTCACGATATGCTAGTGTTTCCAACAGCTCAATTAAACGTACCATTTCACGGGCACTATTTGGTACTTCAATACCAATATATGGTTTACCCGGAATAACCTCTACAACACGTACAGACGCCATAGACATTGAGCGCGCCAAGTCACGGGAAATATTAGTCACTTTAGATGCTTTCACACCCGGTGCTAAATCTAATTCAAAACGTGTAACAACTGGACCCGGCTGAGCTTCAACAACCTGCGCCTTCACATTAAATTCTTGTAATTTAATCTCAAGCAATTCAGACAAACGCGAAAGCTGCTCTTCGGTAAAGTTAACTTTCTTATTTGGGTCAACCTTATCAAGTAATTCAAAGCCCGGTAATGTTGGTAAATCTAAACGCTTTTTGGCTACCTGCATTGCACGCGACATTGGTCGACCTGATGCATCTGTTAATGGCGCATCAAAATCGAATTCATCATCAAGATTGTCTTGTGGCTTTCCAGCAGTTTCCTGCCAAGCTTCAATAAACTCTTCTTTTGAAAGCTTCTCTGCACCAATCGTAGTTTGAATAGGAGCTTTTACAAATGCAGAAGATTGCGCATAGCTACTTGCTTTGACCGATTGAGGTGCTGGGGCAATATCTTCATCAATTAATAAGTCATCAAAATCATCAAATACTTGTTCATTTGATAAGTTTTTAGGTGACTGATTTAAATTTGATACAGGTACAGATGTTTCAACTGATGGATGAGGTGTTTGCGGTGCTACCGCTGGTTCAACATGATGATCTTGAACGAACGGCGTATGTACATCAGTAGCAGTTTTACTATTTGGAACTGCTGCAAGCAATTCATCAAAAATCTCATCATCATTCCAATCTAGGCCTTGATGAATATTCGATGCTTGAGGTTGTGCTTGTTTAGCCTGATAAGCCGTTTCTTGGAATTGCTCATGACTTGGATGTTCATTCGAATCATCCGCAGCTCTTAACAGTGCATCAATTTCTTGCTTATGACTTGCATCATCGCGCTGTAGGGCACGCCAAACCTCACCTGTCGCTACTAAACGCTCACTGTCTTTTTTAAGCTGTTGAGCTTGTTCAAGCGTACGCTCAAAGTTTTCTGGTTGAGGAGCTGGTTTTTCTTCAACAGTTTCAGGCTGACTTTGCTCTTTCGCTAACACATCGGCAAATAAACGCTCCGCCATTTCATCGTGTCGTGTAGAGCTAGCTTTGGCTTGAGTTTTTTCTGGCTGAACATTTAGCTCTGCTTCATCATTAACTTCAGCTTTAGGCATCTCGGCAACTTTTACCGTTGCTGTTTTATTTGCGGGCTGTGTAGTTAAATCATAAGCAGATTCATTTGGCGATACATTCTTATAGAATAAATCTTGTAAATAACTCGGCATTGCTTTGAGCGTAACCCATGTTTTGCTCCACTGCACCCCAAATGCCAAAGTGAACAATACCACTCCGAAAACCAATAAAAATAAGGTCGCACCATAAATTGTTAACAGTTGAGATAAGCTCTGCCCTAATTCATAACCAATAATCCCACCTGCCGCATTATCTAAAGTATCTGCAGGTACATTCCAGTGTAAGTAAAGCAAACTAGACACAACAAGAATTAAGAAGAACTGAGCAGCATAACGGAATGGACGGTTTAGAAAACTATGCGGCCACCAGACTTGAATAGCTTCAACAAATAAGAAAATTGGAATAAGTAAACTTGCCCAACCTAAAAAGCCAAACAGCAAATCTGCAATCCATGCACCGGCAATACCACTTGCATTGGATACTTGCTGAGTATCACTTGAAATATGCATCCAGCCCGGATCAAATGGCGTATACGTTACTGTCGCCAGAAACATATAAATACCAAAAGAGACCAAGAATAATGTCATCAATAAGCGCTGTGCATAAACACTTGACACCGCAGTCATATACTGTCCTGTAACCCATTTAATTATTGGTTTAGAGATGTGAAGACCTACATTTCAGATCTTCAACGAATGAACTTTATATTATGCACCTGTTCTTACAAAAAAGGTGCATGATTCTTTACAGTTGTTGTTAACATAAGGCTCTTCTATATTGTTATATAACTTAATTCGATTGTCCTGATCAATATTATCCACATTGATTTCACGCTATTGGTCGGCAATTTCACGTATAATTTTCAAAATTCTCGAAATAAATAAGGATACCCTCAATGAGTGCTCGTCATTCTCGGTTAATTATTCTCGGTTCTGGTCCTGCGGGTTATAGTGCAGCTGTATATGCAGCACGTGCAAATCTTAAACCAACACTTATTGCTGGTTTACAACTTGGCGGCCAACTTACAACGACAACCGAAGTTGACAACTGGCCGGGCGATCCTGAAGGTTTGACTGGTCCTGCTTTAATGGACCGTATGCAAGCACATGCTGAACGCTTCGGTACTGAACTCGTCTATGACCATATTAATGAAGTGGACTTAAACGTACGTCCTTTTGTTCTTAAAGGTGATATGGATGAGTACACTTGTGATGCATTAATTATTGCAACTGGTGCGACAGCTCAATATCTTGGTTTAGAGTCTGAACAAAAGTTTATGGGCCAAGGCGTGAGCGCATGTGCAACATGTGATGGCTTCTTCTATAAGAACCAAAAAGTAATGGTTGTAGGTGGTGGTAATACTGCTGTTGAAGAAGCACTTTATTTATCAAATATTGCTGAACATGTAACACTGGTTCATCGCCGCGATTCTTTACGCTCTGAGAAGATTTTACAAGATCACTTATTTGCTAAAGAAAAAGAAGGCAAGATCAGTATTATCTGGAATCATGAAGTTGAAGAAGTCCTTGGTGACAATACTGGCGTAACAGGTGTTCGCTTAAAATCTACAAAAGATGAAAGCAAACAAGATGTACAAGTTCAAGGCTTATTCGTTGCCATTGGTCATAAGCCAAACACTGGAATGTTTGAAGGCCAGTTGAACTTACGTGATGGCTATATTCAAGTACAAAGCGGTACTTCAGGTAATGCAACAGCAACTTCTGTAGCAGGTGTTTTCGCTGCGGGTGATGTTGCTGACAGTATCTACCGTCAAGCCATTACTTCAGCTGGTTCAGGCTGTATGGCAGCATTAGATGCAGAAAAATATCTAGATAATCTTTAAGTTTAGATATTTCAAACAGCCGTTATAAAACGGCTGTTTTTTTATCATTTATAATAATTGCTGGCTGCCTCAAATTAATTTTTATAGCATAACCCTTAAGCACACATTATTTTAGTTTTATGAACATACTACCTCTATCTCAATATATTTTTCCAGATCCAGAGGAAGCCGATCCAGATGGTCATGGTCTAATTTGCATTGGTGCTGACCTCTCCCCTTCTACCCTCTATGAAGCATATACTCACGGACTTTTTCCTTGGTTTAATGAAGATGAACCTATTTGTTGGTGGAGTCCTGAACCACGCTGTGTAATTTACCCTCAAAACTATAAGCCAAGTAAATCGCTCATTCGGAACATGAAAAAGCACGATTACACCATTACGGTAAACCGTGCTTTTGAACAAGTCATTCGTTCATGTTCACTACCTAGAAGTTATGCTAACGAAACTTGGATTAGCGAAGATATTATTCAAGGTTACTGCGCGTTGTTTAATTCAGGTTATGGCTACAGCATAGAAGTTTGGCAAGACAAACAGCTGGTAGGCGGTTTATATGGAGTTACGATTGGTAAGGGTTGTTTTGGCGAGTCTATGTTTAGTACTCAAACCGATGTTTCTAAAATGGCTTTTTATACTTTAATGTTAATCGGTCAAGAAAATCAGCTTCCTTGGGTCGACTGCCAACTGGTAAATAGTCACTTAATTAGCTTGGGGGCTTGTACACTTTCTCGGCAGGAATATCTTAAATCGTTACAAGATGTAATTATTCACCCCTCTATCAATTGGAAAAAGTATCAAGAACGTGTATTTTCAAGTAAAACAATAGCATTAAATGCAAAATTAATGGAATGATAACAGGAGGGACCAATCATGAAATCATATCACCCGAAGTCCCTTTTAAATGATCTGCAGTACTATATTACTCCACCTCACGATTGCAGCTATTTAGAAAATAAGTCAGCACGTATGGTCTTTTTAGACCCGATTCATCGCATCGATGTGGTGACTCTTTCAGAGTTATCGCGATTAGGTTTTCGTCGTAGTGGTGACTTTGTATATCGTCCTGAATGTCATTTATGCAGACAGTGTTTGTCTTGTCGTGTACCAGTTGCCGATTTTCAAATGAACAGCATGCAAAAAAAAGCATGGAAGCGGAATCAAGACCTTACCATGACTGTTCTGCCAACACGGCAAGCTGCACAAATTCATTATGATCTATATGAACGTTACATTAACCAGCGCCATGCCGATGGTGATATGTTTCCACCAAGTTTAGATCAATTTGAAAAATTCCTAGTTCATAGTTGTACAGATAGTTTCTTCTTAGAGTTATGGAAAGATAACCGTCTAATTAGCGTTTCTACATGTGATTTAATGGATGATGGATTATCTGCGGTTTATACATTTTTCGACCCAGACGAGCACCGCAGATCTTTAGGTGTTTATTCAATTTTAAATCAGATCGAATATGTAAAATCACTTGGTTTAGAATATCTTTACTTAGGCTATTGGGTACCCCACTCAGCTAAAATGAATTATAAGTCTCAATATACTCCACTAGAACTTTTATTAGATGGGCAATGGCGCCGCTTAAATAGATCATTATCGCCAGAGGAGATTAATCAGTTAGGTAACTCTCTCATGACAACGTTACCTTCTGAATGGAATAATTTAATTATTAAGTAATGTGATTTTGTCTTGTTGTTAAAACAACAAGACAGTCATTTTAGAATAAAGACGCAAAATCGTCGGTACAGCTTTTTACCATAATAACGGCATTTTCACGCCCACCCTCTTGAGTTGGGTAATAATTGCGACGCACATCAATTTGATGAAAACCTGTTTTTTCGTATAAACCAATGGCTGCTTTATTACTTTCACGAACCTCTAGAAAAATTTGTACAGGTTGATTTTCTAACCGCTCAATCGAGGTTTCCAACAATTGATATCCTAAACCTTTACCTTGCATTTGGGGATCAATTGCCATAAGCAATAAATTCGCTTCATCTAACACAGGTTGTAAAATACAAAAACCGACGACCTTATTATTTAACTCAATTACCGTACACTGATAAGAGTTCACAGATTCTAGAAATTGCTGCCTAGACCATGGGTGTGTTTGAACAAGCTTCTCAATTTGGGCAACACTATCAATATCGGAGGCTTGCATAGTACGGATCATGAGTTTCAGCACATTTTTAGATTTCAAAGTAAACGTATTATAGAAACTTAAATAGAAAAAACGAGTAAAAAAAAGAGCAATTAAATTGCTCTTTTTCCGGATAGTTTTTAAAGACCTAACTTTTCACGCCAAGTGGCCAATAAAGCTGTCGTATCTGAATCATTTGGATGGAATTTTGGTCTTAAGAAATCAAGTAACTCAGGAATTTGACGGGTCATAAAACCTTTACGACCGTACATAAACTTGAGCATGTACTTCGTATCTTTCCAAGTTAGTTTGTCATCAGTCTTAAGTAACTTAGCAGTAAAATAAGATTGTGTTGCGAAGATTAATGCCATCGCAATAATTAAAGCGGTTGAGCGCATAAAATAAGCTTTTGGCCCTTGCCCATACATACTTGTATACACATCAAACGCAACAGCTTTATGTTCATTTTCTTCTACTGCGTGCCACATCCATAAGTGATACATGGTGTCATCTTGGAACATGGCCTGAATTTCAGGATTTTGTAAAAGTTCAGCGGCAATCGTCGATGTAAAATGTTCTAAAGCACAAGTACCTGTCAAATCAATCATTTCTTTAGTATAGCCAAAAGGTTTCATTAACTTGGTTACAACTGCTGTACCCATTTTAATAACTGTACCTGTTTGCTTTTCCATTTTGCGAACATCATATCCATACGCTTGCGCAGAAGCGTTAAATGCTAAATGTTCTTTAGAATGCATAGCTTCTTGACCAATAAAAGCACTTATTTCTTTTTGAAGAACCGGGTCAGCAAGCTTTGGATCATTTCGTACTGCACGTGTACTATTTACAAAGAACTGCTCGCCTTCAGGAAAAAGAGCCGATAATGCTGTCATAAAGTGAGTTAATCCTGCATCGTAATTTGCCCAATAACGTGGGACTTGAGCAAATTCAAAGTCCATACGACGTACAGGGAAACTTGCTCCGGCACGATTAGAAATATTTACTTTAGCATTCATGTCAGACTCCTTTAAGTGAACCATCAATTCACTTATATCCTTATTTATTTTCTTAATATTTATAATAATACGCCTTTGAAAGCGCTATTTAAGTGCAGATGAGGACAGCAAATTATCAGATGAGGTCATCACTAGCCCCTTTCTGGAGCAAAATGGACATATTCAATTTTAAAAATGAGCAGGGGTTTCAAGATAATAAAAAAAGGACTGTTAACAGTCCTTTTCACTTTATTTTTAATTTAAAGTCCAAGTTTGGCTTTCCATGATTTTAATAGGCCAACTGTATCTAAATCATTAGGATGAAAGCCTGGTTTAAAATAAGCCAACATCTCTTTAGCCATACCCGTAATAATGCCTTTCGACGGACTATAACCATATTTATAAATCACAGACAATTCATCTAAGTTTAATTTTTTATCTTCTCTTAAAAGACGCAGTACAAACGAAGATTGAATTGCGAAAATAAGCGCCATCGCAAATACAAGTGAACTTGTACGTAATGCATAAGCTTTAACACCTTTGCCAAATACGCCTTCGTATACATCAAAAGCTACGGCTTTATGTTCATTTTCTTCTATTGCATGCCAATACCACATAGTTGACATTGTTTTGTCTGTCATAAGCTCTTGAATGTGGGTATTAACTAAAAGCTGTGATGCAATCGTTGCAGTAAAATGCTCAAGAGCCGTAGTCGCAGTTAAATCTACCATTTCTTGTGTCATACCAAATGGTTTTACGATCTTTGCAAAAGTTTTACGCGCAGTCTGAATAGCTGTATCAGTAAATTTTTCCAACGTCTCTACATCATGACCAAACTTTTGTGCAGATGCATTAAAGTTCACATGTTCTTGAGTATGCATCGCCTCTTGACCAATGAAAGCACTAATTTCTTTTTGTAGCTCTTCATTGTTTTTAATCGCTGGGTGATAACGCACCGCACGTACACTATCAATAAAGAACTTTTCACCAGCAGGAAATAGTGCTGATAATGCTGTCATAAAATGTGTAAGGCCAGCAGAACCATTCATCCAGTATTCTGGTACATCATTAAAGTCAAAGTTCATACGACGTACAGGAAAGCTTGCTCCGGCACGATTCGTAATATTTACTTTAGCGTTCATAGTGAAAGCTCCTTGCTAGTAACCGTAGTTACTTAAACTTTATTGTTCGTTTTCTTGATTCTTATCATACAAAGTTAATAAAAAGGCTTAAGTGCAAATAGGGACATTGAAGTATCAGTTAAGGCCAGCTTTCTATTGAATTGTCGAACAATTAAACATAAAAAAAACGCCCCAAAAGGAGCGCTTTTTTCACTGAAAAGTGATTATGCAGTTACTTTCGCAACAACACCAGCACCTACAGTACGACCACCTTCACGGATCGCAAAACGTAGACCTGGGTCCATTGCGATTGGGTGGATTAATTCTACTGACATTTCAACGTTGTCACCTGGCATTACCATTTCAACGCCTTCTTTCAACTGGATCGCACCAGTTACGTCAGTTGTACGGAAGTAGAACTGTGGACGGTAACCATTTAAGAATGGAGTGTGACGACCACCTTCTTCTTTAGAAAGTACGTATACTTCTGCGTCGAATTTAGTGTGCGGCTTGATTGTACCTGGTTTAGCAAGTACTTGACCACGTTGTACGTCTTCACGCTTAGTACCACGAAGTAATACACCACAGTTCTCGCCTGCACGGCCTTCGTCAAGAAGTTTACGGAACATTTCTACGCCAGTTACAGTTGTTTTAACTGTATCTTTAATACCAACGATCTCTACTTCTTCACCAACTTTAACGATACCAGATTCTACACGGCCTGTTACTACTGTACCACGACCAGAAATTGAGAATACGTCTTCGATTGGCATTAAGAATGCTTTGTCGATAGCACGTTCTGGTTCTGGGATGTAAGAGTCAAGAGCTGCTACAAGAGCAAGAACTGATTCTTCACCGTAAGGACCTGCTTCACCGTTAAGAGCAGCAAGAGCTGAACCACGGATTACTGGAGTGTCATCACCTGGGAAGTCGTAAGTAGAAAGAAGTTCACGAACTTCCATTTCTACTAATTCAAGTAATTCTTCGTCGTCAACAAGGTCGCATTTGTTTAAGAATACGATGATGTAAGGTACACCAACCTGACGAGAAAGAAGGATGTGTTCACGAGTTTGTGGCATTGGACCGTCAGTCGCAGCACATACAAGGATCGCGCCGTCCATCTGAGCAGCACCAGTGATCATGTTTTTAACGTAATCGGCGTGGCCCGGGCAGTCAACGTGTGCGTAGTGACGAATTGGAGAATCGTATTCTACGTGTGAAGTATTAATTGTAATACCACGTGCTTTTTCTTCAGGTGCTGAGTCGATTTGCGAGTAATCTTTCGCTTCACCGCCGTAAGTTTTTGCACAAATAGTTGCAATCGCAGCAGTTAAAGTTGTTTTACCATGGTCAACGTGACCGATTGTACCCACGTTTACGTGTGGTTTATTACGTTCAAACTTGGCTTTAGCCATGATGATCTTCCTTTATTAACTACTCATGGAGGGTCACCCCATGAGCACTTGGTTTTCAACTAAGAATTAGTTAGGGCTTATAGTAATCGAAAGATTACTCGTCGTCACCTTTTTTACCGCCAGCTTGGAATTTAGCAATGATGCCTTCAGCCACGTTACGTGGAGTTTCAGCATATTTAGCAAATTCCATTGAGTAAGTCGCACGACCTTGAGACATAGAACGCATTTGAGTCGCGTAACCAAACATCTCAGCAAGAGGAACTTCTGCTTTAATTGCTTTTGTTCCACCAGGAAGATCGTCCATACCTTGAACCATACCACGACGACGGTTTAAGTCACCCATGATATCGCCCATGTAGTCTTCTGGAGTTTCTACTTCAACTTTCATGATAGGTTCAAGAAGGATAGGATCCGCTTTCATGAAACCATCACGGAAGGCATAAGAACCAGCCATTTTGAACGATAATTCGTCAGAGTCGACATCGTGGTAAGAACCGTCGAAAAGAACAGCTTTAACGCCTACAACTGGGTAACCAGCCAAGACACCATTCTTCATACGTTCTTGAATACCTTTATCAACTGCACCGAAGAATTCTTTAGGTACTACACCACCAACAACTTCTTCAGCGAATTCGTATTCTTTACCAGCAGTTTCAACGTCAAGCGGTTCTAAACGAACATATACGTGACCGAACTTACCTTTACCACCTGTTTGACGTACGAATTTACCTTCTTGCTCAACAGTTTTCTTAATCGTTTCACGATAAGCAACCATTGGTTTACCGATATTCGCTTCAACACCGAATTCACGCTTCATACGGTCAACGATGATGTCAAGGTGAAGCTCACCCATACCAGCAATAATTGTTTGACCAGATTCTTCATCAGTACGAACACGGAACGATGGATCTTCTTTCGCCAAACGGCCTAAAGCGATAGACATTTTTTCTTGGTCTGCTTTAGTTTTTGGTTCTACAGCCAATGAAATTACTGGCTCTGGGAATTCCATACGCTCAAGAGTAATGATGTTTTTCTCATCACATAATGTATCACCAGTTGTAACGTCTTTAAGACCTACACACGCTGCGATATCACCTGCACGGATTTCATCAAGATCTTGACGCTCGTTCGCGTGCATTTGCACGATACGACCGATACGTTCACGCTTAGCTTTAACTGGGTTATAAACCGGATCACCTTGTTTAAGAACACCAGAGTAAACACGTACGAATGTTAAGTTACCTACGAATTTGTCGTTCATGATTTTGAACGCAAGTGCAGAGAACGGAGCTTCGTCAGATGCTTCACGAGACGCTTTAGTTTCGTCTTTATCGTCAAGGATACCTTCGATCGCTTTAACTTCTGTAGGTGATGGTAAGAATTCAATTACAGCGTCCAACATACGTTGAACACCTTTGTTTTTGAACGCAGAACCACAAAGCATTACTTGAATTTCAGAAGCTAATGTACGAGCACGTAAACCAGCGATGATGTCTTCTTTAGAAAGATCACCTTCTTCTAGGTACTTGTCCATTAATTCTTCAGAAGCTTCAGCAGCTGCTTCAACCATGTTAGTACGCCATTCTTGAGCAGTATCAACTAGGTCAGCAGGAATATCACCGTATTCAAACTTCATACCTTGAGAAGCTTCATCCCAGATGATTGCCTTCATTTCGATAAGGTCAACAACACCTTGGAATGTGTCTTCAGCACCGATTGGCACAACGATTGGCACAGGGTTACCGCCCAAACGTGTTTTCATTTGTTCAACAACACGGAAGAAGTTTGCACCAGTACGGTCCATCTTGTTCACGAATGCTAAACGAGGCACTTTATATTTGTTTGCTTGACGCCATACAGTTTCAGACTGAGGCTGTACACCACCAACTGCACAGTAAACCATGCACGCACCGTCAAGAACACGCATAGAACGTTCAACTTCAATTGTGAAGTCTACGTGTCCCGGTGTATCAATTACGTTGATACGGTGTTGTTGGAATTGGTTAGCCATACCAGACCAGAAACAAGTTGTAGCAGCAGAGGTAATTGTAATACCACGCTCTTGCTCTTGTTCCATCCAGTCCATTGTTGCTGCACCGTCGTGTACTTCACCAATTTTGTGAGATACACCTGTGTAGAACAAAATACGTTCAGTTGTAGTTGTTTTACCTGCGTCAATGTGCGCAGAGATACCGATGTTACGGTAACGAGTAATTGGGGTTTGGCGAGCCATGATGTCTACATTCCTAAATGTTATCTTTAAAACAGGGCGCATCAATTAAATTGATGCGCACGAATACTCAAACGGGGTAACTTAAATACCCGCAAAGCCCCCACTTTGGTAGAGAGCAATGTTGAATCTAGCTACTGTATGCATGAGTATTCTCCTGATTAGGGACTGTTTTATCCGCTTAGAAACGGTAGTGAGAGAAGGCTTTGTTAGCTTCTGCCATACGATGCACGTCTTCACGTTTTTTGATCGCGGCACCTTTGCCTTCAGCTGCATCAAGCAACTCGCCAGCAAGACGTAAAGCCATAGTTTTTTCAGAACGCTTAGCAGCAGCATCTACTAACCAACGCATTGCTAAGGCAGTACGACGGGATGGGCGTACTTCCATAGGTACTTGATAAGTAGCACCACCAACACGGCGTGCTTTTACTTCGACCATAGGACGAACTTTCTCAAGAGTAGTCTCGAAAAATTCAACTGGGTCTACTTTGTTTTTTTCTTGAACGCGTTCTAAAGCACCGTAAACGATACTTTCAGCAATAGATTTTTTACCATCTTGCATTACGTGGTTCATGAATTTAGCGATTGTTTGGCTGCTAAATTTTGGATCTGGAAGGATCTCACGAGCAGCGACTACGCGACGTCTTGGCATTTTAATACACCTAATAATATGACACTTCAGGATAATCCAGCAGTTTGTACAAGTGTCATGTACACGACGCTGGCCTTACTATACGTCGCTTGAATTACAAATCTATGAAGAATTCAAACAAGCGAAACGCTAAAGGGCTTTTGGACTAGTTTCCTAGAATTACTTCTTAGGACGCTTAGTACCGTATTTAGAACGTGATTGATTACGATCTTTAACGCCGGCACAGTCTAAAGAACCACGAACGGTATGGTAACGTACACCTGGTAAGTCTTTAACACGACCACCACGGATAAGAACAACACTGTGCTCTTGTAAGTTATGACCTTCACCACCGATGTAGCTAGATACTTCAAAACCTGAAGTTAAGCGAACACGGCAAACCTTACGCATAGCTGAGTTAGGTTTTTTAGGTGTAGTTGTATAAACACGTGTACAAACACCACGACGTTGTGGACAAGCCTTCAACGCAGGAACTTTGGATTTTTCAACCAAAGTCGTACGACCCTTACGGATCAACTGATTCGTTGTTGCCATATGGCAATTCTCCCGTTATTAAAAAACCTTAAAAAGAAAATACCTCTTTTTAAGGGCACATAATTGTAAGCCAAGATGCAAAAATGGTCAACATGGCAATACTTACCAAATGTTGACCATATCAATGTTTGACAGGATGATTTACAAATTTAAATAAGGCTGAAACTTAATTTTCAAACCCTGTCTTTGTAATTGTATTGTTAAGAGTACTTTTGATCCTCTACAACCTCATCATTTTCAATTTCTAATGCTGGTTTTTGTTCACTGTGTTCATGCTCAACCACATGTTTTTCTGCAAGCTGCTCAATACCGTTATGAACATTTTCTTGCACTTTTTCTTCACTTTTTTCAGAAGTATTGGATTTGACTACAACAGATACTTTTGAAATTACATCATGATTTTCAATTTTATGATGTTGTGCTGCATGTACACTGCCATTTTCTCCAACATTTAAAAGACGTGGACTTGCCTTTTGAATAAGAGTTACTGCAGCATAGTAAGCTTGTAATGGTGATAAATGCTCACTTGGGTGTTCATTTAAATAATGTCGTGCTGCACCAAAAATAGCTTGTGCTTTATGACCTACATCTTCTTGTAACTTCCAGCTATAAACAGCACTAAGTACTGCACCAGCAACTGGAGTAAACTTGCCAACCGCAGCAAGTTGAGGAACTTTATTTAACCAGCTCCATTTGAATTCACCATTTTCATCGACTAACCAGCTTTTTAAAGTCTCAATATCATTTGAAGACCCAAGTACTTGCTGAAACTGTTGAATGTCTTGTGTCTCTAACATATTACGTAAAGCTTTAAGTGCTAAAAGCACTGTCTGCTTCTCTGCAATCAGGCTAATATCAACTTCTTTAAAAATAATTTCAACGACATCTTGATCAGTGGCTTCAGTCAAATCAAAACCGTGTGATCGTCCTGTTTGATAAATTGTTCTTAAAACCAATACTAAAGAAACTGGAATATCTACGGCTGCACCGACCATACCCGATACACCCGTAATTGCACCTTGAATACTTGCGATTAGTTTATTTTGTTCAATTAAAGCCTGACTTAAACGTTGTGAACGTGAAGTATCTTTTGTCAGCTCAAATAGGTCTTTAGCACCCGCCTCTTCTAAGATTTTTTCAGTCAGCGTACTTTTTGAACTAAAGTCATTTAGCCAATCAAATAAATAGCTCGATATTTTTTCATTCCAATCAGGCGAAATAAAGGTCGCAATACCATTGACCTTTCTAAAATGACGACCAAACACCTGACGCGTAACTTTAGGTAAATGTTCACGTAACATTTGTTGTGGACTTTCATACTGTTCCACTTCAAAAGGACTTTTACTTCTAGCATTACCTTCTACTGTTTTACCACCTGCAAGTGGCTCAGCCAACTTACTAACCTCACCTATTTGGCTTTGCTGCAAGATGTTTAAACCAGTAGAACTGAGCTTTTTAGCCACTCCGAAGACCTGAGAAAACAAATTGTCAGATTGATTATTATTAAATTTTGTCATCCAGTACCTCGATTTTTTAATTTATCTAATTAGAGATAAATACTAGGTGGAATGTGGATTTATCTCAACTTGAATGTGTGTATTTTAGTTAACCCTAAATGCAACATACTGTGTATTTGGTTATTTTTTTTAAATGCAAAATTGACATAAAGATTTGCCATAAGAAATAAAAAACCTTTCTGCTATCATGGTAACAACGAAAACATATGTCTAATGTTCTTACAGCTATATTCTCCTATCATTTAATAGCTGCTCATGTTCATAGACTTTAAATATCACCATAAAGGGACCTGTAGATGAAACGTGTTGTAATCACTGGTATGGGTATTAACTCATGTATCGGTAACTCTTTAGAAGCAGTTACTCACTCACTTCAAAATGGAATCTCCGGGACACGTTTTAACCCAACTTATGCTGAACTCAATTTTAAGAGTCATGTCAGCGCTGCTGCAGAACAAGATTTTGACAATATTGATCGTAAATTAAAACGATTCATGGGCGTATGTGCAATGTACGCTTATAACTCTGCTGTTGCCGCTATTGAACATGCTGGCTTAAAAGCAGAAGATTTAGCAGATAATCCACGTTATGGTATTGCTGGCGGTTCAGGTGGTGGTTCAACTGCTTCTGTTGTAGAAATGACTGAGCTTTTAGAAACTAAAGGTGCTCGTAAAGTTGGTCCTTTCTTCGTGCCACGTAACATGACAAACACAATTACTGCAAACGTGGGGGTTGCATTTAAACTTCAAGGTATTGCTCACTCAATCGCAAGTGCTTGTGCAACTTCTGCAGATGCAATTGGTTATGCATATAACCTTATTCAACTTGGTAAACAAGACCTTATGCTTGCTGGTGGTGGTGAAGAAGATCACTGGTCTCAAAGCTTATTGTTTGATGCTATGGGTGCTTTATGTTCTAAATACAACGACACACCTGAAACAGCATCTCGTCCATATTCAAAAGACCGTGACGGTTTCGTTATTGCTGGTGGTGGCGGTTTCGTTGTTCTTGAATCTCTTGAACATGCTCAAGCACGTGGTGCAAAAATTCTTGCTGAAGTTGTTGCTTATGCTGCGAACAGTGACGGTGCAGACATGGTTGCTCCAAGCGGTGAAGGTGCGACTCGTTGTATCTTGATGGCTCTTGAAGAAGCAAAACAACACGGCGTAGAAAAAATTGACTATGTAAATACCCATGGTACTTCTACACCAGCTGGTGATGTTACTGAACTTAAAGCAATGGAACGTGCTTTTGGTGAAGGTAAAGTTCCACCTTTAAGCTCAACTAAATCTATGACTGGTCATAGCTTGGGTGCTGCTGGTGTTCATGAAGCAATTTACTCTGTATTAATGCTTCAAAATGACTTTATTGCTCCAAACATTAACGTGACTGAGCTTGATGATGGCACTGAAGGTTTTGATATTGTGCTTGAAAAACGTGATGCAAAATTGAATACTGTAATGAGTAACAGTTTTGGCTTTGGCGGTGTAAACGCTTGCCTAATTTTCAAGAAGTGGGATGCATAATCCCACCTAGGATTAACGATGGATGCACCTTCTGATGCTTTTTTGTGGGTAAAAGCATTACATATTATTGCTGTGGTTTGTTGGTTCGCTGCTTTGTTCTACTTACCACGTCTTTATGTTTACCATGCAATGAGTGAGGATGCGGCAAGTCATCAACGCTTTGAAGTGATGGAACGTAAGTTGTATCGAGGTATTATGTGGCCATCTATGATTGCCACATTAATTACCGCCCATTTTCTCGTAGACTGGGGCGATGCAACTCGACATTACCATGAAGCCACATGGTTCTATTTAAAAGTTGGATTAGTGGCTTTATTAGTGATTTATCATTTAGTTTGTGGTTACTATCGCAAAAAGCTTATTGGAAATGCTCACTATAAATCACATAAGTTCTGGCGTTTTTTCAATGAAATGCCAACCTTAATTTTATTTGCTGTTGTGATTTTAGTTGTCGTAAAACCTCAGTTTTAACTGGGGTTTTTTATTATCTAAGATTTTTAACTGAATTCTTTTATTCATTTCACTGACTTAACCTATTCATAATTTATTTTTCCGAGCAAAAGACTTTTACAGCAATCTTGATACATTCTTATAAAAACACCTCATCTTTTTTATAAATTCAATAAACAGTAAGAATAAAGCATGAAAAGTCTGGCTTTTATTCATCGTAACGATACTCGTTTTGCAGTCGGCGATTTTTATCCAGTTCTTTCTGTTTTTTCCTACCATGAGTTAGGTAATACACTCTCCCCCTTTTTACTACTCGACCATTTAGGCCCCGGAAAAATTGCACCGTCTATAAAACGTAGAGGAGTCAATGATCATCCCCATCGTGGGTTCGAAACGGTAACACTTGTTTATGCAGGTGAACTCGAACACAAAGATTCATCTGGCGGAGGTGGGTCTATAAGTGCTGGCGATGTGCAATGGATGACAGCAGGCGCTGGTGTAATTCATCGGGAATTGTTTAGTGAAGAATTTTCTAAATCTGGCGGTGCTTTTGAAATGATTCAGCTTTGGGTCAATTTACCAGCAGCAGATAAAATGAATTCTCCACGCTATCAAAGTTTAAAGAAAGCTGAAATACCAGTGGTAAAACTGGAAAATGAGGCTGGATTTGTACGTATTATTGCCGGGCGGTTTAATCATATTATAGGACCCGCTCTTACTCACACACCTATTACCTTATTAGATGTAGAGCTCCGCGCAGGTCAGCAAGCCATTTTCCCTGCTCAATCTGGCGAAACAACATTAGTTTATTTACGTTCAGGCCGAGTACAATTTCAAAAAGATGAAGAAGTCCTAGAGGAACAAGGTTTAGCAGTGATGTCAAACCAAGGAGAGCATTTCTCTATTACGGCTTTACAAAGTTGTAAGTTACTTATTTTGTCAGGACAACCCATTACAGAACCGATTAATGGTCATGGTCCATTTGTAATGAATACTTATGATGAGATTTTACAAGCCTATGATGATATTAAAAATGGAAGATTTACCAAGTAAAACAGCCTAACTACCGCATGCGAAACAAATGACAGTTATTTGCGTCTGTCTTTCAACATAGTTGATGTATGTTATGCTACAAATTAACAGATGAACTTATTTACTAGCAAAACTATGTTCACTCTCAACGCTTTTAAACTTGTCACATATCGACAATTTATTATTTTCACCCTTTTCATTTTTCGTCACTTAAAAAGCTATCCGATTCGATTTCTTACACCAGAAGAAAAAGCTTTAGCGCAAAAGGTTTTTGGAGATTTTTTAGATTGTGACCGCCCTAAAATTATTGCTACTCGTTACTTACCTTGGCAAGCCCATGGAATTTTGATGGCTCCAAATGGAAATATTTATGTCAATCTTTCTGACTACAGTAGTAATTACGCGCTAGAGTCTAAATTCATACAAGGCATTTTTATTCATGAGTTGGCTCATGTCATGCAATACCAACGAGGTATTCATGTACTACTAAAAGGCGCCTTACTACAAACGGCCTACTATCTGAGTTTTAAATATTACAACCCATATAAATACACTTACCATCCTCAGAAAGCTTTTAGCTCTTACAATATTGAGCAGCAAGGAGAAATTGCTAGAGATATCTGTTCAGGTAAGCTACCAAATATTATTTGTTCACCTCACTTTGATTTGTAACTAAATAATCAAGATCGTCTTCAACGTAACTTTTTTGCTAACTTATGATCAGAAAATTTATAAACAAAAAAATATGAAAATAAAGTTGAGATCTGAGTTTATTAATGTCAAATTATTGAAAATAAGTATAAAAACTTATTCCAAAATTTGGAGTGTTAAGGCAGTATACAAACAATAAAAATAATGAAGCTTGTTTCTATTGTATACAGAAAATCTCGTTATTTTTACGCAGAAAATATGTGATTGGTATATATTATTGATCTTGACATTTTTGTTTACTATTTTACTTGTTTATTATCGTGCTATACACATCGTTGAAAAATTATATTCATAAAAATCAACACTATGTGTATTTATATTCGTTATGATCTAGGATTAGGTTTGAATGAAAAGTTTTAAAGTTGCCCTTGCTCAGTTTTCTCCGCATATTGGCAATATTGACTCAAACACCCAAAAGATGATTGAGCAAGCAAATCAGGCGAAAAAACAAGATGCTGACCTGATTATTTTTCCTGAGCTTTCTGTGATTGGTTATCCAGCTGAAGACTTATTGTTACGTCCAAATTTAAATAAACGTATGCAAAAGGCTTTTGCTCAACTTAGCGAAGTTAAAGATATTGTGATGGTTTTCGGCTTCGTAAACCAGACAGAAGATGGTCAACGTTATAATTCAGCTGCTGTCATGAAAGATGGCCAAGTTTTAGGTGTCTTCAATAAACATAACTTGCCAAACTATGGCGTTTTTGATGAAAAACGTTATTTCCAAAAAGGCCATCAGCACTTGGTATTTGAGTACTTAGGTCATAAGTTTGGTGTACTCATTTGTGAAGATATCTGGTCAATCAATACAGTAAAACAATTAAGCCAATTAAATGTTGATACTGTACTTGTGCTTAATTCATCGCCATATGAAGTGGGTAAACCACAGCATCGTAAACAGACATTAAGTGAGCTTGCAAAGCAGCTTCATTTAAACATTGTTTATGTCAACCAAGTTGGTGGGCAAGATGATTTAATTTTTGATGGTACAAGTTTTGTCAGCAACCAAAATGGTGAAATTGCTTTACAAGCACCAAGCTTTAAAGAAGACCTGTATATAGCTGAATTTGACCGCGATACAAAATTATATAAGGTCACCGAGTCTGCTCCTGCATTGGAAACTTTTGCAGAGATCTATCAAGGCTTAGTCATGGCAACACGTGACTATGTAGAGCGCTCAGGTTTTCCTGGAGTAATTTTAGGTCTTTCTGGCGGTATTGACTCTGCCCTTACGCTCGCTATTGCAGTTGATGCTATCGGTGCTGAAAGAGTTCAAGCTGTGATGATGCCTTATACCTACACTTCTCAAATTAGTGTAGAAGATGCAGCTGAACAAGCTCGCCGTATGGGCGTGACTTTCGGTATTGCCGAAATCCACTCAATCGTAAATAGCTTCATGCAAACTTTGTATCCGTTCTTTGGTAATTCACCAGCCGATGCGACTGAAGAAAATTTACAAGCGCGCGCTCGTGGCACATTACTTATGGGCTTATCTAACAAGTTTGGTAATTTAGTCCTTTCTACAGGTAATAAATCTGAACTTTCAGTTGGCTATTGCACACTTTATGGTGACATGGTGGGCGGCTTTGCTGTTCTCAAAGATGTTTATAAAACAATCGTGTTTGAATTAGCAAAATACCGTAATAGCTTAAGTGAAACTCCGGTTATTCCTGAGCGTGTGATTACTCGTCCACCTTCAGCAGAACTTCGTCCAGATCAAAAAGACCAAGATTCTTTACCAGCGTATGATGTTTTGGATGCTATCCTTTATGCATACATTGAAGAAGATTTAGGTCAGGCAGACATTATTGCCAAAGGTTTTGATAAAGAAGTTGTTGAAAAAGTCATCCGTTTAGTTGATCGTAATGAATATAAACGTCGTCAAGGTGCGATTGGCCCGAGAATTACTTCTCGTGCATTTAGTCGCGAACGACGTTATCCGATTGTCAACGGTTGGACAGCGAATGACTGAGCAGAAAAACTCATCAAAAACCACAGCACTTGCTCAAGCACTTTTGCTTGAGCAGGTGGAATTTTTCAAAAAACAATTATCGATAGAAAACTCACCTATTTATTTCCAGCAGTTCATTCAACTGTTTATGCAACATGCTGACGAAATTAAACTTTATGAAGTTGTAGATTTAGAACAATTACAAGCCGTTGTGAAACGCTATGCTTTTGAAATGCAGCTGGGTGCAGGCTTACTTGAGTTTATTGGAGAAATTGCACAGCGTATTTATTTATCTGCCATGAAATCTCCAATTCAGCTACAAGACTTGGTATCCGATCACCAGTTTGAAATGTGGCTTTCCAAGTTTTTGGAAATGGAGCATATTCCTCAATATCTAAATGAGTTTTTAAGAACCAGCCCTTCTGTTCAACAACTTTGCCAATATATTGCTACTTCAACCTTAGAACAAAAATTACCTAAATTTCTAACTGCCACTACAGTGAATGACTACCATTTTGAATGGCAGCATAAACTTAAAAAATTCTCGTTTTTACAGCAACAACGTCTCGAGCACAAACTTGAAACTTGGATTGCTAGTTTTATTCATGAACAACTTACAGAATTAAGTCTTTTGTCGGCTGAAGATTTAGAAAGCTTGGTGCGTCATATCTGGGAAGATATTAGACATAAAAAAATGTATGAGTTTATGAAACAGCTCACTCCTCTTGATGTGGAAGAGTTCTTTGTTTTAATTTATGAATACTGGAAAGAATTACGTCAATCGCAATTTATGCAAGATCTTATTTTGTATGGCGTCGAAGTTTTTTATGATTTTTATAAAGACCAAAGTCTATTTGAAGTGTTAAGTGAGATTGGTTTAACCGAAACCGATTTACAAACTGAAGCTTTACGTTTTTATCCAAAGGTTATGGATGCCTTTAATGAGCATGGTATTTTGGAACCGTTACTTCAAGCGCTCTTAGCTCCTTTTTATCAAAGCTCAAAAACACTCGATATGATTGAAAAACATTTTAATGAGTAAAAAATAGATAAAAAGAAACCACGCAGGAGCGTGGTTTTTAAAATGGTGGCTATGACGAGACTTGAACTTGTGACCCCCGCATTATGAGTGCGGTGCTCTAACCAACTGAGCTACATAGCCGTAAACTGTGTGCGCATTATCTATAGTTCTGTATAGCAGGTCAATACTTCAAAACTCTTAATGCCCACCAAATGAACAAATATGGTTCAGATCATCATTATTTGTTCATTTTTTAGCAAATTCATACTTTAAGCAATTGATCGGCCACAGAAATATATTAAAGATCTAATACTAGTTTTTTACCTTTTGCTCTTGATACACAAATCATCATGCTCTTTTGTGAAGCTTTTTCGGCATCACTTAAGTATTGATCGAAGTGTTCTGCTTCACCTTCTAAAATAGCCGTTTCACATGTACCACAAACCCCTTCTCGGCATAGACATTCCACATCAATATTTAATGTCTCAATGGCTTGTAAAATAGTCTGATTACTTTGTACTTCAATTTCCTGATTAGATTTGGCAAGTACCACCGTAAATGCCTCACCATCTTCAGGAACTGTTGAGGCAAATTGTTCCCAGTGAATGTATTCATCGCGGTAACGGTGCTTGTTACAACAATCAATCACCGCATCAATCATAGGTTTAGGTCCACATACATATACATGTGTGCCTTTTGGTTGCGATGAAATTAATTCGTCTAAGTTAAGCATGCTGCCTTCTGAATCAACATAACTAAATACGTGCTCTGGATGTTTTTGCTTTAATTCATCAAGTAAAGCCGCGTGTTCAGGTGAACGGTAAGCATAATGTAGCTCAAAGTCAGCACCACGTGCCGCAAGCTCATCCATTTGCGGTAAAAACGGTGTAATACCAATACCACCTGCAATTAAGATATGTTTAGTACCTGTTTCAGCTAGCGGGAATAAATTTTTTGGTTCTGATATCTGGATTTCACAGCCTTCATTGCACTGATCATGCATGAAAACTGATCCCCCCTTACCTTCAACATCCTTACGAACACAGACTTGATAAGTTGATAAGTCTTGCGTACAGCCCATCAATGAGTAAGCATTGGAAAGTTGATCATTCATTTTGACAATAATATGGCTTCCCCCACTAAATCGAGGAAAGTTCTGCCCATCTTGACGTTTGAACGTAAACCGTTTGATTAAAGGGGTTAGCTGTTCCACACGAGTAACAACTGCTGGGAACATTTCATAATGACTAGCCATATTAGAATCCTTCTTTTACCGCATATTCTTGTTGTTAGGGCTTATCCTTAAAGCCCTAAACACATGTATTTAATAGTCATGAATTCTTCAAGACCATATTTTGAACCTTCACGTCCAACGCCTGATTGCTTCACACCACCAAATGGTACAACTTCATTTGAAATTGCTGTGGCATTCATACCGACCATTCCATATTCAAGCTGTTCCGACACTCGCCATAAACGTGAAATATTTTCGCTATACACATACGCTGCCAAACCGAAAATCGTGTCATTTGCTTGAGCAACCACATCTGCTTCATCTGTAAAACGAATAAGCGGCGCAACTGGACCAAAAATTTCTTCTTGGACAATTTCCATTGTACGGTCGACATTAGTTAAAACTGATGGTTCATAAAAGGTTTGACCTAAAGCATGCTGCTTACCACCACAGGCAACCTTAGCACCTTTACTCACCGCATCATCAATTAACTGCTGTGCTTTCAAAACTGCTTTTTCATTAATTAATGGGCCAATTTGTACGCCATCTTCAAGTCCATTACCGACTTTAAATTTTTGTACTTCTTGTACAAACTTCTCGGCAAAAGCTTGATAAATATTGTCATGTACATAAATGCGGTTAGCACAAACACAGGTCTGGCCTGCATTACGGAACTTGGCAAAAATCGCGCCTTGTACAGCTTTATCTAAATCGGCATCATCAAACACAATCAGAGGAGCATTTCCGCCTAACTCAAGCGCCAATTTTTTAATGGTGCTTGAACACTGCTGCATTAGTAAACGGCCCACTGGCGTTGAACCAGTAAAAGTTAACTTCTTCACTTTTTCATGTGAAGTAAATACCGAGCCAATTTCTTGAGATTTACCAGTAACAACATTAATCACACCAGCTGGTATACCCGCCTTTTCTGCAAGCTTTGCAATCGCTAATGCACAGTAAGGTGTTTCATTGGCTGGCTTAATCACGACCGTACAACCCGCTGCTAAAGCTGGCGCTGCTTTACGGGTAATCATGGCAATTGGGAAATTCCACGGCGTAATCGCAGCCACGACACCCACAGGTTCTTTACTAATAATAAAACGCTGCTGGTTATTTACGGTTGGAATCACATCACCATAAATACGCTTGCCTTCTTCGGCAAACCATTGAATAAATGATGCAGCATAGCGAACCTCACCTTTTGCTTCTGCTAAAGGCTTGCCTTGCTCAATGGTCATGATTAAAGCAAGTTCATCGGTATGATCGAGAACCAGTTTATGCCAAGCCAACAAGATATCAGCACGATTTTGGGCAGTTAAAGCTTTCCAACTTTGTAAAGCCATATAGGCAGCTTCAACTGCTTGCGTTGCCTCTGCCGCTCCCATATTCGGAATTGTGCCAATTTCTTCCCCTGTAGCTGGGTTACTCACCGGAACAGTCGCATTCGACTGTGCAGCTAGCCATTGCCCATTAATATAGGCTTGTTGCTGAAATAGTTCAGTACTTTGTAAACTCGACATATCATCTTCCTAACTGAAGAATCAGGTGTAAGTGATCTTTACACCTGAATAAATCCATTTGTTTTATTTATGATGCTGCGCCACTAAATGTTGGAAGTAGGCAATACCATGCTCACTAATCCCTGAGCGTTGCTTGTCAGTCATAATACGACCTTGGCCACGATAACCACGTGATTTCAAACCACGTTGCACACTTTCAACCAAGTTCAAATCTTCAGGACGGAATACATTGCGATACCACTCAATCAAATCTTTTTGATCTTGAGTAAGCTCTTCATTTGTAAAGTAAATATCGTAATGCTGCAAAGTTGTTTCTGCATCAACTGGAAACTCATAGATCACAGTCATGAAGTTGCTGCCCGGTGGTACGTTGAACATGGTACAAGGCCAAGTCCAGAACCCATGAAACTCAGGATCTGTTACTGATGGATCAAGCTTAAATGACTTCTCAGATGAACGCGCAAAACCGTACTGTAATGTCCAGTTTTGATGTGTGGTGTGCCAATATTTGTCGACTTGTACTGAGTCAGCAAAGCCCGGATGTGCAGGCCCACAGTGATAACATTCTAAGTAGTTATCGACAATAACTTTCCAGTTTGCTGGCGTTTCTGTTACAAAACGAGCCGCCAATTTCAAATCTTTAATTACGCTACATGCTTGATTTAAACGCTCAGCAAAGCCTGGAAGCTGGTCTTCTACACAAGTCGCATTTTCATCCATATTAATGAAAACAAAACCTGCATATTCCTCGACTTTTAAAGGAACCATACTTGAGTTTTCTTTATCGAAAGATTCAACATGGTCACAATTACGTGCCAATGCCAAGCTACCGTCTAGCTTGAAAGTCCATGCATGATATGGACAAGTAATGACATTTTTTGCTTTACCACTGCCACTTAAAAGCTCATGGCCTCGGTGTGGACACACATTATAAAACGCACGTAGAACACTATCTTTACCGCGAATGATGACAATATTTTCACCAATTACTTTACGGGTAATATAGTCATTTGGCTGAGCCAACTCACTGCCATGTGCAACACAAATCCAGCTTTTAGCAAAGATTGATTCTTTTTCATGCTCATAAACTTGAGATGAAGTATAGAAAACTTTAGGGAAAGTCCATGCAACATCTGGGTTTGCGCAAAAATCTTCAGGTAATTTTTCAACTGCACTCATGTTTTTACTCCATTAAATTCTTTTCGTCCAAATGACTCGATATTAAATTGATGTCTTTTCGGCACTACTCAACATGCGGCTTATTGCACTTAGCATGTTTTGATATAAATGTTGAACTTCCGGACAGTCACGCATCAGACGTAAACTGCCATGTAATAAACCTTTACCTAAATGAAATTCGTTAGGGATGCCTGCTTGTTCCAGTTTTTGGGTAAAGAGATAACCGTCATCACTTAAAGGGTCATACTCTGCAACTGCCACAAAACTTGTAGGCATATCTGAAAAATCAGTTGCCAATAAAGGTGCTAGACGTAAATCCTGCCACTCTTGTGAATTCGGTGCATATTCCTTTAAATAAAAATGCATATCTTCAGCCGTTAACAACGGTGCATGGGCGTGCTTTTGCACGGCTGGGGTATCAAATGCTGTCGTTAAACATGGATAAACCAATGCCAGCCCTTGAGCTTGCAAACCACTATGTTGTAGATCTACTGCAAGAGCGGCTGCTAAATTACCGCCTGCGCTATCACCTGCTAGAACGATATTTTCGCTATCGATTTGCCAAGCTGAACCATGCTGTTTAAGCCATTGATATACCGCTAAACAATCTTCAAAAGCTGCAGGAAAATGATGTTCTGGTGCTAAGCGGTAATCTACACCAATGACAATTGCATTTAAGTCCTGACATAAATAACTGGTAATAAACTCATGTGAATCGAGTCCACCGACCATCCAACCACCGCCATGTAAATACAACACACTTGGCCAACCAGCTTCAGGTCGATTTGTTTTTGGTAAATACACACGAACAGGTACAGGATGCCCTGCATTTGCAACCACTCGGTCTTCTACTTCAATCTTGCCATCACGTGGCAAAGTGTAGTGTCGGCACATCGCTTCATATGCTGCACGAATTGAGTCAATATCTGCATCTGCTGGTGAATAAATGCTGTTCCAGTACACTAGGCTTTGCATTTCTTCACTTAAGACATAAGTAGTCTGTTCACGTGTCGTCATTACCGTTCCCTCTAGCTGGTTTTTCTATCCAGTTTGATTGAGCTTGCAAGCTCAAGCTGCATCCGTTTTGCATGTTCATCTTGAGACTGGTTTAAACCAATTTCCGCATCATCATAACCTTGTTGCTCAATTAAATGCGATGGGACTTTGGCATAATCCTGAATTAGCCATTTCACTAAGCCATAGGTTTGAATCAGAATAATCACGATGAATGGTAAAGCCGTCACAATAGTTGCCGTTTTCATGGTGTCTAACGGTGCTTTACTAAAAATCATGGCAATTGGAACTAAAGTCAGCATGACACACCAGAACAGACGAGCGTTTGGTGATGGATCTTGTCCTTCACTTAAACCGCGTGTACATGTTGCTGAAACCGCATATCCGACCGCATCCATATGCGCTGCCAAGAACACCACCATGATGCCGAGGAAAATCCACATCATTAATTTTCCGGCAGGTAACAGACTGAGCAATTGACCAATCGCAACCTCACCACCCTGTTGACTTAAGATTTGCGGTACATTGACAGCCCCATGAATAAAGCTATAAACGCTGTAGTTTTCAAACACACCAAAGATAAACCAAAGACCGACACTGCCACCAATTACCATGGCAAAGATCACTTCTTTAATGGTACGACCTTTAGAAACACGCGTTACAAACAGTGCCACACCCGGTGCATATGAAATCCACCATAACCAGTAGAAAACAGTCCATTCTCGAGTAAACTTGCCGTCACCCATTGGGTCGGTAAACAAACTCATATCGACAAAGTTGGTTGCCATTAACCCAAAACTCATTAATGAGTTATTCAAAATGAACTGAGTCGGACCAAAGCAAAGTACATAAATTGCAAATAACACTACACCCAAACACACCATATGGCTTAAACGCTGCATGCCCTTGTCCATACCTACATAAGAACTTAGTGCGAACAGAACTGAAACTGCCAAAATAATGATAACCTTGGTCATAAAGGTATTTGGAATACCTGTGAGCTGAGACAAAATATTGGTAAATGTCACGGCAGTGAGTACCAATGAGATCGTCAATGCGCCAAACATGCAAAGCAAGAACATTAAGTCGACTAAACGACCAACCACGCCAGTTGATTTAAAACCTGTCACAGCCTCAATTACTGAAGCTAAGCTTAATCCCTTGTTTTTTCTCACATGATAGCTGTAGCACAAAGAAATTGATGCCAAAGCATAAATTGCCCAAGCACTTAAGCCAGAATGAAAAAACGAGTAAGCCACGCTATATTTCAATGCTTCTGCTGACTCAGGCGGTAAGCTCAAACCCGGAGTTTGATAATAGTAAGCCCAGTCCAAAAAGCCCCAGTACAGTGTGGAAGAACCAATACCTGACAAGATGAACATAAAAATCCATGACATTGTGCTGTATTGAGGTTTTCCTTCTCCAAGCTTAATTTTTCCGTATTTACTAAAGGCAAGACCAAAAGTAAAAATGATGGCTAAAAAAGCAAACAGTAATACTGGGGTTGTAAATACCGATGTCGTCCATTGCATCCACGTTGCAGCAATCTTGATCGACTCTTGCGAATAAATCGCCAAACCAGCAACTGAAATAAATACAAACAGTAAGCTAGTTACGGCAAGAACTTTATCCGTATAAATTTTTGTGTTTTGATTATCCATATCCATACATCCATTTTTGGATGGCGTTATTCCATAGCGAATACGTCCATTTTAGTTTGGGCTACACATGATGCAATTGCATCTCCTACCTCATAAGTTTTCGCCTGACCACCGATATCGGCTGTTTTTGGTCCATTAATTAAGACATTCTCAATCGCGTGCATAATATCCTGACCTGCCTGGATACAACGCTCGTCTTCTTCACCAAAGAATTCGAACATCATGGCACCCGACCAAATCGCAGCGATTGGGTTGGCAATTTGTTTACCGTAAATATCTGGTGCTGAACCATGTACAGGTTCAAACAGTGATGGGAATTTTCTTTCTGGGTTTAAATTTGCCGAAGCAGCTAAACCAATAGTTCCCGTACATGCAGGGCCTAAATCGGAAAGAATATCGCCAAATAAATTTGATGCCACAACCACATCAAAACGTTCAGGTTGCAACACAAAACGCGCCGCTAAAATATCAACGTGCTGCTTATCGGCCTGAATTTGTGGATATTGTTTTGCCATCGCATCAACGCGCTCATCCCAGTACGGCATGCTGACAGCAATACCATTGGACTTAGTCGCTGCGGTAATTTTTTTCGCATCACGCTGATTTGCAAACTCAAATGCATAACGCAAAATTCGATCTACGCCATGACGTGTAAATACAGCTTCTTGTAAAACAAACTCTCGGTCTGTCCCTTCAAAAGCTTTACCGCCAATGGCTGAGTATTCCCCTTCACTATTTTCACGAACCACGTAAAAATCGATGTCGCCCGTTTTTTTACCTACCAATGGACATTTCACACCTGGCATTAAGCGCACTGGACGTAAATTCACATATTGGTCAAAACCACGACGGAACTGGAGCAGCGAACCCCAAAGCGAGATATGGTCAGGCACTTTATCTGGCCAGCCTACAGCGCCAAAAAAAATTGCATCATAGCCCTGCAAAGTTTCAAACCAGTCATCCGGCATCATTTTGCCGTGCTCAAGGTAATAATCGCAGCTTGCCCAATCGAAAGCATCTAACTGAAGCTCAATGCCATGCTTCTCTGCTGCTGCCTTTACAACCTTAATGCCTTCTGGTAGAACTTCTAAACCAATGCCATCGCCTGCAATCGTGGCAACTTTATATCTTTTTGCCATAAGCTTCCTTCACACCTTCGACTAATATCCTTGTATGGCTTAAACATGATGTTTTAAGCAAAAATGATCAACAACGGAACTATCAATCCAATGGACACGGATCGTGAATAATCTACCTAACCTATCGGATTTAAAGGTTTTTTGCACAGTCGCCAAACTAAAAAGTTTTGTCGAATCTGCTGAGGAACTTGGGACATCGCCAGCTTTTATTAGCAAGCGAATTAATATTTTAGAAAACACGTTAAGCTGCAAACTTTTTCATCGCAGTACGCGTCACGTTAGCCTGACAGAAGATGGCAAACTCATTCTTGAGAGAGTTTCAAATATTCTTGAGGAATTTGATGAAGTTTGTGAACTGGTCAATAACCCGCTCAGTACACCTACGGGTCGTATGGATATTATTAGTAGCTTTGGTTTTGGCAGGAAACATATCGCACCAATTTTGTCTAAATTAATGATGCTTTATCCAAAGCTTCAAATACATTTTGACACCATCGACAATACCAAGGACTTGATTCAACACAGTATTGATTTAGACATCAGAATTGGTAATGAAATTGCGCCAAACATGATTGCAAAGAAGTTAGCTTCTAATTTTCGAATTTTATGTGCAGCACCGAGCTATTTACTTAAACACGGCGTACCAGACAGTATTGAAGATTTGCAAACACATGACTGTTTAACGATTAGTGAACGTGATCAATCATCTGTACTATGGAAATTTAGACATGCTTCTGAAGATGTTTCAGTGCATATAAAACCACGTTTTGTTTCTAATAACGGCGAGATTATTCATCAGCTTGCCATAGAAGGCCACGGTATTATTTTCCGTTCGATTTGGGATGTTGCAGATGAATTGATTACCGGCCAACTTCAGCATATTTTGCCTGAATATTGGCAAGACGCAGATGTTTGGGCGGTTTATCCATCCCGTCTGAAAAGCTCTTCCAAGCTGCAAACCTGTATTTTGTTTATTCAAAATGAATTACTTAATCGTTTACAGCATGTACAAAACCTAAACCGTGGACAACTCATTTCACCAGCCGTCAAACGAGAACCACCACCTGAAAAAGTCTTTCTATAAAAAAAGCCCTAAGTGAGCCTATTCACTTAGGGTAATCGTTTGCTTTTAACTTTTAGAAATAATATCCAATTGAAAGATAAAACAGTTTATCCCAGTCATTACTGCTACCTTGTGCAAGGCCATTTGCCCCACCACCTACCATTGGGTCATTTTTACTCATAATATATTCACCCTGAATACCAATGGCTTTGTAATTAAAATAAACGCCTGCAATTAAACGCTCAGAGTCTTTATAGCCATCCTCATCTTTGAAAAAGCGACTATGAGAAATATAAGGCTTAATATTGGTAAGTTGATGAAATGGCTGAGCGAAGGTGTAATTAATTTCATTAACCAAATACTTACCCTTATTCGCTACTTGATATGGATAGTCGAAAGCACCAATAGTTGAACTATTTGGAAATAAATCATCTCCATTCGTGACATCTTGCTTACCTGCTAAGAACATCCATTGCCAAGCTTGGTATTGTGTTTGAGCAAACACATTCCATGACTTACGATGTCCATCTATGTTTGTTCTTTTATTTTCTAAATCAGAATACCAAAACGAACCACCCAATTCTGTTGAAAAATTTTGAGCTTTATCAATTTCAAATTTTCTAGATGCGCGGCCAATCCACATATTTTTTTCTTCAATATTAGTGCCATTGGACAAGTCATCAGCTTCAACAAAATTACCGCTATATCGGCTTGAGTCCTTTGAAGTACCCTTATAATTTCCACCATCAGATGGATAAAAACCTAAGGTCAAATTATATTTATCATCTGCAAATTTATATTTAATTCCTAAATTATCAATATCTTCTAAACCAACGGTATTTAAAAGTGTCTCGTAATAACTGCTGCCCCAAAATTCTCCAAAGCCAAAATCAACAGGTTGTAAACCTACTGTAACTCTTTGTTGGTCAGACAGTTTATAACCTGCCCATGCTTTTTTTAGAAAAGTTGCATCACACAGGCGATTATATTGGTAACAACGAGCATCTAAGCCCGCAATCCAATCTGGATTTTCGTAACCCAACACTAATTTAATATCTGTGAGTCGCCAGTCATCATTTTGAGAGCCTTCATTGGCCCCAACCACATAGTCCTTATGTAAATAACGGGAACGTACCGCACCAGACACTTTAAATTGACCCGAATCTAAAGTTGGATCACCCCAACTCAAATCAGCCGCAGAAACTTGTGCTCCAGCAGTTAAGCTTAGAATTCCTAAAAATAATAATGACCTTTTCATGTCTTCAACATCCTTGTTAAGTGTTATAAGAACATGAAGAAATTGGGTTAGACAAACAATGCCAGAACTATAAAGTCGGCCTTTACAAACTGTGTTTAATCAAAAAATAAGCATAAAAAAAGACCACGCAGGAGCGTGGTCTGTAAAATGGTGGCTATGACGAGACTTGAACTTGTGACCCCCGCATTATGAGTGCGGTGCTCTAACCAACTGAGCTACATAGCCGTAAACTGTGCGCGCATTATCTTAGCTTCTTTACCGCGCGTCAAGAAAAATTTTAAATAAAATGAGGTGAAGTGAGCCTATAAGCCGGGTTCTGTCGAGGATGGTCATTCCTCTAGGCGTACAATCACTCATACGCTCAAGCGACCTACCCGAATCCAGTACGGGCCGCACCTAGGATTCCTATTTGGTCTTGCTTCTGGTGGGGTTTGCCATGCCGTGAACTGTTACCAGACACGCGGTGCGCTCTTACCGCACCCTTTCACCCTTACCTCACGAATGAGGCGGTCTACTCTCTGCTGCACTTTCCGTCGGCTTTCACCGCCCAGGCGTTACCTGGCACCCTGCCCTATGAAGCCCGGACTTTCCTCTCCTGCTTCAGTCACGGAGACCTCCACAGCAGCGACCATCCGGCTCACTTCGAGGGCGCATATTAACAAATTTATTCACTAATTGCTTGTGCTTTTTTGAGCAATTAATCTTTTATATTTGTCTAATAGCTGTTCTTCCGTTTCCTCATGCTGCGGATCTTTAGGAATACAGTCGACTGGACAAAATAATTGACATTGTGGCTGATCATGGTGACCAACGCACTCGGTACATAAATCTGGATTAATTTCATAAATCACTTCACCCATAAAAATAGCTTCATTTGGGCAAACTGGTTCACAAACATCACAGTTTATGCACTCATCGGTGATATATAACGACACTTTACCAACCTTGTTGATGTTTACATTCAAAAGCTTCAACCACAGCTTGCGGAACAAACTTGGTTACATCACCTTTTAAGCGTGCAATTTCTCGAATCAACGTCGAAGAAATAAAAGAATACTGTTCGGAAGGTGTTAAAAACACGGCTTCAAAATGTGGGTCCAACTGGCGATTCATATTAGCCAATTGAAACTCATATTCAAAATCAGATACTGCTCTTAAACCGCGAAGTACTGCTGTAGCCTTTTGTTCTTTGAAAAAATTAACCAATAAACCATCAAAACCTACAAATTCAACATTTGATAGATGGCCTAATGATGACTGTGCCAGTGCAACTCTCTCTTCTAGACTGAACAAAGGATTTTTATGATGTCCAATTGCAATCGCTACTACGACCTCATCAAACATTCTTGATGCTCTAGTAACTAAATCAACGTGCCCATTTGTGATAGGGTCAAATGTTCCAGGATAAATTACACGCGTTTTAGACATCCGCTAGTACTCTAATTGTATTGTGCACCTATTTTAGCAAAAGTTATACATGAGGCGAAATATTGATATGTGGGAAAAAACTTCACCTTGGCATCAGTTTACGGCACAATAGGGGCAATTGTGGAAGTTTGAATTATGGCGAAAGCAACAGTAGTAAAGAAACATAATGGCGGAACCATCGCACAAAATAAACGTGCCCGTCATGATTATTTTATCGAAGAAAAATTTGAAGCTGGCATGTCTTTACTCGGCTGGGAAGTAAAGTCTTTACGTGCTGGTCGTATGAGTTTGACAGAAAGTTATGTCATTTTTAAAAACGGTGAAGCATTTTTATTTGGTGCGCAAATTCAACCGCTCCTTTCTGCATCTACACATATCGTGCCGGAAGCTACACGTACACGTAAATTATTATTATCTCGTCGTGAACTTGAAAAGCTTATGGGTGCAGTGAACCAAAAAGGTTATTCGTGCGTTCCATTAGCATGTTACTGGAAAGGTCATCTGGTCAAGCTTGAAATTGCACTCGTGAAAGGTAAACAACTCCACGATAAACGTGCGACTGAAAAAGAACGTGACTGGCAACGTGATAAAGCCCGTATATTTCATAAATAATAGACTAAAAAGCCTCTATAAAGAGGCTTTTTTATTTTTTACTAATTTAATCTATATAAAAGTCCAGCAATATATTCACCAAACCATTTAGCAGTATCTAAATCACCTTGTGGCGGTGTAATTTCAACTGGTGCATTATCTGATTGAGTCATTAAACCTAAACAGCTCGATAAACGGTTTAAATCAGTTTCGGTATGGCCTGTTGTCATTAAAGGCAAACCAGACCAGAGCATGCCATGCTGCATCGCAAAAATATTAAGTTGTTGCAAAACCGCTAGCTTATCACCACTCAAGCCACCTGAATTTGCAAAACCCGCTGCTAATTTGCCTTGCCATAAACGATTTTTCCAGCGTTTGGAGGTACTATCCATAAACTTTTTAAAGTCGGCAGTTACACTCCCCATATATGTTGGAGAACCAAAAATAATACCCTGTGAAGCATCTAAAACATCCCAGTCAATGTGCTCAATATTCATCACATGTACTTTAACACCCATCACTTGTGCACCAGCAGCAATAGCAGATGCTACCTTTGCGGTATGACCATATGGACTGTGATAGACGATAGAGAGATGTTTTTCAGGCAAAGACATAAGCTTAATATTTTTAGCGATTTTTTGTATTTTATCATTTTATTAAAAGTTGCTAAACCGTGATCTAAGAATATCAAAAATTAGCTTTTAAGCAGTTTATTTAAGTAAATACTGAAAATACAAAAAATAAAAAACTCCCTTATATTATTTTTAAATTTAAATAACATAAGGGAGTAATATCACAACAATCGTACTTCTAAAATTAAATACGATTTTTATAAATTACATAAAAACAAAAGTTGCCATACGGCCAGTTTTAGCATCACGGCGGTAAGAGAAATACTCTTCTTGCTGTTGATATGAGCATTGATCGCCGCCTAAAACTTGCTTAACACCAAGGCCTTGCAAAATAAAACGAGCAATCGCGTATAAATCTGCATGAAATTTATCTGGAGCTGCTCCATCAATAAATGCAGTTTCCAATTCAGGATATTTACTACAAAAAGCAGTTTTTACTTCGGCTCCAATTTCAAAGCAAGGTTGACTAATAGCAGCTCCTAACCACGCCCAAGTTGGAGGGCTTTGCATTGCAGCAACTGTATTTTCAATAATACCGCCCGCCAATCCTCGCCACCCTGCATGTAAGTTGGCAACTTCAGTGCCCTCTGCGTTACCAAGTACTACAGGCAAACAATCGGCTGTCATCATCATTAACGCATGACCTTTGGTTTGAGTAACCAATCCATCGCCAATTAATGCTGTAAAGGGAATTTGTTCATTTACCGTATGACAAATCGTACTATGCGTTTGGGTCATCCATGTCATTTTCTTAACACCGAACTGAGCAAATTCGTCTAAAAGCATCATTCGATGCTGCTGAACGCGTGCAGCTTCGTCTTTAACGTGTAAAGCAAGATTAAACCCAGTTAATTCGGTTTGGTCCGTTGGCAAAGCCAAAGGATGTTGAACACGTGTCTGCCCTACAAATACGCCTTGCGGTAAACCTTGAACAAATTCCATATGCATGTCCTTAATATGCAGCGTTTTCTGAACGTAGCACATTAACCAACTGAGTAAAATCTTCAGGCCAAGGTGCTTCAAATAACATTTCTTCACCAGTACGCGGATGTTTTAAACCCAACTTAGCTGCATGCAATGCTTGACGTTTGAAACCACGTAAAGTTTCAATGAGTAATTCAGATGCACCAGCAGGTACACGTACACGGTTCATATAAACCTGATCACCAATCAAGCCATAACCAATATAACTAAAATGCACACGAATCTGATGAGTTCGGCCTGTTTCAAGACGAGCTTGCACACGAGTAAAATCTTTAAAACGCTCTTTTACGTTGTAATGCGTCACTGCATCACGCCCACCCGGTAAAATCGCCATTTTCACACGGTCAACTGGGTGACGTTTAATTGGCTCATCAATCGTACCGCCAGCAATAATATTTCCATAAACAACTAAGTCATATACACGATAAACCGACTTATTTGCCAATTGTTTACTTAAAGAAAATTGCGCTTCTAGTGTTTTAGCAACAACTAATAGTCCACTGGTGTCTTTATCAATACGATGTACTAAACCAGCACGAGAAAGTTCTGCCAATTTTGGAAAATGATAAAGCAAGGCATTCACTAAAGTTCCAGAGGTATTACCTGCTCCTGGATGCACTACCATCCCTACTGGTTTATTAATGACTAAAATATCATTATCTTCATAAACAATATTAAGTGGAATGTTTTCAGGTTGACTCGTCGTCTGAGCTTCAAGCTCAACTTCGAGCGTAAGTAGCTCTGTCCCTTCACAACGATGCTTAGGTTTAACAATGTTACCATTCACCAACAGATGGCCATCCTTCAACCATTGCTTGAGCTTTTCACGCGAAAACTCACTCCACACCATGGCTGCAACTTGGTCGATACGTTGCCCTAAGTAGCTTTCATCTAACTGAACTTGCAACGATAAACGTGTTGCAGTTGTATCAGAAGTATGGTTATCTGCATCCTCAGAATCTTCAAGTAAATTGAAGTCGGTTTCAGAGAAGTTTGTGTTTGAAGATTGTGCTGAAGTCATTTGATCATTGAGATAAAAGTGGTTTAATAGCGCAATTGTAGCTCATTGCCCAACATAACAGAGGAGTTTTTATGTCGCTACCACGTTATAAAATTACGATGCTTGCCTTATCTCTAGGTGTAGCGTCTGCATTTGTGGGCTGTAGCAGCAATCCAAGTAAAAAAGAAGTGGTCGATACTGGCCCGCAATCTAGTGAACAAGCATATTTTGAAAAGGCCCAAAAATCTCTTGATCGTGGTCAATATCTTGAAGCTACTAAATCTTTAGAAGCGATTGACACCTATTATCCAACTGGACAATACGCGCAACAAGCACAACTCGAACTTCTCTATTCAAAATTTAAACAAAAAGATTATGAAGGGGCGATTGCTCTAGCTGAACGCTTTATTCGTTTAAATCCTCAGCATCCAAATGTAGATTATGCCTACTATGTACGTGGCGTATCTAACATGGAGCTGAACTATGACAGTTTATTGCGCTACACGTCTTTACAACAATCACACCGTGACATCAGTTATTTAAAAGTTGCTTATCAAAACTTTGTCGATCTGATTCGCCGCTTCCCAAGCAGCCAATATTCTGTCGATGCAGCACAGCGTATGAAATTTATTGGTCAAGAGCTTGCTGAAAGCGAAATGAATGCCGCACGCTTTAACGTTAAACGTAAAGCATGGGTTGCAGCAGCTGAGCGTTCACAATGGGTTATTGAACACTATCCACAAACACCTCAAATACCAGAAGCATTAGCAACTTTGGCATATAGCTATGACCAGTTGGGTGACAAAGCAACTTCACAACAATACATTGAAGTTTTAAAGCTTAATTATCCTAGTCTTGTTAATAAAAATGGTACAGTAAACATGCGTGCTGCCCGTAAAGAAGGCAACTGGATTAACCGTGCTACCTTGGGTATTCTCGGCCGTGAATCTAAGTCTACAACACCTGATACTACGACTACTGAAACAGAACCTAAACGTAGTCTACTGAATCGTGTAAGCTTTGGTTTAATTGGTAATTCTGGCAAAGAAGAAACTCAAGAAACAACAAAAGCACCAGTTGAGACTCCAAAAACTGAACGTAGCTGGACTAACCGTTTAAGCTTCGGTTTACTTGATAAACCTGAAAAAGCAGCAGAAGGTGCAACCACTGCACCTGCAGCATCTTCAACTGAACCGGACGACGCTGCTCAATAAGCCATAACAGCTTAAAAATAACCAACAAACAGGCAAGTGATATGACTTGCCTGTTTGTTTTTATAAAATAGTAAAATATTTATCGGGCATATCTCGTTTCAACATGTCAGAATAATCTGACCTATCGCATCATTAGTTTAAACACGGTTATCTGAATTATGGCAATTCCACAGCATACGATTGATCAGATTCTAGATCGGACAGATATTGTCGATCTGATTGGTCAACGTGTGAAATTGAAAAAGACCGGACGAACATATTCTGGTTGTTGCCCTTTTCATCAAGAGAAAACCCCCTCTTTCCATGTTTATCGCGATAAACAGTACTATCATTGCTTCGGTTGCCAAGCAAACGGCAATGCCATCCGTTTCCTAATGGATATTGATAACCGAAACTTTATCGATGTAATGAAAGAGTTATCGAGCAATGCAGGTGTCGAATTACCCAAAGATAATACCGATAATAAAAAACTGTCTTATACACGCCAGGTTACCAAACCACCAGTTCCAGCAAAAACAGTTGTTGAACCCAGTACTCAAGCACCTATAGATGATCAGTACAATACACTTGAACCAGTGTATTTTGATGATCCTTTTGCCCAGTTCGAACAGCCATTTAATTTTGAGGAACCTGTACAAGAAGGTAATTTATACGACCTTCTAGAAAATGTTGCCCAGTTTTATGAGCATCAATTACCGACTAGTCAAAAAGCCAAAAATTACTTTAAGCAACGTGGTTTAAGTGACCAGACTATTCAGTTCTGGCGTTTAGGTTATGCACCAGAAGACTGGCAGCATCTAGAAAAAGCTTTTCCTTATGATATTGAGGGCTTAAAGCAACTTGGCCTCATCCGTTCAAGCGATAGTGGTCGTGACTTTGACCTTTTACGTGATCGTGTCATTTTTCCAATTCGAGACCCGAAGGGTCGTGTAGTTGGTTTTGGTGGTCGTGCACTCAATGACGAAATTAAACCTAAATACATCAACTCACCAGACTCAGAAGTTTTCCATAAAAACCAATTACTTTATGGTTTATATGAAGGTAAAAAATTAAAGTCTAACGACTGGTTAATGGTTGAAGGATATATGGATGTTATTGCTTTACAGCAATATGGTATTACAGGCGCTGTCGCGACTTTAGGAACGGCAAGTAATACAGAACACCTTAATATTTTATTTAAACAAAATAATCGAATTACAATTGCCTTTGACGGCGATATAGCAGGTCAAAAAGCAGCACGTCGAACTTTAGAAATTGCGTTACCACTTCTAAATGATGGACGTGAGCTTAAGTTCTTTGTATTACCAAATGATCACGATCCAGACTCATTAATTCGACGTGAAGGCCTCGAAAACTTCCAAAGACTTTTACAGCAAGCGCCCCTGCTCTCTGACTTTGTTTTTGCCCATCTTACTGGCCAACATGACATTAGTACGCCTGAGGGCAAAAGTCTTGTCATGGGCGAACTAAGAGAACTTACCGAGTTATTACCCAAACAGGGATCTTTCCGTTATCTATTAACCCAATCTTTCCGTGAAAAGTTAGGGTTAGGTAAGCGCTTTACCCCGCAAATTAGTCACGATGCCTCGTTATCTTTTAATATTCAGACAAAAGATGAAGACTTTGCTGTCGCAATTTTGATGCACCATCCGTTTCTTTATATTCATTTTGAAGGATTACGGGCTTATATTCCACAAGATGAATTATTGGCTAAAATATTAGCAATTCTAAATCGTATATTTGATGAATTGCCTGATGACCAAGAGTTAGCGACATATTATGTGTTAGGTGCATGTAGCAGTTATTGCCATGAAATTGCAGATATTATGCAAAGAACTAATATTCAGGCATTAACTCAAGCACCAGAAGTAGCAGATAAACTCGCTAAAGAATATGCATTAGGCTTACAAGAAAGATATTTACGTCAAAAGCTAAAATCTAAAATTTCTTTAGTTGAGTCAAGAAACTTAAGACAACAACTCAATGAGCTCACCAAACAAATTAGCTTAAGATTATTGTCTTAA
Source organism: Acinetobacter sp. RUH 2624 (assembly GCF_000162375.2). NCBI lineage: Bacteria > Pseudomonadati > Pseudomonadota > Gammaproteobacteria > Moraxellales > Moraxellaceae > Acinetobacter > Acinetobacter sp. RUH 2624. Next base: position 102,845 of record NZ_KI391939.1, on the reverse strand, counting down.
CGTTTCGGTTTTCGCTCATGATCAAATACATCCTGTAGATGCTGTTGGAGCCACTCGAAATAATCAGGACTTTCTGCTTTAGCAGCTTCACGTAACAACATAGACGTTGGATGCATTAACTTTTGTGTTAAGCGGTGAGCAAATTCTTTGAGTACTTGCTCTGGATTGCCGCCATGGTGCAATGCATCTAAAGCGTGAGCAAGTTCTTGCTGACTAATTTCTTCACTATGGTGGCGGTAAGCATGGATTGTACTGCCTGCTTCTTTGACTTTTTGATGTGTAATCAGTTGGGTGGCTAATTGATTCACCATCACCTCAGCTTCAACAGCTGCTTGACGGCGTTGGGCTAGGTTTTCATCAATTACACTTTGTAAGTCATCAACTCCGTATAGATATACGCCATCAAGTGATTCCACTTTAGGGTCAATATCGCGCGGTACAGCTAAATCAACCATTAACATCTGTTGATAACGGCGCTTTTTTAATGCCGTTTTAACATCTGCATACGCAATAACTTGATGCAAACTACCTGTGCAACTTGAAACAACATCTGCACGGTATAAATTTTCTGATAAAGCTGAAAAATCAATAATCTCAACTTCAACTTGATGGGCAATTTCTTGAGCTAGCAGGTCAGCACGTTCACGGCTACGATTACAGATAATAATCTTGGCAACACCCATTTCCGCTAAGTGCTTGGCCACCAGACTATTCATTTCACCTGCTGCAACCACCATAACAGTGAGTTTTTCAGGTTTACTAAAGACTTGTAAGGCTAATTGTGCAACAGCATAACCCATTGAAACTGCATGACTACCTACAGCTGTTTCTGTACGCACACGTTTTGCCGCATAAAAAGCGTATTCAAATACACTGTTTAACTCAGGAGAAACCGTCTGCGCTTCTTTAGACAATGCTAGAGCATTTTTTACCTGCCCTAAAATTTGTGGTTCACCTAACATTAAGGAATCTAAACCACTTGCAACACGCATTAAATGTGTGATCGCTTGAGCATTCTCGTAACGATAAACATGATGAATTAACTGCTTTACATCAATATTATTGGCATCGGCTAACCATTTCAGAAGGCTTTCGGCATCTTCCGCCATGGCGTAGACTTCTGTACGGTTACAGGTTGAGACAACCACTAAGTCTTTTAAAGACTCATGATGGCGTTGCTCGGCAAGCAAATTACTTAATCGCTCTGCATTGAAAGCAATTTGCTCGCGGAGTTCTACAGAAGCTGTTTGATGGTTGACACCCAATGCAAAGAAAGACATATCAGATCATCATTTCGCTAAATTTATGCTATTGTGCAACATCGGTGTCATAAAAAGCATTACTTTGGATCAATAAAAATTGCGTCAAATGAATAGCCGTATTAATTTTAACGGTGCTTCGATAAGACAGTATTCTACCACATTCTTATTGTTAGGTAGCATGTCCTCATATGTCTATGCACGTCCGTTGCAAGAGACCTATGCCGTGCATTCATTTGATCAGGCTCTACAACAGAGTATGGTCGCTGAATTTGCCTTAGCTTATGACGATATTCCTACGGCACTGCATAATTACACCGTACTTGCAATTAGAAGTAACTCAACAACCATTAAACAGCGTGCCTTAGATGTTGCACTTGAATACAACGACTTACAAGCTGCACTGAATATCGCAATACATTGGGTCGTTCAAGAGCCTAAAGACGTCCCTGCTTTGTTTTATTTATCGCATATTGCATTAAAAACACATGAATATCAGCTTGCTGCTGAAACTTTGGATAAAATTTTAAAAATAGATCCAACTGCCGATCTTGAACAAATTTTGGCAAGTATTGCACCCGAAAATGCACAAGATCGAGAAGTTTTATTAACCGCTTTACGTTCAAGTGCAGAAAAGGAAAATCCTTCTATTTTAGCGCTTATCGCTAATCTGGAAGCACAAAATGGCCAATTAGAACCAGCACTAAACACCATTAATCGTGCACTACGCCGTCGTCCTAAAGTAACCAGTTTTATCTTAATGAAAGCCAACCTGTTGATTGCCCTAAGTGATCAAGAAGGTGCTTTAAAATGGTATGCAAAATCCAGCCGTAAATATAAGAAAAATCTAGATATTCGATTAGCTGAAGTGCGATATCTCATTCAGATTAATCAGCCCCAGCTTGCTCTTGAAAAATTAGAAAAAATTATTGAGAGCAATCCTCGTGCTGAAGAAGCATTATTTATTGCGGGCTTAACCAGTATTGACCTGAAGCAATATGATAAAGCTGAACAATATTTAGTTGATTTACGCAACTCTGCAAAGTATCAAAATGAAGCGTATTACTACTTAGCAATCAATGCTGAACGAAAACAGCACTATGAGACTGCTAAAGCCTATTACCGTTTAGTAGATGGTAGTCTTTACATTGTTTCCAGACGTAATCTTATTGCGATTTATGATAAGCAAGAAAATTTACATGATGCATTACGTTTTTTAACTCAAGAACGAGTCAATTATCCGCAGCATGCAAGCTTTCTCTATCAAGCTCAAGCTGAAATTTTAAAGAAGATGGGCAATAAAAAAGCTGCATTAAATTTATTAGATGAAGCGATCAAAAACTTACCAGATGATCCAGAACTCATCTATGCAGAAGTTTTATTATTAGACCCTTATACCGACCGCGACAAACTTGATAAAACACTGAAGCAATTATTACAGTTAGAACCGAATAGTCCGACTTATCTAAATGCTTATGCGTATACGTTGGCTTTACAAAACCGTAGATTAAAAGAAGCACGACAGTATGCTGAACAAGCATTGGAATATGCACCTGAGCAAGCCTCAATTCTTGATACGCTAGGCTATATTGCATTTTTACAAAATGATTATGAAGCAGCAGCGGAAGCTTTAGGCAAAGCATATGAACTCAGCCATAACATAAATATTGGCATTCGTTACGCTAAAGCATTGTATATGCAAGGATCGTTAACTCAATTTAGTACCGTGTTACAACAACTGAAACAAAAGCACGCGAATGATCCACAATTGCATCAGCTTGATGCGTTAATTTTACCTACATCTGTAAAAAAGAGTTAAATTTATGAGCAAACTTGCCCAACTGTGCACAGCGATCTGTGGATCAAGTGTATTATTCTTAACCGGTTGTCAGCATTTTACTCAGCCTAAACCCGCAGTTACCCACCAAGTACAAGATGAAAAACACTTCAATTTGCAAGGTAAAATTGGAGTGCGTACCCCCCAACAAAGTGGGAGTGCTTTTTTCACATGGATTCAACAGCAAGATAATTTTGATATCGAGTTAAGTGGAATTTTAGGTGTTGGAAAAACACAAATTCAGGGAAAATCGGGTGAAGTCACTCTAAACAGCGCTAAAACTGGCGTTATTACAGCAGCATCTCCTGAAGAGCTTTTAGAGCGTGCAACTGGTTGGCAAGCCCCCATTACTCATTTAACCAGCTGGATTTTAGCAAAACCTGCAACTTTAAATGCCCAAATTAGCAAAGATAATGCAAACCGTGTGAGCCAACTCATCGAAGATGGTTGGACGGTTAATTTTAGTTATGATGGTGAACAAACTTTACCAAATAAACTGGTTTTAAAGCAGGCGCTTGCTGAAGATAAAGAAAACCGTATTACAATGGTTATCCAAAACCGTTAAGTCTAACTATATAAATCTATGATTCGAGTTCCTTCTCCAGCCAAGCTCAACCTGTTTTTACATATAACGGGACGTCGTGAAAATGGTTACCATGAATTACAAACCATTTTTCAACTCATTGATTTATATGACTGGATGACTTTTTCCCCTATTGAGAAAGATGAAATCCAGATTGAAGGTTTAGGTGAGGTTCAACTTGAGCAGAATCTGATTTATCGGGCTGCTCAAATATTAAAACCGCATGCAAAAAAATTGTGTGGCCTACACATTAGCATTGAAAAAAATATTCCAATGGGTGCAGGTCTAGGCGGAGGTTCTTCGAATGCCGCCACAACGCTCATTGTTTTAAATCAATTATGGCAATGTGGCCTAACTCAGACAGAGCTTGCTGACTATGGTGTAAAACTTGGTGCTGATGTTCCTATTTTTATTTATGGTAAAAATGCATGGGCTGAAGGTATTGGTGAACATTTAACATTCATAGACTTAGATCAAAAACAGTTCATTATTTTAAAACCTGATTGTTTTATCAGCACTCAATTGCTTTTTTCACAAAAAACATTGACAAGAGACACTAAGACCACTAAATTTTGCGCCTATCAGTTAGAACCTTCTAATTTTGGAAATAACTTTGAGCCTTTGGCTAGAAAGTTATACCCTGAAGTTGAAGAAGCAATGCAATATCTTGATCAATTTGGTCATGCAAAGCTTACAGGTACAGGTGCTTGTGTTTTTACTGAAGTAACCAATGAAATGAATGTTGATGACATTCTTAAACATGCACCATGTAAAGCTTACTTGGTACGTAGTTTAAAAGAATCTCCTTTACATCATTTTAAAGTTGCAAGTTAGGGGCGTCGCCAAGTGGTAAGGCAGCGGGTTTTGATCTCGCCATCCGTTGGTTCGAATCCAGCCGCCCCTGCCA
>NZ_KI391939.1:0-97959 GCF_000162375.2 Acinetobacter sp. RUH 2624 | reverse complement strand
TTAGGGGCGTCGCCAAGTGGTAAGGCAGCGGGTTTTGATCTCGCCATCCGTTGGTTCGAATCCAGCCGCCCCTGCCATCTATTTCATTACATACCAACCGCCAAGGGTGCTTCATGCCCAATCTTGTCGTTTTTAGTGGAAATGCTCATCCACAGTTCGCTCAAAAAGTCGTAAGTCACTTACATATCCCTCTAGGTGCTGCATCAGTCGGTCACTTTTCTGATGGAGAAATTTCAGTAGAAATTACTGAAAATGTTCGTGGTAAAGACGTATTTATCGTTCAGCCTACTTGTGCGCCTACCAATGATAACCTTATGGAAATCTTGGTTATGGCAGATGCTTTGCGTCGTGCAAGTGCTGGTCGTATTACCGCTGTTATTCCTTATTTTGGTTATGCTCGCCAAGACCGTCGTCCACGTTCTGCACGTGTGCCGATTACAGCTAAAGTTGTTGCAGACATGCTTACCACTGTTGGTATTGATCGTGTCGTAATGATTGACTTACATGCTGACCAAATCCAAGGTTTCTTCGATATTCCAGTCGACAACATCTACGGTACTCCTGCTTTGCTTGCTGACTTACGTCAACAACAACATGATAACCTTATGGTGGTTTCTCCTGACGTTGGTGGTGTAGTACGTGCTCGTGCTGTAGCCAAACAGATGGGTGACATCGATTTAGCAATTATTGACAAACGTCGTCAAAAAGCCAACGAATCGCAAGTTATGCATTTGATTGGTGATGTAAAAGATCGTGATTGCGTTATTGTAGATGACATGGTTGATACTGCTGGTACATTGTGTAAAGCAGCTGATGCACTTAAGCAATTCGGTGCACGTCGTGTTGTTGCATATGCAACTCACCCTGTACTTTCAGGTAAAGCAATTGAGAACTTACGTAACTCAGTAATTGATGAGTTAGTCGTAACTGACACAATTCCTCTTTCTGAAGAAGCATTGAACTTGGGCAAAATCCGTCAAGTTTCTGTTGCTAGCATGGTTGCTGAAACGATTCGTCGTATTAATAACGAAGAGTCTATCAGCGCGATGTTCGATAGTTTATAATATTGCAGCTTTTTCTTAACCCTGGCCTTGGCTGGGGTTTTCTATCACTAAACTGGTCGCAAGTTTAGTTTATTTAATCTTTAATGAGGATTTATCTCATGGCAAACTTCGTATTCAACGCTCAAGCGCGTGCTGAAGACAAACAAGGGAAAGGTGCGAGCCGCCGCCTTCGTCGCGAATCTTTAGTTCCAGCTATCATCTACGGTGGTAACGCTGAACCTGTAAGTGTTACTTTAGAACTTCGTGAGCTTGTAAAAGCTTTAGAAAGCAATGCTTTCTTTGAAGAAGTTGTAGAAATCAAAGTGGGCGATAAAGTTGAAAACGTTAAAATCCAAGCGTTACAACGTCACCCATCTAAAAACACTCCTATGCACGCTGACTTCAAACGCGCATAAGTGTTTAAAGGCGTAAATTAGTGTCAAATATTTCGCTAATTGTTGGTTTGGGCAATCCTGGTTCAGAATATGCCCAAACCCGCCATAATGCAGGTTTTTGGTTCGTTGAACAGCTTGCAGATAAATATGGCATTACATTAAAAAATGATCCAAAATTTCATGGAATTAGTGGTCGTGGTAATATAGAAGGGCACGATGTTCGTTTACTTCTACCAACGACTTATATGAATCGTTCCGGACAAAGTGTTGTTCCTTTCTCAAAGTTCTATCAAATTGCTCCTGAAGCAATTCTGATTGCTCATGATGAACTTGATATGAACCCTGGTGTAATTCGTCTTAAAACAGGCGGTGGGCACGGCGGTCATAACGGTTTACGTGATATTGTGCCACATATTGGTCCAAATTTTCATCGTTTACGAATTGGTATTGGACATCCAGGTTCAAAAGAAAGAGTTTCTGGGCATGTACTCGGAAAAGCGCCAAGTAGTGAACAAAGCCTGATGGATGGAGCAATTGATCACGCTCTTTCTAAAGTGAAGTTACTTGTTCAAGGACAAATATCACAGGCCATGAACCAAATTAATGCGTATAAACCAACTTAAATTGTTGAACAATCAAGCTTGCTATCTTGCTTTTTTAGGAGCAAAATGCGCATCAGCCACATTGCCAGAACGGCAAAGGCAAAAGATTTCACTATAAGATCTTCTTAGGTCTACTCAGGAGACGCTAGCCATGCTATCTCGTTTATTAAAATGCAAAATTCACCGTGCAGTTGTAACCCATGCTGAACTTCACTATGAAGGTTCTTGTGCAATTGATGGCGTATTAATGGATTTAGCTGGTATTCGTGAATACGAAGAAATCCACGTTTGGAACGTAACTAATGGCAAGCGCTTCACAACTTACGCGATTCGTGGTGAAGATAACTCTGGCATTATTTCAGTAAATGGTGGTGCTGCTCACCAAGCAGATGTTGGCGATCTTGTAATTATTGCTACTTTTGGTGATTTCACCGAAGCTGAAGCAAATGCTCACAAACCACGTTTGGTATATGCAAACCCAGACAATACAGTCAACCACACAGCGAACTGCATTCCTGTGCAAGTTGCCTGATTAAAGATTTAAAAGCAAAAAAGCCCGTAAATACGGGCTTTTTTATACACCTTTATAAACTTCTAGCAGTCCCCTTCCACCAACTGTGCTGTTGCTTACAGTTTAAAGGCTGTAGCTCTTCTCCACGTAAATCAAATAAAATCGCCTCTCCTTTTGTATTTACTTTAAATTCAGCATACTTTGCTTTCCCATAACATTGAGCTAGACCTTCGGCAAATAAGAAGCTTCGAGAAGCTGGATATAAAGCCTGTAAACGATTTTCAGGATTTTTTAAAATTAAACGCTGCCCAGTAAATGAATTGTGAGTATCTAAAATGGTACGAACTACTCGATTTTGTGAATCTAAAATAACTTTTGCTGGAACAGAAGCATGATTAAAAATCACTTGATCTAAAGCCTCACTTTCACTTCCCGAAAGCGCTTTGAGAGATTGTAAATTTAATTCATATGCGAGCGCCATATAGTCCCCCTGTAAAATAGAGCGAGGGTCAACCGGCTTAAGCTTAATAAAAATACTTTTACCCTGATACAGGTGCCATTCATTTTTCGCAACCAAACCTGCAAAAAATAATACAGTGGCTACTGCAAGCATAAGGGAGAAATACTTTTTCATTACTTTTCCCCCTCAATAAAATTGCTTTTAGCTTCCTTCAGAAGCAATCCATATAAAGCCAACAATATAATTCCTGACACTAAGATTGATGCACTTTTAGCTAAAAAACTTAATTGTAAACTGTAATAAAGTTGCCAAAGCACAAAGGTAAATACTATGAGCGTAACACCATAAACAATGCGATCTTGATTTTTTAAAGCCCATGTCAAAATTACAAATAGAATGAATACATCAAAATAGCCGAGTGCAATAAGTGCTATGCCAAAAATTAAAAAAGCAACGAAAGTGATAGCTTGAAGCTGCCTATATAAATAGAAAAGGCTAAAACACAATAACCATAGACTTGGAAAAATATAGATAAACCATAATGGCTGATCAGCAGAATCAATCAACGCAAGCCCCATAAAATTGTCAAAGAATGAGCTCACAAAAATGACGCTAAGTACAGATAAAAAAATACTCCGCTCATACCGTAAAACCGCTTTACTCCCTATCAGTAGTATCAAGCTAAAAATCAAATAGTTAAGTAAAGTTAAATTGAAATAAGTTTGAGTAGAATGTACCGACCACAGTGAATGGTCTAGTTGCAGTATGTAGATAAATGCTATGCCATAAGTTGCGAGCATTTGAATTAAAACAAAGAACCAATGAGGCTTAAGAAAATAACTGACGCATAGAATAAAAATCTGGGCAATCAATACCCATAAAATTTGATTTGTTTCAGAACCAAGATGAAATAAAAAAGCAGTCTGTCCACTCACAAATAAACAATATGCAAATTGCCGAATGAAATAGCTTTGCGATTTTGTTAGTAAAGTTATAGCTATAGCAACAAAGATGATTCCAATAACTAAGGAAATAGTTTCCCAAAATACTAAAGTAAATGCTGCAAGTGCTAAGCCAGCAAGCCAAGCACCAATTGCTAAAGGAATGATATAAAAACGGCTTTGGCGAAAAATTCTTATTAAGAAATAACTAATGAGTGCAAACCAAATAAAAATAATGCCCGCAATCAATAAGAAAATGAATTCATTAGAATCTTTAAATAGATGATTAATACCATCAACAAGCCATATTGTAGCTGTCACGCCAAGAATAGCAGCCATTAAACTGGCACATAGCTGATCATTCTTTTTGAAGAAATAATAAAAAGCAATAATTCCTAGTAAGAACGCCGAGATCAGATAGGGTAAATTTTCACTTGATAAGAATTGAATCATCCCTGTTATTGAAATAACAGCAAACCAAGCAATAAAAACAAAACGTAAGGCTATATATTTCTTTTGACAGATCCAGAACTGTACAAGACTTAATAAATTTAGAGCAAAAAGATAAAGATAAGGAAACTTTTCTGCCCAGAAAGTCTGTTTAAAAAATAAAAATAGGGCGAGTTGGCTTGTAATACAAATTAAAGCAAAGATTCCAATATTTGGTCGATATAGCCACGGCAATAAAAGCAAAGTCCAAATCAAGAAAAGTAAATAACTGTCTGCACCAGTTTGATAAACTTGTCCAATTACAGCCAAACTCAAACCGATCATTAAGCCGCAAGTACCATGTAAAGTCTGCCGTATTCCCTCGCTTAAGGTATCTTTTATGCTCACCCAAGCTATGACAAGCAATATAACAGGTGGAATGATGAGTTGAATGCTATCAGGAAGCATCAACCAATTAGCAGCAATTAAGTACAGAATACTGAGCGCCATAAATACATAACTGAAAATATGGAGATGCTGAATAAATAAAGTATTCCTAAATGGATAATAGTCTCTTATCTGCATGAAACACCTGTTTTATTTATAATTTTCTATAAAAAAACATAGCATTCCCTTTTAAAGCCAACAAGTAAGCGCTTGTTAAAAACCTATTTCGATTTATGAAAATACTTATTCATAATGAGACTTAGCATTCTACAAAAGCATCTAGCCAATTTTGCCAAGCGCGCTATAATAAAACCCATCGCTTCAGGGCGGGGTGTAATTCCCCACCGGTGGTAAAGTTAATTTTCATATATAAATTAACAAGCCCACGAGCTTAAATTGTGTAATTTGAGCAGATTTGGTGAAACTCCAAAGCCGACGGTATAGTCCGGATGAAAGAAGACGACGAACTGGGATAAATCCGTTTTATTTCAGTGCCAGCCTGTTTTTACATCAGTCCTGAAATGTTCAACCGTATTTTTACGAGAGCGTTTCATTATGTCTAGCTTAATTCAACCAGAACTTTTTTTCTCAGCCCTCTCTCCTGCAGAACAGCGCATTCAACAAGCATTAGAAGATATCCGTCAAGGTAAACCTGTATTGGTGATGGATGACTTTGATCGTGAAAATGAAGCAGATTTAATTGTTGCAGCCGAAACCCTAACTGTTGAGACCATGGCACGTATGATTCGTGATGGCTCAGGTATTGTATGTTTATGCCTGACAGAAGAATTAGCAGATCATTTAGATCTTCCACCAATGGTTTCTCAAAACTCAAGTCAGTTTCACACTGCATTTACAGTGACCATTGAAGCTGCTCAAGGTGTTACCACTGGTGTTTCTGCAAAAGACCGTGTAACAACGATTAAAACTGCAATTAAAGATGGTGCTGTTGCAAGTGACTTAAATCGTCCTGGTCACGTTTTCCCATTACGTGCACGTAATGGCGGCGTGCTTACTCGACGTGGTCATACTGAGGGAACAATTGATTTAGCAAGATTAGCGGGTTTAAAACCTGCTGGTGTGTTATGTGAATTAACTAATCCGGATGGCACTATGGCATCAGGCATTCAAGTTTTGGCTTATGCGCAAACTCATCATTTAACTGTGATTACGATTGAAGAACTTGTTCAATATCGCCAACAACACGGTGTTTAAATAAAAAAAGGTTTGGCTTTATATCAAAGCCAAACCTTTAAATTAAAACTTACTTATATTTAAGAAACTTTCTTTTGTGCTGCCACTTCTTCAACATAGTCCAAGAGTTCAGAGAATTGATTAATCATTGCTTTTGGCTGTGCTTGAGCAAGTTCCTCTGCTGTTCCATAACCATAAGTCACAGCTACCGCCTCAATACCATTGTGGCGAGCACCTAAAATATCATATTGACGATCACCCACCATTAAACACTCTTCTGGATTTAATTGCTCACGTTCAAGAATATAATGGATAAGCTCAGCTTTATTGGTGCGTTCACCCGTTAATTCACTGCCATAAATATGTACAAAATACTGGCTTAATTCAAAATGGTCTAAAATTCGTTTTGCATAAATCGTTGGTTTAGCAGTAGCAACGAACAAACGATATCCTTCTGCTTTTAAAGCTTTAAGGGTTTCTGCAACAGATGGATATACTTCATTTTCAAATAAGCCAATCACCGAAAAACGCTCACGGTAAGCAAGTAAAGCTTGCTCAGCTAGAGCATCATCTTGGGTAGCTAATAATTTTGCTAATGATGCTTTTAATGGCGGTCCAATTGTCCAATCAATATTTAAATCGGCAGCTAAAGGATAACCAAGCTTCTCCATTGCATAACGAATTGATGTATGGATGCCAACTTTAGGGTCTGTTAAGGTTCCATCTAAATCAATCAAAATATGTTTTATAGCCATTCAATCACTAACCCAGTAAAGTATTTAATTCAATTGGTCGAGAGTTTAATTAAACTCTCTTATACTAACGTAAATTTAAATTGAAAAGGAAATAACCGTGCGTCCAACCGTACTTTGTTTCTCGGGTTTAGACCCTTCAGGTGGTGCAGGTTTACAAGCCGATATTGAAGCGATTGGACAAAGTGGTGCCCATGCAGCAATTGCGTGTACAGCTCTTACCATTCAAAACTCACAACAAGTATTTGGCTTTGAAGCAACCTCAAAAGAACTATTATTAGCCCAAGCAAATGCTGTTGTAGGCGATTTACCGATTAAATGTGTTAAGTCCGGCATGCTTGGCACAACAGATAATATTGCGGCTCTAGCCGAATTTTTACGTGCCCATCCTGACTATCAGTATGTATTAGACCCAGTATTAGTTGCTAATAGCGGTGGTTCTTTAGGAGATCAGGCAACTTTAGTTAAAGCATTTGTTGAGCTGATTCCCCTAGCGACACTTATTACGCCAAATACAGTTGAATTACGTGCATTAACAGGTATTGATGACTTAGAAGAAGCGACTCACAAGCTCTTTGAAATGGGTGCTAAAGCTGTATTAGTAAAGGGGGGACATGAAGATACCCCTAACTTCATTAAAAATAGTTTATATATTGATGGTGAACTTGCAGCGAGTAGTACTTGCCCTCGCCTTGAAGGTGAATATCATGGCTCAGGGTGTTCATTAGCAAGTTTTATTGCAGGTCGCTTAGCTTTAGGTGATTCTCTAAAAATTGCAGTACAGCATGCAGAAACATGGTTGTTTGGTGTTTTAAAAAATGCCGAAACACCTGTACCTAATGGACAAAAGATTCCAAAACGATTTTAACAACCAAATAAAAAGGCGCTTAAAGCGCCTTTTTATTTATTCCAATTACTGTGGAATACGTAAAACTTGCCCAGGGAAAATCTCATCCGGATCTTTGAGCATTGGTTTATTTGCTTCAAAGATTTTCGGATACTGGTTGGCATCACCATAAAACTCTTTCGCAATTTTTGAAAGATTATCACCAGATTTTACCGTATAAAATTTGCTTTCCGGTTCAGGCGTAGCAACGGTCATCTGGTCATCTACATGTGCAACATGATCGACGTTACCAACAATAAGAATAATCTTTTCTTTATCCGCTTGGCTTTGTACTTGACCATTAATAGTCGCAGTATCAGTTGAACCATTATATGTTACAGATAAGCCTTCCACCCCGAGGCCTAAACTTTTAATTAATCCTAATAATTTATTCGCTACTTCTTGTGCAGAAGGTTCTGCTGGCGTTGCTGGAGCTGGTTGTGGTTCTGCTGGTGCGGTATTTTTCTTACCAATACCTTTTACAAAATCAAAAAGACCCATTTTTAGTCCTCATCTTATTGTTTATAGTAAAGTCATTAAACTGACCCTTATTGTTATACTTGAAAAAAGAGACACCTCTGCTATCAATTGAGGTTGATCTTGTAAAAATATGTATCTCTCCCAATTATTTTACTCAAATAAAAAAAGCCACCTTACGGTGGCCTTCTTTTTAATCAGCAATATGCGAATTAACCAAGTTTTTTAGTTACATAGTCAATTGCAGATTGAACTGTAGTGATTTCGTTTGAATCTTCATCAGGGATAGTGATGTCGAAGTCATTTTCGAAAGACATAACAAGTTCAACTAAATCTAAAGAGTCAGCACCCAAGTCATCCATGAAAGATGCTTCGTTTTTAATCTCTTCAGCTTTAAGACCAAGTTGTTCTGCAACCGCTTGTTTAACGCGTTGTTCGATATCGCTCACAGGAATTCTCCTCATTGCTTGTGGCGTTTGATTTGCCACTAGTTTAATTGAATATAAAAATTTTTAAAAGTTTATACATCGGCGTTAGGCCATGTATAAACCACCATTTACATGTAATACCGTACCGGTAATGTAACCTGCTTTATCACTTGCAAGGAAACTCACCGCATTTGCGATATCTTGTGGCTCACCTAAGCGATTTAAAGCCACTTGATCACTCATTTTTTTGCGAATGTCTTCACTAAGTGCATCTGTCATTTCTGTTGCAATAAAACCTGGTGCCACACTGTTTACAGTGATTTGGCGGCTACCCATCTCTTTTGCAAGACTACGGCTAAATGCTTCAATACCTGCTTTAGCAGCAGAATAGTTCGCTTGGCCTGGGTTTGCAAAATGAGCTACAACAGAACTGATATTAATAATGCGACCAAAACGCGCTTTCGTCATACCCTTAAGCACGCGTTTAGATAAACGATAAACGGCTTTAAGGTGGATATTGAGGATGTCATCCCAATCATCTTCAGACATACGAAGCAACAAATTGTCTTTCGTAATACCTGCATTGTTAACGAGAACAAGTACAGGACCATAGTTCTGTTCAATATGAGATACGACTGCTTCAATCTCATTGAGATTGCGCACATCGAGAGCCAAACCTGTACCTTGCTCACCAAAGCTATCAGTTAGCTTTTGTGCACCAGATTCAGAAGTCGCAGTACCTACGACAAAATAACCGTCTTGAATAAGTTGCTGGGCAATTGCAGCGCCAATGCCCCGACTCGCGCCCGTTACTAATGCAACTTTGCGTTCTTGTGTCATGCAATTTTTCCTTCTGCCACTAAAACAGCATTTAGGGCATCTTCCATTTTGCTCTTACTATCAATAGAAAAAGCTTTTTCAATATTTGGTAAACGCTTTGCGAGATTACTCAATACTGTACCTGGGCCACACTCAACAATGTACTGAATACCTTGGTCTTGAAGAGACTGCATGGTACGAGTCCATTGTACAGACTGGTACAATTGTGCTGTTAAAGCCTGACGTAATTGAGCAACATCGGTAGCAATTCCCGCGTTGACATTTTGTATTACAGGAATGGTAGGTAGCTCAATGGCAGTTTGTTCCAAAGCTTCTGCAAATTTTTCTGCTGCCGGCTTCATCAATGAACAATGCGATGGAACAGAAACCGGTAAAGCAATTGCTTTAGCAGATTGTTCTTTTGCAAGTGCCATAACTTGCTGTACAGATGCAGTACTACCAGCAATCACAACTTGACCTTGTGAATTATAGTTTGCTGCTTCAACTGAACCTTGACCTGATGCACTCACGCTCTGGCACAATTCAACTACTTTATCATCAGCTAAACCAAGAATAGCAGCCATAGCGCCTTCCCCTTGAGGAACAGCATTTTGCATGAGTTTTCCACGCAAATTAACTAATTTAACTGCATCCGCCAAACTCATTGAACCTGCTGCAACTAAAGCGCTGTATTCACCTAAAGAGTGACCTGCAAGGTATTTAGGGGCTAAACCACCTAAATCTAACCATAAACGCCATAAAGCAATACTGGCAGTTAATAATACAGGTTGGGTATTTTCTGTTTGGTCTAAACCTTCACCACTTTGTGCAATGTGCCAAAGATCAAATCCTAGCGCGTCTGAAGCTTCGGCAAAAGTTTGCCCAACTCCACTAAACTGTTCTGCGAGTTCAGCGAGCATACCAACTTTTTGTGAACCTTGACCTGGAAACACAAATGCAGTTTTTGTGGCTAAAGCTACTTGTTCAAGACGTTTAGCAGACATAAGAAATCCTTTTTGGGTTTTCACTCATTTCTCTGGAACGGAAATTTAACATTTAATTTGTATATTTATAATTGCGAAAAACAACAAAAAAAGGGAGCTTTCGCTCCCATTTTTTCTATACTTAAGCATCACGCTTAATGCATATCATGCAATTATTCAGCATCAGCTGCTTTAGCGAATAATTGGCGACCACGGTAGAAACCGTCTTTAGTCACGTGGTGACGACGATGAGTTTCACCAGTTGCTTGGTCTACTGTTAATGCATTCTCGGTTAAAGCGTCATGTGAACGGCGCATGTCACGGCGAGAGCGACTTTTACGGTTTTGCTGAACGGCCATGATGGCTCCTTACAAAGATCGAAAAAATGGATCAGAACAAATTCAGTTGTCTTATCTCATAATCATAACACAAATTATGAGTTAAGTTTACCCTTCAAACCTGCCAAAACATCAAACGGGTTATCCCGTTTCTCTTCGACAACGTTCTGAATGGTAGGTTGATGTTTATGTTCACAAGCATCATGCTTGGGAGATAAAGGCATCAACAATAACAGTTCATCTTCTAGTAATGCGAGTAAGTTGATCGAAGCAGGTGTATCAAAATCACCTTTTGTCGAAGACTCACTTTCACCTAAAACGATGAAATCAGCATCCTCATCCAAGCGCTCTATCAGTGACTCATCATCTACAAGTGCAATATGAAAGTCAGAAACAATTGGCATTTCAACAGGTTCCAAACAACGTTGGCACTCCATTGGAACTTTTGTTTCCATGTGACCATCTAACCACACAATGCGATGATAGGCATCCATTGATAGCTTACAGTCTATGTTGATCAATTGGTTATCAATTGATCCAACAGCTTCACGAGCAATACGAGCAAGACGAGACAATGGCAGTTGACCTGACCATGTAAAGCCTTGTTCAGCCCATTTAAACGGCTCAATCTGTGCCGGAAAGGTATTTGCTGACATAATTAAGGCGGCAATTCTACAAATTCATCGGTACTCTGTCAAAGATTAAGATACAATTTTGTACTTCTTTAGACAGAACTCGGGGTAAATTAAGCAATGCACCTGTTGCAGCCGCAACCTGAAGTTAACACTTCATTACTCGTTTGCACCCATTCAACTCACCAAAACACTCTTTTACCTGACGTGGTGCAACTCTCACCATGGCCAAGCTCAAAATTAGAGTCTGAGCAAGTTGATTGGCTTATTTTACACTTTAATCACTGGTTTTCCCACCATAATGTGACATTAGTTCGTGGAGAATTTGAACCAGAATATTTCCCAGCAAATGAACATGAGCCAGCTAAAATCCAATTTGCTCATGGTTTTTTCAATAGCGCTTTGCATGAAATTAGCCATTGGACAATTGCAGGTGCAAAACGACGTCTGTTGCCCGATTTAGGTTATTGGTATGCGCCAGATGGCCGAACTAAAGAACAGCAGGATTTATTTGAACAAGTAGAAATTAAACCTCAAGCCATTGAATGGTTATTTGCCCAATCTTTTGGCAGAAAATTTAGAGTATCTCTAGATAACCTGACAGGTGATGGCGGAGATGGCAAAAAGTTTAAAGATAATGTTTATATCCAAGTTCAACGTTACTTTTCTGGTGAAGCTAAACTACCTGTTGATGCAGCAAGATTCATTGAATGTATTTGCCAATGTACACGATCAGGTACAGCGTTACAATTAGATGAATTTAAACGTGAACTCCTTGATTAAATGACAAAAAAACTACGTAAGTTACTTGCTTCCGAAGTTTGAAAAGTCTAATACTATTTTTAATAATGGCGTGATGGAGTCTCTAAAATATGCTGCATTTACATGTACATCCTGAAAATCCACAGCAACGCCTCATTGATCAAGCAGTTGAGCGTATTCGTGCAGGCGATGTTGTGGTCTACCCGACCGATGCTGCCTATGCAATCGGATGTCAGATTGGTAATAAAAATGCGATGGAACGTATTGCCCAGATTCGTGATTTAGGCCCTAAGCATCAATACGCAATTATGTGTTGTGATTTATCAGATATCGCGACTTATGCAAAAGTTGATAATGCGACGTATAGGTTATTAAAAGCAAATACACCTGCCATTACGACTTTCATTTTACCTGCAACAAGTGAAGTTCCACGCAGGTTAATGCATCCTAAAAAGAAAACGATTGGTTTACGCATTCCAAGTAACCCGATTTGTCAGGCTTTATTAAAAGAACTTGGTGAGCCTTTACTTACAAGTACATTAATTTTACCCGGACAAGAAGACCCACTTGATGATCCTTACGATATTGAAAGTCAGTTGTCTAAACGTATTGATGTCTTTATCGATGGTGGTTTTGGTACTTTAACAACAACTAGTATTGTTGATTTATCGGGTGAACATCCGGAAATTATACGTCACGGTGCTGGAGATGTAAGTGCTTTCGAATAAGCACTTATTCTCCTTTTTACCAATAGTTAAAAAAAAAGTATTATCAAGAAAAAAAATACTCTTTATTTAGTTTGGATTTTTTTTACACTTTAGTCGTTAAGCAATTTATTAAAAGCCACAATTCCTTTAGAATGTTTTTCACTATCTGCTGTTCTTCTGCTACAGCTCTTATTGACTTGAAAACAAGTCTCATGCTTTTGAAAATTCGCGTGGCTTATAATCGTAATGAACCAATCACTTCATCAATCCATGGAAGACGTTCCACACATCCGTGTTTTAGATGAGTGGCACGACACAATTCCTGAAGATCTTTATATTCCTCCGGCTGCTTTTGAGATTTTACTCGAACAGTTTGAAGGACCACTCGACTTTTTAATTTATCTGATTCAGAAAAACGGTTTTGATCTCATCCAGCTCGATATTGCACCTATTGCAACTCAATATTTGGCTTATATGGATAGTATGAAATCCTTAAATATTGAGTTGACTGCCGACTATATGGTTATGGCTGCTCTATTGGCTGATTTGAAATCTCGCTTACTCTTACCTAAACCTACAGTAGTGAGTATCGAAAAAGATCCTAAACAGGATCTTATTGATCGACTTGAAACTTATTTACGCATTAAACAAGCGGCTGAACGTTTAGGTCAAATGCCAGTTCTTGACCGTGATACATTTAGTGCCAATGTAAGCTTAGGTCATATCGCGCCTGTTTATGAAGGTTATGATGTTTCAGCATTACATGACGCTTTGTTTTGCGTATTTAATCGTCCTGAACCCGTAACACACACAATTGCGCAAGAGCCTGTACTGTTAGAAGAACGTATTGCTTATATTGAAGAGAAATTAGAGTCAGGCGACGTGTTAAGTTTTAAAGAATTACTTAATCCCCAACAAGGCCGTATGGGAATGGTTGTAACTTTTATGGCTGTTTTAGAATTGACCCGACAACAAAAGATTAAAATTATTGCTACAGGTATTGAAGCTCCATTGGCTATTCAAGGGTCTGCGGCATGAGTTTTGAACAAAATAATAATGATTTGTCATTAGCTGACATTCATCACGAAGTTTTATTGCAACTTGAAGCGATTATTTTTGCCAGTGAAGCACCTGTTTCGATTGCTCGTTTAAAAGAAGCTTTTAATAATCAATATAACAAACAACAGCTTCGTCAGCTTTTACAACAACTTGCCCTCTTACAACATGGCCGCTCTATTGAGTTGATTGAAACCGCGCAAGGCTTTCGTTTTCAGGTAAGATCCAAATATCGCAATATTATTGCGCAGATTTGGCCAGAGCGACCAACAAAACTGTCGCCATCTTTACTAGAAACCTTGGCTGTCATTGCGTATCATCAACCAGTCACGCGTGCTGATATTGAACAAATTCGTGGTGTATCTAATAATAGTCAGATTCTCAGAACGCTATTTGACTGGAACTGGATTAAAGAAGCCGGTTTTAGAGATTTACCCGGAAGACCTGCGTTGCTAATTACAACGCCTCAATTTCTGAATGCTTTTGGTCTAGCCTCTTTAGGCCAATTGCCTCCCCTACAGAACGCCAAGGAAGCATTTATGGCTCTCGATGCGAATGCACCGAAATCATAAAGAGGTGGACTGTTGATCATTATGTCTAAGGTTGTGCTGTCATGAGTGAAAAATTGCAAAAAGTATTAGCGCGAATCGGATTAGGTTCTCGCCGATATATGGAAGAGGTTATTGCCGCAGGACGCGTGAGTGTAAACGGCCGCGTTGCCCAAGTGGGTGAGCGCATTGAACCAGGCGATGAATTACGCATTGATGGCCGTAAAGTTCAGTTCCAGATCGAAGATGAAATTCGTCGTCGTGTACTGATTTATTATAAACCAGAGGGTGAGATCTGTTCACGTAATGACCCAGAAAAACGCCCAACTGTATTTGATCATTTGCCACAAATTGCAAATGACCGTTGGGTAATGGTAGGTCGTCTGGATATTAACAGTACAGGTTTATTACTATTTACAAACGATGGTGAGCTTGCTAACCGCTTAATGCACCCGTCTAATGAAATTGAACGTGAATACGCTGTACGTGTAATGGGTGAAGTAACACCACAATTACGCCAAAACATGGTCAATGGTGTAGAGCTTGAAGATGGCCCAGCCAAGTTCGAATCTTTCTCTGAAATTGGTGGTGAAGGTATTAACCGCTGGTATCAAGTTGTAGTGAAAGAAGGCCGTAACCGTGAGGTTCGCCGTATTTTCGAATCGCAAGGTCTTAAAGTAAGCCGCTTATTACGTACTCGCTACGGTACTGTTATTTTACCACGCGAATTACGTACTGGTCGTTGGATGGAACTCGATAAAACTGATATCGACAACTTAGCTAAATCTGTTGAGTTGAAACCACGTCAAGGTACAGGTTTATTTGGTATGGCAAAACGTCGTACTGACCGTATGACCGAAAAACCAATGGCAGCACGTCGTGGTGGTTATTTACGTCAACAACGTCGTGATGATGAAAAAGAAGCACCAACTAACACAGGTAATCAGCGTAAATCGACTGGTTTTAACCGTGGATTTAAAAAGTTCTAAGTAAAACTTTTAAATCAAAAAAACCGCTCACTTTAGAGCGGTTTTTTATTATTTAATTTCAATTAATTCATTTTTGCTAGTTCAATCCACTCAGCTTCTGGAAAATGAATAGCTAAATAGTTCTTTAAATAATTTGAAGTATCCTGCGAAATTAATGGATCTTTTGATTCATCTTTTAAGTTATAAACCAAAGCTTTTAATTTCAGACCGCGTGACTTAAGTGCCTCGAGACTAAGCAAAGTATGGTTAATACTTCCTAGACGACCAGATGTCACTAAAATAACAGGAAACTGATGCTGAGCAACATAATCAATGGTGAGTAAACTGGTGGTTAAGGGCACCATTAAGCCACCCGCCCCTTCTAATAATACAATTTCAAAACGCTCAGCTAATGTTTGAGTCGCATTTTCAATTTTTTGAAAATCGATTTCTCGATTATCAAGACGTGTTGCTAAATGAGGTGAAGCAGGATAACTAAAGATTTCGGGCATAGTCAGCTTATCGTGATCTTCTTGAAACCAACCTTGCCCCATAATTTCACGATGCTTTTCAATATCTTCAGAAATATCAGCATTACCTGTTTGAATGAGTTTTTGGGTAATTACTTTTTTACCCTGCTCAGTCCATAATTTTGCTAAAAAACCTGTCGCGTAGGTTTTACCAATTTCGGTATCAATCCCACTGACAAAATAGATCTGACCACTCATTTACTTCATTCTCCGGGCAATACAATAAATTGGGTGATATGTTAGGGCATATCCCTCGGCGTGCTTATACCGATCATAATCTTGATAAAACTGCTGTAAAGTTTGCTTGGTCCAACGGTGCTGCGCTGTCGCTGTTACACCAGTCGCTTTTAAATGTTGTAATACAGCTTTAGGTAAATCGAAATAGAGCTGAGTTTCTGACTCAGATAGATACAGAACTTCAAAACCAGCCTGAGTTAAGGCACTGTTCCAACTTTCAAGATTCCAATAATTTAAACCTTGTCCGGTTAGCTCTTTAATTTC
This sequence comes from Acinetobacter sp. RUH 2624, assembly GCF_000162375.2. Taxonomy (NCBI): domain Bacteria; kingdom Pseudomonadati; phylum Pseudomonadota; class Gammaproteobacteria; order Moraxellales; family Moraxellaceae; genus Acinetobacter; species Acinetobacter sp. RUH 2624. The sequence continues at coordinate 81,550 of NZ_KI391939.1, read as the reverse complement.
AATTAGGTTCTTAGGGCCAAATGTTGAAAAGCATAGCCAACCACTGTCAGTTAAAACATCATTACAACGCTTCAGCAAAAGCGGCAAATCCTGCATCCATTGCAAGGCAGAACCTGAAACAATCATATCGAGCTGCTGAGGGAGTTCTAAGGTTTCAACATCTCCAATTAACCATTTTAAATGCTCTTCATGATTGAAGTGCTCCTGCACCTCTGAGTACAGATCATTCAAAATTAAATCTTCAATTTGAAAAGCTTCAACAAGCAGACGAGTTAAATTGCCAGAACCACAACCAATTTCAAAAACACGTCGTATCTTACTTGGGCAAAACTGCTTGAGTAAGCTTGTTAAATTTTGACAAATTTGTTTTTGAACAACTGCGTGCTCTGAATAGCTTTGACCTGCTTTAGCAAAACGCTCGGCAACTAAATTTTTATTCAGACTCACAGAAAACTCACCAGTGCTTCAAGCTCGTGTTGCTCGACCATTGACGTTAAAGAAATACGTAAACGCGAACTATTTTTAGGTACGGTTGGTGGGCGTACAGGCATGGCATAAAAACCACTTTCCTGAACCTGCTTCGCCTTATCGATAGCAGCCTGACTTTCTCCCACAATCACTGGAATAATATGGCTGGTCGATGGACTCAAATAACCCTTTTGTACCACTGCTTGTTGAAGATATTGGCTAATATTTTTTAAGTGTTCACGCTGAGGTTGAGCCACTAATACTTTTTGAAAAATAAAATTTGCCCAAGCCATAACAATCGGAGGTTGAGCGGTACTAAAAATAAGCGGGCGCATTTTATTAATGAGATAATCTTTAATAATTGGATGGCAAATAATATAACCACCGACTGCTGCTAATGCTTTACCTAGGGTACCAACTAGAAAATCAATTTCCTGAATTACATTATATTGTTCAGCACACCCTAAACCTTGCTGTCCACGTACGCCAATTGAATGTGCCTCATCGACATAAAGCATGGTTTTACCAAAACGTTTTTTAAGCTGGACTAAAGCGGTTAAATCCGTTTCATCACCATCCATACTAAAAATACTTTCCGTGACCACAATGATTCGTTCAATCTTGTCATCATCATGATACTTTTGTAGAAGCTGTTCTAAGTGCTGTAAATCATTATGTCGATACCGCACATACTGGGCACCAGACAAACGGATCCCATCAATCATACTGGCATGAACTAACTTATCTGCCAAAATTAAAGTTTTACTATCAGCAACAGCGGGCAAAATACCAATATTCATATGGTAGCCACTATTGAATAACAGAGCTGCCCGTCCACCAAATGCTTGGCTTAGGCTATTTTCCAACTGTTCATATTCATCAAAATTACCTGTCAATAAACGGGCCGATGAAGAACTAAAATAGCTGCGTTCTAACGGTAAGCTATCTAAAAACTCTTGGCGAAGATTAATATCAGCCGCCAGTCCAAGATAGTCATTTGAAGCTAAGTTGAGCATTGTTTTATTTTTAATTGTAATAAAACGACCATGCTGCACATTTTGGGTAAATTGTCTGAAGTTACCTTGTTGTTTTAACTCATCTAACTCGGTAGCAAAATGATCGAGCAATGACATTTTAATGTGCCCCCTGCATCGTTTTAACTACTTCAACCAACTGTTCAAGCAAGTCACTTAACTCTTGTTGAGTAATAACATAAGGTGGCATCACATAAACCAGTTTGCCAAAAGGACGAATCCAGATTCCACGCTCTACAAATTGTTGCTGTAAAGTTTTCATATCGACATTAAAGGTGAGTTCTACCACACCAATTGCACCGAGCACTCTTACATCAGCAACATAATCAAGCTGGCTTAAAGGTGCTAGATATTGGCTAAGCTGTTGCTCAATTCGCTTAATATTGGCCTGCCAATCTTGCTCAATTAATAATTGCGTACTTTTTAAAGCAACGGCACAAGCGAGTGGATTGGCCATAAAAGTTGGGCCGTGCATAAATACCCCAGCCTCACCGCGACTAATGGTTTCAGCAACATGCTTTGTCGTTAAAGTCGCAGACAAAGTCATATAGCCACCAGTTAACCCTTTACCTAGGCACATAATATCTGGCTCGACTTGCGCATGTTCCCAAGCAAAAAGCTTACCTGTACGACCAAAACCAGTAGCAATTTCATCGAAAATTAACAACAGATGATATTGTTCACAAAGCGCTTTAGCCTGACGTAAATATTCAGGATGATAAAAGCGCATGCCCCCTGCACCTTGAACAATCGGCTCAATAATGAGTGCAGCAAGGTTTTCATGATTTTGCTGAATGGCTTGCTCTAGCTCGGCAATATCTTTTTGGTTCCATTCTTCATTAAATTTAGTTTGTGGTGCTGCTACAAAAAGACGATTCGGTAAGCTGGTACCAAAAATCTGATGCATACCTGTCACAGGATCACACACAGACATCGCATTCCATGTATCGCCGTGGTAACCGGACCGTGTGGTAATAAAGTTTGTTTTTTGTGGTTTTCCCTGTGCTGTCCAGAATTGCACAGCCATTTTTAAAGCAACCTCAACAGCGACCGAACCTGAATCTGCATAGAAAATTTTATCGAGACTTGGTGGGGTAATTTTTAAAAGAATTTTACCAAGCTCAATAGCAGGATCGTGAGTCAAACCACCGAACATGATATGTGACATGTTTTGTAGTTGATCGGTCACTGCTTGATTAAGTTCAGGGTGGTTATAACCATGTATTGCACACCACCAAGACGACATACCATCAATTAAAGTTCTACCATCATCAAGTTCAATCGTTGCCCCATAGGCACGCTTCACTTTAAATGTGGGTAAAGGTTGGGTCATTGAAGTATATGGATGCCAAATATGTTCCAAATCAAAATTATCGGTCATCCTCTATACCCTTTTACAGCAATCAAATCTTTCATTTAACGCATGTTAAACCTGTTAAGAATGAAAGAAAATTGCGAGATCAACCAAAGCTTATGAAATTTGCTGATGAATTATTAAAAATTGGCAGATTTCTTCAATTGTTCTTTCAGCCTGCAAGTAAGGAAAAGCGTGCGTAGCGTCTTTTAGCAACTTATAAGTCATGTTTTCTGTAGCGAAATCCTTAAAATTCTCGATAATTTTGCAAGGAATGACATTATCTTGCTCAGCAAACAGGTGAAGCTGTAGACCTGGATAATTTTTCAAGTTACCTACCAAGTTTAACTGTTCTAACATTTTTAAACCGTCTACCAGTATTTCCTGTGCGGGTGGATTTGCGATGTTTTGTACGCTCATCCAATCTTGTTTCGCTTGAGATGAGCCAAGTGTAATCAAATAATAAAAACGCTTTAAAGTGGCTTGTGGGTTCTGTAAAAAAGACCCTTTAAATTGACTAAATACATAAGCAGGCATTGCGGTTTGCCAATTATCATGAGCAACAAAACAAGGATTCGACGCGAGCGTAATTAATATTTTTGTTTGCCCTGTTTGCTTGTAAAAAATATCAACCAGTTGAGTTGCTAACTGCCCACCTAAGGACCAGCCTATTACCACATCAACTTCAGCCACTAAATCAAGCCGTGCTTGAAAGCTACTATCTAAAACATTAAAAATATTAATCAGTTGTGTGTCATAGCCAAATTTATTTAAACCTAATTTTAACGATTGCAGAGGTTCTATACCTACTCCCCACCCTGTAATCAATAAAATTTTATTTTGTAACTTCATATGCCTATCCACAGTCAACTTTAGGAAGATTATATATGAAGTTCAATTCTAAATATCTTTTAAAATCAACAGAACACTTGAATTTCAAAAAGTAAAATCAGTCATTTATAGTAGATAAATATTCTGAAATATATTGATATACAAGAGCTAAAATATTCATATGAAATATACAAAAATTTAATTATCTAAACATTGAAGCAAATCAAAAAACAACATAATCCACACTTCCCCCATAAATCCATTGTGCAATGTAATTAATGTTAATAGTTATGTTTTTTTATTAAAAAAAATGACTCATCAATTCACTTTAATGTTAGAAGATTAATTAATGATCAAAATAATGGGCGGATTAATATGAATACTCAAAGTGAAATATCTGACGGGAGAGAAAAAGATACATATTTTGTTACACCCAACGATATTATAAACACCTTACCTGTAGATAAAAATTATTGTTTATTTCTGGATATTGATGGAACATTAGCTCCATTTCAAATTCATCCTGAGCATAGTTTTATACCTAATACTACATTAGAAGTTATAAAAAAAATTATTGAATTAAATATACCAGTGATTGCTGTAACAGGACGTGATGTTGAAACAGCTAATAAGCTATTTCAGTCTATTGAAATTCCTATAGCTGGCTTACATGGTTTAGATATTTATTTTGATTCCGACAATTATATTCGTCCAGATTTAAGCAATATTAATTTCAAAAAATTAAAAGAAGATATTATAAAATCTTGTGAAAAATATCCCGATTTATTAATTGAGGATAAAGGATATTCTATTGCTTTACATTATCGAAAAAAACCAGAATTAGAAGATAATGCATTTTATATTATGCAACAAATTAAATACTTCTATCCTCAATTAAAATTAAATAAAGGTAAATTTGTCATTGAGTTATTACCTAAACAGGCAGATAAAGGTAAAGCAATTCAAACAATATTAGACCATCTTAATTTACCATTAATTCACCCAATATTTATTGGAGATGATTTAACGGATGAATCGGGTTTCACTTTTATTAATCAACAATTTGGTACTTCAATTAAAGTAGGTTCTGGTGAAACAGAAGCTCACTATAGATTAAAAGATATTAACAGCGTTTCTAATTTTCTTTTTTTCTTTCTAGAAAAAATCAAAAAGTTATACGTCAAAAATAGTCAAGATCAGAATGGAGAACAAATATGTCTAAATTAATCGTGTTATCGAATCGAATAAGTATGCCATCAGGTAAGGCCTCAGCAGGTGGCCTTGCAGTAGCTGTACAAGACGCATTAAATGACAGTAACGGTATTTGGTTAGGCTGGAACGGTCAGCAAATTACCGATACTGAAGCGCCTGAATTCGATCAGGCATATTCTCATGGAATTGACTACATTACCTGCCCTCTTACACATCAGCAATATGCACAGTACTACTGCGGTTTTGCTAACAAAGTTTTATGGCCTGCCATGCATGATCGAGATGAACTGATCGAATATGATGCTGAAGAATATAATACTTACCAAAGGGTTAACCGTTTATTTGCTGAAAAATTAAAAGAGACTGCTCAGCCTGATGATCTGATTTGGGTACATGACTATCACTTTTTTAGTGTAGCTCGTCATTGCCGCGAATTAGGTATGCAAAATAAAATCGGTTTCTTTTTGCATATTCCTTTCGCAAGCTTAAACATTTGGAGCAAAATTCCAGTTGCACTGCAGTTGGTACAAGACCTTTGCCAATATGATGTAGTTGGCCTACAAACCCAAGCCGATCAAAACACCTGTATGCAAACGTGTATGGGCTTACTTGAAGCTCAAAAAATACTAAGTGACCGAATCAGCTATAAAAAACGTCAAGTACTCATAAAGTCCTACCCTATTGGCGTGCAACCAGAACTTATTCAGCGCCAAGCACAACAGGCATTTCATACTCCCTATGTATTTAACTTTGAAGATATACCACGTCAAAAAACCATTATTGGCGTTGACCGGATTGATTATTCAAAAGGTCTGCTTGAACGCTTCAATGCATTTGCGACCTTCTTGGAAACTAACCCTGAATATCATGGACTGGTACGCCACCTTCAAGTTGCAACACCTTCACGTACAGATATTCCGGCTTATCAACGCTTATACCAACGATTTAAAACCAAGTTAGAACTGATTAATGAAGAGTTTGCTCACGAAGACTGGCGTCCAATTGATTGTTGCTACGACACTGTTCAACATGACAGTCTCATGCATATTTATCGTCGCTCTGATATTTGCTGGATTAGCTCATTACGGGATGGTATGAACTTGGTCGCAAAAGAATATATTGCGGCTCAAGATCCAGAGAACCCAGGTGTGCTGATCTTATCTAAATATGCCGGTGCTGCTGAGCAAATGACTCAGGCCTTAATTGTTGACCCATTAGATCGGGCAGCGATGATGGATACTCTAAAAACCGCTCTAGAGATGTCTAAAGCTGAACGTATTAATCGTTATGAACAGTTAATAGAAGGTCTGGCAGCCACTGACCTTAGCGATTGGAGAAATAATTTCTTGAAAGATCTTGAAAATGCTCCAACCTTTACGAAGACTAAGTTGTCATTACAAGACAAGTATCAACCCACTTATCATGTTTTGTAATGATTTAAGCTTATAGAACATCGAGAAGTTTTTCTCGATGTTCTATCGATTGGTAAATTGACTTAAGTTATTTTGCCTTTACAAGAGTAAAGCGATTGAGTATGGCAATCATAGTTAATAAAACCGCTACCCCAGATAACACTGTGGTTAGACTGGTCCACTGGCCAATCAAGCCAATTAAGGCGGGACCACTTAATGAACCTGTATAAGCAATCGTTGACACTAAAGATAGTGCCGCAGCCTTCGGCATATCATTTTGGCGTCCAACACGAGAGAACATGACTGGTACAATATTAGAACAGCCTAAACCCAAAAGTGCATAACCCAATACGACAACTTGCCAAACAGGTGCCATCACAATAGTAACCATAGCAAGGGCTGCAACAATTGCACTATAAGTCACAATAGTTTTCTCACCCCATTGTTTTAACAAGAGATGCCCTGCAAAACGACCACTTGTCATACTAAGCGCGAAGAAAGTATAGGCCAGCCCAGCAAAAGCAGGGTTAAGATGATATTTACTGGTCAAATAAATACCACCCCAGTCCATTGCTGCACCTTCTGACAAGAAAGCAATAAAACACATCATTCCAATCAACAGGATCGCACCATTCGGACGCGAAGTTTTTTTAGGTGCGTCAGTTATTTCAGCTGCACCTTGTTCATCTTGCTCAAATGTTGTTAAAGCAGATGGAATAGCAACAAAGCTCACGACCATTAAAATCATGACCACAGATAGCGTACTCATGAGTGGTGAAAGGCCAATTGCTAGTAGCGTGGTGACGAGCATGGCGCCTATTAAACCACCAAGGCTGCACATACCATGGAAACTAGACATGAGCGCACGTAAGCTGTGTTTTTCCACCACAACTGCCTGCAAATTAATAGCTACGCCAAGGCTGCCTGCTGCTGTACCAAAAATAAATAACGCCACAGCCATCGATACAAGACTATGCCAGATCGTTAAACTTGGTAGTAACACCATTAAGAGTATGGTCGCCACAGCAATTAATGGACGACATCCCCAACGCTTAACTAAAGCCCCTGTCGCAGGCATAGCAATCATTGAGCCGATTCCCATACAAAGCAGCAATAAACCAAAATTTGCATGATTTAGGTTTAAACGTTGCTGTGCATACGGAATGAGTGGTGCCCAAGCAGATATCGCAAAGCCCAAGCTAAAAAAGCTAAGACGAGTTGCTAATCGTTGTGTGCTTAAGAGAGTAGCTGTATCTAAAACAGCAGGTTTGGAAAATAACATATACGCGAAGCTCACCATAAAACCATTGGCGATCCATACCAACCGATTCCCCATAGAAAAACCCCTGCCTTATTAAGTTCCAGGCAAGGGTTTTTGTTGGCGAAATTATATCCAATTCCACAAAAAAAACATGGGGTCTGATACAAATTTTCTGACTTTTTTGTAACTGCCAAAGCCTTATATAGTAAGGCTTTGAATATATTCAATTTGACATTATTAACATCTAATCAGTGACTTCATTTTATTAAAATGAGCCAATAAAAAACCCAGCTTAAGCTGGGTTTTTCACATCATTAAATTTGAGACTGAATATAATTTTGCAGGCCAATCAGCTCAATTAAACGCAACTGTTTTTCAAGCCAATAAGTATGGTCTTCTTCAGTATCTGATAATTGTTGACGTAACATGTCACGACTAATGTAGTCGCCTTTTTCTTCACAAAGTTTAATACCTGTGGCTAATTTTTCACGCACATGATATTCAAGTGCTAAATCAGCTTTTAAGCAAGATACAACGTCTGTACCAACATTGATATCTTCACGGTGCATGTTTGGTTTGGCACCTAAAAACAATACACGACGAATGATTGCATCGGCATGAGAAGCTTCTTCTTGCATCTCATGGTCAATACGCTCATAAATCTTGTTTAAGCCCCAATCTTCATACATACGAGAATGGATTAAATATTGATCACGGGCAGCCAACTCTCCGCCAATGAGCATATTTAAATAGTCTATGACTTCTGGATTGCCACGCATAATAAATCTCCTATCGTATGAGTCTATTATGGGCAAACTTAAAAATGATTGCAAAATAAAAAATAGTTAAGTTTATGATTTTTATCAAATTAAAATGAGAAACATACGCATTTGCAGTTTAAGTTATTTAAATTTCCTTTGCAAAAAGAAACGCTTGTCCGATTTATAAGCTCAGACAAGCGTTCAAATATGGCATAAACCATCAATTTATAAATTTGTAACTAAAATCAATGGTTCTTATTTCGCTAAGTCTTTTAGCTCAAAGTCTGCCCATAACTCGCCATGAGTGATAAGAAATCTGTTTCATTCATGACAGGAATACCTAATTTCGTAGCCTTTTCTAATTTTGAACCGGCTTTTTCACCTGCAACCACACACTTCGTTTTGCTTGATACGCTACCGCTTACACGCGCCCCTAATGCTTGTAGCATTTGAGTGGCCTGATCACGGGTCATTTGCTCTAACGTGCCTGTAAGTACCCAGCTTTCACCATTTAAGGGTTGGCGTGTTGGTGCAGTTGGCGCATCCCAATGAATACCCGCGGCAATTAAACGATCGAGTACTTCAATGTTATGCGGTGCCAAGAAAAAGTCAGCAATCCACTCTGCTGTAATATCCCCTACATCCGGGGTTTTCTTTAAAACTTCTACATTCGCAGCTTTAAGGGCCTCAAGCGTTTGGAAGGTATTTGCTAACATTCTAGCCGTTGTTTCACCTACTCCACGAATACCTAATGCATAAATAAAACGTGCTAGAGTTGTTTTCTTACTTGCTTCAATCGCATCTATTAGGTTCTGTACTGACTTTTCTCCCATTTTTTCAATGCCCAACAGTGTTTCTCTGTGTTCATGCAAATGGTAAATATCAGCCACATCTTTAAGTAAATCGAGACGTAATAAAGATTCTACCCAACGATCTCCCAAGCCCTCGATATCCATCGCTTTACGCGATACGAAGTGACGAATGGCTTCAATACGCTGTGCAGCACAATATAAACCGCCTGAACAACGTGCGAGAGCTTCACCTTCAGGCATCACTACAGGAGATGCACATACTGGGCAGGACTCTGGTAAATGAACAACTTCTGCTTCAGCAGGACGGAACTCTGGCCAAACTTTTTCTACTTTAGGAATTACGTCACCTGTACGGTAAACACTTACAGTATCTCCAACACGTACATCTAGACGGTGAATTTCTCCAATATTATGCAAAGTCACGTTAGAGACAGTCACACCACCCACAAAAACAGGGTTTAAGCGTGCTACAGGCGTTAAAGTCCCTGTACGCCCTACTTGCCAGTCAATTTGCTCAACAGTCGTAAGAGCGGCTTGTGCAGGGAATTTATAAGCGGTTGCCCAGCGTGGTTCTCGGCTTAAGAAACCAAGCTGCTGTTGTTGTTTTAAGTCATCGACCTTTACGACCATGCCATCAATTTCAACTTGGAGGCTTGGACGTTCTTGCTGAATTTGCTCATAACGCTGCTGTACTTCTTGAATTGAATTACACAAGTACTGACGCTCAGCAATTTGGAATCCAAGTTCCGTTAACCATTGCAAGCTATCATGCATAGTTGTGAGACCATGATTTGGTTCACATTGTGCAATTCCATACGCGTAAAATGCCAAAGGTCGACCAGCAGCAATATTCGGATCAAGTTGTCTTAAACTTCCTGCGGCTGCGTTTCGAGGGTTAGCGAAGGTTTTTTCCCCTTTTGCTTCCTGATCGGCATTCAGTTTTTCAAAACCAGACTTAGGCATGAGTACTTCGCCCCGTACTTCAAGTAGACGAGGTATTTCATATTTTTCTGAATGCAGAACTTTAGGTAAGTTACGAATGGTTTTAACGTTTTGAGTAATATCTTCGCCAGTTTCACCATCCCCACGAGTTACACCACGAACCAGTACGCCATTTTCATACCATAGTGAAATCGCAAGACCATCGAGTTTTAACTCAACTTCATATTGTACTTTCTGGTTTGGTAGTCGCTCTTCTACACGGCGTGCAAATGCAAATAAATCTTCTTGGTTAAATACGTTACCAAGTGAAAGCATTGGCACCACATGCGTCACACTCTCAAATTTTGAAAGCGCTTGACCACCTACTTTCGTAGTTGGTGAATCGGTTTGTACAAGTTCCGGATATTGCTCTTCTAAAGCTTTTAACTGATGAAATAAATGATCATATTCACTGTCCGAGATTGTCGGCTGATCCATAACATAGTAGGCATGGTTATGCTTTGCAATCAGTTGAATAAGCTGACGCATCTGTTCGATCACGGAAGTTATTGCCATTATTTTATTCACCATAAAAAAGGGTGGAAATTTCTCCACCCTGAGCTGCGACTAGATATTTTGCAATTATCGCAACCTATACCAAAAATTTAAACTAGGCTGTTGCCTGTGCTGGACGATAATCAATCACATGATGGCGCCAATGTTCTTTTAACTGCGGCGTAAATTCAAGATTATTTTCATCATAAACCTTACCATCAATTTCACGAGCAATCAGACCTGCAATACTGGTCATCATGTCAAAACCTGTCACGGCTTTACTGTTTGGAAGTGCAAGGAAAAATGCCAAGCCTTGAACTTGTTCAGCAGATAAAGTTTCTAAATCGAAACCAGCAGGACCATTATCGGTCATACGAAGTACAGAGAACATGAGTGCACTTGGTTCATCTGTATTTTCATAGCGATGGAAACAAGACATTTCACCGTAACGTAGACCATATTTTAAAAGTACTTTCAGTGCTTTATCGCCCGATAATGCACGGCGCGGATTTGGATAAACATTTAATGCAATAATCTGTTCAGCCATTGCCAACGCACTTTCGTCGTCAAAACGTTGTTGCTCATGTAGATGTACATCCAGAATATTACTTTCACCTTCAAATTCGGCAATTTCAGCCGTTTCAATATTTGGGTTTAAACTTAATTCTGGCTCAATTTTCAGTTGCTCTTCTGCAACTTTTGGTTCTGATGAGCTAACAACTTCTGGTTCAGCAGAAACGGTATCGACTAACTCAACTGAACTATTTTCGCTTACAGTTGGGCTAACAGTATGTTCTTCAGCTTTAACTTCTTCTACTTCTACTGGCGTATTTTCAACGGGTACTTGTGTCTGGACTGTTTGAGCTTGCGAAGCCTGTTCTAGTTCTTTTGTTTCCTTTTCTTTTGGCTGTTCCTGCTCGCTTAAAGTTGGTTCCACTCGTTCAGCAACGGCTGCTGACGCAACAGTAACTTCTGGCTGTTCAAGTTGATCTCGTACATGACGAGGGATAACTGGTTGATTACTTTCAGGATTAATATGTAAATCACTGTCTAGCGAGGGTTCAGCATGGTTCGGCTTTTTTAAAATCATTCTTAAGCCAATTAGCATGATAATAATGGCAACAACGATGCCAATAATCGTATTGATTTCCATTCTATGACTCCGAAACTAACCCGTATTCTTTTGCCTGTTCTAAATTGACAGTGACTAATTTTGATGTACCCGGTTCAGGCATGGTTACACCCAACAAGTCAGTTGCCATGGTCATCGCCAGCTTATTATGTGTAATGTAAATGAATTGTACATGTTCAGAAAGCTCTTTTACCAAATTACAATATCTCTGTACATTCGCATCGTCGAGTGGAGCGTCCACTTCATCGAGTACACAAAACGGTGCCGGATTTAACCTGAAAATAGCAAATACTAATGCTAACGCTGTTAACGCTTTTTCTCCACCGGAAAGTAATGCCAGAGAACTGTTTTTCTTACCCGGTGGTCTCGCCATGAGCTTAACCCCAGATTGCCAATCATCCTCAAGACTTAAACTGGCTTCACCACCATTAAAAACTTTTGGAAATAGATTTTGTAACTCTTGATTAATCTGATCAAAAGTCGACATAAACAACTTACGGGTTTCTTGGTCAATGCTCTTCATTGCATCTTTTAACTGAGTTACCGTATTTTCCAAGTCTTGAATTTGATGACTCAACTCATCAAAACGCTGAGAAACCTCTTCAAACTCTTGTGAAGCAGCTAAGTTAACTGCACCGATTTTTTCAAACTGTTTCTGTACTTTTTCCAGTTTTTGCTGGTGTTCAGTTAAATCTATTTTCAAGCCCGTTTGAAGCTCGGCATTTAACTCTTTGAGCTGTTCTTGATAGTGCTCACGATCAGACTTGGCTGCTTGCCATGCTAAACGCTTTGCTTCAAGCTGCTCTCTAAGCTTTTCATCTTGCTGTTGGTATTGATGACGTTGGTCTGTAAGTGTTTGTTGCTTCTCTTGAACACTATTAAGCTCAATCTGCCATTCATTCCATGTCTTTTGCAGCTTTTCAGTTTGAGCAAATTGTTGTTGAAACTCTGACTCAAGGTTTGGCAACTCTAACTGAATAGGGTCCACAAACTTTTTCGCCTGTTCCATTTGCGCTGTAATTTGTTGATATTGGCTCTGCAAGAACGAAATATCTTTTTCAAGTAGCTCAATCTGTTGAGTTGTATGCGTACTATTACGGCGTAAAATCTCACGTTCTTGTTGTTGCTGTTGCAAGACTTGTTGCTGTTCTTCAAGCTGCTCTGTTAATTCTTCTACCTGAAATTGCAAAGTTTTATAGTCAGGTAAAATGGTTTCAAGCTTCATTGCTAATGCATGCAAATCAATTTCAAGATCGTCTTTTTGCATTGCATCTTCTTCAAGCTGCATATCTAACTGAGCGAGTTGATCTTTCAATTGTTGTTTTTGCAATAAAAATGCTTGTGCTGCGGTTTGCTGTTTAGCAATTTGAACATCTAGCTGTTGCAAGTCTTTTTGCTTTTGTTTAATGGTTTGTTGTTTCTGCTGTAAGTCAGCTTGTAGCTGTGTAAGTTTTTCTTTTTCCTGAACTACCGTTTCATCTAATGCTTGTAGTTCAGGTTGCTGCTTGTGAAGAACTTGTTCAATTTCATCTAGACGAATACGATGACTGAGCATACCTTGCGCACTTTGACTTTCGTCATCATACATAAGAGCAATTACCCAGTCCTGCCCAACATGATAACCATCCAAGGTTAAGATAGACTGGCCATGTTGCAATTGCTTTTGCTCGTTTAAAGCGTGAGATAAATCTTGTGCAATCGCCACATTGGAAAATATTGAAAGCTGTGGTGACGCAATCCAATCATTCAAGCAAGTCAGGTTGCCCTTAAATTTGCTTGATTGCTCTGAAGGTTTTAACTGGCGAGCAATTCCTTCCTGAAAAGCTTGTTCAGTTTCAACAATATGTGCCTGTAACCATTTTGCTAAAAACTTTTCAATAATCTGTGCGTGTAGTTTGCCCTGCTCGGTTAACTCTAAAGCCTGCATTAAACGTAGCGTATCTTGGTTTTGCTTTGGACTTTGTTTAGCAACAAGCTGGCTTAAGTTTTTCTGCTCTGACAATAAAACCTGTATTTCTGTCTTTAACGTTTGCTGCTGGTTTTTATTTGCCTGATACGATTGTTGAGACTGTTCAATATGCTGCACATACTGCTCAATATCAGCCTCTAAGGTCGAGATTTCACGACCAAGCTGCTGTTGCAGTTGCTCAAGCTCGCCTTGTTCATCTTCGTGTACTTGCGATTGAATCTGACTTGCCTGATGTTGCAGTGTTTCTTTTTGCTGTTCAATGCGCTGAACATTTTTGCCTAATTGCTCGATTTGAGCAGACATTTGCATTTTTTGCTGCTGTTGTTTTTCAACCTGAGCTTTTACTTGCTCAAATTGTTGCTGCGCTTGCCGTTGCTGTGATTGTAAACCAGCAAAATTTTGCTCTGCTTCAGCTGCTGTATGCTCAACTGCTGTTAAAGCTTCAGTTTGTTCTTCTAGCTGACTATTCAGTGTTTCAAGCTGTAATTCAGAAAGCTGTAAACGTTCTTTCGTTTGAGCTTTTTGTTGTTCCAATTGAACAAGGGTTGTACTATTTTGCTGAAATAAACTCTGTTTTTGCTCAAGAGTCATTTTAAGTTCAGATAATTTTTTTTCAGCTTGCTGCCACTCTTGTTGTAGTGGTGAAGATTGCTGAATAAGTCTCTGAAATAAAGCACTGGTAGATTCTAAATCATGTTCAATCGTACTTAGCTCAGAGCGAACTAATTTAAAAGTTTCCCCCAGTTCGTTCATTTGAACGGTATATTCTTCTTGTAGGCGTACACTTTTCTCTGCCTGAAAAGACAAAATTTCAATTTTGAGTGTACGAATTTGACTTTCTAAGGTTTTATATTGAACCGCAGCTTCTGACTGACGCTTAAGTGTTTTAAGCTGAGATTTTAACTCAAGCGCAATATCTTCCAAACGTGAAAGGTTTTGCTCCGTATGTTCAAGGTGCTGCAAGGTTTCGCGGCGACGCGCCTGATAACGAGAGACACCAGCTGCTTCTTCAATGAAAATACGCATTTCTTCAGGTTTAGCATCAACCAAGCGGTTAATCATGCCCTGTTCAATCACAGCATAAGAGCGTGGCCCTAAACCCGTTCCCAAGAAAATGTCGGTAATATCACGGCGGCGGCAACGTGTACCATTTAAGAAATATTCAGATTTACCTTCACGGGTCACCTGACGACGAACAGCGAGCTCGTTATAAGCGTTATAAGCTCCCCCCAATTTGCCATAGGTATTGTCAAAACGCAGTTCCACACTGGCAACACCCACTGGTTTACGCTTGGATGTTCCGGTAAAAATAACATCTTGCATACTACCACCACGAAGCTGACGAGCGTTTGACTCACCCATCACCCAGCGGATCGCATCAATAACATTGGATTTGCCACAACCATT
This sequence comes from Acinetobacter sp. RUH 2624, assembly GCF_000162375.2. Lineage (NCBI taxonomy): Bacteria > Pseudomonadati > Pseudomonadota > Gammaproteobacteria > Moraxellales > Moraxellaceae > Acinetobacter > Acinetobacter sp. RUH 2624. Next base: position 66,421 of record NZ_KI391939.1, on the reverse strand, counting down.
TGGACCAACCACTGCTGTACGGTTAGCCTTGAAATTTAAAGTTGTACTATCTGCAAAAGATTTAAAGCCGGAAAGTTTTAAACTGCTTAAACGCATAATGCCCTAACTAACGGCGTGAGCGTCTCGCCCAAGCCAATTCAATCTGTTTCATTCGTGTCAGCGATTCCAACACAAGGTTACGTAAGTGTCGACAAAAATCTTCCATAAATAAAGCGGCTTGTTGTGATTTTCGGATCAAAATTGCATCAGTCACGAGTTTAAATAATGCAAACGCTTCTTGCAGTTCCCTTTTAGAGGTATTTAGCGTCAAAAAATAACTACGACGTAACGAAGGTAATAATTCTTTATAAAATTTCATTAAATAAGGATTACCCACCATATCTTGCTGTTCAGCCAGATATTGGAAAATGGCATCGTAGAATTTTTCAATATCGCCTGCTTTTACATGTTCAAGAAGCTGTTCTAACAAAAGCTGTAATTGATCAGCTTCATGGGCGCGCCATGTTTCACTGATGCGTTGTACAATATGCCCCAATAACATCATATTTGTATCAAACAGTGCTTTCACTTGTTGTGCCGACATTTCTGAAACAATTGCCCCCCGACGCGGAAAAATCTCAATAAGATGCGTACGTTCAAGCAATAATAATGCTTCACGAACTGACCCCCTACTTACATCAAGCTCTTTCGCAATACGAAGCTCTTGTATGCGTTCGCCTTCGACCAATTCGCCGCTAATAATCTGTTCGCTAATATATTTGACAATTTGCTCAGAAAGACTCTCTGTCTCTTCGAGATTCATAAATCACCCGCTACTTTTTATATGCATTAATCCATGCTTTTCTTTCGCATCCTTGTTTTTAACTGATCCCATCCATTAAAAACTATGTCATTGTCTGACAATTTTATTGCATTTTAAGCCAACCCGCCCAAAATCCATACAGAAATCGGATGAAAAACTCAGCTTTAGTCTGTTTAAATCTTCAAATAAAAAAAGCTTAAACTGTGAGAGTCTAAGCTTCCTTTTCTATATTTTTTAATAAAACGTTTTTAATTCATAAAACCTTTATAAATAAAATAACTGCCTACCACGACTAACAAGCAAGCAAAGCATTTTTTTAGCATTTGTGGTGACAATGCATGTGCAACCTTGGCACCAAGTTTAGCGGTCACAAAACTCATGACACTAATACCAATAAAAGCATAGATGTGCACATAACCAATCGTATTAGGTACAGAAATGTGCTCCTTAGCACCAAACCACATAAAGCCAATTGCACCCGCTACAGCAATAGGTAAACCACAAGCGGCAGAAGTCGCGACTGCTTTTTGCATGACTACACCATGACGGTTTAAATACGGAACAGTTAAGCTACCACCTCCAATACCAAAAATTGCAGAGGCAATACCAATACCACCACCTGCCATAAACTGCATAGGTGTTGAAGGAAGCTGACGTGTTGGATCAACAACCACATTTGCGCCTTTAAACATACGATAGGCCATCACAACTGCAAACACACCAATCAGAAGCTGTAAATGCTGACCAGATAAAAGATCGGCAATGCCTGCGCCTAAAAATGAGCCCAGCACAAGACCGGGTGCTAGATTACGAAAAACAGACCAAAGAACTGCACCTTTTTTATGATGGGCAGAAACAGAACTAAAAGACGTCACAATAATGGTTGCTAAGGAGGTTCCGACTGCAATATGCATGATTACTGCCGGGTCATAGTGCAACTGGGTAAAAACGACATAGAGGATTGGTACAATAATTAGTCCACCGCCAACTCCAAACAATCCGGCAGTAAAACCAGCAATTGCGCCAATGAGTAAATATATGATTAACTCCATAAATGTTTTACCACTCTGCTCATATTCAACATGGATTTAGAGACTCGCCAACTACAACAACTTTTAAGCGCAAAAAACCAGCTTCCAGAAGTGGTTTTATTAAAAGCAACCACAACTTCGACCAATGATGATATTCGTGAAATTGCCCAAAAAGGCATTACAACGGGCTTGGTTTGCAGTGCTCAACAAACTCAAGGGCGAGGTCAACATCAACGGCAATGGATTTCACCTGAAGGAAACATTTATTTAAGCACATTGGTGCAAACTCGAACACCCTTAGATGGTCGCTTAGCACTTGAAGTTGCTCTAAATATTCTGCAAATCTCACAGTTACAACCTTTGAGCTTACAAGTGAAATGGCCAAATGATTTGTATAGTGCGCATGGGAAATGGGGTGGAATTTTGGTCGAACCACTTTCTCAGCATCAGGCTATTGTAGGCGTGGGTATTAATTTAAAAACACCACCAGTGACTGATAGTGATCAGCCAATCACCTCTTTAGAAGATTTAGGTTTAGAGCAAATGAGTCGTCTTGAACTCATGTCAGAACTCTACGTTGCAATTCAAAATGCAGCTCGCTGGTTTGATCATGGTTGTTATAACTTAGCAGGTCGTTTTAACCATCATGCAGCTTGGTTGAATCAGTTAGTTCAATTCGAACATAGTCAAGGATTGGTACAGGGCCGTTTTGTTGGAATTTCTAATGAAGGTGCAGTAATTCTTGAAACTCCAGAACCACAGCAGTTTTATCAAGGTCGTTTAAGACCACAATCAACTCAGTAATCAGGTATTTTCCCCATGAAAAGTTTATGGCTTGATATCGGAAACACACGTTTAAAATACTGGATTACTGAAAATCAGCAAATTATTGAACATGCAGCTGAGTTACATTTGCAGTCCCCTGCCGATTTATTACTTGGATTAATCCAACACTTTAAACATCAAGGTCTACATCGAATTGGCATTTCTTCGGTACTTGACACTGAAAACAACCAGCGTATTCAGCAGATTTTAAAATGGCTTGAAATTCCTGTTGTTTTTGCCAAAGTGCATGCTGAATATGCGGGTTTGCAATGTGGCTATGAAGTACCTAGTCAGCTTGGGATTGACCGCTGGTTACAAGTATTGGCTGTTGCAGAGGAACAAGAAAATTATTGTATTATTGGTTGTGGAACTGCGCTCACGATTGATTTAACTAAAGGTAAGCAGCATTTAGGCGGTTATATTCTGCCAAACCTTTATTTACAGCGTGACGCACTGATTCAAAACACCAAAGGTATTAAAATTCCCGATTCAGCTTTTGATAATCTAAATCCGGGCAATAACACGGTCGATGCAGTGCATCACGGTATTTTGTTAGGCCTTATTAGTACAATTGAGAGCATCATGCAGCAATATCCTAAAAAGCTGCTCCTCACAGGTGGAGATGCCCCCCTTTTTGCTAAATTTCTAAAGAAGTACCAGCCAACTGTTGAAACAGACCTTTTACTAAAAGGACTGCAACAATATATTGCCTATTATCCTAAAGATTAAAATGTACAGCAAAATAAAAGGCGCTCTAGGCGCCTTTTATTTTATGGTTTTATTTCTTTTGGTCATTGTTACCAAAGAGTGGCCCCATACCGCCGCCACCGCCAAATTGTTTTTGCATATTGCCTAATGAACGCATCATTTTGCTCATACCAGATGGATTCGCAAACTTCTTCATCATTTTAGCCATTTGCGCTTGTTGCTTAATAAGCTTATTCACTTCAGCAACATCCATACCACAACCTGCCGCAATACGTTTTTTACGACTTGGGTTCATCAGGTCTGGGTTACGGCGTTCTTTAACAGTCATCGATTGGATAATTGCTTCCATTTTTTTGACTTGTTTTTCAGGATTCGCTTGCTCAATCGCTTGCTGGATTCCTGCACCGCTCATGCCAGGCAACTTGTCTAAGAAGCCCATCATGCCGCCCATTTTTTTCATTTGCTCAAATTGCATCAGCATATCTTCAAAGTTGAAGCTACCGCCTTTTTGCAATTTTTTCGCCATTTTTTCGGCTTTTTCTTTGTCGATTTTACGTTCAACTTCTTCGACTAAAGAAAGTACGTCACCCATACCTAAAATACGTTGAGCAACACGATCCGGATGGAATGGCTCTAAGGCATCAAGCTTTTCGCCCATACCCAAGAACTTGATTGGCTTACCAGTAATCGCACGTACAGAAAGTGCCGCACCACCACGCGCATCACCATCAGTTTTAGTAAGAATCACACCTGTAAGTGCTAATGCATCATTAAAGGCTTTAGCAGTATTTGCAGCATCCTGACCTGTCATGGCATCAACCACGAACAGAGTTTCAATCGGCTTAACTGCTGCATGCAATTCTTTAATTTCGTCCATCATGTCTTCATCGACATGTAAACGACCTGCTGTATCGACAATCAACACATCGGCAAACTGGATTTTTGCCTGCTCAATTGCACGGTTAACGATATCAATAGGCTTTTCAGAAGGATCTGAAGGAATAAAGCCTGCGCCAACTTCTGTTGACACAGTTTCTAACTGTTTGATCGCTGCTGGACGGTAAACGTCGGCAGAAACGGTCATTACTTTTTTCTTTTGACGTTCTTTTAAGAAACGTGCCAGCTTGGCAGCAGTTGTAGTTTTACCTGCACCTTGTAAACCAGCAAGCAATACAACCACTGGAGGCTTAGCACTTAAATCCAGTGTTTCATTGGCCTCACCCATCATCTTGGTGAGTTCGTCATAGACAATTTTTACAAATGCCTGGCCTGGAGATAACTGGGTCATCACTTCTTGGCCCAATGCCTCTTCCTTAACTTTCGCGATAAATTCACGAGTTACAGGTAACGCGACATCGGCTTCAAGAAGAGCCATACGTACTTCACGTAAGGTATCTTTAATATTGTCTTCGGTCAGCTGCCCTGAGCCAGTAACATTTCTTAAACTCTGCGTGAGTCGTTCTGTTAAGGTATCAAACATTGCAAAATCCGCTTAAAATGGCTAGTTGCAAAAAAATCTTTCTCGAAATAGAAAATTTATGCATAGAATGCTATAGGATACTTTAGTTCGCAGCGAATTTATATCTTATCTAGATGAATTAATCCTGAAAAAGGTTTGACATGATTAGCCTCCCCTTGGTTTACACAATTTTGGCACTCATCGCATATACCACTTCTTTCTGGTATCTGTTCATACGTTTAATGTCAAAACGTGAACCAAACCCATGGTTATTTGCTCTTGTTACGACCTTGGCACTGCTACTGCACGGCACAGTTTTATGTCATGCAATGCTCACGCCTTTAGGAATTAACTATGATGTTTTTAATCTAGTCTCTTTTACATCGTGGCTTATGTTGTTGTTAAGTTTAATTTTTAGTACTTTTCGTCCGATTGTACCTTTAAACTTATTAGGCATTCCTGTAGCAGCCATTGGTCTTATTTTAGGTTTTGCATTTAGTAAACCAAATCAGTTTATTGAGCAGCACTCATTAGGCTTAGATACGCATATTATTCTTTCACTTTCGGCCTATGCGGTTCTACTCATGGCAACCATACATGCAATCTTGATATGGTTCCAAAACCGTGAACTCAAAAAGAAACAAAAAAAACGCTTCTGGGTCAATTTACTCCCGCCCATTCAGGCCATGGAGTCCTTGTTATTTGATTTAATTATTACCGGTTTTATTTTATTAACCATTGCTCTGGCGTTTGGTTTCTTAACTGTTGATAGTTTCTTTGCTCAGCATCTCGCTCATAAAACCGTATTTAGTATTATTTCATGGATTATTTATGGCTCATTACTCATTGGCCATTACAAACTCGGCTGGCGCGGTCAAAAAGCGATTCGTTTTACCCTAATTGGTTTTGCATTATTAGCGATCGGCTTTATTGGCAGTAAATTTGTGCTTGAGATGATATTAGGCCGATAAAACAATTAAAATTTCAGCACTACTAGACAGCGTTATACATATCCCGTATAACACTGTTTTTGTTTTAATCAGGTGACTCAGACTGTGAAACTCATACTCGCTCCAATGGAAGGTTTAACTGACCCGATCATGCGGGATACACTCACATCTGTTGGTCATTTCGACTGGTGTGTAACCGAGTTTATTCGCGTTACAGACAGTATTTTGCCAGACCATATTTACTATAGTTTTTGTCCTGAGTTAAAGAACGACGGTAAAACAGCTGCGGGAACGCCTGTGCATGTTCAGTTCTTAGGGAATAATCCAGATATGCTGGCAGCAAATGCTGCAAAAGTGGTTGAACTAGGTGCTCCTGCAATCGACCTTAATTTTGGTTGCCCTGCAAAAACAGTCAATCGTCATAGAGGTGGATCCGTACTTCTAGATGAACCAGACGTGGTACATATACTCATTAAAGCAGTCCGCGATGCGGTACCAGCGCATATTCCTGTTTCAGCAAAAATGCGTCTGGGTTATCTCGATGAAAACCACACCATGGAAAATGCCCATGCGGTCGAAGATGCTGGCGCAAGCTGGTTAACAGTACATGCGCGAACGAAAGCAGATGGCTATACGCCTCCTGCCTACTGGGAAAAAATTCTACCGATTAAAGAAGCTTTAAAAATTAATGTCATTGCTAACGGCGAAATCTGGACCAATGCCGATGCAAAAGCCTGCCAACAGCAATCTGGTTGTGAAGATTTAATGATTGGTCGCGGTGCTGTGACGACTCCCGACTTAACGCAGTGCATTCGTAATAATATGGATGAGGCATTATTTAGTTGGGAACAACTCGTTGACTTACAAATCCGTTTTTTAAATGGTCAAGCCAAAACAGAAATTGGTATGGTTGGTCGTTATAAGCAATGGCTAGGTATGATGACCAAAGCCTACCCTCAAGCCAAAGAATTATGGGACCAAGTTAAACGCATTAAAGCTTTAGATGAAATTGTTCAAAAGTTACAACAAACCAGTTCATCACATCGTTAAACAATTAAAATTTATAAAAGAGGGTGGTTGTTTATACAACTACCCTCTTTTTTATTTCAGGTTAAGTAATTAGTTTTAAAAACCGCTTACTTTCATTTTAAAGTCGGTTACCGAAGCACCTGTAACTCCAAAACTCCCCATCGACCCATTAGGTAAATTATTAAACGTTGTTGGACTTTGTATTCCTGCATTTCCTAAAGTTATATTGTTAAGCGATGCATCAAATTTACTCGAGACACCTGTATTGCCAAAAGTAAGCCCTGTTGGGTCAACTCCAGCATAAAACCCATCAAGAACAAACCCTGTAGATGAATTTGTTCCTGCAAATTTAAATCCAAAATTCGCACCGGTATTATCAGACACTAACGTAATTGGACAACCAGATGCAGCAGAACAAATCGATTGAATGGCTCCACCAAATTTGACCATGACAGACTGGGCAGCATGACCCAATTGAATGTTTAAACGAGGTTTATTGGTCTGTACAAAGTTAATGTCCAAATTTCCAGTAGAGCGAATCAGTTCTTTCACGCCTGTATTTACTGTTGTTCCCGAACTAAAAATTGATTTTGGTGCATAACTAGTCACCGCATAATCCGAAGGACTAGAAACTGATGTATTAGGTGCCAAATAAACTGAAAATGGTGTAAGCCGAATACCATTGACATCACTTCCCATTGTGACAGCCAAGTTCACAAAAGGCTTACCGGCACCTGCATCGGTATCTATAGCAATATTGAAAGAAGGATTGGTCGATACAGCCGCTTTAATAAATTCTATACTTGGAACAGGATTAGTAGAGTTTCCTGCAATGACAAGACCAGCTTTACTATTGTAAGAGGTAGAAGCGATACCATTGGTATCAATCAAGGCGACTTGATTAAATTTAACTTTATCGGCCTGAATGCCTAGCGTTAAACCATTTTGACCCGTCGTTGCTGAAAGACTTTGGTCATCTAATGGTTGCATCGCAAAAACACTTGAACTACTGGCAAATAATAACCAGCAGACTATATTTTTATTTTTCATGTTGCTCTAATCCTTAAGAGACAAACGTTTATTATTTGTTCAGATTATCAGAATAATAGATGAGTACAAAACAATTATCTCTATAACCCGACGAATGCAAATCCAATCACATTCAAAATAAATTTTTTATAAAAAGTGGCGATATCGCCACTTTTCTTTATTAGTTAAAAGCACCATTTCTCGGCACAATACTGAAGCTACTATTTAAACGTCCACCAGTAATTGCAAGTTCACCTAAACGTGCGCCTGCCCCTGTTGAAGGTGGATAGAAATTAATATCTTTAACTCGTAAGGCACCATCAATATTCTTATCAGGGTTAAAGTACACTGCGGTATTTACACCAACCTTACCTAATCCACTCGCGCTGTCTTTTCCAACAACTAATGCCGTGTTAAACGCAAGCTTACCAGTCATATTCTCAAAACCAATTGCAGAGCCATCAATCGGATCACTAATTTGGACTGAGTTTCCAGTTGCTGTAGCAGGCATTGTAAAATCACCCAAAACAGTGAGCGCACTACCATCAGCAATTGAACTATTAGGTACAATCGATAAATTTAAATCACCGCCTAAGCGTAGTTTAAGACCAAATAAAACGTCATTATTTCTGGCAAAGTTATCAATTGGTGAAGTACAAGATCCTGTTACCGGACAAGTTTTATATTTAGCGCCTGGTAAATAACCCGCTGCAATTTCAGTTGATAAGGCCAGTAACATATCTTTTAAACCGATATTTAAACTGCCATTTTCTAAACCGATAGTGCCATTACCTTTGAGGAACATATCGATATTACGTAAGCCCATGTAATAGTCGGTAGGATTACCCGCATTATTGGCATTTGGAGAACCATCAATTAATAAAATTGAAGTTGTTTTTGTACCGCCTGTGTCACGTCCTGTTGTGCCAACAGCGACACCAAATCCTAAACGCGAAGTCGTTCCTGAGGTACCTACAGCATTCTGAACGGGTCTACCATTAGCATCTTTTGTATAGTAAAAAGCGCTATTCGCAGGTGCATCTACCCCATAAACTGCGGCATTAGCATTTAAATTATAAAAAGGTAACGCCAAGCCCCATTGATTACTTAAGCCATTATCTGCAAATTGATTAGCTGCAGCGACATTTGCACTGCTAGTAAAGCGACCACGTCTAGAAAATGCCTGAAACTCTGCTCCACGCATCGCAAGAATTAGACTAAATGGATTAGTCACCGTATCCCGGTGAATATTATGTTGATAATCGGCAGCGGTTGTTAAAGTGCCAGATCCTAAACGAATTGCATTTAACGTTGCGTTATTCGGCATTAATAAGGTTTTTGTATCAGCAAGATTTAAATAAATATTTCCGCTATCAAAGTAACCACGTGTAGCTGAGTTCAGCCCAGTTAAATTACCAAACTCAAAACCATAAGCATTCAACCCTGCCCCACCAATTTCTAAAGTCGTGGCTTTGCCATCGGCGCCTAGCATAGAATCGTTATCTTTAGTGAACTCACCTTTCATACGAAAGGCAATTCCAGTATTACCCAAAATACTATTACTTGAGGTGGTGCCTGAGGCAGTATTTGCTGTACCTAAGATTGCCGTGTCCGAAGAGCCATCCATACCACGGACTTGTAAATAACTATTTACCATACGTCCGCTTGCGCCTACACGAATTAAACCTTTTGAATTTTGCGGTGTATTCGTAGCATCTAACCCATAAGGATTGGTTTTATCTACATTAGAACTGAGCATTACTTCAATATTCAGACCTGAATTAGTCACTTTGCCATTGCTATCAACATAAGTACCTGCCGTTAAACCCGAAGCTGAGTCTGCTACCCGATTAAAATCGACATAGCCATATGTACTATTTGGTGTTTGTCCAATAGCAGCCATATTTGACCCAGTATTAGTTTGTAAAACCAAGCCACGGATAGGGTCAATAAACATGACACCTTTACCCACAAAATTAAAGTTAAAATTCTTTAAAATTAGTTGGTTGAGTTGACTACGAGCATCTAACTGTCCTAAATAAATATTTGCGTTATTTATACCCAATGTCATATTTGACTGGCTATTTGGAGTAAACAGGCCATCTTGAGTAGTCAATGCTAGATTTAAAGGTGATGTTGTTTGGATAGCCAACTGCCCTAACGTAGGTGAGCATGTAGCAGAACTATTACAAACCTTCACGCTATTTACCGTAATGAGGGATGGACTACTTTGCATAGAAAAATCGACCCCAGCTTTACCTGTAGTCGTATTACTCCCCACATCTAAACGGTAGTTCGTTCCTAAAGCTTGTGTAGAGGCATTACTTTTTTGTATTTTTACACCACTCGCTTGAGCTCTTAAAACCTGATCAGCACTTGTTGGCGTGCCCGCATGATCATCCCAATAAGCATTATCAACATTAATTTCGTTGAAAGTCGTTTGAATTGAGATCCCATCTTGACCATTGACTGCACTCAGATCGGCATCGGTTAAAGCTTCTAAAGCAAAAACTTGTCCACTCACTAACAACATGCTGGCTGTTAATGTATTTAAAATAAACTTTGAGCCGTGACTTTCTTTATTTTTGTTCATCACTTCAGTTCCTTTGAAATCTACATTAACCGTTAACAACGGGGATGGCTACCATCACAGCTAAACACCATGACTTTTCCTTGAATAGCCAAGTTGCCGTTCATCATTAAACCCATAAAACCTGTTTCACGTCCATAGTCATAGGCTGAAGGCGTTGCTGTGGCCACTTGCTGAGTCGCACTGTTTGCAGTTGCAGCATACGTTGGTTTTTTGAAATATGCATAATCATACATATTCGTACTCGAACCTTGGGTCGTTGTTGAACTTGTAAAGTTATCTTGCTCAATGGATAAAGCATTAAAACCAAAGTTACGAATTAAAATCGGTTGTGCTGCACTAAAACTAAGTTGAATAGCAGGTTTTATAATTTCGGTATTGGTTTTATCAAGATACTTCAAATCAGCACCATCCAAACCCATTTTTTGGATGTTTAAAGTTCCTTGTACACCTTTAAACACCAACCAAAGCTTATTACCGCTATCACTATTTTCAGCCCAACCACTTGGCTTAGTTGCATCTGCTTGCACAAAACGTTTATTAATTGCTAAACCAATGTGGCAGAACTCTACGTTTTCACAAACGCCGCCACTACCATTATCAAATATACCGTTACTGGTCTGGTTTAAATTAAGCATTAAAGACAAATCAGCACCAGCTTGACCATTAATCGCCTGTAAAGCGTCGTTGTCCAAAGTTTGTAATTCTGCATGAGTCGCAGTTGCCCAAAGAGTAAGGAGGAGTAAAGCAGTTATTTTTTTCATCGCATTATCCTCCTCTTATAGACCTTTTGTGGTGAGTTTTAAATGCTGAATGAGCAAGCCATCCACCACAGCAGAACCTAAATTATTGAGAGGAGTAATGTTATTTAATGCAGGTGCCTGATTGGCAGTTGGAATTACATAGCCAGTGGTACCATTACTGCTTCCAATAAAATCGTTGACGACTGCATTTCTTGATGTGAGCCATGGAATAGCAGAATTACTCCAGTCACGGTTTGAAACTGTTCCATACATTGGAGTTGAACCAGATGTACTTGTACATCCTAGCACACCAGAACAAGTTGCTGCATCAGCAGGTTTTGCTGTTGGGTTTGTAATCACCCAAGTACCTGTACCTTGGTTATATTCCCACTGATATAAATAACCAGCTGTTTTATAACCGCAGTTTGAATTAAACAAACCACAACTATAAGTTTGATTCCATATTTGAGTATTCTGTTGTCTTTGTTTGTAGCGGACTTCTGTCATGGTTGCAGATGTTGTTCCAGACACTGAGTTGGTCAATGACACTAGGCTACCAGCAGAGGTTCCAGAAACTTGTGTACCAGCTGAAATTAAGCGGCCAAAGGAGACTCCAATTGCACCTTCACTCGTATCTGCTAACAGAGTTTTTCCATTATCAGGACTGTAAACTGTCCCGATTGCGATACTGCTGTGTGTTGGATTAGCACAAGAATAAACGTTACAAGTGGCACCTTTATATGTGGTGTCAGCTCCAGTGTAATCGGTATAAATCTGCTTATATATTTCTGGCTTATTGGCAATTCGCGCAATTTCTATACTAAAGTTTTTGCCATCAGAACCCAAAATAAGGGGTTGATATAAATTACCTAGTACTAAGTTAATATTTGGATTGTATAGATATAAACCTTCAGTATCAGCAAACTTCGGTGCGATAGCACCAGTTGCATCTAATGCTAGTGTATATAGATTATTGGATGCATTTGGTGAATCTGAAGTTTCACGAGTACTCAATCGTAAAACTTTACTAGTATCATTAAAATCACTTCGTGTCTTACTTGATGTTTTTGTGTCTGTTCTTGTGCGATTTTCTACGTAATAGCGACATCCACGTAGTGTACTAAAACTTCCTGTACCACTATTACCACAGTCGCCACTACTGCTTGTACTTAAGGTTGAATTTGCACCAGCATGTACTGTTTGCCAACCATTATTCGCACTCGTTGCATAGGTTTGGGTTTGGCTCGTAACATTTTCAGTCACAATACTCGTATTTTTACTATCGCCCGTATTTAAGCGCACTAAACCAGACATTCCCAAAGTATTGTTATAAAAAGGACTCATTCCACCAGCAGAGGTTGCGCCACCTAGTGTTTGGAACATGCTAATCTGGCTACCATTTAGACTAAAACCATTTAGAATACCTTGTAAACGTAAACGGTTCGCACGACTTGTATCAATACTGGTACCAATTAATCCATTACTATCACCATATTGGAACTGTGCTAAAGAACCATTTGTCGTTGCTACAATATTAGGGTTCCGTACAAATGCATCTGCCCATAAACCTAATTTTAAATTATATGCGTCTGCACCCTCTGCACCATCAATAGTAGGTTGATATAAAGGAGCCTCTAAAGATAAATAGGTAACAGGATACCCCCCACTATCTGTAGTACTAAAGTTAGGAATATTGTTGACAGTTTTTACTTTAAATACCCAAGGGTTCGCACCTGTTCCCCAGCTTGAAATCGCTGCTGCTGTTGCAGTATTGGCAATACGTGAGTTGGCATCACCATCTGACTTAGAAAGTGCTAAACCATAAAGAAAGATATCCGCTTTCCCGACTGCTTTATCTTCGGGTCCAACAGTACCATTGCCACTTGTGTCTGCAGCGGCGACACTCAAAGGCCCAACAGGTACATAGTTAATGTAACCTGTATCTTTACTACGATCGGTAATTATTTGATTTACAGATTCATTTGGACCAGCACCACGAAATACCATGAATGCATTTTGAGGTAATATTGCAATACCCTCTCCCGTAGTTTCACTTAAACCGGCATCAGAAAGCTCTTCAAGAGCAAAACTCGATTGACTTAAACAGAGGCCAATTAAGCTTGCTAAAACGGTTTTTTGAAAACTGACCGTATAATTAAGTGTAGTCATCGTGACCTTCCTGTTTTATACGATGCCGCGCACCATATTTCTTTTTCTTTAACAGTCCTTGAAGTGTGATGAAATTATTTCCTTTTCCATCTCACAAGGGGCAAACTTCAAAATTGCCAACCTTTCCACATTTCCATTATGCTGAATATTTATTCAAATGCAAAATTAAATCAGCAAAAATGCATTTTTCCGATGAATGAAAAATGGTTAAAACACACAAATTAATCAGCAGAATTTTAAAGAACCATAACAGTTAGCAGAAAAACTCTGTTTTTGTAAAACAACATTGGTTAGGGTCATGGAAGCAGGTGTTTTACCAGTTAAGTCAACCGTCCCCACAGGAAGATTTCCTGCAATTAAACAACTACTTGCTAATAAACCACAATCTACAGGATTTTTATCTAAATACTTGCTTACTTGTCCTAAAGCATCAACAATTGTAGAAAGTGCAATATCAACACTACCAGCAGGAGTGATTTGACCAATATCAATCGGATTTGTAAGCTCTAGCCACCATCCAGTTTGTGCAGTAGAGGCAGCTTCTGGCCATAGAATATTCACGCCCTGTACAGATAAATAACCAGCAGATCCATTTAATTGCGCAGCATGGAAATAGCCCAGACTTTGTTTAATTGCTACATTTACATCTAAATTATTTACTGTCCCGGTTACATTACCTGAAATGGGAATAGGAAGTCCTAGTACAGTGGCCGTTGCATCTAAAGTTCCAGTAATAGCTAAACCACCAACTGTTGCTTTTGCATTTAAATTGGCCGTATTTATACGTTTACCCGTAATAACCTGCTGTCCCATAGACAGTGTTCCACTGCCTGCTCCCAAATTCAGATTATACCCAGTAGATGTAAATGGAACTGTATATACTTTACCTATAACTGTTGCCTGACCAGTAATTGCCGTGTTTGTCTCATCTTGAGTAATCCCATAGTATGGGTTGGTGGTTACCGTGCCTCCCGTTGGTTTAGTTACCATATATCCACTCAAAGAGTTAATACCACTCGCAGCATCCCCATTTTGTAAACCAAAAGTAAGTAGTCCAGAAAGAGATTTAGCACTTAATCGGAAACCTTGTATTTCACGTGTAGATGCAGAATTTGGGTTTTTAACCGCGAACTCTAAAAATGGATTGGTAATAACGGCGGAGGACGCAGCTCGTTCCGCACTAGTACTATCAACAGTGCCCCCACTTAGGCTCAAATAATCGATATCAATATCACAAGCCCCTGCTCCATTAACGCCACCACAACCTAATTGTAATTTTTTAATGTTGGCATTCAGTTCTAACTGGGCATCTAGGGCAAGTCGATAAAAACCCATGTTTCCGTTAGTGCTGGAGTTACTTGCAGCATCGGTAGGTGCGATATAAGACATACTCATCAAGGCTTGGCCACGAGTAGCTGACAACTCAGCATCTGACATTGGAACTAAGGTAGAACCAGCATAAGCTGAAGAAAAGCATAAACTTCCAAGTGCTAAAATAGCTAAATGAAGAGACTTAAACTGTCGCATGACCGACCTCCGTATCCTTGGGGGCATAATCTAATTTAATTTCTTTTTATTTGGCTTTCCTTTCTTTAATCTAATCTTAAATTGAATAAACAAAGAAATGCCGATATCTGATTTTTATGATTTAAATCCTTTTAAATTGTGTGATACAACTCAAAGAAACAAATCAATTATTGATCATTTTATATCATTTTTTACAAAAGAAAACGTTCATTTATAAATATTCCGATGAATGCCACTTTCTTTATTTTTCAACAAAAATGGGCCACTTCAAGTGACCCATTTTTTAGAATTTAATCTAATTTTAAAACAACTTAGGTTTTAGGAAGCGTAACGCCAGTTTGTCCTTGGTATTTACCACCACGGTCTTTATAAGACGTTTCACAAACTTCATCGCTTTCAAAGAACAACATTTGTGCAACACCTTCACCCGCATAAATACGTGCAGGTAAGTTCGTAGTATTTGAAAACTCTAAAGTAACGTGACCTTCCCACTCTGGTTCCAAAGGCGTCACGTTTACAATAATTCCGCAACGTGCATAAGTTGATTTACCCAAGCATACAGTTAAAACATTACGTGGAATGCGGAAATATTCAATTGTGCGCGCCAAGGCAAATGAGTTTGGCGGAATAATACAAACGTCAGACTCAATATCGATAAAACTTTTTTCATCGAAATTTTTCGGATCAACAATTGCAGAATGTACGTTGGTGAAAACTTTAAATTCACGTGCACAGCGTACGTCATAACCATAGCTAGAGACCCCGTACGAAATCAATTTTTCGCCATTCTTATCAAAACGGACTTGATTCTCTGCATAAGGTTCAATCATGCCGTGTTTTTCGCTCATTTCGCGAATCCAACGATCAGACTTAATAGCCATGTATTTTCTATCCAAAAGGTAATTTCATTGATTGCGACGTACTTTAACGTAAAAAAGCAATTATGAAAACAACGCTTGAGCTACTCTTCTCGATAAGAATAGCTCAGCAAGACTTTTAAAGGTTTAATAAAGCAGTATAGCTAATCGGAATTGAGAAGCTGACCAAAACCAGCGAAGCTGTTTTTTGTAAATTCGTCTGATTTAACCAACTTACTTTATTAGCTGCCAAGATTGATCCTAAAAAAATCCAAAATAAAGCAATCGGTGTAATTAAAGCCAAATAAGCCAGCATATGAATGAGATAAATATGAAAATCAGTCCATGCTGTAACAGGAAAAATTGCAGAAGCAAAAAGTAATGCTTTAGGGTTCAATAGAGTTGCACAAAACAATTCACGTGGTCGAATAGTTGGCTGATCTAACTCAAATTGTTGATTTGCTGTGTGCCATAACTTAATCGCTAAAAAAATAATGTAACAAGCACTTAGCAATTTAAGCATAGGAGGTAAGAAAGGAAGTGTTGCAGAAACTTTCCCGATTAACATGCCCCAAGCGGAAATCGAAATAATATATCCAAGAACTTCTGCTGGAATTAACTTAGCAGACTTCCTAAAACCAACTTGTACACCAGATGATGCCAGTAAAGTATTGGTTGGGCCTGGGGTAAGTAAAATTGTGGCAACTAAGCCAATAAAAAGCCATGAAATCATTTAATGACCTCACAATGTAGTCATCTCAGATTAATAGATATCTTTTATGAAGGCAAAATCTAATTGTAAGACGATTTTTTAAAACACTAACACGGCAAAAGTAAATATTATTAAACAAATAGATACAAAAAATTAAAGAAGCTTAAGCTAAAAAACTTTAGAGTCAGTTGTCGAGCTTTGCGTGCCAAATTGTATTAAGTAATATAAGTATTTTTATTTTAAATCTATTTTTAAGTTGAAAAGATCTATAATGAATTATTACAGCAGTAAGTTTAATTTTTAAGCTTTTAATAAGTTTCAATTAATATATTGTTTTTTTGTGTTTATATGAGTCACCAGACTCTACTATCCTATGATTATGGCAAAGCAATTTTTTCAGTCTTGGCTTCCTTCTCCAGAGAAAGTTTCAAATATGAAATTTTTAAGGATTTTTGGGCAAAAAACCCTTAATCCAGTGCTTTGGTATGTCAACCGTAAATCGATTACAAGAGCGGTTTTTGTAGGAACATTTTTTGGTTTACTGCCTATTCCATTTCATAGCGTTTTTATTGTGATGGCCGTATTGCTGTTTGAGGTGAATTTACCCATCAGCCTAATGCTTGCTTGGCTTAGTAACCCTCTCACATTAGTTCCTATTTTATATGTTGGATTCTGGTTTGGTTCACATATTTATCATGTACATATGATCAATAAAAAGATGCTCCTGGGCGTACTTCATCAGATTTCTAGATGGATTACTCATTTGGGTCATGGTCATATAGATTTCAGCCTCGCTAAAATTTTAATGACCGGGCTTATAGTTGAAGCTTTTGTCTTTGCAATCATACTGTACATAGTGACTGAAGTTTTCTGGCGTTGGATGGTCATCCGAAATTGGAAAAGTAGACCTGGTCATAAAAGACAAGAAGATGCCCTATAAGAACCCATCTTCTTGCCTATAGTTAAATTATTATTTTGGTAGTTTAGATTTCATATATTCTTCTGCCACATTAAGCACATAGTCTTGGCAAGCCTCTCCTGTACCAGGATCATACGCTCCATTATTAGTAATATTATTAGATAAAATCCGAATTCCTAAGAAAGGAACATTAAACTGACTTGCGATTTGTGCAACAGATGCTGCTTCCATTTCCTCAACAGAAGTACCATAACGCTGATGGAAAAATTGAATTCGGTCAAGCTCATTATTCCACACATCTGCCGAGCCAATCGTTCCTTCGACTACCTCACCTTTATCATAACGGACTTTATGCGCCGCCATTAATAGCTCTTGATCACCTTCAAATTTGCGTATTGCGATCGGTTCTGGGTCAGATTCATCTGTTGGCAAAACATCAAAGGCCTCAACCCATGTAAGTGAGTTTGAACCGCCACCTAATGGCTCTTTAGGCGTTCTAAACGCACCAATATTAGTTGCATATTTTCCTAAAACAATGTCATAAACGTGTAAATCTGGGTCATGACCACCTGCCGTCCCCTGATTAATAATTGCAATCGGCTTATAGCGCTCAATGGCCAAAGCTGTTGCAGCAGCAGAGTTACTCATGCCCATGCGTGTTTTAGAAATCACCATTGGGTAACCATTGTAAGTTCCTTTCCAGAATGTCCACCCACCTACTGTTTCAACAGTCACATTCTGTAATTTAGAAGCCATCTGTTTTGACTCTACAGGCAAGGCGCCTTGAATAATAATCGGCTGTAATTTCTGTTTTTGCTCTTCAACTGGCGTTGTTTGGGACACTGTTGAATGATCGTCGTTGCATCCAACCAAAAATAAAGCGCTACATAAACTGATAACGCCAAAAGTATATTTAAATTGCATTTCTCACCTATTTCTTTTTAAAAGCGTAAAGTAGCAATCTATATGCCAATTTCAAGTTCAGCTTTGTTATTTAGATTCAGTAATTTAATTTTTCTTTTAACCAACCAATAAAAAACCCAGCTTAAAGCTGGGTCAGTTGAATCAAAAGATTCGTTTATCATCACGCGTGCGTTGAGGAATTTTTTCAATTTGTTGCCACACAGCTTTAGCAATATCAATGTAGCTATCAGCTGCGTCATCCATTGCTACAACACTTGGTTTACCCTCATCAGCATGTTCACGTATTTGAGCATTTAAAGGCAAACGACCTAATAATGGAATATGGTATTGCTCGGAAAGCTTATCACCACCACCAATGCCGAAAATTTGTTCTTCATGTCCACAATTCGAGCAAATATGAGTCGACATATTTTCAACTACACCCAATACAGGTATGCCAACTTTATTAAACAGTTCAATTCCTTTGGTCGCATCCAGTAAAGCAACATTTTGCGGTGTAGTAACAATAATTGACCCTGTAACCGGAATACGCTGTGCAAGCGTAAGTTGAATATCACCGGTACCCGGCGGCATATCAATCATAAGTACATCTAAATCTGGCCAAAGTGTTTGGTTAAACAATTGCATTAAAGCACCGGTAGCTTTTGGTCCACGCCATGCAACAGGAGTATTGTTGTCGCCTGTTAAATGTCCAATAGAAAGCACAGCCATACCATATGCCTCCAAAGGTACAAAATTTTCACTTTCAATAAGAGGTGTTTTGCCTGCATTACCCAGCATGGTTGGAATACTTGGGCCATAGATATCGGCATCTAATACCCCAACCTTAAGCCCCATTTTCTGTAAGGCAAGTGCTAAATTGACAGTAGTTGTTGACTTACCAACTCCACCTTTCCCAGATGAAACTAAAATGACGTTTTTAATCCGAGGATGAAGTGGAACATCTCTTTGTTGTGGAGCAGCTTTTTGAATCGGAGGATTGTTTGGATCTGGCTCAGATTTAGGTGAGGCATCAAGCACAGGAGGTAAGTTCGCACTTTCTTTAGGTGCTTTAGATGAGCAGCCTTGGCCTGAACTTTCTTGAGCAGGACGTTTTTGTTGAACTACATGTAAGTTAAGTTCTTCAATACCACACTTTTGCAAAGCTCCAGCCAAATCATCATGAATTTGTTGCAAATACTCTTTTTCATCTGGAAAGGTATTAATGGTGAGTTGTAAAACTCGGCCTTGTACCTGAAGCTGACTAATGCGCTCTTTTAAGGCATCTTTTGAATGAGGTAGTAAATAGTTTTGGAGTACGGTTTGGATTTCATCTTCTTTCACTTCTTGTGCGGGTGAAAAAACGGACTTTAATGAAGAAAGCCAAGACATATTGTTTACTCCAAAAACAGATCATTACAGCTTGTTGGAGCTAGTGTAACAGTATTGATCCGCACTCGCTCAACTCGAAATGAATAATTGCTAATTTTAAAGCCTCATCATTTGAGTGAGGAGCACGAATTTTTGTTTAAATCAGCTTATTCAGCAGAATCGTGATTTTTCAATTTATTGAGTTTATCTGTTGCCGTTTTCTTCAATTCATCAAACTTTGCAGTTGCTTGAGTTTTTAACTCATCTAATTTTGATGCAGCCTCTTCCTTTAATTCTGCTGCTTTTGCTTTAGCATCATCAAGTTTATGAGCTGCTTCAGTTCGCAGGTGATCAAATTTGTCTTGCAGACTATGCTGAGCATCATCAAGTTTGCTCTTCAAATCACTGGCTTTCTCTTCCACTGCTTCTTTTGCAGCAGCCTGTTTCTCTTTTAAATTATCCTTCAAATCATCTAAGGCTTTTTCACCTTGGGCTTTTGCATCTGCTGCTTTTGCCTTTAGTTCATCTACTTTATCTTCAACTGCTTCTTTACCAGCAGCCTGTTTCTCTTTTACATTTTCTTTTAAATCTTCCAAGGCTTTTTCACCTTGCGCTTTTGCATCTGCTGCTTTTGTTTTCAATTCATCTACTTTATCTTCAACTGCTTCTTTGCCAGCAGCTTGTTTCTCTTTTACATTTTCTTTTAAATCGTCCAAAGCTTTTTCACCTTGTACTTTTGCATCAGCCGCTTTTGCCTTTAATTCATCTAATTTATTTTCAGTAGTCATCGTTGTTATCCTCATCGTTAATTAAAAAAATTACCTGAATAAGTTATTAGTTATACATCGTTATGGCTTGTTTTCTGACCGTAACTGCAATTTGAAACAAAGACAATACAGGAAGATTCAAATATTTTTTGATTTGTTTATCTGTTCTAAAGAGAAATCCTTTCTGGCTTGAGGCCCATTTCTGTAGATACCTCTTCTCTTTAGACAAAGATTATTAATCTTTGCTTATCTCCCTGCATCAGTTAAAATCTTCCACCTTATAAATACGAATGAGAGAATGAGATCCGTGCGTAAAATTTTAGTCACCAATGCCCTCCCTTATGCCAATGGTCCAATTCATATGGGTCATTTACTCGGTTATATCCAGGCAGATATCTGGGTTCGTGCCATGCGGGCAATGGGTCATGACGTGACTTATGTATGTGCGGATGATGCTCACGGTACAGCGATTATGCTACGTGCCGAAGCAAATGGTATTAGCCCAGAAGAGCAAATTGCGAATGTTCAAAAAGAGCACATTCGTGATTTTGACGGTTTTGGCGTTCATTTCGATCATTATGATTCAACTCATAGTGATGCAAACAAAGCTCGTTCAACAGATATCTATATTAAAAACCGTGAAGCTGGAAATATTGCAGTTCGCCCTGTAACTCAATTATTTGATCCAGAAAAAGGTATGTTCTTGTCTGACCGTTTCATTAAAGGTACATGCCCGAAATGTAAATCAGAAGATCAATACGGCGACTCATGTGAAGTGTGTGGTACAACTTATAACGCAACCGAATTACTTAACCCGCGTTCGACTTTAAGTGGTGCAACACCTGTTGAAAAATCATCAGATCACTATTTCTTTAAACTACCAAACTTCTCTGAATATTTACAGAAATGGACGCGTGATGAAGGTCGTCTACCTCTTTCAATTGCCAATAAATTAGACGAATGGTTTGAAGCGGGTTTAGCAGACTGGGACATTTCTCGTGATGCACCATATTTTGGCTTTGAAATTCCAGACGCCCCAAATAAATATTTCTATGTGTGGGTAGACGCCCCAATCGGCTATATGTCTAGTTTTGAAAACTATATCAAAACTAAACGTCCAGACTTAAACTTTGATGATTTCTGGAAAAAAGATAGTCAAAATGAGGTTTACCATTTTATTGGTAAAGATATTGTTTACTTCCATGCTTTATTCTGGCCTGCAATGCTTGAAGGTGCGAACTATCGCACTCCAACAGGCTTGTTCGTAAATGGTTTCTTGACTGTAAATGGACAAAAAATGTCTAAGTCTCGCGGTACTTTCATTAAGGCCGAGACGTATTTACAGCATTTAAACCCAGAGTATTTACGTTACTACTTCGCTTCTAAACTTTCAGATAAAGTTGAAGACTCTGACTTGAACCTTGATGACTTTGTTCAGAAAGTAAATTCAGATCTAGTTGGTAAAGTCGTCAATATTGCAAGTCGCTGTGCGAAGTTCATTAATAGTAGCTTTAACAATACTTTATCTGCTGAATGTGCAGAATCTGAGTTAGTACAAAGCTTTATTGATGCCGGTGATTCAATTGCTAAAGCATATGAAGCACGTGAATTCTCTACAGCTATTCGTGAAATTATGGCGCTTGCTGACCGCGCAAACCAATATATTGATGAGAAAAAGCCTTGGGCTCTTGCTAAACAAGAAGGTCAAGAACAACAAGTTCTTGATGTCTGCTCTGTTGGTATCAACTTATTCCGTCAACTCGCAGTGTACTTGGCGCCAGTTCTTCCAACTTTGGCGAAGCAAGTTCAAGATTTCTTAAAACTTGAAAGCTTCGATTTCGAGTCACGCAAACAAATTCTTGTAAGTCATGAGATTGCGCAGTTCCAGCCTCTTATGCAGCGTGTTGATCCAAAAGCTGTTGCGGCTATGGTTGATGCTTCTAAAGAGTCTTTAGGTGCGCCTGCTCCACAAGCAACTAAAGCAACAGCAAAGAAAGAGAAATCTGCCGAGAAAAAAGCAACCCCTACTCCAGCAGTGGGTGAAGCTGAAATTATCGGTATTGAAGATTTCTTAAAAGTTGACTTACGTGTTGCTCAGGTCATTGAAGCAGGTACAGTTGAAGGTTCAGATAAATTGCTACAACTGACGTTAGACGTAGGTGAAGCTGAACCACGTAATGTATTTAGTGGTATTCGTAGCCAATATGCGCCTGAAGACCTAAAAGGCAAATTAGTAGTGATGGTTGCTAATCTCGCACCACGTAAAATGCGTTTTGGTATTTCAAACGGTATGGTACTTGCTGCTGGAAATGGTGAAGGTATTTTCATTATTTCTCCAGATAGTGGTGCAAAACCTGGCGATAAAGTGTCTTAATTTGCCTTCATAAAAAAGCTCCCTAATTTGGGGGCTTTTTTTAACTATAAATTTTCTAGAAACATCTATAAGAAGATTTAAATTATGTCCATGGCCGCCCTTCACAAGGGTTACTAAGTAAAACATGTATATTCCCCAATTCCTCATTTGTTAAATAACCATTCTTATTTTTATCTAAATAATGAAATAGTTCTGTTTGCTTATTCTCTCCCTGAAAACGCTTATCCGTAGGCCAACGATAAGGATAGAAATCTTGTACCTGTTGAAACTCTTTTAAGCTGTACAAACCATCATGATTTACATCATATTTTTCTTGAAAAAGCTTCCAATCTAAAGATGCAGGCTCACAGGTACTTACTACATTTAAAATGCAGTAAGTGATGCAGCCTATGAGTAACTTAATAGTTAGATTGCTCATGATTGTTGGCTTGTAAATCAGAAATTTTGTAATCTTTTTCATGAACAGGAGTACCAACTATGCTCATAGTCCGCTCATTGGCTGGCTGTTGCTTGCTCATTGTTCTCATCTCACATCCTGTCGTTAAGATAAGAAAAGCTACAGAAATGCTCACCATCAATTTTTTCATAGCGTGACCCTCATTTCTTTTTGTTTTATTTATTAAGTTACCACTTTTTAAATGGTTAAGAACTAAAAAAGATATTTCAATTTGTATATATTTTACTCAAAAATAAAGCCAGACTATAAATAGCTGGCTCTGCATTTTTTAGATATTTTAATTAAAGACTTATCATTTGAAGAAAATTAACTTTAAGCCCAATATACTCACAATACTTCCAGCTACGCGGTCAACGCCAGTTTTTGCTTTTAGGTACATTGTTCTTGGCTTCTCTGAAGATAGCAGCATTGCAACACATGAATACCACCCCGCATCGATCATAAAACAAATCACTGGCAATGCAACATAGTAATAATTTGGGATTTCTTTGGGCAATAAAGCAGTAAATACACTCGCCAATACAACAGCAATTTTCGGGTTACTTAACTGTGTAATCAGGCCATATCGATATGCCTGTTTATAGGTCATTTTTGATTTGCCATCATTTTCCATGGCAATTGGTTCTTTGGCATGTTTGATAATTTTAAAAGCAAGCCAAAGTAAATATAGTCCACCACCAATTTTTAAAATTAGATAAGCTGAAGGCACTGCCAACAAAACTGCCTGTAACCCCATGACGGCTAAAAAACCAAAAAGAGCAGCCCCCGTACCTGTACCTAAAGCAGTAAACAAACCATGTTTACGTGATTTAGAAATTGAATTTTGTGCTACATAAATAAAGCTCGGCCCAGGGCTTATTGCTCCAAGCATCAATGCCATCGCAATTGAAAAAAGAGGAATAAGGGACTCAAACATTGTATTGACCTAGCATCATGCAATTTGGCGATATTCTAGCAGCTTTTTATGACACATATAAAAATGGAAAAATATAAATGATAAAAATTGAATTTTCATGTTTTTACAATTTATCTCTTCACAACGGACAAAAATGTCCGTTAAATATATCATCTTTAAATCTCCCCAATCCATGACATGAGTAAGCGTCAAAAAATTGCAGCCCATAATCGGGATGAATTACTCACTGCAGCCGAAGAATGTTTCCGTATTCATGGCATTAATGTGCCTTTACAAGTTGTCATTGACCATGCAGGTGTAGGTAGAGCAACCTTTTACCGAAACTTTTGTGATCGTAAGGCTTTAATTAGCGCTCTTTTAGAGCGCGCGATTACACAGCTAGAGCAAAAAGCTGCTCATTTTCAACAATTCGAGGATGGATTATTTCGTTTAATTGAAGGACATATTGCACAGCTTCCCAAACTCGCAATTTTGCAAGATTTTTGGAGAGTGATTGATCGACAAGATCCAATTATGTTAAAAATTTATGAAAGGCGAAATAATGCACTTAAACCACTGATTGAAAATGCGATAGAACAAAAATTGTGTCGAGCTGATCTGACTGCTAATGACTATGCAATGGTCACTGCAATGTTAGGTTCTTCATTTCAAGGACATGAGCCAGAAGAACAGACTCGCTTAGCAAAACGAGCAATTGAATTACTATTTAATGGTAGTCAAATACAAAAAATTCGAGGGATAGAATGAGTAAAACGCCTCGTTATTTAGAAACACCACCCGACTGGACACCAGAGGAACAACCGACTCTACCTGGTTCACCAGCAGCGATTGCACATTCTGTACCTAAACGTTTTATCTATTTTTTCATTGGCTTATTCGTTGCTCTTTCGGCAAGCTTAAGTAATGGCTTTATCACGGCAAATTTGCCTTTAATTCAAGGTGAGTATGGCCTAACCCCTTCCGAAGCTGCATGGCTGCCTGCTGCATATGTTATGGCAAATGTCAGTTCAAACCTGATTTTGTTTAAGGCCCGTCAACAATATGGTCTGAGAGTATTTTCAGAAATAGGTCTCGTCATTTTTATTGCGGTTCTTGTTTTACATATTTTTGTACATACCTATGAAATGGCGTTGTTCGCACGGGTTGTAGCTGGTTTAGCAGGTGCACCACTAAGCTCCTTAGGTATGTATTACACCATGCAAGCTTTTAAAAAAGCTGACATGGCAAAAGGTATATACATTGCCTTTGGTTTTCAGCAGTTAGGTGTTCCTCTCGCTTGGATTATTTCTCCATTTCTTGTTAGTACAGACAGTTGGTCTGTTCTATATACCTTTGAGCTTGGTTTAGCACTTTGTTGTTTAGCTATGGTTGTTTCATTGAAACTACCACGCAGCTTACGTATTTATGTGTTTGAGAAGCAGGATTTCTTTACCTTTGCTTTACTGGCTCCTGGTTTTGCATGCTTATGTATTGTGCTTACACAAGGACCAATTCTGTGGTGGTTTAATAGCGAATGGCTTGCTTATATATTAATTGCAGGTTTTAGCTTAGTTGTTTTAGGTTTACTTTACGAACACTACCGTGCCAATCCATTAATTATGACACGTTGGTTAGGTACTGCTTCGACACTACGTTTTATTTTTGGTGCTTTTGCGATTCGGCTTCTAATGTCAGAGCAAAGCTATGCTGCTGTTAACTTCTTAAAAGCCATGGGAATGGGGCCTGATCAGTTTGTACCTCTTTATGTTGTGATATTCATCGGGATTTTAAGCGGAACATTATTTAGTGCACTGACTTTTTCACGCGAACGAATTATCTTCCACTTACTTTTTGCAGAGTTCTTGATTCTGGTTGCCTGTGGACTAGATTATCACTTAACCAGTGATGTTCGACCTGTGAACTTTTTTGCAAGTCAATTCTTAGTGGGTTTTGCAGGTGGTCTATTTATTGGGCCGCTACTGCTTATTGGTTTCGCACAAACTTTAGCTAAAGGTCCTTCGTATGTAGTGACTTTTATTGTCTTGTTCTCTGCAACTCAAACCTTTGGTGGCTTGGTCGGGTCTTCTTTTTTCTCGACCTATCAACAACACCGCACACAAAACTATCAAGTCGAGATTATTAAAGATTTAGAACAATCCGACCCATTAGTTTCTCAAAGGCTCTCCACCTATCAACGTAGTGCAGCCATCACAACAAATGACCCAGCATTACAAACGACTCAGGCCATGCGCACACTCAATCAAGTGGTCACCCGTGAAGCCCAAGTGCGTGCCTACAATGATGTTATTGCGTTAAACGGTATTTTTGCTATCGCATTGCTCTTATGGGGTGGATTTAATATTGCCCGTAGTAAATATCTACAACGCAGAGGAATTAGCCGTCCTTAATGGCTTTCGTTATTGATGAAACAGAAATTGAGATTGATATATGTCAGATGATCAAAATAAACCGGAACAAAGCCCTGCTCAAACATCTAATAATGAGCCAACGCCTGCACCTGCACCTGCACCTGCACCTGCACCTGCACCTGCACCTGCACCTGCACCTGCAAGTAAACTGATTCCAACAAAACGCTCAACCCTCTTATGGATGTTAGGTGTTCTTATTATTGGTATTTTAGTGATTTTATGGGCATGGAGAATTGGGCCTTTTGCAACGAGTGTACAGCAAACGGACAATAGTTATGTCAAAGGTAAAACCACTGTTTTATCTTCACAAATTAATGGCTATGTTAAAGATGTATTAGTGAAAGACTTTGACCATGTTAAAAAGGGTCAAGTATTAATGCATATTGATGCCACTACTTACGATCAAAAAGTAGCACAAGCAGCTTCAGGCGTTGAACAGGCTAAAAATACTTTAGCCAATCAAACCCAATCAATCGCACAAAAACAAGCTGATATTGTTGCGGCGCAAGCCAAAGTAGATCAGGTGAAGGCTCAATACGAACTCTCTTTAGCACAGCTTAGACGCTATCAGCAGTTAGGAAATAGTGGTGCAGCCTCTAAATCTGAGCAAGATAAAGCCGCAGCAGACGCCGAAAATAATCTTGCAGCCCTTAAGCAAGCAGAAGCTAATGTATTAGTTGCAAAAGAGGCTTTAAAAACCGCACAGGTCGCAGAAGCAGGTTTAGAAGCACAAGTTTCTAGCGCTAAAGCACAATTAGATCAAGCACAAACCACCAAAGACTATAGCGTTATTGTTGCTCCTATGGATGGTCAACTTGGAGAAGTAAATCCTCGTGTTGGGCAATATGTCGCAGCAGGTTCACAGTTGCTCTACTTAATTCCACAACAAACTTGGGTGATTGCTAACTTTAAAGAAACCCAAATTGCCAATATGCGAATTGGACAAAAAGCATGGTTTACAGTCGATGCGATGAACCACAAAAAATTTACAGGACATGTTGAGCAAATTTCGCCTGCTGCAGGTTCCGAGTTCAGTGTGTTAAAGCCAGACAATGCGACAGGTAACTTTACTAAAGTTGTGCAACGCATAGCTGTACGTATCACCATCGACCCAAATCAGGAAGGAATGGAACACTTACGCCCTGGTATGTCAGTGATTACTTCTGTCGACACAAGCTCTTAATCAGCTTTTTAAAGTTCTCTTTAAAAAGTTACAATGTGATCATTCATTATTTTTTCTCAATTTCTAATGTTTGATTACATTGCCCAACCTATTTCTTACCAGCACATTGAACTCCCATCATCTGTTCATCTCGACATTAAACGTTTAGATCTCGTCCATCCTCAAATTTCGGGCAATAAGTTTTTCAAATTAAAAAACAATTTACTTGCCGCAAAACAACAAGGACTATCAAATATTTTGACTTTTGGTGGCGCTTATTCAAATCATATTGCCGCAACGGCCTATGCAGCTCATCTTTTTGGCTTAAACAGCATTGGAATTATTCGTGGTGAAGAGTTAGCGAATAAGCCTCTCAACCCCACCTTGGCAAAAGCTCAAAGTTTGGGAATGCAGCTACATTTTGTCTCACGCAATGAATATCGTTTGAGAGATGATGAAAACTTTCTTCAACAATTAATTCAACAGTTTCCTGAAACATACATAATCCCTGAAGGCGGCACCAATAAGTTAGCAGTTCAAGGTTGTCAGGAAATTCTTAGTCAGAGTGATTTAGAGAAATATGATGTGATTTGCTGTGCGGTAGGAACTGGCGGAACAATTTCAGGTCTTATTGAAAAAAGTTCAACACATCAAAAAGTCTTAGGATTTTCAGCTTTAAAAGGCGACTTTTTACAACAAGAGATTCGTCGGTGGACTAAAAAACAAAATTGGTCGCTAACAGATGCTTATTGCTGCGGTGGTTATGCCAAAACGTCACCTGAACTATTTGCATTTATTAAAGGTTTTGAAGCGCAATATGCTGTGCCTCTTGAACCAATCTATACGGGAAAAATGATGTTCGGTTTATCCGACCTTATAAAAAATAATTACTTTTCCGAAGGAACTCGTATTCTCGCTATTCATTCTGGTGGTTTACAGGCAGATATAAGAAATAAAACGGACCAATAATTCACTCTTTTTTAGTTAACGTTTTCTCTACCATCATAAATGTCTTTAGCACGAGTAAGGGCTGACATGGTAGTATATGCCCCTTTTTAATTTTCACGATTAATCGAGAATCTCTTATGTCTAACAGTCATGTCGATGTCATTGTCTTAGGTGCAGGCGCTTCTGGACTCATGTTGGCTGCACATGCTGCTAAACGAGGACGCTCGGTTTTAATTTTAGAAAAAGCCAATAAAATTGGTAAAAAGATTTTAATGTCGGGTGGAGGTAAATGTAACTTTACCAACCTGTATGTAGAGCCTGACAACTATATTTCTCATAATCCACACTTTGTCATTTCTGCCCTGTCACGCTATAGCAACTGGGACTTTATTGGTCTGGTGTGTGATTATGGAATTGCCTATGAAGAACGTAAACACGGCCAATTATTTACCCTAAACGGCGCTAAAGAAATTTTAGAGATGTTGGTGAGTGAGTGTAATAAAACCAACAATGTTGAAATCCAGACCCATTGTGAAGTTGGGCAGATTGATCCATTAGAACAAGGCGGTTTTTCTGTACACACCAACCAAGGTCGATTTAGCTGTGAGTCATTAGTCGTTGCTACAGGCGGTTTATCTATTCCGACTTTGGGTGGGTCTGGTTTTGGCTATGAATTGGCACAAAAATTTGGGCATACAGTTTTCCCAACCCGCGCTGGTTTAGTTCCATTTACTTTTTCAGATCATATTAAAGAAGTCACCACGCGCTTAAGTGGTAATGCTTTAGATGTCACGTTAAGCAACTCAAAAAATAGCTTTACTGAAGCGTTATTATTTACCCATCGCGGCTTAAGTGGGCCAAGTTCTTTACAGCTTTCTAACTACTGGAATACCGGTGAAAGTTTTAAAATTGACTTTTTCCCAAGCCAAGATTTAACGACTTATTTAAAAGATAAAAAGAAAGCACAGCCTAAAGTTTTATTACGTACCCTTCTTAATGAGTTTACTGCGAAAAGTATTGTACAAGAGCTACAACAACTCATATGGCCCGAGCATAGCGAAATGGCAATTGGTAATATGAGTGATGCACAGCTAGAACATATTGCCGAGCAGTTACATGGTTTTTCAGTTAAACCATCAGGCACTGAAGGATATCGTACTGCAGAAGTTACCTTAGGTGGAGTTGATACAACCGAAGTTTCATCTAAAACACTCGAAAGTAAAAAGCAGAAAGGACTGTTCTTTATTGGAGAAGTACTTGATGTGACTGGCCACTTAGGAGGCTATAACTACCAATGGGCTTGGTCTTCTGCTTATGCAGCAGCACAATATGTTTAACTATTGAATACGCTAATTTGCTGCTTTCGCATCACTTGATGATTTGTCAGCATCACGTGTATGTGTTGTTGCCTGTTTTGATGAATCAGATTTGCTAAATACAAATTTATAAGCACTTGCTAAAAAACCTACGGTAATCCCAGCAATTACAACAGGTGCTAAAAAACGACCAGGTTTTTTCATCGTATTTTCCTCACTTATTTGTTTTTATAGCTGTCAAAGACAGAACGACCACTCAATATAGAGTGGTCGAACTTATCACAAAAATCAAAGATTTTTTGTACTGTTTATCTGAAAATTAGTTACACCTACTAAATTTCATCATTTTCGCCAGTAGAACCAAACGGTTTATTTACTGGTGGTTGTGATGGATTTACTTGTGCAGAATCAGCTGGTTTTGCATCCGATGAAACTGTTGTTGATGGTGCTGTTGTAGTCGTTGACGGAGTTGAAGCCGAAGACGTACTTGCTGTTGTAGTAGAAGCTGGTTGATATAAAGGATTTGGTTGATTAGCTTCTTTTTTCGCTTTATCAAGCAAATCAGACAGCAATCTTTCAGCTGGTTGACGACCACCTAAACCAAATGCAAGTGCGAAAGCCACTGCAACTGCACCTAGAGTTAAGCCAAATGCAAGGTTCACAATCGAATCAGCAATACCCATCGCTTTTAAACCAAGCGCAAGGACTAAACCAATAATTAAGACACGAACCAAACTACCTAACCAACGTGAACTATTATATTCACCGCGTTGCACCACATTTGCCACAACATTGGCAAGCCAGAAACCAATAACCAAAATTACAGCGCCCAATAGAATGTTTGCACCAAAATGGATAAACATTGCAATCAGACCACTAATCTGTTCAAAACCAAGACGGTCAGCAGCTTCTGAAACTGCAAACAGCATCGTAAAGAACACGATTAACCAACCCACAGCGCCAGAAACTTTAGTTTGACCTAAAAAGCGTTGTACATCTAATTTTGCAGGGATTTCATCAACACCTGTTCCCGCAATCAGTTCGGCAACCAAGCGTCCAACAAAACGAGAAACAATATAAGCAACCAGTAAAATTAATCCGGCAGCAATAATATTTGGAATCGCTTGCAAGATTTCATTGAGCATTGCTGTCGCTGGCTGAGAAATAGTCTCAATACCTAAAGCTTCAAATGCCACAATTAATGTCGTAATGATAATAATGGCAAAAACAAAAGAACCTAAGAATTTGCCTACATTTGAGTTTTTGAAAAGACCGATTTTTTCAGCTTGTGCTTGAACGCCTAAGCTATTGATTAGGCCCTCAACAATACCGCGTACAATTTTTGCCAAGATATAACCAACAAAAACGATAACGCCAGCAATAAAGATATTTGGTAGGAAGGCGATTGCCTCATTCACCATATTTTGAACAGGAATAAGTAAACCTGTTAACCCTAAGATTGAGAGTACAATAGGAAGGAAAAGTAATAATACAAGCCAGTAAAGAATTTCACCAATATTCTGGCTAATTCCCCCTACCCCTACTTCACTACTTAACTTGTCATCAAGTTGCGTTCTGGATAGCACATTGGTAATTCCTGCCCGCACCAGTCGAGCAACGATCCAGCCAATGAAACCCACTACCACGGCAGCAATGATATTTGGAATATAGACGAGTACCTGATTCACCATATTGCTAAATGGCCCACTCACTCCACTAATGTTGAGCACATTTAAAGCGGCAACAACAGCAAGAATCAGAATAAACCAGAATATGACTTTGGAGACGAGGCCTTCTATGTTGGGAGTACGTCCTGTAGCTGAAGATAATTTGGCATTCGTATTTAATTTTTGCAGAAGTTTTTTTACCCCTGCCGCAACTAATAAAGCGATTATCCAGCCAACCAGTAAGATGACAATTGCAGCTAAAATAGGATGAAACTGATCCCAGTAATACATCGCATCAAACTGAGCGCCGCGAGGCCCATTAAAAAATTCATTCATATTGTTATGTCCTCAATTGTTATGTTCTTTTCAGTGTTATCAATAAATGAAAAACACCAGTTCGTTGTAAAAAATGACGATAAATGCGGTCTATGTCACCTTATGTTTTGAATATTTTTCAATCAACATTCTTCTGCATAAATACAACAAATTGATGCAAAAGATTGCAAAAAAAGCCTTCAGGGCACATCCTAAAGGCTTTCTATAGATATATACTGGTGAGCTTACTATCCTTTGTAAGTTTTCAAATCAGAATTACCCATCATGACATGTGGTGTAGTCTCATGTTGAAAAGCCGCTTCTTGTTTTGGTGATTGGTTATGTTCAGCAACCATATAAACAATAAGCGCAAGAAGAAAAAGCCCTACAATAATTAAAATATAAACTGGCAATCTTCTTTTTTTTGCAGTCTCTTCAGGACTCGTCACATGAGGTGGTTTTGAAAAATCATGCATCTTCTTTCCCCTCTTCTATTATCATTAACTTTATATTCATCATAACAATTTGATTTGTTGCATTGTGTGAAAAAGCATTATGCGAAGGTGACTAGGTTTGCAAAACTCTACTTTAAAAAAAATAATTTTAGTATAAAATTTAGCCACTTTATTTTTGACTATATAAAAAAATATTCTGACTTTATTCAAATTCTTTTGCGAAGTTGGATTTGTAATACAATATGTTTTAGCGCTTACTTTTTATAAAATAGGCTATAATAAGCCCCCTTGTTTTAAAGCTACTCAATTTTATGATGTATCGTCAGCAAAGCGTAACTCTTGATCTCGACACTGACGTCACACATCAATGTTATTTGCATCAGACAAGAGATGACCATCTCATTGGTATTATTGAATTTAATAAGCCAAGCTATGAGCTCAAATGGGGTGATCTTGAGTATTTCCGTCGCCGTACCGAAGAGTTCTCGGTCATGCCATTCCCTGAATGTGTTAATGCGATGATTGTTGATATTCGTAATATCAATGTATTTCTGGACAACGAAGTTCCTATTTTACCATGGCGTTTACTTGAAGAAGACTGCCCTGTTCGTTTGGTTGTTCCTCAAGATCGTCTTGAATATTATGCGGGCCTGTTTGAGCCAACTTGGCTTTCAACAGATGTAGACAGTGCAATTTCAGAAATTCGTGAATTTATGGATATGTTTGTCCATTAATAAACATATCCATAAAAATTCTCTTAAATTATTTTTACTTTCGGTTTTTACCAATAATTCTCTACTGCAATATTTCCCTCACCACGACGATTCATCGTCAAACCGCGGCGTTTTAAAGCCTCTTTGGTATCGTCAACCATTTGTGGGTTTCCGCATAGCATGACATGACTGGTTGCTGAATTAAGTTCCAGACTTGCTGCTTTTTCTAACTCACCATTTTCAATTAATATCGGTAAACGTTCATGCAACGGCGCAGATGGATCTCGGGTAATAATTGGAATAAATTTAAAACCTACATGCCCTTCGCCAAAAGTTTCGGCAATCTCTTGAATACGGTCAACATAAGCCAATTCATCTGCTGTACGTACACTGTAGACCAAATTGATCTTTTGATAATTAGACCAAGTTTCAAAGTCTTGTAGCATCGATAAAAATGGAGCCAAACCAGTACCTGTTGCCAATAACCATAAATCATGCGGTAAAGGTTGCTGATAACGCGCCAAAGTCAGATAGCCATATGGAATTTTTTCTAAATATAGCTCATCACCGACTTTCAAATGCTGTAGATTCGAGGTGAAGGCACCGTCTGGTACAACAATTGAGAAGAACTCTAGCGTTTCATCAAATGGAGAAGACACCACCGAATAAGCACGAACAACCAGTTCCTCCCCAACCTTTAAACCTATACGCGCAAACTGACCTGCGGTAAATTTAAAATGTGAAGGGCGATTCATGGTAAAGCTGAAAAGTGTTGGAGTCCAACGATGAACAGATAAAACTTTTTCTACGCTAAATTTTTCAATTGACATGATTTCAACGTGGCATGAAATAGTGCGCTCATGTTAGCATGACAGCCGAAATAATGAATACTTTTAAACGTTAAGGCTTTTAAACATGCGGATGACATTACGCCAGTTGGCTGTTTTTGTAGCAGTCGCCCAAGAAGGAACCGTTACTAAAGCCAGTGATGCGGTCAGACTGACGCAAAGTGCAGCAAGTATGGCTTTAGCTGATTTAGAAGACGGCTTAGGTGCTCCTTTGTTTGATCGTTTAGGGAAGCGCTTACAACTAAATGATCTTGGACGTTTTTTACTTCCACAAGCATTAGAGATATTAGGGCGCTGTGAAGCTTTTGAACAAGCTGCAAAAGGTGAGTTACAAAGCATTGACCTTCGTATTGGGGCGACCTTAACTATCAGTGACTATTTAATGCCTGATTTAATGGCTAACTTTTTACAACGTCATCCGCAAGCACATTTACAACTTCAAGTAGGTAACACACGCCAAATGATTGAAGCTGTGAATCAGTTCCAATTAGATTTAGCTTTAATTGAAGGTTCTTGTCACTTACCTCAACTCCAATGTATTCATTGGCGCGATGATGAATTAGCAGTGTGCTGTTCACCAGATCATCCTTTAACACGTTTAAATCGCCCACTTACACCTCAAGATTTTCATGACATAGAATGGATATTACGTGAGGAAGGTTCTGGTACTCGAGAAGTCTTTGATAATGCTATTTTGCAAGATCTACCCGATGCCAACATTCGCTTAACGCTTGGTCACAATGAAGCAATCTTAAAAATAGTGGCAGGTGGCTTAGGAATGTCTTGTATTTCTAGATTAGCAATTGAACCTTTAAGTGAAAAAGGTCAGCTCGTCATTTTAGATACACCATTTTGGCAACTGACTCGTCCGCTTTATATGCTGGTGCATCGCCAAAAATATCAAGGTCCGGGCCTTAAAGCATTTTTAAAATTCTGCGATGAAGATCAGGCTTAAAGCCTGATTTTCTAATGCCATCGTGAGTCATTTTCACACGGCTCACCGTCATGATCACCATCCATTTTAGTGTTCGGACAATTTCTTACAAACCAACGTGCTTCTTCTAAAGAATGCATTTGCGAACAGTACTCACGCCCATCACAATGAAAAACAGATGTTTCATCATTTACTCGTTCCGGGGCTGGAGCTGTTTGAGAAGCAACTGTTTGAGGAGTAAATGCTAAAGCCTTTTTCGTTTTCTCAGATAGTTGAATATCCGGCAATTTACCCAAAGCTGCGCGCTGTTCCTTAATAATCTGCTTCTGTTGCTGTATTAATAATTGCACTTTTTCATGTGATGCACGTTGTTGAGCCTCCTGACGATAGTGCAATACCATAAAACTCACACACGCAACAATGACTAAGACCATAACGGTAAATATACTGATGTATTCACTTGAACTCAGCTTGAATTTGCTGCGTTTGATTTTTCCCCGTTGATTCATATTTCCCCTTTTTTTAATTTTATTATTCGTTTTAAGAAAATTAAGGGAAACTTATATCTCCCTTAATGCTAAATCTCTCAATTTTTTTAAACACCAACCAAAGTAATTGCTTAATACATTATTTAAGTAATTTTAATGCATAAGACTTAGTTCACCTAGCGTCGGAAATTTGACAATAACTCACTGGTAATCGCTTTATTGTGTTCCGAAATTTTATTTTTTTTAGTTTTTGCAGGGTTTGGGTCCACACGCTCAATTTTGATCGCTTTAAATTTCCCCTGATTATCCGCTGCAAGAAATCTTACTTTTTCATTTCTTTTTGGCTCACCTTCTGATGCAGGGAAATCAGAAATATGAAAGAAAATATCTCCTTCAGTGGTTGAAATAAAACCAAATCCCTTATCGGCGTTATATTGTTTTACTCTTCCAACATAAAACTCTTGCTTCATGATCTTTCCCCTATTTTTTCCCATCCAATCGTTGCGGTAAATAAAAAGAGACTTTCAATTCCGCTCTTAAAAAAATATACGGTTTGATGAAGTCTCTTTTTATTGCTATGTCAAAAATTAATCTTTTTGAACACTACCAAAAATCTTGTCGCCAGCATCGCCTAAACCAGGAACAATATAACCATGTTCATTTAAGCCATCATCAATAGATGCAGTATAAAGCTGAATATCGGGATGTGCTGCTTCTACTTTTGCAATTCCTTCAGGAGCTGCAACTAACACCATAACACGAATATCTTTACAACCACTTGCCTTTAGCACATCAATGGCAGCAACTAAAGAATTACCCGTTGCTAACATTGGGTCAATAATCATCGCAATACGGTTCGCCACATCTGGAACTAACTTTTTATAGTAAGTACGTACTTCTAACGTAGCCTCATCACGTTCAAGACCTAACACACTGACTTTGGCACTTGGAATCAGGTTAAGTACGCCATCAAGCATACCAATACCTGCACGTAGAATTGGTACAATCGTTATTTTTTTACCAGCAATACGCTGAGTAGTAACATTGCCAGCCCAACCTTCAATCTCACAATCCACAACTGGTAAATCTTTGGTTGCTTCATATGTCAATAACATAGTCACTTCTTGAGCAAGCTCACGGAAATTCTTAGTACTGATGTCAGCACGACGTAATAAACCTAATTTATGACGAATAAGTGGGTGACGAATTTCTTGAATGGCCACAGATGTTACCTAAAAATATAAAAACGTATTTATTATAATCTTTTTTTAACTATCAATAAAAAAAAGCCTCCATATTTGGAGGCTTTTTTGTACACAAGAATTATTGCTGTTGTGAAAGCATGAAATGTAATGGAGATAAAATTTCTGCTTTTAATGCCAAATTAATCATTGGATCTGGATATACACCCAAAATAATCACTAATGCAGCAGCAGCCAACACCATTAAACCACCCACTTTTTGTCCCCAATGTGCATCAGCATCAATACGAGGAGTTTCAGGTGGAGTCATATACATAACAACCATCACACGTAAGTAGTAATACAAACCAATGCCACTACCTACAATAATCATTGCAGCTAAGAACCAGTGTTGAGTCGTTACAGCAGCCATAACAACCAAGAACTTACCAATGAAGCCCGCTGTTAATGGAATACCAGCCAAAGATAACATCATGACTGTTAATGTTGCTGTAAGTACTGGACGGCGCCAGAACAAACCACGGTAGTCTGCAAGGCTTTGAGCTTCATCTACGTTGTTATATGGGCTAGACATTAACGCTACTGCACCAAAGGCACCAATAGTGGTTAATACATAAGTCACCACATACACAGTTACACTACCTAAGCTCGCATATGTCATGCTAATTAAAGCAATTAACAAATAACCAAAGTGAGCAATAGATGAATAACCCAAAATACGTTTTAAGTTCACTTGACGAACAGCGAGCAAGTTACCGACTAAAATTGACAATACAGCGATGATTGTCAAAACAGTCACTAGCGAGTTCACCATGATTGCGCCAGAAGCAAGCAAATAACGTACGAACAAACCAATTGTCGCAACCTTAGCAGCAGTCGCTAAGAAAGTTGCCATTGGAGCTGGAGCGCCTGCATATACATCTGGTGTCCATTTGTGGAACGGTGCAAGCGATAATTTGAATGCAACAGCAAAGATAATGAGTGCTAAACCTAATAACACCATTGGCTGTTTGATTGCACCAAATAAAGCTTGAACAGAATCATAGAATGAAAGCGAACCAGTATAAGCGTAGATATACGCCATACCCATCAACAACATTGCAGAAGCTGTTGCAGAAAGCACAAGGTACTTAATGCCCGCTTCAAGCGATTGACTACGTTGATATGTATAAGCAAGTAAGCCATATACAGGAATCGACATTAACTCAAGGCTAATGAAGAAAGATGCATAATGAGAACTTGCAACCATCAACATTGCACCAGCTACAGAAGCAAGTAACAGAAGATAGAGTTCTTCGCGGTTGTCTTTATAAGTCTCGATATAAGCATGAGACAAAGTACAACAAGCCAATGATGCAACTAGAATCATGAACTGATAGAACAAAGTAAATGGATCAACCATAAACATGCCCATCACATTTGCCGGTACAAATTTACCGCCAAATAGTTCTAGCAAGATATAAAGTGCAGCAAGGTTTAAACCGACAACAGAAGTTGTTGCGATTAAATTATGGTTACGTTTAATTGAAATTAACAACATGACGACGACTGTTGTCAAAGCAACAATCATCACCGGTGCTAAAGGCATAAGCGTAGAGAATGATACTGTGAAGTTCATGATTATTGGATCTCCACATGGTCAAGTTGAGTAGCTGTTTGCTGAACAGTTTCAACGACTTCTTGTACTGGCACATAACTATTGACCAACCACTGCATACTTGAATGAGATACATCCAAGAATGTTTGTGGGAAGATACCAAGCCAAACGAGACCAATCGCACAAATCATCAAAATAACAACTTCACGAGCAGATAAGTCTTTTAATGGACTAGTGTAGTGTTGCTTTTGTTCAGGGTTTGGCTCACCAAATAAAGCACGGTGAATCAAGATCAAGCCATATAAACCTGCAAATACAAGGCTGATAGAAGCAAGAATCGTGAAGGCAGGATATTTATTAAATGAACCCATCAAAATCAGGAATTCACCAATAAAGTTACCTAAACCAGGCACACCAACAAGAGCAGCTACGAAGAACATTAAGAAGAATGGTAAGTATTGGAGTTGACCACGAAGACCACCCATCAAACGCAAATCACGTGTATGCAAGCGCTCGTAGATTTGACCAGACATAATGAATAATGCAGCAGATGACAAACCATGTGCCAACATCATGATCATTAGACCTTGGAAGGTCAAAATATTACCTGCATAGATTGCAAGTAAGATGAAACCCATGTGTGAAATCGACGTATACGCAAGTAAACGTTTCATGTCAGTTTGCTGGTAAGCACACCAAGCGCCGTAGAAAATACCAATCAAACCGAAAATAATCGCAATATCTGCAAACTGTGCAGAAGCTGCCGGGAAGAATGGAATTACAAAACGGAGCAAACCGTATGCTGCTGTTTTAATCAAGATACCAGCCAAGTCTACAGAACCTGCTGTAGGAGCTTGAGCATGGGCATCTGGTAACCAGCCATGCAATGGGAAAACTGGTAACTTCACTGCAAAACCAATAAAGAAGCAGATCATGAAACCATATGCGAAGCCAGCAGGTAAACGATTCGCTACAGCTAATAAATAGTTGTAATCAAAACCGATCATACCTGTCATCATGTAACCATAGACCACAAGGCCAAGGATACCGATTAACATCACTAAACCAGCGATTTGCGTATATAAGAAGAACTTAGTTGCAGCGTAAACACGTGAACGGCCGTTTGAACCTTTATGACCCCATAACGCAATCAAGAAGTAGATTGGTACAAGCATCATCTCCCAGAAGAAGAAGAATAGGAACAAATCGATTGCCAAGAACACGCCAATAACGCCACCTAAACTCCATAATAAGTTTAAGTGGAAGAAACCAACATTCTTTTGAATCTCGCCCCATGAACATCCAACAGCAAGTACACCCAGTAAAGCTGTTAACAACACCATGAGTAAAGACAAACCATCCACTGCTAAGTGAATGCCAATACCGAGAGACTTAATCCAAGGTAAATAGAACTCAGCTGACCAAGTTGGGACTTTTGAGCCTAACTCGTAGCTATAAGTACCATTTTGCCAAAGTGCAAGACCTAAGCCCAAAGTAATGAGCATACCAATTAAGGCAATCCAGCGTGGCAAAGTTTTGTCGAGTTTATCGACTAACCAACAAGTAAAACCTGCAATGAACGGAACAAGGATCAGCGCGGGTAAAATTAAATTGTTTTCCATTTTATTTCCCCACTACCTGAATAACGATCAAGATCATCAATAACACCACTACACCGAGTGACATGCTTGATGCGTATTCACGCAATGAACCTGTTTGACGTGAGCTTGTGAAACTGTTTCCGCCTTTAACAAGCGCAGGAAGAACAAGCCATAAGCTGTCAATCGGATCACGACCAAATAGTTTGGCGAAGAATAAATAAGGTTTAACAAAAACAATGTCATACAACGCATCGAAACCAAATGCAGTACGACAAATATGAGCTAAGCCAGCACCAAGACTTGTTTGAGCAAACGATTTCACTGCACCGTAAGCAAATGCAAATAGACCAATACCAACAGCTAAACCAACAAGCGCAATGCCTACAGCTAAATGCTCTGCCCCATGCATGCCTTCTACAAATTGTTCAGCAACATGGAATTCAGGAATTTTTGCTGTATTTAAAATACTAGCTACTGGACCTTTTAATGCAGCACCCACAAAAGTAGACAATACTGCCAAGATACCTAATGGCGCCCAGTAAGTTGCACCTTTAATCTCATGGTAATGCGTATTTTCTTTACCGAAGAATACAACCCAGATTAAACGGAAGGTATAAATTGAAGTCAGGAATGCACCTGCTACACCAGCCCAATATAAAGTGTGGTATAGAGCAATTGATTGACCTTGTACCCAAACTTCACCAAGAATCGCATCTTTTGAGAAGAAGCCGATTGTTAAGAATGGAATCGCTGCTAATGCACCGCCACCAATCGCAAAACATGCAAATAGGAATTTGTTTTTGTAGAACAAACCGCCCATTTTGAAAATGTTCTGTTCGTGATGGTAAGCAAGAATAACTGCACCAGAAGACAAGAATAATAATGCTTTGAAGAATGCGTGAGCTAACATGTGGAACAGGCCAGCTTGATACGCTTCTGCACCTACAGCCATAAACATATAACCAAGCTGACTCATTGTTGAGTAAGCCAAAATACGTTTGATGTCTGTTTGCACGAGAGCAGCAAAACCTGCAACTAATAAAGTTACAGCGCCTGTTACCGAAATGAATTGCATCACTTCAGGTGCAAGCTCAAATACGCTGAATAGGCGGCAGCATAAATACACACCAGCCGTTACCATTGTTGCTGCGTGGATTAATGCAGAAACAGGTGTTGGACCTGCCATCGCATCTGCCAACCATGTTTGCAATGGAATTTGAGCAGATTTACCAGCAGCACCTAAGAACAACATTAATGCAGTCCAGATAGTAAGTGACGAACTCTTCGTCATGACTTCTGCTGCGTGTTCAACGATGTACTGAGTATTAAGCGTACCAAATTGTTGGTAAAGCAAGAATAAAGCGATAAGTAGGAATACATCACCTACACGAGTAACTGTAAATGCTTTGATCGCTGCCCAACCATTTGCAGGGTTTGCATAATAGAAACCAATCAGCAAGTAAGAGCATAGACCTACGCCTTCCCAACCTAAGAATAACAACGCTAAGTTGTCACCCAATACAAGCACAAGCATGCTTGCAACGAATAGGTTGAAATAAGAGAAGAAGCGCGCATAACCTTCTTCACCACGCATGTACCATGA
The DNA here is from genome assembly GCF_000162375.2 of Acinetobacter sp. RUH 2624. NCBI lineage: Bacteria > Pseudomonadati > Pseudomonadota > Gammaproteobacteria > Moraxellales > Moraxellaceae > Acinetobacter > Acinetobacter sp. RUH 2624. Next base: position 25,026 of record NZ_KI391939.1, on the reverse strand, counting down.
TGCAAAGATGTGGATTAGGAAACCAACACCTGTGATCATGCCCATCATGAGTAAAGATAAGCCATCTAAATGTAAGCTAATGCCAGGAGCGAAACCACCAACATTGAACCATGTCCAAAGGTTTTGAACAAAAACCTGTTGGCCGCTGTTGGTAAATGCCATACCAGCAATCAATGCAAATAATGCAGATAAACCTACAGAACCCACACCGATAATTGCTGCAACATTTTCAGAGAGCTTATCACGCCCTGCCGCCAATAAAATAAAACCGATTAGCGGAAATAATACTGTTAGATATAAATAACTCATCCGCGCATCTCACTAGCAGCATCCACATCCAAATGATGGAAGCGATGATAGAACTGAAGGACAATCGCAAGACCGATACACGCCTCTGCCGCAGCAAGGGTTAAAATCAGAATGAACATGACTTGTCCATCTGGTTGTGCCCATACGCTACCCGCAAGAACGAATGCTAACGCAGCAGCATTCATCATGATTTCAAGGCTCATTAACATAAATAGTAGGTTGCGTCGCACCATTACACCGTAAAAACCGAGTGCAAAAAGAATGGTTGCAACAATCAAACCATGTTCTAAAGGGATCTGGCCCATTATTCTTTTTCCTCTTCTGCACCTGGTTCACGTTTACCTAAGTGGTATGCTGCAACAAGGGCTGCTAGCAATAACATCGCGGCAACTTCAACCAATAATAAGTAGTGAGTAAAGAGCGCTTGACCAACAACTTTTGGTCCAATTACTTGTGCTCCAAGTGGTGCAGAGATGGTTGTATATTCACCACCAAGCATCCAAACTAAAAGCAAGCCAAGTAAAAAGCTCATGAGTGCTGGATATGCCCAAGCATCTGAAGAAAGCCATTTACGCTCTTGTTCCACAGTGTGTTGCCCTAAGTTAAGCATCATCACAACGAATACGAACAAGACCATAATCGCACCAGCATAAACAATGATTTCGAGGGCGCCAGCAAACGGCGCACCTACGATCATGAAAATACCAGCAACAGCTAGTAATGAAACAATCAGACTAAGCAATGCATGTACAGGGTTCGTGTTAGTCACTACACGAACCGTAGAAACGATGGCCACGAGCGCCATCAAATAAAACGGCCACATCATGGTAATAGACTCCGTACATCGATTGGTGCACTTTCTTTTTGTGCTTGACCTTTCTCTTTACCGTTAATTGCCATACCAGTTACACGGTAGAAGTTGTAGTCTGGGTATTTACCTGGACCTGAAATGAGTAAGTTTTCTTTCTCATATACGAGGTCTTGACGTACGTATTCGCCCAACTCGAAATCTGGAGTTAACTGAATCGCTGTCGTTGGACATGCTTCTTCACACATACCGCAGAAGATACAACGAGAGAAGTTGATACGGAAAAACTCCGGATACCAACGACCGTCTTCTTTTTCAGCTTTTTGCAGTGAAATACAGCCAACTGGACATGCAACCGCACAAAGGTTACATGCCACACAACGCTCTTCCCCATCTGGGTCACGTGTCAAGATAATACGACCACGATAGCGAGGTGGTACAATTTCCTCTGCTGGTACTTCTGGATAAAGAATTGTGTCACGTTTACGGAAACCATGGGTAAATACCATGAATAACGTCCGAACGATTGACCCAACTCCAGCTAGAATTTTATACATTTTGTACTCCCTGCTGTCTTAGGCCTGATTCATCAGAATCACAGCACCAGTTACCAATAGGTTAACCAACGCCAGCGGCAAACAAATTTTCCAACCGAAGTTCATGACTTGGTCGTAACGTGGACGCATTAAAGAACCACGTGCCAATACAAACATCATTACGAAGAATGCTGTTTTAATCACAAACCAGAACACTGGTGGAATAAATGGAATTTCTAAATTGAATGGCGCTAACCAGCCACCAAAGAATAAAGTCACGATCAATGCAGAGATAAGTACAACGTTTACATATTCAGCAACGAAGAACATACCCCATTTCATACCGCCATATTCAACATGGTAACCTTCAGCCAATTCTTGTTCTGCTTCAGGTTGGTCAAATGGGTGACGGTGAGTTACCGCAACACCAGCAACCACGAAAATCAAGAAACCTAAGAATTGTGGAATGATGAACCAAACGTCACGTTGAGCTTCAACAATTTCACGAAGGTTAAATGAACCAGCGATTGCAACTACGCCCATTAACGAGATGCCCAAGAACACTTCATAAGAAATTGTTTGAGCAGCTGAACGCAAACCACCGAGTAATGAATATTTGTTATTTGATGACCAACCACCGAATAACACTGCATAAACCGCAATACCAGCCATAGCCATAAAGAACAACAGACCGATGCTCATGTCTGCAACACCTAATGCAGGGCTTACAGGAATAACCATGAACGAAAGCACCGCAGTTGCCATCGCAACTGCCGGAGCTAAACGGAAAGTTAATTTATCGGCAAATTTTGGTGTCCAGTCTTCTTTGAACATGATCTTAAGCATGTCAGCAACGATCTGGAACATACCACCAGGACCAACACGGTTTGGACCATAACGGTCTTGCCACCAAGCAAGTAAACGACGCTCAATAAAAGACATCAATGCAGCAACAAGTACAACGACAAGCAAAATCACAACTGCTTGAACCACTGCATAAGCAATTGGCCAGTTCTCAGCCCAAAGTGGCGTTTGACGTATAATTTCTTGATTCATGAATTACACTCCTAATGCCACTGAAACAGGCTCAGCTAAGGATACTGTCGGTGCTAAACCAACTGGGTAACCGATATAACCTGTAGGTAAATATTCAATTACTTGTACAGGTAAGCTCACTGTAGTTTCGCCTGCTTTAACTGTAATACGTTGACCTTCTTGTAGGTTCAAACGCGTTGCGTCTTGTTCGCCTACAGCAAATACAGCTTCAGGAATACGAGTTTCCATTGCAGGTGTTTTAATCGTGAATTCACCAGAACCAAAAATATGGTGCATTGGTACAAGACGGAAGCTTTCAGGGTTTGCAACTACTGCAGTTGGAGCAACATAGCTACGTGCTGGACGTTTTGCTAAACGGTCAAATAAACGAACGCCTGAATCACCACCTTTTAAGTGACCACCCACTTCATCTTGGTATTTGTTCCAAGATTGTGGAGAGTTCCAACCTGGCGCCCACGCAAATGGTACAAGCGAAGAAGCTTTTTGCGGACCTACATAACCTTCCATAGAGAATGTTAATGCTGAGTCCGGGTCTGTCGGTTGCTTAGGTTCATGAACCGATAAAGGTGCACGAATTGCTGTACGACCAGAATAGCGACGTGGTTCACGAGCAATTTTCAAACCATGTACACGATAGCCTGCATCTGGTGCAACATCTTGAATTGCTTCAAGTACCGGAACATTTTTAACGATACTTTCAATGACGTCATCAAGCAATGTCCAATCAACTGGCTTACCTTTAAGACCAGTTTCAATGGCATGCAACCAACGCCAAGATTCTTTAATCGCGTATTCAGGTTTGTAGTAGCTTGGATCGTAAACTTGATAGAAGCGCTGAGCACGACCTTCTTGGCTTACAACAGTACCATCACCTTCGGCAAAGCTTGCTGCTGAAAGCACAATATCCGCCTGTTTCACAGTTTCTGTTTCGCTGTGATCAAGCACGATTACTGTTTCAGCTTTATTAAGTGCTGCTTTAACTTGAGCAGCTGGTAAACGACGGAACAAGTCATTTTCAACAATAACAAGTGTGTCGTAGTCTTGAGCAAATGCTTGTTCAAGGCTTAAGCCACCAAACAATGCCAAGCCCATAGAGTTCACTTCAGGAACTACAAGGCTTAAACCAGCTTTTGACCCAAGGTTTTGTGTTAACTCTGCTGCAGCTTCCATAATTGAAGCATCTTGCAAGCTCGTACCCGCAATAATTAACGGTTTGTTTGCTGCTTTTAAAGTGTCTGCAATAGTTTGAGCAAATGCTTTTGCATCGTCATCTAAACCATTAACTGTTTCACCTTTAACTGCCGCAGCAACTGCAAAACCTAAACGCGCAATGTCATTTGGAGAGGCAACAACTTCACCAGTTGCAACATCGGCAAGACGAGTTTGAGTTGCAGCCAAAATATAGATCGGAGATTTCGCTTCCTGACCAATACGTTGTACTGGTTCAGCCAACCAATCTGGCGTACGTGTTTTTGCAGCCATTTCGCGAGCTTTGTTTTTCGCAGCTTGACGAACTGACAAAGCCATACGTGGTGCAGTTTGGGTTAAATCTTCACCCAAAATTAATACTGCATCATAGCTTTCAATTTCACGCATGTTCGGGTTGTAAATACCTTCTGTTTGCATGATTGAAGCAGCAAGTTCAATAAGTTTTTGCTCTTTTTGTGCAACACCTGTTGAGTAGTTTGCCTGGCCTACAAGTTCACGTAATGCATAGTTTGATTCTAAGCTTGCACGTGGTGAACCGATACCTAAAACTTTTTTACCTTCAAGTTTCGCAATTGCTTGATCTAAAGCTTGGTCAACAGAAACAGTTGCTACTGTTTCGCCATTACGGAACTGAGGTTGACGTGGACGATCTGCACGGTTTACATAACCTGTGCCAAAACGGCCTTTGTCACAAAGGAAGTATTGGTTAACCGAACCATTGAAACGGTTTTCTACACGACGGATTTCGCCATAACGCTCACCCGGAGAGATGTTACAACCTGAAGAACAGCCATGACACACGCTTGGTGCATATTGCATATCCCATTTACGGTTATAGCGCTCTGAATGAGTCTTATCGGTAAATACACCTGTTGGACATACTTCAGTCAAGTTACCAGAGAATTCAGATTCTAAAGTGCCTGATTCTGGACGACCAAAGTAAACACGCGATGCATTGGCAAACACACCAAAGTCTGTACCGCCCGCATAGTCTTTGTAGTAACGAACACAACGGTAACAAGCAATACAACGGTTCATTTCATGCGCAATGAATGAGCCTAGTTCTTGGTTGTAATGTGTACGCTTAGTAAAACGATAGCGACGACGGTCATGACCAGTCATTACAGTCATATCTTGTAAATGACAGTGACCACCCTCTTCACACACCGGACAGTCATGTGGGTGGTTGGTCATTAAGAACTCAACGATAGATTCACGAAAATCCGTTGCTTCTTTGTCTTCAATCGAGATATAGGTATTGTCAGATGCTGGTGTCATACATGACATCACAAGACGTCCGCGCGTATCTTCAGGATTTGCATACTGAGTTACGGCACATTGACGACATGAACCAACAGAACCTAAGGATGGGTGCCAACAAAAATACGGAATATCAATGCCAAGGGATAAACATGCTTGTAGCAAGTTTTCTGATCCATTGACTTCGTACGATTTTCCATCGACATGAATTGTAGCCATAGTCGAATCCCTTAAGCTTGTTCTACGTTGCTAGTTTGCACGACAGGACGATTCGTCACTTTCGCTTCAAACTCGCTACGGAAATGTTTGAGTGCGCCCATAAGCGGCTCCATCGCACCTGGTGCGTGGGCACAGAAAGTTTTACCAATCCATAACTTACGAGTAAGTTCTTGTAAATGATCGATATCTTCTTTCTTACCTTCACCTGTTTCAAGTGCTTTAAGCGCTTTAACAGCCCATGGCAAACCATCACGGCACGGTGTACAGAAACCGCATGATTCACGCGCAAAGAATTCTTCAAGATTACGGGTCAACGACACCATACATTGAGTCTCGTCTACCACCATCAATAAACATGTTCCTAAACGAGAACCTGCTTTCATAATGGTTTCAGCATCCATTGGTAAATCAATGGTATCTGCAGGTAAAAAGTCAGTTGACGCACCACCTGGTAACCATGCTTTAAGCTTTAAGCCTTCACGCATACCACCGGCATGATCTTCGATTACTTCACGTGCAGTCGTACCAAATGGTAGTTCCCAAAGACCAGGGAATTTAACTTTACCTGACGCACCATAAATCTTAGTGCCTGGGTCTTTTGATTTACCAGCTGATAAACCGATATACCACTCTGGACCACGAAGCATGATTGCTGGCAAGTTGTTATAAGTTTCAACGTTGTTCACAATCGTAGGACGACCCCATGCACCAGCAACTTGCGGGAATGGCGGTTTAGTACGTGGGTTAGCACGACGACCTTCAAGTGAGTTAATCAATGCAGTTTCTTCACCGCAGATATAACGACCTGCACCAGTATGCACGTGTAACTCGAAGTTCCAGCCAGAACCTAAAATGTTGTCACCTAAGTAACCTTTAGCGCGAATTTGCTCAAGCGCCTCATTTAGGTATTGAGCAGCTTCGATGTATTCGCCACGAATGAAGATATAGCCTTGAGTTGCTTCTAAGGTATAACCTGCAATTAACATACCTTCGATCAATTGGTGAGGAAGTTTTTCCATCAACAAACGGTCTTTAAAGGTACCTGGTTCCATCTCATCGGCGTTACAGATCAAGTAACGTGGGCCACCATCGTTTGGCGCCATAAGAGACCATTTGATCCCTGCTGGGAAGCCTGCACCACCACGACCTTTTACAGTTGCAGCTTTAATGACTTCAAGCACTTCAGCAGGTTTCATGCCTAATGCTTTTTTAAAGCCAGCATAACCGTCAAGTGCTTCATAGTCGTCAGCGCTATGTACGGCATCTTGTTTGCTTAAACGCCAAGTCAGTGGATGAGTTTCCGGATTACCGTCGCCATAAATTGGTTTTGGTTCAGTATTCATACATACTTCTCCAATAACTGTTTGACTGATGTCACTTCAACTAAACCGTGAGTATCTTCATCAATCATTAACGTTGGGCCTTTGTCACAGTTGCCTAGGCAGCAAATTGGGAGCAGTGTAAAACGACCATCTTGTGTCGTTTGACCAAACTGAATACCTAATTCACGCTGGAATGCTTCAGCTAATGTTTCAGCACCCATTAAGAAGCAAGCAATCGAGTCACAAAGCAAAATTACGTGACGACCTACAGGCTGGCGATAGATACGGTTGTAGAACGTTGCTACACCTTCTAAATCTGCCACACTAATCGTCAATAATTGTGCGATGGCGTTCATTTGAGCATCATCTACCCAACCGTTACGGCGCTGTACGCACTTTAATGCATCTAAAGAAGCTGCACGTGGGTATGGATAGTGACCAATGTGATGTTCAATTTCATGGATTTCTTCAGCAGTCAAAATCCCTTCAACATTCACACGTGGTTTTTTATCAGTCAGAATCATCATTTTGCGTTACCTCTTAGCGATCCACGTCAGCCATAACCACGTCAATGGTCGCCAGATAAATGATTAAGTCAGACACTAAACTGCCGTTAATCACTGAAGGAATTTGCTGTAAGTGAGTAAACGTCGGTGTACGGATACGAGTACGATAACTCATCGTTGCCTTATCCGAAGTCAAGTAATAAGTACTTGCACCTTTCACAACTTCAGTCATGAATGACGCTTCACCAGCAGGCATGACAGGACCCCATGACACGCTCAAGAAGTGCGTAATCAAAGTTTCAATATCTTGTAACGTCTTATCTTTTGGTGGTGGAACAGCCAATGGGTGATCCGCTTTATATGGACCAGAAGGCATGTTATCCAAACACTGTTTGATAATTTTGAGTGACTCAGTAATTTCACGGAAGTGAACAAGAACACGAGCGTAAGCATCGCCTTCATACTCAACTGGCACATCAAAATCAAAGTTTTCATAGCCACTGTATGGACGATATTTACGAACGTCGAAATCAATACCTGTTGCACGTAAACCAGTACCAGTTACACCCCATGCAAGCGCAGATTTTGCATCGTATTGAGCAACATTACGTGTACGACCAATAAACACAGAGTTTTTAAGCGCAGCTGTGTAGTATTCGTTGAGACGTTTTGGCATCCACTCTAGCAATTCTTTAACAAGTTTTTGCCAGTTATTTGGAAGGTCGTGTGCTGTACCACCAATACGGAACCATGCTGGGTGCATACGGTAACCCGTAATTGCTTCAACAATGTCGTATACTTTTTGACGGTCTGCGAACATATAGAATACTGGTGTCATACCACCGGCATCCTGAATTGCCGTACCACAGTAAAGTAAGTGGTTATTAATACGGAACAATTCGTTCAACATGACACGAATCACTTGTGCACGCTCAGGAACTTTAATTCCTGCAAGCTGTTCAACTGCCATTACATATGGCATGTTTTGCGCACAACCACCCAAGTAGTCAACACGGTCAGTATAAGGAATGAAAGAGTGCCATGTTTGACGCTCAGCCATCTTTTCCACACCGCGGTGGTGATAACCGATATCAGGAACACAGTCTTTCACTTCTTCGCCATCTAACTGCAATACAATACGGAACGCACCGTGTGCAGATGGATGGTTAGGACCCAAGTTCAAGAACATGAAGTCTTCATCAGCGTTACCACGCTTAAGACCCCAGTCTTCAGGTACAAAGCGTAAATGTTCCTGTTCGAAATCTTGCTTCGCTTTGTCTTGCATATACGGCGTATATTCTGTCGCACGTGCTGAATATTCTTTACGAAGCGGGTGACCTTCCCAATAAGTTGGCAACAAGATACGACGGAGCATTGGATGCCCTTCGAAATTGATACCGAACATATCGTAAGCTTCACGTTCATACCAGTTGGCATTTGGCCAGATATTTGTCGCTGTCGGGAGGCTAAGATCATTTTCGTTCAAGGCAACCTTGATACGAATGTCACTATTACGCTCAAGCGATAATAAATGATAGAACACAGTGAAGTCAGATGCTGGTAAACCATCACGATGTTGACGTAAACGCTCATCCATCGCTGATAAGTCAAACAGCATTACATAAGGACGTTCCACTTTACGCAGGAACATGAGGACTTCTTGCACGCGTGCGCGCTCAACCCAGACTGTTGGAAACTCTTCAAAAGTCGCCTGCACATAGAAGTTCTCACCAAACTTGGTTTTGAGCTCTTCTACGATTGCAAATGCTGGGCGTGAATCAACTGGTGTTGATTCTGGCATAGCAATGTCAGTTTCAGCCATTGGCTTGGCTTCCTATTTAATACAAATTCTGTCAATTTTCTCGATGAACATATCGGTCAGATATGTCAAAACACCGTCAAAAAATTATTTAATCTCATCCATAGAGCGTAAGTTTTTAACGGCAATACGCTGCGCATTCTTACGATCACGTTCTGGCATCATCTTTGGCTTATACACTGGCTGAAGATCATCACCAATCACGGCAGAAAGCGGGCGTCGCTCTAATTGAATCTGGTCTTGCAAAAGCATTAACGCTTGAATTAATGCTTCAGGACGAGGCGGACAACCTGGGACGTACACGTCAACAGGAATAATTTTGTCTACACCTTGTACTACTGAATAGATGTCGTACATACCTCCAGAGTTTGCACAAGCACCCATTGAAATAACCCATTTAGGTTCTAACATTTGTTCATACAAACGTTGAATAACCGGAGCCATTTTTACAAAGCAGGTACCTGCAACAATCATCAAGTCAGCCTGACGAGGTGAAGCACGAATAACCTCTGCACCGAAACGGGACAAGTCATGCACGCCTGTTAAAGTCGTTGCATATTCAACGTAACAACATGAGGTACCAAAGTTAAATGGCCACAAAGAGTTTTTACGTCCCCAGTTTACTGCTGTATGCAAGACATCCTCTAAACGAGTCATGAATACGTTTTTATTCACTTCCTCTTCAAGCGGATCAGTCACAATTTGGCGTTCTTGCAATGGGTATTGATCAGCATCCGGATTCGCGCGGGTCAGAGTATATTTCATCCCGACTTACTCCTTTTCAGATGACAATGCAGGTGTAGTTTTTGACTTAACACGACCTGATGATTGGGCTGGAATCTGGCCAGTAGGGTCAGTTACGAGCTCTTCAATAGAGTTAAAGCGTGTAATTTCAGCAATGTCCATTGTTGGTGAACCGACTTTAATCTTCTCACCAGCTAATTTACGGCGATCTGCCGGTGCCCAACTTAAAGCACCTACAGAGAAGGCATAAACAAGCGCAATTAATAGATCAACGACAAAGATTACAACAGTGGTATATCCCAACCACCCTACTTCACGCACAGAAGTAGACCATGCATAGAGGTAAAGGGCCTCTAAGTCGAAAACCACGAAGAAAATTGCAACTAGATAGAACTTTGCAGACAGGCGAATGCGAGCGCCACCAGCACTCACGACACCTGATTCAAACTGCTCTTGCTTAGCACGTCCCCACGATTTTCCCCCGAGGAGTAAGGGAACTGTGAGCATAAAGACGCAAAGAAATGTAACGCCGATCACGAAGGCGATAATCGCCCAGTCGTATGGAGTAATGGCACTCATGCGGGGATAACTCCTGGCAGGCCTATTATTTAACAAAGAATGTATGTATTGGCCTTTGAATACACCAAACACAAAATTAATCCCGCCAATTGTACCTGATTTCTAATTTCGCATGCTAGTTGAAGCGTCTTAGTCTTTTGGATGATTTTCCAATCAAAAGTATTGTTCTATGTCTTGTAGAGGGGGTTTCACCGCTTATAATCGGTTTATTTGATAGTTTTCTTAGTTGTAATGATTTTTTTCATTTTTTGATTTTTAATATTATTTGCACAATTGCTCAATCGGTCAAAATAAACACCTTACTTTTTTATAATATTAGACGGTTTTTTATTGTATTCATCTTCCCCTCTGAATTATGATGAATGTTTAATCATGCATTAATATTTTATTACTCTTGGATAAGAGTGTTTATCATTAAGGGCAGCTGATGCCATACTCACTTCGTGAATTTTCATTTTCTTCTTCCCTGAAGTTTTTTTTCCTATTTACTCTCATTATTTCAATATGCTGCTTTATTGGAATTGCATCTCGCCCTCTTAGTTTTCTTGCATTTTTCTGGCCTGCTAACTCCGTATTTTTAGGTCTACTCATTCGATTTCCACAAACACGACAAGTCGGTAGTTTTGTAGGAGCTTTTATCGGTTACATGATTGCCGATTTAATTAAGGGCACTCCTCTTTTTCTCACCCTTATTTTAACTGCCTCAAATTACCTATATGTCGTCATGACATTAGCACTTGCAATGTTATTTGGTCGTTATATAAAAGCTGCCTATCGAGGCTATTCTTACTTGGTTTTATTTGCTCTGTGCGGTATTGGTAGCATAACCGGTGCTTTTTTTGCAGCAACTTTTGTACCGATGTTTAATACCAAATTTATGATTGGCAGCTTTTGGGCTGAGTTTGGTTATTGGGTTACATCAGAACTTCAAAATGCCTTACTGTTATTGCCAATCATTTTAAACTTCCCTCCTTATCTTAAAATAAAAAACTACATTAAAGGTAATCAAGTATATGTAAAGGCTGTTGATTTTCTGCCTTTATTGGCTGTCCTCATTTCAATAGCTGTCAGTTATTATGACTCAGGTCCAGGTTCCCTACTCTATCCAATTGCCGCATTAATCTGGTGCGCTATACGCTATAAACCCATTATTGTGGCTCTCATTACTTCTTTTACGAGTGCGTATATTATTTATCATGTCTCTGGTCATTATTTATTACTGTATCCACAAGATTATTTAAGCAATACTATTTCTATCCGTATAGGGCTAATCATGATGACCATTGCACCACTTACTGTTTCCAGTATTAGTGCACTTCATTCTGAATTAATTCAAAAATTACAACATGCTATTGCCCATGATGAACTCACATCGAGTTTAACTCGACGTCAGTTTTTACAATCGGTTCGTTTACTCCAAGAAAAAGTACAAAAAGAACATAAAACCTCTGCATTTTTTATGTTGGATGTCGACCATTTTAAAAAGGTGAATGACAGTTATGGTCACTTGATTGGTGATAGAGCCTTACAAACCTGTGTAACCACTATACAAAATATTCTGCACCCTCATGACTTACTGGGTCGTTTTGGAGGTGAGGAGTTCGCAATTTTTATTCCTGACACGACTAAAGAAGCTGCTTTTGAACTTGCAGAAAGAATACGTATTAAAATTAGTCAGCAACCCATATATGTTTATGGCAAATTACCTATTTTTGTACAGGTCAGTATTGGCATTAGCTTATATTCTCCAAACTACCACCGATCTATTGAAAGCTTGTTTAAAGAAGCAGATGACGCACTCTATCAAGCAAAGCGCCAAGGACGTAACCGAGTTTTTATTTCTTTGTAATATTTTAAAGTCATCATCTAGTGTAATGAATTTTATACAATAACTTCTGTTTTGCCATGTATGCTAATAACAGATAATAAGGAGAAAAATGTATGAATCTAGAATATACGCATAAACCAGACTATTACTTGTTTGCACAATTACTCGTGCGACATATAGAAAGCTATATTCAAAAACACCCAGATGCAGATAATGCCATTTTTGACTTGCGAGATGTCTATGAAATTTTTAGACAAGATTTCGCGTCAACCACAACAAATCTAGAAGGCATTTTACATATTGCGGATTCATATAGAGTTGAAACTTTGAATGGAGACCAGCCTCTTATTCAAAAATATCAAATCGATGCTAAAAACAATTCGCTGTTAATTGACTTTAATACAGATGCGCTAAACAGTTTAAGAAGCGGGAAACCAATTTTAGAACCTGATGCCACTCAATTATAAATAAACCAATAAAAAAGCACCTTATGCAGGTGCTTTTTTATTTGCCTTTAATGGCGGCTGTTTAAAGCGATGTGCTGGCCACGTCATGATAAAACGTGCGCCTCCCAAGCTTGGGCTTTCATCTACTTTAATTTCACCACCAAACCAATAAGCAATACGGCTTACAATCGAAAGTCCTAAACCATACCCACCAGATGCACGTGTACGGCTATCATCTAAACGTGCAAAGGCTTCAAATACACGTTTACGATCTTGTTCAGGAATACCGGGACCATCATCTTCAACACAGACAAAAGCCATGCCATCGCTGTGAATACCACCAGTAATACGCACTTTGTTATCACAATAACGAACAGCATTACCTACTAGGTTTTGTACAACACGGTGAAGGTAACGACGCTCTGCATCTACTTTCACATATAAAGGTGGTGGAATGAGTTCAATTTCTTTCTGTGTTTTTAACGCTTCGGTTTCAACTGCAACCTGATCCAACACTTCAAAGAGTACAATTTCTGCAAAATCTAGTGAAGGTGTACCCTGCTCTAGTTTTGCGTAAGTCATGATTTCATCAATTAAGGTATTGAGTGCTTCAATATCTTTATCAATCATGTCGACCTGATGCATACGGTGATTGTAGTCATCTTCTTCGGCTAACATTTCTGTACCAAAGCGAATACGTGCCACAGGCGTTCTGAGTTCATGAGATACCGCTCTCATTAACTCACGTTGAGCTTCAATCAAACGCTGGATATGATCAGACATATTGTTATAACTTGAAGCCAAGTTAGCCATTTCGTCACTTCCTTCAATCGGAACACGCAATGACAAATCACCCGATTTCATACGGTTTAATGCATAACGCACTTGTCGAATTTTGCGCTCTAGCGGCAAAATCAAACCGTAAACACCCAAACTTAATAAGAATAAGCTAAATAAGGTAATACCCGCAGAAAGCTGTAAAGGCATCCAGTTAAACATTGGAACTGGGCCCAACACCAACACTTGTGCAGGATGATTCGGGATTGGAGAGACAATCGAAATGGTCGTACCACGTACTGTTGCACTATCTTTATACAACATGACACTTTGGTCTTGGCGTAAACGCCCAATCTGTTCAGAGTCCAGATTTACATCTTGAATGTTTTGAATATTGATTGGATATGAAAAGTGTTTTTGAATCTTGGCAAGGTACTCTTGTTCCTGCCCCGGATAAAACATTAAGTAGTCGAGTACAAAAATAGGGAGCGCCTTCATTTGGCGTTCACTAATTTTGTCGACTTTTATAGATAAGTAATGTTGTGGGTCGTCACGCAAACCAATAATGACATACGCAATGCTATTACTGGCATCGTAACGAACAACAGATTTTTGTGCTTCAATCCGCTTTTTCTCGGTTCGAGACAATTCAACCTTACTTGCATCAGTATAGTAAATTGGAAGTTCGAGCAAATCAGATGCATCAGAAATCCAATCTATCTTTTGCTGCTTCCCAGGTTGTCGAGCGACCCCTTCACTAATGACATAAGAAATACCATCAGTTAAAGATTCTCGGTATTCTTGTGCGCGTTGGTAGTTGATAATTTGTACCAGTAAATACCCAAAAACAGCCACCAAAACAACAAGAATTACCAGCCCCGCATATATTCGCAGGAATATACTGTGTTTAAACACTCGACCAACCTTATAGGAAGTTTAATCAGATTTTACAATCCATTGGTTTCTTTAACAAACAAGTAACCTTTACTACGTACAGTTTTAATACGTTTTGGATTTTCAGGATCATCGCCAATTTTTGGACGAATACGCGAAATACGTACGTCGATCGAACGGTCTTGACCATCGTATTCGATACCACGTAAACGTTCGAAGATATCTTCACGCGATAAAATACGACCAGCGTTTGATGCAAGCAACCATAACAAGTCATATTCAGCACTTGTAAAGTCAACAAGTTCACCGTTTAACGTTACAGAGCGGCCGCCATTATCGATGACTAGGTCGTCAAACTCGATACGTTGAGCAACTTCATCTTCAACAGTTTTATCTGTGCGACGTAATAGTGCACGAATACGCGCTAATAATACACGTGGTTGAACCGGTTTAGCGACATAATCGTCTGCACCCATTTCTAGACCAAGTACTTGGTCCATGTCTTCAGTACGTGCAGTCAACATCAAAATTGGTTGATGGTAGTGTGGACGAACTTCACGACAAACGGTTAAACCATCTGCACCCGGCAACATGACATCCAAGACCACAAGATCTGGTTGTTCACTAATAATACGACGAATTGCACGGTTACCGTCAGTTTCTACACCAACTTCCAAACCGTTGCGGATTAAATATTCTTGAGTTAATCGCGCTAAACGCTCGTCGTCTTCAACGATCAGAATCTTTGGTAACTTTTCTTCTTGGCTCATATCATTGCCCCTATAAATCTCATTACATGCATCTTAAAAATCTTGCAGATACATTCGTTTATCATTTGCAATATACACACGTTTACATTGTAAACAAGTAGGCGTTCACCAAACTGATACATGACAACCATGTTTTGTTGCATTTTATTAACCTTTGAATTTTCAAGTATTTTTGATATCTGTTTATTATTCTTATATGTCATAATCTATTCATATTTCCTATGTATGAATATTAAACAAATTATTTCTTAGATGAATTTAAATTCACTCAAGTGTTTGTTTTTTGAGTTATCCACAAAGTTATCTATAAGTGTTTTTTCATAGCTTTGGTATGCTATCTCCCGACAAATCATACAGATAAAAAATTACTAAAAAGTCAAGATTGATCTAGCTTAAAAAATCCCGTATCTTGTGTTGAAAATAAACTTTAACTACTAAGTCTTGTGTTTATCCCTCAAATATCGTGGCATGTTTTTTGCTCGGTTCAAACGGTCTATGAACATAACAAAAGTGACAATGGAGCTATGCTGGCATGAGCGTAATTACTTCGACTCCTGGTCAAATTCAGGTGATTAAGCGTACTGGAGATGTTGCTGCATTTGATGCAGAGAAAATTTCTGTTGCGATTGGTAAAGCTTTTCTTGCTGTGGAAGGTCAACAGAGTTCGGATTCAAGCCGTATTCATGACCGTATTACCCAGTTGACGGAAATGGTATTAAATACTTTTAAACGCCGTTTACCATCGGGCGGTACGATCCATATTGAAGAAATTCAAGATCAAGTAGAACTTGCTTTAATGCGTACTGGGGAACAAAAAGTTGCCCGCGCTTATGTAATTTACCGCGAACAACGTGCTAGCGCTCGTCAGCAAACAAATTCAAACCACCACCCTACCTTGCAAGTTACTGATGCAAACGGTCAGCTTCAACCACTTGATTTAAGTGCACTGAAAGCAACTGTAAATAGAGCTGCTGAAGGCTTAGAAGGTATTGAGGTTGAAGCAATTATCGATGAAACCGTTAAAAACTTATATAACGGCGTAAAAGAAAGCGATATTGCAACAACCATGATGATGGCAACACGTACACGTATCGAACAAGAACCTAACTATACATACGTAACTGCGCGTTTGCTCCGTGATGAGTTGGTCAGCACTGGTTTAGCATTCTTAGGTTTACCGGCAGATACAGCTGAAAATAATGCACTTGAAGCATTCTTGAAAAAAGGTGTAGAGCTTGATTTGCTTTCACCAGACTTGCTTAAGTTCGATTTAGAAAAACTAGCAGCAGCAATTCAGCCAGAACGTTCTAACCAGTTTACCTACTTAGGTTTACAGACTCTATTTGACCGTTACTTCATCCATTCAAATGGCGTTCGCTTCGAATTACCACAATTATTCTTCATGCGTGTGTCAATGGGTCTTGCACTGAATGAGCAAGATAAAGAAGAGCGTGCAATCGAGTTCTATAACTTGTTGTCTAGCTTCGACTATATGGCTTCTACGCCTACCCTGTTTAACTCAGGTACATTACGTCCACAGCTTTCAAGTTGTTACTTAACAACGATTGGTGACGACCTTTATGACATTTATGGTGCAATGCGTGACAACGCGATGCTCTCTAAATGGGCGGGTGGTTTAGGTAATGACTGGACACCTGTACGTGCCTTGAACTCTTATATTAAAGGTACAAACGGTAAATCTCAGGGTGTTGTTCCATTCCTTAAAGTTGCGAACGATACTGCTGTTGCGGTAAACCAAGGTGGTAAGCGTAAAGGTGCGGTATGTGCGTACTTAGAAACTTGGCACTTAGACATCGAAGAATTCTTAGAACTTCGTAAAAACACAGGTGATGACCGTCGTCGTACTCATGACATGAACACTGCAAACTGGGTTCCTGACCTATTTATGCAACGTGTGTTTGAAGATGGCGAATGGACACTATTTACTCCATCTGAAACTCCAGACCTCCACGATTTAACTGGTGCTGAGTTTGCTGAACGCTATGCATACTATGAGTCTGTTGCGAAAGAACAGAACATGTTGCACAAGAAAGTACGTGCGAAAGACTTATGGCGCAAAATGCTTTCTATGTTGTTCGAAACTGGGCATCCTTGGATCACGTTTAAAGATGTATGTAACTTACGTTCACCACAACAACACGTTGGCGTAGTTCACTCATCTAACCTATGTACTGAAATTACGTTAAACACAAACCAAGACGAAATTGCAGTATGTAACTTAGGTTCGATCAACCTTGTTCAACACGTTAGAGGCGGCGTATTAGACCGTGAAAAGTTAGCGCGTACGGTTAAAACAGCAGTTCGTATGCTCGATAACGTTATCGACATTAACTACTACGCTGTACCACAAGCGAAAAACTCTAACTTGAAACACCGTCCTGTTGGTATGGGTATCATGGGCTTCCAAGATGCGCTTTACGAAATGGGTATGGCTTACGGTTCTGATGAAGCTGTGAACTTTGCTGACGAGTCAATGGAAGTGATTAGCTACTATGCAATCCAAACTTCAAGTGACTTGGCTGTTGAACGTGGCGCTTACTCAACATTCAAAGGTTCATTGTGGGATCAAGGTATCCTTCCAATCGACTCTTTAGAAATTGTTGCTAAATCTCGTCCAGAACGTATGTTCGAAGTTGACCGTACTCAACGTTTAGACTGGGACACTTTACGTGCCAAAGTTCAAAAAGACGGTATGCGTAACTCAAACGTAATGGCGATTGCTCCAACTGCAACCATTTCAAACATTTGTGGTGTTTCTCAGTCTATTGAGCCAACATTCCAAAACTTATATGTGAAATCTAACTTGTCTGGTGAGTTCACTGTTATTAACCCTTACCTTGTTCGTGCATTAAAAGACCGTGGTCTTTGGGACACAGTAATGGTTAACGACCTTAAACACTTTGAAGGTTCAGTACAAAAAATTGCTCGTATTCCTGAAGAATTAAAAGCAATCTTTGCTACTGCGTTTGAAGTTGAGCCACGTTGGATTGTTGATGCTGCATCACGCCGTCAAAAATGGATTGATCAAGCACAGTCTCTTAACCTTTACATCTCTGGTGCAAACGGTAAGAAACTTGACATTACTTATAAGATGGCATGGTTACGTGGTCTTAAGACGACTTATTACCTCCGAGCTTTAGGTGCAACTTCTGCTGAAAAATCTACAATTAACACAGGTGCGTTAAACGCGGTTAAACCTGCAACTGTAGAAGCGGCAGCACCTGCAGCAGCGCCAGTAGTAGAAGCGAAAAAGCCTGAAGCAGTTGAAGAAGACGGCTTTACTCAAGCAGCTCCGGTTCCTATGGCTTGTTCAATCGACAACCCAGATTGCGAAGCTTGCCAATAATATTCAATAAAGTTGCTCTTTAAACAAAAAGAGCAACTTTAAACGAGGTAAAGATTATGTTTTCTCATCTCAGCCATAACTATATGCTTGGTGTTGGAATCTTAATCTTTGCCTTTATTTTCTTTTATACGCCTATGGTTTACGCCTTTTTTAAAATCCGTAAACAACAGCGTAAGCAAAATAAGTTGTAGGGATGATGGACCAAAGGCCCAAAATTTGGTCATACATCGATAAAACTTAATTTTGTTTACACATTATAAGCGTATAGTAGTGACATCTTCGTTTAGAGATGTCGAACATAGATATATACAACGAAGAGAGAACAACAATGTCTATCCTTAGTTGGGACGATTTTGAAGATGATTCGCAAAAACCGGCTGCACCTGAACACAAGTCTGCGCCCATCCAACCGGAAAAAACGTCTGATTCGCAGAATGTATCTGCTGCGCAGCCATCATCGCAGAGCGTGGCAGCTCCACAATCCGCTGGAACCCATTCCGTGCGATCAACAAATCCAACCGATTCAATGGCTCGAGCATCTGAAGCCTTAGAACATTTGGATGTTGCTCCTGGCCTTGAAGAGTTAGAAATGGGCGCGCAACGCGTTCAAGTTGACGACAAAGCCATGATTAACTGTCGCGCTGACTTGAACCAGCTTGTGCCATTCAAATACGAATGGGCTTGGCAGAAGTATCTTGACGGGTGTGCAAACCACTGGATGCCGCAAGAAGTGAACATGAACCATGACATCGCACTTTGGAAGTCTGAAAATGGCTTAACCGAAGATGAGCGTACTATTGTTATGCGTTCTTTAGGTTTCTTCTCGACTGCAGACTCTTTGGTTGCGAACAACTTGGTATTGGCGATTTACCGTCACATTACTAACCCTGAATGCCGTCAGTATATTTTGCGTCAAGCGTTTGAAGAAGCAATTCACACTCACGCTTACCAATACTGTATCGAATCTTTAGGTATGGATGAAGGCGAAGTCTTCAACATGTACCGCGAGATTCCATCAGTTGCACGTAAAGCAGCTTGGGGCTTGAAATATACTCAATCATTGAGTGACCCTACTTTCCACACAGGTACGCCTGAAAATGACCAACGTTTACTTCGTAACTTGATCGCGTTCTACTGTGTACTTGAAGGGATCTTCTTCTACTGTGGCTTTACTCAAATTTTGAGTATGGGCCGTCGTAACAAGATGAACGGTGTTGCTGAGCAGTTCCAATACATCTTGCGTGATGAGTCTATGCACTTGAACTTTGGTATCGACATGATTAACCAAATCAAGATTGAGAACCCTCACCTTTGGACTGCCGAGTTCCAGCAAGAAGTCATTCAAATGATTCTTGAAGGTACTATGCTTGAAATCGAATATGCACGTGACACGATGCCACGCGGTGTATTGGGTATGAATGCAAGCATGATGGAAGAATATTTGAAATTCATCTGTAACCGTCGTTTATCTCAGTTAGGTTTACCAGAGCAATTTGCTGGTGTAACGAATCCATTTGCGTGGATGTCTGAGATGATGGACTTACGTAAAGAGAAGAACTTCTTTGAAACTCGCGTAACTGACTACCAAACTGGTGGTGCGTTAAGCTGGTAAGATTAAGCATCTGCCAAATAAAAAACCGCTATCTATAGCGGTTTTTTTATTACTCAAAATGTCATAATTTCTTAAATATAATCAATCTTTTCCAGAGTACAAAACTGAGCCAACTAAAACGGCTTGACCTGCAATACTAACGTGTAATATTGAATCTATTTTCTCAACTGTCACTAGAACTCGCCCCGGTTTTTTTATTGCGAGACCTTGATACCCCCAATAACTTACTTTCTGGTCACATTCGATTAAATCATGGTGAACAAGGTACGCTCCCGCTGGACCATTTGCATTACCAGTTACCGGATCTTCATTTATACCGATTGCAGGTGCAAACATTCGACCATAAGTAATAGGTTCTTGCCTACTCCCTTCCAAGACAAAGGGGAAAAAACCATTGCAACCTATTTCAGCACTAATAGCTTTCAATTTTTCATTGTTTGGAATTAATTCATCGAGCTTATTTCTGCTCAGCATTGGCACCATCACCTTGGAATGCCCCGTCGTGACAACTTGTATTGGTAAGTCAGCAAAATCATTCACACTCACACCCAATGCGCTTGCGAGTTCAGCCCTTTGATTCGCATTAAAAGGTGATAAAAACTCTACACGACCTTGAGTCATTTTCACCAATAACTGTTCTGGACTTCCGAATATTGAAACGGGTAAATGACCAGCTCCTGTTTTTGCGATTAATGGATAGTCTGATTGGTGGCCTGTAGTTGCACGTAAAAAATGAGTGGCGATTGTCGCATGTCCACAGATTGGGACTTCATGTGTAGGGGTAAAATATCGAACATGTATGTCATGGCTTGGATCTTTTGGTGATAAAACAAAGGCAGTTTCTGAATACTCTGCGAATGCAGCAATATCTTGCATTTCTTGCGTTGTAAGTTGGTCAGCATCTAGCACAACCCCTGCTCGATTTCCTGTATTTGGTTGGGTGGTAAATGCATCAACTACATAAATGGTCGTCATGGCAGAACTCCTCTGTTGTTAATATTGTGATCTCAGAAATAGCTCCTGCCATAACCAGAAAATCTTATTTAATTGCAACGACACATGCCTTAGCTCTAAAAGGTTAGTCGTCTCAAATAATGAGTTTTGAGTACTTGTTTGAATTGTATAAATCTAAACATCGGCGATACTATAGTTTTTATTGCAAACGCATTTTCTAAATATGGAAAGGTATGAACTGGGACGATACTAAAATTTTGTTAGCTATTGGGCGAACTGGCGGGTTGAGCCGCAGTGCAAAATTGCTTGGTATTAGTGTTTCTACCGTACATCGCAGAGCCGTTGAACTGGAGAAAAGCCTCAATACGGTTCTTTTTTCTCGAGATAGTGATGGCTATACGCTCACCCATGTTGGAAAACATTTTTTTGCTTTGGCTGAAAAAGCAGAAGAGCATTTAATAGCGATGGAACGTTACAATGATCAAGGGCAACAATCATTGTTCCGCATTGCTTTACCTGAGTTAATCGGGCAACAGTTGCTTCAATCAAAGCTAACAGCATTGCAACTGAAGCATCCAGATTTACAATTAGAGATTTCAACGAGTGTCGTTCCAGTTGATTTTTCCCGACGGGAAGCTGACCTTATTCTTCGACTTGTTCGTCCAGAAAGTGGGCGTTACATTATTCGGCGGCTTGGCCAACTGGAGTATGGGCTTTATGGTAGTAAGGATTATTTCGCCAGTTTCACAGAGCATGCTGAAACGGCTGATGATTTATTGAATCATCGTATAGTTGGTTGGGACAGAAGCCTTCAATATACCTTTTTGGCACAATGGTTGCGTGAACTCACCCAAGATGCAGTCCCTGCTTTGTCTTTTGATAACATGCACTCGCAACTACGAGCAGTCATTGAAGGACAAGGAATTACAGCCCTGCCTTGTTTTATTGCGCAGGCTTCTGGTTTAGTGCCCATACTACCTGAGCAAACTTTAAAACAAGATGTGTGGTTAATGCGTCATTTAGATACTAAGGATAGTGACTATTCAACTTTGATTAGCGAGACGATTGAAAAAGAACTACAAGAATATCTGTTGTGATAAACATTAGTTTTTATTCTAATTTTGAATTCGAAAAGAAATTTTAAATTAAACCGAGTTATGTCTCACTCAAGTTGTACAGAGTGATTTTAAAAGGCTTTTTAAATATTATTTAGGTAACGCCCATTATGTTAAATAATAATTATTTGGATAAGATGATTGATATAACATGTTTTCGTCAGTTTATCCTTAATGCCACAGGACCTTTGTTGGCTAGCTAGCGGTTTGTAAAAGATTTGAGTTAAAGTTAATTCTGGGATAAGCAATTGCTGATAAATGGTCAAAATGAATAGAAATAAAATTGAACTACTTGCTTCTGCCAATTGGTCTCGAACAAACTGGGATTTAAGTTGGGAGTCCATCATAAAGTTAGATGAGCTTTTGCCTAGAGTTGGTGAAAGGTACCAAATTTCTTTACAAGACTCTGAAGCTCAACATACTAAAAATGGGCGATATTATTTGCTTTGGCTCCCTCCACATTCAGAACTGAATACTTTATATGATCGACCAACTGAAGTTTTAAAATCTTATGTTATTGAGGCTGAATTATCTCAAGGTGAGTGGATTAACGAGGGTCATAGTTTTGGGGCAGAACGAAGTTTTAGTGCAACTATAATTTCAATCAGAAGAGTGCTTGAGTATTTACCAGAAATTCAAGTCATACAGGGGCAAAAAATTTCTAAATATTTTGAATGCCATCCTTATCGAACTGAATTCTTGAAGTGGGATAATTTTTGTTTGTTCATAGTGGAAGATCAGTATCAGCATACTGAATTGTTATTCAATATTGATCAGGGAAATTATTATTTAATATTTGTCAATGATTGGCTTTCATATTCTTATGATAGCTATATTTGTAAGTATTTACTCGATACTCAGCAAATTGAGTTTTTAAAGAAATACATGATTGAATCAAATAAATTGACATCATGTACAGATGATTTAAAGGAAGAGCATCTAGTTCAAGGAGCATTGTATATGTAAATAAAATTTACACAGAGTAATTTAAGCAAATTAAACTACCCCTACGATTGAAACGATAATCTATATTTTTAAAATACAAATAAAACTATATGTGTTAAAGAATAAAAGGGTTTAACTTTTCTTTTGAATTAAGAAGAAAATCTAAAATTAATATAATACAGCTTATGCGAAATGTAATTTTCTCTGATATAAATCATAGTCTTATTTTTAAAAAAGCCCGACTCATAGTACTTGGGCTTTTTTAATGTTTTGTCACCTTTCAGGATTACTTATTGATCAACTCTCCACAATTTCATGTAATCTCTCTTGGTTCTAAAGCTGATAAATATCTAATCTAAATCCATCATATGTCGTAAGAGTTACTAAACTTTTGAATTACTAAAATAGAAAATGACAACTTATATATCACATGACAAACAGAAATCATGGCTTATGTCCGCTAGCTCAAATCCAAATACCCAAATACAGCTTTTTCAACTCGCTGCTGTAAATGATTTAAATCACTTTCCCCTGTTATACCTGCTGCGTTTATCATTCCTTTGCTTAAAGCAATCACATCTTGTGCGGCTGTCTGCGCATGTGAAATATCAGAACGTACAAACAGACCAGAAATTATGGTTTCAAGTTCGTGTTGAAGCTCACTTTCCTCAACATCTTTTCCAATAAGTTCGGAAGCAAACTCTAGTGTTCGTGCCAACTGCGGACGGCTCAATTGATGTTGCACAGCAGCCTGAATGATGAGTTTTAATTTTTCTTTTAAGTTTGCGGCTTCATGTTGCTGTATGGCTTCAACGATACGATTTGAAAGTTTTGCACGCTCACGTCGAATTAACTCAACGATTAAAGCATCTTTAGATGGAAAGTATTGATATAGGCTCCCAATGCTTACCCCAGCAAGTTCAGCCACGGTATTTGTGTTAAATCCAGCAAAGCCTAACGATTCTAAAATGCGAGCAGCCGCCTCTAAAATAGCTTCAAAAGTTGCCACTAAGCGTGCTTGACGCGGGCGTTTGCGTGGGTCTGGGAGTGTTTCTGACATGAGTCGAAATGCGAGTATTTAATGTGAGTAATCACTCATATACTGACTGAGTCATATTGATATGACAAGTAAATGCTGTCTTTTCAGTTGAACTACAACTCGGCTCAGTCATGGAGTAGTTATGTCTAGAACCTATACTTTTTTTATTCATTTAAGAGCTTTGCCTGCTTGGTTGGCTTTAGCTCGTGAAAAGCGCGCTGAGTTTAGTACACAAAAGCTTGAACCTATTTTTGAGAAGTACCCGACTGTAAAAGTTCGGTGGTATGACGTTGAAGCGTTTAGCACTAAAGCCAGTGATATTGCTGTGTTTGAGACCACATCTCTGCAAGATTATTATTTTGTGATTGATGCGATTCGAGACTCTGAATTTTGTACAGTGCCCTACTTTGAGTTTGTAGAGATTATTCCTGCAATTGAAGATGGGTATGTGGAGTATGAGGCTTTTTTATAGAGATCGTGAATAAAAAAACCGCTATCAAATAGCGGTTTTTTTATTCAATCTTTAAAATTTAAATTAAAGTATCAGTGATGAAACTAAATTATAAATACATCAGCTTTAATTAAATCATCCAAACTAGTAACATTTGTTTGATTATTTAAAATTAATAGCTTGGTAGCTGAATAATTTACATCATTTCCGTCTCTATCCAAACTTAGCGTAACTGTTGAACCGCTTTTTTCAAATGATACAAACTGATTGAGATTTTCTTTACTAGCTTGGCCAATGATTAAATCAGAAATATTGATTTTATCTCCTTGGGAAACCGTAAAGTCTGACCATGTATCAATGCCATTATGATGTGTGCTGAAAAAACAGGAGGTTTTAACTTGGTAAACTAAACACACTCATCAGGAGTTTACCATGAGCAAGAAACACAAGACTTACACCAC